>NZ_JBICWQ010000003.1:0-42451 GCF_043199815.1 Streptomyces sp. NPDC048523 | reverse complement strand
CGCGGGCACCACCCACGTGAACGGCCGGCTCCCCACCCCCGCCAGCACGGAGGAGATCACCGCATGAAGCACGGCACCCGCATCGCCTGCACGGCAGCCCTCCTGCTCACCCTCACCACCGCACCCGCCGCGACGGCGTCGGCCACCGCGGGCACCACCCACGTGAACGGCCGGCTCCCCACCCCCGCCAGCACGGAGGAGATCACCGCATGAAGCACGGCACCCGCATCGCCTGCACGGCAGCCCTCCTGCTCACCCTCACCACCGCACCCGCCGCGACGGCGTCGGCCACGGGCACCACCCACGTGAACGGCCGGCTCCCCACCCCCGCCAGCACGGAGGAGATCACCGCATGAAGCACGGCACCCGCATCGCCTGCACGGCAGCCCTCCTGCTCACCCTCACCACCGCACCCGCCGCGACGGCGTCGGCCACGGGCACCACCCACGTGAACGGCCGGCTCCCCACCCCCGCCAGCACGGAGGAGATCACCGCATGAAGCACGGCACCCGCATCGCCTGCACGGCAGCCCTCCTGCTCACCCTCACCACCGCACCCGCGGCCACGGCGGCCGACGCGGACCCCACCCACGTGGACGGCCGACTCCCCTCCGGCGCCACGTACATGATGGACGTCCCCACCAACTGGAACGGCACCGTCCTCCTGTTCAGCCACGGCTACAACGCGGGCCCCGCCAACCCCGCCCAGGACGCTCCGGACGCCGCCACCAAGCCCCTTCTCCTCCAGCAGGGTTACGCCCTCATCGGCTCCTCCTACGCGTCCACCGGCTGGGCGGTCACCGACGCGGTCCCCGACCAACTGGCCACCCTGAAGGCCTTCACCACCCGCTTCGGGCAGGCCTCCCGCACCCTCGCCTGGGGACGGTCGTACGGCGGCCTGGTCACCACGGCGATAGCCGAGCGCCACCCGGACGCGATCGACGGCTCGCTCTCCATGTGCGGCCTGGTCCACGGCGGAGTCGCCAACTGGAACAACACCCTCGACCCGGTGTTCGCCCTCAAGACACTCCTGGGCTCCGACGTCCCCCTGGTGAACCTCCCCACCCAGCAGGCGGCCACCGACGCGGCCAACACCCTCACCGCCAAGGTCGACTCCGCCCAGTCCACGACCGAGGGCCGGGCCCGTATCGCCCTCGCCGCGGCCCTCCACAACATCCCGGTCTGGAACGCGCCCACCCAGACCCGCCCCGCCGCGAGCGACTGGGACGCCCAGCAGGCCAACCAGTACGACGCCGTCAAGGGCCTGATCAAGATCGCCGCCTTCAACCGGCGCCAGGAGGCCGAGGCCCGGGCAGGCGGCAACATGTCCTGGAACACCGGCGTCGACTACGCCCGTCTGCTCGGGAAGTCCTCCGTCCGCAAGGAGGTCACCGAGCTGTACAAGAAGGCGGGCCTCTCCCTGACCAAGGACCTCGCCGCCCTCAACCGGGCCCCACGCATCAAGGCGGATCAGAACGCCGTGTCGTGGATGAGCAGCACCAGCAGCTTCACCGGCAAACTGGCCAAGCCCCAGCTCTCCATCCACACCATCGGCGACCCCCTGGTCCCCGTCCAGACGGAGAGCGCCCTGCGCCGCGCGGTGACGGCCGCCGGCTCCGCCCCCCTCCTGCGCCAGGCCTACGTCGACAACGCCGGCCACTGCACCTTCAGCCCCGCCGAACAACTGGCCGCCCTCCACACCCTGGAGGACCGCCTGACCACCGGCCACTGGCGGGGCACCGACCCGGCGTCCCTCAACGCCCGCGCCACCGCGGCCGACCCCACCACCCCCGCCCGCTACGTCCAGTACCGCCCCACCCCCTACCTGCGCCCCTACGACCTTGCCCACCCCACCGACCGCCGGTGACCTCGTACGACCGCCTGCCGAACGGTCGGCGGGCGGCCGTACCCTTGCCCCCGTGGAGGACGACGACATCCTGGACACCGCGGAGGGGCCGCAGCAGCGCCCGCAGTCCCTCATGCTCACCTTCTTCGGCAACCACGTCCTGGAGGAGGGGAACCTGGGCGTCTACTCGGGCAGCATCATCGACGTCCTGGGCCGGGTGGGCGTGGGCGAACAGGCCGTACGCTCCACCCTCACCCGCATGGTCAACCGGGGCCTGCTCCAGCGGCAGCGCGAGGGCCGCAAGATGTTCTTCGGCCTGACCCCGCAGGCCACCCGCGTCCTGATCGACGGCCGCACCCGCATCTGGAAGCAGGGCGCCGTCAACGACGACTGGGACGGCTCCTGGACCCTGCTCGCCTTCTCCCTGCCCGACTCCTGGAAACGCCAGCGCCACGACCTGCGCTCACGCCTCACCTGGTCCGGCTTCGGCGCCCTCTACAGCGGCCTGTGGATCGCCCCCGGCCACGTCGACGTCTCCGCGGTGGTCACCGCCCTCGGTCTCACGGCCCACGTCAAGATCTTCCACGCCCGGGCCGCCGAGGTCACCGACATCGAGCAGATGATCCGCGACACCTGGGACCTGGAGTCCATCGCCGCCCGCTATGTCGCCTTCGACAAGCGCTGGAGCGCCCACCTGGTCAGCGGCACCGACGACGACCCGATCGGCACCCGCCTGCGCCTGGTCAGCGACTGGCTCCGCACCATCCGCACGGACCCGAGACTCCCGGCCCGCCACCTCCCCCCGGCCTGGCCGGCCCGCCCGGCCCAGGAAACCTTCCACCGGGTCGCCCAGCAGACCCATCCGGCTCTGAAGGCAGCCCGAGCAACTTTGGAAACGACCCCACTGCGCGGCGCCGGGCTTGGGCAGGACGCCTAAGGGGGTACCGGGTCGGGTTGTCGTGCGGGTACGTTGTGGCTGGTCGCGCAGTTCCCCGCGCCCCCAGGGGGTTGCGGTCACCTGCGTCAGGACGGACCACGCGCTGCACAAGCCCCCGCCGGACCGCAACGGGCCGCCGCAGGCATTCAGGGGCGCGGGGAACTGCGCACAACGCCCGCCCCCACCGAACCCGCAGACGAAGACCGCTCAACCGCCGGACGCGTCCCCACCCACCGTGAACCCGATCACCGTCCCGCCCCCCTCCCGGGGAAACGCGAACGGCGCCCCTCCGTGCGACAGCGCAACCTCCCGCACGATCGACAACCCCAGCCCCGACCCCGGCAACGACCGCGCGTCCGCCGCCCGGTAGAACCGGTCGAACACCCGCACAAGATCGGCCTCGGCGATCCCCGGCCCCCGGTCCAGCACCTCCACCCGCACCGGCCCGGCCGCCGTGAACCCCGACACCGAGATCTCGATCGCAGCGGTACCGTCCCGGTCGAACTTCGCCGCGTTCTCGACGAGGTTGGACACCGCCCGCTGCAGCATCCCCGGCCGCCCGTCCGTCACCGTCGACCCACTCGCGTGCACCAGGACCTCCCGCCCGTTCCGCCGCCGGGCCAGCCCCGCCACCTCCTCCGCGACATCGGCGAGATCCACCCGCTGCGGCGGCTCGCTGTCCGCCTGTCCCGCCGCGAGGTCGACCAGCTCGTTGACCAGATCGGTCAACTCCCGTGCCTCCTGCGTGAGATCGGCGACCAGGTCGTCGCGGGTGGCGGGCGGCAGCTCGTCGATCCGCCGCAGCAGCGAGATGTTCGTACGCAACGACGTGAGCGGCGTCCGCAGCTCGTGCCCCGCGTCCTGCACCAGCCGCCGCTGGTCCTCCTCGGACTGCGCGAGCCGCCCCAGCATCCGGTCGAAGGCCCGCCCCAGCCGCCCCACCTCGTCGTACCCGGTGACCGGCACCTCGATGCCCAGCCGCCGGGTCCGCGCCACGTCCTCCGCGGCGGACGTGAGGATCACCAGCCGCCGGGTGATCCGCCGGGCCAGCCACCATCCGAACAGCCCGGCGCCCACCACGACCGCCGCCATGAGCAGAAACGTCCGCTGCTGAAGCGCCCGCAGCAGATCCTCGGTGTCGCTGAACTCCTGCGCGACCTGCACGGCGCCCCGCCCGCGGCCCAGCGAGACGGTGGCGATCCGGTACACGTCGCTGCCGACCGAGACCTCCTTGTGCAGGACCATCCGCCCGGCCGCACCGGCTGCCGCGACCCGCCGGTCCCCGGAGATCACGGGCAGCCCGGGACGCCCGGGATCGGCGACGGCCCCGGTGGGCCCCAGCACCTGCACATCCGTACGGGCGGGCCGTACCAGGTCATGCCCCGGTGCCGAGGACGAGAAGTCCTCCGGCGTCATCCGGTGCTGGCTCACCTCGTCCCGCAGATCCTGCACGACCTGGTCGAACACCGACTCCTGGTCCACCCGCACCAGCCGCGCGGCGGCGCTGTAGGACAGCACCCCGACGAGCACGGTCACCGCGGCCGTCACCGCGGCGAAGGACACCGCGAACGTGGTCCGCAGGGACAGCAGCCGGGGCCGCGGCCGGGCCCACAGCCGAGCCAGCCGCCCCACTCAGTCCTCCCGGAGCACGTAACCCACGCCACGCACCGTGTGGATCAGCTGCGGGGCGCCGGGCTCGTCGAGCTTGCGGCGCAGATAGCCGACGTAGACGGCGAGGTTCTTGGAGCCGGGCCCGAAGTCGTAGCCCCAGATGCGGTCGTAGATCGTCGAGTGGTCGAGCACGATGCCGGCGTTCCGCACGAGCAGTTCCAGCAGCTCGAACTCGGTACGGGTCAGCTCCAGCTCGCGCGTCCCCCGCCAGGCCCGCCGCGCCTGGATGTCCATGCGCAGCCCGGCCGCCTCGATCCGCCCCTCGGGCAGTTCCGGCGCCGGGGCCCTCACCACCGCGCCCGCCGCGGGAGCCATCCCGTCGGGGCTGGTCCGCCGCAGCAGGGCCCGCAGCCGGGCGAAGACCTCCTCGACGTCGAAGGGCTTGACCACATAGTCGTCGGCGCCCGCGTCCAGGCCGGCGATCCGGTCCTGGGTCTCCACGAGCGCCGTCAGCATGAGGATCGGCGTACGGTCGCCCTCGGCGCGCAGCACCCGGCAGACCTGGAGGCCGTCGATCCCGGGCATCATCACGTCGAGGACGAGCACGTCCGGCGGCGTCCGATGGGCCTGCGCCAGCGCCTCGACGCCGTCGGCGACCGCGGTGACCCGGTAGCCCTCCAGGGTCAGGGCGCGCTCCAGGGCGTGACGGATGGCGCGGTCGTCTTCGGCGAGCAGCACATTGTGGGACACGTCCTCAGTGTGCCGTGCCCGCCGAGTCGTACGACGTGATGAGCAGCTCACCGGGGACCCTTCTTACTGGCCTCTCACCCCGTCGGACGCAACGCGGCGAGCTGCTCCTCGAAGGGCACCACGGTCGAGAACGCGTCGTCCCGGGCGGCACGCGGCGCGCGCCCGACCGACAGTCCCGCCATCAGCGCGGCCAGCTCCCCCGCCGCCCGCTCGACGCGCCCGTCCAACCCCTCGGCGCCCCAGTCCTCCGAGGCGGCGTACACCCCGGTCGGCACGACGACGGCCTTCAGGTAGGCGAAGAGCGGACGCAGCGCGTGCTCCAGCACCAGCGAATGCCGGGCCGAGCCACCGGTCGCCGCGATCAGCACCGGCTTGCCCTCCAGCGCCTCCGGCTCGAGCACGTCGAAGAACGACTTGAACAGTCCGCTGTACGACGCCGAGAACACCGGGGTCACGACGATCAGTCCGTCGGCCCCGGCCACCGCGTCCTGCGCAGAGGCCAAGGCGCGCCCCGGAAAACCGTTGGTGAAGTTCTGCGCGATCTCCACGGCGAGTTCCCGCAGCTCCACGACCTGGACGTCCACCTCGGTCGCCCGTCCCACCGCCGCGGCCAGCCGGTCCCCCAGCAGCCGGGTGGACGACGGGACGCTCAGCCCCGCGGACACGACGACGAGCTTCATGCGGCGACCTCCTTGTTCTGCTCGGCGGCCAGCAGGGACGCGTGGGTGGGAGCCTCCGGGACGCCGGCCGGGCGCCCGGCCGCGAACTCCTTGCGCAGCACCGGTACGACCTCCTCGCCGAGCAGGTCGAGCTGCTCCAGGACGGTCTTCAGGGGCAGTCCGGCGTGGTCGAGGAGGAACAGCTGGCGCTGGTAGTCCCCGGCGTACTCGCGGAACTTCAGCGTCTTCTCGATGACCTGCTCCGGGGAGCCGACGGTCAGCGGGGTCTGGTCGGTGAAGTCCTCGAGGGACGGCCCGTGCCCGTAGACCGGCGCGACGTCGAAGTACGGCCGGAACTCCTTCACGGCGTCCTGGGAGTTGCGCCGCATGAACACCTGGCCGCCGAGCCCGACGATCGCCTGCTCGGCGGTGCCGTGCCCGTAGTGGGCGTACCGGGCCCGGTACAGCTCGACCATCCGCTTCGTGTGGTCGGCGGGCCAGAAGATGTTGTTGTGGAAGAACCCGTCGCCGTAGTAGGCGGCCTGCTCGGCGATCTCGGGAGACCGGATGGACCCGTGCCAGACGAACGGCGCGACGCCGTCGAGCGGGCGCGGCGTGGAGGTGAACCCCTGGAGCGGCGTCCGGAACTTCCCCTCCCAGTTCACGACGTCCTCGCGCCACAGCCGGCGCAGCAGGGCGTAGTTCTCGATGGCGAGGTTGATGCCCTCCCGGATGTCCTTGCCGAACCAGGGGTAGACCGGCCCGGTGTTCCCGCGGCCCATCATGAGGTCCACCCGCCCGTCGGCCAGGTGCTGGAGCATCGCGAAGTCCTCGGCGATCTTCACCGGGTCGTTGGTGGTGATCAGCGTCGTGGAGGTGGAGAGGATCAGCCTCTCGGTCTGCGCCGCGATGTACCCGAGCATGGTGGTCGGCGACGACGGCACGAACGGCGGGTTGTGGTGCTCACCGGTCGCGAAGACGTCGAGCCCGACCTCCTCGGCCTTCAACGCGATCGCGACCATGGCCTTGATCCGCTCGCGCTCGGTCGGCGTACGCCCGGTCGTCGGGTCCGGCGTGACATCGCCGACGCTGAAGATCCCGAACTGCATGGTCGCTCACCCTCCAGGTTGTTTACGGTTCAACTATAACCGCGTGCCCGGAGAACGACACCGCCCCCACACCTATTCCCACGGCATCCCCGACGACTTCCGTCCACCGCACCCACCTAGGGGCGCGGGGAACTGCGCGACCAGCCCCACAACCCGCAGCCGACAATCGACCTCACTCACCCCCACCACCTCCGCCGCGAGGGCGAACCCACCCGGCCCACCCCTACGGCACCAGCACGAGCCGTCCCCGCACACCCCCCTCCGCCAGCCGGGCATGCGCCTTGACCACCTCGTCCAAGGCGTACGTCCCGGCCACCCGCAGCGTCAGCACCCCCTTGTCCACCAGCCCCGCCAGCTCGGCCAGGCGCGCCCCGTCCGCCTCCACCGCGACGGACGCCGTCCGCACCCCGCGCACCGACCCGGGATGCGCCCCCGGCAGTACACCGACGTAGGCACCCCCGTCCCGCACCCGCTCCAGCACCGCCTCACCGAGCACCGCCGCGTCCAGTACGGCATCCACGGTCCCGGCAGCGGCGACGGCGGTCGTGAACTCCGCGGCCCCCAGCGACCGTACGAACTCCTCGTCCCCCTCCCGAGCCAGCCCGGTCACCGACACCCCCCGGTGCACGGCGAGTTGGACCGCGAACCCGCCGACCGCACCGGCCGCCCCGGTGACCAGCAGCGACTGCCCCTCGGTCAACTCCAGCAGATCCAGGGCCTGTACGGCGGTCAGGGCATTCAGCGGCAGCGTCGCCGCGTGCACCGCGTCGACCGTGACCGGCGCCTTGGCCACCGCGTCCGTGTCCACGACGACGTACTCGGCGTGCGTGCCCAGCGCCTTCGCCACACCCCCCTGGAGTGCCACCACCTCGTCCCCGACGCTCCACACCGTCGCGACGCCCACCGCGTCCACGGTCCCCGCGACATCCCAGCCGAGACCGATCTGCTTGCCCGCCCCACCGAAGACGCCGGCCCGCACGCCCAGATCCACCGGGTTCAGCGCGGCACCGGCGACCTTGATCCGCACCTGCCGGGCCCCCGGCTCGGGCAGTTCGCTCTCCACCACCTCGACGGCCTCGGGCCCGCCGAAGGTCCTCACCACAGCAGCACGCATGACTGGAAACTCCCCATTGGTCGCTGTTCGCTCCGGTATCTCCGTCGCTGTCAACAACCCTAGGAAGAGTTACTATCCATCGGTAAGTAGTTACCTGAAGGTGCCTACATACCCCGGAGGTGAGCCATGCCGACCATGACGGCGGCCCAGCGGCGCGAACAGGCCCGCGAGGAGTACGACGCGTTCATCAAGGACTGCCCCACCAACCAGCTCCTGGACCGCCTCAGCGACAAGTGGGTCAGCCTCGTCGTCTCGGCCCTGTCCACCGGCCCCATGCGCTACAGCGACCTCAGCCGCAGGATCGCCGGCGTCAGCCCCAAGATGCTCACCCAGACCCTGCGCTCCCTGGAACGCGACGGCATCCTCACCCGCACGGTCACCCCGTCCGTCCCCGTCCGCGTGGACTACGAACTCAGCGCCCTCGGCCACAGCCTGGCCGGCCTGCTGACCGCGGTGAAGCGCTGGGCGGAGACACACATCGAGGAAGTCCACGAGGCGAGAGAGCGCTACGACGCCGCGGCCGACTGACGCCGGACCAACCGGGGACGCGACCGGCGGCCCGTCAGAAGTAGTACTCGTCCCCACTGTCCAGCACCAGCACCCGCTGCCGGTCGTTCTCCCGGTTCCCGTCCACCGTCCCGCCGTTCCCCACCGTGTCGATCTCCAGCAGCACCTCCGACGGCACCCCCCGCAGCCGCACCCGCATATCGACCCGCTCCCCCACCCCGTCCGCCGCCGGCGCCCCCACCGCGCACAACACCACCCGTTCCTCGGACCGCGCACACCCCTTCGGCAGCGTCTGCGCCTCCACGAGCGGCTCCGACCACCGCAGCCGTACGGTCGCGTCCGGCACGGCGGCGGGCCCGTGATTGCGCGGCGTGAACCGCACGTCCACCAGCCCGCCGGACAGGGACGCGGCCCCGTGATACGCCAGATCCGCCTCGGGCCCGCCGACCGCGACCGCCGTACCCCCACCCGCCGCCAGCGCCACCACCACCGCACCCCACACCGCAAGCACCCGCATGCCACCCACTCCTCGCTCCAGCCGCCCGAACCGCCGCGGTCGCAGGGATGTATCCCACGTACGCCGGCCGACAGGCGCCCTCCATCAGGTGACACCGGGACGCCTGCGGACGGGCATGCGAGGCTGATCTCCATGCTCGTAGCCCGCTCCGCCGCCCTCTTCGTCGTCGCCGCCCTCTTCGAGATCGGCGGCGCCTGGCTGGTCTGGCAGGGCGTACGGGAGCACCGCGGCTGGATGTGGACCACGGGAGGCATCCTCGCCCTCGGCGCCTACGGCTTCGTCGCCACCTTCCAGCCCGACGCCCACTTCGGCCGCATCCTCGCCGCGTACGGCGGCATCTTCGTGGCCGGCTCGATCCTGTGGGGCATGGCGGCCGACGGCTACCGCCCGGACCGCTGGGACATCGCGGGCGCGCTGATCTGCCTCGCGGGCATGGCGGTGATCATGTACGCCCCGCGGGGCGAGTGAGCGGCCGCACTCAGGACATCTCGCCGACCGGCCCGCGATACGGACCGCCCGGAGCCTCGGACCAGGGCCGACCTATCCTGGCGGAAGCCCGTACCCACGCCCGCCCGAGGAGCAGCCATGGCATCCGCCGCCCCGTCCCCCGCGTCCCGGATCGCGATCGTCACCGGGGCTAGCAGCGGAATCGGTGCGGCCACCGCACGGCAACTCGCCGCGGCCGGCTACCGCGTCGTCCTGACCGCCCGCCGCAAGGACCGTATCGAGGCGCTCGCGGAGGAGATCAACGCGGCGGGCCACCAGGCGACGGCCTACCAGCTTGACGTGACGGACCGCGAGGCGGTCGACGAGTTCGCCTCCGCCTTCAAGACGGTCGGGGTCCTCGTGAACAACGCCGGCGGAGCCCTCGGCGCCGACCCGGTCGCCACCGGCGATCCCGCGGACTGGCGCTCGATGTACGAGACGAACGTCATCGGCACGCTGAACCTCACCCAGGCCCTGCTCCCCAAGCTCGACGCGAGCGGCGACGGCACGGTCGTGGTGGTCTCCTCCACGGCGGGCCACGGCACCTACGAGGGCGGCGCGGGCTATGTCGCCGCCAAGCACGGCGCCCACGTCCTCGCGGAGACCCTCCGCCTGGAGATCGTGGGAAGGCCGATCCGCGTCATCGAGATCGCCCCCGGCATGGTCAAGACCGACGAGTTCGCCCTGACCCGCTTCGGCGGCGACCAGGAGAAGGCGGAGAAGGTCTACCAGGGCGTCGCCGAACCCCTCACCGCCGACGACGTGGCCGACACCATCACCTGGGCGGTCACCCGCCCCAGCCACGTCAACGTAGACCTCCTGGTCCTGCGCCCCCGCGCCCAGGCCTCCAACACAAAGGTCCACAGGGACCTGTGACCCCGGACCGGAAGGACCCCCACGACGAACGCCACATGTGGTGGTGGCTCGCCTACTTCCTCTTCGGCATCCACATCGTGGCGTTCGTCATGATCTACGCGGTGACGCACGCCCCGAAGTGAGCGCGGCTCAGCCCTTCACACAGACAACCTGCTTCAGCTTCGCCACGACCTCCACCAGGTCCCGCTGCTGATCGATGACCTGGTCGATCGACTTGTAGGCGCCCGGGATCTCGTCCACGACACCGGAGTCCTTACGGCATTCCACGCCCCGCGTCTGCTCCTCCAGGTCCCGCGTCGAGAACCGCCGCTTGGCGGCGTTGCGGCTCATGCGCCGACCAGCGCCGTGCGAGGCCGAGTTGAAGGCCTTCTCGTTGCCGAGGCCCTTCACGATGTACGACCCAGTCCCCATGGAGCCCGGGATGATGCCGAACTCACCGGCACCGGCCCGGATCGCGCCCTTGCGGGTCACGAGCAGGTCCATGCCGTCGTAGCGCTCCTCGGCCACGTAGTTGTGGTGCGCACTGATCTCCGCCTCGAAGACCGGCTTCGCCTTCTTGAACTCCTTGCGGACGACGTCCTTGAGGAGCGCCATCATGATCGTGCGGTTGTACTTGGCGTACTCCTGCGCCCAGAACAGGTCGTTGCGGTACGCCGCCATCTGCGGAGTCTGCGCGATGAAGACGGCGAGGTCCCGGTCGACCAGCCCCTGGTTGTGCGGAAGCTTCTGGGCCACGCCGATGTGGTGCTCGGCGAGTTCCTTGCCGATGTTCCGGGAACCGGAGTGCAGCATCAACCAAACAGAACCGGTCGTATCCGTGCACACTTCAACAAAGTGGTTCCCGCTTCCGAGCGTTCCCATCTGCTTTCCGGCACGTTCGTGACGGAATTTGACCGCATCCGCCACCCCCTCGAACCGCCCCCAGAAGTCGTCCCACCCCCCAGTAGCCAGCCCATGGAACCGCCCCGGCTCCACAGGACTGTCATGCATCCCCCGCCCCACCGGAATCGCCTGCTCGATCTTCGAGCGCAGCCGGGACAGGTCCCCCGGCAAGTCGTTCGCCGTCAGGGACGTCTTCACCGCCGACATGCCGCAGCCGATGTCCACCCCCACCGCCGCCGGGCACACCGCGCCCTGCATCGCGATCACGGACCCGACCGTCGCGCCCTTGCCGTAGTGCACGTCCGGCATCACCGCGAGGCCCTTGATCCAGGGCAGGGTCGCGACGTTGCGCAGCTGCTGCAGGGCCACGTCCTCGACGGTCGCCGGGTCGGTCCACATGCGGATCGGGACCTTGGCGCCCGGCATCTCCACGTACGACATATCGTCCTCATTCCCCCGGAAAGCAAACAGAAGTCCTGAATCGCAAAACCGGCGCCAAGGTCGACGAATGGGATGACGGACCGGCGTTCACGGCAGTGCGTGCGATACACATTGTCTGCTGGGGACGCCCCCGTGCGGCAAGCGAATAACCTGCGGGGACACTGAGATCCCCACGAGTCGGAGACATTCCGAGAGGAGCCCCACCGTGCAGCGGAAGGCCTACGTACCCGGTGTCGCCGCCCTCCTCGCGGCGGTGCTGGCCGGCTGCACCGGCAGCTCCGGCGGCGACACCCCGACGGACAACGCCAATCCCGGTGACGCCGGCACCGCGTCCGCCGTGGCGCAGCCCGGCAAGTACCGCACGCTGCCCGAGGCCTGTGGCGTGGTCGGCCAGAGCAGTCTGGACGTGCTGCTGCCCGGCATCCAGCAGATCGCCGACGAGGACCAGCGGGCCAAGGCGTACGAGGGCGAGGCCACGCTCACCTACGACACCGACCGCAAGGTCGGCTGCCGTTGGAAGGTGGAGGCCACGGACGCCACCGAGTACCTGTCGGTCGACTTCGAGCGGGTGGTGTCGTACGACAACGCGGTCAGCGACGACAGCCAGGCGCAGCAGCTGTTCGCGCAGGCCGAGGAGAAGGCCGATCTGCCGGTGGCGGCGACGTCGAGTGCCGTGTCCGACGTGGAGGAGAGCGGCAGCGCCAGTCCCACGGCGTCTCCCACGGCCACTGCGAGTGGTTCCGCGAGTCCGAGCGGTTCGGCGTCCACCACGCCGTCGGATCTCCAGCCCCGTGTGCTGGACGATCTGGGCGACGAGGCGTTCCTGGACGACGTGTTGAGCAACTCGGGTTCGACGGCTCAGCAGCGCAAGGTGACTGTGGCGTTCCGCACGTCCAACGTGATCGTGACCATCGAGTACGAGGAGCAGCCGACGACGATCGGCGTGACCCCGGACAGCAAGGAAATGCAGGACAACGCCCGGAAACTGGCCTCTCAGCTGGCCGGGTCGCTGTCGGGCTGAGTGCTCTTCACACGCCCCTCACCCGTGCGCACGAGGCATTCGAAGCTGGACCGCACAGCATGCTCACCGCGTACCGTGGCCCCTCGGACCCGATCCGACGGCAGGAACCACAAGCGTCATGAGTGAAGGAACCATGCAGCGACGAGCAGAGCGTGACCAGGGTGTTCAGCGAGCGAAGCGTCTTCACCGCGTCCTTGTCTGCGCGGCCGCAGTCCCGGTGATGCTGATCGCCGCCGGCTGCTCCTCCGACTCCGGCGACTCCGGCTCCGGCAGCGGTGGCGACAAGGCCGCGGACGCCGGTGCGACGGTGTCGGCCTCCGCGAGCGCGGCGCCCACGGTGCAGGCGGCGGCGTACAAGTCGCTTCCCGAGTCGTGCGGGGTGCTGTCCGCGAAGACCTTGAAGTCGCTGGTGCCCGAGGCGCCGAAGGCCGGCAAGAAGGGCACCTCTGAGGCGGGTACGCGCGGCAGTTGCTCGTGGAGCAGCCTCGACAACAACGGGGTGAAGGGCTCTCAGTTCCGCTGGCTGAATGTGTCCCTGCTGCGTTTCGAGTCGGACACCTCGCGCGGTACGGGTGAGGCGCAGGCGCAGAAGTACTACGAGCAGCAGATTCAGGACGCCCAGTCGGTGGCCGGTGCGAAGAACGCCAAGTCGCAGCCGGTGTCGGGGACGGGTGACGCGGCGACGCTGGTGCGTTACGACCTGAAGAAGAAGGAAGGCGCCTTCAAGCAGCAGACGGTGGTCACGCGCGTGGAGAACGTCGTGGTGACCGTCGACTACAACGGCGCGGGTCTGGCCGGTGACAAGGCGCCGAGCGCGGACAGCCTCGCGAAGCTCGCGGAGCGGGCCGCCAAGGAGACGGTGACCGCGGTGGCGGCGGCGAACGGCGAGGGTGCGGCGAGCCCGGCCCCGTCCGGGTCCGCGTCGGGTTCGAAGGCCCCGTCGAAGTCGGCGTCCCCGTCCGCGGCGCCCTCGAAGTCCGCGTCCGGGTCCGCCTCGAAGTCGGCATCTCCGTCCAAGTCGGCAGCGAAGTCGGGCTGAAGAAGTACTGACGGCACGTACCGGCCATCCGTGCGCAGCACATATGTGCCACTCTGTTGCGCGCAACAACAGGTACAGGGAGGGGAGTACGGGTGTCCGCGCCCATGCAGCTGACTCGAATGCATCGCATTCTCATAGGCGTGGTCGTGTTCGGCGCCGTGATCATCGCCGGCATCGGCTTCGCGGGGTCGTACGCGGCCGTTCGTGAACTCGCCATCCAAAAGGGCTTCGGGAACTTCAGTTACGTCTTCCCGATCGGTATCGACGCGGGCATCTGTGTCCTGTTGGCGCTGGACCTGCTCCTGACGTGGATCCGTATCCCGTTCCCGTTGCTGCGCCAGACGGCGTGGCTGCTGACGGCCGCCACGATCGCCTTCAACGGTGCGGCCGCCTGGCCGGATCCGCTGGGTGTGGGCATGCACGCGGTGATCCCGATCCTGTTCGTGGTGTCGGTGGAGGCGGCCCGGCACGCGATCGGCCGGATCGCCGACATCACGGCGGACAAGCACATGGAGGGGGTCCGCCTCACCCGCTGGCTGCTGTCCCCCATCCCCACGTTCCTGCTGTGGCGCCGGATGAAGCTGTGGGAGCTGCGCTCCTACGAGCAGGTCATCAGGCTCGAGCAGGACCGTCTTGTCTACCAGGCCCGTCTGCACTCCCGCTTCGGCCGGGCCTGGCGTCGCAAGGCTCCGGTGGAGTCGCTGATGCCGCTCCGGCTGGCCAGGTACGGGGTTCCGCTGGCGGAGACGGCTCCGGCGGGACTGGCGGCGGCGGGAATCGAGCCGGTCCTGCTTCCGCCGGCTCCCGCGGTCGACGTGGTGGCGGGCGCTCGTGACGCCGGTGCGGCTCCCGATCCGCAGCGGGCGGCGGCGGCCGGTGAGCAGCGCCGTGAGCTGAACGGCACCTCGCAGCAGCCGCAGGCCCAGCAGGAACCGGAGCCCGACCTGAGCCCCTGGTTCGAGGCCCCGCAGCAGATCGAGTACCACGGCGGCTACAACCCGAACTACGACCCCGCCGAGCAGTACGAGCGGTGGTACGAGGAGCAGATGGAGGCCGAGCAGTACGAGCTGCAGCAGATCCAGTACGAGGAGCCCCCCAGGGAGCCCTCGATGGAGGAGACGGGCAGCTTTCCCATCCCGGTGAGCAACGGCCGTACCCGGGAGCTGGGTGAGGGCGGTGGCACTCCGGAGCCGACGGAGGAGGACTTCTACCAGGTCTTCAAGAAGTCGATAGACGGCAGCTATCCCTCTCCCGGCCAGCTCCGGGGTGACGTGGAGGCGACGTACGGCGTCGTGCTCCCCCAGCGGGAGGCCGAGCGCATGGTCAACCGCTTCACGAACCGTCACACCGCGGAGCTCCAGGAAGACCACATCGCCTGAGACACGCGAAAGGGGGCCCTTCTCACCGAAGGGCCCCCTTTCCGTACTGCCTACTCCCCGAGCAGTGCCCGGACCCGCTCCTGGCCCACGGCGAGCAGCAGCGTGGGCAGCCGGGGCCCGGTGTCCCGGGAGACCAGCAGCTGGTAGAGCAGGGCGAAGAACGTCCGCTGAGCGGTCTTGATCTCGGCCGGCAGTTCCTTGGGCGTGGCGTCCGCGGAGAATCCGGCCTGCACCTTGGGCACGCCGTACACGAGGTGGGTCAGCCCGTCGAGCGACCAGTGCGAGGCCAGTCCGTCGAGGAGCAGCCGGAGCGACTGCTGGGATGCCTCGTCGAGGGACTTCAGCAGTTCGGCGTCGGGCTCGCTGCGCACGATGGTCCGCTGGTCGGCGGGCACCTGGGTGTTGATCCAGGCTTCGGCCCTGTCGTAGCGGGGCCGGGCCTCGTCCAGCGACGAGAGCGGGTTGTCGGGGTCCAGGTCGCTGAGGATGCGCAGCGCCTGGTCCGCGTGTCCGGCGGTGATGTCGGCGACGGAGGCGAGGGTCCGGTACGGCAGGGGCCGGGGCGTCGTCGGGAGCGGCCCGCCGGCGGTGCCCACCGCGCGGGAGTGCGCGGCGACATCGCCCGGCAGCGCGGAGCCGTCGGCGACCTTGGTGTCCAGCTTGTCCCACTCGTCGTAGAGCCGCTGGATCTCCTGGTCGAAGGCGATCTTGAAGGACTGGTTGGGCCTGCGGCGGGCGTAGAGCCAGCGCAGGAGCTGCGGCTCCATGATCTTCAGTGCGTCGCCCGGCGTGGGCACCCCGCCCTTGGACGACGACATCTTCGCCATCCCGGAGATCCCGACGAAGGCGTACATCGGTCCGATCGGCTGCTTCCCGCCGAAGATCCCGACGATCTGTCCGCCGACCTGGAAGGAGGAGCCGGGGGACGAGTGGTCGACTCCGCTGGGCTCGAAGACGACGCCCTCGTAGGCCCACCGCATCGGCCAGTCGACCTTCCAGACGAGCTTGCCGCGGTTGAACTCGTTGAGCCGGACGGTCTCGGAGAACCCGCAGGCGTTGCAGGTGTACGACAGCTCGGTCGTGGCGTCGTCGTAGGAGGTGACGGTGGTGAGGTCCTTCTCGCAGTTGCCGCAGTAGGGCTTGTACGGGAAGTACCCGGCGGATCCGGAGGAGCCGTCGTCCTCGGCGGCCGCGCCGGACCCTTCGGCGGCCTCGACCTCGGCGTCGTCGAGGGGCTTCTGCTGCTTCTTCGCGGCGGCCGGGGTCTTCTTGGTCCGGTACTGGTCGAGGATCGCGTCGATGTCCCCGCGGTGCGCCATGGCGTGCAGGATCTGCTCGCGGTAGACGCCCGAGGTGTACTGCGCGGTCTGGCTGATCCCGTCGAACTCGACGCCGAGCTCGGCGAGCGAATCGACCATGGCGGCCTTGAAGTGCTCGGCCCAGTTCGGGTGGGCGGACCCCTTGGGCGCGGGCACGGAGGTCAGGGGCTTGCCGATGTGCTCGGCCCACGACTCGTCGACCCCGGTGACGCCGGCCGGCACCTTGCGGTACCGGTCGTAGTCGTCCCAGGAGATGAGGTGCCGCACCTGGTGGCCGCGGCGCCGGATCTCGTCGGCGACCAGGTGGGGGGTCATGACCTCGCGGAGGTTCCCCAGGTGGATGGGTCCGGACGGGGAGAGCCCAGAGGCGACGACCACGGGTTTGCCGGGGGCCCGACGCTCCGACTCCTCGATGACCTCATCCGCGAAACGGGAGACCCAGTCGGTGGTCTCGGTGCTCTGAGCCACGATCGGCACGTCCTCTTTTACTGAAGTACTGGAGTACTGAAGGCTTGATGGACACCTCATTCTCCCAGACCGCCCCGCGCCGGAGAAAACGGCTTTACCCCCCATGGGATACTGACCGTGTCTATCTGATCCCCCGAGGAGAACGGCACCCACTCCCATGGCCCCGGTCACGTCCCTCAGCGACGCCGTCAACCAGCAGCTCACCTCCGCGATCTCCGCCTCCCTGCCGGAGGCCACCGCGGACCCCCTGCTCCGACGCAGCGACCGGGCGGACTTCCAGGCGAACGGCATCCTCGCCCTCGCCAAGAAGGCCAAGGCGAACCCGAGGGACCTGGCGACGCAGGTCGTCTCCCGGATCGAGACCGGTGACGTGATCAAGGACGTCGAGGTCTCGGGCCCGGGCTTTTTGAACGTCACGATCACCGACCGGGCGATCACCGAGACCCTGGCCGCGCGTTACGCGGACACCGCCCGTCTCGGCGTACCGCTCAAGGACGAGCCCGGCATCACGGTGATCGACTACGCCCAGCCGAACGTGGCGAAGGAGATGCACGTCGGTCATCTGCGCTCGGCGGTGATCGGCGACGCCCTGCGCGGCATGCTCGACTTCACCGGCGAGAAGACGATCGGCCGGCACCACATCGGCGACTGGGGCACCCAGTTCGGCATGCTCATCCAGTACCTGATCGAGAACCCGGGCGAGCTGGCCCCTCCGGGCGAGGTCGACGGCGAGCAGGCCATGTCGAACCTGAACCGGGTGTACAAGGCGTCCCGGGTGGTCTTCGACTCCGACGAGGAGTTCAAGGAGCGGGCGCGGAAGCGGGTCGTCGCCCTGCAGTCCGGTGACAAGGAGACCCTCGAACTCTGGCAGCAGTTCGTGGACGAGTCGAAGGTCTACTTCTACTCGGTCTTCGAGAAGCTGGACATGGAGATCCGCGACGAGGAGATCGTCGGCGAGTCGGCGTACAACGAGGGCATGCCCGAGACCGCCCGCCTCCTGGAGGAGATGGGCGTCGCGGTCCGCTCCGAGGGCGCGCTGGTCGTCTTCTTCGACGAGATCCGCGGCAAGGACGACCAGCCGGTCCCGCTGATCGTGCAGAAGGCGGACGGCGGCTTCGGCTACGCGGCGAGCGACCTGACGGCGATCAGGAACCGCGTCGTCGACCTCCGGGCGACCACGCTCCTCTACGTGGTGGACGTACGCCAGTCCCTGCACTTCAAGATGGTCTTCGAGGCGGCCCGGCGCGCGGGCTGGCTGAGCGAGGGCGTCACCGCGCACAACATGGGCTACGGCACGGTCCTGGGCGCGGACGGCAAGCCGTTCAAGACGCGTGAGGGCGAGACGGTACGGCTGGAGGACCTGCTGGACGAGGCGGTGCAGCGGGCCACGGCCGTGGTCCGCGAGAAGGCCGAGAAGGTGGGCCTGACCGAGGAGGAGATCGTCGAGAACGGCCGGTACGTCGGCATCGGCGCCGTGAAGTACGCGGACCTGTCGACCTCGCCGAGCCGCGACTACAAGTTCGACCTGGACCAGATGGTCTCGCTGAACGGCGACACGTCCGTGTACCTCCAGTACGCGTACGCCCGTATCAGGTCGATCCTGCGCAAGGCGGAGGACGCCTCTCCTGCTCCGCACCCGGAGCTCGAACTGGCCCCGGCGGAGCGGGCGTTGGCCCTTCACCTGGACGCCTTCGGCGCCACGGTCTTCGAGGCAACAGCGGAGTACGCCCCCCACAAGGTCGCCGCGTACGTGTACCAACTGGCGTCCCTGTTCACCACGTTCTACGACCAGTGCCCGGTGATCAGGCCCCGCCCGGCCCAGGAGCTCGTGGAGAACCGCCTGTTCCTGTGCGACCTCACGGCCCGCACCCTGCACCAGGGCATGGCGCTGCTGGGCATCAGGACGCCCGAGAAGCTCTGACGCCGAACGCGATTGTCAGTGGCTCCCCCTACAGTCACTGACATGGCGACTCTTCCCAACCCGCTGCCCACCCTCGCGGCAGACCCGAGTGGTCGTTCGCTCGGCCTCGGGCTCCCCCTCGGGAGACTGATCGACGAGACGGACGACGGTCCGTGGCACGAGCCGTTGCTGTGGCATGCCGAGTACACGGCGTCGTCCGGGGCCTGGACGGCGCTGGGTACCCAGGCGGCGCGGACCGGGCTGCTGCCCGTCCTGATCGACGTGGGCGGTACGCAAGGCGGGCCGGAGGAGTGGGAGTTGATGCCCGGGGAGATGTCGTACCCCGGGGATCACGACCCGGAGGAACTGCTGGCGGAGTACTGGGCGTACGCGATCGAGGAGCCCGGCGACCTCGACGAGGCGATCGCCCCGTACGACGAGACCTGGCCCGGCCCGGCCCCGGCCCCCGAGTCACTCCCCGCCGACCCCGACACCCGTGCCGCCGAGACCGCGGACGCACTGCTCGACGAGGGCTCGTGGTTCAAGGATCCCCGCCTCGCCCTGGTCCCGGCGCGCCGCAGCGCGGACATCCCGGCGGCCATCGGCTGGACGGGACCGCTGAACTACGAGAACGACGTGGCCCGCCTCTGCGCGATTCTCCGCTCCTGGGAGGACCGCTTCGGGATACGCGTCGTCGCGCTCGGCTTCGACCGGTTGACGGTGTCCGTCGCCGCCCCGCCCACGACGAAGGACGAGGCGGAGGCCGTCGCCGCCGAGCACTTCGCGTTCTGCCCGGACAACATCACCCAGGGGGATCACGAGACCCTGCGCGCGTACGCCGAGCACGCGGTGCTGGGCCAGCGCGTCTGGTCCTTCTGGTGGGACTGACGTGGTGGGACTGACCGGAGTCAGCCGGGGAGCAGCGGCGTGCCCTCCGGTGCCGTGATGCCGAACTCCTCCTCCAGGAGCCGCCGCACCTCCGCCTCGCCGGTCAACTCCCGCTTGCGCGCGGTGCCGTCGGCGCGGGTCTCCGTGAGCAGGCTGCCGTGGAGGAGGAGATGGCGCTCGGTGGTGACGCGCTGGACGTAGATCCGCTGGGTGAAGGGGGAGCGCGGGTTGGTCCCGATGTGCCAGTTGATGACCTCGAAGTCGGGCTCCTCGAAGGGCTCCAGGGTGAAGGCGTACTGATCCGCCCAGCCCTCCCGCCCATCCCGGTGGGCCTGCAGCACCCACAGCTCCAGCGGCCCCCGGTGCGGCACCCGCGCCAGCCGGTGCCGGCGCCCGGCGTCCCGGAACTCGGTGTCCGGCCTCAACGGCACCGGTTCCAGCAGCGCGCCGATCGCCCCGAACCCGACGTCGGCGAGATACGGCTGCGGGTCGCCGGGGATCTCCACGAGCAGCGCCATGTGGGTGCGGGGCCGGCTCTCGACGGTGTCCGCGCCGATGACGACTCGGGCCGCCAGCCGGGTCACGCGGAAGCCGAGTGCCTCCAGGGCGAGCAGGAGCAGGGTGTTGTGCTCGTAGCAATAGCCCCCGCGCCGGCTGCGCACCAGCTTCGCCATCAGGTCGCCGGGTTCGAGGGAGGGGGCGTTGCGGCTCAGGGCGTCGAGGTTCTCGAAGGGGATGCCCCGCATGTGCGCCAGATGCACCCCCGCGAGCGTCGCCAGGTCGGCCCGCCGCTCCCCTTCCCACCCGATCCGCGCCAGATACTCACCGAGGTCGAAGCCCGGGTCCCGCACAGTCTCATCGGCCATGACGACACCGTAGGCACAGGGCCGCCGCCCCGTCCGCCGACCAGGGCCCCACCGCCCCTACGACCTTCGCCCTAGGCCTACGCCGGCACCTGCACCTGCACCTGCGCGCCCTGTGCCTCAGCCTGGTCCCGGACCGCCCCGAACGCCTCTCCCAGCCTCCGCAGCCCCTCCCCGATCTCCTCCGGCGTCTGCGTCACGAAGCACAGCCGCAGGGTCGAGCGGTCGGGCTCACCGGCGTAGAAGGGCGCGCCGGGGACGTAGGCCACATCCCGCGCCACGACCTGCGGCAGCAGCGCGGTCGTGTCGCACGACGACGGAAGCCTCGCCCAGAGGAACATGCCGCCCTCGGGACGCGTCCAGACCGACCCCTCGGGCAGGGCGTCGGCCAGCCCCGCGAGCATGGCGTCCCGGCGCTCCCCGTAGACCCGCGCGACGCGCCGCACATGGGCGTCGAGGTCGCGGTCGGCCAGGTACCGGGCCGCGGCGAGCTGGTTGACGGTCGGGGTGTGCAGATCGGCGGCCTGCTTGGCGACCGCACAGGCCCGCCGCAGCTCGCCGGGTGCCCGCAGCCAGCCCAGCCGCAGCCCGGGGGCCATGACCTTGGAGAAGGACCCGAGCAGCACGACCCGGTCGCGGACCTCCTCGTGGGCGGCGATCCACGGCACCCGTTCGCCCTCGAAGCGGAGTTCGCCGTACGGGTCGTCCTCGACGATCCACAGCCCGCACCGCGCGGCCACGGACGCGACGGCGGCCCGGCGCCCCGCGGACATGGTCCGCCCGGTCGGGTTCTGGAAGGTGGGCACGGTGTAGAGCAGCTTGGGCCGCTCCCGCACGACGAGCTCCTCCAGCGCCACGGGATCGGGCCCCTCGTCGTCCCCCGGCACGGCCACCACCCGGGCGCCCGCGAACCCGAAGGCCTGAAGTGCGGCCAGATAACAGGGGCTCTCGACGAGCACCGTGTCCCCGGGCTCGATCAGCGCGGTGGCGAGCAGCGACAGCGCCTGCTGGGACCCGGTGGTGACCAGGACGTCGTCGGGGTCGGTGCCCAGCCCCCGCACCGACATCCGCTCCGCCAGGGCGGCCCGCAGCACGGGCTCGCCCTCGGTGGTCGAGTACTGGAGCGCCCGCTCGGGCACCTCCTCCAGCACCGCCCGGTACGCCTCCGCGATCCCCTCGGCGTCGAACAGTTCGGGCGCCGGCAGCCCGCCCGCGAAGTTGATGACCTCGGGGCGGGCGGTGACGGCGAGGATGTCCCGTACCGGCGACCCACCGACCGAGCGGGCCCGGGCGGCGAGCGGTGGCACGGAAGCGAACGTGGGCACCGTCATGGCACGGCTCCTTCGACTGCGGACTGGCGACTGCGGACTGCGGACTGCGGACTGGCGACTGCGGACTTCGACGACTGGGTCCAGCGCAGCCTAAGCAAATGAATGCCGCCTACAAGCACCTTTCCGCGATACGGACGTCCCGCACCCGCTCACGCCTTGGTGCCGGTCGCCCCGTAGACGTTGATGTCGTCGTCCGTGACGTCGTTGATGTCCCGGTAGCGGATCTTCGCGATGTCGTCGAGGGACGCGAAGTCCTCGGCGTCGATGGCCGGCGGCTCGGGCGCGGGCCCGGGGTGCCACCGATGCGCGGGCACCACACCGGGCTCGTCCAGCGACAGGCCCGGCACCTCGGTGAAGAACCGCTCCACCTGCGCCTTGGACCGGAACACGAAGGTGAATCCGCGCTCGGTGTACGTCCGTTGGACCGCGCGGGTGGGCTCGGGATGCATCTCGTCGGTCAGATGGCTGAGCACGACCCGGCTCCCCGCGGGCAGGGCCTCCACCAGCTCCCGCACGATCGGATAGGCCTCGTCGTCCTCGACGAAGTGCAGGATCGCGACCAGGCACAGCGCGATCGGCTGGTCGAAGTCCAGGGTTTTGGCGGCCTGTTCGAGGATCTGCGCGGGACTCTTGAAATCGGCGTCGATGTAGTCCGTACGCCCCTCGGGCCCGCTCGCGAGCAACGCGCGGGCGTGCGCCAGCACCACCGGGTCGTTGTCGACGTAGACGACCCGCGCCTCGGGCCGGATCCGCTGGGCGATCTGGTGGACGTTCTCCCCGGTGGGCAGCCCGGTGCCGATGTCGAGGAACTGCCGGATCCCGTCCCGCGCGGTGAGCCGGTCGACGGCCCGGCGCATGAAGTCGCGGTTGTGGCGTACGTCGAGGTAGCCGCGGGGGTTGGCGGCGAGCGCGGCGGCGGCCGCCTCACGGTCGGCGGGGTAGTTGTCCTTGCCGCCGAGGAAGACGTCGTAGACGCGGGCCGGATGCGCCTTGGTGGTGTCGATCCTCTTGGCCAGCTCGGCCGGGTCCTGGCTGAGCGCGTCACCGGACATGGGCGCCTCCCCTGTGAATGTGTCGGTCCTTCAACGGACAACCACCGCGATGCCCAAGAACCTAACTCCCCAGGCGACTTGATGGTGCCCGGCGCCCGACATGCCCCGTCCCGCGTCCCACAGCAGGGACTCGGGAAGCCACATTCCCGCAGGTCAACACATCCCCCGCCACAGAGCCGTCCCGAATCCCCCGCGAGAGCTGGCGAACGCCCCCGCTGCCCCGCAGCCTGATCCCATGCCCACCCACCCCCACACCCCCCACAGACTCACCGCGACCGCCCTCGCCCTCCTCACCCTCGCCGCGCTGACGGGCTGCAAGGACGGTCAGGGCGTACGCGACGAGGGCCCGGCCACGCACAAGGCGGCCGCGGCAAGCCCCGCGGAAAACCAGAAGGCCGCCCGGCACTGACCGGGCGGCCTCTTGAAGCAGAGCTACGGCATCACACGTGCGCCGGGGCGAAGCCCTTCGGGTTGGGGCCGTACTTGTTCTCGCTCGGCTCGCTGTCCAGCACCGAGAAGACGAACAGGGTGATGCCGCCGACGAGCGGGACGAACGCGAACAGGATCCACCAGCCGCTGCGGCCCGTGTCGTGCAGACGGCGCGCGGTGACGGCAAGGCCGGGCAGCAGGAAGGCGATGTAGGGGAGGAGCGGGAGCCACGACTGCTTGGTGGCGAGGCCGATGGCGAGGAACACGACGTAGATGATCCCCGCGAACAGGGCGAACATCCAGTATTCCTTGCGGCGCGCACGCCCGCTGAAGACCGCGTACTTCTTGAGTGCCTCGATGAACCAGCTCATGGTGGTGTCCCCCCATAGATCGCCGCTCGGAACCGTTCCGAATGGATCAGGCCAGGCGCAGAAGATATGAAGGATGTCGGGAACTCGTCAATTCAATGGATGTAAGCATTCCATCAAGCGGAAGACTCGACGCAACCCGACAAATCCACCACATCCGGATGCGCATTACGGACACAACGCCAGAAGATCACCGAGCTAAGTGGGCGGTGTTATCCGGACGTTGGCCGGAACGAGCTCGGCCCGTATCCGGACCGAGCTCGAACCGTTGCCGTGACACGCCGTCCGGCGGCTTCGTCAGCCGAGCTTCTGCGCCACCTCGGTGGCCCAGTAGGTGAGGATGTTCTGCGCTCCGGCCCGCTTGATTCCGGTCAGCGTCTCCAGGATCGCCCGGTCCCGGTCGATCCAGCCCTTCTCGGCGGCGGCCTCGATCATCGAGTACTCACCGGAGATCTGATAGGCGGCGACCGGCACGTCCACGGCGTCCGCGACCCGCGCGAGCACGTCGAGATACGGCCCGGCCGGCTTGACCATCACCATGTCGGCGCCCTCCTCCAGATCGAGGGCGAGCTCCCGCAGCGACTCCCGCACGTTCGCCGGGTCCTGCTGGTACGTCTTGCGGTCGCCCTGCAACGAGGACGCGACGGCCTCCCGGAACGGCCCGTAGAAGGCAGACGCGTACTTCGCCGTGTACGCCAGGATGGCCACGTCCTCCCGCCCGATCTGGTCGAGCGCGTCCCGGACGACCCCGACCTGCCCGTCCATCATCCCGCTGGGTCCCACGACATGGGCGCCCGCGTCGGCCTGCACCTGGGCCATCTCGGCGTACCGCTCCAGGGTGGCGTCGTTGTCGACGCGCCCCTCCGCGTCCAGCACCCCGCAGTGCCCGTGGTCGACCGTCTCGTCGAGACACAGGTCGGACATCACGAGCAGGTCGTCCCCGACCTCGGCCCGCACGTCCCGGATGGCGACCTGCAGAATCCCGTCGGGATCGGTCCCCGGCGTCCCGACCGCGTCCTTCTTCGACTCCTCCGGCACCCCGAAGAGCATGATCCCGGACACCCCGGCCGCCACGGCCTCCGCGGCCGCCTTCTTCAGGCTGTCCCGGGTGTGCTGCACGACCCCGGGCATCGCCGAGATCGGCACGGGCTCACTCGCCCCTTCCAGCACGAACGCCGGAAGGATGAAGTCGGCGGGGTGCAGCCGGGTCTCGGCGACCATGCGGCGCATGACGGGAGTGGTCCGCAGCCGCCGGGGCCGCGTACCGGGAAAGGATCCGTACGTCGTCATATCCCTACGCTACGCCCGGCTCAAGGGTCCCTTTGCCGACGTTGCGTCGGACTTGGACGGGGCGCCCATGGGGTGCCGGGTGAGGTTGCCAGGCGGCTGCGGGCCGGTGGGGGCCGGTCGCGCAGTTCCCCTGCGCCCCTGGGTGGGACCCGTGCACCCCACGCGCTACACCCGCCCCCACCGGACCGCAACAGGCCGCCGCAGGCATCAGGGGCGCGGGGAACTGCGCACAACGCCCGCCCCCACCGAACCCGCAGACAACCCCAGACCTCAGGTAGTCGACCGCCGACGCCTGGCCCCCGGCCGCCGCTCACTCGGCCGCGTCACCGGATCCCCCGCCTCCAGCGCCGCCGCACGCCGCTTCAAACCGAAGTCGGCGAGCGCCTCGGCCAGCTTGTGCACGGACGGCTCGGGAGCCATCACGTCCACCCGCAGCCCATGCTCCTCGGCCGTCTTGGCCGTGGCGGGACCGATGCACGCGATCACGGTCACGTTGTGCGGCTTCCCGGCGATACCCACCAGGTTCCGCACGGTCGACGACGACGTGAAGAGCACGGCGTCGAACCCGCCCCCCTTGATCGCCTCCCGCGTCTCCGCCGGCGGCGGCGAGGCCCGCACGGTCCGGTAGGCGGTGACGTCGTCGACCTCCCACCCGAGCTCGATGAGCCCGGCGACCAGCGTCTCGGTCGCGATGTCGGCGCGCGGCAGGAACACCCGGTCGATCGGGTCGAAGACCGGGTCGTACGGCGGCCAGTCCTCGAGAAGCCCCGCGGCCGACTGCTCACCGCTCGGCACCAGATCGGGCTTCACACCGAAGGCGACCAGCGCCTTCGCCGTCTGCTCGCCCACCGCGGCGACCTTGATCCCCGCGAAGGCACGCGCGTCGAGCCCGTACTCCTCGAACTTCTCCCGTACCGCCTTGACGGCGTTGACGGAGGTGAAGGCGATCCACTCGTAGCGCCCGGTCACGAGCCCCTTGACCGCCCGCTCCATCTGCTGGGGCGTGCGCGGCGGCTCGACGGCGATCGTCGGCACCTCGTGCGGCACGGCCCCGTAGGACCGCAGCTGGTCGGAGAGCGAGGCCGACTGCTCCTTCGTACGCGGCACGAGAACCTTCCAGCCGAACAGCGGCTTGTTCTCGAACCACGACAGCTGGTCGCGCTGCGCGGCGGCCGAACGCTCACCGACCACGGCTATCACCGGCCGCCCGCCCTCGGGCGAGGGCAGTACCCTGGCCTGCTTGAGTGTCTGGGCGATGGTGCCCAGGGTGGCCGTCCAGGTCCGCTGGCGCGTGGTCGTACCGGCGACGGTGACCGTCATCGGCGTATCGGGCTTGCGCCCGGCCGCGACCAGCTCACCGGCGGCGGCGCCCACGGAGTCCAGGGTCGTCGACACGACCACGGTCCCGTCCGACACCCCCACCTCCGTCCAGCACCGGTCGGAGGCCGTCCGCGCGTCCACGAACCGCACGTCCGCGCCCTGCGCGTCGCGCAGCGGAACACCGGCGTACGCGGGCACGCCGACGGCCGCGGCGACACCGGGCACGACCTCGAAAGGCACGCCCGCGCGGGCGCAGGCCAGCATCTCCTCGGCGGCGTACGCGTCGAGCCCGGGGTCCCCGGACACCGCACGCACGACCCGCCTGCCGCCCCGCGCGGCCTCCATGACAAGATGTGCGGCATCCCGTACAGCGGGGGCAGGGGCGGTTGTTGACGTGCCGTCAACAACTGTCAGTTGGGGCGCGCCCGTGCCCGGAACCGGAGTCGAAGGCGACTCGGTGTCCGTGTTCACGACGGCGACGCCCGACCGAGCGTGGACGCGCACGACGTCGAGCACCTCGTGCCCGGCGACGAGAACGTCCGCGTTCGTGAGCGCCTCGACGGCGCGCAGAGTCAGCAGTCCCGGATCTCCGGGTCCGGCACCCAGGAAGGTGACGTGCCCGTGTTCGGGACCGACGGGAAGTGTGGTGGGGCTCACAGTGCTCGCTCCCCCATCAGACCGGCCGCGCCCTGGGCAAGCATCTCGGCCGCTAGTTCACGGCCGAGCGCCATTGCTTGGTCGTACGTCTCGGGCACGGGACCGGTGGTGGACAACTGCACCGTGCGCGAGCCGTCGGTGGTGCCGACGACGCCCCGCAGGCGCATTTCCTTGACAATCTGCCCGTCGGCCAGCAGGTCGGCCAGCGCGCCCACAGGGGCGGAGCAGCCGGCCTCCAGGGCGGCGAGCAGTGACCGTTCGGCGGTCACGGCGACCCGCGTGAACGGGTCGTCGAGCTCGCCGAGCGCTGCGATCAGCTCCGCGTTGTCCGCGGTGCACTCGATCGCGAGTGCTCCCTGGCCGGGAGCAGGCAAAACTGTGTCGACCGAGAGGAAATCGGTCACTTCGTCGATACGGCCGATGCGCTGCAGCCCTGCCGCGGCCAGCACCACCGCATCCAGCTCACCATCGCGCACGAACCGCACCCGGGTGTCGATGTTCCCCCGGATCGCAACCGTCTCGATATCAAGTCCGTGTGCGCGGGCGTACGCGTTCAGCTGTGCGGTGCGCCGGGGCGAACCGGTACCGATGCGGGCTCCGCGGGGCAGGTCGGTGAACTTCAGGGCGTCCCGGGCGACGATGACGTCCCGCGGGTCCTCGCGTGCGGGTATCGCGGCCAGCGCCAGCTCGTCCGGCTGCCCGGTGGGCAGGTCCTTGAGCGAGTGCACCGCGAAGTCGACCTCGCCCTTGAGCAGGGCCTCGCGCAGCGCGGTCACGAACACTCCCGTGCCGCCGATCTGCGCGAGCGCCTCCCTGGACACATCGCCGTACGTGGTGATCTCCACGAGCTCGACGGGCCGCCCGGTCACCTGGCTCACGGCGTCCGCCACCTGCCGCGACTGGGACATGGCGAGTTTGCTCCGCCTGGTCCCCAGCCGTAGCGCCTTGGTACTCATGACGAGCCTCGGTCTTTCTCATCGGTGGTGCTGTCCTCGGCGCGGGAGACGGCGGCCACCGTCTCGGGGTCGAGGTCGAACAAAGTCCGCAACGCGTCCGCGTACCCGGCACCGCCGGGCTCGGCCGCGAGTTGCTTGACCCGTACGGTCGGCGCGTGCAGCAGCTTGTCGACCACTCGCCGTACGGTCTGCGTGATCTCCCCGCGCTGTTTGTCGTCCAGGCCCGGCAGCCGCCCGTCGAGCCGCGCGATCTCGTTCGCGACGACATCGGCGGCCATGGTCCGCAGCGCGACGACGGTGGGCGTGATGTGCGCGGCCCTGAGCGCCGCCCCGAAGGCGGCGACCTCGTCCGCGACGATACGACGGACCTGGTCGACGTCGGCCGCCATCGGAGCGTCCGCCGAGGCGTCGGCGAGCGACTCGATGTCGACGAGCCGTACCCCGGCCAGCCGGTGCACGGCGGCGTCGATGTCCCGGGGCATGGCGAGGTCGAGCAGGAAGAGCGAGGGGGTGGGGCGCGGGATCTCGGCGACGGGCTCGGGCCTGCGCCGCTCGGGCACCCGCCCGATGACGGCGGCGGTGGCCGCGAGGGCGGCGATGGCGTCGGCCTCCTCGGCGGGGTCGAGCACGGTCACGGCAGGCCCGGAGCTCTGCGGCCGAGGAGCGTTGTCCACCCAGGCGGCGTGCTGTTCCAGCTCGGAGGCGGCCATTCCGGCCACGGCGGCCTCACCGAGCACGGAGAAACCGGCGGTGGCCTGCACGGGGGCCAGGTCGAGCGGACAGTTCTCGTCGGCTCCGGAGCCCGCGGGCACTCGGGCCGCCGGGGCGGCTCCCGATCCGCCGAGGGGCGACACCTCGTCGGCGCCGGGCTGTGCGACCCACCCCCGCGCGGCGGCGACGGTCTCGGCACTGAGGACGAGCCCGGTCGCCCCCGTACAGGACACCACGACATCGGCACGTGTCAGCTCGTCCGGCACCGAAGCCATCGGTACCGCACGGGCCACCACGTCCCCGCCCGAAGCGCCCTCGTTGAGGATCTCCGCGAGCCGCTCGGCCCGGTCGGCCGTACGGTTGGCGATCACGATCTGGGGGACACCCGCCCGCGCCAGCGTCGCCGCGGCCAGCGAGGACATCGATCCGGCGCCGATGACCAGCGCCTTCTTGCCCCGCGCCCAGTCCGGCACCTCGGCACCCAGAGCCAGCTGCTCCAGCCCGAAGGTGACCAGCGACTGCCCGGCCCGGTCGATCCCCGTCTCGGAGTGGGCCCGCTTGCCGACCCGCAGCGCCTGCTGGAAGAGGTCGTTCAGCAGCCGCCCGGCCGTGTGCAGCTCCTGCGCCCGCGCCAGCGAGTCCTTGATCTGCCCGAGGATCTGCCCCTCGCCGACGACCATGGAGTCGAGCCCGCAGGCCACGGAGAAGAGGTGATGGACGGCCCGGTCCTCGTAGTGCACGTAGAGATACGGAGTGAGCTCCTCGAGCCCCACCCCGCTGTGCTGGGCGAGCAGCGTGGACAGCTCGGCCACGCCCGCGTGGAACTTGTCCACGTCGGCGTACAGCTCGATCCGGTTGCAGGTCGCGAGCACCGCGGCCTCCGTGGCCGGTTCCGCGGCGACCGTGTCCTGGACCAGCTTGACCTGCGCATCGGCATGCAGCGCCGCCCGCTCCAGCACACTGACCGGCGCGCTGCGGTGGCTCAGCCCGACGACGAGGAGACTCATGCCGGCATCACGGCGGGTACGTCCCCGTCGGGCCCTTTGTCGGCGGAGCCGCCGCGGCCGGCGACGACCGGAGCGGCGCCGTCGGAAGCGGCGGCGGCCTCCTCACCGGCCTTGCGCTGCTCGTGGAAGGCGAGGATCTGCAGCTCGATGGAGAGGTCGACCTTGCGCACGTCGACGCCGTCCGGCACGGACAGCACGGTCGGCGCGAAGTTCAGGATGGAGGTGACGCCGGCGGCCACGAGCCGGTCACAGACCGGCTGGGCGGCACCGGCGGGGGTCGCGATGACACCGATGGAGACGCCGTTGTCCTCGACGATCTTCTCCAGGTCGTCGGAGTGCTGCACGGGAATGCCCGCGACGGGCTTGCCGGCCATCGCCGGATCGGCGTCGATCAGCGCGGCGACGCGGAACCCACGGGACGCGAAGCCGCCGTAGTTGGCGAGAGCGGCGCCGAGGTTGCCGATACCGACGATCACGACCGGCCAGTCCTGGGTCAGGCCCAGTTCGCGGGAGATCTGGTAGACGAGATACTCGACGTCGTAGCCGACACCGCGCGTTCCGTAGGAACCCAGGTAGGAGAAGTCCTTGCGCAGCTTCGCGGAGTTGACCCCGGCGGCGGCGGCGAGTTCCTCGGAGGACACCGTGGGTACCGAGCGCTCGGACAGTGCCGTCAGGGCTCGAAGGTACAGCGGAAGGCGGGCGACGGTGGCCTCGGGAATCCCTCGGCTACGGGTCGCCGGTCGGTGAGTTCGGCCAGTTGCCACGGTGCTCCTGCGGGTAGAGCGGGGCTGTAGGCGGTCACACGTCCCCGGACCGCCCCGTCGAATGCAGGCTATGTCTTTGTGAACGCGTGCACAAAGATGGTGTCCGATTTGCCCGGCCAACGTGACCGGGGTCACGCGTGTCTCTCTCGGAGGCAAAACCGCACACTTCCCTCTTCAATCCCGCCCCCGAGGCAACTTCGCCATCGATCCTAAGCGACCGGCCGGGCCAGGTGGACTAGTCCGTCAGTGCCTTGCGAAGACGTTCCTCGTTCACTCGCCAGAACGTGTGCTGCTCACCGTCGACGAGTACCACGGGGATCTGCTCCCAGTACTGCTCGTGGAGTCGGGGGTCCTGCTCGATGTCCTTGTACTCCCAGGGAACCCCGAGATCTCCACAGACCTTCTCGATCACCAGCTGTGCGTCGTCGCACAGATGACAACCGGGCTTGCGGATCAGGGTGACGAGCCGGTCCTCGGGGGCCCTGGCCTGCTTTCGGCGGAAGATGGGACTCATGCGGGCCATTCTCCCGCGCGTCGCCGCCGACCGTGACCGCCTGTTTAACGGCACAGTCGTGGAGTGTTCACACCCTCCAAACCTCTCGACTCCGGAACCACCGAACAGAATGGCTATGCTCACGCCATGGCCGCTCTCGGATGGCTCACTCCTCGTAGGCGCTCCGCCACGGCGCGAAGCGTGTTGGCAGGCGAGGCCTCGGCGGAGGCCGCGCGCAAGTCCTCCCAGGAGGTCGAGGAGACCCCTGGTACGCAACCGGCGTCAGTGTTCCCGGTTCTGGGTGACGACAAGGCCGCCGCCTTCTTCGACCTGGACAACACGGTGATGCAGGGCGCCGCCCTCTTCCACTTCGGCCGTGGCCTGTACAAACGGAAGTTCTTCGAGACCCGCGAGCTGGCGAAATTCGCCTGGCAGCAGGCGTGGTTCCGCCTCGCCGGTGTCGAGGACCCCGAACACATGCAGGAGGCCCGCGACTCGGCGCTCTCCATCGTGCAGGGCCACCGCGTCGCCGAACTCCAGTCGATCGGCGAGGAGATCTACGACGAGTACATGGCCGAGCGCATCTGGCCGGGCACGCGCGCGCTGGCGCAGGCACACCTGGACGCCGGCCAGAAGGTGTGGCTCGTCACCGCGGCCCCGGTGGAGATCGCCCAGGTGATCGCCCGCCGCCTCGGCCTCACCGGCGCCCTGGGCACGGTGGCGGAGTCGGTGGACGGCGTCTACACGGGCAAGCTGGTCGGTGAACCCCTGCACGGCCCCGCGAAGGCGGAGGCGGTCCGGGCCCTGGCGGCGGCGGAGGGTCTCGACCTGTCGCGCTGCGCGGCGTACAGCGACAGCCACAACGACATCCCGATGCTCTCGCTGGTGGGTCACCCCTACGCGATCAACCCGGACGCCAAGCTCCGCAAGCACGCCCGCCGACTGGACTGGCGGCTGCGCGACTACCGCACGGGCCGCAAGGCGGCGAAGGTCGGCATCCCGGCGGCCGCGGGCGTGGGAGCGGTGGCGGGCGGCACGGCGGCGGCGATCGCCCTGCACAAGCGCCGCCGGTAACCGGGCAAACACACCAATCCCCGGGTTTTGTACGCGTAACCCCGTGTGCAGGCGCATTGGCTGCACACGGCCACAACACGCCCCGTTCCCTGACAGAACACGACCGTTTTCGATCAACAACCGGTCACTCTCAGGCACTTGAACGGCCCCCAATCGGTTACGGAAGCGACGTAATCGATGAATAGAGCAACTGGGTGTAGCAGCGCCTGCACTAAGCGTTATTCTCCTCAGACGCAATCCGGTACCCCTCCGTCGCTACGACGGGTGAACGGTCCCGCACTGCACGTGATGGAAGCTCTGCCTCTGGGAGTCCCGTGTACCCACACGTCGGGGTTGACGCCTCGGGCCTGGCTACGCTGCGCACAACGGTCCAAGACCTGTTGCGCGGCTTCGTCCCCACCGCGTACGCCGTCCCCGCCTTCGCCGTAGCCGCGGCACCGATCGGCCCGTGCTACGCACTGGCCGAGGGCTCCGCGGCCGTCGGCAGACGAGGGCGTTCGACCGGTGCCGCACCGGCCCGCCGTCCGGCCGCGGACAGCGACAGCGCCCGCATGATGGACCTGGTCGAACGCGCCCAGGCCGGCGAGGCCGACGCTTTCGGCCGCCTGTACGACCAGTACAGCGACACGGTGTACCGGTACATCTATTACCGGGTAGGAGGTAAGGCCACCGCCGAGGACCTGACGAGCGAGACGTTCCTGCGCGCGCTCCGAAGGATCGGCACCTTCACCTGGCAGGGCCGCGATTTCGGCGCCTGGCTCGTCACCATCGCGCGCAACCTCGTCGCCGACCACTTCAAGTCGAGCCGCTTCCGGCTGGAGATCACCACCGGCGAGATGCTCGACGCCAACGAGGTCGAGCGCTCACCCGAGGACTCCGTCCTGGAGTCCCTCTCCAACGCCGCGCTGCTGGACGCCGTCCGCCGGCTCAACCCACAGCAGCAGGAATGCGTGACCCTCCGTTTCCTCCAAGGACTCTCGGTCGCCGAGACCGCTCGGGTGATGGGCAAGAACGAGGGCGCCATCAAGACCCTCCAGTACCGGGCCGTCCGCACCCTGGCCCGGCTCCTCCCGGACGACGCCCGCTGAGAGCACACGTCCGGTAACCGTCAACTAGCTCTCGGTGAAAGTCCGTTGACTCCCCGATCCGATCATCCGCAGTCCGTAACCCAAGTGCCACGCCACTCGTTGTGCGGGATGCAGGCTCCCTGTGGTCACTCCCTGGCCGACTTCGATCACCCGATCGTGTGCTTGTGGTCAGGGCGTGCAACCCTCAGGACCCCCTGGGGAGTCGACCGTCATGACGAGAGGAGGTGCCGCCAGTGATCGCGAACGTATCGGCGCACCGGCGGGCGAACGCCTTCGCCCAGGCCCTGGAGGAGCAGTCCGACCGGGAACCGGCGGCCGAGCAGCAGTCCGAAGGACCAGCGCCGGCCGCCGCGGAACACCCCGATCCGGACCGTCTTTTGGCCCTCGCGGAGTGTCTCGGCGAGCTGCCCAGACCTGAGCTGGACCCGAAGGTCAAGGTCGTCCAGCGAGCCCAGCTGGTGGCCGCGATGGAGGCCATGCTGCTGGAGGGCGACGGGGCGGAACCCGCGGTCCCCGAGCAGCGCTCCCGTCGGGCCAAGGGCACCCACCGGGCGAGTGGGCTCGGGAAACTGCGACCGCGATCCCGGCTCACCAAGGGCCTGGCCGCGGGCGGCCTGAGCGTCGGAGTCGCCGCCGGAGCCTTCGGCGGTGTGGCCGCGGCCAGCTCGGACGCGCTGCCCGGGGATTCGCTGTACGGCCTCAAGCGCGGCATCGAGGACTTCAAGCTCACCTATCTGTCCGACGGGGACGACGAGCGCGGTGTCGCCTACCTCGACCAGGCCTCCACCCGGCTGAACGAGGCCCGCCGTCTGATGGAGCGCGGCCGGGGCGGTCACCTCGACCACGAGTCCGTGGGCGAGATCCGCCGCGCGCTCTCGGGCATGCAGCACGACGCCGCCGAGGGCCACCGCCTGCTGCACGCGGCGTACGAGCGCGACCCGAACTCCCTGGGCCCCATCCAGGCCCTCGCCGGCTTCTCGCGCTCGCACCGCGAGGCATGGGGCGCGCTCCGCGACCGGCTGCCCGTCCAGCTCGGCGATGTCAGCGAGCAGGTGTCCGAGGTCTTCGACGCCATAGACGAAGAGGTCGCGCCGCTGCAGTCCCTGCTCCCGGAACCCCCGGCGCAGAGCGGCGGCAAGGGAGGGCAGCGGCAGGGCGGCTCCGGCTCGGCGTCCTCGGACACCTCGACCGGCTCCGGCCGCTCGACGGCCCCGGGTCCTGGTGGCTCCCCGGAGCACACCGGCGGCAGCAGCCCCAGCAAGTCCACCCCGTCCGGCGGTGAGGACGACGGCCTGCTCGGCGGCAACACCGGCGGCCTCCTCGACCCCCCGAAGGACACCGGCACCGCCACCCCGACGTCCCCGGCCCCCTCGGCCGACCCGGACGTCACCCTCCCACCCCTCCTCCCAGGCCTCCTCCCCGGCCTGGGCATCAACGGCGAGGACGCGAACTAGCTCTTCCGGTACGACAGTGGGGGCGCCCTTCTCAGGAAGAGCGCCCCCACTGTCGTACAACAAGCAACCTCAGAAGAACACCGACCGCCGCTGCACCAGCAGTTTGTACAGCGTGTGCTGGATCTGTTCCCTGACCTGGTCCGTCAGGTTGAACATCAGCATCGGGTCCTCGGCGGCCTCCGGCGGGTAGCCGTCCGTGGGGATCGGCTCGCCGAACTGGATCGTCCACTTCGTCGGCAGCGGGACCGCGCCGAGCGGGCCCAGCCACGGGAAGGTCGGGGTGAGCGGGAAGTACGGGAAGCCCAGGACGCGGGCCAGCGTCTTCGCGTTGCCGATCATCGGGTAGATCTCCTCCGCGCCGACGATCGAGCACGGGATGATCGGCGTGCGCTGCCGCAGAGCCGTGGAGACGAAACCGCCCCGGCCGAAGCGCTGGAGCTTGTAGCGCTCGCTGAAGGGCTTGCCGATGCCCTTGAAGCCCTCGGGCATCACACCGACCACTTCGCCCTGCCCGAGCAGCCGTTCGGCGTCCTCCGCGCAGGCCAGGGTGTGGCCGAGCTTGCGGGCGAGTTCGTTGACCACCGGCAGCATGAACACCAGGTCCGCCGCCAGCAGCCGCAGATGCCGGTTCGCGGGGTGGTGGTCGTGGACGGCGACCTGCATCATCAGGCCGTCCAGCGGCAGCGTCCCGGAGTGGTTGGCGACGATCAGCGCGCCGCCCTCCGCCGGGATGTTCTCGACGCCCTTCACCTCGACCCTGAAGTACTTCTCGTACACCGGCCGCAGCAGGGACATCAGGACCTGGTCGGTGAGTTCCTCGTCGTACCCGAAGTCGTCGACCTCGTAGTCCCCGGTGAGCCGCCGGCGCAGGAAGCTGAGGCCCCCGGCGATGCGCCGCTCCAGGCCGCCCTCGTCGTTCGCCTGCTGCGCCGGCTGTTCCTCACGCGTCACAGGAACATCATCCTGCGCGAAAGCCCCGCTGGGCAGGGGCTGGACCTCACGGACCAGCGCGGGCTCGGTGCCCTTGCGCCGGCTCCCCGCGCTCCGGCGCCGCGTCGGCCGCTGTACGGCGCCTGCGCGGGACCGGTCGTCGTCGAACGGAATGACCTTGGCGTCCGCCATCGTTGATGCGCTCCTCAGTTGGCGCTCTGCGTCGGGGGGTGGCCGCTGCCGGCGAGAGGCGGCAGCGCGGCGATCCGGTCGACGGCCCTCTCGAGGGCCTCCGGCGGCAGCAGCCCGGGACCCTGGCTGCGCGCGAAGTCCGCGAAGGTCTCGGCCGTCGTGTACTTCGGCCGGAATCCGAGCGTCTCACGCATCTGGACCGTCGACACGACCCGGCCGTGGGTGAGCAACCGGATCTGCTCGGGCGAGAAGTCCGTCATCCCCAGCGTACGCACCAGCGAACCGGCCCAGGTGACGGCCGGCAGCAGCAGGGGCACGGTGGGCCGGCCTAGCCGCCGCGAACACTGCGACAGCAACAGGACACCGTCGCCCGCGATGTTGAAGGTGCCGCTGTTGAGCGTGCCCCGCTCCGGTTCGTGCGAGGCGATCCTGAGCACCTCGATCACGTCGTCCTCGTGCACGAACTGCAGCCTCGGGTCGTACCCCAACACGGTCGGCAGCACCGGCAGCGCGAAGTACGAGGCGAGCGGGGTGTCCGCCGTCGGCCCCAGGATGTTGGCGAACCTGAGCACGCACACGGCCACGTCGGGGCGCCGCCGCGCGAAGCCCCGTACATACCCCTCGACCTCGACCGTGTCCTTGGCGAAGCCGCCGGAGGGCAGGGACTTGGGCGGGGTGGTCTCCGTGAACACGGCGGGATCGCGGGGCGCGGACCCGTACACGTTCGTACTGGACTTCACCACGAGCCGCTGCACGTTCGGCGACTTCTGGCAGGCACCGAGCAGCTGCATGGTGCCGATGACGTTGGTCTCCTTGACCGTGGTCCGGCTCCCGCTGCCGAGCGCCATCGCCGTCACGTCCAGGTGTACGACGGTGTCGGCGGCCGTCTCGGCCAGGACCCGTGCGATGCCGGGCTGCCTGATGTCCGCCTGGATGAAGTCGGCGCCGCCCAGGTGATGCTCCGGCGCCACCGCGTCCACGGCGATCACCCGGTCCACCTGCGGGTCACGCTGTATGCGTCGTACGAACCGGCCCCCCAGCTGTCGGGCCACTCCGGTAACGAGCACGACCTTTCCCAAGATCAGCGCCTTCCTTCCAGCCGTAGTCCAGCTCTGGTACAGCCCCAGTCCTGTGCCGCGTTCCCCGTGTCCCGCCAACTTAGCGGTTCGATGTTGCGCTGTGATGACCGCCCACTGCGTGAGGTGACGACATCAGGCCCACGCGCGCGTCCTGACACACGTGTGGCCCCCCACCGGTAACGGGTGGGGGGCCACACGCACGCTTCCGCGGCGTCGCTTACTTCTTGTTGCGACGCTGAACGCGCGTGCGCTTGAGCAGCTTGCGGTGCTTCTTCTTGGCCATCCGCTTGCGCCGCTTCTTGATAACAGAGCCCACGACTACCCTCGCTCACTTCTCATCACTCGGTGCTGGGCATCATGGGCCCACACGACCTACGAGGGGTTAGCCTACCCGCCCGAGCGCTGAGGTCGTAATCGAGGTGAACCGGGGAGATCCGGCAGGGGTCCACGAGTGCCCTGAGACCTCTGGGAACCTCTCCGAGTCCGGTCGTCGTCAGGCTGTCTCCACCCCCACATAGCTCTCGCGGAGGTACTCGTGAACCGCGTTCTCGGGGACACGGAAAGACCGTCCCACCCTGATCGCGGGCAGATGACCGCTGTGCACCAGCCGGTACACGGTCATCTTCGACACTCGCATCACCGAGGCGACTTCCGCCACGGTCAGAAACTGAACCTCACTCAGAGGCCTCTGTTCAGCAGCCATGACACACCTGAACCTTCCGCACTCGACGGCCACCGGCTTCCCCTTCCGGTGACTCTTCGTCGCTGCGTGCTCACTCCCCAATGTAGGGGCGGGTGATGCAAGTGGGGAAGAGGTGCACCCATCGGCGGCCTACTGTGACAGACACGCTCGATTGAGTACGTAGCGGGTCAGCGGCAGGTAGTAATCGGAGCGCACGCCGTCATCAAGTGGAACGACGACGGACACGACCCCCTCGGCCTCGCCCACGAAGAGCGCGGGGTCGTCCGTGTCCGCCGGCCCCATGGCCTCGAACCCCAGCTGACCTGCTCCGCAGACCCAGCCGTGATCCCCGATCACGAGCTCCGGAAGCGGCCCCCCGCTCTCCGCCGCGGCCGCCAGGGCGGTACGAACCGGGAGCGGCGAATGCGTGTGTGCGCCGGGCTCACCACCGGAGCTCTCCGCGTCCGGTCCCCGCACGAGCGCGACTCCTCGTACGTACTCGAGGTTGTACGTGCGTAGACCGAACCGGGTCGTTATGTCGACACGGCGACCATGCGCAGGGGTGAGGACGGCACATCCCGCCGCCGACAGGGCGTCCGCGAGAGCGGCGTAGAACCCGAGCAGCCGGTGCGGATGGCCGGTGCCGAGAAGCACGGCCCCGCTGCGCTGGGCGACTGCCGCGAGGCGCTCGGCGAAGGCGTCGAGCGCGGCGAGCGTCCGTTCGGGATCGATCACATCACGGCCGGTTGTGTGTCGAGGATTGCCCGAAACCCCGCACTTGTCAGCCATGAGACCGATCAGATCACGCTCATTCCATGCCCATTCAGGATCGAGTCCGATCAGCAGCCTCGGGTCCCGAGCAGCGAACAACCGATAACTCCGCAGACTCTCCTCCCGGGAGGTGGCCACGGGTCCGGCCAGACGAGCGGCCAGCAGATGGGCGCGGAGGGCACCGGTGCTCAACACGGGAGCGATGCTGGCGGATGAGGGCGGGTCGGGAGACGGGAACGGGGAAACACCGCACGGTCGGAGTAGCGCCGCGCCGTCCCGGCCGGCCTTACGCCAGCAACCCCCGCAGCGGAAAAACCGCCCGCCGAGTCGCCAGCACCGCCTGGTCCAGCCGGTCCGCGGGGTCGTACCCCGCATCCCACTCCGCGTAGGACACCGGCCACCGCCCGTCGGTCATCCGCGCCGGGGCCAACTGCCTGGTCCGGGCGAACACGTGCTGCCGCCACCCCTCGGGAATCATCTCCTCGGGTTCGACCGGCCGCCCCGCGGCGATGGCCACCAGATGCGTCCAGGACCGGGGTACGACGTCCACCACGGCGTACCCTCCGCCCCCGAGCGCGATCCACTTCCCGCCCGCGTACTCGTGCGCCAGCTCATGACACGCCACCTGCACGGCCCGCTGCGCGTCCAACGACACCGCGAGATGAGCCAGCGGATCCTCGAAGTGCGTGTCCGCCCCGTGCTGCGTCACCAGCACATCCGGCCGGAAGTCCGCGATGAGCTCCGGCACCACCGCGTGGAACGCCCGCAGCCACCCCGCGTCCCCCGTCCCCGCCGGCAGCGCCACGTTCACGGCGCTGCCCTCGGCCGAGTCCGCCCCGGTCTCCTCCGGCCACCCGGTCTGCGGGAACAGCGTCCGGGGGTGCTCGTGCAGGGAGATCGTCAGCACCCGCGGATCCTCCCAGAACGCCGCCTGCACCCCGTCCCCGTGATGCACGTCGACATCCACATAGGCGACCCGCGACGCCCCCAGCTCCAGCAGCCGCGCGATGGCGAGCGAGGCGTCGTTGTAGATGCAGAACCCCGAGGCGCCTCCCGGCATCGCGTGGTGCAGCCCGCCCGCGAAGTTCACCGCGTGCAGCGCGTCCCCCCGCCACACGGCCTCCGCCGCGCCCACCGACTGCCCGGCGATCAGCGCGGACACCTCGTGCATCCGCTCGAAGGCCGGATCGTCCATCGTCCCCAGCCCGTACGACTGGTCGGCCGCCCCGGGATCCACGGAAGCCGCCTTCACGGCCTGGACGTAGTCCTCCCGGTGCACGAGCCGCAGCGTCGACTCGCCCGCCGCCTTCGCGGCCACGACCGCCATGTCCCGGTCCAGCCCGAAGGCGTCCACCAGACGCCGGGTCAGGTCGAGCCGGACCGGATCCATCGGATGGTCCGGGCCGAAGTCATAGCCCGTTACTGCCTCGTCCCACATCAGCTGTGCGCGGCCGCTCATGCTCGCCACCGTATCGGTCCGGTTGAGCCTCGAACGACTTGGCGTACACCAGTGTCACCAGCACCAACACCATCGGCACGAGCATGGCCCCGCGATAGCTCCACGCGTCCCCCAGGGCCCCCACCAACGGCGAACCGATCAGGAACCCCACGTAGTTGAAGACATTGAGCCGCGCGATGGCCGCGTCCGACGCCCCCGGGAACAAACGCCCGGCCGCGGCGAAGGTCTGCGGCACCAGCACGCACAAGCCCATCCCCAACAGCGTGAACCCGAGCATCCCCACCCACGGCCCGGGCGCCACGGCCACCACCGCGAACCCCCCGGCCGCCACCACCGCCCCCAGCCGCACGACCGCGGCCGCCCCGAACCGCCGTACCCCGAGGTCCCCCACGGCCCGCCCCAGCAGGGTCGTCACCATGTAGACGTTGTACGGCACGGTCGCCACCTGCTCGCTGCTGCCGAGCACGTCCTTGAGGTACTTCGCACTCCAGTTGGAGACGGTGGAGTCCCCGATGTAGGCGAAGGTCATCACCAGGCACAGCGGCAGCAGCAGCTTGAAGACGACGCCGTCGCCCCCCTGCGGCTTCTCCTCCACTCCCGTGATGTCCCCGTCGACGTACCACCGGCTCCCCACCAGGCACAGCGGCACCAGCACCGCCACGACCGGGAGATAGGACACGAACAGCGCGAGATGCCAGTGCGCCCCGACCCAGGCGAGCGAGGCCCCCACGATCCCGCCGAGACTGAACACCGCGTGGAAGCTCAGCATGATACTGCGCCCGTACGACCGCTGCAGACTCACCCCGAGCATGTTCATCGACGCGTCGAGCATGCCCACGGCAAGCCCGAAGGCACCGAGCGAGACACCCAACTCGACCGTCGAGTCCCCGGCCCCCACCCCGAGCAGCGCCAGGAGCACGACGGGCTGGGCGAACCGCAGCAGCCGGCTGGGCCGTATTCGCTTCACCAGGTGCTCGGTCGAGACGCTCCCGACCCCGGCGAGGATCGGCACGGCGGCCAGGAAGGCCGGCAGCAGCGCGTCGGAGACCCCGTACCGGTCCTGGATCGCGGGGATGCGCGTCACCAGCAGAGCGAAGGCGACGCCTTGCGCGAAGAAGCTGAACGCCAATGAGGCCCTACCGCGCCGCAGCACATCTGTCATGGCGGCGAGCGTAGGGCCCCGGCGTACTCGTGGGTAGATCCAGCCAAAGATGAATTTCCCTCAGCTTTATCGGGCGAGGGCGACCTCGGGCATCGCGGGGGCGCCGGCCTTCGTCTCGGCGATCAGCATCCCGGCCATGGGCCCGGCCCCGATCGCCCCGCTGACCAGGAAGGCGACCGCCATCGACCCGACCATGACCACGGACCCGAGCCACACCATCGTGTCCACGGGCAGCGTGTATGCCCCCACGACCCGCACCACACACTCCGTCAGCAGTACGACACCCCACACCACGGAGAACCGCCGCTCGGCCCGCCGGAAGTCCGCCGACTCGTCCTGGAGCCGCGCCCAGGCGGCCTCCCGCTCCGCGATCCCCTTCACCAGCCAGGGCTTCATCCCGGCCGTCATCATCGGCCTGCCCAGCGCCACGGAGACGAGGACGCCGATCCCGATCACACTGCTGACCCCGCTGTCCTTCGCGAGCATCAGCCGGGGGTCGCCGGCCACGAAGCTGAGCAGCAGCCCCACGACGTTCACCACGAGGATGAGGGCGGCCAGAGCGTTGACCGTCCGCTCCCTCACCGCACTCCAGCCGGTCCGCACGGCCGGGACGACACTGCTGAGGCCCAGCGCCATCAACGCGCTCATCCCGAGCCCGTCCTTGAGCAGGTAGTACGCCCCGATCGGCACCGCCACGTCCACGATCAGAGGAGTCAGGTTCGCGCGCTTCGAGTTCGTCTTCGTCGTCATGCCCTCAGCTTCTCGTCCGGCCGGGGGTTGCCAGTAGAAACGATCGTCCGGACCTCGGCATGACAAATGTCAGACCAGCAGGTCCGCCAACTCGCCCATGTCGGAGAAGAGTTGGGTGGCCCCGGCGAGCCTCGCGGCGGGCGTCATGGCGGTGAACCCGTACACGTCCATCCGTGCCGCGTTGGCCGCCTGCACGCCCAGCGGACTGTCCTCGACCACCACACACCGCCCCGGTTCGACCCCCATCCGCTCGGCGGCATGCAGAAACAGATCCGGTGCCGGCTTCCCCCGCCCCACGTCCTCCGAACTGAAGATCCGCTCGTCCTCGAACCACCGGTCAAGGCCGGCCGCCCGATGCCCCACCCGGATCCGCTCATGGCTCCCGGAGGACGCGACGCAGTACGGCACCCCATCCGCTGTCAGCTTCTCCAGCACCCCGGTGACGCCGTCCACGGCCTTCAACTCCCGCTCGAACGCGGCGAAGACCCTCGCGTGAAAGATGTCGTCGAAGTCCCCAGGCAATCGCTGTCCGGTCCGCTCCAGGACGAGGTCGTGGATCCGGTGCATGGCGGAGCCCATGTAGTCCCGGATGGAGTCCTCGTAGGAGGTCGGGTGCCCGAGCTCCGTCAGATAGGCGGCGAGGTGCCGGTTGGAAATCGGCTCACTGTCGACAAGAACACCGTCGTTGTCAAAGATGACGAGGTCATAGCGCATACTATTTACCCTAAACGCAGAAAACCCCCGTGCCGAATGGCACGGGGGTTTTCCCAAAAATTGTTCGGCGGTGTCCTACTCTCCCACAGGGTCCCCCCTGCAGTACC
>NZ_JBICWQ010000002.1:0-1472069 GCF_043199815.1 Streptomyces sp. NPDC048523 | reverse complement strand
GTCTGCCGGCTGTGAGACGAGTCAGAAACCGTTGATGTAGGCGAAGGACATGCGAAAGGTCCGGCGTAGAGGGTAAGACCCCCGTAGTCGAAACATCAGCGGCTCGTTTGAGAGACACCCAAGTAGCACGGGGCCCGAGAAATCCCGTGTGAATCTGGCGGGACCACCCGCTAAGCCTAAATATTCCCTGGTGACCGATAGCGGATAGTACCGTGAGGGAATGGTGAAAAGTACCGCGGGAGCGGAGTGAAATAGTACCTGAAACCGTGTGCCTACAAGCCGTGGGAGCGTCGGAGTGCATGCTTGCATGCACTCTCGTGACTGCGTGCCTTTTGAAGAATGAGCCTGCGAGTTTGCGGTGTGTTGCGAGGTTAACCCGAGTGGGGTAGCCGTAGCGAAAGCGAGTCCTAATAGGGCGTTTCAGTAGCACGCTCAAGACCCGAAGCGGAGTGATCTAGCCATGGGCAGGTTGAAGCGGAGGTAAGACTTCGTGGAGGACCGAACCCACCAGGGTTGAAAACCTGGGGGATGACCTGTGGTTAGGGGTGAAAGGCCAATCAAACTCCGTGATAGCTGGTTCTCCCCGAAATGCATTTAGGTGCAGCGTCGTGTGTTTCTTGCCGGAGGTAGAGCACTGGATAGGCGATGGGCCCTACCGGGTTACTGACCTTAGCCAAACTCCGAATGCCGGTAAGTGAGAGCGCGGCAGTGAGACTGTGGGGGATAAGCTCCATGGTCGAGAGGGAAACAGCCCAGAGCATCGACTAAGGCCCCTAAGCGTACGCTAAGTGGGAAAGGATGTGGAGTCGCACAGACAACCAGGAGGTTGGCTTAGAAGCAGCCACCCTTGAAAGAGTGCGTAATAGCTCACTGGTCTAGTGATTCCGCGCCGACAATGTAGCGGGGCTCAAGCGTACCGCCGAAGTCGTGTCATTGCAGCTATAGGGCCAACGCCCGCTGTGATGGGTAGGGGAGCGTCGTGTGCCGGGTGAAGCCGCGCCGGAAGGCAGTGGTGGACGGTTCACGAGTGAGAATGCAGGCATGAGTAGCGATACACACGTGGGAAACGTGTGCGCCGATTGACTAAGGGTTCCTGGGTCAAGCTGATCTGCCCAGGGTAAGTCGGGACCTAAGGCGAGGCCGACAGGCGTAGTCGATGGATAACCGGTTGATATTCCGGTACCCGCTGTGAAGCGTCAAACATCGAACCAGGCGATGCTAAGTCCGTGAAGCCGTTCCGGACCCTTCGGGGAAAGGAAAGTGGTGGAGCCGACGAACCAGACTTGCAGTAGGTGAGTGATGGGGTGACGCAGGAAGGTAGTCCAGCCCGGGCGGTGGTTGTCCCGGGGTAAGGGTGTAGGCCGTGCGGTAGGTAAATCCGTCGCACACGAGGCTGAGACCTGATGCCGAGCCGATTGTGGTGAAGTGGATGATCCTATGCTGTCGAGAAAAGCCTCTAGCGAGTTTCATGGCGGCCCGTACCCTAAACCGACTCAGGTGGTCAGGTAGAGAATACCGAGGCGTTCGGGTGAACTATGGTTAAGGAACTCGGCAAAATGCCCCCGTAACTTCGGGAGAAGGGGGGCCATCACCGGTGATGACATTTACTGTCTGAGCTGGGGGTGGCCGCAGAGACCAGCGAGAAGCGACTGTTTACTAAAAACACAGGTCCGTGCGAAGCCGTAAGGCGATGTATACGGACTGACGCCTGCCCGGTGCTGGAACGTTAAGGGGACCGGTTAGTCACATTTCGGTGTGGCGAAGCTGAGAACTTAAGCGCCAGTAAACGGCGGTGGTAACTATAACCATCCTAAGGTAGCGAAATTCCTTGTCGGGTAAGTTCCGACCTGCACGAATGGCGTAACGACTTCTCGACTGTCTCAACCATAGGCCCGGTGAAATTGCACTACGAGTAAAGATGCTCGTTTCGCGCAGCAGGACGGAAAGACCCCGGGACCTTTACTACAGTTTGATATTGGTGTTCGGTTCGGCTTGTGTAGGATAGCTGGGAGACTGTGAACTCTGGACGCCAGTTCAGGGGGAGTCGTCGTTGAAATACCAGTCTGGTCGTGCTGGATGTCTAACCTGGGTCCGTGATCCGGATCAGGGACAGTGTCTGATGGGTAGTTTAACTGGGGCGGTTGCCTCCTAAAGAGTAACGGAGGCGCCCAAAGGTTCCCTCAGCCTGGTTGGCAATCAGGTGTTGAGTGTAAGTGCACAAGGGAGCTTGACTGTGAGACCGACGGGTCGAGCAGGGACGAAAGTCGGGACTAGTGATCCGGCGGTGGCTTGTGGAAGCGCCGTCGCTCAACGGATAAAAGGTACCCCGGGGATAACAGGCTGATCTTCCCCAAGAGTCCATATCGACGGGATGGTTTGGCACCTCGATGTCGGCTCGTCGCATCCTGGGGCTGGAGTCGGTCCCAAGGGTTGGGCTGTTCGCCCATTAAAGCGGTACGCGAGCTGGGTTTAGAACGTCGTGAGACAGTTCGGTCCCTATCCGCTGCGCGCGCAGGAACATTGAGAAGGGCTGTCCCTAGTACGAGAGGACCGGGACGGACGAACCTCTGGTGTGCCAGTTGTCCTGCCAAGGGCATGGCTGGTTGGCTACGTTCGGGAGGGATAACCGCTGAAAGCATCTAAGCGGGAAGCCTGCTTCGAGATGAGTGTTCCCACCCCCTTTGAGGGGTTAAGGCTCCCAGTAGACGACTGGGTTGATAGGCCGGATCTGGAAGGCGGGTAACCGCTGGAGGTGACCGGTACTAATAGGCCGAGGGCTTGTCCTCAGTTGCTCGCGTCCACTGTGTTAGTTCTGAGGCAACGACTGTGCTTTTTCCGGTCGTAACTTCATAGTGTTTCGGTGGTCATAGCGTGAGGGAAACGCCCGGTTACATTTCGAACCCGGAAGCTAAGCCTTACAGCGCCGATGGTACTGCAGGGGGGACCCTGTGGGAGAGTAGGACACCGCCGAACAATTTTTGGGAAAACCCCCGTGCCATTCGGCACGGGGGTTTTCTGCGTTTCAGGTTCTTTTCCTCAAGGGGGCGCGAGGCGCCCCCTTCTTCTATTTACAGGCGTCCGGCTGCTTTGAGTGCGAGGTATGCGTCGGCCAGGGCGGGAGCCAGGTCGTCCGGTGTCGCATCGACGACAGTCACTCCGTGCCGGCGGAGTTGTTCCGCCGTGCGATCGCGTTCCGTTTGCGCTTGAGCGGCGGCCGCGGCCTCGTAGATGGCATCGGTGTTGCCGCGGGCCGTGGCCATGCGGGCGATATGGGGATCCGCCACCGAGGCCAGAAGGACCGTGTGTCGTTGGGTGAGCTGAGGAAGTACGGGCAGCAGCCCTTCCTCGATGGGCGCGGCGTCGAGGCTGGTGAGCAGCACGATCAGGGAGCGGCGAGGAGCCGTACGCAGGGCTGTGGCGGTGAGACCACGAGCGTTCGTTTCGACGAGTTCGGGCTCGAGGGCGGCCATTGCGTTGACCAGCGAGGGGAGCAAGTCGTTGGCTGTTCGGCCCTGGACCACGGCGCGTACTCCCCGGTCGTATGCCAAAAGGTCTACGCGGTCGCCGGCGCGGGAGGCGAGGGCGGCCAGGAGCAGGGCCGCGTCCATGGAGGCGTCGAGGCGTGGGGCGTCACCCACGCGTCCCGCCGAGGTGCGGCCGGTGTCGAGGACCACAAGGATGTGGCGGTCGCGTTCGGGGCGCCAGGTGCGTACGGCGACGGATGTCTGGCGGGCGGTGGCTCGCCAGTCGATGGAACGGGTGTCGTCGCCGGGAACGTACTCGCGCAGGCTGTCGAATTCCGTGCCTTCGCCGCGGGTGAGGACGCTGGTGCGGCCGTCGAGTTCACGCAGGCGGGCCAGCTTGGAGGGCAGGTGCTTGCGGCTGGTGAACGGGGGCAGCACGCGGACCGTCCAGGGGACCTTGTGGGTGCCCTGGCGGGAGAAGAGCCGGAGGGGGCCGTAGGAGCGAATCGTCACTCGGTCGGCCTGGCGGTCGCCGCGGCGGGTGGGGCGTAGGCGGGTGGTGAGGCGTCGGCGTTCGCCGGCCGGGACCGCCAGTTGGTGGCGGGAGGCTTCCACCTCCGTGCCGGGCTGCCAGCTGCTCGGGGGCCAGGCGTCGCGGAGGTGGGCGCGGAGCGGGCGGCCGGACGGGTTGGTGACCGTGAGGGTGACATCGGCCGTCTCGCCCAGGCGGGCGGAGGTGTCGCCGGACCGGGTCAGGCCGAGCCGCCGTACGGATGCCGCCAGGGCGAAGTCGCACGCGCAGGCCACTGCCAGGGGGGCGTTGACCGCGAGGATGCCCGTCCAGCTGGGTTCCCAGATGCCGACGGGAAGGGAACCCAGGGCTGCGAGGAGTGCGGCGCGTCCGGTGAGGGCCATCAGCGGGGGACCGGGACGTGGGCGAGGATCGCGTTGATGACGGAGTCGGCCGTCACGCCCTCCATCTCGGCCTCCGGGCGCAGTTGAACGCGGTGGCGCAGCGTGGGGAGGGCCAGGGCCTTGACGTCGTCGGGGATGACGTAGTCGCGGCCGGTGAGCCACGCCCACGCGCGCGAGGTGGCCAGGAGGGCGGTGGCGCCGCGCGGGGAGACGCCGAGGGTGAGGGACGGGGACTCGCGGGTGGCGCGGCACACGTCGACGACGTAGGCAGTGATCTCGGGGGAGACCGTGGTCTTGGCGACTGCCGCGCGGGCGGCTTCGAGGTCGGCCGGGCCTGCTACGGGGCGTAGGCCGGCGGCCTTGAGGTCGCGGGGGTTGAAGCCCTCGGCGTGGCGGGTGAGGACATCGATCTCGTCCTGCCGGGAGGGGAGCGGGATCGTCAGCTTGAGGAGGAAACGGTCCAGCTGGGCTTCGGGGAGGGGATAGGTGCCCTCGTACTCCACCGGGTTCTGGGTCGCGGCGACCAGGAACGGGTCGGGCAGGAGGCGCGGGGTGCCGTCGACCGTGACCTGCCGCTCCTCCATGGCCTCCAGGAGGGAGGACTGGGTCTTCGGCGGGGTGCGGTTGATCTCGTCCGCGAGGAGGAGGTTGGTGAAGACCGGGCCGGGCTGGAAGGAGAACTCGGCACTGCGGGTGTCGTAGACCAGAGAGCCCGTCACATCGCTGGGCATGAGGTCCGGGGTGAACTGGACGCGCTTGGTGTCGAGTTCGAGTGCGGATGCGAGGGCGCGGACGAGCAACGTTTTGGCGACCCCAGGGACTCCTTCTAGTAGCACGTGTCCGCGGCAGAGGAGGGCGACGACAAGACCGGTCACGGCGGGGTCCTGGCCGACCACGGCTTTGGCGATCTCGGCGCGCAGGGCTTCCAGGGAGGCCCGGGCGGTGTCCGGGTCCCCGGTGGTCCCGGCGTTGTCAGTGGTCGGGTCCATCATGAACGGCGTACCTCTCTTTCGAGGGCGTCGAGTTGGTCGGCAAGGGAGATGAGGGCTGCGTCGTCGCCGGGCGGCGGGCCGAAGAGCAGGGAGTGCAGGGACTGTCCGTCTCCGTCGCGGTGCAGATGGCCGGACAGAGCGGGGAGCAGGGCTTCGGGCGCGTGCGCCTGGGTGACGGGGACGCCTACGAGGGGGGCGAGGCGGGTGCGAGTGGTGGAGCGAAGAGCGGTGGCCGCGCGGTCACGGGCGTTGGCCTTGCGGTAGAGACGGGCGCGGCCTTCGACGGTCTCGGAGGCGCGGATCGCCACGGGGAGTTTTTCGGGCACGAGCGGGCCCAGTCGGCGTGCCCTCCAGAGAGCGGCGAGTGCTGCCGCGAAGAAGAGCTGAAGTGTGGCCCAGAGCCAGCCCGAGGGGAGCAGGTCGAGGAAGTCCTTCTCCTCGCCGGGGTCGGTGGTGGAGGAGTCGGAGAGCGAGGGGAGGTACCAGACCAGATGGGGGCGGGAGCCGAGAAGTTGGAGGGCGAGCGAGGCGTTGCCCTGCTCGTCGAGGGTGTCGTTGTAGAGGATGTCGGGCGCGCCGAGTACGACGGTGTCGCCGTCCCCGGAGGCCGCCGGGACGCGCACCAGAGTGGGCAGGCGCTCGCTGGGGTAGCACTCGTCGTTGCCGGGGTCGGTGACGGTGTAGCGGATGCCACCGGTGTCGGCGGTCCCCGCGCGCCGGGCCGCGGGCAGGCCGCAGTCGGGGGAGAGCGTCGAGTCCAGGCTGGTGGCGGGGTCCGCGACGACACCGGGGGCCAGCCGTTCGACGGACCAGCCGCCGGGGGCGACGAGGACGGTGCGGCCGTCGGAGCCGGCGGTCGCGGAGCGCAGTCGGCTCTGCTGGCGGTGCGTCAGGAGGTCGGGGACGGCGACCAGGAGCGTGGTGTCGGGGCCGGCCGCGGCGCGTGCCTGGTCCAGGGTGGTGACCACGCGGGTGTCGACGCCCCGGTCCGCGAGGAGTTCGGCGACGGCGCGGCTGCCGTAGGGGTCTGCGGAGCGCGGATCGAGGCTGCCGTGGCGCTCGGTGGAGCGGATCGCCGCGATCGCCACGGCCGCGACGAGGAGCAACACGAGGGCGAGTACGACGCCGCGCGCGCGGGTCCACACCTGGCGGGCGGTGGGCGAGGCCGAAGTGGACGGGAGCGTGGCCTCGGTGGTCATTCGGCGGCTCCCTGGCGGGCGTTGTGGTCCGCGCTGTGGCCGCTGCTCGTGCTGTTGGCCAATACCGGCTTGGTGCGTTCCAGGTCGCGGTCGAGTTCGGCGATGCGGTGGTACGACTGCTCGGTCGCCGCCCGGCCGCCGTACGTGACGTCGTCGAAATCCCGGGCGGCGGAACGCAGCCGGTCCGTGTGGGAGGGCAGGGCGCGGCCGGCTTCCGCGGCGGCCTCGTCCGCAGTGCGACCGGGACGGAGATCGAGCAGGGCACGCTCCTCCAGGGCACGGACGATCGCGCGCATGCGCTCCTGTACGGCCTGGTTCCAGTGGCCCTGGGACGCGTGTGCCTCGGCGGCCGCGCGGTGGTCGGCGGCGCTGCGGGGGCGGTCGTCGAACAGGGCGGTGGCGGAGGCGGGTCCCCGGCGGGGGGTGCCCAAGCGCCACCACAGTGCGCCGACGACCAGGGCGATCACGGCGATGACGACGACCAGGCCCAGTGGTCCTCCCGGTGTCGCCGATGAGGCGGCGTTGAACAGCTTGTCGACCCATTCCCAGAACGCGTTGAGGGCGCGCTGGAACCAACTGGGGTCGTTCTCGTGGTACATGCGCTTGGACAGCTCGCGGCGGGCCGCCTCCCGCGCGGGGTCGCGCGGGATCGTCAGCGGCGGTTCGTCGGCGGACCGTGCCGGTGACAGCACGGAGATGTCGACGGCGCGCAGCGTGGTGAGCACTCCCCCCGGCAGGTTCACCGCATCAGCTCCCGGGAGTGGGGCCGGTGCCGTAGTCCTGGACGCCGGCCGCGCGGGCCAGTTCGAGGTCGAGGGCCTCGCGGCGGATGCGCTGGTCGATGTAGAGGAGCACGGTGACGCCGGCCGAGATCGGGAAAGTGATCATGGAGCCGATCACCGAGCCGATGCCGCTGATGATGAGGAACGTCCAGCCGAGGTCGCTGGTGCCGTTGACGAAGCCGCCGACACCTTCACCGCTGAGCGCTGCGGCGAGGAAGGTGAAGGGGATGACGACGATGGCCGCCACGATGTTGGCGATGAGTCCGGCCAGCAGCTGGATGCCGAGGACCCGCCACCAGGAGCCGCGGACCAGTTTCGTGGAGCGGTTCATCGACCTCACGATGCTCTGCTTCTCCAGCATCAGCGCGGGCGAGGCCAGGGAGAAGCGGATCATCAGCCACAGGGCGACGACGCCGGCGCCGAGGAGGCCCAGGATCGCAAGGGCGATACCGCCGCCGTTGGAGCCCGCTGCGGCCACGAGGATGCCGGGCAGGGCTCCGACGGCCAGCAAGCCGAAGGTGATGAGCAGCAGCAGGAAGATCAGGCCGAACAGCCGGGGTACCTGCGGGCGGGCGTCGCGCCAGGCCTCACCGGTGGTGACCGGCCTGCCGAGCACGGCCCGGCTGGTGACGGTCGTCAGCAGTGCGGTCGCGGCGACCGTGCCGATCAGGGAGATCAGGAACACGACGGTGGAGCCGAGCATGGTCTCGCCCAGGGCGCGGGTCAGCTCGTCGACGCTGGCGCTGGGGTCGTTGAGGGCCTCGGTCCCCGCGCTGTCGTTCAGGACCAGGCCCTGGAGCAGGATGACGAGGACCTCGGTCACGACGGCGACGGTCAGCGAGATGCCGAGGACCGTGCGCCAGTAGGTGCGCATGGTGGAGACCGCGCCGTCGAGGATCTCGCCCACGCCGAGCGGGCGCAGGGGGATCACGCCGGGCTTGGCCGCGGGCGGGGGGCCGCCCCAGCCGTTGTAGCCGCCGCCCCAGCCCGGGGGAGGGCTGTAGCCTCCGGGCGGGCCGGCGGGGGGCTGCGTGCCCCAGCCCGGGCCGGGCGGCGGGGGCGGAGGACTCTGGCCGGGAGTAGCGGGGCCGGTGGGGGCGGTGGGGGCGGACCACTGACCTGGTGGCGGCTGCTCCTGGGACCACTTCGAGCCGGCGTCCTGCGGGTTGTCCTCCGGCTGCTGCGCGGGCTTCGCGGTGTCGGGCCGGGCTGCGGGCTCGGCGGGACCGGACGCGCCGGGCTCGTGCCCGTCGGACGGGGCGGATCCGGGCGAGGCCCAGCCCGGAGTGTCGTTCATCGTCGCTCCTTCACGGTGCCCGTCCGCGGTCGCGGCGGCAGGTTGGCAGCCATCGTGCCATGGGGTGGTCGGCGAAGGACCAGCCGCGGTATGCGCTGCACACCTTCAATACTCCGGCGGACAAGGGGCAGACTGATCGCATGGCTGATCAGTACGTGCAATCCGGCGAGGACAGCAAGCCCACCGACATCCCGGCCATCCGCTGGGAGGAGCCACCCGAAGGCCCCGTGCTGGTGCTTCTCGACCAGACGAGGCTGCCGGCCGAGGAGGTCGAACTCGTTTGTACGGATGCGTCCGCGCTGGTGGAGGCGATCCGTTCGCTCGCCGTGCGCGGGGCGCCGTTGCTCGGCATCGCGGGGGCGTACGGGGTCGCGCTCGCCGCCGCGCGCGGATTCGACGTGGACGAGGCGGCGGCCGTGCTGGCGGCCGCGCGTCCGACCGCGGTGAACCTCGCTGTCGGGGTACGCAGAGCCGAGGCCGCCTACCGGGCCGAGCTCGGCAAGAGCGGTGACCAGGAACTGGCGGCCGGGGCGGCGCTGGCGGCGGCGCGCAGGCTGCACGAGGAGGACGCGGCGGCCAGTGCCGCCATGGCCGAGCGTGGGCTGGCGCTGCTGGACGAATTGCTGCCGGGCGGCGGGCACCGGATCCTGACCCACTGCAACACCGGTTCGCTGGTGTCGGGCGGTGAGGGGACGGCGTTCGCGGTGGCCCTCGCGGCTCATCGCGCGGGGCAGCTGCGGCGGCTGTGGGTGGACGAGACGCGTCCCTTGCTCCAGGGCGCCCGGCTGACGGCGTACGAGGCGGCGCGCAGCGGGATGGCGTACACCCTGCTGACCGACAACGCGGCGGGCTCGCTGTTCGCGGCTGGGGAGGTGGACGCGGTGCTGATCGGGGCCGACCGGATCGCGGCCGACGGCTCGGTGGCGAACAAGGTGGGGAGCTATCCCCTGGCGGTGCTCGCGCGGTATCACCATGTGCCGTTCATCGTGGTGGCGCCGGTGACCACCGTGGATCTGGACACGCCGGACGGGGCGTCGATCGAGGTGGAGCAGCGTGCCGGCCACGAGGTGACCGAGATCGCGGCGCCCCAGGTGCCGGTGGCGGGCGCCGAGGCGGGCGGCGGGATTCCGGTGGCGCCGCTGGGGACGCAGGCGTACAACCCGGCCTTCGATGTGACGCCGCCGGAGCTGGTGACGGCGATCGTGACGGAGGAGGGCGTGGTGTCGCCGGTGACGGCTGAGGCCCTTGCCGAGCTGTGCGCGAGGGCCCGGGAGGTGACGATCAGCTGATCCGGATGCAGTGACCACGCATCCGCCCGGCATCCGCGGCTCGTACCCACGGCGGCGGTCGAGGCAGACAGTGACGGTCGGGTACGACTAAGGTCACTGGTCGGTGAGCTGTCTCACCACTGCCTTCACCACTGTTATGAGAATGGGATGATGTCGTTTATGAAGGGACGAGTCCTTGTCGTCGACGACGACACCGCACTTGCCGAGATGCTGGGCATTGTGCTGCGTGGTGAAGGTTTTGAGCCGTCTTTCGTAGCCGACGGTGACAAGGCGCTGGCCGCGTTCCGTGAGGCCAAGCCGGATCTGGTGCTGCTGGATCTGATGCTGCCCGGGCGGGACGGCATCGAGGTGTGCCGTCTGATCAGGGCGGAGTCCGGCGTGCCGATCGTGATGCTGACGGCCAAGAGCGACACGGTGGATGTCGTCGTGGGCCTGGAGTCCGGTGCCGACGACTACATCGTGAAGCCGTTCAAGCCGAAGGAGCTCGTGGCCCGGATCCGGGCGCGGCTTCGGAGGTCGGAGGAGCCGGCTCCCGAGCAGCTCGCCATCGGTGATCTGGTGATCGACGTGGCCGGCCACTCCGTGAAGCGGGAAGGGCAGTCGATCGCGCTGACGCCGCTGGAGTTCGACCTGCTGGTCGCGCTCGCGCGCAAGCCGTGGCAGGTGTTCACGCGTGAGGTGCTGCTCGAGCAGGTGTGGGGTTACCGCCACGCCGCCGACACCCGGCTCGTCAACGTGCATGTGCAGCGGCTGCGTTCCAAGGTCGAGAAGGACCCGGAGCGGCCCGAGATCGTGGTGACCGTCCGTGGTGTGGGTTACAAGGCAGGGCCAAGCTGACATGTCCGGGGACAGTGCCGCTTCGTCGCCCGGGCCGGCCGGGGTGAGCGCGGGACGGCCTGTCGGGCGGACGAAAGCCCGCTCCCGCTGGGGGCGGTTCATCGAGGACGGGCTGCTCCAGGGCGGAGTCCAGGGAAGCCCGGTCGTGCGGCTCTTCATGCGCTGGGTGCGCCGGCCGCTGCTTCCCGTGATGCGGCTGTGGCGGCGCAACATCCAGCTCAAGGTCGTCGTCACGACCCTGCTGATGTCGCTCGGCGTGGTCCTCCTGCTGGGCTTCGTCGTCATCGGGCAGGTGCGCAACGGGCTCCTCGACGCCAAGGTGAAGGCATCACAGAGCCAGGCCACCGGCGGATTCGCGGTGGCCAAGCAGAAGGCGGAGGAGGCCGACGCCGGGACCGACGACACGGCTGCGGCGGACGGTCAGTCCGACCAGTTCGTCATTGAGTGGATGAGCAACCTCGTCTACTCGCTCTCCAGCGGCGGCCAGGGCGCCTTCGACGTGGTGAGCCTGCCCGTGGGCGGCGACAGCGGGAGCGGGCGCGGACCGCGCGCCTCCGGCGACGTGGATCCGACGGCCAGCGTTCCCGAGGCGCTGCGCGAGAAGGTCGACGACAGTACGGCCGCCGCGCAGAGCTACACCCGCATCGTCTACGACGCCGACGAGGAGTCGCAGCCTGCCCTCGTCATCGGCAAGCAGGTCAACGACCCCAACGGCGACCCGTACCAGCTGTACTACCTCTTCCCGCTCACCCAGGAGGAGAAGTCGCTCAGCCTGGTCAAGGGCACCCTGGCGACCGCCGGGCTCTTCGTCGTCGTACTCCTCGGAGCCATCGCCTGGCTCGTGGTGCGGCAGGTCGTCACGCCGGTGCGGATGGCGGCCGGGATCGCCGAGCGGCTGTCCGCCGGGCGGCTTCAGGAGCGGATGAAGGTCACCGGCGAGGACGACATCGCGCGGCTCGGCGAGGCCTTCAACAAGATGGCGCAGAACCTTCAGCTGAAGATCCAGCAGCTGGAGGACCTGTCGCGGATGCAGCGGCGGTTCGTGTCGGACGTGTCGCACGAACTGCGGACGCCGCTGACGACCGTACGGATGGCGGCCGACGTCATCCATGACGCGCGCGAGGACTTCGATCCGATGACCGCGCGGTCGGCCGAACTGCTCGCCGACCAGCTGGACCGGTTCGAGACCTTGCTTGCGGACCTGCTGGAGATCAGCCGGTTCGACGCGGGTGCGGCGGCGCTGGAGGCCGAGCCGATCGACCTCAGGGAGGTCGTGCGGCGGGTCGTCAGCGGGGCCGAGCCGCTCGCCGAGCGCAAGGGCACGACGGTCCGGATCGTGGGGGACCAGCAGCCCGTCGTCGCCGAGGCCGACGCCCGCCGGGTGGAGCGGGTGCTGCGCAATCTCGTCGTCAACGCCGTGGAGCACGGTGAGGGCAAGGACGTCGTGGTCAAGCTGGCCTCGGCGGGCGGGGCGGTCGCGATCGCGGTGCGCGACTACGGGGTCGGGCTCAAGCCGGGTGAGGCCACGCGCGTGTTCAGCCGCTTCTGGCGGGCCGACCCGGCACGCGCGCGTACCACCGGCGGTACGGGTCTCGGCCTGTCGATCGCCCTGGAGGACGCGCGGCTGCACGGCGGCTGGCTCCAGGCGTGGGGGGAGCCGGGCGGTGGCTCGCAGTTCCGGCTGACGCTGCCCAGGACGGCCGACGAGCCGCTGCGGGGCTCGCCGATACCGCTGGAGCCCAAGGATTCGCGGCGCAACCGTGGACTCGATGACGCCGGCCTGCCGCGTGGAGGCGGCGACAAGGCGGCCACTGTACCGGTCCAGCCGAAGAGCGACCAGGGGACCGCGCGGGACCCGATCACGCCCCGGGCGGGCGCGGTGACCCCCACGGCCGATCCGACGGCGTTGCCCGGCAGCGGCGCGCGCGTGGTGTCCCGGCCGACGTCGAGTGCGCGACGGCCGGACGGTGCGTCCGCCGGGGACGCGCCTGGCGGTGAGACCGCCGGCCGCCCGGACGCCGGGGCGCAGGAGTCGTACGAACAGCAGGGGGAGGCATTCCGTGGGCGCTGACCGCGAGGGGGGTGGCCGGCGCACGCCGGGGCGCGCGACGGTGTACGTCGCCTGTGGTGTCGTATTGCTGGCGGGGTGTGCCTCCATGCCGGACAGCGGGGATCTGCGCGGGGTGGACTCCACGCCGCGCCAGGACACGCAGGTGCGGGTCTTCGCGATGCCGCCGCAGGAGGACGCCGAGCCCACGGACATCGTGCAGGGCTTCCTCGAGGCGCTGACCAGCGACGATCCGAATTACGAGACGGCCCGCCAGTACTTGACCAAGAGCGCGGCGAAGCAGTGGCAGCCGGGGCTGTCCACCACGGTGCTCGACGACGGGCCCGGTGCCGACGTCGTGCCGCCCGTGGACCAAGGGCAGTCCCAGGACAAGTCGTTCACGCTGGTCGGCACCAGGGTGGCCGTGGTGGACGCGCAGCAGTCGTACGCGCCGGCCTCGGGTGAGTACCGGGAGACTGTGCACCTCGTGAAGGACAAGAAGACCAAGCAGTGGCGGATCGACAGCCCTCCGCGCGGAGTCGTCATGGGCAGGTCGGACTTCCAGCGGAACTACGTGTCCGTCAACAAGTACTACTTCGCTTCGCATACCAGGTCGGCAACGGCTCCACAGACCGTGGCGGTGGCCGACCCCGTGTATGTGCGTGAGCGCGTGGACCCCATGACACAGCTGGTGCGGTCCCTGCTCAAGGGGCCGACCAGTTGGCTCGACCCCGTCGTCAGGACGAGTTTTCCCACCGGTACGGCCCTCAGGAGCGGCGTCTCCTCGCTGACTCCCGACGACCGGAGCACGCTGACGGTGCCGCTCAACGACAAGGCCAGGAACGTCGGCTCGGACCAGTGCAAGGCGATGGCGGCCCAGCTGCTGTTCACCCTGCAGAACCTCACCCCTGCCGTGGACGACGTCGAACTGCGGGCGGGCGGCAAGCAGTTGTGCTCCGCCACGGAGAGCGACGCCGATGGGGACGCCACGCGCGGCTCGGTCGAGCGTCCCGAGTTCCTGTACTTCGTCAACGGCGAGCACCGGCTGGTGCGGGTTTCGGCCGAGCCGGGCGGCAGCAGTACGAGGGCCGAGCCGGTTGCGGTGCCCGGAGCGCTGGGCGACGGCGACAAGGATCTGCGGTCGGTGGCGGTCTCGCGTGACGAGCACACCGCGGCCGGTGTCGGGATCGACGGCAGGGCGCTGTACGTCGGGTCGCTGGTGTCGGGCGGGTCGCTCGGGGAAGCGGTGCTGCTCAGCAACGGCAAGACGGCCGATGACCGGCTGACCACGCCGAGCTGGGACACCGAGGGCGACCTGTGGGTGGCCGACCGGAACCCCGCCGATCCGCGACTGCTGCTCTTCAAGGAGGGCGCGGGCAAGCCGCTGGAGGTGGAGACTCCCGGGCTGGACGGGCGTATCAAGGACCTGCGGGTGGCCGCCGACGGGGTGCGGATCGCGCTCGTCGTGGAGAAGGGCGGCAAGCAGTCGCTGTTCATCGGGCGGATCGAGCGGGAAGGCAGGACCGGGGACCCGCGGAGCGTCTCGGTGCGGGAACTGCGCTCCGCGACACCGGATCTGGAGGAGGTCACGACCATGTCCTGGGCCGGCGACAGCAGGCTCGTGGTGGTCGGACGCGAACAGGGCGGCGTGCAGCAGACGCGGTACGTCCAGGTCGACGGCTCCACTCCGGAGGGGCCGCCGCCCGCCGCGCTCACGGGTGTGAAGGAGATCGCGGCGTCCGAGGACGACGAGATGCCCTTGGTGGCCTACTCGGAGGACGGGATCGTACGGCTGCCGGCCGGGGCGCAGTGGCAGAAGGTGGACGTGGACGGGACGGCGCCGGTCTATCCGGGGTGAGGTCACGGGACGGCGCTGTCGGGAGCGGCCGCTTTTGCCGGGGTGAGGCCCTGGTGAGGGTGGCCGCTTTTTGTTCTGGGGCGGGTGGGGATTCGCGGTCGGGCGGGCGGGTCGGATTCGCTGAGTGGGGCGAGGCGTAAACCTCGCGGGGAACCGAATCGAGGGTCGTGTTCGGTCGGCCGGTTAGTTGTATGGGGCCGGGAATTTATTAGGGGAACTGTTGTTCGTGCCTGTTGCTCGTGCCGGGCGCGGTTTTCCACAGGGAGTTATCCACAGGGGTGGCCGGTCTGCTTCGGCGTTGGCACAGTGGTGGGCATGCGGGGGTGGTGGCAGGACCTCACCGATCTGGTGCTGCCGGCCGAGTGCGGAGGCTGCGGGAAGCCGCGCACGGTGCTCTGTCCGGAGTGCCGTGCCGCCTTGAACGGGGCCGCGCCGAGCCGGGTGCGACCGGTTCCGGAGCCGTCCGGACTGCCGGTCGTGCATGCGGCGGCTCGGTATGCGGACTCGGTACGGGCGGTATTGCTGGCCCACAAGGAGAGGGGGGTGCTGGGCCTCGCGGGGCCACTCGGTACGGCCCTGGCGGGCGCTGTGTGGGCGGCCGTGCAGGAGGTGTGTGAGCCGGGGGGTGAGGGGTTGGCGTCGGGGTGGCCTCGGGGGGCCTGGGAGCGGGGTTACGGGACTTTGGGCCGACCCGGTGGGGAGTTGCAGAGTGGTGGGCCTTCCGGGCGGGTGGCGGGGGGTTTTGGCGGCCGGCGGCCTGGTGGGGCGGCGGCGTTTGAGGGGCGGGCTGATGGGGATCGGGCGCCTTTTGCCTCTGCTGGTGAGGCGGGGACGCCTGGGGGCTCTGCCGGTGAGGCCGGGGGGTTGTGGGCGGTCGGCGGGACGGGTGAGGCGGCTTTGCCCTGGGGTGGGGATGTGCCGGGTGCGGAGGGCTGGTGTGGGGGTGGGGATGTGCCGGGTGCCGAGGTCTTGGTCCGAGGCGGTGGTGGCTCAGGTGCGGACGTGCAGGGCAGGGGTGGGGGCGCTTCGGGTGTGGAGGCTCTGCGCCGGGGGCGAGACGTCTCAGGTGCGGGGGTCTTGGCCAGGGGCGGTGGAGCGTTGGGTGCGGAGGTCTGGGGAAGGGGTGACCGCGCGGCAGGTGTAGACGCCTTGAACGGCGGCAACGGCGGCAACGGCGGTGTGCTCGGTGCAGAGGCTCTGGCCGCAGGTGGTGTGTCAGGTGGTCAGGGCCTGGCCGGGGCCGGGGGGCCGCACACCGATGCGTTCGTCGGTGGTGGATGGGTGGGGGAGGGGCTCCGTGTGCCCGTGCTGCTCGTTCCCGTGCCGTCCGCGCGTCGGGCGGTTCGGGCTCGGGGGCATGATCCGGCTCGGCGGATCGCGCTGGCGGCGGCTGGTGAGCTGCGGCGGGCGGGGATGCCGGCACGGGTGGTGGCCGTACTGCGGCAGCGACGAGGCGTGGCCGACCAGTCGGGGCTCAACTCCCGGCAGCGGCTGGACAATCTCACGGGCGCACTGACCGTGGTTCCCGGCGGCGGGCGGCTCCTGACCGAGGGGCTGGTCGTGCTGGTCGACGACCTGATGACGACGGGCGCGTCCCTGGCCGAGGCGGCGCGGGTCGTCCGGGAGGCCAGGGCTCGGGAGCACCGGCCGACGAGCGCTCGGGAGCGCATCGCGTACCGCGGTGAACGGATGACCACCGGGCATCGTGATCATCGGCAACAGGGCGGACGAGAGGGCGGTTGTCTTGGGCCGCCGCTCGACGGGAGCGGGTGTCGTGGTGGGCGAGAGGTGGCCGGATGCGGTGATGATCCGGCGGGCCTCGTGTACACCGCCACAACCCGGGAAGGCATGGGGGAACGAATGGCCACAGTGACGGAGGAGGACTCGGGCCGGGAGCGCTGCTCGGCGGCAACGGCGGGCGCGGGGACCGTCCGTGACGTCGTCTGCGCAGCTGTGGTCGCGGCTTCGCCGGGTTCTTTCGAAATAAACCGGAACTGACTGCGTAGTTGCATCGTTGCTGGTTACGAGAAGGTCAATTCACCTGAACGGAGGTACGCCGCAGTAGAGGGTGACGACATCCGTCCAGGCGAGATATGTTCGGTTGTGTGAGAAAGGCGCAGGCCACACCTCGCAAATCCGAATGCCGTGCCCGCGGGATTTCCACCATCACCCGTGACGGTGGAATGGAGATCTTGCCCGCGGGGGAGGAGGTGCACGTCACCGAGTCCGAGGTTCCGGGGCTCACCGGAGCCTGGTGCAAAAGGGAGATGCTCCGCATCGAGGCGGAGCGATCCGGGAACGGAGTTCTGCGTGGACATCGTCGTCAAGGGCCGCAAGACCGAGGTGCCCGAGCGGTTCCGCAAGCACGTGGCCGAGAAGCTGAAGCTGGAGAAGATCCAGAAGCTCGATGGCAAGGTGATCAGCCTCGACGTCGAGGTGTCCAAGGAGCCGAACCCCCGACAGGCCGACCGTTGTGACCGAGTGGAGATCACGCTCCGCTCCCGCGGTCCGGTGATCCGGGCGGAAGCGGCAGCCAGTGACCCGTACGCGGCACTCGACCTGGCGGCGGAGAAGCTGGACGCCCGGCTGCGCAAGGAGCACGACAAGCGCCACACACGCAGGGGCGCACGGCGGCTCACGGCGGCCGAGGTCGCCGACCACGTCCCGGACGCGGCGACGCTCGACGGCGATGGCCACCCCGTTCACGACGAAGAGCCGGACGCTGTGCCCACCAAGAAGATCGGCTCGCTGGAGATCAAGGGTGAAGGCCCCCTGGTCGTCCGTGAGAAGACCCATGTCGCCTCCCCGATGACCCTCGACCAGGCGCTCTACGAGATGGAGCTGGTCGGGCACGACTTCTATCTGTTCGTCGACTCCGAGACGAAGGAACCGAGTGTCGTCTACCGGCGGCACGCCTATGACTACGGCGTCATTCACCTGAGCACGGACCCGATGGTCGCCCGGGCGCACTCTCCCGCGGCCGGCGACACGACGGGCGGCTGACCCTCCCGGATGACAGCTGAGCCGGTGCCCCTGGAGCGCATGTGCGCCCCCAGGGGCACCCGCGTGCGACCACTTCGCGCCCCGCTCTGTCATCCCACTGACGTCTGGGCATGAAATCATGGGCCCATCGGCCCAACCGGTGGGTCGTTGCCTTGGGTTGGCGATGGCACAGGACCAGCCACAGCCTTCAGGGGGAGGAACGATGGCGGACAGCTTCGGACCGTTGCACGGCCAGGACGCCGGCGACGGCGCCGTCGGCATGAGCGCGGACACGGGCTCTCCACGCAAGGAGCCGATCAGGGTCCTTGTCGTGGACGACCACGCACTCTTCCGGCGCGGACTGGAGATCGTGCTCGCGGCCGAGGAGGACATCCAGGTCGTGGGCGAGGCGGGCGACGGCGCCGAGGCCGTCGACAAGGCCGCCGACCTGCTGCCCGACATCATTCTGATGGACGTGCGGATGCCCAAGCGGGGCGGTATCGAGGCCTGCACCTCCATCAAGGAAGTGGCACCCAGCGCCAAGATCATCATGTTGACGATCAGCGATGAGGAAGCCGACCTCTACGACGCGATCAAGGCGGGCGCGACCGGATATCTCCTCAAGGAGATCTCGACGGACGAGGTGGCCACCGCCATTCGCGCCGTGGCCGACGGGCAGTCGCAGATCAGCCCTTCCATGGCGTCGAAGCTGCTCACCGAGTTCAAGTCGATGATCCAGCGGACGGATGAGCGCCGTCTCGTGCCGGCCCCGCGACTGACCGACCGTGAGCTGGAAGTCCTCAAGCTCGTCGCCACCGGGATGAACAACCGCGATATCGCGAAGGAGTTGTTCATCTCCGAGAACACCGTGAAGAACCATGTGCGCAACATCCTGGAGAAGCTGCAACTGCACTCCAGGATGGAGGCCGTGGTCTACGCGATGCGGGAGAAGATCCTAGAGATCCGCTAGTGCCCTTACGAGCGGCTCGCGCAGATCCGGCGCGTCCACCCGCTCGACGCGGATGTCCGTGCAGTCCACCCAGCTCGCCGCCTCGGCCAGGGCCTGGGCCACCGCCGGGACCGCCTTCGGGCCGTCCACCGTGACCTGCCTGGCCACCAGCGTGCTCCCCTCCCGGGCCGGGTCCACGCGGCCGACGAGACGGCCACCGGCCAGCACCGGCATCGCGAAATAGCCGTAGACCCGCTTGGGCTTGGGGACGTAGGCCTCCAGGCGGTGGGTGAAGCCGAAGATCCGCTCCGTACGCGCCCGTTCCCAGATCAGGGAGTCGAACGGGGACAGCAAAGTGGTGCGGTGGCGGCCGCGCGGGGGTGTCTGCAGGGCCGCGGGATCGGCCCAGGCAGGCTTGCCCCAGCCCTCGACCGTCACCGGCACCAGGCCCGAGTCGGCGATCACCGCGTCCACCTGTTCGCCCTTGAGGCGGTGGTAGTCGGCGATGTCCGCGCGGGTGCCGACGCCCAGCGACTGGCCGGCGAGACGGACCAGGCGGCGCAGGCACTCGGTGTCGTCCAGCTCGTCGTGGAGCAGGTCGGCGGGGACGGCGCGCTCGGCGAGGTCGTACACACGCTTCCAGCCGCGGCGCTCCACGCAGACCACCTCGCCGTACATCAGGGCGCGCTCGACGGCGACCTTGGTGCCGGACCAGTCCCACCACTCGCTGGTCTTCTTCGCGCCGCCCAACTCGGTGGCGGTGAGGGGGCCTTCGGTGCGCAGCTGCTTGATGACCTGGTCGTAGGTGCCGTCCGGGAGCTGGTGGTTCCAGTGCGGGCGGCTGCGGTAGGCGCGGCGGCGGAAGGCGAAGTGGGGCCATTCCTCGATGGGGAGGATGCACGCCGCGTGCGACCAGTACTCAAAAGCATGAGGCCGGGCCGGAGACGTGCCGAGGGGAGCAGTCGTCCAGTAGGCGCTCTCCACCGTCCTGCGGCCCACCGCGCCGAGACGGGCGTACGGGATCAGCTCGTGGGAGCGGGCGAGGACCGAGATGGTGTCGAGCTGGACCGCACCGAGGTGACGGAGGACGCCGCGGACTCCGGCCCGGCGGTCGGGGGTGCCGAGGAAACCCTGTGCCCGCAGGGCGATGCGGCGGGCCTCGTCGGCCGAGAGGTCGGTGGTGGGAGGCGGGGTCGTCATGGGTCCGAAGATAGGGCCCGGCACTGACAATGGGAGGTGATCTGCGGATCTACCCGGGCGCGGGGAGGTACTGCACCGTCGACGGCAGGCCCAGGTCCGAGGGCAGCAGCGCGCCCACCCAGCAGTCCCGGCGCACGCCCTGGTGGGCCAGGGCCGAGCGCAGTACGCCCTCGATGACGAAACCGGCCCGCTCCGCCACCGCGCGGGAGGGCTCGTTGCCCACTTCCGCGCGCCACTCCACGCGGTCGACCGCCAGCTCGGTGAAGGCCCAACGCGAGGCGGCGAGGACGGCCTCGGTGACGTAGCCGTTGCCGCGGTGTTCCTTGGTGGCCCAGTAGCCGATCTCGGCCGTGCCGGGCGAGCGCATGGTCAGACCCAGCATGCCCACCAAGTCCTCCCCTTCGGGGAGGAAGAGGCCCCAGGTGAACATGGTGTCGTTCGCCCAGCCCGTCGGGGCCAGCTGCTCCGTGAAGCTCTGGGCGTGCTCCACCAGGTAGGGCGAGGGGATCGTGGTCCAGCGCAGGATGTCGGGGTCCTGCGCGGCCACGAGGACGGCCTCGGTGTCCTGCGGGCCGGGCGGGCGCAGCACGAGACGGTCCGTGGTCAGCGTGACGGGTTCCATCGGCCGATTCTGCTCAAGTGCCAGGTGATGGCGCCACCGCTTTGCGGTGCGTGAGCGGGTGATCACAATTCGCGCAATTCGTGAGCGGGGCGCGGCACCATCGACCCGGCCCGTCCGTTGTCCCCTTTGAAGCAGATTTGAAAGAGCTGACAGTCGGCCTACACGGCAGGCCTCCCGACGCGGCGGGGTCCTCGCATACGATGGCCGTTGCTCAGTAAGTGAAATGGAAACCGACCGTCCCAGGCCCGACCGGCAAGGAGACCAACCCCCGTGTCCGTCCTCTCGAAGATCATGCGTGCAGGCGAAGGCAAGATCCTGCGCAAGCTGCACCGCATCGCGGACCAGGTCAACTCCATCGAAGAGGACTTCATCGACCTCTCCGACGCCGAGCTGCGGGCCCTCACCGAGGAGTACAAGCAGCGGTACGCCGACGGTGAGAGCCTGGACGACCTGCTCCCCGAGGCGTTCGCCACCGTGCGCGAGGCCGCCAAGCGCGCGCTGGGCCAGCGCCACTACGACGTGCAGATCATGGGCGGCGCCGCCCTCCACCTCGGCTATGTGGCCGAGATGAAGACCGGTGAGGGCAAGACGCTCGTCGGCACCCTGCCCGCGTACCTGAACGCGCTGTCCGGCAAGGGCGTCCACCTGATCACGGTCAACGACTACCTGGCCGAGCGCGACTCCGAGATGATGGGCCGCGTCCACAAGTTCCTGGGTCTGAGCGTCGGTTGCATCCTTGCCAACATGACACCGGCCCAGCGCCGCGAGCAGTACGCGTGTGACATCACGTACGGCACGAACAACGAGTTCGGCTTCGACTACCTGCGCGACAACATGGCGTGGGCCAAGGACGAACTCGTCCAGCGGGGCCACAACTTCGCCATCGTCGACGAGGTCGACTCCATCCTGGTCGACGAGGCCCGTACGCCGCTGATCATCTCCGGTCCGGCCGACCAGGCGACCAAGTGGTACGGCGACTTCGCCAAGCTGGTCACCCGCCTGAAGAAGGGCGAGGCCGGCAACCCGCTCAAGGGCATCGAGGAGACCGGCGACTACGAGGTCGACGAGAAGAAGCGCACGGTGGCGATCCACGAGTCCGGTGTCGCCAAGGTCGAGGACTGGCTGGGCATCGACAACCTCTACGAGTCGGTGAACACCCCTCTGGTGGGCTACCTGAACAACGCCATCAAGGCGAAGGAGCTCTTCAAGAAGGACAAGGACTACGTCGTCATGGACGGCGAAGTCATGATCGTCGACGAGCACACCGGCCGTATCCTCGCGGGCCGCCGTTACAACGAGGGCATGCACCAGGCGATCGAGGCGAAGGAAGGGGTGGACATCAAGGACGAGAACCAGACCCTCGCCACGATCACCCTTCAGAACTTCTTCCGCCTCTACAAGCGCCACGATCACAACGGCAAGGAACAGCCGGGCCTCTGCGGCATGACCGGTACGGCGATGACCGAGGCCGCCGAGTTCCACCAGATCTACAAGCTCGGTGTCGTCCCGATCCCGACCAACCGGCCCATGGTCCGCAAGGACCAGTCGGACCTGATCTACCGCACCGAGGTCGCGAAGTTCGAGGCGGTCGTCGACGACATCGTCGAGAAGCACGAGAAGGGCCAGCCGATCCTCGTCGGTACGACGTCGGTCGAGAAGTCCGAGTACCTCTCGCAGCAGCTCAGCAAGCGCGGCGTCCAGCACGAGGTGCTGAACGCCAAGCAGCACGACCGAGAGGCGACGATCGTCGCCCAGGCCGGCCGCAAGGGCGCCGTCACCGTCGCCACCAACATGGCCGGCCGTGGTACCGACATCAAGCTCGGCGGCAACCCCGAGGACCTCGCCGAGGCGGAGCTGCGCCAGCGCGGCCTCGACCCCGAGGAGCACATCGAGGAGTGGGCCGCCGCTCTGCCGGCCGCCCTGGAGAAGGCTGAGAAGGCGGTCAAGGCGGAGTTCGAGGAGGTCAAGGAGCTCGGCGGCCTCTACGTCCTCGGTACCGAGCGGCACGAGTCGCGCCGTATCGACAACCAGCTGCGCGGTCGTTCCGGCCGTCAGGGCGACCCCGGTGAGTCCCGCTTCTACCTCTCCCTCGGCGACGACCTGATGCGGCTGTTCAAGGCCCAGATGGTCGAGCGCGTGATGTCGATGGCGAACGTCCCGGACGATGTCCCGATCGAGAACAAGATGGTCACGCGCGCGATCGCGTCCGCGCAGTCGCAGGTCGAGCAGCAGAACTTCGAGACCCGTAAGAACGTCCTGAAGTACGACGAGGTCCTCAACCGCCAGCGCGAGGTCATCTACGGCGAGCGGCGCCGCGTCCTGGAGGGCGAGGACCTGCAGGAGCAGGTCGTGCACTTCATGGACGACACGATCGACGCGTACGTCGCGGCGGAGACCGCCGAGGGCTTCGCGGAGGACTGGGACCTCGACCGGCTGTGGGGCGCGTTCAAGCAGCTCTACCCGGTGAGGATCACCGTCGAGGAGCTGGAGGAGGCGGCCGGTGACCGCGCGGGTCTGACCGCCGAGTACATCGCCGAGTCCATCAAGGACGACATCCACGAGCAGTACGAGGCGCGCGAGGCGCAGCTCGGCTCCGAGATCATGCGTGAGCTGGAGCGCCGGGTCGTGCTGTCGGTCCTGGACCGCAAGTGGCGCGAGCACCTCTACGAGATGGACTACCTCCAGGAGGGCATCGGCCTGCGCGCGATGGCCCAGAAGGACCCGCTGGTCGAGTACCAGCGCGAGGGCTTCGACATGTTCACCGCCATGATGGACGGCATCAAGGAGGAGTCCGTCGGCTACCTGTTCAACCTGGAGGTCCAGGTCGAGCAGCAGGTCGAGGAGGTTCCGGTGGAGGACGAGACGCCGTCCCTCGCGAAGCAGGACTCCGTTCCGGCGCAGGCCGGCTCGCGTCCCGAGATCCGCGCGAAGGGACTCGACGCCCCGCAGCGCCGGGACCTGCACTTCTCCGCGCCGACCGTGGACGGCGAGGGTGGTGTCATCGAGGGCGAGTTCGCCGACGACGACGAGCCCGTGCGCTCCGAGGCCGACGGCCTCACGCGCGCGGAGCGGCGCAAGCAGTCCCGTGGTCGGGGGCGGCGCAAGAAGTAGTCGTCCTGTGGTGGGAAGGGCCGGTCACCTGGGGGTGGCCGGCCCTTCCGCGTGTGAGGGACTCGGGGGCTGCTCCGGGCCTGTCAGTCGCCGTCCGGTCGGGGAGCCCGGGGGCCGCCCAGTTCGACCGCGGTGCAGCGCCAGCGGAGGTCCTGGCCCTGTTCCAGACGGAAGGCCATGGCCCGCAGCTGGTCACCGGCGCCGATACGGGCGAAGGCCTCCACCGCGCCCTCACGGGGGACGTAGTAGCCGATGTCCCGGACGACGGGGCGGGTGCCGCGGGCGCGCAGGGGGCCGCGCTCGGCGAGCCGGGCGAGCTCGTCGTAGGCGCGGCCTGCGGTGTGCCGGAGCATCGAGTGGACCGGGCGCTGGCCGCTCAGAACGGCGAGGAGGAGGTCGGCGAAGAGGTCGGTGGGGCGGGGCTGGGGGACCACGGGACGCCGCGGGGTCCGGGCCGGGACGGTCGCCGGGTTGGCCGCGGAGGTGGGCTGCGACGGGGTGGCTGTGCCGCGGACCGAGGTGCTGGCTGAGGTGCCTGAGGCGGGGGCGCGGAGGGTGGCGGTGGTGGTGGCGTGCGTCGCGGTGGGGATGCTGCTCGTGCCGGCCGTGGTCCTGCGTCGTACGGCTCCTGGGGTCGTCGAGTCGGCGACGGTGCTGCGCGTGCCGACGGTCGTTGAGCCGGCCGTAGCGCTGCGTCGCGCGGTTCCCGGGGGCGTCGGAGCGGCGGCGCTGCTACGGGTGCCAGAGGTCGTCGTGTCGGCCCTGGTGCCGCGCATGCCGGTGGTCGTCGGACCGGTGGTGGTGTCGCACGTGCCGGCTGTCGTGGAGGCGGCCGTAGGGCCGCGTCGTGCGGTGCCGGTCGGCGTCTCGTTCGGAACCGGGGTGCCCTGCGGGCGGCTGTCCGCGGGGCCCGTGCGGGCGCGGGGGCCGTTGCCGGGGGAGCTCGGTGGGCGGCCGTCGCCCGGCGCCGTGCGGGGCGTGCTGCCGCCGGGTGTGCGGGGTGGCGTGCCGCCCGGGCGGCGGGAGTCGCGGCGGGCCGGCGGGCGGCTGCCGGGGTGGTGCTGGGCCCTGGTCATGACCTTGTTCATGGGATCCCCGTTTCAGCGGGCCCGGAAAGTACCGGGCGGTAACTTCTGGTGGGGATCTTGTACGGGGCCGTGGACCGCGGCCGCAAGGAAGCCGCGGGCCGGGTCGCGCGGCCGGAATGTTCACCTATCAGGGTGAGAGGAGAGGGGAAAAGCCCCTGAACTCGGGGGTGAGGCGGGTGAATTCCGGGCCCGGGGTGGACGCCTGCCGAGGTCTGGGCAGGGACTCGAAAGGGGACGCCCGCACGTATCCTGAAGGCCTTAGCGGAGCCCCTCCGATGACGTTCTCCGACCACGAAAGCGGCCAGCCATGCGCGTCTACGTCCCCCTGACCCTCTCCGGTCTCGCCGAGGCGTACAAGACGGGTGAGCTGGGGGCCGGACCGCTCCTCGCCTACGCCGTCACCCCCGCCCTGCGCGAGTGGTACCTCTCCGACGACATCGAGGAGCTGGAGTACGCGGCGCTGAACCGGGCCGCGCTGGCCTCCCTGCGGCTGCTCGCCGCGGACGCCGGGGCCGTGCGGCGCCGGGTCGTGGTGGCCGTCGACGTGGCCGACGGGGCGGCGGTCGCCGATCCCGACCGGGCACTGGATCCCGCGGCCCTCGGTGAGGTGCGGGTCGCCGGGACGGTGAAGCTGGCCAAGGCGGCCGCGGTACACGTCGACTCGGACGACGCGGTGCAGGACGTCACCGCCGCCGCGGACGCGCTGGAGGCGGCGGACGCCGGTGACGACGACGCGCAGTTCGTCGTGGACGGGGCCGAGGACCACGAGCTGCTGTGGTACGCGACGCAGGAGGTCCCGAACCTGGTGGGGCTGGGCGGCTGAGCCCGGTCTCGGCCCTGCCGGGTCGTGGCTTTACCCGTTTTGACCTGCTGATCTCTTGATTGTCAGTGGGGGCGGGTACGTTTTTGGCATGGGGAAGCTGACAGGGGCGCACATCGTCTGGGACTGGAACGGCACGCTGTTCCACGACAACGACGCGATCATCGGGGCGACGAACGCGGCGTTCGGCGAGTTGGGGCTCGCGCCGATCACGATGGAGCAGTACCGGGCGCTGTACTGCGTGCCGGTGCCGAAGTTCTACGAGCGGCTGCTCGGCCGGCTGCCCACGGACGCGGAGTGGGAGCTCATGGACGAGACCTTCCACCGGTACTACGCGGAGCACCGGGTGGGGTGCGGGCTCACCGACGGGGCGGTGGAGCTGCTGACGGGGTGGCGGTCGGCCGGGCGCAGCCAGTCGATCCTCAGCATGTACGTGCACGACGAGCTGGTGCCGTTGGTGCGCGGGTTCGGGATCGAGGCGCACTTCCTGCGGGTGGACGGGCGGACGGGACCGTCCGGGGGGAGCAAGGCGGAGCATATGGAGCGGCATCTCGCCGCGCTGGTGGGAGTGGAGGCGGCTCGGACCGTAGTGATCGGGGACGCCGCGGACGACGCGGTGGCCGCGATGCGGGTGGGGGCGAGGGCTGTGCTGTACACCGGGGGGTCGCACAGCCGGGCCAGTCTCGAGGGCGTGGGGGTGCCTGTCGTGGACACCCTGGCGGAGGCGGTCGCGGAGGCTGAGCGAATAGCGGCGTGACGGTCCGCGTCAGTTCCGCGACCACGGTGGCATGCGGCACCCCGTCGGTCAGGTCGGCACCCCGTCGGTCAGGTCACCGGCGCCTTCGCCCTGAGCACCGTCAAGAACTCCCGCATCCAGGCCGAGTGGTCCGGCCAGGCGCGGGAGGAGACCAGGGTGCCGTCGACCACCACCTCGGCGTCCTGGAAAGCCGCGCCGGCGGACTGCATGTCGGGTTCCAGAGCCGGATAGGCCGTGACGCGGCGGCCGCGCAGGCCGTCGATCGCGGCGGTGAGCAGCGGACCGTGGCAGATCTGGGCGACCGGCTTGTCCGCGTCGAAGAAGGACTTGAGGATCTTGCGGAGCTCGGGGTCGTTGCGCAGATACTCGGGGGCGCGGCCGCCGGGGATGACGAGAGCGGCGTACTGACCGGCGTCGACCTCCGCGAAGGACAGGTCGGCGGGCCAGGTGTAGCCGGGCTTCTCGGTGTAGGTGTCGAAGCCGGGTTCGAAGTCGTGGACGACGAAGCGGAGCGTCTTGCGGGTGGGGGCCGCGACATGGACGTCGTAGCCCTCCTCGCGCAGGCGCTGGTAGGGGTACAGGACCTCCAGTGACTCTGCTGCGTCACCGGTGACGATGAGGATTTTTGCGGTCATGTCGGCAAAGTGCACCGGCAGGGCGTGCTTGCCAAGAGGGCGCGCGAAGGGGAAGGGAGAAGATCATGGCCTGGAGGCGACGTGGGCACTGTGCAGAGTGTCAAAGTTCCACCCCCGCTTTTGTACACATACGGCTCATGACGGCCCCCCTGTGGGGAGCGATAGCCTAGGTGGCGTGATCAGCGCGATAGTTCGCGGGGGCGCTGTGGCCCCCGCCCCGCGCCCGGCGTGCACGGAACACCTCCGTGGCCGGGCGGCGGCCGCTGATCCTCGCGGGCGGGACGGGGCCGTAGGGGCCCTCATGACGCCGAGTACACCCTCGTCACCGGCGCGGCAGAGAGCAGCGTCACACCTGGCGGGCGTGTCGACAATGGCCGATATACCCCCGCTCATCTCACCGTGCGGCATAGCGTCGGAGCAGACCGGAGACCCCGGGCCGTGGCGTCGAGCCGCAGGGGAAGAGACCGTACTTCCTTCTACGTCACGCAACGGCGCGCGACAGGAGTCAGAGGACAATGCAGACCAAGCTGGACGAAGCCAAGGCCGAGCTGCTCGAGAGGGCCGCACGGGTAGCTGAGAACAGCCCGGCCGGGGGGCACCTACCGACTGGGACGACGGACGACGACACCTCCCGCACCCCGGACACCCCGGACAGCGAGACAGTGCTCGCGTTCCTCCAGCGCTACTACCTGCACACGGCACCGGAAGACCTCGCCGACCGCGACCCGGTCGACGTCTACGGAGCCGCTCTCTCCCACTTCCGGTTGGGCGAGACGCGTCCGCAGGGCACGGCCAACGTGCGGGTGCACACGCCCACGGTGGAGGAGAACGGCTGGACGTGCACCCACACGGTCGTCGAAGTCGTCACCGACGACATGCCCTTCCTCGTCGACTCCGTCACCAATGAGCTGACCCGGCAGGGGCGCGGCATCCATGTCGTCATCCACCCCCAGGTCGTCGTCCGCCGCGACCTCACCGGCAAGCTGATCGAGATCCTCACCGCCCCGCCCGCCGCCGCTGACCTCCCGCACGACGCGCACACCGAGTCCTGGATCCACGTCGAGATCGACCGCGAGACCGACCGCGGCGACCTGAAGCAGATCACCGCCGACCTGCTCCGTGTCCTGTCCGACGTCCGGGAGGCCGTCGAGGACTGGGAGAAGATGCGGGACACGGCCCTGCGCATGGCCGACGAACTGCCCGCCGAGCCCGTCGCCACCGATCTGCGCGGCATGGAGATCGACGAGGCCCGCGAGCTGCTGCGCTGGCTGGCCGACGACCACTTCACCTTCCTCGGCTACCGCGAGTACCAGCTCAGGCCGGACGACTCCCTCGCGGCCGTGCCCGGTACCGGCCTCGGCATCCTGCGTTCCGACCCGCACCACGCCGGCGAGGAGGGCCACCCGGTCAGCCCGTCCTTCGAGCGGCTGCCCGCCGACGCCCGCGCGAAGGCGCGTGAGCACAAGCTGCTGGTGCTGACCAAGGCGAACAGCCGGGCGACGGTGCACAGGCCGTCGTACCTCGACTACATCGGGGTCAAGAAGTTCGACGCGGACGGCAACGTCGTCGGCGAGCGGCGATTCCTCGGGCTGTTCTCCTCCGCCGCCTACACCGAGTCGGTGCGCCGGGTTCCGGTCATTCGGCGCAAGGTGGACGAGGTGCTCGAAAGGGCCGGTTTCTCGCCCAACAGCCACGACGGCCGCGACCTGCTCCAGATCCTGGAGACCTACCCGCGCGACGAGCTCTTCCAGACCCCGGCCGACGAGCTGGAGTCCATCGCCACCTCCGTCCTGTACCTCCAGGAGCGGCGGCGGCTGCGCCTGTACCTGCGCCAGGACGAGTACGGCCGCTACTACTCGGCCCTCGTCTACCTGCCCCGCGACCGCTACACCACCGGCGTTCGCCTGAGGATCATCGACATCCTGAAGGAGGAACTCGGCGGCATCAGCGTCGATTTCACCGCCTGGAACACCGAGTCGATCCTGTCCCGGCTGCACTTCGTGGTCCGTGTGCCGCAGGGCACCGAGCTGCCGCAGCTCAGCGACAGCGACAAGGAGCGCATCGAGGCCCGCCTGGTCGAGGCCGCCCGCTCCTGGGCCGACGGTTTCGCCGAGGCGCTCAACGCCGAGCTCGGCGAGGAGCGCGCCGCCGACCTCTCGCGCCGCTACGGCAACGCCTTCCCCGAGGGCTACAAGGCCGACCACACCCCGCGCTCCGCGGTAGCCGACCTCGTCCACATCGAGCGGCTCGGCGAGGAGAACGACTTCGCGCTGAGCCTGTACGAGCCGGTGGGCGCCGCCCCCGAGGAGCGCCGCTTCAAGATCTACCGCAAGGGTGACGCCATCTCCCTGTCCGCCGTGCTGCCGGTCCTCAGCCGGCTCGGCGTCGAGGTGACGGACGAGCGGCCCTACGAACTGCGCTGCTCCGACCGCAGCATCGCCTGGATCTACGACTTCGGCCTGCGCATGCCCAAGTCGCAGAACGGCGGCGGCGACTACCTCGGCGACGACGGCCGCGAGCGCTTCCAGGAGGCCTTCGCCGCCACCTGGACCGGCAAGGCGGAGAACGACGGCTTCAACGCCCTGGTGCTGAGCGCCGGCCTGGGCTGGCGTCAGGCGATGGTGCTGCGGGCGTACGCCAAGTACCTGCGCCAGGCGGGCTCGACGTTCAGCCAGGACTACATGGAGGACACCCTCCGCAACAACGTCCACACCACCCGGCTGCTCGTCTCCCTGTTCGAGGCGCGGATGTCGCCGGACCGCCAGCGCGCCGGCCACGAACTCGTGGACGCCCTCCTGGAGGAGCTCGACGCGGCCCTCGACCAGGTGGCCTCGCTCGACGAGGACAGGATCCTGCGCTCCTTCCTGACCGTCATCAAGGCGACCCTGCGCACCAACTTCTTCCAGGAGGCCGCGGGCGGCAAGCCGCACGACTACGTCTCCATGAAGTTCGACCCGCAGGCCATCCCCGACCTCCCGGCCCCGCGCCCGGCGTTCGAGATCTGGGTGTACTCGCCGCGCGTCGAAGGCGTGCACCTGCGCTTCGGCAAGGTCGCGCGCGGCGGTCTGCGCTGGTCCGACCGGCGTGAGGACTTCCGCACCGAGATCCTCGGCCTGGTCAAGGCGCAGATGGTGAAGAACACCGTCATCGTGCCGGTCGGCGCCAAGGGCGGCTTCGTCGCCAAGCAGTTGCCCGACCCGTCCGTCGACCGGGACGCGTGGCTGGCCGAGGGCATCGCCAGCTACAAGATGTTCATCTCGGCGCTGCTCGACATCACCGACAACATGGTGGCCGGCGAAGTCGTTCCCCCGGCGGACGTCGTGCGGCACGACGAGGACGACACCTACCTGGTCGTCGCCGCCGACAAGGGCACCGCGACCTTCTCCGACATCGCCAACGGGGTCGCGGAGTCGTACAACTTCTGGCTCGGTGACGCCTTCGCCTCCGGCGGCTCGGCCGGTTACGACCACAAGGGCATGGGCATCACCGCCCGCGGCGCCTGGGAGTCCGTCAAGCGGCACTTCCGCGAACTGGCCCTCGACACCCAGTCCGAGGACTTCACGGTGGTCGGCATCGGCGACATGTCCGGTGACGTGTTCGGCAACGGCATGCTGCTGTCCGAGCACATCCGCCTGGTCGCCGCCTTCGACCACCGGCACATCTTCATCGACCCGAAGCCGGACGCGGCCACCTCCTACGCCGAGCGCCGCCGCATCTTCGAACTCCCGCGCTCCAGCTGGGCCGACTACAACACCGAGCTGATCTCCGCGGGCGGCGGCATCTTCCCCCGCACCGCCAAGTCCATCCCGGTCAACGCCCACGTCCGCGAGGCCCTCGGCATCGAGGACAAGGTCGCCAAGATGACCCCGGCCGACCTGATGAAGGCGATCCTCAAGGCGCCGGTGGACCTGCTGTGGAACGGCGGCATCGGCACGTACGTGAAGGCCTCCACCGAGACCCACGCGGACGTCGGCGACAAGGCCAACGACCCGATCCGCGTCGACGGCGCCGACCTGCGCGTGCGGGTCGTCGGCGAGGGCGGCAACCTGGGTCTGACCCAGCTCGGCCGGATCGAGTTCGCACTGCACGGCGGCAAGATCAACACCGACGCCATCGACAACAGCGCGGGCGTGGACACCTCCGACCACGAGGTGAACATCAAGATCCTGCTCAACGGCCTGGTCGCCGAGGGCGACATGACGGTCAAACAGCGCAACAAGCTGCTCGCCGAGATGACCGACGAGGTCGGCCGCCTGGTCCTGCGCAACAACTACGCGCAGAACACCGCCATCGCCAACGCGCTCGCCCAGTCCAAGGACATGCTCCACGCCCAGCAGCGCTTCATGCGCCACCTGGTGCGCGAGGGCCACCTCGACCGGGCCCTGGAGTTCCTGCCCACCGACCGCCAGATCCGCGAACGCCTCGGCGCCGCACAGGGCCTGACCAGCCCGGAGACGGCCGTCCTGCTGGCGTACACGAAGATCACGGTCGCCGAGGAACTGCTGCACACCTCGCTGCCGGACGACCCCTATCTGCACGGCCTGCTGCACACGTACTTCCCGGCCGCGCTGCGCGAGAAGTTCCCCGAGCACATCGACAACCACCCGCTGCACCGCGAGATCACCACGACCGTCCTGGTCAACGACACGGTCAACACGGGCGGTACGACGTATCTGCACCGCCTGCGCGAGGAGACCGGCGCCTCGCTGGAGGAGATCGTCCGGGCGCAGACCGTGGCCCGCGCGATCTTCCGCTCCGGCGTGGTGTGGGACGGGGTCGAGGCGCTCGACAACCAGGTCGAGGCCGCCGTACAGACCCGGATCCGGCTGCACTCGCGCCGGCTGGTCGAGCGCGGCACGCGCTGGCTGCTCAACAACCGGCCGCAGCCGCTCCAGCTCGCCGAGACCGTCGAGTTCTTCGGCGACCGCGTCGAACAGGTGTGGTCGCAGCTGCCGAAGCTGCTGCGGGGCGCCGACCTGGAGTGGTACCAGAAGATCTACGACGAGCTGAGCGGCGCCGGAGTCCCGGACGAACTCGCCACGCGCGTGGCCGGGTTCTCCTCGGCCTTCCCGACGCTGGACATCGTCTCGGTGGCCGACCGGATGGGCCGGGATCCGATGGACGTGGCCGAGGTGTACTACGACCTCGCCGACCGTCTCCACATCACCCAGCTCATGGACCGCATCATCGAGCTGCCCCGCGCCGACCGCTGGCAGTCCATGGCCCGCGCCTCCATCCGCGAGGACCTCTACGCGGCCCACTCGGCGCTGACGGCCGACGTCCTGGCGGTGGGCAACGGCACGTCCACTCCCGAGGAGCGCTTCAAGGCCTGGGAGGAGAAGAACGCCCCGATCCTGAGCCGGGCGCGCACCACCCTGGACGAGATCCAGAGCTCGGACGCGTTCGACCTGGCCAACCTGTCGGTGGCGATGCGCACGATGCGGACGCTGTTGCGACAGCATTCATAAGCGATACGACGACGAGGGCGCCCGGAACCGTGAGGTTCCGGGCGCCCTCGTCGTCGTGGCGGGAGAGCCGTGGGTCAGGCCGCGACCGTCTGCTGCGGCTTCGCCTTGTCCGGGCCGCCCGTGAAGTCCTCGTAGGCCGCCAGGACCTCGTCGGTGGGGCCGTCCATGCGCAGTTCGCCGCGTTCCAGCCACAGCACCCGGTCGCAGGTGTCGCGGATCGACTTGTTGCTGTGGCTGACCAGGAACACCGTGCCCGCGGTCTGGCGAAGCTCGCGGATGCGGGCCTCGGAGCGCTTCTGGAAGGAACGGTCGCCGGTGGCGAGGGCCTCGTCGATGAGGAGGACGTCGTGGTCCTTGGCGGCGGCGATGGAAAAGCGCAGACGGGCTGCCATGCCGGAGGAGTAGGTGCGCATCGGAAGGGTGATGAAGTCGCCCTTCTCGTTGATGCCGGAGAAGTCGACGATCTCCTGGTAGCGCTCCCTGACCTGCTCGCGGGACATGCCCATGGCGAGCCCGCCGAGGTGAACGTTGCGCTCGCCGGTGAGGTCGTTCATCAGGGCCGCGTTGACGCCGAGGAGGGAGGGCTGGCCGTCGGTGTGGATACGGCCGTTCTCCACCGGGAGCAGGCCCGCGACCGCCTTGAGCAGGGTCGACTTGCCGGAGCCGTTGGTGCCGATCAGCCCGATCGCCTCGCCCTTGTAGGCGACGAAGGACACGTTCTTGACGGCGTGCACCTTGCGCACGCCCGACGCCTTCTCGACCTGGCCCCGGCGCAGCATGCGGTTGAGGGCGGCGGTGGCGGAGCCCTTGCCCGCGCCGGTGCCGTTGACGCGGTAGACGATGTCGACGCCGTCGACGACGACGGTGGGGATCTTGTCGTTCTCGATGCTCTCGATGTCAGCCACGGCCGTACGTCTCCTCAGCCTTCCAGAAGTAGATGAAGCCGCCGACGCCGGCGACCAGCGCCCAGCCCACCGCGAGCGCCCACACGTGGTGCGGCAGCTGGCTCGCGTGGAAGCTGTCGATCAGGGCGTAGCGCATCAGGTCGATGTAGACGGCGGCCGGGTTGGCCTGGAGGACGGGGACCACCCAGGACGGCCAGTCGTGGTGGCCCTTCGCCAGCTTGTCGATGCTCCACATGACGCCGGAGACGTACATCCAGGTGCGCAGGACGAACGGCATCAGCTGCGCGATGTCCGGCGTCTTGGCGCCCATCCTCGCCATGATCATCGAGACGCCCGCGTTGAACGTGGACTGCAGGAGCAGCGCCGGGATCGCCAGCAGCCAGGACGCGGCGAGCGGGACACCGAAGCAGAGCAGGATCACGACCAGGGCGGCCATCGAGAAGAGCAGCTGCTGCAACTGCTGCAGGGCGAACGAGATCGGCAGCGCGGCCCGCGGGAAGTGCAGGGCGCGCACGAGGCCGAGGTTGCCGGAGATCGCGCGGGTGCCCGCCATGATCGAGCTCTGGGTGAACGTCCAGATGAACACGCCCGTGACCAGGAACGGGACATAGTCCGGCACGTTCCTCTTGGTGCCCAGCAGCACGCCGAAGATGAAGTAGTAGACCGCCGCGTTCAACAGCGGGGTCATCACCTGCCAGACCTGGCCGAGCTTGGCCTGGCTGTACTGCGCGGTGAGCTTGGCGGTCGAGAACGCGGTGATGAAGTGACGCCGTGCCCACAGCTGACGGACGTAGTCGGGCAGGGACGGACGGGCGCCGCTGACCGTGAGGCCGTACCGGGCGGCCAGGGCCGAGAGGTCGTCGCCGGCCGGGGGCGCTGTCGGGGGCGGTGTGTCGAGGACCTGGCTCACATCCGCTGCTTTCGCTCGGGGGTGGGGGTGGTGCGCGTGCGGTCGGCACGCCCGTCATTCGGCGTTTCCTTACGTGACTCTTCACGTTTTCTTACGTCGGGACGGGACCGTATCGTCGCAACGTGAGCGTAGGACGAGTGAGCGTCGGAACGCAACCGTTTCGTCGTGACGGATCGCGTCGGAACGGGACCGTTTCGTCGCTACGCCCTATGCTGTTCCGCATGACGACCAACGCCGACGCGCCGCAGACCCGTACGCGCCGCCGTGCCCCGGCAGGGGCCGCCGTCCTCCGTGAGGATGTGACGGAAGCCATTCGGGCAGCCGTCTTCGAGGAGCTCGCGGCCGCCGGATACGCGCGGATGTCGATCGAGGGCATCGCGCGCCGCGCGGGCGTCGGCAAGACCGCGGTCTACCGCCGCTGGCGTTCCAAGCAGCACCTGGTCCTCGACGTCGTGTCGGAGATCGCGGTGATGGGCCTGCCGGTGCCGGACACGGGCTCGCTGGAGGACGACCTGCGGATGCTGTACGAGGTGACGTCCAGGGCGCTGCGGCACCCGGTGGCCTCGCAGATCATCCCCGACCTCCAGGCCGAGGCGGCCCGCAACCCGGAGATCGCCGAGGCCCTGCAGAACGCGTTGCAGAAGGGGCAGGAGGGCGTCGCCAGCAAGATCGTCACGGCGGCGGAGCAGCGCGGGGAGCTCCGCAGGGGCTTCAACGACGAGCTGGCCCTCGATCTGATCTCGGGCCCGCTGTACTGGCGTTCCGTGGTGATCCGCAGCCCCAAGCTGCCGAAGGGGTACCTCGCGGCGCTGGCCAGGGTGACGACGGAGGCGCTGAAAGCGCTCTGACGCGGTGCCCGCGGAGCCGCCGCTTCTTCGCGGGCTGTGTCGTGGCGGCACCCGGCTCGCCCGCCCGCCCGCCGCAAGGAGATTCTGGAGGCGCATCCGTACCGGAGGCCGCCTCCTGTCACCGGATGAGGCGATCGGTGAGGTCCGCCAAGTCGGGGGTCCTCAGCACCCGGTCGGCGAAGCCCGGCAGCGGCACGTGCAGGGGGGCCGTCCAACGCTCCGGGACGGCCGTGACGCCGTACACCGCTCCGGCCAGGCCGCCCGTCACCGCTGCCACCGTGTCCGTGTCGCCGCCCAGGTCGATCGCGGCGCGTACGGCAGTCTCGTACGAGGTCGTCGTGCGCAGCGCCCAGACCGCCGAGCCCAGGCAGGGCCATACGGCGCCGTTGAACTCGGTGGCCTGGTCCGGGTGCCAGTCGGGGGCCAGGACGGTGGCGTAGCGCCGGCGGTGGTCCGGGTGGAGCGTGTCGAGGGTGGCTTCCACGGCGTCCAGCGGATCGTCACCGGCGAGGGCCACGCGAATCAGTTCGTGGAAGACGGCCGTGCCCTCCCAGGCCGCACGGTCGCCGTGGGTGAGGGCGGCCAGGCGGCGGGCGGCGGCCATGGTGGCCTCGCGGCCGTGGCGGGCGAAGTGCACGGCGGACGGGGCCGCGCGCATCAGGGCGCCGTTTCCCGCCGCCCGTTGGTTCACCTGGAAGTGGAGAGCGGCCGCGATGTCCCAGGGGTCGCCGCTGCTGAGCACGGCCTCCGTCTGGAGGCCGATGTCCTTCGGCTCCGCCGCCGCCCACCGCTGGAACCGCCGGAAGACGTCCGGGAGTTCGAGCCCGCCGCACTCCACCAGCGACTCGGCGACCAGGACCGCCATCTGCGTGTCGTCGGTCGCCTCACCCGGGTCCCAGCCGCCGCCCCCGCACATCTCGCCGCCGTGCCCCGGCTCCGGAAAGCGGTCCGAGAAAGCGCCCTCCGGCCCGAACTCGAAGGGAGCGCCCAGCGCGTCCCCCACGGCGGAACCGATGACAGCGCCCAGGGCGCGCTCCACGCTGACGACCATCAGCGCAGGCTAGCCATAAGCGGTTACGGTCACCCACGCGGGCCGCCTCCGAGGCGCCGGCGGCTCACTTGGGCGGGCCCGGAACCGGCGCGTCCGCCCCCGGCAAGTCCCGGTGTCACGGGGCACCCGCGGCGGGGCCGACCCCGAGCTGCCGACGACCTGCCCGGGTAGGTCCAGCTCGGCCTTCCGTGGGTCATGGGGCCACCCACGCGGGCCGACCATGATGGGTTACGGCCACCCACGCGGGCCGCCCCCGAGCCGTTGGCGGCCCGTCAGGGCAGGCCAGGCCCGGGGTGTCCGCCCTCGGCAAGCCCCGGTAAACCCCGGTAAGCCCCGGTATGCCCCAGCGTCATGGGCCACCCACGCGGACCGACCCCGAAGCCGCCCGCGTTCCGCCCAGGCAAGCCCTGCCCCGGCGCATCCGCCCCGCCCCGCCCCCGCGGCCACGCCCCCCGTCCCCCCAAGTCCCGCTTCCGGACCTACTCGATGACGAGGTCGACCTCGATGTTGCCGCGGGTGGCGTTGGAGTAGGGGCAGACCTGGTGGGCCTGCTCGACGAGCTTGCGGCCGGTCTCCGCGTCCACGGTGTCGGGGAGTTCGACGCGGAGGGCGACCTTGAGGCCGAAGCCCTCGCCCTGCTTGCCTATGCCGACCTCGGCGGTGACGGCGGCGTCGCTGACGTCCACCTTGGCCTGGCGGCCGACAAGGCCGAGGGCGCTGCCGAAGCAGGCGGCGTAACCGGCGGCGAACAGCTGCTCCGGGTTGGTGCCCTGTCCGTTGCCGCCGAGCTCCACCGGCGGGGCCAGCGCGACGTCGATCTTGCCGTCGTTCGTGTAGGCCCGGCCGTCACGGCCGTGGGTGGCGGTGGCGACAGCGGTGTAGAGCGCGTCCATGAAAGACCATCCCTCTCGAAGTCTGTTCCGGCGGCTCTTCTGGCGGCCGCCCTCACGACCGTTACTAGAGCACACAATTTAGTTGTGCACAACTAAATGGCTCACAAGCGCTATCCTGGAGGCATGACCACGCCACCGACCGCCACCGACTGGCTCCGCCTCGACCAGCAGATCTGCTTCTCCCTGAACGCGGCCTCCCGCGCCTTCGGCAGCGTCTACCGCGTGATCCTCAAGGATCTGGGGATCACCTACCCGCAATACCTGGTGATGCTCGTGCTGTGGGAGCACGGCGACCTGCCCGTCAAGAAGCTCGGAGAGCACCTGCGGCTCGACTCGGGCACCCTCTCCCCGCTCCTCAAGCGCCTCGAGGCGGCCGGCCTGGTCCGGCGCGAGCGCAGTACCCGTGACGAGCGCTCCGTGGAGGTGCGGCTCACCGAGGAGGGCGTCGCCCTGCGCGAGCGTGCGGTGCAGGTGCCCCGCCGGATCGTCGCGGCGACCAGCTTCGACGTGGACGAGATCCGCGACCTGCGGGCCCGCCTCGACCAGCTCACCTCGTCACTGGACGCGGCCGTGCACGCCGAGCTGCCCGACGAGGACTGACAGTCACCGCAGTGGCCCCCGTCGGCCCCGACCGCCTGGTTCACTGATACGCGGACACGGGTCGAGCGAAGAGGGGACGGCCGTACATGACCTGGCTGATCACCGGCGGCGCCGGTTACATCGGGGCGCACGTCGTGAGGGCGATGACCGAGGCGGGCGAGCAGGCGGTCGTGTACGACGACCTGTCCACCGGTGTCGCCGAGCGCGTGCCGGCCGACGTGCCGCTGGTGGTGGGTTCCACGCTGGACGCCGAGCGGGTCGCCCACACCCTGGCGGACCACGAGGTCACCGGTGTGGTCCACCTCGCGGCGAAGAAGCAGGTCGGCGAGTCGGTGGACCTGCCGCTGCACTACTACCGGCAGAACGTCGAGGGCCTGCGCGTGCTCCTGGAGGCGGTGACGACGGCCCAGGTCCCCTCCTTCGTCTTCTCGTCCTCAGCGGCGGTGTACGGCATGCCGGACGTCCCGCTGGTGACGGAGCGGACCCCGTGCGCGCCGATGTCCCCGTACGGCGAGACCAAGCTGGCAGGGGAGTGGCTGGTCCGCGCCACCGGCCGCGCGACCGGTCTGTCCACGGCGTGTCTGCGCTACTTCAACGTGGCGGGCGCGGCGAGCCCCGAGCTGGCCGACACGGGTGTCTTCAACATCGTCCCGATGGTCTTCGAGAGGCTCACCGAGGACGCGGCCCCGCGCATCTTCGGCGACGACTACGACACCCCCGACGGCACCTGCGTCCGCGACTACATCCACGTCGCCGACCTGGCCGAGGCCCACGTGGCCGCGGCCCGCACCCTGCAGTCGGCCCCCGGGCGCGACCTCACCGTCAACATCGGCCGCGGCGAGGGCGTCTCGGTGCGCGAGATGATCGACCACATCAACGCCATCACCGGCTACGACCGCCCTCCGACGGTCACTCCCCGCCGCCCCGGAGACCCCGCCAGGGTCGTCGCCTCCGCCGACCTGGCGGCCACGGAACTCGGCTGGAAGGCCAAGCACGACGTCCAGGACATGATCACGTCGGCGTGGGAGGGATGGGTGCGGCTGCATCCGCAGGCGGCCAGGGGATAGCGGCGGGTGACGGCGGCCCGCCCGGGCCACGCGGTGCCCGGCGCCCCGGCCGCCCCGCCGGTCGCCAGGTGGACGGGCGGGTCGGGGTGGGACGGGACGGACTGGACGGCACGGGCCCCTCCTAGCGGGTCTCGGCGACGGGCGCGTCCGTCGCGGGGCCGGGCACGGTGGCCAGCGGAGAGCGGTCGAGCGCGGCCGCCGCCGACGGCACCGGATGCCGGTCGGCGAGCGGGATCACCGGCGGCAACCCGGTCTCGCCGAGGACGACATGGCGTACGACCCGTTCGGCGGCGCGGCCGTCGTCGTACGGGCAGAAGCGCTCGCGGAACGCCGAGCGCAGCTGGGTGGAGCGGGAGCCGCGCCAGTGGCCGGTGGCGAAGATGTCGATCAGTTCGTCCTCGCTGCGCGCGATCGCGCCCGGCGCGAAGGACCGCAGGTCGAAGTAGGTGCCGCGGGCGGCCTCGTACGCCTCCCGGTCGTCGGCGTGGATCACGATCGGGCGGTCCAGGCCGGCGTAGTCGAACATCAGGGACGAGTAGTCGGTGACCAGGGCGTCCGAGGCGAGGCACAGGGACTCCACGCTCGGGTGGTCGGTGACGTCGATGACCCGGCCGGTCGCGGGGGAGACGAGCGGGCCGCCGTGGCGGTGGTGCGCGCGGGCCAGGACGACGAAGCGGGGGCCCAGGCGGCGCAGGAGGCGGTCCAGATCCAGGGTGGTGTGCTGGGTGCGGCGGTAGTCGCGGTAGGTCGGCGCGTACAGGATCGCGACCGAGCCCGCGGGGATGCCGAGGGACTCGCGCAGCCGCCGTACGTCCTCCGAAGTCGCCCGCTGGAACACGTCGTTGCGCGGAGAGCCGTAGGGGAGCGCGGTGTAGCCCCCGGGGTAGACGCGCTCCCAGGTCAAGGTGGTGTGGCGGTTGGGGGACACGAGGTAGTCCCACTGGTCGACGCCGCGCAGCATCGCGTCGAAGTCCAAGTCCCCTGCCGCCGCCGGGCGTTCCTTGAGATCCAGGCCCATGTGCTTGAGCGGTGTGCCGTGTTGGGTCTGGACGAGGACCTGGCCGGGGCGCTTGACCAGACGGCGGTCGAAGTCGGTGTTGTTGACCAGGTACTTGGAGCGGGCCAGCGCCGTCCAGTAGGCGGCCGTGCCGGGGCGCAGCCTGCGGGTCGCGGTCGGGATCGTGTGGTGGTGCTCGGGGTGGGCGATCCACGCGGTGCGGATGTGCGGGGCGAAGGTGCGGAACGCCTCCTCGAGGGCGCCCGGGTTGCAGCCGTGGCCGCGGCCCCCGTACGCGGCGAAGACGGCACGGTCCGCGCGCAGCGGGAGGCGGAGCTGGACGCGGTAGTGGAGCCGCAGGGCCGCCGCGTGCAGGGACGTGGCGAGGCGTACGAGCGGGCGGGCGGTCCCTCGGACGGACCTGCGGGCCAGTTCCGCGAGCCGCTGGGTGCGGTACAGGCCCAGGCGGATCACGGCGTGGCGCAGCCGGGAGCGCGCCGGGACCGGGTGGCCCGGGGTGCGGTGGGCGCGGTAGTGGTCGCGAGCCCGCCGCAGGAACTCGCGTCGGCTGGAGCGCGGGAGGCTCTCCCGGTCGGTGAACACCGCCGAGAGGTGGTCCACCATGCGGCGGAACAACGCCGGCCGCCACTGGGCGAGTTCGGGGCGCGAGTCGACGTACGCGAAGACCCTGTCGTACTGCTCGAAGACATCGAAGTGGTCGGCGGCGTCGCGGGGTTCGCCCCCGCGGCGCCTGCGGTGGTGGACGCAGACCCGGTCCAGGGTGGCGATCGACTCCGCGGCCATCAGGACGGGGTAGGTCCAGGGCAGATCCGTGTGGTGACCGGCCGGGAAGACGAAGCCCTCGCGCTCGACGAACTCCCTGCGGTACGCCTTGTTCCAGGCCACCGGCGGCACCCGCAGCAGCCCCGGGCGGTCCTCCAGGCGGAAGGGCGCCGGGCCCTGCTCGGTCAGCCGGCCCGCGGAGGCGTCGGGGACCGTCCCGTCCGACCAGTGGGCGAGCGCGTGGCCGTGGACCAGGACGTCCGGCTCGCCCGTCTCCTTCAGCCGGTCGGCGATCGCCCGCAGCGCGTGCGGGGTGAGGGTGTCGTCGCCGTCGAGGAACAGCAGGTAGTCGCCGCTCGCCCCGGCCGTCCCGGCGGTGCGGGCGGGACCGAGCCCCGAGTTCCGTGCCAGGTGGACCGCCTTGACCCGGGGGTCACGGGCCGCGTACTCGTCGATGAGCTCGCCGCACGCGTCCGGCGAACGGTCGTCGACCGCGATCAGTTCCAGATCCTCGTACGACTGTGACAGCACCGATTCCAGGCATGCGGGCAGATACGCCTGAACCTTGTACGCGGGGACGATGACACTGAACCTGGGCACGGCACATCCAAGAGTCGGCACGGGAGTTCTGCCCGGGAACGCCCCACGACGGCACGGGGTTACGGTCCGTACGGCATTCGGGCTAACGCGAAGGGGCGGACCGGTTGCGGCCCGCCCCTCCAACTCCGCTGTCGTGACCGTTACTTGACCGCGCCCGCCATCACGCCGGAGACGAACTGCCGCTGGAACGCGAAGAACACGATCAGCGGAATCACCATCGAGATGAACGCGCCCGGTGCCAGGACGTCGACGTTGTCGGCGAAGGCGCGCATCTGGGTCTGGAGGGCGACGGTGATCGGCTGGCTGTCGGCGTCCGTGAACACCAGCGCGATCAGCATGTCGTTCCACACCCACAGGAACTGGAAGATGCCGAGGCTCGCGATCGCGGGCCCGCCGAGCGGCATCACCACCCGTGTGAACAGGCGCAGTTCGCCCGCGCCGTCCAGCCGTGCCGCCTCCAGGAGTTCGCGGGGGATCTCCGCGAAGAAGTTCCGCAGCAGGAACACCGCGAAGGGCAGACCGAAGCCCGTGTGGAAGAGGATCACCCCGAAGATGTTGCCGAACAGGCCCAACTTGCCGAAGAGTTCGGCGATCGGGATCAGCGCCACCTGGACCGGCACCACCAGCAGGCCGACCACGCCCATGAACCACCAGTCGCGGCCCGGGAACTCCATCCACGCGAACGCGTAGCCCGCGAGCGCGCCGATGACGATCACGAGCAGCGTCGCCGGGACCGTGATCAGCACGGTGTTGACGATGGAGCCGGTGATGTCGCCGTTCTGGAGGAGCTTGTCGTAGCTGTCGAGGGTGAGTTGGGAGGGCTCGGTGAAGACCTTCCACCAGCCGGTCGCCGCCAGGTCGGCCGGGCTGCGCAGCGAGGAGATCAGCAGCCCGATCGTCGGCACCAGCCAGAACAGGCCGACGAGGACGAGGAAGACGCTGATCAAGCCACCGCTGACACGCTCGACGAGCCGCGAGCCGAGCGACTGCTTCGCCCTCACCCCGTCGGCCGCTGCCGTCTCGGGAAGCCTTTCGGCCTGAGTGGTCATCGCCGTACCTCCCGCCTGAGCCGACGAATGTTGAACCACATCACCGGGATCACCAGCAGCAGCAGGAACACCGAGATGGCGCTCGCGATGCCGGGCTGGTCCTCGGCGAAGCCCTTGCGGTACAGCTCCAGCGCGAGGACGTTCGCGTCGTCCTGCGAGGAGCCCGGGGGGATGATGAAGACCAGGTCGAAGATCTTCAGGACGTTGATCATCAGGGTCACGGTGACGACCGCGAGCACGGGCGCCAGCAGCGGGACCGTGACCCTGCGGAAGACCTGCCACTCGCTCGCGCCGTCGACCCGGGCCGCCTCCAGGAGTTCGCGGGGGATGCCCGCGAGCCCGGCCGCGATCAGCACCATCGCGAAACCGGCCCACATCCAGATGTACGACCCGATGATCGCCGGTGTCACCAGCGACGGGCCGAGCCAGTCGATCCCGTTGTAGGCCTCCTTGAAGTTGCTCGCCGGAAGCCGCAGTTGGGCCCCGTCGGCCTTCTCCGAGAAGGAGAACGTGCCGTCGTCGCCGGCTGTCGCCGTCTCGACGACCTTGCCGTCCTTGACCGCCTCGATCTTCATGCCGGGGTAGCCGAGTTCGGTCGGGTCGACCCCGCCGAGCGTGCCGACGCCCTTGCCGCGCGTGAAGTCCTGCCAGGTGGTCCCGGTGATCCGGCCCGGGTCCGCCTGCGGTGCCACGGCCTTCTTCGCGTCACCGGGCATCTGGTCGGGGGCGACGCCCACCAGGGGCAGGGTGACTGTCCCGCCGGTGTGGACCGCGGTCTTGGTGATGAAACCGCCGCCCTGGGCCACCAGCGGCGAGTTGCGGCCCGGGTGGGCCTTCGGGAACGCCGAGGACTGCGCGAACGTGTCGTGCACGCCCACCCACACCGCGTTCGCGAACCCCTTGTCCGGGTCCTGGTCGTAGACGAGCCGGAAGATGATGCCCGCCGCCAGCATCGAGATCGCCATCGGCATGAAGACGACCAGCTTGAACGCCGTTCCCCAGCTCACCCGTTCGGTCAGCACCGCGAAGATCAGACCGAGGGCGGTGGAGATCGTCGGCGCGAACACCACCCAGATGATGTTGTTCTTCAGGGCCGTGCGGATGCCGTCGTCGGTGAACAGGGCCTTGTAGTTGTCGATTCCGGCGAAACCGTCACCGGACTGGTCGTAGAAGCTGCGGACGAGCGAGTACCCGATCGGGTAGACCACGAGCGCGCCCAGCAGCACCAGGGCGGGCAGCAGGAACAGCACTGCCACGGACCTGCGCGTGCCGGTCACGCTCTTGCGCGACTTGGGAGAGGCAGGGGCCGGTGGGACCCCTGCCTCGGTGGCCGATGTCATCGCCGTCAGTTCCCGTAGGCGGCCGCCGCGTCGGCCTCCAGCTTGGCCTGGGTGCCCGCCACGTTCTTCGGGTTCGTCAGGAAGTCCTGGAGCGCCTTCCACTCACCCTTGCCGGGCGTTCCGCCGAAGGCCTGCGGGGCCTGGTCGGACATGTCGAAGCGGAAGTCGTCGCCCGAGTCGATCAGCGCCTTGGCGATCTTCTGCTGCACCGGGTTCGGATACGAGGAGATGTCCACGCTCTTGTTCGGTGAGAGATAGCCGCCCAGCTTGGCCTGGATCGTCGCCGCGTCCGGGGAGGCCAGGAAGGTCGCCAGCGCCTGTGCCGCCTTGGAGTCCTTCAGGATCACGGCCGCGTCGCCGCCGGAGACCACGGGGGCGGTGTCACCGACCTTCGGGAACGGGAACACCTTCGCGTCCGTGCCGACCTTCGCCTTGGCCGTCTGGATGTTGACCTGCGCGAAGTCGCCCTCGTAGACCATGGCCGCCTTGGGCTGGTCACCCCCGGTGAAGGTCTGGGTCACCGAGGCCGGGAAGTCGGTCTGCAGCGCGCCCTTGGCGCCGCCCGCGACATAGTCCTTCTTGCCCCAGACCTGGGCCAGCGTGGTCAGCGCGTCCTTCACGGACGGGTCCGTCCACTTGATCTCGTGCTTGGCCAACTGGTCGTACTTCTCCGGGCCCGCCTGGGAGAGGTAGATGTTCTCGAACCAGTCCGTCAGGGTCCAGCCCTCGGCGCCGCCCACGGAGAACGGGGTCACACCCGAGTCGTAGACCGTCTGCGCGGTGCTGAGCAGTTCGTCCCAGGTCTTCGGCTCGGTGGCGCCCGCGTTCTCGAAGACCTTGGCGTTGTACCAGATCAGCGACTTGTTGGCGGCCTTGTAGTACACGCCGTACTGGGTGCCGCCGACCTTGCCGATGTCCTGCCAGCCCTGTGAGTAGTTCTTGGCGAGCTCGGCCTTGGCCTCCGCTCCCAGGGGCTTGGCCCACTTCTTGTCCACGGCCTGCTTGATGGCACCCGGCTGCGGGAGCATCGCGATGTCCGGCGGCTGGCCGCCCGCGACCTTCGAACCCAGGAAGTTGACGATCGGGTCCTGGGCGGGCACGAAGGTCACCTTGGCGCCGGTGCGCTTCTCGAACTCCGCGAGAACCTTCTTGAAGTTCGTCTGTTCGGCGCCGCTCCAGACGGCGGCGACCTCCAGGCTCTGGCCGTTCAGTTTGGGCAGGGTGACCGTCGTGCCGGTCTCCTTGCCGCCTGTCGCGCCCGTGTCACTGCTCTTGTCGTCATCTCCGCTGCATGCGGTGAGCGAGAGGGCGAGGGCCGCCGCGAGGGCGGCGGCCGCCGACTTGGCAGCCCTGTTCGCTGACCTGTGCTTCCGCTGTGTGCTGCTCGTGCTGCGCATCACGACCCCGTTCTTCGTTCCTCGTCGAACGTTCGAGGGCTGTCCCGTGCGATCTGGTCTACGCCGGGGCGCCGAGGTCGGCAAGTGGGCGTCCACTGTCAAGCGGGTGATCGTGATGCCGTCGTGACCAGTGCCGGTGCGTCCGGGCAGGCGTCGCCCGGGGCGGGGCCCCCGGACCCCTTGACGCCTAGAGCAGTGACGGGACCTCTGCTGCTGCCACTTCCCTCGCCGCGCGTTCCAATGCACTCGCCAGCAGGGCAAGATCCGTCGGGCCGTTGCCCAGTTCCCGGACCGGGCGGCGGGCCGGAGGGTCGCCCATGTGTTCCCACTCCAGGGGGACCACCGTGGGGCGCAGGGTCGCCGTGCGGGGGATGCGGCCGGTGACCCGGCCGGCCTGGAACGCCGTGACCCGGCCGTCGGACCGGGTCAACCGGCCGCGGCCGGGGGCCGGTTCGTCCGGGCCGGTGGCCGGGGTGTCCAGGGTGACGCGGAGGGTGGCCCGGCGGGCCGCTTCCGACTCCGCCGTACGGCCGCCCGGGCCGGTCGCGGCCACCAGGTGGACGCCCAGGCGCTCGCCCTCACGGGACACCGCCTCCAGCGCGCGTATGACCGAACCGGCGGCCGGCCTGCCCGGGGAGCCGAGGGGCGGCGAGACCAGGGCGTCCAGGTCGTCCACGATCACGACCAGACGGGGCAGCGGGGGTGCCGTCTCCGTCCGGCGCCGGGCCGCCGCCGGGCGCAGGCGGATCGTGGAGCTGGGCGGCGAGTCGAGGTCGGCGGCGGCCGGGTCGCCGGGCGTACCCGCGGCGCCTGTCGCGCTGCGGGGGGACGCCGTGCGCTGGGCGACCATACGGCCCGACAGCTCCCGGCCGGTGTGCCACTCCGCGAAGTCGGAGCGGCCCAGCAACTCCGCGCGCCGCTTCAGCTCGGCGCTCAGGGACTGGGCGAACTCCCGCATACGGACCGGGTCGTTGGCGATGAGGTGGGTGGTCACATGCGGTACGTCGGTGCACACGCGCAGGCCCTCGCCGTGGCCGCCGGCGCCCACGGTGTCCCGGCCGTCCATCAGGACGATGCTGAGACGGTCGGGGCGCTCGGCCGCGGCCAGCGAGGCGACGGCCGCCCGCAGCAGTTCCGTACGGCCGCTGCCCGCGGGGCCCTCGATCAGCAGGTGCGGGCCCTCGGCCACGAGGTCGGCGCAGACCGGGCCGCGCGGCCCGGCCCCCAGCACCGCCCACGCCCGGCCGCCGAGCGACTCCGGGTCGTCGGCCGCGTCCGCCCAGCGGGTCATCAGCGACGGCGGGGTGGCCCGGGCCAGCCCCAACTCGTCCAGGAGGCGCGCCGACTGGGGCAACGGCGAGGACACGCGCGTGTGCCCCGCACCGGCGGTGCCGTCCGTCCGCAGCGGCGCCAGCGCCCGCGCGAACCGCTCGGCCCAGGCCGCGGAGACGGCGTCCACGGCGGCGACCGTGCCGTGGCCGACGGGGGTGGGGGTGGCCGTGGCGACCGCGGTGAGGTGGACGGTGTCTGCGTCGGTCCGCGGACCTGGGCCGGTGGAGGGGATCTCGGCACCGGTGCGGGTGCGGTCGCTCTGGGCGCGGCCGGGAGTGGCGCCGGTGCCGTCGCTCTCACGGCCCGCCTCCGCGGGGACCCCTGCTCGGGCCACCCGCATCAGCCGCAGTGCCGTCGCCACGTCCCCGCTGAGCAGGCCGACCGCCCCGCACTCGCGGAACGTGGGGGCCGCCGCGCACGCCGCCTCGTAGGTGTCCGTCACCGGAGAGGCGGGCGAGGCCGGGGCCGTCTCGGCCAGGCACACGACGTGGATACCGGCACGGGGGCCCTCCGCCGCCAGCCGCGCCACCGCCTTGCGCAGACCGGCGCCGCCGGGATCGCCGTCCACGATGACCACGGTGTACGGCCCGGGGAAGCCGCCGCTCGTCCCGTCCTCCGTGTCGTCCTGCGCCCAGGAGGGCCGTCGGGCGGTGTTCCGGGGGTGGTCCTGCGAGGTGGCGGAGCGGGCGGCCGGCACGGTCCCGCGGGCCGGGGCGAGCTCGGAGTCGGCCAGGTTGTCGTCCAGGCGCCGCAGGAGTTCGTCGGTGCGGGCCGCGGCCTGTTCGCGGTCGTGGGCGAGAAGGAGACGGCAGTCCTGGCCGTGCCCCGGGCGGACATGGGGGAGCCAGCCGAGCCAGGACCACTCGGCGGTGCGCTCCTGCGCGGGCCGGGAGCGGTCCGCGCTGATCAGGACGATCTCCAGGGTCTCGGGGGCGTGCAGGGCGGCGAGCTGGGCGACCACCGCGCGGGCCAGCCCGGCGAGCCGCGCGCGGGGACCGGCCAGGCCCAGCGCACCGACCTCGCGCAGATCCGCGGTGACCGGAACGGCCGGCAGCAGCCCCGAGCCGTCGGGGGCCGCCCGGTCGGCGGTGCCGAGCCGCACGGTGAGGGCCTCCGGATGCCCGGGCCCGCGCTCCCACAGGCGCGCGCCGGGACCCAGTGCGGTCAGCAGCAGGGCGGCCGGGTCGGGCCAGACCTCGGGCTGCTGGGACGCGGTGGCCGAGGGCACCGCGGTGACGGGCGCGCTCGTCTCGCCGTACGCCTCGTCCTGCTCGGACGTCTCCTGCTCACCCCGTCCCCCGGCCAGTCGCCGGGCCCACGCGGACAGTCCACCGCGCCGCCGCACACCTTGCGGTACGTCGGTCCCGCGCAGGGGGGTGCCCTTGCGGCGGCCGGTCGCGGGGGCGTCTGCCGGATCGGGAGCCGAGGGCAGTGTCTGGTCGGCCGGGGGAGGCGGGGGAACGGCGGTGGTGCGCGTCACTTCGAAGGAGCCGAGCCCGGAGCGGCCGCCATGGGTGTCCCCGGGGTTGCCGTCGGTGTCGCCCCGGTGCTCGATCCGAGGTGCGCCGCCCTGGCCCGGCACGACGACCGGCGGCTCGGTGGGGCCGTGCCCCTGCGCTCCCGGGGTTGCGGGGCCCCCGCCGGACGCGCCCCAGCTCGCGGAGCCGTACGCGTGATGGGTCGGGTCGGTGGGCGGCCGGGGCGAGGAGCCGCCGTCGGCGCGACCGTCCCCCATGCCTGCCGACACCCTGCCCCGCGCGCGGGGCGACCGCTCCGCCTGTGCGGGGACCGAGCCGGACGCACCGGTGCCGTCGTCGTGAGCTCCAGCCGTCCCGCGTCCCTGGGCAGGGCCCGGCGGGCGCGCCCCGTTCACGCTCGGTCCATGACCATTGCCGTTCACTTCACCGGTCGTGCCCGAAGCTCCGTGTGCCCGGCTCCCGCCCGGTACCGGCCCGGCCTCGCCCGGGGTCACGCGTACATGTCCCTCGCCGTCCGGTTCCGTCCCGAGCCGTCGCCCCCCGCTCGGCGACAGCCGGAGCACCGACTCGCCGATCCTCAGGAGCGCTCCCGGGGTGAACCGGACCGGGCGGGTGCCCACGCGGGAGCCGTCCAGGGTCGTGCCGTTGGTGGAGCCGAGGTCGGCCACCGAGACGCGGCCGTCGGGCGCGACCGTGACCGCGCAGTGCAGCCGGGAGACGTCGGGGTCGTCCAGGGGCACGTCGGCGTCGGCGGAGCGGCCGATGTGGATCTGGCCGCCGTGCAGCAGATGGACGCCGCCGGCGTCGGGGCCGGCGACCACATGGAGCTGGGTGGGGGCGTCGTCGAGCTCCGGGTGGGGCTCGGGGGCCGCCGGGGCGCCCAGGGACAGCACGGCGCCGTCGATCAGCGGGGGCTCGCCCAGGGTGGCGCGCTGGGCGTCCAGCCGCTCACCGTCCGCATACAGCACGACCGGACCGCCGCCGCGCTCGGCCTCGCCCGCGCGGGAGGCGCCGTCCCCCGGGACCGCCGAGGCGAGTGCCGTGGCCACCGCGGCCAGTGCCGTGCCGACGGGAGCGGTGACCAGCACGTCGCGGCTCGCGGCGCGGCCCCGGGTCCGGTCGGGCGGGCCCAGCGGGTCTACGACGGTCAGCCGGATCTGCATCGCCGTCAGCGGTCCCTTCTGCTCGGACGCGGACATCCCCACCCCCGCACGAGCACCATCGGCCAGTACTGCACGCATCCTCGCACCTGACACTGACAACGCGCCCGTCGCCCGAGGGCAAGTGATCTTGATTGGTCAGCTCTGCCCCCAAAAGTGCCTGACCACTGCCGCGCCGGTGATCACTTGAGATCGGTCACGTCAACGTCCGGCAACCAGGGACCCGGACGGAGCGTCTTTCCTTCGAACGTGCTTGGCAGCGCTTACGTAGTGCCGTGAGGAGCGGCACTACAGTGGGTCGGAACGACAGCCAGCAGCAGGGAGTGCATGACGTGCGGCCGGTAGGCAGCAAGTACTTCCTCGAGGAGCCGCTCGGACGCGGTGCCACGGGGACCGTGTGGCGTGCCCGCCAGCGGGAGACCGCGGGCGCCGAGGCCGCCGTACCGGGACAGCCCGGCGAGACCGTCGCGATCAAGGTCCTCAAGGAGGAGCTCGCGAGCGACCCGGACATCGTGATGCGGTTCCTGCGCGAGCGCTCCGTCCTGCTGCGGCTGACCCACCCCAACATCGTGCGAGTGCGCGACCTGGTCGTCGAAGGCGATCTGCTCGCCCTGGTCATGGACCTCGTCGAGGGCCCCGACCTGCACCGCTATCTGCGCGAGAACGGCCCCTTCAGCCCCGTCGGCGCCGCCCTGATCACCGCCCAGATCGCCGACGCGCTCGCCGCCAGCCACGCCGACGGCGTGGTCCACCGCGACCTCAAGCCCGCCAACGTCCTGCTGCGGCAGCACGGCGGCCAGATGCACCCCCTCCTGACCGACTTCGGCATCGCGCGCCTCGCGGACTCCCCGGGCCTGACCCGGACCCAGGAATTCGTCGGCACGCCCGCGTACGTCGCGCCCGAGTCCGCCGAGGGCCGCCCGCAGACCTCCGCGGTCGACATCTACGGCGCCGGCATCCTGCTGTACGAGCTGGTCACCGGCCGTCCGCCGTTCGCCGGCGGTTCCGCACTCGAAGTCCTGCACCAGCACCTGAGCGCCGAGCCGCGCCGCCCCTCCACGGTCCCCGACCCGCTGTGGACGGTCATAGAGCGCTGTCTGAGCAAGAACCCGGAACGCCGCCCCAGCGCCGAGAACCTCGCGCGCGGGCTGCGCGTCGTCGCCGAGGGCATCGGCGTGCACGCGAACTCCGCGCAGATCGCCGCGGCGGACAACGTCGGCGCGCTGCTGCTGCCCGACCCCGACCCGGCCGCCGTGCCGGACACCCCGGGCGCCGCCGACCCGACGCAGGTGCTGCCGCACGGCGCGGGCGCCTACGACCCGAACGCCGCGACCAGCTTCCTGCCGCACACCGGCCCCGGGAACCCCGTCGGCGCCGCCGACCCCACCGCCGTACTCCCGCACCGCGGCGCGGCCGATCCGACGGCCGTCATGCCGCCGGTGCCGCCCGGACAGCCGGGACAGGGCCAGTACGGGCAGCAGGGGCAGCACGGACAGCAGCCCGGCGGGCCCGAGGACCCGCACCCCTGGCAGAACCAGCTGCGCGCGGCCCGTGACCGCAACGAACAGACCCAGGTGCAGTACCTCGACCCCAACGAGGACCCGCTGCGCCGCCGCCCCCAGCGGCAGGTCGCCAGGCCGCAGCAACAGCAGCCGCCCCAGCGGCAGCAGCGGCCCCCGCAGCGCCCGCCGCAGGCCGGTTACGGCCGTCAGCCGCAGCAGCCCCAACAGCCCCAGCAGTACGCCCCGCAGCAGCAGCAGCCGCAGCGGTACGCGCCCCCGCCGCAGCCCGAGCGCCCCGTGCGCGAGCCCCGGCAGCCGCGGCAGCGCAGTGCCAACCGGATGCGGATCCCGGGTCTGGGCTGCCTCAAGGGCTGTCTGTTCACGATCGTCATCCTCTTCGTCGCGAGCTGGCTGATCTGGGAGCTGAGCCCGCTGCAGGACTGGATCGGCACCGGCAAGGGCTACTGGCAGCAGATCGGGGACATCATCGACACCGTCAGCAAGTGGATCGGGGATCTGGGCGGAAACTCCTCAGGTCAGCAGTAACTCTGGGGATTTGTCGACACCCAGCGGGTGATTTCCGTCTCCGCGGTGAAGGTTGGCTCTTCCGGCGCGTAGTTTTAGCGACAACACGCGTCTGTAGGAGCAGCCTTGGCACGGAAGATCGGCAGCCGGTACACCGCCAACCAGATCCTGGGGCGGGGCAGCGCCGGCACGGTGTGGCTGGGCGAGGGACCCGAGGGGCCCGTCGCCGTCAAGCTGCTGCGTGAGGATCTCGCGTCCGACCAGGAACTCGTCGGACGCTTCGTCCAGGAGCGCACGGCTCTGCTGGGCCTGGAGCACCCCCACGTGGTCTCCGTCCGCGACCTCGTGGTCGACGGCAACGACCTCGCGCTCGTCATGGACCTGGTCCGGGGCACCGATCTGCGCACCCGGCTCGACCGGGAGAAGCGGCTCGCCCCCGAGGCGGCGGTGGCGATCGTGGCGGATGTCGCGGACGGCCTGGCCGCCGCGCACGCCAAGGGGGTCGTCCACCGGGACGTGAAGCCGGAGAACATCCTGCTGGACATGCAGGGGCCGCTGGGCCCCGGGGGCGCGCATCCCGCCCTGCTGACGGACTTCGGTGTGGCCAAGCTCATCGACTCGCCGCGGCGCACCCGGGCCACGAAGATCATCGGGACGCCGGACTATCTGGCGCCGGAGATCGTCGAGGGGCTGCCGCCGCGGGCGTCGGTGGACATCTACGCCCTGGCGACCGTCCTGTACGAGCTGCTGGCCGGGTTCACACCGTTCGGCGGCGGGCATCCCGGGGCGGTGCTGCGGCGGCATGTGACGGAGACGGTGGTTCCGCTTCCGGGCATCCCCGACGAGCTGTGGCAGCTGATCGTGCAGTGTCTGGCCAAGGCACCGGCCTCCCGCCTGCGGGCGTCCGAGCTGGGGACGCGGTTGCGGGAACTGCTGCCGTTGCTGGCCGGGATGCCCCCGCTGGACGTGGACGAACCGGACGCGGAGCAGGAGGAGGAGCCGGACGGGGAGGCGCCGACGGCGGCCTCCGACGGGGAGCCGGTGTCCTCCGGGCGGCCGGCGCGGCGGGGAGCCGTGCCGCTGGTGCCGGGCGCCAAGCCCGCCGACTCCAACCGGGACACGCACACCTCGATGAGGGTGCCTGGTCCTGACGAACTGGCCGGCGGTGCGCTGGGGACGGCCCGGGTGCCGAGGCCCGCCGGGGCGCCGCGGCCGGGATCCGCGCGGCACCGGGCGACCACACGGCGGCGGAGGCTGGTCGTGGGGATCGCGGGACTGGTGCTGGTCGCGGCGGCGGGCGCCGGGATATGGGCGGCCACATCGGGTGACGACGCGGGAGCGTCACCACAGGACACGAAGAACTCGGCGCCGGCCTCCCCCTGAGGGGGGCGGCGGTCCGGGGGACGACCGACGTCGGTTGCCACAGCCGTTAGGCTGGAGGGCGTGGCAGTCGTCGATGTATCCGAAGAGCTCAAGTCCCTCTCCTCGACCATGGAGTCGATCGAGGCCGTTCTGGACCTCGACAAGCTGAGGGCAGACATCGCCGTGCTCGAGGAGCAGGCGGCCGCGCCGTCCCTGTGGGACAACCCGGACGAGGCGCAGAAGATCACCAGCAAGCTGTCCCACCTCCAGGCGGAGGTCAGGAAGGCGGACGCGCTGCGCAGCCGCATCGACGACCTCTCCGTGCTGTTCCAGATGGCCGAGGAGGAGGACGACCCGGACACCCTCGCGGAGGCCGAGTCCGAGCTCGTCGCCGTCAAGAAGGCACTGGACGAACTGGAAGTCCGGACACTGCTCAGCGGTGAGTACGACTCCCGCGAGGCGCTGGTCAACATCCGCGCCGAGGCCGGCGGTGTCGACGCCGCCGACTTCGCGGAGAAGCTCCAGCGGATGTACCTGCGGTGGGCGGAGCAGCACGGCTACAAGACCGAGATCTACGAGACCTCGTACGCCGAGGAGGCCGGCATCAAGTCGACCACCTTCGCCGTGCAGATCCCGTACGCCTACGGCACGCTCTCCGTCGAGCAGGGCACGCACCGGCTGGTGCGCATCTCGCCCTTCGACAACCAGGGGCGCCGTCAGACCTCCTTCGCCGGTGTCGAGATCCTGCCCGTGGTCGAGAAGACCGACCACATCGAGATCGACGAGTCCGAACTGCGCGTGGACGTCTACCGGTCGTCCGGTCCCGGCGGACAGGGCGTCAACACCACCGACTCCGCGGTCCGGTTGACCCACCTGCCCACCGGCATCGTCGTCTCCTGCCAGAACGAGCGCTCGCAGATCCAGAACAAGGCGAGCGCGATGAACGTCCTCCAGGCCAAGCTGCTGGAGCGGCGCCGCCAGGAGGAGCAGGCCGCGATGGACGCCCTCAAGGGCGACGGCGGCAACTCCTGGGGCAACCAGATGCGTTCGTACGTCCTGCACCCGTACCAGATGGTCAAGGACCTGCGCACCGACTTCGAGGTCGGCAACCCCGAGGCTGTGTTCAACGGCGAGATCGACGGTTTCCTCGAAGCCGGAATTCGCTGGCGCAAGCAGCAAGAGAAGTAACTTTGTCGACTTGACAACCGTTCTGCAACTGCCGCCCGCCGGGCGGCAGTTTGCTTTATGTCTGGGTTTTACATCACACTCACAGACCGCTTTCCCCGGCATAGGTCCCTTACCAGGACATCGCGCCCGCAACGGCCTTGACGTTGCTGTGAAAAATGGGAAGGGTGAAGCGTGGCATGCGTATCTCTGGGGCGCATGTGAACCGGGGGACTTGAGCAACCGCTACCTTCTCCCGTCGATCACGGCCCCGAGCGCCGCCTCATTGACGATGAGCTACTGGGGGTAGCAACCACATGACGAAGAAGACGCGGATCCGGATCGCGCGCATAGCCGCCGGTGCCGTGATCGCGGCCGGTGCCTCGCTGACTGCTGCCGGCGCGGCTTCCGCGCTGGAGATCAACGTGGGCGTGGGCGACAGCGGGGTCGGCGTGAACGTCGACGCCGGCCTCGGCGACGACCCGACCGACCCGGTCACGGAGATTCCGACCGACCCGGTCACCGAACTCCCCACGGACCCGGCGACCGATCTCCCGACGGACCCGGTGACGCCGCCGGTCACCGACGAGCCCACGGACCCGACCGAGGAGCCCACCGAGCCCACCGAGGACCCGACCGACCCGGGTAACGGGAACGGAAACGGCAACGGTAACGGGAATGGCAACGGCAACGGTAACGGCAACGGGAACGCCGGGGGCGGCAACAGCAACACCGACCCCGACGGCGGCTCCAACACCTCCGTCCAGGAAGAGGGCTCCTCGGCCCTCACCGACACTGGCGCGGACACCACGTCCAACACGTCGGCCCAGGGCAACGGGCAGGAGCTCGCCGAGACCGGTGCCGCGCAGACCACCTTCCTGGTGATCGGTGCCGCCACGATGATCGCCGGTGGCATCGGCTTCCGCATCCTGCCGCGCCTCGCGGGCGGCCGTGGTGGCGCTGCCGCCTGACGGTGACCCCAGGTAGTCGCACGCCTTCCTAGCGTGCGCATGCTGAACGGCGAAGGGCCCGGAGCGTCTCCGCTCCGGGCCCTTCGTATGTCCTCGGCTCGTACGTCCTCGACCGCCGCCTACGCGGTCTGGTGCGCCAGCAGTGCCACCGTCGCGATCAGGACCGCGAGCAGGGCGATCAGGGCCGTCGGGTTCAGGCCCGCGAAGGGATTGTCCTGCTGCAGCCGGTCGCGGTTCGCGCGGCACACCGGGCACCGGCCCTCGCTCACGGGTGCCGCGCAGTTTGCGCACACCAGGCGGTCGTACGTCATGCGCGTCACCCTTCTTGCGAATGTGTTCCACGGGGAGAACGGTTCCGGGTCCCAGAACGTTCCCCTCCCTACTGTGCCAGGTTCCTGTGGGGGCCGCCTGTGCGCTGCCGGAGCCGGGGTTCCCAGGTGGGCACAAAACCGCCCAAGCGATACGCAACCCGAACCGGCGCCTGCGCTCGCGCACCCGGTTCGCGTATGGTCACGCTCATCTACCCCCGGCCTACCGTGGTGCATCCGTGATCCGATTCGACAACGTATCCAAGGTCTACCCCAAGCAGACCCGCCCCGCACTCAGGGATGTCTCCCTGGAAGTGGAGAAGGGCGAGTTCGTGTTCCTCGTCGGGTCCTCCGGCTCCGGAAAGTCCACCTTCCTGCGGCTGATCCTCCGCGAGGAGCGGTGCAGCCAGGGACAGGTGCACGTGCTGGGCAAGGACCTCGCCCGTCTGTCCAACTGGAAGGTGCCGCAGATGCGGCGCCAGTTGGGGACGGTCTTCCAGGACTTCCGGCTCCTGCCCAACAAGACGGTCGCCGAGAACGTGGCCTTCGCGCAGGAGGTCATCGGCAAGTCGAAGGGCGAGATCCGCAAGTCCGTGCCGCAGGTGCTCGACCTCGTCGGGCTCGGCGGCAAGGAGGAGCGGATGCCCGGTGAGCTCTCCGGTGGTGAGCAGCAGCGCGTGGCGATCGCCCGGGCCTTCGTGAACCGGCCCAAGCTGCTGATCGCCGACGAGCCCACCGGCAACCTCGACCCGCAGACCTCCGTCGGCATCATGAAGCTGCTGGACCGGATCAACCGGACCGGCACGACCGTCCTGATGGCCACCCACGACCAGAACATCGTGGACCAGATGCGCAAGCGCGTCATCGAGCTGGAGAAGGGCCGTCTCGTCCGCGACCAGGCACGCGGCGTCTACGGCTACCAGCACTGACCGCCGTTCGAAGAGTCCCCGGAAAGGCCTGAAGAAGACGCCATGCGCGCCCAGTTCGTACTCTCCGAGATCGGTGTCGGTCTCCGTCGCAACCTGACGATGACGTTCGCGGTCATCGTCTCCGTCGCCCTGTCGCTCGCCCTGTTCGGCGGATCGCTCCTGATGAGCGACCAGGTCGGCGCCATGAAGGGCTACTGGTACGACAAGGTCAACGTCTCGATCTTCCTCTGCAACAAGAGCGACGCCGAGTCGGACCCCAACTGCGCCAAGGGCGCGGTGACCGAGGACCAGAAGAAGGACGTCCTCTCCGACCTGAAGAAGATGTCGGTCGTCGAGTCGGTCATCCACGAGTCGCAGGACGAGGCGTACAAGCACTACAAGGAGCAGTTCGGCGACTCCCCGCTGGCCGCGTCCCTCACCCCGGACCAGATGCAGGAGTCGTACCGGATCAAGCTGAAGGACCCGGAGAAGTACCAGGTCATCGCGACCGCCTTCAACGGCCGGGACGGCGTGCAGTCCGTGCAGGACCAGAAGGGCATCCTGGACAACCTCTTCACGATGCTGAACCTGATGAACCGGGCCGCGCTCGGTGTCATGGCGCTCATGCTGATCGTCGCCCTGCTGCTGATCGTCAACACGGTGCGCGTCTCGGCGTTCAGCCGTCGGCGGGAGACCGGGATCATGCGGCTCGTGGGCGCGTCCGGTTTCTACATCCAGGCGCCGTTCATCATGGAGGCCGCCGTCGCCGGCGCGATCGGCGGCGGGCTCGCCTGTGTCTTCCTGGTCGTCGGCCGGTACTTCACCGTCGATCACGGCATGGCCCTGGCCTCCAAGCTCAACCTGATCAACTTCGTGGGCTGGGACGCCGTTCTGACGAAGCTGCCGCTCATCCTCGCCGCGAGCGTGCTGATGCCCGCGTTGGCCGCGTTCTTCGCGCTGCGCAAGTACCTGAAGGTGTGACACATGCCAAGAGGGCCGTACGGTCAACCGGCCGTGCGGCCCTCTTGCGTTGTCCTAGACTCACCGGCATGTCGGGCCGAGATCTGTTCTGTCAACCCCGCCGCATCCGCCGGGGGGCCGCCCTGACATTGGTGTTCGCGAGCGTGCTGGTGGCCGGCGCGGCGACCGGCTCCTTCCCCGAGGCCGACGGCGGCGACGCCAAGTCCTCGTCGGACGCGGCCCGTTCGGTCGCCCCCGCGGGTCACCACGAGGACGTGACCGAGGCGGCCGAGGAGGCCATGGCCGACGGCACGTCCCCCGTGGAGGCCGCCGCGCGTGCCGTCAGCCGCAGCGGGGACCGCTGGGGGGCCGTCTACTCCCGGGGTGAGTACGAGGAGTTCGAGGAGGCCCTGGACGGCCGGTACACCGGCGTCGGCCTGTGGGCGCGGCGCGAGCGGGACGGCCGTATCGAGGTGACCAGGGTGAGTTCCCACTCGCCCGCGGCCGCCGCCGGGATCCGCGAGGGTGACCGGCTGCGCAGTGTCGACGGGGAGCGGGTGGACGGGCATCCGGTCACCGAGGTGGTCTCCTTACTGCGCGGCGACGCCACGGACGCGGCCGCCGGTACGGCGGTCCGGCTCGGCCTCGAGCGCGGCACACGCGCGTGGACGCAGACCGTCCGGCGTGCGCGTCTGTCCACGGACTCGGTCGCCGTTCGGGAACTCGCCGGCGGGATCACCGTCATCAGGATCGACTCGTTCACCAAGGGAGTCGGCGACGAGGTCCGGGACGCCGTACGGCAGGCCCCGGCCGGCGGCGGGATCATTCTCGACCTGCGCGGGAACTCCGGCGGGCTGGTCACCGAGGCCGTCACCACGGCGTCCGCCTTCCTCGACGGGGGACTGGTGGCGACCTACGACGTCGACGGATCGCAGCAGGCCCTGCACGCGGAGCCCGGCGGGGACACGAGCCGGGCGTTGGTCGCGCTGGTCGACGGCGGGACGATGAGCGCGGCCGAGCTCCTCACCGGGGCCCTCCAGGACCGGGGGCGGGCGGTGGTCGTGGGGTCGCGGACGTTCGGCAAGGGGTCGGTGCAGATGCCCAGCGCGCTGCCGGGCGGGTCCGTGGCCGAGCTGACGGTGGGGCACTACAGGACTCCGTCGGGGCGAGGCGTCGACGGGCGCGGGATCACACCCGACCTGGAGGCGGACGACCAGGCCCTTCAGCAGGCGGAGACGGTGATCGCGGGGCTGGGCGCCTAGGCATTCGTCCTCGGTGTGGGAGGTCTCCTTCACCGCTCGATTAAGGGCTGGCCCCGGCCCCCCTCCCTAGTGCGAAAATGGTCAGCACTATGAGCAAGGGAATGTACGTACCGAAGGAGTCCCAGCCGAAGCAGGGTGGCGGGGGCGGCAAGGCGCAGGACGGGGAGAAGGGGGGCAAGCGCAAGCTGGTCGCCCAGAACAAGAAGGCCCGGCACGACTACGCGATCATCGACACCTACGAGGCCGGGATCGTGCTCACCGGCACCGAGGTGAAGTCGCTGCGCCAGGGGCGGACCTCGCTGGCCGACGGGTTCGTCCAGATCGACGGCGGTGAGGCGTGGCTGCACAACGCCCACATCCCCGAGTACAGCCAGGGCAGCTGGACCAACCACTCCGCGCGCCGCAAGCGCAAGCTGCTGCTGCACCGCGAGGAGATCGACAAGCTGGAGACGAAGGCCCAGGAGACGGGTCACACGATCGTGCCCCTCGCCCTGTACTTCACCAACGGCCGGGCCAAGGCCGAGATCGCCCTCGCGCGAGGCAAGAAGGAGTACGACAAGCGGCAGACCCTGCGGGAGAAGCAGGACCGGCGGGAGTCGGACCGCGCGATCGCGGCGGTGAAGCGCAAGGAGCGGGGCCAGTAGACCAGGGGCCCGGGACGCCGAGGCGCCGGGAATACGGTGGCATCGACGTGCGTTGGTCACGTACGATGGTGTCAACACCGGCCGCGGTCGGTGTGCTGATTGACAACACAACATGGGGATGATCGGTTTCGACAGCGGCTGTTGAGGCAGGGGAAGCGTGTCGAGGAAGCGGCAATGATCTCGTAAACCATATGTCGCAACCAATAATCGCCAATTCCAAGAGCGATTCCCGCGTCTTCGCCCTCGCTGCCTAATAAGCAGTGAGCGAAGGCCCTAACGGGTGTCAGCCCGGGAGTGTTCCCGACCCGGATCCTGGCATAATTTAGGGGACTAAACCATCGAGCCCGGTCACGGGGTTCGATGGGAAACCAAACAGTGACTGGGCCCGTCGGCGACTTGTTCGCGTGATCGCCGGGGCCGAGAAAATCGCAGCGAACTGCACACGGAGAAGCCCTGGTTCTGCACCGTTGGACGCGGGTTCGATTCCCGCCATCTCCACTCGTCCCTCCGGGGACAACCCCCATGTGGGCAAAGGCCCCGTAGCTTCACGGCTGCGGGGCCTTTGCCATGCCCCGTCCCGGACTGTCCGGACCGTCCCGGGCTTCACATGTTTCCCACATGTAACCCACAAAACTCTTGTCCTGCACCCGACACATATGTCTAAGGTGAGCGCCGCGCCGGACGGAGCCGACCACTCCGCCATGGGGCGCGTACACCGGCGACCGGGGGAACACCGTCGCCACGGGGAGGACAACCACCATGCCGAGATATCGGCTCTTCACGCGTGCCCGCACGCGATCCAGGCTCCTGACACCGCTGCTGACGTCCGCGGTCGCCGTGGGCCTCATCGGCTCAGTCGCCGTGCAGCCCGAACTGATCAGCCGGTACGCGGCCGACGACATGGCTTCCGTGGCCGACGCCGGCGACAGCTACGACGGCTTCGACGCCAAGGCCGCCGAACAGCTCCGGGAGGACCAGTGCCGGCTGGGCGAGGTGCTGCGGATGGGCGGACCGGCCATGTTCGGCGTCGCCCAGGACGGACTGAACCAGACGCCGGACAAACTGCACGCCGCGGCGAACCGGGAGTACTGGAACCACACTCCGCTGGCGACGGCGTACGAGCAGGACAGGGACGCCGCCGGCAAGGAGAACCGGGCGCTCTTCGAGCACATCAGTGACTTCGAGATCTCCGGGCTGCCCACACCCGGCGGCTTCGAGTCGGACGTCGACTTCATGTGGCCGCCCGGGACGAGCAATGACGGCCGCCTCAACTTCTTCCAGCAGACCGGCATCTCCAAGTGGATCTGGGAGCAGTTCTGGAAGGACGAGGGCGACTTCTACCGCGACCCGACCCCGAGGGTCGACGAGGCCGGCCTCAAGGCGGTCAAGGACCTGGGCGACCCGCTGTACGGCGGCGACCTCGACCCGAACGCGCCCGACTGGAATCAGTGGTACGAGTTGCACCAGGCCTACGACCGCCTGCTGAACTGGTCCCCGGAGCCGATGGCCGCCGACGACGCCCGGCTCTTCCTGTCGTACGGCGGTTTCCCGCGCTCCGCGCCCGAGCCGGGCAGCGTCGAGTACCGCATCGCGGTCGAGGACCTGAAGAGCCGGTTCGCCTCCTGCGCCTGGAGCTCCCCGGTCGACCCGAACAAGGTGCTCGGCAAGGAGGTCGCCGCGGCCTCCGCCGAGTGGCAGCAGGAGATCGCCGCGCAGGCCACCCCGCGCAACCAGATCCTGACCGCCAACAAGGCCGCCACCAAGGCCCTCGCCGCCGGCTCCAAGGCGCTCGGCGAGCTGCTCGGGCTGTCCTGGCGCGCCGACCATCTGGTCCGCTGGCAGGACTACTGGTCGGCCGGCGGACCCGGCTGGATCGGCAACAGTCCCATGGTCATCCACGCCCATGGCGCGGCCAACATGTGCCTCGAAGTCGGGAACAACAAGACGGACAACGGCACGCCGGTCCAGATCTACACCTGCAACGGCAGCGCCGGGCAGAAGTGGCGGATCAGCGACAGCGACAACGCCCTGGTCCACGACAACTCCGGCAAGTGCCTGGACGTCCCCAGAGCCGACTCCGCGAACGGCACCGCGTTGAGGATCTGGACGTGCAACGGCAGCCCCGCGCAGCAGTGGCAGTACGACACCCACGGGACCACACGCCTGTACAACCCGGTCACCGCCAACTGCCTCGATCTCGCTGCCTACGACAAGGGACGCGACACGCGGATGTGGGACTGCAAGGGCACCGACCCGCAGAAGTTCGACATCGTTCCGTCCGGGCACCAGGGCGCCGACCGCCTCGGCTACCCGACCAAGGCGGAGTTCGACAAGGCGAAGAAGGGCGTCACGGACGCCCAGACCGAGGCGAAGAAGCAGGTCGACCTGCTCAAGGCCCAGGCCACGGCGGCGAAGACGGCCGCCACCACGTCGGACACCGCGCTGGCGGCGGCGTACGGCATCGCCGACAAGGCGGGTGCTCCGCGGGGCCGGGGTCTGCTCGTCGGACAGCAGAAGGCGCAGGTCACCAAGGCATCGGCGGCCGCGCTGGACGCGCTCGCCAAAGCCGGTGACACCGCCTACTCGGCCACCCGCGCAGCCGCCGGGGACAGCGCGACCATCGCCGCCCGCGCGCTGACGCAGGCCGCGCAGTCGAAGGCCGCCTTCCGTACCGCGGCCGCGAACGAGGCCCGGGCGCAGGCGAAGGCCGCCGCCGACGCCGCCGCCCTGCAGGCGCAGACCGCCAAGGCGGCCCGGGACCTCGCGAAGGCGAAGCTCGCCGAGACGCAGAAGGCCGAGGCAGACGCGAAGGCGGCGGCCGCCGACGCGCACGCCAAGCGGCTCGCGGCGGAAGCCGAGGCGGCGACGGCGAAGGCGGAGAAGGAGACCGCCGCCGCCAAGCAGGCCGAGGCCGCCCGGCACAAGCAGAACGCGCAGGGGTACGCGCAGACCGCCCAGGAGGCCAAGGGCCGGGCGGAGACCGCCGAGTCCACCGCCCGTGCCAAGCGGCAGGACGCCGAGGGCGCGCGGGACCGGGCCAAGGGCAAGCGGGACGACGCGTGGGACGCCGAGAGCCAGGCCAACGCGGCCCGTGCCAAGGCGGACGCCAAGGACGCCTACGCCGAGGCTCATGACTCGGCATCCGATGCCACGGAGTCCCGGGCCGCCGCCGACCAGGCGGACAAGGCCGCCGACGACGCGGAGTCGGCCGCACGCTCGGCCCGCTCCGAGGCGGACGCGGCCACCCAGGCCGCGGCCGACGCGGACGCCGCCGCCACTCGCGCGGAGGCCGCCGCCCGGCGGGCCCGTTCCGACGCGGACGCGGCCCAGGCCGCCAAGCTGCGGGCGGACGCGGCCGTCAGTACGGCGACCAGTGCCGCCGCCGACGCCATCAAGGCGTCCGAGGCCTCGGCCTCCGCCGCGCGGACCGCGGTCAAGCTGGCCGACGAGGCCGAGAAGCACGCCGCCGACGCCATGAAGCAGGCCGACGCGGCGAAGGCCGAGGCCGCCAAGGCGGTCGCCGGCGCGGCCGACGCGGCCGGGCACGCCTACACCACCGCCCAGGCGGCGGAGGACGCCGGCAACGCGGCCCAGCAGGTCGCCGCCCCGGCCAACGACGCGATCCAGCTGGGAGCGCCGTACGTCACGACCGACTCGGCGGCGGGCCTCGCCGTCCTGTCGGGCCAGTCGTCGAAGACGATCGCCGAGCAGCAGCAGGCGGTCGCCGAGGCGCACGCGGTCAACGCGCAGAAGAACGCGGCCCAGGCGGCGAGCCTCGCGGCGGCGGCCACCGGTGACGCGAAGGCGGCGTACACGCTGGCCGCGGAGGCCGCCGGGTTCGCGGCGGACGCCCGCAGGTCGGCGAAGGAGGCGCTCGGTTACGCCGCCGAGGCCGCCCAGTACGCGGCGGACGCCCAGGCCTCCCTGGCCCGCGCGAAGGAGTACGACCGCCAGGCCACCGTGGATGCCGAGGCCGCCGACCGGGCGGCCGACCAGGCCGAGACCTACGCGGTGGACGCCCGCTCCTCCGCCGACCAGGCGGCCCTGGACGCGGAGGCCGCCCGCTCGGCGGCAGCCGAGGCCGAACAGGCCGCGAAGGACGCCCGCGCGGCGGCCGACCGCGCGGACGCCGAGGCGACGGCGGCGGAAGAGGCGGCGAAGGACGCGCAGAAGTACGCGGAGTCGGCGCAGCAGGCGGCCGACCAGGCCGGACGCAAGGACGCCAACAGCCAGGTGCAGGCGGGTGCCGGGACCGGGATCGGCGGGGTGTTCTCCGTCATCGACGACATCAAGCAGCGGGGGGACCCGCAGCGGCTGCCGGACGACTGCTCGCGCCTTCCCTGCGACCTGGTGTTCGAGGTGCATTTCGACGCGATCGTCAGCTACTACTTCTGTGAGAACCCGGATGTTCCGGCCACGGAGTCGGGCTGCCCGGCCGAGGACACGTACTTCCTCACCACCAAGCCGTTCAAGGACCTGAAGAAGAAGGTCACCATCTCCTCGTGGGAGGCGACCAAGGATCTGTGGAAGGGCCTCTTCGACTCGATCATCGGTGACTTCACCGGCTGCTACCACAAGATGACCAGCGCCGACGATGGCGGCAGCTACGGCGACTGCGCCTGGGCCGCGACCTGGCTGCCGTTGGGGGGCGCGATCGGGAAGGTCACGGAGGCCATCCGCGCGGTTGATGTCGCCATGCGCAGCGGTGTCGGGGTCGCGGACGCATTGAAGGCGCTGCGGGCCCTCGACGTGGACGCCCGTACGCTCAATGAGATCGAGCGCAGCGCCAGGGTGTTCGAGGATCTGCGCACCGCCTGCACGATCAACAGCTTCCCCGGCGGCACCGAAGTGGTCCTCGCGGACGGCGCACGCAAGGCGATCCGTGATGTACGGGACGGCGACCTGCTCCTGGCCACCGACCCGGCCACCGGGCGCACCGTGGGCGAGCGGGTCACCCGCACTTTCTCGCACCCCACGCAGGACCTGCTGGACATCACCTTGGCGGGCGGCGGAAGCCTGACCAGCACCTCGGGGCACAAGTTCCACGTCACCGGCCGTGGTTGGACCCCCGCCTCCGACCTGCGGGCCGGTGACAGCCTGCGCACTCCCGACGGGACCCCGCGCACGGTGGCCGAGGTGAACGACCGCGATCTGGCGGCACCCCGGACGGTGTACGACCTGACCGTGTCCGGTCTGCACACCTTCTACGCGGTAGCGGGCAGCACTCCGGTCCTGGTCCACAACTGCACCAACATCGCGGCCGATGCTCAGGAGTTCAACGGGCTGGCGCACGTCCTGGACGAGCACACGTTCGGCACCGGTGCCGGGTTCGTCACCTCCGTGGAGCGGGCGAAGGAGCTGGCCGGCAAGAAGGGAGGGCCCAACGGTGTCTTCACGGATCTCGCCACGGCGCAGTCGGTCGTGGATCACGCCCTGTCCACCAAGGCGGCGGAGATCCAGAAGTGGCTCAGGGGCAGCGCCCGCGAGAAGCCTCTGACCGGTACCTTCGGTTCGGGCTCGCTCGGGAAGGTGGCTCAGGCGAACGGCTCCGTCAATGTCGCCGGGAACGGCTACAAGATCGTTCTCAAGAGGGCGAAGGGACACAAGAACGGCTTCTACGTGTTCACGGCGTTCCCGATCTAGTGACCACCGCAGGAGGTGACGGCCAGTGCGAAGTGCCGACGAGTCCGACTTCGGTGTGACGTGGCTGATGGGCATGTTCCACGAGGACTGGACCCATCACGGGCCCACGGCCACCGAGGCGGTCGGCTACCACCTCTGGGACGAACTGGACCCGCGGAGCGTGCTCGCGCTCCGGCGGGACGCCCGGCTGCTGCTGCGCCTTGCATCGGAGACGATCGAGGCGCTGTGGCTGGCCGGTACCGCGGTCGGGCCGACCTTCTTCTCCGGAGGGCGCAGCGGTGTCACCTCGGGGACGCGGTGGATGGAGACGCTCACCGGCCTGTGCGACTCCTGGCTGTCCAGGCACGCGCCGGCCGCCGCTCCCGACGAGGTCCCCGCCGGATGGGATGGCACGGAGCTGGCCGACGCGGTCCTCGCCGAGATCGGTGAGACACGTTTCCTGCCGGACGAGGTCGTCCGCGCTCTGGCCGAGTGCGTCCGCCACTGCACCCCGGACCTTGCGTTGCGGCTGCTGCTGCGGGCCATGGCGCAGACCGGCACCGCGGTCGGTGCGGTCCTCTCTCCGGAGCACTACGCACGTCTGGCCGCGCTGGGGTCGGCGATGGAGTACGGAGAGTTCGTTGTGTCCGAGGTGGATCATCTGGTGAAGTGAGGAGTGCCCTGCCACTACGTCGTGGGAGCGAACCCGCATGACCTGGACGCCGGCTCCATGCCATGTACTCGTCCGTGCGCAGGGTGACGACTCACCGCTGTATCTCGCGGACGAGGAGGGTGCCGACGCCCTCTCCCGGTTCACCCGGTCCGTCGCACTCGACGACCCGGGGCTCGGGCTGACCGAGTCCCTGGCCGACCGGCTGACGTCCTGGTCGCGGGCCCGCCCCGGGGGAGGGTCCGCGACCCGCCAGACCGTGCGCAGGCATGCGAAGCAGGGTCTGGAGGCCGCCCAGGCCCTTGCCCGGTACCTCGGGCCGCAGTGGGTGGTGCGGTACTGGGACGACGCGTACGGCACCGACAAGCTCGTCTGCTGGGGGTGCCGGCGGCTGCACTGGTCCCTCGAGGAGCACGACACGCCGCCGTATCCGCTCCGCATCACCGTCGAGGCCGAGTACAAGTGGTACCCGCTCCGCGCGGAGGGGTGCGGGGACTTCGCTGCCGGCATGGAGCAGTACCTGAACGACCGGGACGACGCGAAGGACGACGCGAGGCGCGGGGAACTGGACCGGTGGGGCCGTGACCTGGCCGAGCGCGTGGCCCGTGAAGCGGGTCCGGCAAGGACCGTCACCTATGGCGGACTCGCCTAGAGCCGCCGACGCGTCAGGCAACCGTCCGCCACCCCGTACTCGCCCGCTCCGTCATCCGAGGAGGCAGCAACGTCGACTCCGGTACGGCCGTCCCGTCCAGCTTTTTCATCAGGAGCTCCACCGCCCGCGCGCCCAGCTCCGCCGACGGCAGTGCCACCGAGGTGATCGGGACGCGGACCGACTCGGCGAGTTCGTCGGGGCAGATCGCGGTGACGGACAGGTCGGCCGGGACGCGCAGGCCGAGGTGCTCGAAGGCGTCGAGCAGCGGCTCCAGCAGGGCCTCGTTGTGGATGACCACGCCCGTCAACGCGGGCTGTTCCCGCAGGAGTTGCTCGGCCACCGCGCGGGCGCCGCCCGGTTCGCAGGGGTGGACGGCCGAGGACATACCGCTGCGGTCCGCGGCGGCCGTGAAGCCCTGGACCACCTGTTGGGCGAAGGCCGTGCGGCGGACATAGACCTCCGGTGGGGAGCCGACCAGGGCCACCGAGCGGTGACCCAGCCGCGCCAGATGCTCCACGCACGCCTCGCCCGCCGCCCTGAAGTCGAGGTCGACGCAGGTCAGACCCTCCGGAGCGGCCGGGAAGCCGATCAGCACGGACGGCAGGTCCAGCGACCGCAGCAACGGCAGCCGGGAGTCGTCGAGTTGGACGTCCATCACGATCAGCGCGTCGACCAGCCCCGTGTCCGCGACCCGGGTCAGGCCGTCCTCGCCCTCCTCCTGGGTCAGCAGCAGTACGTCGTGGTCGTGCCGCCGGGCCGTCGTCACCACCGACACCGCGAACTGCATCACGGTCGGGACGTGGATCCCGGTCCGCAGGGGCACGACCAGTGCCAGAACGTTGGACCGTCGGCCGGCCAGGGCGCGGGCGCCCGCGTGCGGGCGGTAGCCCAGTGCACGGACGGCCTCCTCGACCCGCTGCCGGGTCTCCTCGGAGATCGGACGCTTGCCGCTGAGGGCGTAGGAGACGGTGCTGGGGGAGACCCCGGCCCGCCGCGCCACGTCCGTGATCTTCACCATCAGCCCAGCTCCAGGGAGAGGAAGCCGGTGCCCGCCTGCGCCCGCGCCGTCCTGTCCGCGGCCGCCAGACTCCAGGGCGCCGAGGGGTCGGAGCACGACGCCCGTAGCGTGTCCCCCTCGCGTACGACGGTGAAGGCGACCTCGCCGACCCGTACCGTGACCTGCTCGCCCCGCCCGAGGCCGTACGCCCGCAGGGTCACCCCGTCGGCGTGGTCGTAGTCGGGCCGGTCGTCCACCGCGCCGACCGGGAGCACCGCACCCGGCCTGACCAGTAGCGGGACGCTGAGGAAGTCGTGCTTCTCGCGCATCCAGCGCGGCCCGGTGACCGTCTCGCCGGTCACGAAGTGGGTCCAGGTGCCCTCCGGGACGTAGTAGGAGACCTCGCCCGCGTCGTTGAACACCGGCGCGACCAGCAGGTCGGGGCCGAGCATGTACTGCCGCTCCAGGTGCGCGCACCCGGGATCGTCCGGGAACTCCAGGACCATCGCCCGCATCACCGGCACGCCCTCGGCGTGGGCGGTGCGCGCGGCCTCGTAGAGGTAGGGCATGAGCTGCAGCTTGAGACGGGTGAAGTGCCGCAGGACGTCCACGGACTCCTCGTCGAACAGCCACGGCACCCGGTAGGAGGAGCTGCCGTGCAGCCGGCTGTGGGAGGAGAGGAGTCCGAAGGCCAGCCAGCGCTTGAACAGCGCCGGTGTCGGGGTGCCCTCGAAGCCGCCGATGTCGTGGCTCCAGAAGCCGAAGCCGGACAGGCCCAGCGACAGCCCCCCGCGCAGGGACTCGGCCATCGACTCGTAGGTCGCCTCGCAGTCACCGCCCCAGTGCACCGGGAACTGCTGGCTGCCCGCGGTCGCCGAGCGGGCGAAGACCACCGCCTCCTGTTCGCCGCGGTGCTTGCGCAGCACGTCGAAGACGGTCTGGTTGTAGAGGTACGTGTAGTAGTTGTGCATCCGCTCCGGGTCGGAGCCGTCGGACCACTCCACGTCCAGCGGGACCCGCTCGCCGAAGTCGGTCTTGAAGCAGTCCACGCCCTGCGCGAGGAGTGCCTCCAGCTTGGACGCGTACCAGTCGCGGGCGGCCGGGCTGGTGAAGTCGACCAGGGCCATGCCGGGCTGCCACAGGTCCCACTGCCACACGCTCCCGTCCGGGCGCCTGAGGAGATGGCCGAGTGCCTTGCCCTCCGCGAACAGCGGGGACCTCTGGGCGATGTACGGGTTGATCCACACGGAGACCCGCAGGCCCCGCTCGTGCAGCCGCGCGAGCATGCCCTCCGGGTCGGGGAAGACCCGCGGGTCCCACTGGAAGTCGCACCAGTTGAACTCGCGCATCCAGAAGCAGTCGAAGTGGAAGACGGACAGCGGGAGTTCGCGCTCCCGCATGCCCTCGATGAAGCTCGTCACCGTCTCCTCGTCGTACGACGTCGTGAAGGACGTCGACAGCCACAGGCCGAAGGACCAGGCGGGCGGGAGGGCCGGGCGGCCGGTGAGGGCCGTGTACTTGCGGATGATCTCCTTCGGACTCGGGCCGTAGATGACGTAGTACGTCAACTCCTGTGTCTCCGCGCTGAACTGCACCCGGGAGACCGCTTCCGAGCCGACCTCGAAGGAGACCTTGCCCGGGTGGTCGACGAAGACGCCGTAGCCCGCGTCCGTGAGGTAGAACGGGACGTTCTTGTAGGCCTGTTCGGTGGCCGTGCCGCCGTCGGCGTTCCAGATGTCCACGACCTGGCCGTTCTTCACCAGCGGCCCGAAGCGTTCGCCGAGGCCGTACACCGAGGTGCCCACGCCGAGGCCCAGCTGCTCGCGCAGGTAGTGGGCGCCCGAGGCGTCCCGCATGATGCCCATGCCCTTGGGGCCGCTGCCGGTCAGCAGCCGGCCGCCCGCGAGGAAGTCGACCTGCCAGGTGCCGGTGCGGGCCACCCGGACCGACAGCGCGCCGGAGGTGAGGGTGGCGTGCTCCTCGTCGTACTCCGTGTGCGCCGTGACGTCCTCTTTACGGACCTCGAACTGGGGGCCCTGCGGCTGCTCGCCCTCGAAGTGGGTGAAGGTGACGCCGATGACGTCGGGTATCGGGGCGTGGGCGCTGATCGTCACGACCGGTCCCTTCAACAGGTCGCCGCGGCGGCGGATGGGCTGGGTCGGCGCGAGGATGTCCAGCCGGCCGTCCGTCGCGGCGACCTCGTGGACCTGGGCCGGATGGGCGGCGGTGACGCCCTCGCGCAGCAGCCAGTAGCCGTCGGTGAACTTCATCTGTGGGGGGTCCTTACTTCACGGCACCCACGGCGATACCGCGGGTGAGGGTTCGCTGGAAGACGAGGAAGAACACGATCGCGGGGAGCACCCCGAGCAGGGCGGCCGCGTTGGTCATCGTGGCGTCCATCAGGCGCTGGCCCTGGAGGACGCCGAGAGCCACCGACACCGTCTGGTTGTCGTTGGAGATCAGCATGACCAGGGGGAGCAGGAACTCGTTCCAGGTCCAGATGAAGAAGAAGACCAGCAGCACACCGAGGGTGGGGCGGCTGACGGGGACGACGATCCGCCACAGGACCTGCCACTTGTTCGCGCCGTCGATCCGGGCCGCCTCCAGGATCTCGCGCGGGAACTGGCCGAGGACCGCGGAGAGCAGATACGTGCCGAAGGCCGCCTGGATCACCGTGAACACGATGATCACGCTCAACCTCGTGTCGTAGAGGCCGACTTCCTTGCTCAGGTAGTAGACCGGGTAGACCAGCGCCTCCTGCGGAAGCATGTTCGCCAGGACGAAGAAGGCGAGGACCCAGGTGCGGCCCTTGATACGGCCGATGCCGATCGCGTAGGCGTTGAGGACCGACAGGATCACGGCCAGTACGGCCACCGAGCCGCTGATCAGTACCGAGTTGGCCAGCTTCTGCCCGAAGTCGACGCGCTCCCAGAAGTCCTTGATGCCCTGGGTGTAGAGGCCGTCGGGGAGGCTGAGGGGGCCGTTCTGGGCGTACTCCGTGGGGGACTTGAAGGCGTTCACCGTGACGATGAGGAACGGCACGATCATGAACAGGGCCGCGATGCACAGGGCGATCAGCACCGGGTAGCGGCGCAGGGCGGTCGTCATGCGTCGGTCCTCTCCTGGAGCCTGAGACCGATCAGGGAGAGCGCGAGGATGATGACGGTGAGCACGGTGGAGATCGCGGCGCCGTATCCGACCTGCGTCTTCTCGAAGAACGTGGTGAAGGAGAAGTAGGACGGCACGTCCGTGGCGCCGCCGGGCCCGCCCTTCGTGAGCACGTACACCGCGCCGAACACCTTGAGCGCGGCGATCGAGCACCAGGTGAGGACGACGTAGATCTCCGGCCGGATCTGCGGCAGCGTGATGTGCCGGAAGCGGCGCCACCAGCCGGCGCCGTCCAGTTCGGCCGCCTCGTGCAGCTGCGGGTCGACGCGTTGCAGGCCGGCCATGAAGATGACCAGCGGGAAGCCCAGTTGGACCCAGACCATGACGCCCATGACGCTGTAGAGGGCGAGGTCCGGGTCGCCGAGCCAGTCCTGCTGCCGGCTGCCCAGGCCGATCGCCTTGAGGAGGGCGTTCAGGGAGCCGTTGTCGGGGGCGAGGATCCAGCTCCAGACGATGCCGGCGACCGCGATCGGCAGCACCTGGGGGAGGTAGAAGCAGGCGCGCAGAACGGCGGCTGTCCTGGACCCGAAGTGCTTGCCGACGTAGTCGAACAGGGCCGCGGCGAGGACCAGCCCGAGGGCCGTGGGGATCGCCGCCATCGCCACGACCATGAACAGGCTGTGCCGGAAGGACGCCCAGAACTCGGAATCGTCCAGCAGCTCGCGGTAGTTGGCCAGTCCCGACCACTTGGGGGAGCCCACGCCCTGCCAGTCCGTGAAGCTCACGTACGTGTTCATCACGAACGGCAGGACGATGACCGCGAGGAAGGCGAGGGCGCCCGGCAGGAGGAAGAGGGCGTAGGAGTCGCGGGGCCGGCGCGGGGACTGTGGAGTGCTGCCCTTGCCGACCGTCCGCGCACTCCGCTCGACGGTCGTCGTCATTGCTTCGGCGCGCCCTTGTCGTAGGCGTCCTGGAGATCGCTGAGGTAGTCGTCGGGCTTCTCGCTGCCCGTGATCAGCTTCTGAGTTCCGGAGACGAGGACGTCGTAGAAGCCGGGGACCGGCCAGTCGGGGTAGAAGGCCAGGCCGTCGTCCCTGGAGAGGGTGTTGAAGTCGTCGATCAGGGTCTTGGACTGGGGGTCGGTGATGGCGGAGGCGTCGGCCGCGACGGGCACCCCGCCGGAGTTGCCGAGCAGGTTCTGGATCTTCTTCGACATGGTGATGTCGATGAAGTCGTAGGCGAGGTCCTTGTTCTTCGAACCCTTCGGTACGACCCAGAGGTTGCCGCCGGAGCCGAGGGTGAGCTTCGAGTCGGGCCAGCGGAAGGTGCCCCAGTCGAACTTGTTGTCCGTCTTGAAGCGGCCGTACCACCAGCTGCCGGAGAACAGGATCGGCGCCTTGCCGGAGGTGAAGGAGACACCGGCGGCCTCTTCGTTCTGGCCGCTGGAACTCTTGCTGAAGTAGCCCTTCTTGACCCAGTCGGCGAAGGTCCCGGCGCCGTAGGTCCAGGCGGCGTCGTGGAAGTCGGTCCTGCCCTTGTAGAGCTGGTAGGCATCGACCCACGAGCGGTCGGCCTTCGACAGCGCCAGCTGGTACAGGTACTGCTGGGCGGGGTAGGCGGCGCCGCCGTTGGCGAGGGGGGTGACTCCCTCGTCCACGAACTTGTCCATCGCGGCATTCAGTTCGGCGAACGTCTTCGGCTCGGCGATGCCGTACTTCTTGAAGAGGTCCTTGTTGTAGTAGACCAGCGTGTACTCGGCGTAGTTGGGGACGCCGTACCACTTGCCGGAGCCCATCACGCCGTTGGTGTCGTAGAGGCTGGTGGTGCGGACGCTCGGACTGAGCTTCTTGTCCCAGCCGCGCTTGGCCGCCTCTTCCGTGAGGTCGGTGAGCAGGCCCTGCTTGGAGAGCAGGCCCGCGGTCGCATTGCCCTTGTTGTACTCCATGAGGTCGGGCGCGTCCGAGGAGTTGAGGACCATCGGGGCGGTCTTCTGGATCTGGTCGAAGCTCTTCTCCTCGAACTTCACCTTCACGCCGGGGTGCGTGGCCTCGAACTCCTTGATCGCCTCCTTCCAGGCGATGCCCATCGCGCTGGTCGGACCCTCGTAGTGCCACAGCCGCAGTGTCTTCCCGTCGGAGGACCCGCTGTCCGAGCCCCCGCAGGCTGTCAGCAGCAGCGATCCGCTCAGGATCACCGCCGCTCCCACCACACGCCTTCGTGCCGTCAACATCCCGTACCTCCGGGGAGTCGGATGGTGCTTCGGGCCGCGCACCGGGCAGGGGTCGTCGATTCGACTCGATTCGACGACCCCTGTCGAAGCGCTTCGACGAAGGAACGTATGTGGGGGCTTTGAAGGTCGTCAATGGGTTATGCAGGATCGGGTGAAGCGATTCGACGACGGGGTTGGTCGAGGGGGCGATCGTCGGAGCAGTGGGTGGGGGGCGGCCCTGGTGGGACTTGTTGGGGTGAGGGTGGTTGTCGGGCTGTTGTGGCGGGGGTGCCGTAGGGCGTGGTGGCCGCTGGGACGGGTCTGCTCGCTGGCGTCGCTCGCGGAGGCGTCTTGTCCGGGTGAGGGTGGTTGTCGGGCTGCTTGGGCTGTGGCGGGGGTGCCGTAGTGCGCGGGCCCACCGGGACGGGCCTGCGCGTCGGCGTCGTTCGCGGAAGCGTCTTGTCTGGGTGGGGGCGGTTGCCGGGGCCGCTGTGGCTGCCGTGACGGAGATGCCGTAGCGCGCCGTCGGCGACGTGTGTTCCGCGTGTGTTCCGCGTGTGTTCCGCTGTCCAGCCGTCGGCCCGGCTTCTGCGGGCGGTGCTAGGGAGCGGGGCGGCGACGGTGGGGGGTGCCGTAGGTCGCGGTCCTGCCGTCACCGGTCTGCTCGCCGGCGTCCGCTCATGCCAGCGTCTTGTTCGGGCGTGGTTGGTCGTCAGGGTGGCTGTGGTTGTCGTGATCGGGGTGCCGTAGGGCGCGGTCCCGCCGTCACTGGCCTGCTCGCCGGCGTCCGCTCATGCCGGCGTCTTGTTCGGGCGTGGTTGGTCGTCAGGGTGGCTGTGGTTGTCGTGACCGGGGTGTCGTAGGGCGCGGTCCCGCCGTCACCGGTCTGCTCGCCGGAGTCGTTCGTGGAAGCGTCTTGTCCGGGCGAGGGCGGTCGTCAAGGCCGCCGCGGCTGCCGTGACCGGGATGGCGTAGGCCGCCGTTGGCGACATGTGTTCCGCTGTCCAGCCGCCGGCCGCGGTTCCGCAGGCGATTCCGCCGAGCAGGCCGGTCACGGCAAGGGTCATGCCCTCGTTGAGGCGGCCGGGCGGGGTGCGTTGCTGGATCAGGGTCATCCCGGTGACCATCGTCGGGGCGGTCGCCATCCCGGCGACGAGCAGCGCGGCCGCCAGCGCGAGCAGGGAGCCGGTGAGGGAGGCGGCCAGCAGCGGGAGTGTCAGCAGGGCCGTCATGGCGGCTATGCACCACACATAGCGGTCCTCGGCGGACCCGGTCCGGCGTTTCGCCCCGTAGACGAGCCCCGCCGCACACGAACCCGCCGCCTGGAGCGCGAGCACGAACCCGGCCGCCGAGCGGTGTCCCTGCGTGTCGGCGAAGGCGATGGTGACGACCTCCATGGAGCCGAACACGGCACCCATGGCGAGGCAGACGGCGAGCAGGGACGGGATGCCGCGGGCGCGGAACGGCGCCTTCGCGAGGCCGCCCCCGCGCACCGGTGGTTCCGTCGATCGCTGTGCCGTGAACACCAGCACGCCCGTCACCAGCAGCGCCACCCCGGTCAGCGTGCCCGCCTCAGGGAAGAGCCTCGTGCACAGGAGGGCCGCGAGGACCGGGCCCGCCATGAAGCACGCCTCGTCCACGACCTGCTCGAAGGAGTTCGCGACATGCAGCGATCTCTCGTCGCCGCGCAGGAGGTGGGCCCAGCGGGCGCGGGACATCCCGCCGAGGTTGGGCGTCGTGGCGGTGGCGGCGTACGACACGAAGAGCGTCCACGCCGGGGCGCCGAGGCGCACGCACAGCAGCAGCGCCAGCGAACCCAGTGCGGCGAGTGCCGTGGCCGGTACGGCGATCCTGGCCTGTCCGTGTCGGTCGACGAGCCGCGCGGTCCACGGGCCGACCACCGCGGTGGCCGCGAGACCGGTCGCGGTGACGGCGCCGGCGAGGGCGTACGACCCACGCGTCCCCGCGATCATCACGACCGCGCTGACGCTGAACATGCCCATGGGAAGCCGGGCGAGAAGGTTCCCGACGGTGAAGGCGCGGGCTCCGGGGGTGGCGAGAAGGCGGCGGTAGGGGCCGGGGACCCGCGAGCAAGCAGCGCGCTGGGCACGTGGGTCTCGCGCTCCTCGTGCGCTGAAGTCCACGATGACGAGCGCGTCCGCGGTGGTGGTGAACATCGGTCGGTTCGGTTGCGGCATGCACCCACCGTCGCGTGGAGACGATCAAGGGGTCCAACACCTTCTCCGTACCGATTCACGCACCTGTGTTGTAAGTTCGCCCGATGTCCGTGCCCAGCCCGAGACCCGGCCCCCGCTCCCACCACCTCGACCCCCGTCTCCTGCGCGCCTTCCTCACCGTCGCCGACGAGCTCCACTTCACGCGCGCGGCGGCCCGGCTCTACGTCGCCCAGCAGGCGCTCAGCCGTGATGTACGGCGCTTGGAGCGTGAGTTGGGCGCGGAGCTGTTCGTGCGCACCACCCGCCAGGTGACCCTGACCGCCGACGGCGAGCGGCTGGTGCCGTACGCCCGCCGGGCCCTGGACGCCCAGGACGCGCTGCTCGCCGCCTTCACGCAGGCCCGCCCCCTGCTCGTGGACCTGAATTACCCCGACCAGGCCACCGCCCGCGCCGTGCTGCTGCGGGCCCGCGAACTCGCCCCCGACCAGGAGCTGATGGCCCGCTACGAGAGCGGCCTGACGGGCGCGGCGGGGGAACTGCTGGCCGGTCGCCTCGACGCGTCCTTCGGCCGGTTCGCCGGTCTGGACCCGGCGCTGCGGGTGGGCCTGGACCACCAGCCCGTGCGGTACGAGCGCATGGCCGTCGTCCTGCCCGAGGACCATCGGCTGGCCTCTCTGGAGCGGGTGCCGCTCGCCGCCCTGGAGGGTGAGACGGTCTACGCGGGGGCCGGAAATCCGCGCACTCCGGAATGGACCGATCTCGCTCGTCGGTTGTTCGAAGGACGGGGCATCCAGCTCGCTCCGCCGGCCCCGCTCGCGGTCGGCGACGAGGAGTTCCGGCGGATCATGGCGAAGACCCGGAACCCGGTTCTCGCGGTCCTGGATTTTCCGGCCATGCCTGGCACCGTGCTGCGTCCACTGATCGACCCGGTACCGCTGTCGCCCGTGTCGCTGGTGTGGCGCAGGGGTCTGGAGCACCCCGCGTTCGATGCCCTCCGACGCGCCGCAATCGAACTTTCCGTCGAACTTGACTGGCTTCGTCGGCCCTCCGATGGATGGGTTCCAGCCACCGATGAGGCCCATATGAACATCCACAAATGACACATGGCGAACACCCCTCCCCCGTGTGCGCTACATTCGTGGCCTGAGCACGGTGTGGTAAAGGGGGCGCTCGGACCGGGTGGGGGCCCGGTTCGGCCGACGTGTGCTCAAGGTCGACAGCGCGCCCAGATTAGCCCGTGGGGGATGTGCGTGCGCGTGAAAAAGTGGCGAGAAGACGCCCAACCGGAATGGCCCGAGGTTGCATCAGGCACCCAGGGCACCGTGACGACCGGGGGAGCCACCCAGGCTTTTCCGGAAACCGGAGAAATCAGGGAAACCGAGGACGCCGGAGGAACCGGGGCGACCGGAGCCCGAGTTGAGGCCGGGAAGGGTGACTTCGCCGGGAAGAGGAAGGGTGACTTCCCGGGGGCCCCGAGAGCGGACCGCGGCCGGGACCTCCCCGAGCCGCCCGGCCGCAGAGCCGTCGTACGCGATCCCTGGGACGAGTCCGGCAGCGGTGCCGACGGCACCCACGACCCGCACGAGGTGACGGTCCAGCTCGACGCGGTCAGCGGGAACGACGACGGCCGTATCGAGGGCCGCTCCGGAGGCGACGGCGGATCCGAGGGCTCCGACGGCCCGGTCTTCGTCGACGAGTCGGGCCGGCGCAGCCGACGCTTCCGCCGGATCGGCATCGCCGTCGGCCTGGCCTGCGCGGTCTACGCCGTCGTCATCGTCGTCACCCTGCTGTCCGGCAACTCCAACGCGCCCTGGCTCCCCATGACCGGCCCGAAGGACGACGCCCCGGCCGGCAAGCTCGACACCAGCCCGATGCCGGCCGAGTCCGCCGAGCCCTCCGCCGCCGCGGGGGTGATCCCGGGGACCACCCCGACGGTCAGCGGCGGAGCCACGCCGGTTCCGGGAGTCAGCGGCACCGCGCCCGGTGCCACCGTGAGCCCGGGCAGGCCGGGGACGTCCGCCGATCCGTCGGCCACCGCCACCCAGCCGGGCGGCAACCCGTCGGTCAGCGCCGATCCGTCGACGCAGCCGACGCAGTCGGTCACCCCGCCGCCCAGCGCGTCGGTCACCCCGCCCGTCACCACCAGCCCCGAGCCCTCGGTCGCCCCGACCCAGACCACGGGCGGCGACAGCGCCGGCCCCGGCACGGTCGCCGACGGCCCGGCCGCCCCCTCACCCATCGCGTCGGAGACGTCCCAGACCTCGGCACCGGGCACCTCGGCTCCCGCCGTGCCTGCCGACGCCCCGGTCTCCTCCCCGTCCCCGGAGCACATCCTCTGATGGCATCCCGTACCCGCCGCCGGGGGGCCGTGCCCAGAGCCGCTGCCGCTGCGGCTGCCGCTGCCGACCCGGCCGCCTCTTCACACAGCGCGTCGGAGGCCTGCGCTTCTTCGTTCGTGGCGTCGGAGGCGTGCGCCTGTTCGCTTGTCGCGTCCGAGGTCTACGGCACCTCGTCCGTGGCGTCGGAGGCGTGCGCCTGCTGGTCGGTCACGTTGGAGGTCCGCGCTTCCTCGCCCGTCGCGTCGGCGGCCTCCGGCACCTCGCCCGTCGCGTCGGCGACCTCTGGCATCCCGCCTGTCGCGTCGGAGACCTCCGCCACCTCGCCTGTCGCGTCGGAGACCTCCGCCACCTCGCCCGTCGCCCCGGAGACCTCTGGCATCCCGCCTGTCGCGTCGGCGACCTCCGGCACCCTTCCCATCCCGTCGGAGACCTGGGGCACCGGCACCGGTACCTCCGCTCCCGCTTCCGTGCCCTCCGACGCCCCGCTCTCCTCCCCGTCCCCGGAGTACACCCTCTGATGGCATCCCGCACCCGCCGCCCGGGGGCCGCGCCTGGAGCCCCCGCCGGCTCCAGGCGCCGTCGCCTGCCCATGCGCCTGCTGCTGCCCGTGCTCGTCCTCGTCGCGCTCATGGCGATGCTCATGCTGCGCGGCTATGTCCACAGCGAGATCCTCGCCGACCACCGCATCCGGTCCGAGGCATCCACCGACAAGGTGCCCGAGAAGATCCTCGACGGCGGCCCGGTGATCGACACCCGCAGCGGCCGTGCCACCAGCCTGAAGATGCCGGACCGCCGGCTCGTCCTCACCTTCGACGACGGCCCCGACCCGACCTGGACCCCCAAGGTCCTGGACGTCCTGAAGAAGCACCACGCGCACGCGGTCTTCTTCGTCACCGGCACCATGGCCTCCCGCTACCCGGACCTGGTCAAGCGCATGGTCGACGAGGGCCACGAGATCGGGCTGCACACCTTCAACCACCCCGACCTGTCCTTCCAGTCGAAGAAGCGCATCGACTGGGAGCTCTCCCAGAACCAGCTCGCCCTCGCCGGCGCGGCCGGTATCCGCACCTCGCTGTTCCGGCCGCCGTACTCCTCCTTCGCCGACGCCATGGACAACAAGTCCTGGCCGGTCACCGAGTACATCGGCACCCGCGGCTACATCACCGTCGTCAACAACACCGACAGCGAGGACTGGCAGAAACCCGGCGTACGCCAGATCATCCGCAACGCCACGCCGAAGAACGGCAAGGGCGCGATCGTGCTGATGCACGACTCCGGCGGCGACCGCCACCAGACCGTCCAGGCCCTCGACCGGTTCCTGCCGGACATGAAGGACAAGGGCTACGAGTTCGACAACCTCACCGAGGCCCTCGACGCGCCCACCGCGCACACCGTCGTCGCCGGACCCGAACTGTGGAAGGGCAAGGCGTGGATCTTCCTGGTCCAGGCCTCCGAGCACATCACCGACGTCCTCGTCGTCGGACTCTCGATCATCGGTTCCCTGGTCATCGGCCGCTTCCTCCTCATGCTGCTGCTCTCGGGCATCCACGCCCGCCGCGTGCGCCGCAAGGACTTCCGCTGGGGAGAGCCGGTCACCCAGCCGGTGTCGGTGCTGGTCCCGGCCTACAACGAGGCCAAGTGCATCGAGAACACCGTCCGTTCACTGATGGCGAGCGAGCACCCCATCGAGGTGCTCGTCATCGACGACGGTTCGAGCGACGGCACCGCCCGGATCGTCGAGGCGATGGGCCTGCCGAACGTCCGGGTCGTACGCCAGCTCAACGCGGGCAAGCCGGCCGCCCTCAACCGCGGTCTGGCGAACGCCCGTCACGACATCATCGTGATGATGGACGGCGACACGGTGTTCGAACCGTCCACGGTCCGCGAGCTGGTCCAGCCCTTCGGCGACCCGCGCGTGGGAGCCGTCGCCGGCAACGCGAAGGTCGGCAACCGCGACTCGATGATCGGCGCCTGGCAGCACATCGAGTACGTGATGGGCTTCAACCTCGACCGCCGGATGTACGACGTCCTGCGCTGCATGCCGACGATTCCGGGCGCGGTGGGAGCCTTCCGCCGGTCCGCCCTGGAACGCGTCGGCGGCATGAGCGACGACACGCTCGCCGAGGACACCGACATCACCATGGCCATGCACCGGGACGGCTGGCGCGTGGTCTACGCGGAGAAGGCGCGCGCCTGGACGGAGGCACCGGAGACGGTCCAGCAGCTCTGGTCCCAGCGCTACCGGTGGTCGTACGGCACCATGCAGGCGATCTGGAAGCACCGGAAGGCGCTGGTGGAACGGGGCCCGTCGGGCCGCTTCGGCCGCGTCGGCCTGCCCCTGGTCTCCCTGTTCATGGTGGTGGCGCCCCTGCTGGCCCCCCTGATCGACGTATTCCTGCTCTACGGCGTCGTGTTCGGCCCGACCGAGAAGACGATCGTGGCCTGGCTTGGCGTCCTCGCGATCCAACTGGTGTGCGCCGCCTACGCGTTCCGGCTCGACCGGGAGCGCATGACCCACCTGATCTCGCTGCCGTTGCAGCAGATCCTCTACCGCCAGCTCATGTACGTCGTGCTGCTCCAGTCCTGGATCACGGCCCTCACCGGAGGCCGCCTGCGCTGGCAGAAGCTGCGCCGTACGGGGGTCGTCGAGGCACCGGGCGGACCGGTACCCCGGCAGCAGCGGCGCAGCGGCAGTGGCAGTGACGAGCGGAGGCCGGTCGGATGACGCAGGAGTACACAGCGGGGCGGCAGGGGACGGTCGCCGCACCCAAGGCCCCCGGCCGGGACCGCTATCTGGACCTGCTGCGCTCCCTGGCGCTGGTCCGCGTGGTCCTCTACCACCTGTTCGGCTGGGCCTGGCTGACGGTCCTGTTCCCGTCGATGGGCGTGATGTTCGCGCTGGCGGGCTCGCTGATGGCCCGCTCGCTGAACAGGCCGACGCTGAGCGTGATCAGGGGCCGGATCCGCCGACTCCTGCCGCCCCTCTGGGCCTTCAGCGCGGTGGTGCTGCCGCTGATGTTCGTCGGCGGCTGGAGGCTCTCCGAGGACCCGGACCACAGCGGCACCTGGGGCCTGCTGGAGCTGGTCAACTACGTCGTCCCGATCGGGGCGCCGCCGTACCCGTGGGAGGTCGGCTTCCCCTCCGACCTGCTGGAGAGCACGTGGGCGGACCAGGCGGTGGGCCCGCTGTGGTACCTCCGCGCCTATCTGTGGTTCGTGCTGGCCTCACCCCTGCTGCTGTGGGCGTTCCGCAGGGTGCCGTGGGCGACCCTCCTGGCACCGCTGGCGCTGACGGCCGTGGTGGGCACGGGCCTGGTGACCATCCCCGGCGAACTCGGCAACGCCGTCACCGACTTCACGGTCTACGGCAGCTGCTGGATCCTCGGTTTCGCGCACCATGAGGGCGTGCTGGCGAAGGTCCCGCGCTACCTCGCCGTCTCCGGCTCGGTCATGGTGATGGCCTTCGCCCTGTGGTGGGCCTCCGGCCACCTGGGCCCCGAGGGCTGGGACCTGAACGACATCCCCCTCGCCCAGGCGGCCTGGTCCTTCGGTTTCGTGGTGATCCTGCTCCAGTACTCACCGTCCTGGCAGGAGCTGCCCGGCCGCCTGGCCCGCTGGGACAAACTGGTGACCCTCTCCAACAACCGCGCCATCACGATCTACCTCTGGCACAACCTGCTGATCATGGCCACGGTCCCGATCATCGACCTGGCCTACCGCCTCCCCTTCATGCAGAGCGACCGCGCGGTCGAGGCGCTCGACGCGACGGACATGCTGTGGATGTTCTTCCTGGTGTGGCCGTTGATCGGGCTCGCGATCCTGGCGTTCGGCTGGATCGAGGATTTGGCGGCGAAGCGGAGGCCGCGGTTGTGGCCGAACGGGGTGAAGCGGGAGCGCGCGAAGCAGACGACGCCTGCCGGGCACGGGGCCTGACGGGGCTGCGGGGCGATCTCACCCCAGGTCGGGGCAATGGCCTTCGACGCACCAGGGTTCCTCAATAGACGATGGACACAATGCGGCAGACGGCTTCGGCGAGCCGACGCTCCCCGCTGATGCGGGCTCGGGCGAAGGCGGTAACAGGATCGATGCCGCGGGTGCAGAGTCGCCAGGCGGTCTCCGTGTCCAGCCGTACTGATGCGGCGGGCCGGCCGGTGGGGGCTTCGGCCAGTGACCAGCGGTCCTCGGTGGCGGTCACGGTCCAGGTGCCGACGGCCGGCTCGTCGGTGGCCACCTGGACTTGTGTCCCGGCGGGCGCGGGCGTGTGACGCAGTGTGTGGGGCAGGGCTCTCATGAAGGTGTCCAGGACCGCGGACAGAGCGTTGGGCTCCGGGTCGGTGTCCTGGCCGATGGCATGGCGGATCTGCTGGCGGTGGGTCCAGTACGGTGAACTCCCGCGCGACATCGAGCCACTTCGGTGCCGGGTCTGCCCCTGCCCAGGACACTCCCAGGCCCGTTGCGTCGAGGTGGGTGCCCTCGAATCGGCGGGCGACCCGGGGCCCGGCCAGTTCAAGGGCCTCGATGAGCTCGGCGGGGCTGTGATCGGCGTGGAGGTCGATCCATTCCTGGTTGATCCGGTGGATGAACGCTTCCAGCGTCTCTCCGGCCGCCATGGCGCGGTGGTGCCTCTCTGTGCTCCAGCCGAGGCGGCCGTGGTAGTCACCGAGGATGTGGACGGCAAGATCGCGCACGGTCCAGCCCGGGACCGCGATCCTGCCCCACTCACTGGGCCGCAGATCGCGCAGCGCATCGAGGAGCGAGGTCAGCTCTGGCCCGAACAGCGGGCGAGTGTCGATCGGCTTGCCCAGCCAAAGCATCATGTGGAGCAGTAGGTAGGTCCCGGCGACGTGGGACAGGTCGTGTGGGAAAGGAACTGAGTCCAAGCGGCGGCTTGGAAGGCGAGGTGGGGGCCTTCTGTGTCCTTTGAGTCGCGGACGTGGATGGCGGTGAGGGTGGCGGCTATCTCGACGCAGTTCGAACTGTCACCGCTGTAGCTGGACTTCTGCCAGTGGGGATTCTGCACAGTACGGCCCTTTGACGTGTCCTTGATGAGACGGTGGATGAAGTCCCGTGACTCGGCGGTGCCGAGTGCGCAGGTTTCCATGTGATCAAGCACGGCACGGTACTTGCTCAACCATGCCTCCGTGTCGAGGAAGCCGCAGCCACCGTGGTGTGTGTCCAGTTGGACCGTAGCGAGCTGGGGGACGGCACCCTCGACGTAGTCGAAGGACTGGCCCGTGCTCGGGAAGAACTCCGTACCGAAGGGGATCACGCGGACCGTGACATGAGTCAGTTCGCTCATGTCCAGCAGATGCTTGAGCTGGCCGCGTACGACAGCGGGGCCGCCGAAGCCCATGCGCAGGGCCGTCTCGTGAATGAAGGCCGAGTACAGGGGTGGATCTTCCCGGTGCAGGATGCCCTGGCGCTTCATGCGGTGGGTGAGGCGGTGTTCGATCTCGTACTGCCGCATGGGCGGTACGACTGCCCGGAAGAGGGAACGGGCATGGTCGGTTGTCTGCAGCAGAGCGGGGATGTGAATCACGAGGGCCACCCGCAACCCCGTCGCGTGGTGCTCCAGTTCGGCCAGGTCGACCAGCGCCGCCGGTAGGTGATCGCGATACGTCTCCCACCAGCCGGGAGTCCGCCGCCCTGTCATCTCGGCCAGGGCGTGGATCAGGGCTTCGTCGGAGCAGGCGTAGGCGGACGCCATGGCTCGGACGCGGTCGGCGCTGAGGGCGCTGCGGCCGGTCTCGATCATGCTGATGCGTCCTTGGTTGACGCCGAACATCGAGGCGGCAGCGGTCGTGGTGAAGCCGGCCTGCTCGCGAAGTTTGCGCAGCTCGGCCCCGAGTCGGCGCTGGCGCAGGGTGGGGTTGCTGGTGGGTGGCAAAAGCGCGTCCTTCCGGGCTGCGGCACTGCGGTCGTGTAACCCACACGAGGTAATAACGGGTACATCTCTTCAATTGGGGAGATGTATCTCCCATGTGCCTCTACTGTACTTCTTGTCGCCCAACTCCCCCCGCCCATAAGCCGGAAGCGCACCCACCCAGGCACAGCCACCGCCCGGCGCGGCCGTTGAGCGAGTAGTCGTCGAAGCTCCCTTTCTCTTCCGCGGAGGTATCCGATGGTCACCGTAGCCCTGCCCGACACCTGGGTGTACGCCCTTCGCCTGCCGCATGACCCCAGAGCCGCACGTGTCGCACGTACGACCGTGCGGGCCGCGCTGAAGGGGCATGGCATGGCCCATGTCCTCGACCCCGTGGAGCTGTTGACGTCCGAACTCGTCACCAACGCCTACCTGCACACCAAGGGACCCGCCTCGTTGAGGCTGACCGCCCTCGGTGAGGGGCGGCTGCGGGTCGGGGTCTGGGACAGTCATCCCTGCATCCCGGCACCCTTCGCCGAACCGCCCGGTGACCGTGTTCCGCCCGGTTCGGTGGGTGCTGTCGGCGGGCGCGGGTTGTTCCTCGTCCAGGAGTTCGCCGACTCCTGGGGCGGCTGGTCCCTCGGGAGCGGTCTGCTCGACCGGGGGGCGGGGAAGTTGCTGTGGTTCGAGGTGGGTGGGGGCGCCGGTGTCCGATCGCGGGCGACCTGATCGCCGTAACACAGGGCACGCGGGAGGCGAGCTTGAGCGATCCGAGGCCGGCGACGGATGCCGCCCCACTCCCTACGGACGGGAGCGGGTGCGGGTGCACGGTCTCCATAGCCATGCGCGCCCTCATCGACATAGCCATGCGCGCCCTCATCGACCGCGGTCTGCCCCAGGACCTGATCGACGTCCACGCCGCCTGTCCGTACTACTCCGTGATCGAACTCGAGCAGCTGGGCCAGTTCGACCTGTGCGAACTGCGCGACCGGCTCGAGAGTGTCGTATGGGTGAGTGATGAGGAGTTCGCGGCCTACGGGCTCAGCCCGGAAGACATCGCTGAGCTGCGACGATGGGCGCTGGAGTGGGAGTCCGACCTGGGGCTCCGGCTGGCCGAGGACTACGACGATCCCGAGGACGCCGACGGCTGACGCAGTCCCCCGGCTCTCACACCGCCGCCTCCCGGCGCGGAGCTGTTCGTAACACAAAGCCCCCACGACCTCTCATCCCGCCCTGCGCCGGGGTGAGAGCAACGTTCCTTTCCGGTCACCCTGTGCCACAGGCAGGAAACGCGTCGTCCCTACCTTCGGGATCAGCCACTCGCAGCAGGACCGAGCCCCGTCGCACCGTGGAGGCGTCATGACAGCCCCTAGTACAGCCCCCGCACCCCCGAGCAGGGGCGGCCGCTGGATCCAGCAGTGGGATCCGGAGGACGAGACCTTCTGGAAGGAGACCGGCGAGAAGATCGCCAAGCGGAACCTGCTCTTCTCCGTTCTCTCCGAGCACATCGGGTTCTCGGTCTGGACCATGTGGTCCGTGCTGGTGCTCTTCATGGGCCCGGAGTACGGGCTCACTCCGGCCGACAAGTTCCTGCTCACGTCGATGGTCACGCTCGTCGGTGCCGTCGTCCGCGTCCCCTACACCTTCGCCGTGGCGATCTTCGGCGGGCGGAACTGGACGATCATCTCGGCCAGCCTGCTCCTCGTCCCCACCATCGCCGCCTTCACTGTGATGAAGCCGGGGACCTCGTTCAACACCTTCCTGCTGGTCGGCCTGCTGGCCGGCATCGGTGGCGGCAACTTCGCGTCGTCCATGACGAACATCAACGCGTTCTTCCCCCTCCGTAAGAAGGGGTGGGCCCTCGGGCTCAACGCCGGTGGCGGCAACATCGGCGTCCCGGTCATCCAGCTGATCGCCCTCGCGATCATCGGCGCCAGCGGCGGACCCCGGGTGCTGCTCGGGATCTACATCCCGCTGATCCTCGTCGCCGCCGTCCTCTCCTCGCTCTTCATGGACAACATCGAGAACGTGAAGAACGACACCGGCGCCGCCAAGGACGCCGCGAAGGACGCGCACACCTGGATCATGTCCTTCCTCTACATCGGCACGTTCGGCTCCTTCATCGGCTACAGCTTCGCCTTCGGCCAGGTACTGACCAACCAGTTCGGCCGGACCCCGCTGGAGGCCGCGTACGTCACCTTCATCGGCCCGCTGCTCGGCTCGCTGATCCGTCCGGTGGGCGGCGCGCTGGCCGACAAGTACGGCGGCGCGAAGATCACGCTCTACAACTACGTCGGCATGGGCGTGGCGACCGCGGTCCTGATCGCCGCCAGCATGCAGAAGTCGCTCGGACTGTTCACCACCGCGTTCGTGGTGCTCTTCGTCCTCAGCGGCCTCGGCAACGGCTCGACGTTCAAGATGATCCCCGGCATCTTCCACACGAAGGCCCTCGCCAAGGGGCTGGAGGGCGAAGCGGCCGCCGCCTACGGGCGCCGCCTCTCCGGTGCCTCCATGGGTCTGATCGGTGCGGTCGGCGCGCTCGGCGGCGTCGGCATCAACCTCGCCTTCCGCCAGTCCTTCCTCTCCTACGGCTCCGGAACCGGCGCGTTCGTCGCCTTCCTCGCCTTCTACGCGGCCTGCTTCCTGGTCACCTGGGCCGTATACCTTCGCCGTACGGCCGCCCAGGGCCCGGCCACGACCGCCACAGAGGCGAAGCCGCAGCTCAACTACGCCGAGGTGTGACGTAACACTGACGACATGAACCGGAACCGAGCCTGTCACGAGCCGTTGACAGGCTCGGTCGGCATGTAGGTCAGACGACAGACTGTGGGACGACAGCCATGTACGACGAACAGCAGGCAGCAGAGCAACACGGCCCCCTCGCGGGGTTCACCGTGGGAGTCACGGCCGCGCGCCGGGCGGACGAACTCGGTGCGCTGCTCCAGCGCCGCGGGGCCGCGGTCCTGCACGCGCCCGCCCTGCGGATCGTGCCCCTCTCCGACGACAGCGAGCTGCTGGCGGCGACGAAGGACCTCATCGACCAGGCACCGGACGTCGTGGTGGCCACCACCGCCATCGGCTTCCGGGGATGGGTCGAGGCCGCCGACGGGTGGGGGCTCGGTGAGGCGCTCATCGAACGGCTGCGCGAGGTGGAACTGCTCGCGCGCGGACCCAAGGTCAAAGGGGCCGTACGGGCCGCCGGGCTGACGGAAGACTGGTCGCCGTCGTCGGAGTCCATGGCCGAGGTGCTGGACCGGCTGCTGGAGGAGGGCGTCGAGGGACGCCGGGTCGCCATTCAGCTGCACGGCGAGCCGTTGCCCGGATTCGTGGAGGCGCTGCGGGCCGGGGGAGCGGAGGTCGTGGGGGTGCCGGTGTACCGGTGGATGCCGCCGGAGGACATCGGGCCGGTGGACCGGCTGCTGGACGCGGCGGTCTCCCGCGGTCTCGACGCGCTCACCTTCACCAGCGCTCCCGCCGCGGCCTCGCTGCTGTCCCGGGCCGAGGACCGCGCTCTGCTGCCGGAGCTGCTCGCCGCGCTCAACCACGACGTGCTGCCGGCGTGTGTCGGGCCGGTGACCGCGCTGCCGTTGCAGGCGCGGGGCGTGGACACGGTGTCGCCCGAGCGCTTCCGGCTCGGACCGCTCGTGCAGCTGCTGTGCCAGGAGCTTCCCGGGCGGGCCCGGACCCTGCCCATCGCCGGCCACCGGGTGGAGATCCGGGGGCACGCCGTCCTGGTCGACGGGACGCTGCGGCCGGTGCCCCCGGCGGGGATGTCACTGCTGCGGACGCTGTCCCGGCGGCCCGGCTGGGTGGTGTCCCGGGCGGAGCTCCTGCGGGCGCTGCCGGGCGCCGGACGGGATGAGCACGCGGTGGAGACGGCGATGGCACGTCTCCGTACGGCCCTGGGGGCCCCGAAGCTGATCCAGACGGTGGTGAAGCGGGGGTACCGGCTGGCGCTGGACCCCGCGGCGGACGCGAAGTACTCGGACGCCTAGCCGACCGCCCGGCCGACCTGGGCGGCGCGTCTGCCCGTCGCCTTCACCGGCGTCCCGAAGCCGACCCGGACGGACGTCTAGCAGCCGACCCTGGTCGCACCTTGCCGGTCGCCTTCACCAGCAGCCCCAGCGCCACCGTCAGCAACACCGCCCGCACCACGTTCCACGCCACCCACGGGTCCTCGAACTCCTCGCGCAGGGCGCCGGGATCGCCGTCGCGCGCGAGGGCGTCGTTGAGGGGGACGTTGACGACGACCGTCACCAGGAAGGCCAGGGCGGAGACGGCCAGGGCCGCCCACACCCACCCCCGTCCGCCCGTGCCCCGCGCCTGCCAGGCCGCCACCGCCGTGAGCAGCGGGGCGCCCAGGAAGCCGAGGAAGAACACCGGGTTCTGGATGACCTCGTTGATGTCGCGCATCACCTCGACGTAGACGCGGTCGTCGCTGCGCGCCAGGGCCGGCATGACGGCGCACGCGAAGACGTAGAAGGCCCCGGCGATCAGGCCCGTGGCAACGGCGGCCGCGCCCAGTACGAACCGGCCCAGTACGAACCGGCCCAGGACAAGGCCGTTGCTCCTGCTGCTCTGTGTCATGTCTCCAGTCAAGGGACCCGCCCGGCGCTCCGACATGGCCGAGACGGGCTGCCGCATACGTGTGCGTCCACGCACCGCTCCCGGTTCGAGGGGTTCCGGCGGCGAGGACGGGAGGGCACTGTAAGAGGGAGCCCCGGAACAGCCGCGAGCACCTCACCGACCCCTTACGACCGGGGCACCCCAAGGCGGTGACAGGCACATGGCACTGGGTACGGCCACGGTCGCGTACGAGCTGCGGTTCGACGCCGGACGCATCTGTCTCGACCTCCTCGCGACCACCCACCCCGAGGAACGCCTCGACTCCACGGAGGTGCTCGGCGCCTGGATCGTCGGTTCCGGACTGGTGCCGCGGGGGACGGATCTGACGCACATGGGCCCCTCCTGGCTCGTCGGCTTCCGGGAACTGCGCGGCCGCATCGGACACTTGGTGCGAGGCACACCCGGACACGGCTACGACCTCGCGCTCGCCCACGTCAACGAGGCCGCCCGCGCCGCGCCTCCCGCCCCGCGCGCCGTACCGGACACGGACGGCGCGCTGGTGCGTGAGTTGGACGGTCCGCCCGACTGCGCGGCACTGCTCGGGGCCATCGCCAGGGACGCCGTAGAGCTGCTGACGGACCCGGTCGCGCGGGCCGGGATCAGAGAGTGCGAAGGGGACAACTGCCCCATCGTCTACCTCGACACATCACGGGGGCGCAGGAGGCGCTGGTGCTCCAGTGAGGTGTGCGGGAACCGCGAAAGGGTGGCCCGGCATCGTCGCCGCGCGGCCCTCTCACAGAGCTGACTGGTCGTTATGTCCCTTCTGTGGAGCGGCTGTCGAAGTGATTTCGATTACATGTCGTTTACTCGCTCAACCTCACGGGCGGTAGTCGTGATCTTGCCTGTGTGGTGGAAATGTAAAGATCGCGCGGCGGGAATGTGCGCCCATGTCCTGTCTCGTCACGTCACTCAGAAGAAAACTGTCGTCGCACTTTGAACACCCAACCCCTCCTGTCCGTACCCGTGGTCGAGCGACCGACTGGGGGAACCCGGGACATCGGAGGTGGGCGTGCGCAAGGATTCCGTCGTGGCCAATGAACGTGGATCGAGGGCCCGACATCGCATGTCCCAGCCCTCGGAACCTGATGAGGAGCTGATGCGTGCCCTTTACAGGGAGCACGCCGGGCCTCTCCTTGCGTATGTCCTCCGGTTGGTTGCGGGTGACCGCCAGAGAGCCGAGGACGTGGTGCAGGAGACGCTCATCCGTGCCTGGAAGAACGCCGGACAGCTCAATCGAGCGACCGGATCGGTACGCCCCTGGCTGGTGACGGTCGCCCGGCGCATCGTCATCGACGGCCACCGCAGCCGGCAGGCCCGGCCGCAGGAGGTCGATCCGTCGCCGCTGGAGGTCATCCCCGCGGAGGACGAGATCGACAAGGCGCTGTGGTTGATGACGCTGTCGGACGCGCTCGACGACCTGACCCCCGCCCACCGGGAGGTGCTCGTCGAGACGTACTTCAAGGGGCGTACCGTCAACGAGGCGGCCGAGACACTGGGCATACCCAGCGGAACCGTCCGCTCACGGGTCTTCTACGCCCTGCGGTCGATGAAGCTCGCACTGGAGGAGCGGGGGGTGACAGCGTGATGGGTGTTTACGGGGGTAACCAGGGATTCGGCACAGGTGGTTCGGGTATGTCTGGCTCCATGATGGGATCTCCGGTGCCGAACGAGCACGAGACCGTCGGCGCCTACGCGCTCGGGATCCTCGACGACGCCGAGGCGACCGCCTTCGAGGCCCACCTCGCGACCTGCGAATGGTGCGCGCAACAGCTCGACGAGCTCGCCGGCATGGAGCCGATGCTCGCCGCCCTCGCGGACCTGCCGGGTTCCGGCACCCCCGCGATCGGGGAGTCGCTGTCCGCCAAGCCCAGTCCGCGGATCGTGAACAAGCTCGTGGACGAGGTCGCCGAGCGCCGTGCGCAGAAGCGGCGCCGCAGCTTCTACATGGTGGCGGCCGCGGGCGCGCTGATCATCGGCGGTCCGTTCGTCGCGATGGCGGCGAGCGCCGGCGACTCGGGCGGCGGGCCCAAGCAGAACCAGGTCCTCGCGGCCACCCCGAAGGAACTCTTCGAGTCCATGAGCGACAAGGTGTCCGCCACCGACTCCTCGACCGGCGTCAGCGCGACCGTCGCCATGCAGGGGAAGAACTGGGGCACCTCGCTCGGCCTGGAGCTCAAGGGCGTCAAGGGACCGCTCAAGTGCTCCCTGATCGCGGTCGGCACCAACGGCGAGCGCTGGACGGCCTCCACCTGGTCCGTCGGCAAGTGGGGCTACGGCCTCCCGGACGGCAAGACCGCGGAGTCCAAGCAGCCGCTCTACATCGGCGGTGCGGTGGCACCGGCCCAGAACGACATCGACCACTTCGAGGTCGTCGACTCCGACGGCAACAAGCTCGTCCAGGTCGACGCGTAACTTCCCGCCGGGGCCCCCTTCGCGTACGGTTGACGGCTGCCCAGCACGTCAGAAGGGGGCCCGGTGGCCGCTCAGGCTCAACCAACTGCGGTCGGCTCGGTTCAGGACTCGATCCGGGACCGTGAGATCAGCGTCGAACAGGAACATTTGGACCGGGTCTACCGGCGCCTCGAGGAGAAGATCCACGAGGCGGAGTTCCTCATGAACGACGCGGCCAAGCGCGGCCAGGTCGGCACGCCCGGCGCACTCGCCGAGCGGGACGCCCAGGTCTTCCGGGCCGGCGTCCACCTCAACCGGCTCAACAACGAGTTCGAGGACTTCCTCTTCGGCCGCATCGACCTGCTCCCCGGCAAGGACGGCAAGAAGGGGCCCGACGGCGCCTACACCGCCGTGGAACCCGCCGAGGGTGCGGTCCGCGAGGACAACACCGCCGACATCGCGGAGACCCTGCACATCGGCCGGATCGGGGTCCTGGACTCCGACTACGCGCCGCTCGTCATCGACTGGCGGGCCCCGGCCGCCGCGCCCTTCTACAGGTCCACTCCGGTGGATCCCGGGCGTGTCGTACGACGCCGGGTCATCCGCTCCAAGGGCCGCAAGGTCCTCGGCGTCGAGGACGACCTCATGCGCCCCGAGCTCAAGGCCCTCCTCGACGGCCACGAGCTGCCCGTCATCGGCGACGGCGCCCTGATGGCCGCGCTGGGACAGGCCCGCAGCCACACCATGCGGGACATCGTCGCCTCCATCCAGGCCGAACAGGACATGGTCATCCGGGCCCCCGCCGCGTCCGTGACCTACGTCGAGGGCGGGCCCGGCACCGGCAAGACCGCCGTGGCCCTGCACCGCGCCGCGTACCTCCTCTACCAGGACCGCCGCCGCTACGCGGGCGGCATCCTCATCGTCTCGCCCACACCCCTGCTGGTCGCGTACACCGAGGGCGTCCTGCCCTCCCTCGGCGAGGAGGGCCAGGTCGCCATCCGCGCGATCGGCTCCCTGGTCGACGGCGTCGAGGCCACCCTGTACGACTCCCCGGCGGTGGCCCGCGCCAAGGGCTCGTACCGGATGCTGAAGGTGCTGCGGAAGGCGGCACGCGGGGTGCTGGAACTCGGCGTCGGCGGTACGGCCGCCGGGGAGGGCCCCGGGCGCGGCAGGGCGGCCCGCTCCGGCCGCTCCGACTCCGGGCAACTCTCCTTCGGGGACCTCGCCGGCCCCGACGACGGCGCCGGGGACGGGAACGGCGCCGCCACCGCCGTAACCCCGCAGCCCGCCGCCGGACCTCCCGCCCGCCTGCGCGTGGTCGCCTTCGGGCGGCGGCTGGAGCTGGAGGCGGACGAGCTGGAACGTATCCGCCACAACGCCCTCAGCGGCACCGCGCCCGTCAACCTGCTGCGGCCCAGGGCGCGCAAACTGCTGCTGGACGCGCTGTGGGCGCGGTCCGGCTCCGGGTCCCGGCACACCGACCCGCAGCTGGCCGCCGAGCTGCGGTCGTCCTTCGACGAGGACATCACCTCCGAGGACAGCTTCATCGAGTTCCTCGACGCCTGGTGGCCCGAGCTCACCCCGAAGACCGTCCTCGCCGCCATGGCCGACGAGCGGCGCCTGGGCCGCTGGGCCCGCCGCATCCTCAACCCCGGCGAGGTCCGCAGGGTCGCCCGCTCGCTGAGACGCGACGGCCTCTCCGTGCACGACATCGCCATGCTCGACGAGCTCCAGGCGCTCCTCGGCGCCCCCGCCCGCCCCAGGAAGCGGCGCGAGCTGGACCCGCTGGACCAGCTCACCGGACTGGAGGAGCTGATGCCGGTCCGCGAGGAGACCCAGCGCGAGCGGGCCGAGCGGCTCGCCCAGGAGCGGGTCGAGTACGCCCACGTCATCGTCGACGAGGCCCAGGACCTCACGCCCATGCAGTGGCGCATGGTCGGCCGCCGCGGCCGGCACGCCACCTGGACGGTCGTGGGGGACCCCGCCCAGTCCTCCTGGTCCGACCCGGACGAGGCCGCCGAGGCCCGCGACGAGGCCCTCGGCACCCGTCCCCGCCGCCGCTTCCAGCTCACCGTGAACTACCGCAACCCCTCCGAGATCGCCGACCTCGCGGCCCGGGTGCTGGCCCTCGCCATGCCCGGCGCCACCTCCCCGTCGGCGGTACGGTCCACCGGCGTCCAGCCCCGCTTCAGCGTCGTACACAAGTCGCTGGGCGAGACCGTCCGCGAGGAGGCCGCCCGGCTCCTCGGCCTCGTCGACGGCACCGTCGGCGTCGTGGTCGCCATGAACCGCCGGGAAGAGGCGGCCCGCTGGCTCACCGGCCTCGGTGACCGGGTCGTGGCGCTCGGCAGCCTGGAGGCCAAGGGCCTGGAGTACGACGCGACGGTGGTCGTCTCCCCGGCCGAGATCGCCGACGAGTCTCCCGCCGGACTGCGGGTGCTCTACGTCGCCCTGACCAGGGCGACCCAGCAGCTGACGATCGTGTCCGCGGAGCGCGACCAGCCAAACGCGGAAGGCGTGCCGGATCTGCTGAGAGATTGAACTCTCCGGAGGGGAATGGTCTTTCGGGATCCGTTTGTTAGCCTGGACGAGACACCGGCCCGATCCAAGCCCCCGGGCCCAACCTTCGTCGCCACGAGCGACCACTTGCCGCGAGGCGAGCATGGCGGGTCGGTGTCACTGACCTGGTGAGAGGCCCACGTCCATGTGACGTGGGCCTCTTTCGCGTGAACGGCCCGTGGGCGATTCCTGGACGACTTCTGGACGGCTCCGTGAACACAAAGTCCGCAATCCGGCGCGGCTAACGCCTACTCATCAGTAGGTGCGACCATCGGACGGCAGCAGCGTCACAGGTGAAAGCAGAGGAAGTCGGCCATGGCAACGGCGCCCAGCGTCTCCTACTCGATTACGGTCCGGCTGGAGGTGCCCGCGAGCGGAACCGCGGTGTCCCAGATCACCACGGCCGTGGAGTCCCACGGAGGCTCGGTGACCGGCCTCGACGTGACCGCGTCCGGCCACGAGAAGCTCCGCATCGACGTCACCATCGCCGCCTCCTCCACCGCGCACGCCGACGAGATCGTCCAGCAGCTGCGCGGCATCGAGGGCGTCACGCTCGGCAAGGTCTCCGACCGTACGTTCCTGATGCACCTCGGCGGCAAGATCGAGATGCAGTCCAAGCACCCCATCCGCAACCGCGACGACCTCTCGATGATCTACACCCCGGGTGTCGCCCGCGTGTGCATGGCGATCGCCGAGAACCCCGAGGACGCCCGGCGCCTCACCATCAAGCGCAACTCCGTTGCGGTCGTGACGGACGGCTCGGCCGTGCTGGGCCTGGGCAACATCGGCCCCAAGGCCGCCCTCCCGGTCATGGAGGGCAAGGCGGCCCTGTTCAAGCGGTTCGCCGGCATCGACGCCTGGCCGCTGTGCCTGGACACCCAGGACACCGACGAGATCGTCGCGATCGTCAAGGCGATCGCCCCCGGCTTCGCGGGCATCAACCTCGAGGACATCTCCGCGCCCCGCTGCTTCGAGATCGAGGCCCGGCTGCGCGAGGCCCTCGACATCCCCGTCTTCCACGACGACCAGCACGGCACCGCGATCGTCGTGCTCGCCGCCCTGACGAACGCACTGCGCGTCACCGGCAAGGCGATCGAGGACATCCGGGTCGTCATGTCCGGCGCCGGCGCGGCCGGTACGGCCATCCTCAAGCTGCTCATCGCCGCGGGCGTCAAGAACGCCGTCGTCGCCGACATCCACGGCGTCGTGCACGCCGACCGCGAGGACCTCGTGGACGCCGCTCCGGGCTCGGCGCTGCGCTGGATCGCCGACAACACCAACGTCGAGAACCTGACCGGGACCCTGAAGGAGGCCGTCCGCGGCGCCGACGTCTTCATCGGTGTCTCGGCCCCCAACGTCCTGGACGGCACCGACGTGGCCGCCATGGCCGAGGGTGCGATCGTGTTCGCGCTCGCGAACCCCGACCCCGAGGTCGAGCCGGCGATCGCCCGTCAGACGGCGGCCGTCGTGGCCACCGGCCGCTCCGACTTCCCGAACCAGATCAACAACGTGCTGGTCTTCCCGGGTGTCTTCCGTGGCCTGCTGGACGCCCAGTCCCGCACGGTCAACACGGAGATGATGCTTGCTGCCGCGAAGGCTCTCGCGGATGTCGTCACCCCGGACGAGCTGAACCCGAACTACATCATCCCGAGCGTCTTCAACGACAAGGTCGCGGGCGCGGTCGCCGGTGCGGTGCGGGACGCGGCGAAGGCCGCCGGGGCGACGGTGTAGGGCCCGCGTCCGGTCTCACGGCCCCGCGTCTACAGTGGACGTCAGTGGACGTCGTATGTTTGTTCGGCTGTGAGGATTGCCACGGCGGTCCTCCGGCCCGGCGCGTCGCGGAACCGGGCACTTCGGGGCACCCTCTAGGGTGGCGCCACGCCCAGGCCTCTGTTCGTGTGACCCCCTAGGGTGTTCATACGAGTCCTACGGGTGCCGGATTGGCTTTCCCGCAGCAGGTAGGGGCAGGATGCGTCCCTGGGCGCGAGCGCATCGGCTTCGCTGTGCCTCGTGTGCGGCCCCGCCGCGTGGCACACCCCAACGGCAAGAAGAACACGGGAGTAACAACATGAACCGCAGTGAGCTGGTGGCCGCGCTGGCCGACCGCGCCGAGGTGACCCGCAAGGACGCCGACGCCGTTCTGGCCGCGTTCGCCGAGACCGTCGGCGAGATCGTCGCCAAGGGCGACGAGAAGGTCACCATCCCCGGCTTCCTGACCTTCGAGCGCACCCACCGTGCCGCTCGCACCGCGCGCAACCCGCAGACCGGTGACCCGATCCAGATCCCGGCCGGCTACAGCGTCAAGGTTTCGGCGGGCTCCAAGCTCAAGGAAGCCGCCAAGGGCAAGTAAGCGCTCCGCTTCGAGCGCCGGGTGACTGCGGGCCGTTCTTCGGCTGTCGGGACGTCCGTGGCCGGCCGCGCAGTTCCCCGCGCCCTTTGAGGACGCTCAGCACAACGCCGATGGGGCGGTCACCCGAGTCCGGGTGACCGCCCCATCGGCGTACGTACGACTGCTGCCGCGCTGTGTCTGCCCGGGGGCAGCCACCGGGTCCCGGCCCGGGCCGGGCCGCTCCCGGGCCGAACCGGGCGCCGAGGGCTCTGCCGGGCGGCTCCGCCTTGGCGCCCGGTTCGACGAGCTTCTGCATGCTGTGTCTGCCCGGGGGGGGCAGCCCCGGGCCCAGGCCGGAAGCGGCCGCTCCCGGGCCGGAATCAGGCGGCGGGGTCAGCCGAGGGCTTTGCCCGGCGGTTCCACCTTGGCGCCGAGCTCGACCAGCTTCTCTATGCTGTGTTCACCCGGGGGACGACCCCGGGCCCCCCTCCGAGTCCGGACGCGGCCCGGGCTCGGAGGGGCGGGCAGCGGTCAGCCGAGGGCTTTGCCCGGGAGTTCGACCTTCGCGCCCAGCTCCACGAGCTTCTCCATGAAGTTCTCGTAGCCGCGGTTGATGAGGTCGATGCCGTGCACCCGGGACGTGCCCTGGGCCGCCAGCGCCGCGATCAGGTACGAGAAGCCGCCGCGGAGGTCGGGGATGACCAGGTCGGCGCCCTGCAGCCGGGTGGGGCCGGAGACGACCGCCGAGTGCAGGAAGTTGCGCTGGCCGAAGCGGCAGTTCGAGCCGCCCAGGCACTCGCGGTAGAGCTGGATGTGTGCACCCATCTGGTTGAGCGCGGAGGTGAAACCGAGGCGGGACTCGTAGACCGTCTCGTGGATGATCGACAGGCCGGTGGCCTGCGTGAGGGCGACCACCAGCGGCTGCTGCCAGTCCGTCTGGAAGCCCGGGTGGACGTCCGTCTCCAGCGCGATGGACTTCAGCTGGCCGCCGGGGTGCCAGAACCGGATGCCCTCGTCGTCGATCTCGAAGGCACCGCCCACCTTCCGGTAGGTGTTCAGGAACGTCATCATCGAGCGCTGCTGGGCGCCCTTGACGTAGATGTTGCCCTCGGTCGCCAGCGCCGCGGACGCCCAGGAGGCGGCCTCCAGGCGGTCCGGCAGGGCACGGTGGTTGTAGCCGCCGAGCCGGTCCACACCCGTGACGCGGATGGTCCGGTCGGTGTCCATCGCGATGATGGCGCCCATCTTCTGCAGGACGCAGATGAGGTCCTCGATCTCCGGCTCCACCGCGGCGTTCGAGAGCTCGGTGACACCCTCGGCGAGGACCGCCGTCAGCAGCACCTGCTCGGTCGCGCCCACGGACGGGTACGGAAGCGTGATCTTCGTACCCCGGAGCCGCCGCGGCGCCTCCAGGTACTGCCCGTCCGCACGCTTCTCGATCGTCGCGCCGAACTGCCGCAGCACCTCGAAGTGGAAGTCGATCGGCCGGCCGCCGATGTCGCAGCCGCCGAGACCGGGGATGAAGGCGTGTCCCAGGCGGTGCAGCAGGGGACCGCACAGGAGGATCGGGATCCGCGAGGAACCCGCGTGGGCATCGATGTCAGCGACGTTGGCGCTCTCGACATGCGTCGGATCCATCACCAGCTCGCCCGGTTCCTCACCCGGACGGACCGTCACCCCGTGCAATTGCAGGAGGCCGCGTACGACCCGCACGTCACGGATGTCCGGAACGTTGCGCAGTCGACTCGGCTCGCTGCCCAGCAGGGCGGCGACCATGGCCTTCGGTACGAGGTTCTTCGCACCGCGGACCCGGATCTCGCCCTCCAGCGGGGTTCCGCCGTGGACAAGCAGTACATCGTCAGAGCCGTTGACGGTCATGTATCTCGCGTTCCGATGAGTCGGGCAGGGGCCAGAAGGGAAAGGGTAATCGCCGCCCACCCCCCTTCTGTAAGCCCAAGTGCCGCCCAGTCACGTCATAGCTCTGTCACAACACGAACCGCTAGCCCGCGGGCACATGCCGTCACGGGCGCCTGGCGTGCGCTTACGGCGCATGGTTGTGCTCTGAGCTGCGTCCCCTGCGGTAACGGCATTGCCGCCCCACTTCACGGGAAGATGCGGGATCATGTCTGGCATGACCGAGGTGTCCTCGCTCACAGGGCGGTTGCTCGTGGCAACGCCCGCCCTGGCGGACCCGAACTTCGACCGTGCGGTGGTGCTCCTTCTCGACCACGACGAGGAGGGCTCCCTCGGTGTCGTCCTCAACAGGCCCACCCCGGTGGACGTCGGCGACATCCTGGAGGGCTGGGCCGACCTCGCGGGCGAACCCGGCGTCGTCTTCCAGGGCGGCCCGGTCTCCCTGGACTCGGCCCTGGGGGTCGCCGTCATCCCCGGCGGCGGCGCCGTTAACGGGGCACCGCTGGGCTGGCGAAGAGTCCACGGCGCCATCGGACTGGTCGACCTGGAGGCCCCGCCCGAGCTGCTCGCCTCGGCCCTCGGCAGCCTGCGCATCTTCGCCGGTTACGCCGGCTGGGGCCCCGGCCAGCTGGAGGACGAGCTGGTCGAGGGCGCCTGGTACGTCGTCGAGTCGGAACCCGGCGATGTCTCCTGCCCGGCCCCTGAGAGACTCTGGCGCGAGGTCCTGCGCCGCCAGCGCAACGAACTCGCGATGGTGGCCACATATCCGGACGACCCTTCGCTCAACTGATCCATGTGAGCTTCAGTACTCTTGGGCGTATGAGCACTCTCGAGCCCGAGCGCGGGACTGGTACGGGGACCCTCGTCGAGCCCACGCCGCAGACTTCCCACGGCGACGGCGACCACGAGCGCTTCGCCCATTACGTCCAGAAGGACAAGATCATGGCGAGCGCCCTCGACGGGACTCCCGTCGTGGCGCTGTGCGGCAAGGTGTGGGTACCCGGCCGCGATCCCAAGAAGTACCCCGTGTGCCCCATGTGCAAGGAGATCTACGAGTCCATGGGTTCCGGGGACGACGACAAGGGCGGCGACAAGTAGGACGTCCGCAGGGCCGCCGCTCGGCTGAGCTTCGCGAGGCCCCCGGGGCGCGCTCTGTGCGGCCCGGGGGCCTTCGCGTGTCGTTCGTCGTCGGCGACACTTCGCAGCCGACGCTGGTACTCGTACAGCGACGCCCGGCCCCGGGGCCGGGCGGAGCGGTCAAGGACTGATGTGAGCTCAGTGATTCCGGCGCCGTCGAGCGTCGTCAGCCCCGGCGGGCCGGTGTTCGTCCTCGACGAGCACACCGGGATCGAGGCCGGTCCCGGTGCCGGACGCGTGGCCCACTGGCTGCGCACGACGGTCGGCGCGGCGACGGGCCTGCCGCTGGAGCCGTACGTCTCCGGCGGGCGCCGCGTCCTGCTGCGGATCACGCCGCTCCTCGCCGACGAACTCGGAAGCCCCGAGGCGTACCGCCTCACCGTGGACGAACACGCGGTCGTCATCGACGGGGCGAGCCCGCAGGGCCTGTTCTACGGCGCCCAGACCTTCCGTCAGCTGCTCGGCCCCGCCGCCTTCCGTCGCGCCCCCGTCACCTCCGGGCGCGTCTGGGACGTGCAGCCGGTCGTCATCAGCGACTCCCCCCGGTTCCGCTGGCGCGGCCTCATGCTCGACGTGGCCCGGCACTTCATGCCCAAGGACGGAGTCCTGCGCTACCTGGATCTGATGGCCGCGCACAAACTCAACGTCCTCCACTTCCACTTGACGGACGACCAGGGCTGGCGGATCGAGATCAAGAGGTACCCCCGGCTCACCGAGGTGGGCTCATGGCGGGCGCGTACCAAATTCGGCCACGGGGCCTCGCCGTTGTGGGAGGAGAAGCCGCACGGTGGCTTCTACACCCAGGACGACATCCGGGAGATCGTCGCCTACGCGGCCGAACGGCACATCACCGTCGTCCCCGAGATCGACGTACCCGGACACTCGCAGGCCGCCATCGCCGCGTACCCGGAACTCGGCAACACCGATGTCGTCGACACGTCCTCCCTCACGGTCTGGGACAGCTGGGGCATCTCCTTGAACGTACTCGCCCCCACTGACAACACCCTGCGCTTCTACGAGGGAGTCTTCGAGGAAGTGCTGGAGCTGTTCCCCGGCGAGTTCCTTCACATCGGCGGCGACGAATGCGCCAAGGAGCAGTGGCGGGAGTCGCCCCTCGTCCAGGCCCGGATCGAGGAACTCGGGCTAGCGGACGAGGACGAGTTGCAGTCCTGGTTCATCGGACACTTCGACAAGTGGCTCTCCGCGCGCGGGCGCAGGCTCATCGGCTGGGACGAGATCCTGGAGGGCGGGCTCGCCGAGGGGGCGGCCGTCTCCTCGTGGCGCGGCTACGAGGGCGGGATCGCCGCCGCACGCTCCGGCCACGACGTCGTCATGTGCCCCGAGCAGTACGTGTATCTGGACTACCGGCAGGACGCGGGCGCGGACGAGCCGGTGCCCATCGCCTACGTCCGCACCCTGGAGGACGTCTATCGGTTCGAGCCCGTTCCACCGGAGTTGACGCCCGAGGAGACCGCGCACGTCCTGGGCACGCAGGCCAACCTGTGGACCGAGGTGATGGAGGATCACGCGCGCGTGGACTACCAGGCGTTCCCGCGGCTCGTGGCCCTCGCCGAGGTGGCCTGGAGCGCTCTTCCCGCCCCCGGGGAACGGGATTTCGCCGGCTTCGAGCGGCGGATGGCCGCGCACTACGGAGTGCTCGACGCCCTGGGCGTCGGCTACCGGCCGCCCACGGGACCGCTGCCGTGGCAGAAACGGCCCGGTGTGCTCGGCCGGCCCCTCGAGGGAACGCCCCCGAACAGGTAGCGGAAAAAGCCCCCAAGGGTCACCGAAGAGTGTCAATCGCCATGTGCGGGCGATCCTGTACGAAAACGGACCATCTCCCTGACGGGGTGGGCGAATGCCGCCGAACGCCTCCTAGCGGACCCCTGTCTTCGGGTGTTGCGAAGATGTGCCAGAGTTGCCACGTCCGCCCTGTCAGCACGTACCGTACGGCGAACACAGGCAGGGCCGGCAGGACCAGGTGGGGCAGCGGGAAGGGGTAGCCGGTTTGACCACGCACACACCGCAGGCGGCGCAGGCCGTCACGCTGCCCACGACGCTGGACGAGGCCGTGGCGGCCCTCACCGCCATGCCCGCCGCCGTGCCGGTCGCCGGTGGCACCGACCTGATGGCCGCCGTCAACTCCGGGCAGCTCAGACCCGCCGCTCTCGTCGGCCTCGGCCGCATCAGCGAGATCCGCGGCTGGCAGTACCAGGACGGACACGCCCTGCTCGGCGCGGGGCTCACGCACGCGCGGATGGGCCGCCCCGACTTCGCCGCCCTCATCCCCGCCCTCGCGGCCGCCGCCCGCGCCGCCGGTCCGCCGCACATCCGCAACGCGGGCACCCTGGGCGGCAACATCGCCTCGGCGGCACCCACGGGCGACGCGCTGCCCGTCCTCGCCGCCCTCGAAGCCACGCTGATCATCGCGGGCCCGGACGGGGCCCGCCGGGAGATGCCGGTCTCGCACCTGCTGGCCGGCATGGAGATGCTGCGCGCCGGCGAACTCATCGGCTACGTGCGCGTGCCGCTGCTGCACGCCCCGCAGGTCTTCCTCAAGGTCACCGGCCGTACCGGCCCGGGCCGCGCGATGGCCTCCGTGGCGCTGGTCCTGGACCCGGCCCGGCGCGGGGTCAGGTGCGCCGTCGGCGCCATAGCGCCGATGCCGCTGCGGCCCCTGGACGCCGAGCAGTGGGTGGCCCGGCTCATCGACTGGGACAACAACCGCGCGATCGTCCCGGAGGCCCTGGAGGCCTTCGGCGAGTACGTGTCCGCGGCCTGCATCCCCGACCCGGCACCGGCCCCGGACGGCTCCGTGCCGCAGCATCCGCCCGCAGTACTGCACCTGCGGCGCACCGTCGCCGCGCTGGCCCGACGAGCACTGGGGAGGGCACTGTCATGACCGACGACCAGCACGGAGAGGGCACGCCCCGGGCCGCAGGCCGCTGGGACCCGCTGCCCCAGGGTGACTACGACGACGGCGCGACCGCCTTCGTGAAGCTCCCCGAAGGGGGCATCGACGCCCTCCTGGCCTCCGCCGACAGCCCGCTCGCCGCGCCCGGTCACGGCTATGTGCCGCCGCAGATAACGGCCTCGCAGGGCGAGGGGACCGATCCGGCGGGCGCGGGCGGCTGGGCGATGCCGGCCGAGAGCGCGCAGTGGCCCGACCCGAGCATCCTGCCGCAGGGCCACACCGGGCAGTTCACGTACAACCCCGCGACCACCCAGCAGTGGCAGGTCGAGGACACCCCGGCGGCCCCGGCCCCCGGGCACGACGTCACCGGCCAGTGGTCGATCCCCGTGGCCGGCGGCGACCTCCCGGACGAATCGGGCGAGTTCACCACGTCGTCCCTGGTCGAGCAGTGGGGCGGCACCCCTCCGGCGACCCTGCCGGGCGGCGCGTCCGCGCCCTGGGCGACACAGCCGGCGCAGCCGTGGGCGGACCAGCCCCAGGACGGCCTCGGAGCGGGACCCGAGCACGGCGGGCCGGCCGGGGAACAGCACGCGCACGTGCCGCACGGTGACGGACACGGCGGCTTCGATGGCGGTCACGGCGACCCGGCCGATGACGCCCTGCGGCGGTCCGAGCCCGACGAGGCGTCCCACGAGGTGTCCCAGGAGGCGGCCCAGGACTCCGCGCAGCCGCATGCCGACACCAACGGCCACGGCATCGGTCTCGCCGAGCCGCACGGCACGGCCCAGTCCCACGACCCCGCCGAGTCCTACGCCGACGGCCCCTCCGCAACCGCCTCACGGCTCTCTCCCGGCCCCGGTGAGGCATTTGCGCCCGCAGGCCTCGCCGAGACCGCCGAGGAGGCCGTAGAAGCCGCTGACGGCCCCGCCGAGTCCGGTGCGGAGCACGCTCCGGCCGACGGCGGCGACGAACAGGGTCCGGAGGCCGCGGAGGAGCACGCGAGCGACTCCGACGAGAACCCCGACGACCCGGCGCCCGCGCCCTCCGGCGAGGAACACCCCCTCGCCTCCTACGTCCTGCGCGTCAACGGCGTCGACCGCCCCGTCACCGACGCCTGGATCGGCGAGTCGCTGCTCTACGTGCTGCGCGAACGGCTCGGACTCGCCGGTGCCAAGGACGGCTGCTCGCAGGGCGAGTGCGGGGCCTGCAACGTCCAGGTCGACGGACGGCTCGTCGCCTCCTGCCTGGTGCCCGCCGTGACCGCCGCCGGCAGCGAGGTCCGTACAGTCGAGGGCCTCGCCGAGGACGGCCGGCCCTCCGACGTGCAGCGGGCGCTCGCCCGTTGCGGCGCCGTGCAGTGCGGGTTCTGCGTGCCCGGCATGGCGATGACCGTGCACGACCTGCTGGAGGGCAACCCCGCGCCCACCGAGCTGGAGACCCGCCAGGCGCTGTGCGGCAACCTCTGCCGCTGCTCCGGCTACCGGGGCGTCGTCGATGCCGTCAAGGAGGTCGTCGCCGAGCGCGATGCCCACGCGACGGGCGACGGTGAGACGGACGGCGACGGGGCACGTATTCCCCACCAGGCGGGCCCCGGGGCCGGAGGCGTCCACCCGTCGGCGTTCGACTCCCCGGGCTTCCCGAACGCCTCCGGACCGCATGAGCAGGCATACGGACACGGACAGGACGGAGGCCAGGCGTGAGCAACGAAGCCGCCACCGCGACCACCGCCGCGGAGGCAGCACCCGCCCCCGAGCCGATTCCGCACGGCATCGGCGTCTCCCTGCCGCCCGCCGACGCGCGCGCCAAGACCGAGGGCACCTTCCCCTACGCGGCCGACCTGTGGGCCGAGGGTCTGCTGTGGGCGGCCGTACTGCGCTCCCCGCACGCGCATGCGCGCATCGTGTCCATCGACACCTCCCACGCGCGTGAGATGCCCGGAGTCCGCGCGGTCGTCACCCACGAGGACGTGCCCGGCAGCCCGGTGCACGGCCGCGGCAGGGCCGACCGACCGGTCTTCGCCTCCGAGGTGGTACGACACCACGGCGAGCCCATCGCGGCCGTCGCCGCCGACCATCCCGACACCGCGCGCATGGCCGCGGCCGCCGTCATCGTCGAGTACGAGATCCTCGACCCGGTCACCGACCCGGAGCAGTCCTTCGAGGCCGCACCGCTGCACCCCGACGGCAACCTGTTCCGGCACATCCCGCTCCAGCACGGCGACCCCTCCGCGACCGGCGAGATCGTCGTCGAGGGCCAGTACCGCATCGGCCGCCAGGACCCCGCCCCCGTCGGCGCCGAGGCCGGCCTCGCCGTGCCCCGCCCCGACGGCGGTGTCGAGCTCTACCTCGCCTCCACCGACCCGCACGCCGACCGCGACACGGCCGCCGCCTGCTACGGCCTCGAACCCGAGCGCGTCAAGGTCGTCGTCACCGGCGTCCCCGGCGCCACCGCCGACCGCGAGGATCAGGGCTTCCAGCTCCCGCTCGGCCTGCTCGCGCTCAAGACGCAGTGCCCGGTGAAGCTGACCGCCACGCGCGAGGAGTCCTTCCTGGGCCACGTGCACCGGCATCCCACCCTGCTCCGCTACCGCCACCACGCCGACGCCGACGGCAAGCTGGTCAAGGTCGAGGCGCAGATCCTGCTCGACGCGGGCGCCTACGCCGACACCTCCTCGGAGGCCCTGGCCGCCGCCGTGGGCTTCGCCTGCGGGCCGTACGTCGTCCCGAACGCCTTCATCGAGGGCTGGGCCGTGCGCACCAACAACCCGCCCTCCGGCCATGTCCGCGGCGAGGGCGCGATGCAGGTGTGCGCCGCCTACGAGGCGCAGATGGACAAGCTGGCCAAAAGGCTGGGCGTCGACCCGGCGGAACTGCGCCTGCGCAACGCCCTCGCCACCGGTGACGTACTCCCGACCGGTCAGACGGTGACCTGCCCGGCCCCGGTCGCCGAACTGCTCCAGGCGGTACGGGACTTCCCGCTGCCCGAGCTGCCCAAGGACACCCCCGAGGACGAGTGGCTGCTGCCCGGCGGCCCCGAGGGCGCGGGCGAACCGGGCGCGATCCGCAGGGGCGTCGGCTACGGCCTCGGCATGGTGCACATGCTGGGCGCGGAGGGCGCGGACGAGGTCTCCACCGCGACCGTACGGGTCCAGGACGGCGTCGCCACCGTGCTCTGCGCGGCCGTCGAGACCGGCCAGGGCTTCACCACGCTGGCCCGCCAGATCGTCCAGGAGACGCTCGGCATCGACGAGGTCCATGTGGCCCCCGTCGACACCGACCAGCCCCCGGCGGGCCCGGGCTGCCGCGGCCGCCACACCTGGGTCTCGGGCGGGGCGGTGGAGCGCGCGGCCAAGATGGTCCGCACCCAGCTCCTCCAGCCCCTGGCGCACAAGTTCGGCATGTCCACCGAGCTGCTCCAGATCACCGACGGCAAGATCACCTCGTACGACGGCGTCCTGTCGACGACCGTCACCGAGGCCATGGACGGCAAGGAACTGTGGGCGACGGCCCAGTGCCGGCCGCACCCGACGGAGCCCCTCAACGAGATCGGCCAGGGCGACGCCTTCGTCGGGATGGCGTTCTGTGCGATCCGCGCGGTGGTCGACGTCGACATCGAGCTCGGCTCGGTCCGCGTGGTCGAGCTGGCGCTCGCCCAGGACGTGGGCCGGATCCTCAACCCGGCCCAGCTGGAGGCCCGTATCGAAGCGGGCGTCACCCAGGGCGTCGGGATAGCGCTCACGGAGAACCTGCGCAGCGCGCGCGGGCTGATCCGCCACCCCGACCTCACCGGGTACGCCCTGCCGACGGCCCTGGACGCGCCGGAGATCCGGATCGTCAAGCTCGTCGAGGAGCGGGACGTGGTCGCCCCGTTCGGTGCCAAGGCGGCCAGCGCGGTGCCGGTGGTCACGTCACCGGCGGCGGTCGCCTCGGCCGTACGGGCCGCGACGGGCCGTCCCGTCAACCGGCTGCCGATCCGCCCGCAGGCCGCGGTGGTGACGGACCGATGAGCGCTCCCGGCCAGGAACCGCGCGAGTACGAACCGCCGCCCGGACTGGGCAAGTTGGCGCTGTGGATCCTGTTGTTCGTGGTGGCGGCGGTCGTGGTCGTGGTGGGCGGCGTGTACTTCGCGTGATGCGCGGAGTCGTGTTGGTGACCGGTGTGATGGCGGCCGGGAAGTCGACGGTCGCTCAGGCGCTCGCGGAGCGGTTGCCGAGAGCGGCGCACGTGCGCGGGGACGTGTTCCGGCGGATGATCGTGTCCGGACGCGAGGAGTACGTGCCCGGCGCCACCGGCGAGGCCTCCGCTCAACTCCATCTGCGGTACCGGCTGTCGGCCGCGACGGCGGACGCGTACGCCGAGGCCGGGTTCACGGCCGTCGTCCAGGACGTGGTACTGGGCGAGGACCTGACGGCGTACGCCGGTCTGGTCCGGACCCGGCCGCTGTACGTCGTCGTCCTGGCCCCGGACGCGGGGACGGTGGCCGCGCGGGAGGCGGGCCGGACAAAGACGGGCTACGACGACGCGACCTGGACGATCCCCGCCCTGGACGAGGCGCTGCGGGCGTCGACACCGCCGGTCGGCCTCTGGCTGGACACCTCCCGACTGACCCCGGCACAGACGGTGGACGCGATTCTCGCGGGGCGGGAACGCGCGCGGGTGCTCTGACGTCTCCCTGGTACGGGGGCGTTGTCAGTGGTGACGCGTAGTGTTTCGAGCAGTGGGGGACGAGCGCAGCCCCGACGGGTTCGCCGTGCCGTGCCCGGCCGGTGGACTGCGTACGAAGCACACGGGGGAAGCCATGAGCACGACCGATGCCGCCGTAGCGGCGATCAGACTGACCGAGGACGAACTGCAGCCGTACATCTCACATGTGTCGACCCGCCGCTGGCTCAGCGGCCCCGGACTCCCGGGCGACAGCGACCTGTTCACCTTCGAGGAACTGCGCAGGGAGGGCCTGCGGACGGTGGCGGACGCGACGGCCGACGCGGGAGGACGGCTCAGCGAGGAACTGCGCGGCCAGCTGGTGATAGGAGGACTCACGGACCTGCACGGCAGGGAGACGGAGTCGGTCCTGCTCGACGGGGTCACGGGCGAGGTCTCGACGACGGCGTTCTTCCACGCCCGCCCCGACCTGATGGGCCGCACCCCTCTGGCCCCCTCTCTCCCCACCCTGGTCCGCTTCGCGACGGCCACGGACGAACTGACGGAGGTGCGCGGCCAGTTCGCCGCCTACGCCGGCCGCTTCGGCCCTACGGCCGTGGAGGACGCGACGCGCCAGCTGCTGACGGTGTTCGAGGAGGGCACGGGCGGCGATGTGCCGACGTTCTGGAAGATCGCGGCCCTGATCCGTCCCCTGGCCCTGGTGGCGGGCCCCGGCACGGCCTCCGGTCTGGCCGTGGACCTTCCGCCGCGTCTCCTGGACCAGGAGTTCGGCCGCAGCCATGTCGTCCGCTTCGAGGACGTCGACTTCCCGTCCACGCTCACGCACGCCCCGACCCGCCGTTTCCTGGCGGAGACGGGCCTGCCCGAGGACGGCGTCCTCTTCCACACCGACCCCGACGCCCCGCTCCCGACCCTCGCGGAGCACCGGCCCGACGAGTTGGTCCCCCTCCCGCCCCGCGCCGACCACCTGATCGTCCTCGGTCACCTGATCGAGGACAACACCCTGGTCGTCGACGGCGAGACGGGCGGAGTCCTGAACTGGAGCGAGCGCGAGGGAACGCTCCACCCCCTGAACACCGACATCTCCACCCTCGCCTTCACCCTCTGGCTCCTGCACCGGGAGCGCCGGATAGACGAGTCACTCGCCCACGAGCTGACGAACACGCTGTACGTCCAGGTCGCCAAGACGATGATCCGGGCCCTGTCCACCATCGACCCCACGGGCACGACGACGGACGCGGACTGGCACTACTGGACGGAGCTGTTTCAGGACGAGGCGGGCGGGGTGCTCTGACCGTCCGCGCGGTGCAGGGTCGCCGAGAGGTGGTGCTGCAGGGGCTGCCCGACCGCGGCGAGGTCGTGGACGAAGTCAAGAGTGCCGGCGTCGGCGAGGGTGTAGCGGCGGCGGGTGGCGGTCACTTCCTTGGCGGTCGGGGTCAGCGCCACCGTGTGCGTGGAGAGATCGACCGCGCCCCCTCCCACCTGCCCGACCAGGATCTCGGTGATGCCGGTGGGCTGGGTTACCAGCGCCTCCACCCGGCCCTCCGGCTGGACCCGCCACCACCCGCTCTCCCGCGCCGCGGGCCTCAGCGGCGCCCCGTCCCCGTCGAGCAGCCAGGCCCGGGCCTCGTACCGGAGAAAGGGCCGGCCGTCATGACTGAAGCGGACTTCCTGCGCGTACACGAAGTCACCGTCGAGCGTCGGATACCCGCCTCGCCCCCGACCGCGCCACACCCCCAGAAACCCGAGCACGGGCTCGAGCAGCGGATGAGGAGCAGGCGCCTGATCCGCCCCCAGCGCATCGGAAAAGGGAGGCTCCGCAACACTCTCGACCACGCCCGCACTCCTCACTGACGGCCACTACCGACCGCAAGCGTAGGACGCGGAACAGCGGTAGGGGCGGCACCTTGAGGATGCCGCCCCTACTCCTACGGAGGCCGTGGCGGGAATCGAACCCGCGTAACTCGCTTTGCAGGCGAGTCCCTGAACCACTCGGGCACACGGCCATCACCGAGTTCGGTCGTGTCCCCCTGCCGTGACGGGAATCGAACCTGCGTAACTCCCCGCGAGCGGAGCTCGCTGATGGATGCAGCGCAGGCGAGTCCCTGAACCACTCGGGCACACGGCCGGGGTAACTCGGTGACTTGACCGTACGGGGCTGTGGGGAGTGGTTCAAGGGAGCCGTGGGGGCCGCAACGCGACTGCCATACGCCGTTCATGAACGGAAGGGGCGGTGGTCGTACGACCAAGGTCTCAGGGTGGGGCGGGCTTTCGACAGGGGCCAACGGGGGCTGTGGCCCTTACTCTGGCGGGCATGGCTGTGCTGGAACCGCGTGACGCCGGTGTCACCGATGACCCTGAGGTCCTGTCCGTCGATGAGGTGGCGGAGGGGGTGCTGGGGCGTTCGTACCGGGCGCTCAGTATCGGCATCGTGTCCGTCGTGCTGCTCATCGCCTTCGAGGCCACGGCTGTCGGTACCGCCATGCCCGTTGCCGCGCGGGAGTTGGACGGGGTCGCGCTCTACGCGTTCGCGTTCTCCGGGTACTTCACCACCAGCCTGTTCGGGATGGTGCTGGCCGGGCAGTGGGCGGACCGGCGGGGGCCGCTCGGGGCGTTGACCGCCGGGATCGCCGGGTTCGGAGCCGGGTTGTTGTTGTCCGGGACCGCCGGCGCGATGTGGCTGTTCATTCTCGGGCGGGCCGTGCAGGGGTTCGGGGGCGGGCTGGTCATCGTGGCGTTGTATGTCGTCGTCGGGCGGGCCTATCCGGAGCGGCTGCGCCCCGCGATCATGGCGGCGTTCGCGGCGGGCTGGGTGGTGCCGTCGATCGTGGGCCCGCTCGCTGCCGGGGCGGTGACCGAGCACCTCGGGTGGCGGTGGGTGTTCGTCGGGATTCCGGTGCTGGTGGTCTTTCCGCTGGTGCTCGCCCTTCCGCAGATACGGCGGCGGGCGGCCGGACCGGTGGACGGCGGGGCCCCCGGCGCCATCGACCGGCGCCGCATCCGGCTCGCCCTCGGGATCTCGCTGGGCGCCGGGCTCCTCCAGTACGCCGCCCAGGATCTGCGCCCCCTCTCCCTGCTTCCCGGCCTCGCGGGCGTCGCCCTGCTCGTGCCGGCCGTGCTCGGGCTGCTCCCGCGCGGGACGTACCGGGCGGCGCGCGGGCTGCCCTCCGTCGTGCTGTTGCGCGGGGTCGCCGCGGGGTCCTTCGTCGCCGCCGAGTCCTTCGTGCCGTTGATGCTGGTCACCCAGCGGGGGCTGTCGCCGACGCTGGCCGGGTTCTCGCTCGCGGCGGGCGGCGGTACGTGGGCGCTGGGGTCGTGGGTGCAGTCCCGGGCGCGGGTGGAGCCGTACCGGGAACGGCTGATGACCGGGGGGATGGTGCTGGTCGCGGCCGCGATCGCCGCCGCGCCGAGTGTGCTGATCCACTCCGTGCCCGTGTGGATCGTCGCCGTCGCCTGGGGCTTCGGCTGTTTTGGGATGGGGCTGGTGATCTCCTCGACCAGTGTGCTTCTGCTGCATCTCTCCGCCCCCGAGGAGGCCGGCACCAACTCCGCCTCCCTCCAGATCTCCGACGGCCTCGCCAACGCCGTCCTGCTGGCGGCAGGGGGTGCGGCCTTCGCGGCGCTGGGCGGCGGCACGGTGAGCCATACGGCGACGGAGGCGTCCGGCTCCCATCCGGCCGCGTTCGCCGTGGTGTTCCTGCCGATGGCGGGGGTGGCGTTGGTGGGGGCGTGGGTGACGACCCGGCTGCACGCCACAACGCGACCGTGCTGGACGGAATGACTGTGACCTCGGTCCCACCCATCGCCGACCCGGCCCCGTCCGGACGTTGACGTCGTCGGCCCGCCGGTAAGGTGACCCGGTCGTCATACACAGCCCAAGACGCCGCCGAAGACATCGCCGAGCCGCTCGACCCCGACGGAGACCGTGACTACCACCGCCGCCTCCTCCCACCACCTTTCCCCCGCCTTCCCCGGCCGGGCCCCCTGGGGTACCGCCAGCAAGCTGCGTGCCTGGCAGCAAGGGGCGTTGGACAAGTACGTCCAGGAGCAGCCGCGTGACTTCCTGGCCGTCGCCACCCCGGGCGCGGGCAAGACGACCTTCGCCCTCACCCTCGCCTCCTGGCTGCTGCACCACCATGTCGTGCAGCAGGTGACGGTCGTCGCGCCGACCGAGCATCTGAAGAAGCAGTGGGCGGAAGCGGCCGCGCGGATAGGGATCAAGCTGGATCCCGAGTACAGCGCCGGGCCGCTCGGCAAGGACTACCACGGCGTCGCCGTCACCTACGCGGGTGTGGGCGTACGGCCCATGCTCCACCGCAACCGGGTCGAGCAGCGCAAGACCCTCGTCATCCTCGACGAGATCCACCACGCCGGTGACTCCAAGTCCTGGGGCGAGGCGTGCCTGGAGGCCTTCGAGCCCGCCACCCGCCGGCTCGCGCTCACCGGTACGCCCTTCCGGTCCGACACCAATCCCATCCCCTTCGTCACGTACGAGGAGGGCAACGACGGCATCCGGCGGTCGGCCGCCGACTACACCTACGGCTACGGCAACGCGCTCGCCGATCACGTCGTGCGGCCCGTCATCTTCCTCTCCTACAGCGGCCAGATGCGGTGGCGGACCAAGGCCGGCGACGAGATCGCCGCGCGGCTCGGCGAGCCGATGACCAAGGACGCGATCAGCCAGGCCTGGCGTACGGCGCTCGACCCGCGCGGTGAGTGGATGCCGAGCGTGCTGCGCGCCGCCGACCAGCGGCTGACCGAGGTCAGGAAGGCCATCCCGGACGCCGGTGCCCTCGTCATCGCCTCCGACCAGGACTCGGCCCGGGCGTACGCGAAGCTCATCCGGGAGATCACCGGGTCCAAGGCGACCCTCGTGCTCTCCGACGACGCCGGAGCGTCCAAGCGGATCGACGACTTCAGCCAGAGCAACGACCGGTGGATGGTCGCTGTCCGCATGGTGTCCGAGGGCGTCGACGTCCCGAGGCTGGCGGTCGGCGTCTACGCCACCACCATCTCGACGCCACTCTTCTTCGCCCAGGCCGTCGGCCGTTTCGTACGCTCCCGGCGACGCGGCGAGACCGCCTCCGTCTTCCTCCCGACCGTCCCCGATCTCCTCACCTTCGCCAACGAGATGGAGGTGGAGCGGGACCACGCCCTCGACAAGCCGAAGAAGGAGGGCGAGGAGGACCCGTACGCCGAGTCCGAGAAGGAGATGGAGGAGGCGAACAAGGAGGAGGACGAGGACACCGGCGAGCAGGAGCAGTTCGCCTTCGAGGCGCTGGAGTCCGAGGCCGTCTTCGACCGCGTCCTCTACGACGGCGCCGAGTTCGGCATGCAGGCCCACCCGGGCAGCGAGGAGGAGCAGGACTACCTCGGGATCCCGGGACTGCTGGAACCCGATCAGGTGCAGCTGCTGCTCCAGAAGCGGCAGGCCCGGCAGATCGCGCACAGCCGCAAGAAGCCCGACGCCGAGGCGGACCTGCTGGAGCTGCCCGCCGAGCGGCGGCCCGTCGTCTCGCACAAGGAGATGATGGAGCTGCGCAAGCAGCTCAACACCATGGTCAGCGCGTACGTCCACCAGAGCGGCAAGCCCCACGGCGTGATCCACACCGAGCTGCGCCGGGTGTGCGGCGGACCGCCGAGCGCCGAGGCCACGGCCGGGCAGCTGCGGCAGCGGATCGCCAAGGTGCAGGAGTGGGCCACCCGGATGCGGTGACGTGGGGCGCCTGTCACCTCGTGGCGCGGACCGTACGTATCGGGACCGTACGTATCAGGACAAACGGAGTGGTCCGTACCGGCTACTGCCCGGATTCTGGACGGAGGCTTCCGCTGAGCGAACCCGCTTCGCTACTGTCCCGCTACGCACACGCCCCGTGGCAGCGCCGCCGCGGAGCGCAGCCGTGAAGCGACGCGGCCCGGTAAGAGACCGGGCCGCCGGCCGATCGGCGGCCTCTGAAGCGCGTCACTGACGGGACTCCGTGACGCACCTGCCGCGAGGCTGCCGACCTCACCACTTGGAGGAGTGGGCGTCGTGACCGCGGAGACCTCTCAGACGCTTGACCGGGGACTACGTGTCCTCAAGCTCCTGGCCGACACGGACCACGGGCTCACCGTCACCGAGCTTTCCACCAAACTGGGCGTGAACCGGACCGTGGTGTACCGGTTGCTGGCCACGCTGGAGCAGCACGCCCTCGTACGGCGTGATCTCGGCGGGCGTGCCCGGGTGGGGCTCGGTGTGCTGCGCCTCGGACGGCAGGTGCATCCGCTGGTACGGGAGGCCGCACTGCCCGCGCTGCGCTCGCTTGCGGAGGACATCGGGGCGACGGCCCACCTCACGTTGGTGGACGGCGCCGAGGCGCTGGCCGTGGCCGTTGTGGAGCCCTCGTGGACGGACTATCACGTGGCCTACCGGGCCGGGTTCCGGCATCCGCTGGACCGGGGTGCCGCTGGGCGGGCGATTCTCGCCGCGCGGCAGCAGGGGTTCGGGGAGCCGGGTTACCTGCTGACGCACGGGGAACTGGAAGCCGGCGCGAGTGGGGCGGCCGCGCCTTTGCTCGGGGTCACCGGGGTGGAGGGCAGCGTCGGGGTCGTGATGCTGGCGGACGCGGTGCCGGAACGGGTGGGGCCGCGGGTGGTGGACGCGGCGCGGGAGGTCGCGGAGGCGCTGCGCTGAGCTGAGCGGTGCGGGTTCGTGTATCGCCGGGAAGATCTTCGACCGCGGGTCCGGTGGGGGCTGGTCGCGCCCGCGCGGCGGTAGCCGCACATCGACACAGCCCCGCGCCCCTGGGTGGGTGCGACAGGACGCCGTCCCCCAGTGCGGGCAGCGTGACCCGCGCGCACGGCGTGCCGGTGTGGTGCGGCGGCATGCTGGAGACAGGAATCGGCCGCGCCCCGAACCTCGCCCTGGCCGCCCTGCCCGGCTTCACCCTCCCCGGCGACACCTCGGCCTCCGCCCGCTACTTCGCCGAGGACATCACCGAGCCGTTCGTCCTGGAGGACGGCCACCTGCCGGTGCCGCGGAGGCCCGGCATCGGCGTGCACCGCTGCCCGACGTCCTACGGCGCTTCACGCGCGCGAGACGGGATCTGTACCGGGGCTGACCGGCTCGTGGCCGGAAGTGACCGCCGCGTTAGATTGACCCCGTGCTCTCTCGCCTCACGCGCCCCCAGGCCGTCGCCGTCTGTGCCCTGCCCGTCGTGACGTTGATCGCCACGGCCCTCTTCGCGCCGCTGCCCTTCGCGCTGGCGCAGCCCGGGATGACGGCGAACGTCCTCGGCAAGAACGAGGGCGCGGCGGTGATCACGATCTCCGGGGCGAAGACGCGTACGACGAGCGGGCAGCTGCGGATGACGACCATCGTGGCGACCGGGCCCGACACGCATGTCTCGCTCGGCGACATTCTCGACAGCTGGTTCCGCACCGACCAGGCCGTCATGCCCCACGACGCGGTCTACCCGAGCGGGCAGAGCGTCAAGGAGATCGAGAAGCACAACACCGCGCAGATGAAGGAGTCCCAGGACGCGGCGACCCAGGCGGCCCTCGGCTACCTCAAGCTCAGCGACGACAAGGTCAAGGTCACGCTGAAGCTCGCCGACGTCGGGGGGCCTAGCGCGGGACTGCTGTTCACCCTGGGGATCATCGACAAGCTCGACGGTGACGGCGCCGGGGGCGATCTCACGGGCGGCCGCATCATCGCCGGGACCGGCACGATCGACGCGGACGGCGCGGTCGGCGCGGTGGGTGGCGTGGCCCTGAAGACACAGGCCGCGAAGCGGGACGGGGCGACGGTGTTCCTGGTCCCCGAGGACGAGTGCTCCGACGCGAGGGCGGAACTGCCGAAGGGGCTGCGGCTGATTCCGGTGACGTCCCTGAAGGGGGCGGTGAGCGCGCTGACCGCGCTGGAGTCGGGTAAGGGGTCCGTCCCCACCTGCTAGTGAGCGAAGGCAGGCCTCCTCGGGGAAGCCAGCCGGAGCCCGACCTCCACCAGGGTCCAGCCGAGCCGGGTCCTGATGGCGTACGGCTGCTTGGCCTGCGCGGCGAGCCGGTGGGCGTCGGCCTCGGCGCGGAGGGCGGCGGCGCGGAGGCGGTGGACGGCGAGGTGGGTCTCGGGGTGCATGGCGGGTCCTTTCAGTCCGTGGCGACGGGGAAGGCGTGGGTGTGGATGCGTACCTGGGCCGCGTTGTCCTCGGTGGTGGACCGGTCGCGGTAGGAGTCGACCAAGGCGTGCATCTTCTCGATGAGTTCCTTGGTCAGTTCCGGGGTCAGCTGTAGCGTCGCGCTGCTCATGTCCCAGACGCGGTTCCACTCCTCGGGCCAGGTGGCGCGGTCGCCCAGCCAGTTGGAGAGGTTCTGGATCTGGGCGGTGGCGACCTCGTGGAGGTACATGTCGGCGGCTCCGCGCACGGCCGGATCGCTGTCTGTGAGCAGGGCGTCGTCGAAGCTCAGCCCCTTGTGGACCGCCTTCCACCAGCGCTCCCGGCCCTTGCCGCGCTCCGGGGCGTCCTCCACGAAACCGTGTGCGGCCAGCTGGCGCAGGTGGTAGCTGGTGGCGCCGCTCGACTCGCCCAGTTTCTCGGCGAGTTGGGAGGCGGTGGCGGGTCCGCCGTGGCGCAGGGCGTCCAGCAGCTGCATCCGCAGGGGATGGGCCAGCCCGCGCAGTGAACGGGCGTCGAGTTTCCGTACGTTGGGCTCTTCCGGCATGCGTACAAAGATAGCGTTGCAAAGATTCCTTTGCAACGGTTCTTTGTAACTCCATCGAACGAAGGTCGACCTCTACGTCCCCACCCCCAACCCCCGTGGCCGCACCAGCAGTTCCGCCAGTGAGGCCAGCCAGTCGAGCAGTAGGGCGAGCGTTACCGTGAGGATCGAGCCCAGCATCAGGACCGGCATGCGCTGGTCGGTGATGCCGGTCGTGATCAGGACGCCGAGGCCGCCGCCTCCGCCGAAGGTCGCCAGGGTCGCCGTACCGACGTCGAGGACCAGGGCCGTGCGGACGCCCGCGAGGATCAGGGGGACGGCCAGCGGGAGTTCGACGTGGGTCAGGACTCCCAGCGGGGTCATGCCGATGCCCCGCGCCGCCTCCAGCAGGGTCGGGTCGTTGCCCTTCAGGCCCGCGATCGTGTTCGACAGGACCGGCAGGACGGCGTAGGTGATCATGCCGATCAGGACGGCCTTCGTGCCCGTGCCCAGCCAGATCACCAGCAGGGCCAGCAGGCCGATCACCGGGGTCGCCCGGCCTGTGTGGGCGACCGCCGTCACCACCGGACTCGCCTTCCTGAAGGCCTCGCGGGTCAGCACGATTCCCAGCGGGATCGCGAGGAGCAGCACGAAGAAGGTCGAGATCACCGTCAGCTTCACGTGCTGCCACAGGGCCTTGGACACCTGCCCGTTCGACAGCGTGTTCGCGGAGAGCGGGTCCAGGTCGGCCTGCGCGAACCACAGCCAGGTCGCGAGCAGGACGGCGATGAGGAACGCGGGCAGGAAGGTCAGCTTCTGCCAGGTCACGTGAGGCCGGGGCGAGGTAGCTGGTCGAAGAGGAGCCGCCCTCTCAGCCGCACTCGGCGTCTCCACGGGCTCCAGAGTCTCCGCCGGCTCAGCAGTCTCCTCCCGCTGCGGAGTCTCCGCCGACCCCAACGTTTCCGCAGGCCCCAGAGTCTCCTCCAGTTCCGTAGTCTCAGAAGCCGTCACGCTTTCCGCACCCCTTCGCCGGCACCCTCCCGCTCCGCGGCCTCGAAACGGTCGGCCTCCAACAGCTCGTGCACGCAGTTCATGAGCGTCTCCATGTCGACGACCCCCGTGTACTCACCGTGCCGCCCGGTCACCGCGACCCGCCCCGCGCTGTCGGTCATCACGGCCCCCAGCGCGTCCCGCAAGGTCGCGTCCCCGGGCACCGTGTCGCTCACCGGCGTCCCGGCCCGCGCCAGCGACCCCTTCGCCCGCATCAGGTCGCCGCGCCTGAGCCACTTGTAGGGCCGTCCGCGCCTGTCGAGCAGCAGGATCTCGTTCGTCCCGCTGCCCCGGAGCCTGTTGAAGATCTCCTGGAGGGGGTCGTCGACGCGCACCGTCGGATAGTCCGTGAGCACCACATCCCGCACCCGGGTGAGGTTCAGCCGCTTCAGGGCCGCTCCGCCGCCGACGAACCCGGACACGAAGTGGTCGGCCGGGTTGGCCAGGATCGCCTCGGGGGTGTCGAACTGGGCGATGTGGAAGCGTTCGCGCAGCACGACGATCCGGTCACCCAGCTTGATCGCCTCGTCGAAGTCATCGGTGACGAAGACGATCGTCTTGCGCGGCTCGCGCTGGAGCCGGAGCAGCTCGTCCTGGAGACGGTCACGGGTGATCGGGTCGACCGCGCCGAACGGCTCGTCCATCAGCAGGACCGGCGGATCGGCGGCGAGCGCCCTCGCCACGCCCACCCGCTGCTGCTGGCCGCCGGAGAGCCGGCGCGGATAGCGGCCGTGGAACTCGCGGGGGTCCAGCCCGACGAGGTCGAGCAGTTCCTCCACCCGGTCCTCGATCCGGCCCTTCCCCCAGCCGATCATCCTCGGTACGAGCGCGATGTTCTGCGCGACCGTCATGTGCGGGAAGAGCCCGGCCGACCGGATGGCGTAACCCACCTTGCGGCGCAGCTTGACCGGGTCGATGTCGGTCACGTCCTCACCGTTGATCCGGATGCGTCCACCGGTCGGCTCGATCAACCTGTTGATCATCTTGAGCGTTGTGGACTTACCGCATCCGGACGGCCCCACGAAGACGACGGTCTCGCCCGCCCTGATGTCCAGGGTGACGTTGTCGACGGCGGGCTGCGGGCTGCCGGGATACCTCTTGGTCAGGTTCTCCAGCTCGATGGACGCACCCGAGGTGCCGGACGACTCAGACACGGATCCCCCTCGGAATCGTCAGTCGTCCGATCAGGACGTACGCGGCGTCGAACAGCAGGGCGAGGACGATGATCCCGAGCGTGCCCGCGAGCACCTGGTTGAGCGCGTTCTCGCTGCCCGGCGAGGCGATGCCGCGGAAGATCTCCTTGCCGAGGCCGGGCCCGGAGGCGTACGCGGCGATCGCGGCGATGCCCATCAGCATCTGCGTCGAGACCCGGATCCCGGCCAGGATCGGCGGCCAGGCGAGCGGCAGCTCGACCCGCGCCAGGCGCGTCACCCGGGACATCCCGATGCCCTGGGCCGCGTCCACCAGGGACGGGTCGATTCCGCGCAGGCCCACGATCGCGTTGCGGACGATCGGCAGCAGCCCGTACAGGGTCAGGGCGATCACCGTGGGCGGTACGCCCAGGCCCACGGCCGGGATGAGCAGACCGATCATGGCCAGCGAGGGGGCGGTCAAGATCGTCGAGGTGGCCGTGGTGGCGAGGTTGCCCGCCCACTCGCTCCGACAGGCCACGACACCGATCAGCACGCCGATCGCCGTCGCCACGACCATGCACTGGAGGACGACGCTCGCATGCTGGTAGGCGTCCGTGAGCAGCTGCTGGTGACGGTCGCCGAGGTACTCCCAGAAGGTCACACCCGCTCACCCCAGTGGCTAGGTCACTCCCGAAGGGCCGGATCCTCCGCCGCCTGCTCCACCAGCGGGATGATCCGCAGCGGAACGGGATTCTCCATGACGATCGCGGTGGCGGCCCGGACGATCCCATCGAAACCGACAACCCGGTCGATCACACGTTGGAGATCGGCGTTGGAGCGGGCCACGAGGCGGCACAGCATGTCCCCGCTGCCGGTGGTGGTGTGCAGCTCCAGTACCTCCGGCACGGTCGCCAAGTGCGCCCGTACGTCGGCCCCTTGCCCCTGCCGGATCTGGAGCGTGGCGAACGCGGTCACCGGGTAGCCGAGCGCCGCCGGATCGACCTGCGGACCGAACCCCCGGATGACTCCGTTCGACTGAAGCCGGTCCAGGCGCGCCTGCACGGTCCCCCGGGCCACCCCCAGCCGCCGGGACATCTCCAGCACCCCGATCCGCGGCTCGCGCGCGAGGAGCACGATGATCCGCCCGTCCAGTGCGTCGATCCCCACAGCAGCCTCCCGGAGAGATGGTCATCATGTACAGAAGGGTCGCCGACCCGGCCGTATCGCTGAGCATATTGTCCAGTGAATGCGCGAACTATTGCGCACCTTGCAGTGCGGAGCCAGGCTTCGCACATGACGCAGACCACACACCACACTCCCGACACCGCCCGGCAGGCCGATCCCTTCCCGGTCAAGGGAATGGACGCGGTCGTCTTCGCCGTCGGCAACGCCAAGCAGGCGGCGCACTACTACTCGACCGCCTTCGGCATGCGGCTCGTGGCCTACTCCGGACCGGAGAACGGCAGCCGCGAGACCGCGAGCTATGTGCTGGAGAACGGCTCCGCCCGGTTCGTGTTCACCTCGGTCATCAAGGCCGCCACGCCCTGGGGTCACTTCCTCGCCCAGCACGTGGCTGAGCACGGCGACGGCGTGATCGACCTCGCCATCGAGGTCCCGGACGCCCGCCGCGCCTACGACTACGCACTCGAACACGGCGCCCGCTCGGTGGCCGAGCCGTACGAGCTGAAGGACGAGCACGGCACGGTCGTCCTCGCCGCGATCGCCACCTACGGCGAGACCCGCCACACCCTGGTCGAGCGCACCGGCTACGACGGCCCGTACCTGCCCGGCTTCGCCGCGGCCGCCCCGATCGTCGAGCCGCCCGCCCACCGCACCTTCCAGGCCGTCGACCACTGCGTCGGCAACGTCGAGCTCGGCCGGATGAACGAGTGGGTCGGCTTCTACAACAAGGTCATGGGCTTCACGAACATGAAGGAGTTCGTGGGCGACGACATCGCCACCGAGTACAGCGCGCTGATGTCGAAGGTGGTGGCCGACGGCACGCTCAAGGTGAAGTTCCCGATCAACGAGCCCGCCATCGCCAAGAAGAAGTCCCAGATCGACGAGTACCTGGAGTTCTACGGCGGCGCCGGCGTCCAGCACATCGCGCTGAACACCAACGACATCGTGCAGACCGTACGGACCATGCGGGCGGCCGGAGTCCAGTTCCTCGACACCCCCGACTCCTACTACGACACCCTCGGCGAGTGGGTGGGCGACACCCGGGTGCCGGTCGACACGCTCCGCGAGCTGAAGATCCTCGCGGACCGCGACGAGGACGGCTATCTGCTGCAGATCTTCACCAAGCCGGTCCAGGACAAGCCGACCGTGTTCTTCGAGATCATCGAGCGGCACGGCTCCATGGGCTTCGGCAAGGGCAACTTCAAGGCCCTGTTCGAGGCCATCGAGCGGGAGCAGGAGAAGCGGGGCAACCTCTAGCAAGCCCCCTTTCCGCGTAACGCTCGTAGGCTGGGCCCATGGCCAGGATCAACGACGTGGGCGGCACGCAGGGGTTCGGCGCGATCGACACCGCCGACGACGCCGAGCCCTTCCACGCCGACTGGGAGGCCCGGGTCGTCGGGCTCTACAACACCCTGCGCGCGCAAGGGGTGTTCAACACGAACGAGTTCCGGGACGCGATCGAGTCGATGCCGCCGGCCCAGTACCTGGCGGCGTCGTACTACGAGCGCTGGTTCACCGCGATCCGCGTCCTGCTCGAACGCAAGGGCGTGATCGAGCCGGGTGAGCTCGATGACTGAGGCGCCCCCCGACCGCTTCCCGCCCGGCACCCGGGTCCGCACCTACCGCCACGACCCGCCGCACCACACCCGCCTGCCCCGGTACGCGCGCGGCAAGCGGGGCGTGGTCGTCGAGCCGGAGGGCCCGGAGGAACTGGCCGACGTCAGCGCGCGGGGCCGGGGGGACGCGCCCGTCGAGCAGATCTACGCGGTCCGCTTCGAGGCTCGCGACCTCTGGGGCGAGGGCGACCACCACGTCGTACTGGACCTGTGGGAGAGCTACCTGGAGGAGGACCGCGATGACGAGCGGTGACCACCACACCGACGCGACGATCGCCCGGCGGGTACGGCGCCTGGAGACCCTCCTGGAGGAGAAGGGGCTGATCACCGGCGAGCGGCTTGACGAGGCGATCGACGCGTTCCTCGCCGCGTCCTCGCCGGCGAACGGGGCCCGGGTCGTGGCCCGCGCCTGGACCGACGACGCCTACCGGGCCCGGCTGCTCGCGGACGGCACGGCCGCCGTGCGGGAACTCGGCTACATGGAGGGCTCGTTCCAGCGCCTGCGGGTCGTGGAGAACACCGAGTCGCTCCACAACGTGGTCGTCTGCACCCTCTGCTCCTGCTACCCGCTCCGGCTCCTGGGCCCGTCTCCCAGCTGGTACAAGTCCGAGGCCTACCGCTCCCGCGTGGTCCGCGAACCGCGGGAGGTACTGCGGGAGTTCGGCCTGACCCTGCCCGACTCGACTCGGATCACGGTGTGGGACTCCAGCGCGGAGACCCGCTATCTGGTCCTGCCCCGCAGGCCCGAGGGTACGGAAGGGCTCGGCGAGCAGGAGCTGGCGGCGCTGGTGACGAGGAACGCCCTCATCGGTACGGCCGCGGTGTGACCGCCTTCGCGTCCATCGCCTCCGTGTCCACCGCCGGCACGCCCTCGTCCGGCACCTCCCCCAGCGCCGCCAACGCCTCCCGCGCCGCCCGCACCCGCGAGGGCGAGAACCAGGGGTTGATCTGGAGCGCCTCCCTCAGATGCCGGCGCGCCGGGGCGTACTGCCCCGCCTCCCGCTCGATCATGCCCAGGTGATAGGCGTACAGCGCGCTGCGCACCCCGCCCCCGTGCACCTTGTCCGTCGCGATCCGGGCGTACCGCAGGGCCTCCTTGTCCTGGCCCGCCCGGTGCAGCGCCCACCCCAGCGCGTCCGCCACCGCGATCCCCGGCTGCCGTAGCCACTCGGCCCGCAGGCGCCGTACCGCGGACGCCGGGTCACCGTGGTCCGCCTCGAACTGCCCGAGCACCAGCTCCTCGTCGGCCCCGTCCGCCGCGGCGCGTTCCACCACCGCCCGCAGCAGGTCGTACTGCACCCGGGCCGCCTGCCCCAGCCCCAGCCACTCGTACAACTCGCCCAGTTCCAGGGCGTACTGCGGAAGCGGCTGCTTCGCGAGGGCCATCCGGTAGGCGTTCAGGGCCTCCGTCGTGCGGCCCAGCGCCGCGAGGACCCGCCCCTGCCCGGCCTGCGCGGCCCGCTGGTCGGGGTCGATCCGGACGGCCTCCTGGAAGTGCCGCAACGCGTCCTCGCGGTCACCGCGCTCCCAGGCGAGCTGCCCGGCCCGCTCCAGATACGCGGCCCGCTCGGCCGGCGCCCGCGCCCCGGCCGCCGCGTCGGAGAGCTGGACCGCCGCGTCCTCGCGCCAGCCCCGGTCCCGGTACACGGCCGCCGCCCGGGCCATCACCGCCGGCCCCGACCGCAGCTCCGTCAGCCGCTCCAGCGCCGCACGGGCCGCCTTGTAGTCGCCGAGTCCCGTGTACGCGTCGATCAGCGCCGGATACGTCGTCCACCGCTTCGGCTCCAGCTTCCGCGCCGCCTCGCCCCAGGTCCGGGCGGTCCGGAAGTCGCGGCGCGCGTTCGCGAGGGTGGCCAGACCACCGAGGGCCGCCGCGTTCGCCCGCACCTTCAGGGACGTCCGCAGACTGACGTCGGCCTTGGCGTAGAACGTCGTGTCGGCCGTCCGCCGCCCCTGCTCGGCGTACGCCGTCCCGAGCACCGCCCACGACTCGGCGTCGTCCGGATGCCGGCGCAGATGGCTCTCCCGCTCACCGATCAGGGCCGCCAGATCGGGCAGCGCGGCCGGCACCCCGGCGGCGACCGCTGTCAGCGCCTGGGCCCCGGGCGCGGGCGCGGGAGCGCGGGTCGCCGTCCGCTCCGCGGGCAGCAGCGCCAGCACCGTACCGAGCACCGCGCAGCCGGCGACCGCGGCGATCACCAGACGCCCGTGCAGCCGGGCCCGCCGTTCCTCCGGGCGATCCCGCCGCCGCTCCTCCGGCCGGTCCTTGGTGGCTTGGTTCTCCATGGCGCTCACTGTGCGCCAGTACGACGAGCACACCCCGGCATGCGGCGGTTGCCGCTGGTGGGGTTCACACCGATGGCCCCCGGTGCGACGCTGTGATCATGAGCCGTATCGAAGCCCCCCGCGACGAGGTCACCGGCAACCTGGTGGACCGCCTGCTCACCGGTCTGCCCGCCGACGCCGTTCTCACCGACCCGGACGTCACGGTCTCCTACGCCAACGACATGGCGAGCTTCTGCCCGGCCGGCATCCCGGCCGTGGTCGTCCTGCCGCGTACGGCCGAACAGGTCCAGCACGTCATGCGCATCGCCACCGAACTGCGCGTCCCGGTCGTCCCCCAGGGCGCCCGCACGGGCCTGTCGGGCGCGGCCAACGCCTCCGACGGCTGCATCGTGCTCTCCCTGACGAAGATGGACCGGATCCTGGAGATCAACCCGGTCGACCGCATCGCCGTCGTCGAACCCGGCGTCATCAACGCGACCCTCTCCCGCGCGGTCAACGAACTCGGCCTCTACTACCCGCCGGACCCCTCCAGTTGGGAGATGTGCACGATCGGCGGCAACATCGGCACCGCGTCCGGCGGACTGTGCTGTGTGAAGTACGGGGTCACGGCGGAGTACGTCCTCGGACTGGACGTCGTCCTCGCCGACGGGCGGCTCATGTCCACCGGCCGCCGTACCGCCAAGGGGGTCGCCGGCTACGACCTGACTCGCCTGTTCGTGGGCTCCGAGGGCTCGCTCGGCATCGTCGTCCGGGCGGTCCTGGGGTTGCGGCCGAAGCCGCCCGAGCAACTGGTGCTGGCCGCCGAGTTCTCCTCCGGGGCCGCCGCCTGCGACGCGGTGTGCCGGATCATGGAGGGCGGGCACGTGCCGTCCCTCCTCGAACTGATGGACCGTACGACGGTCAAGGCCGTCAACGACCTGGCGCACATGGGACTCCCGGAGACCACCGAGGCCCTCCTCCTCGCGGCCTTCGACACCAGCGACCCGGCCGCGGACCTCGCCGCCGTCGGCGCCCTGTGCGAGGCGGCCGGTGCCACCCAGGTCGTCCCGGCCGACGACGCGGCCGAGTCGGAACTGCTGCTCCAGGCCCGCAGGCTCTCCCTCACCGCCCTCGAGGCCGTCAAGGGCACCACGATGATCGACGACGTGTGCGTGCCCCGCTCCCGGCTCGGCGAGCTGCTCGAAGGGACCGAGCGGATCGCCGACAAGCACCGGCTCACCATCGGTGTCGTCGCCCACGCGGGCGACGGCAACACCCACCCCACGGTCTGTTTCGACGCGGCCGACCCCGACGAGTCCCGGCGGGCCCGCGAGTCCTTCGACGAGATCATGGCCCTCGGCCTGGAGCTCGGCGGCACGATCACCGGGGAGCACGGGGTGGGCGTACTGAAGAAGGAGTGGCTGGCGCGCGAGATCGGCCCCGTGGGGGTGGAGATGCAGCGCGCGGTGAAGGGCGTCTTCGACCCGCTGGGGATCCTGAACCCCGGCAAGCTGTTCTGACTGTTCTTTGCGGCTGAACCGCCGCCGCTCTCGCGGACCTGGCTGGTCGCCGTTGTGGTTCCTCAATTGATGGTTGCAGTCGCTCACTCCCCTTCGTCCGCCGATGCGTCGCCTGGCCAGGGGTCGCCCAGCCAGAGGTCGTCGGCCGGGGTGGGGGCCAGCAGCTCGGCGAGGCCGTCGTCGATGCCGAGCTGCTCCCCCTCGGAGCCCGGGGGGACCGCCCTCAGCGTGCGCTCCAGCCAGGCCGCGACCTGCGCGGCCGGGGCCTCCAGGAGGGCGTCGCCGGCGGGGGAGCTCAGCGCCATCAGCACGACACTGCGCCCCGCGACCTTCGTCGGCCACACCCGCACGTCCCCGTGCCCGCACGGGCGGAACACCCCCTCCACGAGGAGTTCGCGGGCGAAGGTCCAGTGGACGGGGTGGTCCGAGCCGATGTGGAAGGTGACGTGGACGGCGAAGGGGTCGTCGCTGCGGTAGCCCAGCCGGGCCGGGACGGGAATGCTGCGCTCGGGCGACAGGATGAGTCGGAGGTCCAGTTCGCGCTCCACCACCGTGTGATGCATGTCGTTCGTTCCTCTCCCGGCTCTCGGCTCTTGGCTCTCGTCGGGTCCGCGGTGGGCCCGTACGAGTGGAGAGGGGTGGGGGGAGGGATCATTACGCGGGTTCGGCGAACTTTTTCCGCCGGTGCCACGTCCGGTACCACGCCCGCTGTCACGGCCGGTGTCAGTCGTGCCCAAAAGGGGTGGGTCCGGTGGGACTGGCGGTGGGTCTTGCGCCGGTCTGATAGATGTGGAGCCCCCTCTATTGACCCCCGAGCAGATACGGGACGACGGACATGAGCGCCCCAACCCCGGCACCCGGTGACGACAGGCCCCGCGAGGGCTACTACCCGGACCCGTCCATTCCTGGATATGTCCGTTACTGGAACGGTGCCTCCTGGGTGCCGGGCACCAGCCGTCCCGCCCCGGCGGCCGGTGAACCGCTCGCACCGCCGACCGGCGCCGGCTCCGAGCCGGGCCCGTCCCCGGTGGAGGAGACGGGCCCGCACTTCTTCGACGAGGACCCGGCCGAGGAACCCCCGCACCCCGACACCCAGCACGGCAGCCGCCCCGAACCCGCGTCCGCGTGGGCCGCCGACCGGGCCCACCAGGCGGGCTTCGGCGGCGAGCAGGACCGCCGGGTGTCGTGGGGATCCCCGCAGGCGGCCGCGCAGGCCCAGGGGATTCCGCACCAAGGGGCCCAGCAGGGGCCGCAGGGCGCTCAGCACGGCGCGCCGCAGACTCCGCGGGGCGCCGACCCGAGGGTGCCCGGTCCCGGGCGGCCGGCCCACGGTTCCGCCCCCGCCCAGCCGGAGGGCCACGCGGCCCGTACCGACGGCACGGCCACGATCCCGCCCGTCGAGCCGGACGAGGACGGCGGCACACGGGTCTTCCGCAGGCCCACGGCCGGGTCCGGGGGAGCGGGGGCGGCGGGGGGCGCCGGGGGCGCCCAGCAGTCCGACGACGACGGCACCATGAAGTTCCGCGCGGTCTCCCCGCGCACGGCGCAGCAGGGCGGGGGGCCCGGGGCGCAGAGCGGAAGCACACCCGGACCCGCGTACGCCGGCCCCGTCGCACAGGGCGGCCAGGGCGCCGGCGTCCAGCCCTCCGCGGCCGGTGTCTCCGCCGCTGCCGAGGCCCCGGGCTTCGGTGCCGGCAAGGCCGCCGCCGAGCGCGCCGCGGCGGCCGGAAACGTGGGGCCCCAGGGCCCCGCCTCCGCCCCGGCCCCGGCCCCGGGACCGTCGCCGCAGGGCGTCCCGCAGCAGGGCGGCGGCTCCCAGCAGGCCGTCGGAGCTCAGCCCGCCGCAGTTCAGCCCGCAGCCACTCCCATCAGCCCCGGCCCCGGTGGCGGTCAGCCCTCCTGGGCCCAGCAGGTGCACCGGCTCGCCGGGCCCGACGAGGAGCAGCCCGTCCCCTGGAAGCCGCCGGTCGAGGACATCTTCCAGGCGGCCGCCCGCCGCCAGGCCTCGGCCAGACCCGCGGGCCTCGGCAAGCGCCTGGCGGCGCGTCTGCTCGACACCCTCGTCGTCGGCGCGGTCACGGCCGTGGCCGCCGTCCCCCTCGGCACCAAGGCGGCCGACCACATCAACGAGAAGATCGACGCGGCCAAGCTCTCCGGCGAGACCGTGACGGTCTGGCTGCTGGACAGCACCACGTCGGTGTATCTCGGCATCGTGGTCGCCGTGCTCCTCGTCGCGGGGGTCCTGTACGAGGCGCTGCCCACCGCCAAGTGGGGCCGCACGCTCGGTAAGAAGCTGTTCGGCCTGGAGGTGCGGGACATCGAGGGCCACGAGCCCCCGTCCTTCGCCGGTGCCCTGCGCCGCTGGCTGGTTTACAGCGTGCCGGGTCTGCTCGGCATCGGTCTCGTGGGCGTCGCCTGGTGCCTGTTCGACCGGCCGTGGCGCCAGTGCTGGCACGACAAGGCGGCGCATACGTTCGTGGCGGGCTGAGCGGGTCCAGCGGACGTCGTACGGGATTCGGTACTCCGTACGGCCGCGCGCCGGATGCGGAGTCGGGGGGTTCGCGGTCGACTCGGGCCATGAGCAGTGAACCGCCCCCCGGCTCCGGCCAGCAGCCGCCGGATGACGACCCGTTGAGGAAGCAGCCCCCGCCCGCCGAGGGCTCGGGATCGCCGTACAGCACACCGCCGCCGTACGGCGGAAGTTCCTACGGCGGCGGTGACCCGTACGGCGGTGGTCCCGCCGACCCGCTCGCCGGCATGCCCCCACTGGCCCCCAGCGGCCGGCGCACGCTCGCCCGGATCATCGACATGATCATGGTGGGCATCGTCGTCTGGCTCATCACCTGGGGCTTCGGGGTGAGCGAGTTCGACGTGGACGGCGACGACATGCAGTACGGCAAGTCGCTCGCCCAGTCGGCGCTCGCCGCGGTGCTGTACATCGCCTACGACACGATCCTGATCACCCGGTCCGGGCAGACGCTCGGCAAGAAGTGGCTCGGGATGCGGGTGGCGAACCTCGACAACGGCTCCACGCCCACCGTACAGACCACGCTGATCCGCTCGGCGGTGCTGTGGATCCCGTTCGCGTTCTGCTGCGCCTGCATCTGGACCGCCATCTCGGGCGGCTGGAGCTACTTCGACAAGCCGTACAAGCAGGGCCTGCATGACAAGGCGGCGAAGACGGTGGTGGTCAACACGGGTTGAACCGGGCGGGGGCCGTTTCCTCCTGGGAAGCGTGCAGGTCGGCGGGACCGGGCTGCGAGCGCGGGTGTGCGGCGTGCCCTCACGGCGGGCACGTTCGCAGCGCCGAGCCGTTCCGGGCGGGAGCGCCCTGCTCGGTGAACGCGGTGTTCGGGCGGCTGTCTTGGAGCCCCTGGCCACGGCCCGGGGTGGTCGACGGGCTTGCTCTCCGCGATGACGCGGGCTTCGGCCGGCGAACGTCATTGGCGCTCGAGCCGATCTGGCCAACCCGGGGTCGAGGAGGAGCATCCGGCGCGGCAGACGCGCTCAGTGCCCCGACCCGCCCCGGTGATTCTGGCGGCGATCCCAAGCGCCCTGTTCGGGGGCGGCGGTCTTGGAGCGGGTGGCCGTGGCGGGTACCGGCTCTTCCGCCGGACTCGACGGGCTGGCTCTCGGCGCCGACGCGGCCTTTGGCCGGCGAACGCCATTGGCACTCAGGCCGCCCCGACGAACCCGGGGTCGAGGAGAAGTACTCGGCGCGGCGGACGGGATCGGTGCCTCAGCCGCTCACGACGAACCCGGGGACGAGGAGAGACACCCGGCGCGGCGGACGCGATCCGGGCCCCGGGCCGCCCTGGCGGAGCACCCGAGCCCGGGGTCGAGAAGAAGCACCCGGCGCGGCACACGGGATCGGTGCCTCAGCCGCTCACGACGAACCCGGGGACGAGAAGAAGCACCCGGCGCGGCGGACGCGATCCGGGCCCCGGGCCGCCCCGACAAAGCACCCCGCTCGCACCGACGGACCCGGGGTCGAGGAGAGACACCCGGCGCGGCGGACGCGATACGGGCCCGGGCTGCCCCGACAAAGCACCCGGCTCGCCCCGACGGACCCCGGGGTCGAGAAAAAGCACTCAGCGCGGCGGACGGGATCAGTGCCTCAGCCACTCACGACGAACCCGGGGTCGAGAAGAAGCACCCGGCGCGGCGGACGCGATCCGGGACGGCCCGCCCCGACGAACCCGGGAGGCGGCGCGGAACCCCTGCTCGGCGAACGCAGTGTTCAGGCGGCTGTCTTGGAGCTCGTGGCCGCCGCCGGGACCTGTTCCTGTGCCGCCGGGTGTTCGGCGGGCCTGTTCATCGCGACCACGCGGGGCTTCGGCTGGGGCACCGTCATGGCGACCAGCAGGCCGAGGGCGAGCGCCGAGACCGCGACGACCGCGGTCCCCACGGCCGAACTCGTCTGCGACAGCAGCAGCATGGCGAGCGTCGAGAAGATGACGGTGATCGAACCGTAGGCGATCTGTGCGGCAGTCGGACGAGGCATGGCAATCGTGTCCTCGGAATCGGGGGTCCACGGGGTGTGTCGGCCTGGCATTCCGCCGACATCCGGGCGTTCCGCCAATCGACTCTAATCGCCTGTTTGCCCGAGCGGAACGAACAGTAAGCGTGACCTAACCAACAGTGCCGGAGCACAGGGGGCGCACGGAGTCATGACGTCCATCAAGTGGACGGCCGTGCGCGCCTGTCGTGTTGCAGTCGTGTGTCCGCAATACGAACACCGGCTCCCAATAATGCACTTGTCGGGTCCAAGTCAAGATCTGTCTTTTCTCCCCAACCTTTAGTCAAATACGGGTCACTTGCCTGATAGGGGAGAGGTACAAGTGACGGACAGATCCTGGACGTTCAGGACGGCAGCGACAGTCGTGGCGATAGCCGCGGCCTCGGCCACGTTCTCCACGTTCGCCGTGGCGCAGGCCGCGGACAGCTCCACGAAGACTTCCGCGGCCGACCGGCGCGACCCGCAGCCGGCGAAGGCCAGGGAGCACGACTTCGACGGCCCGCTGACCAAGACCCAGGAGGCGCAGCGGAAGGAAGCGCTCGACCAGGTCATATCCGGGGACGCCGCGGTCAAGAACCGCAACGGCTCCCAGGTGGTCGAGCTCAAGAGCCGCAAGGGCGACAGCAAGTACGTCGAACTCGGCCGGGAGAAGACCGACAGGATCTTCACGATCCTGGTGGAGTTCGGCGACCAGGTCGACCCCCGCTACGGCGGCACGGCCGGCCCGCTGCACAACCGGATAGCCAAGCCGGACCGCAAGCAGAACAACAGCACGGCCTGGCAGGCGGACTACAACCAGGCGCACTTCCAGGACCTGTACTTCGGCACCGGCAAGAAGACCGAGTCGCTGAAGAAGTACTACGAGAAGCAGTCCTCGGGCCGCTACTCGGTCGAGGGTGAAGTGACCGACTGGGTCAAGGTCCCCTACAACGAGGCCCGTTACGGCTCCAACAAGGCGTCCACCGGCGCCTGGTACGCCGTGCAGGACGGCGTCAACGCCTGGGTCGCCCAGCGCGAGGCCGCGGGCGACACCGCCGCCGAGATCGCCGCGGAACTGGCCGAGTTCGACCAGTGGGACCGCTACGACTTCGACGGCGACGGCAACTTCAACGAGCCCGACGGCTACATCGACCACTTCCAGATCGTGCACGCCGGCGAGGACGAGTCCGCGGGCGGCGGCGCCCAGGGCGAGGACGCCATCTGGGCCCACCGCTGGTACGCCTTCGGCACCGACGCCGGCTCCACCGGCCCGGACACCAACAAGCTCGGCGGCACCCAGATCGGCGACACCGGCATCTGGGTCGGCGACTACACCATCCAGCCGGAGAACGGCGGACTCGGCGTCTTCGCCCACGAGTACGGCCACGACCTGGGCCTGCCCGACGAGTACGACACCTCCGGCGCCGGCGAGAACTCCACCGGCTTCTGGACGCTGATGTCCTCCGGCTCCTGGCTCGGCACCGGCAAGGACTCCATCGGCGACCTGCCCGGCGACATGAACGCCTGGGACAAGCTCCAACTGGGCTGGCTCGACTACGACGTGGCCAACGCGGGCAAGCGGTCCAGCCACAAGCTGGGCGTCGCGGAGTACAACACCAAGAACCCGCAGGCGCTCGTGGTCCAGCTGCCCAAGAAGACGGTCAGCACCCCCGTGGTCACCCCGGCACAGGGCGCCACCCAGTGGTGGAGCGGCAGCGGCAACGACCTGCGCAACACCCTGAGCCGCCCGCTCGACCTGACCGGCAAGTCCTCGGCGGCGCTGACCCTCGACGGCTGGTGGGACATCGAGCAGGACTACGACTACCTCTACACCGAGGTCTCCACCGACGGCTCCAACTGGACGCCCATCGACGGCACCCTGGCCGACGGCACCGCCATCCCGCGCGACGGCAGCGGCAAGCCGGCCCTCACCGGCTCGGTCGCCGCCCACCAGAAGCTGACCTTCCCGCTGAACGCCTACGCGGGCCAGAAGATCCAGCTGCGCTTCCGCTACCAGACCGACGGCGGGGCCGCCCTGAAGGGCTTCACGGCCGACGAGATCACGGTGACCGCCGACGGCGCGACCCTGTTCTCCGACAACGCCGAGACGGCGGACGCCGCCTGGACCGCGAACGGCTTCTCGCGCATCGGCGCCTCGATCACGGACGACTACGCGCAGTACTACCTCGCCGAGAACCGCCAATACGTGTCGTACGACAAGGTGTTGAAGGTCGGTCCGTACAACTACGGCTTCTCGACGACCCGTCCGGGCTGGGTGGAGCACTACGCCTACCAGAACGGCCTGTTGATCTGGAAGTGGGACACCTCCCAGGCGGACGACAACACCAGCCAGCACCCGGGTACGGGTCTGATCCTCCCGGTCGACTCCCACCCGACCGCCCTCAAGTGGTCCGACGGCACGCTGATGCGCAACCGCATCCAGGCCTACGACTCCACCTTCAGCTGGTACCCGACGGACTCGGTCACGCTCCACAACGCCGACGTCGCGACGAAGATCAAGTCCAAGCCCGGCGTCCCGGTCTTCGACGACGGCACGTCGAGCTACTACGACCCGTCGAACCCGTTCGCGGGCGTCAACATCACTGACACCGACACCCGGATCAAGATCGTCAAGGAGCCCAAGAACGGCTCGACGATCACGCTCCAGGTCGGACCTTCGGCCAAGAAGAAGTAAAAGCGCAGGTCACGAGCGTATCGGCGGCAACCCCTGGCGGGTTGCCGCCGATCGTGTTTAGGTGCGTCCTGTGGCTTCCTTATTGACACCGACGCACACGGGGGTGTGACCCGCATGGCCGCAGGAGGTTTCTGCAAGCTGCCGAACGGCAGGGTGGTGGTGGCGCTGAACCTGCCCCGCCCGCCCGCCGACGGCTACGGCAGTGTGCGGGTACTCGTCCACGCCCACAACCGGGCGCGCGCCCTGACCAGGCTGCGCAACCTGGGGCTGCGCGCGGTGTACCTGCGCGGCAACGGCGCGCCCCCGACCCCGGACGAGATCACCGCCGTACTGCACCATCCGGACGGGCTGATATGGCGTACCGCCCCTGACAACGCTGTCGTGGGCGGTCCCGAGCTCGCCCAGGAGCTGTGGCATCCGATCAGGTCACTGCTCAGGAGGCCGACAGCACCGGCCTGAGGCCGGGCCCGGGCCTGTTCCTAGACGACCGGCTTGCCGGACAGCTCCACGCCCGCCGCGCGCAGCTCCTCGATCGCCCGCTCGGTCGTCGCCTCGGCGACCCCGGCCGTGAGATCGAGGAGGACCTGCGTACGGAAGCCCTCCCGGGCCGCGTCCAGCGCCGTGGCCCGTACGCAGTGGTCCGTGGCGATCCCCACCACGTCCACCTCCGAGACCTCGCGGGCCCGCAGCCAGTCGGCCAGCGTCACGCCGTTCTCGTCGGCCCCCTCGAACCCGCTGTACGCCGCCGCGTACGCCCCCTTGTCGAAGACCGCGTCGATCGCCCCGGAGGCGACGGCCGGCGCGAAGTTCGGGTGGAACCCCACCCCCTCGGTCCCGGCGACGCAGTGCGCGGGCCAGGAGTGCACGAAGTCGGGGTTGTCGGCGAAGTGGCCGCCCGGTGCGATGTGGTGGTCGCGGGTGGCCACCACGTGCTGGTAGCCGGAGCCCGCCGCCTGCCCGATCAGCTCGGTGACGGCGGCGGCCACATCGGCCCCGCCGGCCACCGCGAGACTGCCTCCCTCGCAGAAGTCGTTCTGCACGTCGACGACGATCAAGGCGCGGCGCATGGTGGGTGTCCTTCGACTAAGAGTGAACTTACGAGCCTAGAGACTTCGGGGACCGTGCGGGAGGGGGCGTGGGCGGGCGCGTTCGGGACGACACCCGCCGGACAAGGCCTAGCTACCCGTGCGCCCGTGGACATACTCCGTCGGAATGACCGGCTCCCCGCGCGAGAGCTGCGTCGCCGACAGCGGCAGATTGGCCCGGGCGGCGGCATGCCGGTCCCGTACGACGTCCAGCGGCTCGCGGGCCACGACCTCGCCGCCCTTGACCAGCTCCACCAGCAGCTGCCGGTCCGTGAGCCCCGCCGGAACCGGCCCGGTGCCCACCACCTCGGCCTCCGCGAACCCCTCCGCGTCCAGCCGCCGGGCCGCCCACTTGCGGCCGCCGACCGAGGTCTTGCCCCCGGACGACTTCTTCGCGACCGGGATCAGCGGCGCCTTCGGATCGTCGGACTCGGCGCGCGCGACCAGCTTGTAGACCATCGAGGCGGTCGGGTGCCCGGAGCCGGTCACCAGCTGGGTGCCGACGCCGTACGCGTCCACCGGGGCCACGGCCAGCGAGGCGATGGCGTACTCGTCGAGGTCGGAGGTGACGATGATCCGCGTCCGCTCGGCGCCCAGCTCGTCCAGCTGCTGCCGCACCCGGTGCGCGACCAGGAGCAGGTCGCCGGAGTCGATGCGCACGGCCCCCAGCTCGGGCCCGGCGACCTCGACGGCCAGGCGGACGGCCTCCGTCACGTCGTAGGTGTCGACGAGCAGCGTGGTGCCCCGGCCCAGCGACTCCACCTGGGCCCGGAAGGCGTCCCGCTCGTGGTCGTGCAGCAGGGTGAAGGCGTGGGCGGAGGTGCCCACCGTGGGGATCCCGTAGCGGAAACCGGCCGCGAGGTCGGAGGTGGTGGTGAAACCGCCCACGTAGGCGGCGCGGGCGGCGGCCACGGCGGAGAGCTCGTGGGTGCGGCGGGCGCCCATCTCGATCAGCGGCCGGTCGCCCGCGGCCGAGGACATCCGGGAGGCGGCCGCGGCTATCGCGGAGTCGTGGTTGAGGATCGACAGGATCACGGTCTCCAGCAGCACGCACTCGGCGAAGGAGCCCTCCACCCGCAGGATCGGCGAGCCCGGGAAGTACACCTCGCCCTCCGGGTAGCCCCAGATGTCGCCGCCGAAGCGGTAGGTGGCGAGCCAGTCGAGGGTCTCCTCGTCGACGATGGAGCGCTCGCGCAGGAAGCCGAGGACATCGGCGTCGAAGCGGAAGTTCTCCACCGCGTCCAGCACCCGGCCGGTGCCCGCGACGACGCCGTAGCGCCGCCCCTCCGGCAGCCGCCGGGTGAAGACCTCGAAGACGCTGCGCCGTTCGGCGGTACCCGCCTTCAGCGCGGCCTGCAGCATCGTCAGCTCGTACTGGTCCGTGAAGAGCGCCGTCGAGGGAACATCCACCGGCAGCCCAAGGTCCGCTGTGTTCATAACAAGAGATGCTACCCCACTTCGCGTCAGTGTGACGATTTGTGGGGTGCGTGGCAGCATGGGCCGTGTGACGTCACCCGCTCCCGTAGAGATCGAACGCACCGAGTCGGCGGAAGAGGTCTTCGCCGTCCCCGAGCCGGACGTCCCCTGGGTCACCATCGTCCACAACGACCCGGTCAACCTCATGAGCTACGTGACCTACGTCTTCCAGACCTACTTCGGCTACTCGAAGGACAAGGCCACCAAACTGATGCTCGACGTCCACCACAAGGGCCGGGCGGTCGTCTCCAGCGGAACCCGCGAGGAGATGGAACGCGACGTGCAGGCCATGCACGGCTACGGTCTGTGGGCCACCCTCCAGCAGGACCGGAAGTAGCGACAGACCCTGATGCCCGGAACCTTCGAACCGCTCCCCGGCGGCGGCGCGGCCGTCGCCCTCGACGACGTCGAGATCTCCATCATCCGGTCGCTGGCCGTCCAGCTCCTGGAACTCATCGGCCCCGGACCCGCCGAGGACGCCTCCGGCGACCCGCTCGCGGAACTCTTCGCGGAGGGCCCGAGCGAGCCGCCCTCCGACCCGGTGCTCAAGCGGCTCTTCCCGGACGCCTACAGCGATCCGGAGGGCGCTCCCCGGGCCGAGAAGGCCGAGGAACAGCGGGAGTACTCCTCGGAGTTCCGCCGCTACACCGAGAACGACCTGCGGGTCGGCAAGCGCGACAACGCCCTCGCCGTGGTCCGCTCCCTGGACGCGCTGCGCTCCGCGGGCGACGGCGGGGCGGTCCTCAAGCTGTCGGCCGGTGAGTCCCAGCAGTGGCTCGGCACCCTCAACGACCTGCGCCTCGCGATCGGCTCCCGCCTCGACATCGCCGACGAGGAGGACACCGACCTGCTCTACCGGCTCCCGGACGAGGACCCCCGTAAGCCGATGGTGATGGCGTACCTGTGGCTGGGCGGCCTCCAGGAGACCCTCGTGACCACCCTTATGCCCTGAGATGTGACGGTTCTGTGTTCGCTCAGAGGACGCTCAAATCCGGATAACGATCACGTCACCGCACTGACGGCTTTCGTTCACCCGCATGTCCTTTGTCCGCTTCTCCCTGTGCTCTGTGCCACACAGCGCCCGGGTGATCAATGCGGCGGCCGTGATAAATCTTCACGACCGCCCGGCGAACACCACCCGTATGTTCGGCCGGGTGCGCCACCGAGCCGGTAACCGCCGGCCAGGCACGACTCCATCAATCCGGGGGGATCGAGAACCGGTCCGAGGCCGACGAGAGGCCCGGTCCGGTATGGAGAAAGGCGCACCACCACATGACCTCCGCTCAGGTCGAAGACAAGGGCTCAGGACCGGAGAAGGCCCCGAACGCCTCCGAAGAGGGTTACGAGCGCGGACTCGGCAGCCGCCAGGTCCAGATGATCGCGATCGGCGGCGCCATCGGCGTCGGCCTCTTCCTCAACGCCGGGGCGAACATCGCCAAGGCCGGTCCGAGCCTCATCCTGATGTACGCCGTCGCCGGCGTGATCATCTTCTTCATCATGCGGGCACTGGGCGAGCTGCTGCTCTACCGCCCGGTCTCCGGCTCGTTCGCGGAGTACTCCCGCGAGTTCCTCGGCCCGTTCTTCGGCTACTTCACCGGCTGGACCTACTGGCTGCTGTGGGTCGTCACCGGCATGGCGGAACTCACCGCCGCCGCGATCTACGTCAACTACTGGTTCCCCGCCGTCCCGCAGTGGACGACGGCCCTGGTCTTCCTGGTCGTCCTGTTCGTGGCGAACCTGATCTCGGTGAAGCTGTTCGGCGAGATCGAGTTCTGGTTCTCGATGATCAAGGTCACCGCCCTCATCGGCATGATCGTGATCGGCCTCGGCGTGCTGACCTTCGGCTTCAGCGCGGCCGGCGACACCGCCGCGGTCTCCAACCTCTGGGCCTTCGACGGCTTCTTCCCCAAGGGCGTCGGCTCCTCGCTGATGACCCTGCAGGGCGTGATGTTCGCCTACCTCGCCGTCGAACTGGTCGGCGTGACCGCCGGTGAGTCCGAGAACCCCGAGAAGACCCTCCCCAAGGCGATCAACACCCTGCCCTGGCGCATCGGCCTCTTCTACGTCGGTGCCCTCACCGTCATCCTGTGCGTGGTCAAGTGGACCGAGTTCGCGGCCGGCGTCAGCCCCTTCGTGAAGGCCTTCGCCGTGATCGGCATCCCCGCGGGCGCCGGCATCGTGAACTTCGTCGTCCTCACCGCGGCCCTGTCCTCCTGCAACTCCGGCATGTACTCCACGGGCCGCATGCTGCGCACCCTCGCCGACAGCGGAGAGGCACCGCAGGCCTTCAACAAGCTCTCCGTCACCCGCACCCCGGCGCTGGCCATCACGGTCTCCGTCCTCTTCATGGGCATCGGCGTGGTGCTGAACTACGTCGTGCCGGAGAAGGCCTTCGGATACGTCGTCTCGGTCGCGACCGCCGCGGGCATCTGGACCTGGCTGATGATCCTGATCAGCCATGTGCGCTACCGCCGAGAGGTCGTGGCAGGGCGTCTGCCCTCCTCCTCCTTCCCGGCACCGGGCGGCTCCGTCGGCAGCTGGATCGCCATCGTGTTCCTGCTCTTCGTGACCTGCCTGATCGCGTACGACGCGGACTCGCGGGTGTGCCTGTACGTGATGGCGGGCTGGGCCGCGGCGCTGGGCGTGGGCTGGCTCGTGCTGAAGTCCCGTCACCCGCAGATCGCGGACCGGCGGGAGCCGGAGTTCGACAAGGTCTCCGGATAGAACGTCCGGCATCTGGGCTGCCCCGTACCACTCCTCGGTACCGGGCAGCCCTTCTGCTTATCCTGACCACCATGCTGACCATCACCCAGGCCCTCGTCGACCAGATCGTCGCGCACGCGCGCAAGGACCACCCCGACGAGGCGTGCGGAGTCGTCGCGGGACCGGCCGGGTCGGACCGCCCCGAGCGCTTCATCCCCATGCTCAACGCCGCGATGTCGCCCACCTTCTACGAGTTCGACTCCGGCGACCTGCTCAAGCTGTACCGCGAGATGGACGACCGCGACGAGGAGCCGGTGGTCATCTACCACTCCCACACCGCGACCGAGGCCTACCCCTCCCGCACCGACATCTCCTACGCCAACGAGCCCGGCGCCCACTACGTCCTCGTCTCCACCGCCGACACCGACGGCCTCGGCGACTTCCAGTTCCGCTCCTACCGGATCCTCGACGGCGAGGTCACCGAGGAGGAGGTCACGGTCGTCGAGGCCTACTGATCTCGCGATCCGGTCGGGAACCATCCAGTATGCGAGATCACACTCCGGGATCCGGACCGGGAATCGATACGATGAGCCCATGGTTCTGAACGACGTGAGCGAGAAGACGCCGGGCATCCTGCTCGTGGCGCGGCTGCACGTCGACCTGTGCAGGCTGAACAGCGCCATCTGTTGACCTTCCCTGCCGCCGTACGGCCGTGAGCCGCGGCGCGCGTTCGCCGTGCGCCCACCGACCAGACCACTTTCCGACAGGAGCCCGCCACCATGGCCATCGAGGTCCGCATCCCGACCATCCTCCGCACCTACACCGACGGCCAGAAGGCGGTGGAGGGCAACGGGAACACCCTCGCCGAGCTCTTCGCCGACCTGGAGACCCGGCACACGGGCGTCCAGGCGCGCATCGTGGACGGCGGCGAGCTGCGCCGCTTCGTCAACGTCTACCTCAACGACGAGGACGTCCGCTTCCTCGACGGCATCAACACCAAGCTCACCGACGGTGACAACGTCACGATCCTGCCGGCCGTGGCCGGCGGCATGGCCTGATCGTCGATGCGTTACGACTCCCCGCTGGCCGCGGTGGGCAACACCCCCCTGGTGCGCCTGCCGCGGCTCTCGCCGTCCGCCGACGTCCGTATCTGGGCGAAGCTCGAGGACCGCAACCCGACCGGCTCGGTCAAGGACCGCCCGGCGCTGCACATGATCGAGCAGGCGGAGAAGGACGGCCGCCTCACGCCCGGCTGCACCATCCTGGAGCCCACCTCCGGCAACACCGGCATCTCCCTCGCGATGGCCGCCAAGCTCAAGGGCTACCGCATGGTGTGCGTGATGCCCGAGAACACCTCGCAGGAACGCCGCGAACTGCTCGCCATGTGGGGCGCCGAGATCATCCCGTCCCCGGCCGCGGGCGGCTCCAACACCGCCGTACGGGTCGCCAAGGAGCTGTCCGCCGAGCACCCCGACTGGGTGATGCTCTACCAGTACGGCAACCCCGACAACGCGGGCGCCCACTACGCGACCACCGGCCCGGAGATCCTGGCCGACCTCCCCTCGGTCACCCACTTCGTCGCGGGCCTCGGCACCACCGGCACCCTGATGGGCGTCGGCCGCTACCTGCGTGAGCACAAGCCGGACGTGAAGATCGTCGCCGCCGAGCCGCGCTACGACGACCTGGTCTACGGGCTCAGGAACCTCGACGAGGGCTTCGTACCGGAGCTGTACGACGCGTCGGTGCTGACCACCCGCTTCTCGGTGGGCTCCGCCGACGCGGTCACCCGCACCCGCGAGCTCCTCCAGCAGGAGGGCATCTTCGCGGGCGTCTCCACCGGCGCCGCCCTGCACGCGGCGATCGGCGTCGGCACCAAGGCGCTGAAGGCGGGGGAGTCCGCCGACATCGTGTTCGTCGTGGCCGACGGCGGCTGGAAGTACCTCTCGACGGGCGTCTACACGGCGGCGACGACGGAGGAAGCGATCGAGACGCTCCAGGGCCAGCTCTGGGCGTGACGTTCCACGTCGCGCTCCGAGGGTGACGATCTACGTCGCCAGGTGACGGACCTGATCCCACAGGACCGGGTCCACCACCCCCGCCCTCCGCCGGAAGTCCCCCACCGGCACCTGCCGCAGCTCGTCCGTCTCCAGGAAGCTCGCGCGCCCCTGCGCATCGCCCACCGAGCCCGGCGGCAACGGGATGACCCCGCCCCGCTCGTGGTGGTACTTGCTGGTGATCTTCGCGACGGTGACCCGCCCGCCGCGCACCGCCAGCACGAGACACGGCCGGTCCTTGCCCCCCGGACCGTCCTCGTACGGCACCTGCGCCCACCAGATCTCGGCGGGCCGCGGCCGCACCCCCGTCGTACGCCCGGACGGCCGAGTCGTCCGGTCCGCGCGCCCGCGAGGCCGATGCCCCCGCCCCCAGCCGTCCACCAGGGTGGCGACCAGCGCGAGCAGCACCACCGCCACGAGCGCGAGCCACCAGGACGTGTCCATGAGGACGACCGTACCGGCGCGCGAACTGCCCCGCGCGCCCTCTGCGTAACCCGTGATCCCTCTCTCACTCCCTACGCGCCGCTGGTCCAGCCGAACCGGTGACAGCACAGGTGAGTTCGCCCACAACAGCCCTTGGCGGAGGAGCGACCGGGGGTTTTGCGCCTTACGCTCGACGGACCGCACGACCCCCGTTCTCCATCCCAGAAAAGTTCCCGCCAGCGGAGGTTTCTGTTTTATGAAGCTCACCGTCGTCGGCTGCTCGGGGTCGTTCCCGTCCGCGGAATCGGCCTGCTCGAGCTACCTCGTCGAGGCCGACGGCTACCGGCTGCTTCTCGACATGGGCAACGGTGCCCTTGGCGAGCTGCAGCGCCACTGCGGTCTCTACGACCTCGACGCGATCTTCCTCAGCCATCTGCACGCCGACCACTGCATCGACATGTGCGCGTACTTCGTCGCGCGCTACTACCGCCACGACGGCGGCCGCTGCGACCCCCTCCCGGTCTACGGCCCCGAGGGCACCGAGCACCGCCTCACCACGGCCTACGCCGACACCCCCACCGCCTCCTCCATGAGCGAGGTCTTCGACTTCCACACGGTCAAGCCGTCCACCTTCGACATCGGCCCGTTCACGGTCCACACCGAGCGAGTGGCGCACCCGGTGGAGGCGTACGGCATCCGCGTCGAGCACGGCGGCAAGTCCCTGACCTACTCCGGCGACACCGGTCTGAGCCCCGCCCTGACCGAACTCGCCCGCGACACCGACCTGTTCCTGTGCGAGGCCGCCTTCACGCACGGCAAGGAAGACATCCCCGACCTGCACCTCAACGGCCGCGAGGCGGGTGAGACGGCGACCCGGGCAGGCGCCCGCCGCCTGGTCCTCACCCACATCCCCCCGTGGACCGACCCCCAGGTCAACCTCGCCGACGCGCGCGCGGTTTTCGACGGCACGGTGTCCCTGGCGACGCCGAGGCAGTCGTACGAGATCTAGCACCACGGCATCGCCCACGGCACGACGAAGGCCCCCGGAGAGGTTCAGGACTCCGGGGGCCTTCGTCGTACGTCAGCCGGGCATCAGGCCTTCGTGAGGTCCTCGACCTCCTCCTCGGGCTCGCGGCCGGGGGTGGGGAGGTTCCACTTGACGATGGCGAAGCGGAAGACGGCGTAGTAGATCGCGCCGAAGACCAGGCCTATCGGGATGATCAGCCAGGGCTTCGTGGCCAGGTTCCAGTTCAGCCCGTAGTCGATGGCGCCCGCAGAGAAGGTGAAGCCCGCGTGGACGCCGAGCGCCCAGGTGACCGCCATGGAGACAGCGGTCAGCACCGCGTGGATCGCGTACAGAATCGGTGCGACGAACATGAACGAGAACTCGATCGGCTCGGTCACACCGGTCCAGAAGGAGGTCAGCGCGAGCGAAATCATCATGCCCATCACGGCCTTGCGGCGTTCGGGACGGGCGGAGTGGGCGATCGCGATCGCGGCGGCCGGGAGACCGAACATCATGATCGGGAAGAAGCCCGACATGAACTGGCCGGCGGTCGGGTCACCGGCGAAGAAGCGGGTCAGGTCGCCGTGGACGACGGTGCCCGAGGCGTTCTTGAAGTCGCCGATCTGGAACCAGGCGACGGAGTTCACGAACTGGTGCATGCCGACCGGGATCAGCGCACGGTTGATCAGACCGAACAGACCGGCACCGAAGGCACCGAGACCGGTGATCCACTCGCCGAAGTTCGAGATGCCCTCACCGATCGGCTCCCAGACCAGGCCGAAGAAGACGCCCAGGAGCGTGCCGACGAAGGCCATGATGATCGGCACCAGACGGCGGCCGTTGAAGAAGCCGAGCCAGTCCACCAGCTTGGTCCGGTGGAAGCGCTGCCACAGCACCGCGGACAGCAGACCCATGATGATGCCGCCGAGGACACCGGGGTTGTTGTAGGTCGCGGCTATGTCCGCACCCGCCTGGACCTTGGCCTCGGTGACCGGGAACGCCTTCAGGACGTTGCTGTAGACCAGGAACCCGACCAGGGCGGCCAGCGCGGTCGAGCCGTCCGACTTCTTGGCGAAGCCGATCGCCACACCGATGCAGAACAGCATCGGCAGGTTGTCGAAGATGGCGCCGCCCGCCGTGGCGAAGACCGCCGTGACCTTGTCGGGCAGGTGCAACTTGTCGTGGACGTCCTGCTGGCCGAACCGGAGCAGCAAACCCGCCGCCGGCAGCACGGCGATCGGGAGCTGCAGGCTGCGGCCTACCTTTTGGAGGCCCTGAAAAAGGCCTGATCCCCGCTTCTTCGGGGGCGCCGCCGAGGGCGCAGTGGCGGTGCTCATAACGCTTCCTCCATCGGGTGGTGGTCTACACCACTCAGTGGTGTAGACCTGTTGTACACGATGGGGGCGTTATAAGGAACCCGTCAGTTCCGCAACCGGAGGACTACACCTTGGTGACGTCCTCGACCTCCTCCTCCGGCTCCCGGCCCGGCGTCTTGAGGTCGAACTTCGTGATCGCGAACCGGAAGATCACGTAATAGAGGACCGCGAAACACAGGCCGATCGGCACGATCGCCCACGGTCTCGTCGCGAGGTTCCAGTTGATGACGTAGTCGATGAGACCGGCCGAGAAGCTGAAACCGTCATGCACCCCCAGCCCCCACGTCACCGCCATCGACACCCCCGTCAGCACCGCGTGCACCACGTACAGCAGCGGCGCGATGAACAGGAACGAGTACTCGATCGGCTCGGTGATCCCCGTCACGAAGGACGTCAGGGCCACGGAGAGCATCAGACCGCCGATCTCCTTGCGCCGCCCCGGCCTCGCACAGTGCGTGATCGCCAGCGCCGCCGCCGGCAGCGCGAACATCATGATCGGGAAGAACCCCGAGGTGAACTGCCCCGCGTTCGGATCCCCCGCCAGGAACATGTTGATGTCACCGTGCACCTCGGTGCCGTCCGGCTTGGTGTACGTCCCGAACTGGAACCAGATGGGCACGTTCAGGAACTGGTGCAACCCGATCACCAGCAACGCCCGGTTCGCGACACCGAACAGCCCCGCACCCCACGCCCCCGCGTCCTTCAGCCAGTCACTGAAGTTCTCCAGCCCGTCACCGATCGGCGGCCACACCCACAGACACAGCGCGGCGAACACGATCGCCACGAACGCCATGATGATCGGCACCAGCCGCCGCCCGTTGAAGAAGCCGAGCCAGTCCACCAGCTTCGTGCGGTGGTACCGCTGCCAGAAGAACGCCGTCAGCAGCCCCATCACGATGCCGCCGAACACCCCCGGATTCTGGTACGTGAACGCCACCACCGTCTGGTCCACCGTCGCCTGGCACCCGATGCCCTGCACAGCCTTCGCCCCGCTCGGACAGGCCTCCGGGAACTGCCTCAACACCGAGAAGTAGACGAGGAATCCGGCCACCGCGGCCAGCGCCGTCGACCCGTCCGACTTCTTCGCCATCCCGATCGCCACACCCACGCAGAACAGCAGCGGCAGTCCCAGCTGACCGTCGAGCAGCGCCCCGCCCGCACCCGCCATCACCTTCGAGACGTTCGTCCAGCCCAGCCCGTCGTCCCCGAACACGTCCGGCTGGCCGAGTCGGTTGAGGATGCCCGCGACCGGCAGCACGGCGATGGGCAGCTGCAGACTGCGGCCCATCTTCTGCAGCCCCTGGAACGCGGACTGCCAACGCCGTCGCGCGGGTGAGATCTCCGTCTCCGAACTCATCAGTTGGCGACCGCCTGTCGGGTGGTGTAGACCAGTCACGGACGATTGAGCAGCTGTGACGTCATCTTTCGGTACACACGGCGCAATCGCTCCCGAAGTTGGGCCAACTGTGCATGAGGAGACCGACATGGCCACCAAGGCAGAGAAGATCGTCGCCGGACTCGGCGGCATCGAGAACATCGAAGAGGTCGAGGGCTGCATCACCCGCCTGCGCACCGAGGTCGTCGACGCGGGCAAGGTCGACGACGCCGCCCTCAAGGCCGCCGGCGCCCACGGCGTCGTCAAGATGGGCACCGCCATCCAGGTCGTCATCGGCACCGACGCCGACCCGATCGCCGCGGAGATCGAGGACATGATGTGAGCTGAGCGCCCACCCGGGAGGCCGATAGGCTCGACGTCATGTCTCGAATCGACGGCCGCACCCCCGAACAACTCCGCCCGGTCACCATCGAACGCGGCTGGAGCAAGCACGCCGAGGGCTCCGTCCTCGTCTCCTTCGGCGACACCAAGGTCTTCTGCACCGCCTCCTTCAGCGAGGGCGTCCCCCGCTGGCGCAAGGGCAGCGGCGAGGGCTGGGTGACCGCCGAGTACTCCATGCTGCCCCGCGCCACCAACACCCGCGGCGACCGCGAATCCGTCCGCGGCAAGATCGGCGGCCGTACGCACGAGATCAGCCGGCTCATCGGCCGCTCCCTGCGCGCGGTCATCGACTACAAGGCGCTCGGCGAGAACACCATCGTCCTCGACTGCGACGTCCTCCAGGCCGACGGCGGCACCCGCACCGCCGCGATCACCGGCGCCTACGTCGCCCTCGCCGACGCCGTCGCCTGGGCCCAGGGCAAGAAACTGATCAAGGCCGGCCGCCGACCGCTGACCGGAACCGTGAGCGCGGTCTCCGTCGGCATCGTGGGAGGCGTCCCCCTCCTCGACCTCCGCTACGAGGAGGACGTCAAGGCCGACACCGACATGAACGTCGTCTGCACCGGCGACGGCCGCTTCGTCGAGGTCCAGGGCACCGCCGAGGCCGAGCCCTTCGCCCGCGACGAGCTCAACTCCCTCCTCGACCTCGCGGTCCTGGGCTGCTCGGAACTCGCCGTCCTGCAGAACAAGGCGCTCGACACGGTCCTCGAAAGGTAAAGGGACCGCCAAGAAACGGTGGCCGGCGCGCGCAACCCGACCGACCGTACCGGCGTCTTCGGGAGTACGGGCGCCCGCTTGTGCACAACGGGCGCCCGGCCAGTCAACGGGGGGCCCCTGAGGCCTGCCACAGGGAGGAAACAGATCCATGGCCGCGAGATCCATGGCCGCGAGCCGACGCCGCCGCAGTCGCCGTATCACCATCGCCGCCGCGGTGGCCGCCGTGGGACTCACGGTCGGCCTCACCACCGGCTGCGACGCCGTCAGCAAGGCACTGGACTGCGTCCAGACCGCCGAGGCCGTCGCCGACAGCGTCACCGACCTCCAGCAGGCCGTGGAGAACGCCTCCAACGACCCCACCCAGATCGACGAGGCCCTCGCGTCCATCGACCAGAACCTCGACGAGATCGGCGACAAGACCGACAACGCCGACGTCAACAAGGCGGTCGACCACCTCAACTCCGCCGTGTCCAACGTCCGTACGGCGGTCAAGAACGGCGACGAGACCCCGGACCTGAGCCCGATCACCGACGCGGCCGGCGAACTCACCAAGGTCTGCACGCCGTAATACTGGTGGCATGACCCGCCTGATCCTCGCCACCCGCAACGCCGGCAAAATCACCGAGCTCCACGCGATCCTCGCCGACGCAGGTCTGCCCTTCGACCTCGTCGGCGCGGACGCGTACCCCGAGATCCCCGACGTCAAGGAAACCGGCGTCACCTTCGCCGAGAACGCCCTCCTCAAGGCCCACGCCCTGGCCCAGGCCACGGGCCTCCCCGCGGTCGCGGACGACTCGGGCCTGTGCGTGGACGTCCTGAACGGCGCCCCGGGAATCTTCTCGGCCCGCTGGTCGGGGAGCCACGGCGACGACCGCGCGAGCCTGGAGTTGCTGCTGGCCCAGCTCTCGGACATCGCCGACGAACACCGAGGCGCCCACTTCGCCTGCGCGGCGGCCCTGGCGCTGCCGGACGGCACGGAGAGGGTGGTCGAGGGCCAACTGCGGGGCCTCCTCCGCCACACCCCCGTGGGCACGAACGGCTTCGGCTACGACCCGATCCTCCAGCCGGAGGGCGAGACCCGAACGTGCGCGGAGCTCTCACCGGAGGAGAAGAACGCGATCAGCCACCGGGGACAGGCGTTCCGGGCGCTGGTGCCGGTGGTTCGGGAGTTGTTGGGCTGAAAAATGTTGGAAGGGCCGCCTTGTCGGGCGGCCCTTCGACAGTGTGCGGCCGGTGGGACTCGAACCCACACGGGTGTGAACCCACTGGGACCTAAACCCAGCATGACTGCCAATTCCATCACGGCCGCTCATACGGTCATCGCGCGTGACCGGCGGCACTCAGTGTACGGGTTGGCCCAGCTCCTGACGTGAGGGTCAGACCGACAGGTCCTTCAGTAGTTTGGCCACGTGGCCCGTCGCGCGGACGTTGTACAGGGCCCGTTCGACCTTGCCCTCCTCGTCCACGACGATCGTGGAGCGGATGACGCCCATGTACGTCTTGCCGTAGTTCTTCTTCTCGCCATAGGCGCCGTAGGCCTCGGTGACGGTCTTCTCCGGGTCGGCCAGGAGCGTGACCTTCAGGGATTCCTTGTCGCGGAACTTCGCCAGCTTCTCCGGGGCGTCGGGGGAGATGCCGAGGACGTCGTAGCCCGCGCCGGCCAGGACCTCCAGGTTGTCGGTGAAGTCGCAGGCCTGCTTCGTGCAGCCGGGGGTCAGGGCGGCCGGGTAGAAGTAGACGATGACCTTGCGGCCCTTGTGGTCGGACAGGGACACGTCGTTGCCGTCGGCGTCGGGCAGGGTGAAGGCGGGGGCCACGTCCCCCGGCTGGAGTCGCTCGCTCATTGGGTCAGCGTAACCGGGGGTCCTGACCGTGCGGTCGCGGGCGGAACTGACACACTGTCCAGGACAAGTAGCAGCGACACCGGAGGCTCTACCGTGGCGGACACGTCGGACATCAGAACCCCGGCGCAGATCGAGGCGGACATCAAGCGCCGCCGCGAGGTGCTGGCAGACACGCTCGACGAGATCGGGGTGCGGGTGCACCCCAAGACGGTCGTCGGCGACGCCAAGGCGAAAGTCGTCTCCACCATCGACCACACGCTCGGGCGGGCGTACGTCTCCGTCAACAAGGCCGTCACGGATGTGAAGGCCCAGTTCGTGGACGAGGAGGGCGCGCCCCGGCTCGAGCGCGTCGTGCCGGTCGCCCTCGTCGCCGTGGGACTCGTGGGGCTGCTCGCCCTGAGCACCCGGCGCCGCAAGGGCTGACCCGGCCGCGTACACGGGTGCCGAAGACAGGTAGGTTCAGTGGCGTGAGCGCGAAGAGAAACGACACCCCGCACGACAAGCTGCCCATCCGGATGCTGCACGACCGCGTACTCGTGCGGCAGGAGAACGGTGAGGGCGAGCGGCGGTCGGGTGGCGGCATCCTGATTCCCGCCACCGCGGCCGTCGGGCGCCGGCTGGCCTGGGCCGAGGTCGTCGCCGTGGGGCAGAACGTACGGACCGTGGAGCCCGGGGACCGGGTGCTGTACGACCCGGAGGACCGGGCCGAGGTCGAGGTGCGCGGGACCGGTTACGTCCTCATGCGTGAGCGTGACCTGCACGCCGTGGCGGCCGACCGGTTCGAGGGCTCCGAGGACTCGACAGGCCTGTACCTGTAGACAGAAGGAAAAACCCGAGAGGGGCCGGTGACCATCGTCACCGGCCCCTCTCGTCGTGTCGTGGGACGGTCAGTCCCGTCTGGCCGGGCTCACCAGGCCCGCGCCCTCCGTCGTCGCCCCGCCGCTCGGGTTGTCTCCGGTGGTGCCTCCGGTCGTGTCACCCGTGGTGCCGCCGTCGCCGGTGGTGCCGCCGTTCGTCGGGCCGCCCGTGGTCCCGCCCGTCGTGGTGCCGCCGCCGTCCGTGGTGCCGCCGTCTGTCGTGCCCCCGGTGGTGCCGCCCGTCGTGGTGTCGCCGCCGGTCGTGGTCGTACCGCCGTTGTCCTGGCCCTGGGTCTGCCCCTCGGTCTGGCCCTGGGTGTCCTGGCCGCCGGTGGTGTCGCCCGTGGTGCCGCCGTCGTCCTGGCCGCCCGTGGTCGGGTCGACGGGGGCCTGGCTGCTGGGGGCCACCTCGTCGGCGCCCGCCTGGAGCTCGAGGTCGAAGTCGCTGTCCGAGGTGCCCTTGAGGGCGGCCTTGGTGTACTGCGCCCAGATCTCGGCGGGCGGTCCGCCGCCGTTGACGCGCTGCAGGCCCATCGCGCCGTACAGCGACTTGTGCGCGGCGGTCACCGGGTCCTGGCCCATGACGGAGACGACCGTGGCCAGTTCGGGGGTGTAGCCGGCGAACCAGGCCGCGGTGTCCTCCTCGGCGGTGCCGGTCTTGCCGGCGGCGGGGCGGCCCGCGCCCTGGGCGGCGGTGGCGGTGCCGTTCTCGACGACGCTCTGCAGGATCGAGGTGGTGGTGTCGGCGGCCTCGCGGCTGACGGCCTGCTCGGTCTTCTTCCGGGGCAGCTCGACGGTCTGCTCACCGTCCTTGGTGATCTTGTCGATCATCGTGTACGTGCCGTGCCGGCCGTGGTTGGCGAGGGTGGCGTAGGCCTCCGCCATGTCGAGGACGCTCGCGGTGTTCACGCCGAGCGCGATGGACGGGGAGGCCGTCAGGTCCGGGGTGTCGGAGGGGATGCCCAGGTCGATCGCGGTCTGCTTGACCTTGTCGGAGCCGACGTCGACGGCCATCTGCGCGTACACCGAGTTGACGGACTTGTCGGTGGCCGCGCGGACGGTGATCTCGCCGTAGGAGCCCTGGTCCTCGTTCTCGGGGGCGTAGGTGCCGCCGTTCCACCCGACGACGGGGCGCTTGTTGGTGCCGTCGTAGTAGGTGTTGGGCGTGATGAGCTGCCCGTCCTGGGTCTCGGAGTGGTTCTGGACGGCCGAGGCGAACACGATGGGCTTGAAGATGGAGCCGACCTGGAAGTCGCCGCGGGTCGCGCCGTTCGTGTACTGCTTGACGTAGTCGATGCCGCCGTACATCGCGACGACCTTGCCGGTCTTCGGGTCGACGGAGGCGCCGCCCGCGCGCACGTAGTTGTCGACCTTGTTGTTCTTCTTGTCGAGCTTCTTGATCACCTGGTCATTGACGGCCTTCACGAAGGCGTTCTGCTTGCCCTTGTCCAGGGTGGTGGTGATGCGGTAGCCGCCCGCTTCCAGCTGTTCCTTGGTGAGGATCTTGTTGTCGAGGATGTAGTCCTCGACCGCGTTCTTGATGTAGCCGCGCTGTCCGGACAGGCCGGTGGAGACGGTCTGTTCCTTCGGCATGGGGAACTTCAGTCCGGTGCGCTCGGACTGGGCCAGCCAGCCCTTCTTGACCATGCCGTCCAGGACGTAGTTCCAGCGGGCCTGGGCCGCCGCCTTGTTCCCCGGGTGCGCGACGACGTCGTACTCGCTCGGCGCGTTGACCAGCGCGGCGAGGTAGGCGGCGTGGGCCGGGTCGAGCTCGACGGCGTCCATGCCGTAGTAGGCCTGGGCGGCGGACTGGATGCCGTAGGCGTTGCGGCCGAAGTAGCTGGTGTTGAGGTAGCCCTCGAGGATCTGGTCCTTGGGCTTCTCGCGGTCCAGCTTGATCGAGATGAAGAACTCCTTGGCCTTGCGGGTGACGGTCTGTTCCTGGGCCAGGTAGTAGTTCTTCACGTACTGCTGGGTGATCGTGGAGCCGGACTGCTTGCCCTTGCCGGTGGCGGTGTTCCAGCCGGCGCGGAGCATGGCCTTGGGGTCGATCGCGGACTCGGTGTAGAAGTCGCGGTCCTCGGCGGCGAGGACGGCGTGCTGGGCGGCCTTGGAGACCTGCGAGAGGGAGACGTTCTCGCGGTTGACCTCGCCGTCGCGGGCGAGCTGGCTGCCGTCGGCGTAGAGGTAGACGTTGGACTGCTTCATGGCGAGCGCGTTGGCCGGCGGGATGTTGACCATGGAGTAGCCGAGGAAGAACAGGCCGGCCAGGAGGATCAGTCCGAGGACGAAGGTGCCCAGCACCATGCGCCAGGTCGGGATCACCCGTCGCCAGCCGGTGCGCCTGGGCCGCTTGGCCTTCTTCTTGTCGCCGGGCTCTTCGGGCGTCTGCGTCTGCGGTTCGCTCGGTGCCCAGCCCTTGGTCGGCTGCTGCGGCTGGTCGCTCATCTCGTGCACGGACTCCTGTTTCGCGTCGTACGTTCCCGTACGACCTCGTACGCCTTCTGCGTCCCCTGTTGAAGACTCTCGCACCCTGCGTTCCGTTCCCGGATATGGCGCGCGTCTCGCCGGGAAAATGGGTGGCCTCCCCTGTCACCTGCGCACTAGGCTCCTGCGCTTTGGTGCCGGCGGGCCGAGGAGGGCTGTGGATGTGGGTTCCTGGCGGTTGTACGCGGCCGTCGCGGCAGGGGGATTCAGACGATACGCGACATATCGCGCGGCCACGTTCGCGGGGGTGTTCACCAACACCGTTTTCGGTGTGATCCTCGTCTACACGTATCTCGCGCTGTGGGACGAGAAGCCCCATCTCGGGGGCTACGACCAGGCGCAGGCGGTCACGTACGTGTGGCTGGGGCAGTGTCTCTACTCGACGCTGGCGATCCAGGGCGGCGGCGCCGAGAAGGACGTGATCGAGCGGATCCGCACGGGGGAGATCGCGGTGGATCTGTACCGCCCTGCCGACCTCCAACTGTGGTGGCTGGCGAGCGACTTGGGCAGGTCCCTGTTCCAGCTGGTGGGCCGCGGTGTGATCCCCTTCACCTTCGGCGCGCTGTTCTTCCCGATGGCGCTGCCCACGGACGTCATGTCCTGGGCGGCCCTGCTGGTGGCGCTGCTGCTCGCGATGCTGGTCAGTTTCGCGATCCGCTATCTGGCCGCCCTGAGCGTGTTCTGGCTGCTGGACGGCATGGGCATCATGCAGGCGGTGATGATCACGGGGGTCTTCTGCTCGGGCATCGTGTTCCCGCTCAACGCCTTCCCCGGGGTGCTGGGCGACATCGTGCGGGCGCTGCCGTGGGCGGCGCAGCTCCAGGTGCCGGCGGACGTGCTGATGGGGGAGACCGACCCGCTCGGGGCGTACGCCTTCCAGGCGACCTGGGCGGTGGTGCTGCTGGGGGCCGGGCGGCTGCTGCAGTCGGCGGCGACCCGGCGGGTGGTGGTGCAGGGTGGCTGAGACCGGGACGTCCCGCCTGGGCGAGGGTGTGCGGGCCTACTGGCTGATCGCGGGCATGTGGGTGCGATCCTCCATGACCTACCGCACCTCCTTCGTCGTCACGATGTGCGGCAACCTGCTGATGACCTGCCTGGACTTCGTCGGGATCCTGCTGATGTTCTCGCAGGTCGACTCGCTGGGCGGCTGGGGCCTGCCCGAGATCGCCTTCCTCTACGGCCTCTCGGTGACCGCCTTCGGGATCGCCGACCTGGTGCTCGGCTCGATGGACGTGCTGGGCGGCCGGATCCGGGACGGCTCCTTCGACATACTGCTGGTGCGGCCGGCACCGGTGCTCGCGCAGATCGGGGCGGACCACTTCGCGGTGCGCCGCCTGGGCCGGATCATCCAGGGCACGGTGGTGCTGGTGTGGGCGCTGGCTTCGGTGGACGTCGACTGGAGCGCGGCGAAGGTGCTGCTGGTGCCGGTGATGGTGGTCAGCGGCGCGGTGCTCTTCAGCGCGCTGTTCGTGGCGGGCGCGGCCTTCCAGATCTTCGCGCAGGACGCCGCCGAGGTGCAGAACGCGTTCACGTACGGCGGTACGACCCTGCTCCAGTACCCGCCGACGGTGTTCGGGAAGGACTTCGTGCGCGGGGTGACGTTCGTGCTGCCCCTCGCCTTCGTCAACTGGGTGCCGGCCTCCTATGTGCTGGGCAGGCCGTATCCGCTGGATCTGCCGCGGTGGGCGGCCTTCACACCGCCGCTGGTGGCGCTGGCGTGCTGTGCGCTGGCCGGGCTCGCGTGGCGGGCCGGGCTCGGGTCGTATCGGAGTACCGGGAGTTAGCGATGGACACGTTCATTGAACTGGACCACGTCGAGAAGGTCTTCGACGTGCGCAAGAAGACCGGCTTCCTGAAACGGGAGCGGCGCCAGGTGCGGGCGGTCGACTCGATCTCCTTCACCGTGGCGCGCGGCGAGATGGTCGGGTACATCGGCCCGAACGGTGCCGGCAAGTCGACGACGATCAAGATGCTGACGGGCATCCTGACGCCGAGCGGTGGCCGGCTGCGGGTGGCGGGGATCGACCCGTCCCGGGAGAGGACGAAGCTCGCCCACCGGATCGGCGTGGTCTTCGGCCAGCGCACGACCCTGTGGTGGGACCTCCCGCTGATCGACTCCTACAAGCTGATGCACCGCATGTACCGCATCCCGGACGCCCGTTACCGCGAGAACCTCGACCGCTGCGTCGAACTCCTCGAACTGGCCGATCTGTTGGACGTCCCGGTACGCCAACTGTCCCTGGGCCAGCGGATGCGGGGGGACATCGCGGCAGCACTTCTGCACGACCCCGAGGTGCTGTACCTGGACGAGCCGACCATCGGACTCGACGTCATCTCCAAGGCCAAGGTGCGGGGGTTCCTGCGGGAGTTGAACACCGAGCGCGGCACGACGGTCCTGCTGACCACCCACGACCTCCAGGACATCGAGCAGCTCTGCTCGCGCGTGATGGTCATCGACCACGGGCGCCTGATGTACGACGGTCCCCTCGCCGGCCTCCACGAGGTGGGCGAGAGCGAGCGCACCCTTGTGGTGGACCTGGAGCGGGAGTTGCCGCCGATCCAGGCGCCGGGCGCGCGCGTGGTGAAGGTGCAGGGGCCGCGGCAGTGGCTGGCGTTCCCGGCGTCCGAGTCGGCGGCGGCGCTGGTGGCGCGGGTCGCGGCGGAGTACCCACTGGTGGATCTGTCGGTGCGGGAGCCGGACATCGAGGCGGTGATCGCGAAGATGTACGCGGGAGAAGCGGAGAAAGCGGCGTCGTAGCCGTGGGGTTCGGTAACTCGTAGGCTGCGTACATGACGGACGCTGTGTCTTCTGGGGGGACACCCCCCAGGCCCCCCGGACCGGAGCTGCGTGCCTCCGACGCCGATCGTGAGCGAGTCTCCGAGGTCCTGCGGGACGCCCTCGCGGAAGGGCGGCTCGACATGGAGGAGTTCGAGGAGCGCCTGGACGCGACGTACAAGGCGCGGACGTACGGCGAGCTCGCGCCGATCACCCGTGACCTGCCGGTCGGCGGCGTGGCCCCTCCCAAGATCGACATGCTGAAGCGGCCCGAGCCGGACGGGAGTTGGGCGCCCCGGATCGTCGGCGGCGAGGGCTCGTCCACGTGGGCCGTCGCCGTGATGTCCGGGTTCCAGCGCAAGGGGCGGTGGACCGTGCCCCGGAGGTTCAACTGCTTCGCCTTCTGGGGCGGCGGGGAGATCGATCTGCGGGAGGCGAACTTCGCCGACGGCGAGGTCGAGATCAACTGTGTCGCGATCATGGGCGGGATGCAGGTCGTCGTACCGCCGGGGGTCGAGGTCGTGGTGCGCGGAATCGGGATCATGGGCGGGTTCGACCACCGCGAGGAGGGGGTCCCGGGGGAGCCGGGGGCACCTCGGGTGGTCGTGACCGGGTTCGCGTTCTGGGGCGGCGTCGGCGTCGAGCGGAAGGTGACGAGGGCCGAGCGGCAGCGGCTCCGGGACGAGCGGCGGCAGCAGCGGCTGGATCGCCGGGAGGCCGTCCGGGAGCTGCGGGAGTCGGTCCGGGACGATGTGCGCGACGCGCATCGGCGGATGATCGGCGATCACCACGGCCTGATGCGGGAACGACGCCGGCGACGCGAGGACTGAGCGGTCGGTGGGGTCCGTTGTGGCGACCGGCCCCCACCGGCCCGCAGCTACAGCCGTGCCGCCGTGGACCCCTTCAGGTACTCCAGGTCGAAGGTGTCCGCCATCCGCTCGTACCCCTTGTCGTTGGGGTGGAGGCGGTCCCCGGAGTCGTACATCGCGCGGAGCCCAAGCGGGTTGTAGGGATCCCTCAGCGCCTTGTCGAAGTCGACCACCGCGTCGTAGACCCTGCCCGCACGGATCTCCGCGTTGACCGTCTGGCGGACGCCCTCGCGGGCCTCGGTCCAGGTGGTGCGCTTGCCGACGGGCATGAGGGTCGCGCCGACGACCTTGATGCCGCGGGCGTGGGCCTGGCGTACCAGGTCGCGCAGGCCGGCCAGCAGCTCGCCGGCATCGACGGTGCCCGGGGTGCGGAGGATGTCGTTGATGCCGAGATCGATGACGACGATCTTGACGTTGGGACGTTCGAGCACGTCCCGCCGGAAGCGGCGGAGGCCGGCCTGGTTCTCCAGGGGCCGGCCCCGGGCGTCCGCGAGGACCCGGTTGCCGCCGATCCCGGCGTTGACGACGCTGTAGCGGGGCAGATCCCGGCCGGCGGCGAGCGCGGTGCGCAGGCGCCGGTTCAGGAAGTCCGGCCAGCGGGCGTTCACGTCGAGGGTGGAGTTCTTGCCGTCGGTCAGCGAGTCACCGAAGGCGACCACCGTCCCGTCGGCCTCGTCGCCGAGCACGTCCAGCGCGGTGAGGTACCGCCAGTGGTCGACCTGCTCGGTGTACCCCGTCCCGGTCTCGTCCTCGGTGAGGTCGCCCGGACCGGCGTACGAGGTCTGCCGGGCCGTCGGGTGGTAGGTGACCGGGCCGGACAGGGTGGGCGAGTAGGTCGTGACGAGGACGTCGCCGCCCGTCGGGACGGCCAGGGCGACGGCGTCGCTGAGCACCTGTCCGCCCGCCGCGATGACGACCGTGGTGGTGCCGGCGAACGTGAGCCGCCGCGTGGTCCCCGCCTGCGCCGCGGCGGTCCGCGGACCGGCGGCGAGCGCGAGGGAGGCGTGCGTGATGGTCAGCGGGGTCCGGCCGTAGAGATTGGACAGCGTGATACGGGCACTCGTACCGCCGACGCCGGCGTGGACGACGTTGCGGACGGAACGGCCGGTCATGCCCTCGGCCTCGGTGCCGGGCTCGGCGCCGACCGGGGAGGCGGACCAGCTGCCGACCCAGACCCCGGCGGACACGGGCTCGGCGGACGGGCGGGCGGGTGAGCCGGACAGCGCGGTCCGGTCCGAGGTGCCGGTGTCGGCCGCCACTCCTACGTAGATGGCGGTGGACAGGGCCACGATCAGGGCGACGATCGCGGTCAGCAGGGCGTAACCATGACGCCGAGTCATGCGGACTTGTTCTCCTAGGGCGATGGGAGCCCGGGGCTCCGATCTGATCAACTCATGATGAGGCATAAACCGGGGGAGAAGTGACGAGACCCCCTACCGGTTCCCTCATCCGGACTGACGCCGGGAACTCCTGTTCTGTTCCATGAGTCGGTCAGGAAGGGACAATGTGTGGGGGATCACCGAACGGGTGGAGCGGATGGAACGCACGAAATCTGAGGAAGCGGAACCGTCTGACGTGGAGCGGCCGGCCCGAGGGGGCGGGGGCGTGACGTCACCGGGCCGTGCCGTGCCCGCCGCGGCCGTACGTGCGATGACCACCTTCAGCGCCGCGGACCTGGAGAAACAGCGCGGGGTGCGGCGCATGAAGCTCACCGCGATCGGGCTGCTGCTGTTCGTGGCGGTGGTGTACGTCCTCACCACGTGGGCGCACAACTCCGGGGCGGGTCCCTGGGCCGGCTATGTCGCCGCGGCCGCCGAGGCCGGCATGGTCGGCGCGCTCGCCGACTGGTTCGCGGTCACCGCCCTGTTCCGCCACCCGCTCGGCCTGCCCATCCCGCACACCGCGATCATCCCCACCAAGAAGGACCAGCTGGGGGTGTCACTGGGCGAGTTCGTCGGCGAGAACTTCCTCTCGGAGGACGTCGTACGACAGCGGCTGCGGGCCGTGGGCATCGGCAGCCGGCTGGGGGCCTGGCTGGCCGACCCCGAGCACGCCGACCGGGTCACCGCGGAGCTGTCGGCCGCGCTCCGGGGTGCCCTGACCGTGCTGCGCGACTCCGACGTGCAGGCCGTGGTCGGCGAGGCGATCACCCGTAGGGCCGATGCCCAGGAGATCGCGCCCGGCATCGGGAAGATGCTGGACAAGGTCGTCGCCGACGGCGGGCACCGGCGGGTCGTCGACCTGGTGGTGGCGCGGGCCCACGACTGGCTCGTGTTCCATGACGAGCAGGTCATGGACGCGGTGCAGGGGGGCGCGCCCGGCTGGACCCCGCGTTTCGTCGACAAGAAGGTCGGCGAGCGGGTCTACAAGGAGCTGCTGCGGTTCGTGACCGAGATGCGGGACATGCCGTCGCATCCGGCGCGCGGAGCCCTCGACCGGTTCCTGACGGACTTCGCCGACGACCTCCAGTCCGACACGGACACGCGCGCGCGTGTCGAGCGGCTCAAGGGCGAGGTGCTGGGGCGCGGCGAGGTCCAGGACCTGATCGCGTCCGCCTGGACCGCCGTACGGTCGATGATCGTCTCCGCCGCCGAGGACGAGCGCAGTGAGCTGCGGCTGCGGGTGCGGGCGTCGCTGCTGTCGCTGGGGGCGCGGATGGCCGTCGACCCCAAGGTGCAGGCGAAGGTCGACGGGTGGGTGGAAGGGGCCGCGGTGTACGTGGTCACCACCTACCGGCGCGAGATCACCTCCCTCATCACGGACACGGTGGCCGGCTGGGACGCCGAACACACGACCCGGAAGATCGAGGCGAACATCGGCCGCGACCTTCAGTTCATCCGGATCAACGGCACGGTGGTGGGCTCGCTCGCGGGCTTGTTGATCTATACGGTGTCGCGGGCGCTGGGGGCGTAGCCGGACTGGTCGCGGGCACCCGAGTGGCGTTCGTTCGACGATCGCCCGCCGATCGCCCGAGGGGGAGGGAGCCCTTCCGTGACCACAGCCCAGGCCGATACCGGCCGCACCCTGACGACCGACATCCCCGCCAGACTCGACCGGCTTCCCTGGTCCCGCTGGCACTGGACGATCGTCATCGGACTCGGCACCGTGTGGATCCTCGACGGCCTCGAGGTCACGGTCGTCGGCAACATCGCGAGCCGGCTCTCGGAGCCGGGAAGTGGGTTGTCCATCTCCTCCGGGCAGGTCACCGGTGTCGCGGCGGCGCTGTATGTGGCCGGGGCGTGCGTGGGGGCCCTGTTCTGGGGGCGGCTGACGGACAAGTGGGGCCGCAAGAAGCTGTTCATGATCACGCTGGCGGTGTATCTGGCGGCCACGGCGCTGACGGCGGTGTCCTTCGACTCCTGGTGGTTCTTCCTGTTCCGGTTCCTGACCGGGTTCGGGATCGGCGGCGAGTACGCGGCGATCAACTCCGCGATCGACGAGCTGATCCCGGCGCAGTACCGGGGCCGGGTGGACCTGATGATCAACGGGAGTTTCTGGCTGGGAGCGGTGGGCGGCTCCCTGCTGTCGATCGTCGCGCTGAACACGGACATCTTCGCGAAGGACGTGGGGTGGCGGCTGACGTTCGCGCTGGGGGCGGTGCTGGCCTTCGTGATCCTGCTGGTGCGGCGGCATGTGCCGGAGAGTCCGCGGTGGCTGCTGATCCACGGGCGGGACGAGGAGGCCGAACGGATCGTCTCGTCGATCGAGGAACGGGTCGAGGAGGAGAGGGGCGGCGAGCGGCTGCCGCGGCCCGAGGGTGAGATCACGATCCACCAGCGGCGGAGCGTGACGTTCGTGGAGATCGCGCGGACGGTGTTCTCGGACTACCGGCGCCGGTCGATCCTGGGGTTCTCGCTCTTCATCGGCCAGGCCTTCCTCTACAACGCGATCACGTTCGGGTTCGGGGCGATCCTCACGACGTTCTTCGACGTGCCGACGGGGGACACCGGGTACTACTTCGCGGTCATCGCGATCGGCAACTTCTTCGGGCCGCTGCTGCTGGGGAAGCTGTTCGACACGGTGGGACGGCGGGTGATGATCTCGTCGACGTACCTGCTGTCGGGGCTGCTGCTGTTCGGGACGGCGTGGTTGTTCGACCGGGGCTCCTTGAGCGCGGGCACGTTGACGGCGTGCTGGTGTGCGGTGCTGTTCTTCGCGTCGGCGGGGGCGTCGAGCGCCTACCTCACGGTGTCCGAGGTGTTCCCGATGGAGACGCGGGCGATGTCGATCGCGTTCTTCTACGCGCTGGGTACGGCGGCGGGCGGCATCAGCGGGCCGCTGCTGTTCGCCGACCTGACGAGCACGGGCAAGGTCGGCGACACGGTGCTTGCCTTCCAGATCGGGGCCGGGCTGATGTGCGCGGCGGGTCTGGTGGCGGCGTTCCTGGCGGTGCGGGCGGAGGGGCGATCGCTGGAGGACATCGCGAAGCCGCTTACGGCGACGTGAGGTTGGGTCGTATGTCTGCGGGTTCGGTTTCGTCGGGTGCGGGTTCGGTGGGGGCTGGCGTTGTGCGCAGTTCCCCGCGCCCCTGGATGCCTGCGGCGCAGCTGCGGCTCCGGTGGGGGCGGCCGTAGCGCCAACGGTTTCGTCGTGGGTCGGTGCCGGGGTGGGGGGTGTCCGTCCTCGGTCCGGCGGCTCGGCCTCTTGAGTAGGGCCCGGTAACGGACGCCGGCCGCTGCGGGCGGACACCCCCCACCCCGTCCCCTCGCCGCCGTACGCGGCTATCGGCCCGTGGTGGCGCGCGGTCCGGCCCACGGTCCGTCGTAGTGCGCGAGGTGGCCGACGGTCCGTCCCGGCACGGCTGACTGCAGCTCCCTAGGGGCGCGGGGAACTGCGCGACCAGCCCCCACCGGCCTGCAGCCGCCCGACCACCTCACCCGGCACCCCCACGCCGTCGCAGCAAAAGCAGTCCCCCCGCCACCGCCGTGATCCCCGCGGCCGCGGACCAGCCGACGATGTCGTCGGAACCGGTGGCCGCGAGGTCCTGGTCGGCCGTGGGTCCCGTCTGGGGACGTGTGCCGGAGTTCGGGGAAGCGGCCGCGCCGGGCGTAGGGACAGCAGAACCCCCCGCCCCCGACACCCGGTCCCGCGTGAACGCCAGCGTGCCGAAGCCCAGTTGGTCGTAGCCCCCGCTGTTGGGGCCGTAGTCCCCGCCGCCCCCCTCCGGCGCGGACCTCGCCGCGATGCGGGTGACGTACGACGCCGGAAGGGCCCGGCGTTTCGTGTAGTGGTTGGCGATCATGGCCCAGATGGGGCGGGTCGTCGCGGGGTCGACGCCGGCCACCGCGGACGCCGTCTCCCGACCGGACCACCCCCCGATCGCACCCTTCGCGCGGGTGTTCGCGGTGTAGGAGACGTCCCCTCCCATGCTCCACTTCGCCACGTACTGGGCCCCCTTGAGGAACCGGCTGTCGTCGTAGCCGTACAGGTCGTACCCCTGGTTCCAGGCCATCTCGCAGAACGTGCCCATCAGGCCGACACCGAGGAGCGCGTGTCCCTGGTCCCGGCCCGCTTCCAGCCACTCGGCGAGGCCGTCGTCGTGCACGACGGGGATGGCGTGCTCGATGGCGCCGAGGCCCTCGCCGTGTTTGAAGTAGTCGACCGCACGGGCGACTTGGGAGCTGTCGTCGCAGAAGATGCCCGTGGCCAGGACGCAGGCCATGGCGGCAAGGTCCCAGTTGGTCCAGTAGTTGGTGACGACGGCACCGTTGTGCCGGACCAGGAAGTCGTCACTGAGCGGGGCGAAGACCTTGGTGAGCAGTTCCTGGAAGCGGGCGAGGTCGAAGTCGGGGTGGTCGCGAACGAGTTCGGCGGCGTTGGCGAACTGGTAGCCGTAGAGACCGGCGGCGAGGAAGCGGTCCGCGGTGCCTTCGACGGAGGTCAGTTTCGCCGACCAGGCGTTGAGGATCGTCACGGCCGTGTCGGCGTGCGCGCTGTCGCCGCTGACGTGGTACCGGAGGGCGTTCTGGTAGGCGGCGTGGATGTCGTTGTAGAGGGTCGCGTAGTTCTGGGGGGAGCCCGAGCCCCGGTACACCGTGGCCTGCGGGTTGGGCGTCCAGCCGTTCTGCGCATGGCGATTGACGGCCAGCTTGGCGAAACCGGCCGTGTAGGGCGCGGCGCCCGCTTTCACCTTGGCGGCCATGCGGGCGAGGTCGGCCCCGGTGTGCAGCAGGCCGGGGTGCGCGAAGGCGGCGTCGGCGGCGGCCGCGGTGGCGGGCAGGGCCGTCGCGGCGGTCACCGCGACACCCGCGGCTCCCGCCGCCTTGAGCATGCTGCGGCGGCTGATCTGTGAAGTCACGGACGTCATTCCTCGCGTGCCGGTGGCTGGGACGGTCAGGAGACGCGAGGGTGGGACTGCCGATAACAGAAAGCCGATGGCAGGGAGTCGTGCCCGTGAGCATCCGCAGGATCATGCCCGACATCCACGTCGAGTCCGAGGAGGCCCTGACCGCCAACCGTGACTTCTACGGCCTGCTCGGCTTCGAGGAGGTCATGGACATGGGGTGGGTCGTGACGCTGGCGTCGCCCGCCAACCCGACCGCCCAGATCAGTTTCCTCACCGAGGAGCGCACCGCGCCGGTCGTCCCCGACCTGAGCGTGGAGGTCGAGGACGTCGACGCCGTATACGCACAGGTCGTGGCGTCGGGCGCGGAGGTCGTACGGGAGTTGCGGGACGAGGAGTGGGGCGTACGGCGCTTCTTCGTCCGGGATCCGAACGGCCAGGTGGTCAATGTGCTGACCCACCGGGACGCCGGACGCCGCTGACCTCTCAGGTGTCGCGGTCCGCGACCGCCCACGAGGCCAGGGCCACCGCGCCCGCCACGCCGAACACCGCAGGCCACGCGCCCACCTTCTTGGCCAGCGGGTGGGACCCCGCGAAGGCGGCCACGTACGCGGCCGACAGTGCTCCGGCCGCCTTCCCGCCGGCCCGCTCCCGCCACTGCCGGGCCGCCGCGGCCCCGGCGACGGCCAGTACCGCCCCGCCCAGCGGCCGCTTCTTCGTCCAGCGGGCCGCGCCGTATCCGCCGACGAGCCCGCCCGCAGCGATCGCCGCGCTGGGAACCTTCGCCATGTGTGCCTCCTCGGTCGATGTGTCCCGAGGCTAACTCCGGACCGGCGCCTCGAAACTAACCTGAGTCGGGGCTTGTCAAGTTTCCTGGTTGCGAGCTATATAAGAAGGCGTAGGGCATCGCACCACGGAGTCTGTGGAAAGGAGATGGACTGTGATGCTCATGCGTACCGACCCCTTCCGCGAGTTCGACCGGCTCGCGCAGCAGGTTCTCGGTTCCACCGCCCGTCCCGCCGCGATGGCGATGGACGCGTACCGGTCGGGGGACGAGTTCGTCGTCCACTTCGACCTCCCCGGTGTCGACCCCGAGACGATCGAGCTGGACGTCGAACGCAACGTCCTGAACGTCCGCGCCGAGCGCCGCGTCCCCGCCCCCGAGGGCGCGGAGATGATCGTCGCCGAACGCCCCACGGGTTCGTTCACCCGTCAGCTCTTCCTCGGTGACACCCTCGACACGGAACGTATCGACGCCTCGTACGACGCCGGCGTCCTCACCCTGCGCATCCCGGTGGCCGAGCAGGCCAAGCCGCGCCGGATCCAGATCACGGGCGGCGACAGCGACCGCAAGGAGATCAGCCGCTGACCGCGGCGGCTCGAAGAACAGGCAAGGCCTCGAAGAAACACGCAAGGCCTCGAAGAACAGGCAAGGCAGTGGCGCTCCCGCGGGGCGGCAGGTCCGCCCGCGGGGCGCAACGACCCCCAGGAGACCCGTACATGAGCGCACTCAGCGCGGACCGAGCGGCCAGAACGGCACGGTGGAGCGACCTCGTCGACGCCGTGCGCGAGGCCGGACAGTACGCGACCACGGCGAAGGCGGAACGCGTCGTCCGCGTCGTCCTGTCCACCCTCGGCGGCCATGTCACCGGCGACGAACGTGTCGACCTCGCCCGGGCCCTGCCCGAGGAGGCCGCCAGGCTTGTCGCCTCCCGGATCCCGCTCAACAGGCCCCTGACGGCACCGGAGTTCGTGGACGCCGTGGCCGGCCGCATCGAGGGCGCGACCCCGGCGACGGCCCGCTGGGACGTCAGCTCGGTCCTGAGCGTGCTGCCGGAGCTGGTGGGCGACGAGCTCGTGGACCGCGTTCTGGACCGACTGCCCTCCGGTTACGCCCTGTTGTTCGGCAAGGCGGAACTGACCCCCGCAGCGGCCTGACGCCCCCACCCGCCTGACGCCCCCGCCCGCCCCGCCTAGAGGGCTTCGCCCTTCCGCGCCTCGGCCCGCAGCCGCAGCTCCGCCACATAACCGGCGGAGACGACACAGCCGACGGCGGCGAGGGCGAGGCCCACGGCGGCGGGATTGACGTAGGCGGGAATCACGTCGGCGGTGTAGCTGCCGCCGTCCGTCATCTCGCAGTCGAACGAGAGGGGGAAGAAGCCCACCGAGTAGTCGATGACGTGGACGACCCGGTCGTCCCCACGGCACGGGGGGATCGGCGCCGAGCCCGTGCCGCCGTCCTCCGCCTCCAGGAACGCCCCGGCCAGATGCAGCAGCCCCCACACGTACGCGGCGACCGCCCCGCTCATCGCGAGCACGGCGGTGCCGCGCAGACGCGGAATCAACGACGACGACATCCCGGCCCCCTGACTGCCTCGTTTCCGGGTCCGCAGAGTTCAGCAGCACGGGCGACGTACGGCTGTGACGGAGCCCACACCTCCGGCAACAGGGCTGTCACAGACCGGTGGGGGAAAACGGCTGGCGCGCAGGGCCCGGGCGGGCGAGTCTTCCCTCACACGATGAGGAGGGCCCGATGGCGTACGTCTTCCTGGAGACCGAACGGCTGCGGCTGCAGGCGTCCGCCGAGACCGACCTCGACCATCTCGTGGCCCTGGACGGCAACCTCGAGCTGATCCGCTTCCTGACCGGCGGCGAGCAGCCGTGAACGCCGGCCGCGCTCTCCTCTACCTTGACGTCGACGGCCCCCTGAACCCCTACGCCGCCCGGCCCGAACGCCGCCCCGAGGGCTACACCACCCACCGCATGAAGCCCGAGGGCTGGATCGCCCAGCACCCCGGCCTGCCCCCGTCCGCCGTCAAGCCCCTGCGGGTCTGGCTCAACCCCGGCCACGGACCCGCGCTGCTGGCCCTGGCGGACCGCTACGAACTCGTCTGGGCGACCACGTGGCGCCACGAGGCGAACACCTTCATCGCCCCCGTCCTCGGCCTCCCGGACCTCCCCGTCGTCGACTGGCCCACGACCCTCACCCCCGGCCCGACCGGCACGTTCTGGAAGACCCACCACCTCGTCACCCACGCCGACGGCCGCCCCTTCGCCTGGCTCGACGACGAACTCGACGACCGGGACCGGGAGTTCGTGGCCGCTCACCATGACGGTCCGGCTCTGCTGCATCGGGTGGATCCCCGGGTGGGGCTGCGCGAAGGGGACTTCGAGACGGTGGCGGAGTTCGCGCGAGGGCTCTGACGCGGTGCTGCGGTGCTGCGGTGCTGCGGTGACGCGGTGCTGCGGTGACGTGGTGCTGCGGTCCGGCCGACCGCCGTTACCCGCGCCGCCTCACACCTCGTCGAGCAGCGTCGCCAGACCGTGGTCGAGGCCCGGGCCCAGGTTCTCGGCGCCCATCTCGACGACGTCGTAGGAGCGCAGCAGGAAGCGGCGGAGGGAGGCCGTGCCGAAGCGGATCACGGCGAGGCCCAGCGGTGAGCGGAACTCGATGACGGTCCGGGCCCAGCCGGACGGCCGTATCCGTACGTCCCCCTCCCCGGCGGGTCTCCCGAGCCCCTCCTCCAGCAGCGTCCGCGCGAACATCCACGTCACGCCCTGGCCGTCGGCCGAGACCTGCGCGGGGAAGTCGATGTGCACGGCGAACGGATCGGCAGAGTCGTAGCGCAGCGTGGGGCGCAACGGGAGTTCCGGGCAATCGGGGGTGATCAGGCGGGCGCGGACGGTCTGTTGCAGGGTGGTGAGGCGCATGAGCGGGGTCTCCGGATCGGCTGCGAGGCGGGGGCGGTTGTGTATCAATTGCCCCCTCGAGCCGCGGAAGTGCCCCTTGATGACGCGAAGGCCGGAGCTCAATGCTGTGATCTGCGTCACGGTCGGACGATCAGAGTGAATGGGTCGCGAAAGACCCCGCCCGCACCGGACGCCCGGAGCCGCCCATCACGGGCGAGACTGCCGCCCCGAGCCCGCCCCGCCCCCGGAACTTCCTCTCCCCAAGAGGAGCCCCGTGAGAGAGCACGGCTTCTACGGCGGGGTGGCCCGCAAGCTCGCCTGAACCCTTGCTGCCGTACTCCCTTACTGGTGGTACGGCTGCTGCGGGGCCTGTCCGCCGGACACCTGACCCCCCTGCCCACCCCCGGCGGCCGCCTGCGCCTGAAGCTGCTCCGCCTCCTGCGAGGTCACCTTGTTCTCCGCACCGCAGAAGGTGCACTGCGTCGCGTACTTGGTGGAGATGGGGAACAGCGGCACGAAGAACAGCGTGAACTTCGTGACGCGCTTGCGCAGGGTGTGCGCCGCCGGGTTCCCACAGCGCCCGCACACCATGGTGAGTATCGCGAGCTGGTACAGGTATCCCTTGGTGCCAAAGAGGATGAGCATGGTGTCGTCGCCTTCCGGGGTCGTTGCTTGAGAGGCAGTATCCCCGCGACCGGCGTCCGACCGCTCACAGCTGCGGCAGTACGCGGTCGAAGAAGACCAGGTCCTCCTCGAAGACAGGATGCAGACCGGCGAACTCTTCTGCTGTGACCCAGCGCACGGCGCTCACCTCGCCGGGGTCCATGACCATGTCCCCCGCGTCGGCCTCCGCGGTCCACCAGTGCAGCCGGAACCCCTTGTCATGGGTCTCGGACTCCCACACCTTGGCCCCCGGCACCACCCGCAGCCCGACCTCCTCCGCCGCCTCCCGCACGAGCGCCTCGGCCTGTGTCTCCCCGGCCTCGACGGTCCCGCTGGTCCATCGGTCTCCTCGCGATACGACATGTCGAATGTGCCGATCCCCGATCGACGTGAGAGTGAAGGAAGCACACCCAGCCCCCCCCAGGAGCCCCCCTCATGACCACCGTAACCGCGGATCTGGCCATCTCCCTCGACGGCTGCATCGCCGGCACCGACGTCACCCTCGAAAACCCCGGCGGCACCGGCGCCGAACCCCTCTTCGAGTGGATCCACAACCTGGCGAGCTGGCGCGAACGCCAGGGCATGACCGGCGGCGAGGAGAACCGCGACTCCGGGCTGATGAGGGAGTGGTTCGACGCGACGGGGGCGGTGGTCATGGGCCGCATGATGTACGAGACGGGCGCCGACTTCTGGGGTGAGGATCCGCCGTTCCGGACCCCGGTCTTCGTCCTGACCCACCGCCCGCACCCGACCCTGGTCAAGCAGGGCGGCACCACCTTCACCTTCGTCACGGACGGCATCCACAGCGCGCTCGCCCAGGCGCGGGCGGCGGCCGGTCGGCGGAACGTCGACATCGCGGGCGGCGCGAGGACGGTGCGCCAGTACCTGAGGGAGGGCCTCATCGACGAGCTGCAACTGCATGTGGTGCCCGCGTTGTTGGGGGACGGGTTGCGGTTGTTCGAGGGAGTGGGGGCCGGGCGCCTCGAGCAGGTGAGGGTGGTGGACACCCCACTGGCCACCCACCTGAAGTACCGCGTGGGGAAGTGACTCTTCAGGCCCGGGCCTCGATTCAGGCCTCCAGACGGCTCAGCGCCTGCATGGCCTCGCGTTCGATGCGCGACAGCTCGTGGAGGGCGTCGCCCGCCCGTACGAGGTACTGCTCATCGCCCGCCTCACCGGCTCGGGCGATCAGCGCGGCGACCTCCGTCCACAGCGCGGCGGCCTCGATGTACAGCCGGTGGCCGGTGCGCAGCGAAGAACTTGCCTGGGGACTTGCCTCCAGCACTTGGGAGCACTCGGCGAGAAAGTCGCGGTAGAGATTGCGGAACAGGGCGCCACCGGTACCGGCCTTCTCCATCAGAAGGGCGGCCTGCGGCAGGTCCCGCCGCGGGTCGTCGGTCCGCCCGAGCCAGGTGCGGACCAGCTTGCCGCTCTTCTCGATGCCGCGATGACCCAGGTTGGCGATCGGCGGGTTGAGAAAGGCTTTCGCGCAGGCGGTGATGGCGGGAACGATCCTCTCGCGAGCCGCGGGCGGGTCCTGGGGAACGGTGGGAGCGGTGAGGGTGAAGGACCGGTGCCTGGCGGTCATGGGCCCACGCGCGGCCCGAGCCTGAGCGAGACCGCCGAGACTCGTGGACACCGCTCCGCCCTGCTGCTCGGTGTCCACCAGGTAGGCGACCTGCTCGTCGTAGCCATACATGGCGACGACATGCCCCCCGAAGTGCACCTTCGCCCCGAAGTAGTCCAGGTGATAACTGTCCAGCTGCAGCCCCACGGGCCGGCCGCCCTCAATGGCCTCCACCACGTTCGCCCACGCCTTCCGAGGCGAGGCGGTCTCCTGCACCACGAGATCCAACCCGAGCGTCTCAGCCAGATTCCGGGTGAGCTCAAAGGGCTTGACCCGTCCCCCCAGGAAGGGGAACCCCATGCTCTTGCTGTCCCAGTAGACGAAGGAGAGCCCACGACCGAGTCCGAAGAGCATGGGCTCGGAGAGATCGACGCCCTGGTGGCGGAGGAGGAGGCCGAGGGTGGTGGTTTCGCAGTGGTGTGTGGCGCGGAGAGTGATGTCCTTCACGATGGTCACGGGGTGCTCTCCTGGTGGGGACGATCGGCCCGGTCATCATCGCCGTGAGGACGCTACTCACCACTCATCGGTCTCCTGCTTCAGCGTCCCACGAGATCGATGCCTTCGAGGCGACCGCGCTCAGATCCGTCTCGGCCGGACCGGAGGGCGGCACGGGGATCGCCGTTGGTTCGCAGGGGCGCGGGCACGGGTTTCTTGGCTTGCGGTCCGCTCAAGGTCGCCTGCTCCTAAAAGCCCCCAGGAGAGGTACGACGTACTCCGGACAGGAAGCCGCACCAGGCGCCCACTGACATGACGAGATACGGGCGTTCAGGTGCTTTGGAGTCCCGTACGAGTACCTCGGGCTGTACGAAGGCGGTCTCCACGCACTCGGTTCCGCTGCCTCCGCTGTAGGAGGACTTGAACCACGCGTGCGTCGGTGCCTTCGTCATCAAAGCTCCTTGCTTATACGGCGGATGACCGCCGCCGAGGACTCAAGATCGAGCGCCTGCGCGCTGAGGTACTCGAACGCCAATCTATAACGCTCCAGTTCTCGTTGCTTTTCCATGAAGAGACCACCGCCGAGCAAGTCCACGTATGCCACGTCCAGTTCGGGAGACGGACCTCGCAGGACCGCGAAACTGCCTACGGCGGCAGCGTGTGCGCCGGATGAGAAGGGGAGCACCTGGACGGTGACGTGTGGTCGCTGTGCCATGGCGAGTAGGTGGTGGAGCTGGTCCCGCATGACCTCGCCGCCGCCTACCCTGCGCCGTAGTGCCGCCTCATCGATCACGCACCACAGCAGCGGGGGTTCCTCTCGTTCGAGGAGCTCTTGCCGCTTCATGCGGATGTCGACCATGTGCTGAACTTCGCGCTCGGGGCACTGCACTTCCGAGGCCCGGTGGACGGCTTCCGCGTAGGCGCGGGTCTGCAGAAGACCAGGGATGTACATGCAGGCGTAGTGGTCTTCGCGTACGACTTCGTCCTCAAGCGTGAGCATGAGGTTCATCGACTCGGGGATGGGGTCGTCGAGGGACCGCCACCAGCCCTGGATCTTGGCGCCTTTCGCGAGCTCTACGAGGGCCAGACGTTCCTCGTCGGAGGCGCCGTACTCGCGGCAGAGGGCATCAACGGCCGGCCACTTGACGGTCCCTTCCTTCGTTTCGTAGCGGCTCAAGGTCGCCTTCGAGATGCCGACGCGGGTGCCTGCCTCTTCGAGGGTCAACCCTGTTCGCTCGCGGAGACGACGGAGGTCGGCGCCGAGTTGGCGCCTTCGTGTCGTGGGTCCAACTGCCATGCCTGCGGCCCTTCGTGTCGATCTAGCGAATCGTCCTGGTTGTCCCGAGGGAACGGCAAGGTGGCGCGCGCCGGGGGCGCTCGCCATCCGGTCGCACCACTAGAAGCCTGAGATGAGAGTTCCATTTTGAGAGTTCCAATGCAACTCTCTGTATGTGGGTGATCGCACTTCGCAACTGGACTCGAAGGTAGAGGTGTTGGTGGATGGACTGCATCGCTGGTGTCCCGAGGAAGCCCTGGAGTCTTCCCTTCACTGCGGAGCCGCAGGAGGTTGCCGCGCTGCGGCGGATCATGCGGCTTCACCTGGGGCTGTGGGGCCTTCACGGTGTCATCGATGCCGCTCAGCTCTGTGTCAGCGAGCTCGCGTCGAACGTCATCACTCACGTGGGTACCGGTACGCCCGCCACCCTCGTCGTGTCCATGAGCGGAAGCCGTCTGCGGATCGAGGTTCACGACTCCGACACCCGCGCACTGCCGGTGCTCCTCGATGCCGGCCTGGATGCCGAGACCGGCAGAGGAATGGCGCTGATCAGCGCTGTCACCGACCGTTGGGGCGTTCAGCTCCAGGCCGACCAGAAGGTGACGTGGTGTGAGCTGCCGACGGGGCTGTCCTCAGCTGAGGAGCACTCTGGAGGCGCTCGCGTGAATCGGGTGGAGAGCCTGCTGAGTAATTACGGCTGCGAGCGGGCGCGCCTGTGGCTGGCAGGAACCGGAGCGGTGGCGGTGGTCGAAGAAGCGGCGATCGATGTGATGGTCGACGTCCTGCACTGGCTGAGGGCTCACGGTCGCGACGCCGACGAGGCCCTTGATCGGGCGCAGGTCCGCTTCGAGGCGGAGGCTGGGTAGCTGTCGGAGGATTACCAGCGCCTGCACACCTGCTGGTAATCCTCCCGTTCAGCCGCTCATGCGCGCCATCACCTGAAACTCAGGAGGCGAGTGCAGGGCAATCTATGCAGCGGAAGTCAGGAGCACTGCTCGAGGGCGTGGTGCTTGCCTCGAACTCAGAGAAACTGCCGCTGTCATTTCGATAGACGATGCCGATCCCGTGTTCAGTGAGCAGATCACGGAGATCTTCGCGGGGAAGCGTCGGTGCGAGCACCATCAGGTGGAGGGGCTGACTGTGAGCCAGGCGTCTCAAGTAGCGGCGCGCTTGCAGGAGTTGGGCAAGAGCCTGAGTGATTGACTCACTTGCTGCGCTAGCCGTTGGCTCGTACAGTGTGTTGTTCGTCTGGTTGTAAAGATCGAATACAAGTTGAGATGTCGAATTCCGCATCGACACCTCTAATTGAACGATAGTTTCCCCAGCCGCAGTCTCGCGGTCCTCGAAGGCATCTGCCAGATCGTCACGGGTCGCCGCTCCTACCTGCTCGACGTTGGTCGGCTGCTGTCGGCGCCTCTGTCGTCGGTAGGCTCGAGCCAGGCGGCCTGCGGTCCGATGGAAGCGAAATCTGGAAGTGGACGCCGGTTGAAGAGTGTCGGAAGCCTCCCGGATGTAAAGACCGATGGGGCGGAGTCGGAAGACAATGACGTTGCGATCCTCGCCTAGTTCGTCCCTGGCTTCCCGTATCTCGAACGGATTGCGGTCGTCGACCTTAAACTGGCCTATATACCTGTGCGTTCGCGTGTCGCTTCCTGGGACCTTGCCCACGGCGATAAATAAGTGCAGGGTGCGGCCTTTGCTGGCGTGTTCCATGATTGCAGCATTTCCGCCACTGAGGTTCTGATCGCCTCGCTTACCTGCTCCGGTATAGGTAAATATTGGGCCGATGTCGTCATCCTCAGCGAGCCAGCCATCGCGATATCCGTAACGCTCGCCAATCTTGCTGTCGGAGAACAGGAGAACGTTCCTTTTCTCCTTCGCCGGGCAGATACCCGCGTACCCGCTGCCGCCAAGCACGGGATGGATTTCGGCACGTGTGAGGATGGCGCCGGGTTGAAACCCGGGTGTGGATGTCGTCATGGGTCGAGGTTAATAGCAGTGCTCACGGAGTGCAGGTAGTGGCACAGTCTGCTTGGAGGGGCGTTGTGGTGGCGCTGGGTCCAAGCGAGGATGGTGTGATGAGTGATGCGACGGGGACGGTCATCTCGGGTGTTATCGCTTTCGCGGCGGCGATCATCGGGGCTGTGATCGCTGGAAGGTACGCCAAGCGCGGAGCGGAAGCGGGCGGGCGAAAGGCAGTTGAGGCGGCCCTGGCGCAGGTGCACGGCCAGGCGGCGGCGGAGCATTGGCAATGGGTGCGTAGTCAGCGACACCAGTCCTTTGCCGCCCTCCTTGTGGCTTATGCCGCTCTTGAGGAAGTGCTTGCCCGTATGGCGCCTGAGATACGAAATGGAACACGGCTTGATGAACCGACAGGGCGTGAAGTGCGAGATCGAGCACTCGAACTGCAGGCCAAAACCAGCCAATTGGCGCTCTGGGGGCCAACGGAGGCGTACTCCTTGGCCCATGCGATCACGGGCAAGTCGGTGGCGGCCGCGCGCGCCTTACTGCACATCGAGAGTGTCAGTTTCTCAGGCTCAAGCGCAGAGTGGGTCAGCTTTGAGCAGGCCAGGGCTGAGATGGCGGAAGCACATGCCACCTTCCTTCATCGAGCCGGTGAGATCATTCGTGATCCACGACAGCCGGTCGGCTAGCCCGTGGCGATGGCCGAATACGACCAAACATCTGCAGGCAGCTCATGATGAAGTTGCCAGGTGATGGCCATGGGCTTACTGCCCTCGTGCCGAACATAGGTCGCCGGGCCGAGCAGCATCCACGGCTGGGCTTTGCCGATGTCCGTGTCCTTATACCGCCGCATGAACAGCAGCACATGGCTGCCACGTTGGACGTGCTCTTGGTAGCGCACACCGGTGGGGGAGGTCTCTGCGGTTGTGCTCTGTGACTCCCAGTGGAAGAGCGAAGGGCTCAGGGCGTAGTCCTTGTACCTGACGGTGGGGGAGAAGTCCTTCTCGTTCTTCTCAAGAGTGATCAACAGTGCGTCCGTCTGGTTCGGTTGGTCCCATAGGACGCCCTGCGCGAAGGAGCCAGGCATCTGTCCGTTGAGTCGAGCGACGCCCAGCGCAGCCAGGATCTCCGAGCGGTTGTACGCGCTGTGGATCTTCAAAGGGATGTGTGCGTGTGGGCCCTCCAAGGGGATGGGGAAGTGGTCGGCCTGCCCCATCACGTGCTTGAGCACCTGCCGCAGTTCACTACGGAGGGCTGGCTGCTCACGGAGTGATTCCAGCCCTTGCGCGTAGGAGCTGAAACCGCCGGCCTTGTCCCAGAGGTTGAAGAAGAGCATGCGCGCGTATGTCTTGTCTCTCGCGTTCAAGTCTTCGTAAGTCGGAGCGTCATCGCTCAGCAGACGGGTATATGCCTCCGCGCGCTCGAGGTCGTCGACGTGTAGGAACGCATGCACGCGCTTCAAGAGGTCTTCCTCGCCGGCCTGTTCAGGCAGCTCGGCCAGACCGGCGCGACGCAGGACGGACGTCCACGAGTTGTTGGACTTGTAGAGCTCTTTGATTTCGCGCCGGCTCTCCCTGAGGTAGTCGGCGAGGAGCGGTGTACGAAAGGCCCTGACCTCCTTGGCCAGAGTCTGAACGGTTGCCTTGATCTGGGCGCGAATGTTGTCCAGCACAATGTCCTTGGACTTGCCTTCAAGGATGATCTGGCAGCCGGACGGCAGTAGAGGGAAGTCATGCTCAGCGTGCTCAAGAAGTCGGTTGCGCGACAGGTTTGTCATCGCACGGAATTGCTCCTCGAAACGGAACTCTGCACGGTGCTGCCCAATGAAGTCGAGGACTGTGAGCACCGGCTTGTCCGGCGTGCGGCGCAGACCTCGACCGAGCTGTTGGAGGAAGACCGTGGCGCTGTTCGTCGGACGGAGGAGCAGGAGCGTATCAACGTCGGGGATGTCCAAGCCCTCGTTGAACAGGTCTACGGAGAAGATGACCTGGACCTCTCCTGTCTTGAGTTCGGACAGGATCCGGTCGCGGACTTCGGGTTTTGACTCACTATCCAAGGCCGCAGCCTTGTATCCCGCTTCTTGGAAGCATTTGGCCATGAAGTGAGCGTGCTTCCGGGTTACGCAGAATCCGAGGGCCCGCATACTTGTCGGGTCGGATACTTTGTCCCGCAGTTGCTTGATGACGATACGAGCCCGGGCGTGGTCGGCGGAGAACAAGTCGCCGAGTTGGCTCTGGTCGTACGTCCCCGAACGCCAGTTGAGGCGGGTGAGGTCCGTACCGTCAGGCACTCCGAAGTAGTGGAATGGGCACAGAAGGTCGTTATCGAGCGCCTCCCACAGGCGCATCTCGGCAGCGATCCTGCCCTCGAAGAACTCGTCCTGCACATTGAGTCCGTCGGCACGCTCAGGCGTGGCGGTCAGGCCGAGGAGCTGCTTCGGCTTGAAATGGTTGAGGACGCGGCGGTATGTCGTAGCCGTAGCGTGATGGAACTCGTCGACGACGATGATGTCGAAGTGCTCCGGAGTGAACTGGTCGAGTCGCTGGTCGGTCAGGGATTGGACGCTGGCGAAGACATGCTGCCAGTCGCGCGGTAGTTCACCGCTGAAGAGGGGCTCACCGAAGGACGCGTCATCGAGCACTTCGCGGTACTTACGCAACGACTGCTTGAGGATCTCTTTGCGGTGTGCCACGAAGAGCAGCCGTGGGTACTGCTTGCCGCCCCACTGCTTGTGCAGATTGCGGTAGTCAAGGGCGGCCATCACGGTCTTGCCCGTGCCAGTCGCGGCCACCAGCAGGTTGTGATGGTGCCCGCGGACCTCACGCTCGACGCGCAGGCGCTCCAACATGTCGGCCTGGTGTGGGTACGGTCGCACTTCAAGGCCGGAGAGGCTGATCTTTGCGTCCGGGTGAGACGTAGAGCTACCGGCCACGCCCAGGGCCTCGTCCAACTTGAGGGCGTCGCGAGCTGGATCGTAGGTCTCAAAAGCGATGTCGTTCCAGTACGAGTCAAAGCTGGCTTCGAACTTGTTCAACACAGCCGGTGTCGCCACGGACGACAGGCGTACGTTCCACTCCAAGCCGTCGAGAAGTGCGGCCTTGGAGAGGTTGGAGCTGCCTACATACGCGGTATCGAATCCACTATTGCGACGGAACAGCCAGGCCTTGGCGTGCAGGCGAGTCGAGCGGGTCTCGTAGTTGACCTTTACTTCGGCGCCGAAGTCTCGGACGAGTCGGTCGAGGGCATGCCGGTCGGTGGCGCCCATGTACGTCGTGGTGATGACGCGAATGGGTACGCCACGACGGGCGGCTTCTCGCAGTGAACTCTCCAGGACACGGATGCCGTACCACTTGACGAAGGCGCACAGAAGGTCGATGCGGTCGGCCGTGGCTAGCTCTGCGCGCAGTTCGGCGCCGAGGCTGGGGTCGTCCGGGGCGTTGGTGATCAGTGCGGTTTCGGAGAGCGGCGTGAGTGGGCGGATGGCGTAGACGCCGGGGGCTTCCTGTTCCGCGAGGGCGAGCAACTGCCGGGGGCCGTCGACGATGGTGGTGTTGCGTGCGCCTTCATCCAGTCCTGGCGTGCTACCGGTCAGCGATTGCATGATCTGGTTAGCGACGGCCACCTGCTCGTTCTGCGGCAGTTGAGCCAACCGACGGCCGATGGTTTCGCCGATGTGCCTAGCCAGCACGTGCGGGGTGGACTCTGGACTGACCTCCGCGTCGATGGCCTTCCAGCCCGCAGCCTCGAGACCCTGTATCTGATCGTGCAGCTCTTGAGTGACAAGCCGTTCGTGGAGGCCAGCCTTGAGGTCACTCGATTCCGCCACGACCGCTCCTTCGTTCCCTCATGCCGATGTGGATCTGTTCTAACAGCAGTCACTGACAATCGAAGCCCTTGTGTCGAAAAGTGATCGTTTTCAGGCCGTCGCCCTTGGCTGAGGTGGACTTGTCTGTGAGGAGGACAGCCCATCCTCGTGCTGGCACAGACGCTCGGCGGGCGACCGTAGTGTCCGCTGTGCCCGCGAGACCGACCTTCCGGCCGGCCGGTTCGGAGAAAAGACGTGGGTGGGCGTAAGGAAGTGCCGGGCTCATGACATCTATGAGGTGTGGAGAACATACAGACCGCGACCGACCGTGAACGCGCCGCACGGTTTACGGCCCTGTATGTCCGGGACCACCCACGGGTGTCCGCCTTCCTGCATCGCCGGATCGGCGAACGGAGCGCGGCGGAGGAACTGACGGCCGAGGTCTTCCGGATCGCGTGGGAGCGCGTGCTCAAGGGCGGGGAGGTGGGCTCCGGCTGGCTGTTCGTCACCGCGCGCAATCTGCTGAGCAACCACCACCGCGCCGCGGCCCGGCTGACTGAGTTGCACCGGCTCATCACCGACGAACTGGACCGTGTGCCGGCGTCCGAAGAGGACTCGAGCGTTCTTGAGGCCCTCGAACGGCTTCCCGAGCGGCACAGGGACGTCCTGCTCCTGCGCTACTGGGACGGGCTCAGCACGCCCGAGACGGCCGCGGTGCTCGGATGCAGCGGCCCGGCGGTGTGGGTTCGGCTGCATCGCGCCCGTGAAGCCTTCCGTGATGTCTACGCCTCACCCGCGTCCCTCTCACCCGAGGAGTCGACATGATCAACAAGCCCCATGTGAAGTCCCTTGTCCAGCACGCCAATCCGGTGCCGGACGCGACGGTTCACGGTTTGTCGGCGCGTGCGCGGGCAGAGCTCGCCGACTTGGTCGGGTCCGTCGAGACACAGCAGCGAGTACCGGCCAGGCGGTCGTCCCGGCGCGGGATCCTCGTGGCAGCCATCGCCTGCGCGGCCGCCGCCGCGGTCACGACAGTCGCCGTGTTCGCACTGAACGACCCGAAGGAACCCGGCGGGAGCGGTGGTGATCCGATGGCCGACGAGCCGTATTTCGGTACGACTGCCGAGCTGGAGGACGCGTCTGTGCTGATCGTCAGGGCGCGGCTGGGCACCGGGCACGAGGAGACGACCGACGGTCTCACCGAGACCGTCGCCACGGCCCAGGTGCTGGCGACGGCCAAGGGGATGTCTCCTCCCACGGGCGGCGACTTCGAACTGGTCTATACGACACCCGGATCGGGGCCCGAAACGGCAGACCTCGCCGCCGGGAAGGAGTACGTCTTGCTGCTCGACGAACCGCACGGCAACCGGTTCACCCTGGTGAACTCCACGCAGGGCGTGTACCGGGTCGAGGATGGACGCGCGGTCCCGGGCCACAACAATGACGTAGCCCTGAGTGCGGGCGTGCTCAGGGCGCTGAGGTTGACGTCCTGATGGCGCGAGGCGCGGAGCGGGGGCGGGTCCTCCTGCTCCACGCCGTTGTGTTGGCGCTACTTCGTGGTGGGGTCCCTCACCGGTGACCCTGTCGGGCACTCAAGGCGTGGAACGACCCTGCAAGACAGGAAAGCATGGCGGCGCCCGGCAGCGGAGTGCTGACCAGCGGTGCCGCCGAACTGCCTACCTCGTCGACGAAGTCGCCGGGCGCCGTCGCTGCGGTGGTGGTGGGGGTGCCCGCGAAGACGTAGCGATAGAAACCGTCGACCGTGGCCTTGAGCGGGACAGTTGATGACATCGCTCCGCTTGTGGTGTTTCTGCTGAGCGACGAGTCGTCTTTCATCACCGGTGCAGAGATTCCTGTGGACGGGGGGCTCACCGTGCACGGTGGGGTCAAGTCCATCTCGGATGCGATGATGGCCGGTTGACAGGAGCAGTGATCGATGGGTGCTCAGGAGCGTGTCCGTAAGGTGTACCGGCCGCTGTGGCGGGCCGGGATCGAGGTGATTCCGAACGCTGTGCCGGACGGTGTGATGCCGTACGTCGTTGGATACGGCGCCGAAGACCTGGTCGGCGGCTTTTCCCACCCCTACGACACCCCGCGGCTTGTCGACCGACTCAATGCGGACTGGTACGACCTCGCTCTCTCCTCGGGCCTTCTCGACCATCGGCGTGAGTTTCTCGTGCAGCTCCCGCAGGGCACCCGGTCGCACCAGGCCGCCCTGCGGCACCTGCACAGCGGCAGTCACACCGCGCCGGCGGTCTGGACCCGGGGCCGGCTCCTGGAGCGCTGGGACATCATGGGCCGGGCCGCGGCATCGGCGTTCCTCGGCATTCACGCGGGTCACCCGGGCTTCGCCATGATGGCTCTCGACAGCAGCGTGTACGTCCATGCCTCAACGGGCGAGATCGGCGTCGACGTGCTCGCGGTGCGCCACCCGAACCGCTCGGAGAACGTCCTGAGGCACCTGGAACGGATAGCCGTTCACGACAGTCCCTACGTCAATCGTGAGTTCAGGGAGCGGATCGCCGTCTGGCTTGCGGGGCGCGCACGGTGCGCTGTCAGTCCTACGGACGGTTGATGGCGCGGGCTCCCGAGCGGTCGGCAGAAGGACGAGGACGAGGAGCCCGCTCGTCCGTGCAATACGGCGGAGATTTCGTGACAAGCCGGGTGTTGACTCCGCGACAGGCGGAACATTCCGAGTGCTTCGTGTCATGTACCGGATTGGCGACATCTCACCACAGGAGTTGCGGATGAAGCGTTTACGGAGAACACAGCTGCTCGGCCTCGGTGTCATGGCGCTGATGCTCGGTCTGGTCGCCGCCCCGACCGCGCAGGCGGTACCGGCCGAGGCGGCAACTGCCTCCGCTCCCGCGGCTGTTGAGTGCAGCGGCAGTTGGGACGGCAAGTCCTACTGGGCCAAGAGCCCTTCGGGGAGCAACGGGGGCGGCTACGCGCGCACCTACTGGAACGCCTCGACCAAGCGAAACTGCGCGAAGTTCTTCTCCAGCCCCTACGACGGTCTGGCGTCCAACATCACGCTGTACCTCCACAACGAGAGTGGTGACTACGTCGCCGACCCGCCGCAGGAGCACCCGGCGAACTACCACTACTACGCCGGGCCGCTCTATACCTGGTTCGATGCGACCAATGAGTGCATCCACTTGAGCGGGTCGCTGATCCGGGGCGGGGTGAAGTACACCCTCAGCACCCCGGACATCCGGTGCGGCTGATCCAGCGGCGTTGAACCGTCCAGCGGCACCGCTCACTTCATAGGTGCCGTCGGGCCGCCCGCTTCTCGGTCAGTGTCGTGCTTCCACGGACTGCCTCAAGGGCGCTCCCTGCGGTCGCGTCGCCTGCGGCGATCAGCCTTCGGCCGACCCTTGACCCAGTCCGCTCCAGCACGGGGGAGAAGCAAGCGGGTGGCCTGGAGGGATGGGTGGCCCCGGTGGGTGGGGGCAAGCCAGCTTGCTCTGTGAGCGGAGTTGGATTTGCGCGGTCGCGTCGCGGTGGCACGCCCCGTTTGCCCAGCGGCTTGCGGCCGGTGGGAGACGGTGTGCCTCGGGTGGGGGAAAGGCGAGCCACCAACGCCGCCCTCGCCCCCCTTTCCGCGTCACTCCCCGTGGCACTCCCCATAAACCCGCCCCGACCCGCACCAACAAGCCGTCCCCCGCTGCGGCGGCCACTCCACCGCACGCCCACGCGCCGCCAGGGTCGTGGCGTACTGGGGGAGCAGTGAGGGCTCTGCCGGGGACGTGCCCTCCGATGCCGCGAAGGCCTCGTACGACGGGACCGTGCCTGTCACGATGCCCAGGTTCGCCGTGCCGGAGGCGGACAGTTCGCGTAGGGACGCCTCTATCGTCGCCAGGTGCTCCTCGTGGGAGGGGTACTCCGCGGAGAGGGACGGGTAGGCGTCCACCAGTTCCGTGAGTTCGGAGGCGGGCCAGTGCAGGACCGCCACCGGGAACGGGCGGGACAGCGCCTCCCTGAACGTGCCGAGTTCCGCGCGCAGGCGGGAGATCTCCGCCTCCAGTTCCGCCGGGTTCTCCGAGCCGAGCGACCAGACGCGTTTCGGGTCGTGCAGTTCGTCCAGGGAGACCGGGGAGGTGTGGAGGGTGTCCGCCAGGACGTCCCAGTCGTCGTGGGGCAGGCCCAGCATGCGGCGGACGCGGTGGCGGCCGAACAGCACAGGATGCGTGGAGTACGGCGGCTCCGCTACGTCTGTGAGGAGCACCCTGGCTCCCTCCGTGAACGTCTCCTGCGCCTGCTCCAGCTCGTCGTGGGACTCCAGGGCCTCCGCGACGATCACCCAGGGCGCCGGGTCCCGGGGTGACGCCGCGCGGACGCCCTCGATGATCGCGCGGGCCTCGGCCTCATGGCCGTACTCCCAGAGGTTCGCGGCCTTCAGGGCACGGACGAGAAACGGGTTCTCCAGGCCCTCCTGCGTGGCCAGCAGGCGGTCGTAGAGGGAGGACGCGGCAGGGCGGTCGCCGGCCAGTTCCAGATGGGCCGCGGCCTGCAGGAGCAGGGCTTCGGCGTCCTCGGGATACCGGTCGGCGGTCCGCTCCAGGCGCGCCGCTTCGGCGGTGTGGTCGACGTTCTCGGCAGGCGTGTCGGGGCGCATGGGTGACACCGTACTGCCGATCAGTGACAAAGAAGAGGGAGGTGCAGGCCAGGGCCCGGTTAACAGGAGAAGAGCCCCGGGCCCGGCCCGCGCCCCCCGCCCCTTCACGTGTCACCTCAGATCGTCACGCCGTCGATCTGGAGCGTCTGCACCGCCTTCGCCGCGAACGGCACCGCCACCGACTTCCCGCTCAGGAAGGTGTTGGAGTACGACACGTACTTGTCGCCGCCCGTCGTCACCGTGTTCCAGCGCGGGACGAGGCCGCCGGAGCCGCCCGTCACCGTCGTGAACCTCGACAGGTCGAAGGTCAGGGTCTGGGCCGAGGTGGAGGTGTTGAGGGCCACGATGACCAGGCGCTTGGCCGAGGAGTCGTAGGCCGCGACCGCGTTGCTCACGCCCGTGTCGATGATCTTCATGCCGGGGCGGATGTGCCGGGCGAACTGGGCCATGACGTAGTACTTCGTCTGGACCGCGGTCGGCTGGAGGGTGCTCTGGTCGTACGCGATCATCGCCCAGCCCGTCGACGGGTCCATGACCTGCCAGTAGACCCAGGCCGTGGGGTGCAGCCAGCGGAAGTCGTAGAGCAGGTTGAAGGCCATGGTGTAGCCGGTGCCGTCGCTGTCGCCGGTCTCGGAGTTCCACAGCTTCTTGCCGGCCGTGGTGACCACGTCCGTGTAGAGGAGGTCCCTGCGGCCGTTCGAGCCCTGGTAGCCGTGCACGTTGACCTGGTTGACGTACCCCTTCGTCGTCGAGCTGAAGGAGTTCCAGGTGGTGCGGGCGAGGTCGTAACTCGTCTCGTCGGAGGCCGAGATCTTCACGCCGGTCAGGCCGCGGTTGTTCAACTCGCTGCGCAGGTACGGCAGTACGGCCGACTGGACCGTCGCGTCCATGTGGCAGCCCTCCTGCGTGCCGGTCGCGGTCCACCAGGACGAGGAGGGCTCGTTGAAGGCGTCGACCGTCGAGAAGTTCACGCCCCAGTTGTTCCTGGCGTACAGGGCGGTCGCGGCCAGGTGGGAGGCGTGCTGGCGGTAGTTCCAGGACTGGAGGTTGTTGCCGCCGCCGGAGGCGCCGGAGGGGTTGTGGTTCAGGCACATCCACCACATGGGCGAGTTGGCGAACAGCTCGCTGACAGCCCCGCGTTGGGTCGCCTTCACCAGCATCGCCCGCTGGTTCGCGTCCGCCGTCCAGTCCCACGCCGAGGACGTCGGGTCCTCGTTGTTCCAGTCCTGCCAGAAGCCCTCGATCTGCTTGAAGGCGGGGATGTTCGGCGAGGCGGTCATCGACGTGCCGCCCACCGAGTTCCAGCTGGACGCGCCCAGGTTGTAGCGGGCGATGTTGAGGCCGAGGCCGGGGAGCGAAGTGCCGTTGTAGGACGTCGACTTGGTGGTGAAGAAGATGTCGGCGAAGTCGTCCCGGGCGCCGAACACGTTGGCCCACCAGGCCAGGGAGGTGCCCCAGCCCTCCCAGGTGCCGTACGACGTCCCCGGGCTGACCGCGATCGTTGCGTCCGCATGGGCGGTACCGGTGGCCAGCGCGCTGCCGAGGAGGGTGCCTCCTGCGGCTGTCAGCAGCGTTCTGCGTCGGATCATGGCTACTCCGAACTCCGATGGATCGACGCGGCCTTCTGGCCGGCGTCGTGGCCTGCCCCGTTCATGCCACGAGGAAGCATCGGGTGCGGCCAATGGGGTTGTCGAGAGTTCTGACAGCCCTTCCTAAAACCTGTGGAGGAAGTTCGGTATGCCGGACGCGCCGACCGCTGCGCCGGGCGCACGGCGACCGCTCCGACCTCTCCGCCCGCGCTACGAGGCGCTCGGCACTGGTGAGTTGGAGGCCCGGCCCTTATCGTGCGGGCGGCCCCGTCCGAGGAGGCGTTCCGAGGAGGCGTGAGGTATGCGGCAGCGCGTCATGCACCACGGAGCCCGGCGCCGGCGCGAGCGGCGCCGACGCGCGGTGTGGACCGGTGGGGAATGCCTGGTCACCGCAGGGATCGTCCTGCTGCTGCTCGTCGTGCACCAGCTGTGGTGGACCAACCGGGAGGCCAGGGAGGGCGCTCAGCGGAAGGTCGAGGCGCTGGAGCGGCAGTGGGACCAGGAGGAGGGGTCGGGTGCGGCGGGCGACGATCCTGGCGCGGCCCCCGACACGGCCTCCAACCCGGGCGCCGTTGCGGATTCCGGTACGGCCGTCCCGCCCTCTTCCTCGCCCGCTTCTCCGGCCGATGGCTCCGCGACCCCCGACCTGTCCCAGGCGTACGCCGTCCTCGACATCCCCCGCCTCCACCTCCGCGTGCCCGTCGCCGAGGGCGTCGGCAAGCAGAGCGTTCTCAACAAGGGGTACGTCGGCCACTACCCCGGCACCGGGCAGCCGGGCGGCGCCGGCAACTTCGCGCTCGCCGGGCACCGCAACACCCACGGCGAGCCCTTCCGGTACATCAACCGCCTGACGCCCGGGGACACCGTCCGCGTGGAGACGCGGAGCGCGGTCCACACGTACGCCGTGGACAAGACCCTGCGCCAGACCGCGGCCCGCGACTCGGGAGTGCTCCGCCCCGTCCCGCGCTCGACGGTCCACCCGAACTACGGCTACACCGTGCCCGGTCACTACCTCACCCTCACCACGTGCACCCCGGAGTACACGTCCCGGTACCGGCTGGTGGTGTGGGGCAAGCTCGTGTCGTCGCGGCCGCGTTGAGGAGCTCAGTGCTCTCGCAGCGCCACCACGCTCGCCGCCGCCACCAGTGCCAGGGCCGCCGAGACCAGCATCGCGAGGTCCGCGCGCCGGTCGCGGTCGATCAGGTATAACCGGGGGAGGACCGACGACAGGGAGAGGGGGAGTGCCGTGATCCGCAGCTGGGCCGGCATGCGTCCCGCCGCCGCGCTCCTGCTCCTCCTCCTCGACGTCGTCCTCGTCGACGCCGGCAGCCTCTCCGCCGCCGTCGCCCTCGCCGCGACCGCCGCGGCCGGCTCCGCGTTCGCCGCCTGCTCGCTGATCGCCTCGCGCTGCGCACCCGCCGTACCGCCCACGCGGGTCCGCACGGCCATCCGCGACCGCGCCCGCCGTACGGCCTTCCTGCCGCAACGCGACCCCGGCGCCAAGGGCCGCCCCCGCCCCCGAGCGCCCGGACACGCCCTCCCGGCGACCGTCGCGTAGGGGCTCACTCCTGTAAGGACCTGTAAGGACACCCCGCGCGGGTCGTCATGCCGCCTTGCTCACTTCCGGCACGACGAGACCCCCGGAGGGCTCACCCATGTCCGTCTTCGCTGACCTGGTCCAGCATCTCGCCGACCTGCTCCACCCCCTGTTCGGCGCCACCGCGGCCGCCGCCGCGATCGTCCTGTTCACCGCTTTCGTACGACTGCTCGTGCACCCCCTGTCCCGCGCCGCCGCCCGCGGCCAGAAGGCCCGCACCAAGCTCCAGCCGAAGATCGCCGAGCTGCGGAAGAAGCACAAGGACCAGCCCGACAAGCTCCAGAAGGCGGTGCTGGCACTGCACGCCGAGGAGAAGGTCTCACCACTGACCGGCTGCCTCCCCGTGATGTTCCAGATGCCGGCGTTCTTCCTGCTCTACCACCTCTTCTCCAACACGACGATCGGCGGGAAGGCGAACGCACTCCTCGGTCACGACCTGTTCGCCGCGCCGCTCGGCGGACGCTGGGCGGACGCGCTCGGGCACGGCGGGGCGTTCGGGGGAGCGGGGCTCGTCTACGTCTGCCTGTTCGCGTTCGTGGCCGTGGTGGCGACCTTCAACTACCGCCGCACCAAGCGCATGATGGCCGCGAACCCGGTCGTGCCGGTCACGGACGGGCAACCGGTCCCCGGCGCGGGCGCGATGAGCAAGGTCATGCCGTACATGTCCTTCTTCACCCTCTTCACCGTCGCGGTGGTGCCGCTGGCGGCCGCGCTGTACGTGGTGACCAGTTCGACCTGGGCGGCGGTGGAGCGGGCGGTTCTCTACCGCTGACCGGTCCAGTCCGTGAACCGGGTATTGCGGAGCGGACATCGACCTTGGACGATCGACCAGTCATCCGATGGCTGCACCCGTCGGTGGACACCCCGCGATAGAGGGAGACTGTGATCATGAAGCTGCTGCGAGTCGGTACGGCGGGAACGGAGACGCCCGCGCTGCTCGACGCCGACGGGGTCCTGCGGGACCTGTCCGGTGTCGTGGACGACATCGACGGGACGCTGCTCGCCGACGACGCGGCACTGGGCCGGGTCCGCGCGGCCGCGGAGGCCGGGGACCTGCCGGCGCTGGACGCCACGGGGCTCCGGGTCGGGCCGCCGATCGCCCGGATCGGGAAGATCGTCTGCATCGGCCTGAACTACCACGACCACGCGCGCGAGACGGGGGCCGAGCCGCCCGCCGAGCCGGTGATCTTCTTCAAGGCCGCGGACACGGTGGTGGGCCCTTATGACACGGTGCTGGTGCCCCGGCGGTCGGTGAAGACCGACTGGGAGGTCGAGCTGGCGGTCGTCATCGGGCGTACGGCCCGCTACCTGGAGTCCGTGGAGGACGCGCTCGCCCATGTCGCCGGGTACGCGGTGGCGCACGACGTGTCCGAGCGGGAGTTCCAGATCGAGCGCGGGGGGACCTGGGACAAGGGGAAGAACTGCGAGACGTTCAACCCCCTGGGGCCCTGGCTGGTGACGGCGGACGAGGTGCCGGATCCGCAGGACCTGTCCCTGAAGCTGTGGGTCAACGGGGAGCTGAAGCAGAACGGCACGACCGCCGAGCAGATCTTCCCCGTCGGTGAAGTGGTGCGGTACGTCAGCCAGTTCATGACCCTGTACCCGGGCGATGTGATCAACACGGGCACGCCGGCCGGGGTCGCCCTGGGGGAGCCCGAGCCCAAGCCCTATCTCCGGTCCGGGGACGTGGTGGAGCTGGAGATCTCGGGGCTCGGGCGTCAGCGCCAGGAGTTCAAGGACGCGTAGGGCACGTCACGTAGGGCAGGACGCATAGGGCAGGACGCGTAGGACAGGACATGTAGGGCGGTTCACTCACCCCAGCAGCGAGGCCAGCCTGCGCCAGGCCTGCCTCGGGATGCCGGAGCGCGGGCCGCCGTCCACGATCTGCAGGGCCACATGATCCGCGCCCGCCTCGACGAACTCGTCGACACGGGCGCGGATCTGCTCGTCCGTGCCCCAGGCGAAGACCGCGTCGACCAGGCGGTCGCTGCCGCCGTCCCTCAGGTCGTCCTCCGTGAAGCCGTTGCGGAGGAAGTTGTTGGTGTAGTTGGGCAGGCCCAGGTAGATGGCCAGGCAGTCGCGGGCCACGGTACGGGCCCGCCGGGGGTCGGTCTCGAGGACGACCTTCAGCTCGGGGGCCAACAGGGGCCCCTCGCCCAGGAGTTCGCGGGACCGTGCCGTCTGCTCGGCGGTGACCAGGTACGGGATCGAGCCGGCCGCACGGGTCCGGGCCAGCTCGATGGTCTTGGGGCCCAGCGCGGCCAGCACCCGGCCCCCGGCCGGTACGCCCGCCTCGTCCAGGGCGTCCAGGTAGGCCACCAGGGCCGAGTACGGGCGCCGGTACTGGTCGGCGATCTTGGCGTGGCTGACGCCCAGGCCCAGGAGGAAACGGCCGGAGTGGGCGGCGTCCAGGTCGGTGAAGCTCGCGGCGGCGGCCTCCGGTTCGTGGTCCCAGATGCTCTGGATGCTGGTGCCGACGGCGATCCGCGAGGTCGCCTCGAGGAGCGGGGCGGCGTTGGCGGCGGAGCTGCTGCCGCCCAGCCAGATCGCGCCGAACCCGAGTTCCTCCAGCTCGGCGGCGGCCTCGGCCCGTTCGCCTTGCCGGCCCGGGTCCTCCCCGCGCAGGCCGCCGCCGTTCCAGATGCCGTACTTGCCGATGATCTGCTTCATGGCAGATGCCAACGCGCAAGGACCCGGCGGTCATTCCTGTCCCGGACTACCGGTCCTTGCTCAGGAACTCCTCCAGCGCCTCGACCACGAACCGGTGGTCCTGCAGCTGGGGCAGGCCCGAGACCGTCACCGTGCCGACGACGCCCACGCCCTCCACCGTGATCGGGAAGGACCCGCCGTGGGCCGCGTACTCGTCCGGGTCCAGGCGCGAGGACTCCTCGAAGGTGCTGCCCTTGGCGCGGAAACGGGCGCCGACCAGGTAGGAGGCGGAGCCGTAGCGCTCCACGACCCGGCGCTTGCGGTCGATCCAGCCGTCGTTGTCCGGGGCGGAGCCCGGCAGGGCCGCGTGGAAGAGCTGCTGGCCGCCGCGGTGGATGTCGATCGCCACCGGTGCCTGCCGCTCCCGGGCCATCTCCACCAGCAGGGAGCCCAGCGCCCACGCGTCGTCGTACGTGAACTGCCGGAAGACCAGGCGGCGTTCCTGCGCCTCCAGCTCCTCCAGCGGCGGGGTGAGTTCCGGCTGGAACTTCGGGGTCAGCTCGGTGTTGTGCGTCACAGCTTCACCGCCACTCCGTCGAGGGCCGAACGGCGCGCCGCCTCCAGTACGTCGAGGGCGGCGGCCGCCTCCAGCGCGGTCACCGGGTTGGTGCCGCCGTCGGTCAGGGCCCTGGCCACGGCCGCATAGTAAGCCGGGTAGTCGCCGGGCAGGGTGGGGACGGGGCTGCCGCCGCCCGTCACGGGGGACTCGCCCGAGCCCAGCCGGCCCCACAGCGACTCGGGCTCCCGGCCCCAGCCGGCCGCCGCGCCGGGCCGCTCGCCCTCGCGCAGGGCCGCCTCCTGCGGGTCCAGGCCGTACTTCACATAACCCGCCTTGGAGCCCAGCACCCGGAAACGGGGGCCGAGTTGGGCAGTGGTGGCGGAGACGTACAGGTGGGAGCGGACGCCGCTCGTGTGGGTGATCGCGAGGAACGTGTCGTCGTCGATCTCGGCGCCCGGGCGGCGGACGTCCGCCTCGGCGTACACGGAGGCGGCGGGTCCGAAGAGGGTCAGGGCCTGGTCGACGACATGGCTGCCGAGGTCGTAGAGCAGACCTCCGATCTCTGCGGGGTCGCCGGACTCGCGCCAGCCGCCCTTGGGCTGCGGCCGCCACCGCTCGAAACGGGACTCGAAGCGCCATACGTCGCCCAGCTCGCCCTCGTCGAGGAGCTTGCGGAGCGTCAGGAAGTCGTTGTCCCAGCGCCGGTTCTGGAAGACGGAGAGCAGCAGGCCGCGCTCCTCGGCGAGCGCCGCCAGCTGTCGCGCCTCGGCCGCGCTTCCCGCGATCGGCTTGTCGACCACGACCGGCAGGCCGGCCTTCAGGGCGGTGGTGGCGAGCGGGACGTGTGTCTTGTTCGGAGACGCGATGACGATCAGGTCCAGCTCGCCGGCGCGGGCGAACAGCTCGTCGGCGCCCTGGACCGTACGGACGTCCGGGTACTCGGCGCGGGCCTGTGCCTGCCGCTCGGGGTTCGAGGTGACCACCGTGTCGAGGGTGAGGCCCTCGGTGGCGGCGATCAGCGGGGCGTGGAAGACGGAGCCCGCGAGGCCGTAGCCGACGAGGCCCACGCGGAGGTCAGCAGCAGTCATGCCCTCCACTTTCGCAACGCTGTTGCCAAAGTGCAAGTGTGGCGGACAATGGCAGCGTGAACAGGACGAACGGCGGCGTCAACCTCCCGGCCCTGCGCAGCCACAACACCGCGCTCGTGCTCGACCTGCTGAGGGGTGCGGGCGCCGGGGGAATCAGCCGACTGGAACTCGCCGACCGCACGGGCCTCACCCCGCAGGCCGTCAGCAAGATCACCGCCCGGCTGCGGGAGGAGGGCCTCGCGGCGGAGGCGGGCCACCGCGCCTCGACGGGCGGCAAGCGGCGGACGGTACTGCGTCTCGTACCCGGGGCGGGTCACGCGGTGGGCGTCCACCTGGACCGCGACGCGCTGCGGACGGTGCTGGTGGATCTCGCGGGCACGGTGGTGCGGGAACGGCGGGCCGAGCTGGACCTGGGTGCGGGGGCGGAGGCTGTCGTGGCGGCGGTCGCGGGGGAGGCGGAGGTGCTGGTGGCGGGGGTGCGGGAAGGAGGCGGGGAGGGCCAGGGTGACGCAGGCACGCTCCTCGCCCTCCTCGGCGTCGGCGTCGCCCTCCCCGGCCCCCTCGACCACACCCGGGGCGTGCTGCACCGCGTCACCGGCTTCCCCGAGTGGGACGGCTTTCCCCTGCGGGACGCGCTCGCGCGGCGGCTCGGGGTGCCCGTCGCGGTCGACAAGGACACCAACGCGGCCGCGCTGGGGCTCGCGGTGGCGGGGGAGCGCGGGTCGTTCGCTTATCTGCATCTCGGTACGGGCCTCGGTGCCGGGCTCGTCATCGGCGGGGCCGTGCACCGGGGTGTGCGGACCGGGGCCGGGGAGTTCGGACATCAGGTCGTCCAGCTCGACGGACCGCCCTGCGGCTGCGGCGACAGGGGCTGCGTCGAGGCGCTGTGCCTGGCGGCGGTGGCCCGGGGCGACCTCACCGAAGCGGCCCGGGTCCTCGGCATCGCGGCGGGCAACCTCGTCGCCCTCCTCGACATCGACCTGGTCCTGCTGGGCGGCCGTACCGTCACCGCCGCCCCGGACGCGTTCCTACGAGGCGTCGAAGCCGTCCTCGCCGAACGCGCCCGGCGCACCGGCGAGGGACCGGTCCCGGTCCGAGCCGCGGCCGACGAGGTCGCCGAAGGCGCGGCCCAGCTCGTACTGGCCCCCCTCTTCGGCCGCGCCGACGCCTGACGGACGGTGCGGAACCCCGTGCCGCGTCCGCTGATCGAGGGGACTTCGCGGGGTGTACGGAGCGGCATCCCCCGTTGGGCGTCGCCGCCCGGCATGGTCATGTGTTCATGCGACGGTATGTACGTGGTTACCCGCCCGCCCTCCTCGGCCTCGCGGCGGCAGCCGCCCTGAGCCCTGCGACGCCCGCTCACGCCGACCACTCCTGCGCCCCCGCCGGCCGCGACTTCCCCCTCACCACCCGTATTCACGGCGGTCCCGCCGTTTACGAGGCCGGTGGGGAGTTCGGGATCTGGTATCTGGATCTCGTCAACACGACCCGGCACACCTGTGGCGGGATCCACCCGGTCGTCGTCCTCGTCGACGAGCGCCACGTCCTGAAGCCGTCCCAGCCCCGTCTGGAGTTCTACGACGGTCCCCGCCCCCGCGCCGTCCGGTTCGAGACCACCGACGAGGACGAACTCGTCGGGGCCTTCGGAGGTGCCGGGCTCACCGTCGGCCCCGGAAAGACCCTCACCGTGAAGGTACGGCTCGCGGTCGCCGCGGACGCCGTACCCAACGAGGTCACCGTCAACGCGGCCGTCGTCCAGCGGCACGGCGACGACGGCGACTGGGTGGGGCAGTCCAACGACTACCGCTTCGGCATCGGCTCCGCCGCGGACACACCGTCCGACACCCCCACCACCCCCACCCCTGACGGCCTCCCCTTCGCGGACGCGGCCGAAGAACTCGCCAGCACCGGCCCCGCCGTGGCCGCCGCCGTCCTCGGCACCGCCGCCCTCCTCCTGGTCACCGCGGGCGCGATCCTCCGAGCCCGGGGCCGCCGCTGACCCCGTACCTTCCGGGACCTGCCCCCAACCGGCCATTCCCCCAAGATCCGGGCACTGTCTAGGCTGGGGCCGACGCAGCACGGCGTACACGCGTACGGCAGGAGATCCCGCACATGGCAGACCGCAAGCCCATCGATTCGTGGCTCACCGACATGGACGGTGTGCTCATCCACGAGGGCGTACCGATCCCCGGCGCCGACGCCTTCCTCAAGAAGCTCCGGGAGTCCGGCAAGCCGTTCCTGGTGCTGACCAACAACTCCATCTACACCCCGCGCGACCTGCACGCCCGCCTGCGCCGCATGGGCCTGGACGTGCCGATCGAGAACATCTGGACCTCCGCCCTGGCCACCGCACAGTTCCTGGACGACCAGCGGCCCGAGGGGACGGCGTACGTCATCGGCGAGGCGGGTCTGACCACCGCCCTGCACGACATCGGCTACATCCTCACCGACCACGAGCCCGACTACGTCGTCCTCGGAGAGACCCGCACCTACTCCTTCGAGGCCATGACCAAGGCGGTCCGGCTCATCAACGACGGCGCCCGTTTCATCTGCACCAACCCCGACGAGACCGGCCCCTCCGCCGAGGGCGCACTGCCGGCCACCGGTGCCGTCGCCGCCCTGATCACCAAGGCGACAGGCAAGCAGCCGTACTTCGCGGGCAAGCCCAACCCGCTGATGATGCGCACCGGCCTCAACACCATCGGCGCGCACTCCGAGACCAGCGCGATGATCGGCGACCGCATGGACACCGACGTCCTGGCCGGCATGGAGGCCGGCATGCAGACCTTCCTGGTGCTCACCGGCCTGACCCGGCCCGAGCAGGTCGAGGCCTTCCCGTACCGGCCCTCCAAGGTCGTGGACTCGATCGCGGACCTCGTCGACCGGATCTGAGGTGTGAGTTCGAGGTCGTCGACCCGGCCGGGTGATCTTGTGGCTGGCCGGGCATGAAAGCGGGGCCTCTCTCTGCCGCTTGTTTGTTTTCTGACCGGCGACGCCGGCGCGAAGGCCGACGGCCCGGCGCGTACGCCACGGGTGGGTGGCGTTGCTGCCGGGCCGTCGGTCACTCACGCGGTCTCACTTCCCGTGCAAACCCCTGCGGCGACGTCCGCGAAGCACCAGCACGCCGCCGCCGGCGATGACCAGAAGGCCACCGAGGGCGCTGTACGTGACAGCGTTGCTCGCCCCGGTGGAAGCCAGGTCGCCGGACGTGCTGCTCGGGCTCGGCTGGCCGACGGGTGCGCCGATCCCCCCCTGCGCACGGGTGCCGGTCGTGCCGGGGGCCGAGACAACCGGCGTGACGGCGGTCGGCGTGGCGGCGGGCGTCGGCTTGTCAGCGCCGGCTGTCCCGGGCGCGGGCTTCAGCTGAAGAGTCGTGATCGAGTACGGCGGCAGCGTCTGCGCGACCGCCGTGCCCCGCTTCGCCGTCGTCAGGGCGGTGCCTCCCTTGGCATACGAAACGGTCGTGACCGCCCCTGCGGCCGGGGTGAATCCGGCGTACGAGAGCGACACCTGCGCCGCGTTCTGCGGGCTCTTGTTGGTCAGCATGACGTTCAGACCGCCGTTGCTGCTCCGCACCGCGTGCACAGCGACCGACGAGCTGCGCGAGGACGACTTGACCATGGTGTCGCCAGGCTTCGCCAGTGCGGTCAGTGAGCGGAGGCCCCAGTAGGTGGGGAAGGGCGTGTCGCGCCGCGGTTGACACTTCCCCCCGGCGCAGGTTCCGGCGGAGAGAATGCCCCCGTCCTGGTAGTCGGTCTGGCCGTTGACGGTGGTGGGTGCCTGGTCCGTGCCGTTGTGCAGGTTCCACCAGTCCACGTGGGTGGCGCCTTGCTCGAACCAGGTCATGTAGGTGTCCGGCGCGAACAGGGCTGCGGCCTGGCTGGTCAGGGCGGGTGAGAATGCGGCGTCGGTCTCGGTGACCGCGATCTCCACCGAAGCAGCGCGCGAGCCCGCGTACTTGGCGATCAGCGAGCGCAGCGAGGACCTCACACCGGCGATCCGGGAGGGGGTCTTCAGCAGGTCGGCCGTGGTTTTGCCGCCCGGATACCAGTGGACGATGACGAAGTCGATCGAGCGTCCCGCGATGGAGAGCACCGTGTTGTTCCAGTCGGCGGTGTCACCGGGAGCCTTTTCCGCGTCCGGCCAGAAGCCGGGGGTGGTGAGCACCGCTCCGATCTTCACCTTCGGGTCCACGGCCTTCATCGCCTTCGCGTAGGCGACCAGGTTCTTCCCGTACTCCTTCGGGCTCTTGTCGGCGTGCGTGTCGGTTTCCCAGCCCTTGCCGTTGCCGTAGTGCCCGTTGCCGTAGACCTCGTTGCCGATCTCCCAGTACTTCACGCCGTAACCTTTGTCGACGTTGGCGTACTTGACCCAGTCGGCGGCCTCCTGGGGGGTGCCGGAACCGTAGTTCGCGGTCAGGATCGGCTGGGCGCCGACCTTCTTCGCGGTGGCCATGAAGCTGTCGAAGTCGGTGTTGGGCACGATCCAGCCGCCGTTGCCCATGGTGTGGGTCTTCCAGTGGAAGTCGTCCGCGCCGGAGCCGCCGGGATAGCGAAGCTGCCGAACTCCCGCGGCCTTCATCAGCGATGTCACCTTGGCGTCCCCCATGCGGTCGTCGCCGACGCCCGTGTTGAGGCCGACACCACTGCTGGGCACCGTGCCCAAGGAGGTACCGGCATCCACGCTGATGCCGACGGTCGCCGCGGCGCCCGCGCTGGGCGCCAGGGCGCCGACACCGGCCGAGGCGGCGAGCACCGCCACCGCTCCCCCGACCAGATGCCGGCGCATCCGGCTACGGCGGGGCGTGCGCCCCCGAGGCATCGGCTGCTCGGCGGGTCTCGGGTCGTCTGATGACACGTAATGCTCCGATCAGGGTCTTAACGCAGAGGGCGTAGCGCCGCTGACCACGGCTCGCCCTCGTCGGTACACGCCTAAGTGGCCACTCGGAGCGGAAAGGTTGCCGTCTCAATCATTTTTCGCCGAAACGCGATCGCACCGTCTCACCCGGAGGCGGCGTACCGGTCCGGGGTCGGGATGGCGCGTGCCGTGTCCTGGGGCCGGCCTCCGGACCGCCGCCGCCGTTGCCGGACAGTCGCGGCCCGTGGGCGATCAGCTCGTCCCGGTCGAGCGGCACCGCAAGGTCGGCGGCCTGTCCCGTGCCCAGGTCGGGCACCGGGTCAGGTCTGATCCGCGGCGCGCAGCGCCCGCGCCAGCCATTCCAGCTCCTCGGTCGCGTCGGGCGACGCGTTCTGCCCCCGCACACGGGCGACGAGCCTGCGGTAGTGCTCCGCTCCCGCCTCGATCCCGGCCTCCAGGCTGCGCAGCACGGCGGCCCGATCGGCGTCACCGAACAGCTCGGACAGCACCTCGGCCGCTGCCGGCCCCTCGGGAGCAACCCCGCCTTTTCTGACCTCCGTGACGGTCTGCACGATCTGCCTGGCCCACCAGATGGACGCCCCGGGGGGACGGCTCTGCCCCGGTATGGGCGTGTTGAGCTCCATCCATGTGCGCAACCGGGCGCGGAACCCGGGGTCCCGAACCAATTCGGCCAGTTCGATCCAGGCGTCGACCTGCTCAGGTGTGGGGTCGTCGGGCAATTCGATGCTGAAGGCGCGCATGCGGTCGAGCAGGCGCGGGTCGTCGAGGCCGCCGAACACCTCCTCCTTGAACTCGTCGATGATCTGCTTGCGCTCGGCGGCGGAAAGCCGCGCCAAACGGTTCATCAGTGCTGTCTCCTCAACGGTCGAACCCCGTTTCGCCACGGTGGACAGGACGGCCCGGCTCACCTTGAGGGAGCGGATCTGCGCGTCGAGCGCGGCCACATGCGTGTCGGCGACCGCGGCGACCGTGGTGCGGCCGCTCAGGACACGGCACACGTCGTCGAGCCCGAGGCCCAGCTCCCGCAGGGTGCGGACCAGCTCGACGCGGGCCACGGACTCGGCGTCGTACAACCGGTAGCCGCCCGCGGAACGGCCCACAGGCGGCACCGCGCCCTCGTCCGACCAGAAGCGCAGGGTACGTACCGGAAGTCCGGTGCGGTGCGCGAGCCGGCCAATGGTGAGCACGTCGGGGCGTTCGTCGTCCATGAGGAGGATCCTGAACCCTCCGGCGGCTGGAGACTCAAGCGCAGCCCAAGACGCGAGGATCTGCGGCCTGACCCGAACGGAGCAACGCGGTGCCTCCCGGGGTGCGCGCCCCCGGCCCCCGGGAGACCCTCCAGACATCTGGAGGTTCACGATGCGTTCCCTACGCCTCACTCTCTGTACCGCGACCCTGGCTCTCGCCGCCTTCGCCCCGCCCGCGCAGGCCGCGGACGGCGGCAGCGTCTCGGTGACCCCGTCGATCCCGGCCGCCGGCGCCGACCTCACGCTGCGGGTGACCGGCTGCGCGGGGAGGACGGCCACCGCCGCCTCGGCCGCGTTCGTCGCCGACGCCCGGCTGACGGGGACCGGCGGCAGGCTCGCCGGTGAGACCCGTGTCCGCTCCTCGGCCGAGCCCGGCCCCTACGACGTGCGGATCACCTGCGCCGACCTCGAGGTGAAGGGCAGGATCACCGTCGCAACGGCGAAGGGCGGCGCCGCCCCGGCGTCCCCCGCCGCCCCCGTCGACGCAGGCGGCGGCTGGACCGCCACCCACCTGTCCTCCATGGCGCCCCAGGCCACCGGACCCGGCACCGGGCAGGCGGTGACGGGCCTGGTGCTCACCGGGGCCGCGGCGCTGGCCGTCGTGCTGCGCCGCAGCCGCCGGAGCCGCGGGACGGGCTGACCGGTGACGTGCCAACGGCTGCTGACCGGCGTGACCTGGGCGGTGCTGCTCCTCGGGCTGTGGCTGTGGGGCAGCGAGCTCACCGACGTACGGCACGGCAGGTCCGCGCCGGCCTTCGGTGACGTGGCCGCACTCGGGCGTCCCCCTGACGCCGTCGAACTGCCGCCCGCCGCACGGCCGTTGACGGGAGCGCGGCCCCTGCGCCTCGACGTCCCGGACCTCGGGGTGCAGGCGCCCGTGGTGGCCCGTGGCCTGGACGCCCGGGGCGCCCCCGACCCGCCGCCCTTCGGCCGGCCCGGCGTCGTCGGCTGGTACGCGGCCGGCGCGCAACCCGGGGCCGCCGGGACCGCGCTCATGGTGGGACACGTCGACACCGAGACCCGGCCCGCCGTCTTCCACCGGATCGGCGCCCTGGAACCGGGCGAGACGGTCCGGGTGATCCGCGACGACGGCAGGGTCGCCGAGTTCACCGTGGACGACGTGCGGGTCCTCGGCCGCGACCACTTCGACGCCCACCAGGCCTACGGCCCCCGCGTGCCGGGCCGCGCCGAACTGCGCCTGATCACCTGCGGCGGCACCTTCGACCGGACGAGCCGCAGCTACACGGCGAACGTGATCGTCTCGGCGTATCTGACGGGCACCGGCCTGTAGGACTCCCGCAGGCATCACCGGCCCGGTCGGCGACCCGCTCCCCCTGAAGTCGCCGACCGGGCCGGTCCTCGACCACGCGCGCACGGGTTGCGGGAGTAACCCGGCGGGCGCGGGAGGTCTGGAAGCTCGGTGGTGATGACTGCGGCCAGGGGCTGGGGCCGTCACTCATGAGAAGACTCTAGAACGGATGAGCGCCCGGGCCTAGAGGCTGGTTGACGCCAAGTCCCGTACTCGTGGCTCTCCGTCATCCACGCTGGTGGCCATGGGTTCTACGCGGGTCCGCCGGCGCCTGCGTCGATCTCCCGGAGCAGTTCGGCGTCGTCCGCGGCGCCCTCGATGACCGCGCCGGCCACCTGGTCCAGGGGCAGCCGGTGCCGTCGCGCGTACTGCCGTAGCGCCATGAACGCCTGGTCGGCGGCAACGCCCCAGCGCTCGGCGAGCATCCCCTTGGCCTGCTCGACGCGGACCCTGCTGGACAGGGCTTGCTGCAACTGACCGGACAGGGTGCGGTACCGGGCGTAGGTGTGACGGTTCTGCAGACCGAGGGCGGCGGCGTCGGCGAGAGCCTGGGCGACATGGAGATCGGAGGTGACGTCGTCGTCCGGACCGGTGCCGGGCAGTGTCGGCGCGAACACGTTGAGGGCGCCCAGCAGGTTCTCGCGGCAGCGCAGCGGGACCGCGAACGTGGTCACGATGTCGTGCCCGAGGGCCCGTTCGGTGAAGTCGGGCCAGCGGGCGGCCGCGTGGGCGACCCGTATGGAGACCGGAGGCACGGGTTTTCCCGAGCCGTAACTGTCCAGGCAGGGCCCGCCGCCGCGCTGCGCCTCCAGCAGATCGAGGGCCACCTGCTCGTGCCGGCTGCTGGCGGCCAGCGACACCGAACGGCCGCCGTCGATGAGCATCACCCCGGCCGCCCGCGCGTCCAGCAGCTCCACGCAGCGGTCGGAGACCTGTTGTAAGTACCGGGTGGCCTCGAAGTCCTCGGCCAGAGTGTCCGCCGCCTCCACCAGCGCCGAAGCCAGCCGGATCTCCCAGGTGGCGTTCCGCATCGCTGAGCACTCCCCTCGTCGACGAGCGCCCCCGTACGGCGCGCCCCTACCCCGACCTTCGGGGCTGTAACAGCTCCTGGACAAGGCTCCGGCGAGCTCGTGGGCCGCGCGACCGGTGTGTCACGATTGAGACTTGCCACGGTGCACCCAGGGGGGAATTGGATGTACGTCAGCAGGGGGGCCAGGAGGGCGGCCCGCGCACGGGCGTCCGCGGCGGTGCTGGGGGCGGCACTGCTGCTCGCCGCGTGTTCGTCGTCGGGGGAACCGGAGAAGGAGGGCGGGGGCGACAAGCCCGGTGCCGGGATCACCCAGCAGCCCAAGGAGGCCGACCCGTTCTGGGTCAACCCGGACAGCAACGCGGCCAAGCAGGTCGCGGCGTACGTGAAGAGCGGCAAGGACGACGAGGCCGAACAGATCCGCAAGATCGCCCAGCAGCCGACCGGCGAGTGGATCGGCACGGAGAACCCGGAGCAGGAGGCGCGCGGCTTCACCGAGGCCGCGGACCGGGCCGGCCGTACGGCCCTGCTCGTCCTCTACAACATCCCGCACCGCGACTGCGGTCAGTACTCCCAGGGCGGCGCCGCCGACGGCAACGCCTACCGGACCTGGATCGACGGCGTGGCCGCGGGCATCGGCGACCGGTCGGCGACCGTGATCCTCGAACCGGACGCCGTCCTGCACCTGGTCGACGGCTGCACCAAGGACGAGTTCCACGAGGAGCGCTACGACCTGCTCACCGGTGCCATCGAGAAGCTCGGCGCCCTGAAGGACACGAAGGTCTACCTCGACGCGGGCAACGCGGGCTGGGGCCACCCCGACCAGATCTTCGAATCCCTTAAGTGGGCCGGCATCGACAAGGCCGACGGCTTCTCGGTGAACGTCTCCAACTTCTACTCCACCGAGGACTCCATCGCCTACGGCAAGCAGCTCTCCGCCAAGGTCGGCGACAAACACTTCGTCATCGACACCAGCCGCAACGGCAACGGCCCCTACAAGGCCGGCGACGAGAACGAACGCTGGTGCAACCCACCGGGCAGGGCCCTGGGCGAGACCCCGACCATCAAGACGGCGGACCCGCTGGTGGACGCCTACCTGTGGGTCAAGCGCCCGGGCGAGTCGGACGGCGAGTGCAAGGGCGGCCCGAAGGCGGGCAAGTGGTGGCCGACCTACGCATTGAAACTGGCGCAGGCTTCAGGTACTTAGCCGGACAGAACGCTCCCGCACCCGAAAGCAAAGGTGCGGGAGCGTTTTTGGTACTACGGCACCCGAACCCACTGTGCCTTCGACGGCGTCCCCTGATCGTCATCGACGAACAGCATGTACCACCCCGACTGAACCAAGTTCTTGTTCCCCGGCACAGTCACCTTCACCTTGTCCCCGGACACCGTGAACTTCAGCTCGATCGACCGCTGATCCACATCCGTCACATGAGTCGACGCACTGGGCCGAATCAACCGCACCTTCTTGATCACAGAAGCCTGCGGAGACGTGAACGTCCCCGAAGCCCCCCGAGCGATCGTCTGCGGCCCCCCGGACAGCGACGGCCGAGAATCCCGGTACAGATACGGCGGCGTATAGATCTCGATCCGCTGCTCGAAGACACCCGGCTTCGTGTTCGCCTTGTCCCCGTACAGCGAGTCCGACCCGAAGAACATCACCCGCCCGTCCGGCAACAGCAGCGACCCGGAGTGGTAGTTGCGCCCCACCAACGGATCGGCCACCGACGTGAACGTGTTCGTGTCCGGGTGGTACAGCCGGGCCTGGAGGATGTTGGAGTCACCGCGCCCGCGATAGTCCTCCGACCCCCCGGACACCAGCACGCTGTCGTCGGGCAGGATCGACGCCTGCGGATACCGCGTCCCCTTCTCCAGCGTCGGCCCGTCCACGAACTTCGGGCTGTCCGCCTTCATGTCCACGATCCGCGTCCGGTTGCTGGACAGCGCGGACTCGCCGACCCCGCCGCCCCCGATCACCATGAACTTCTCGTCCTGCGCCGGCGGCAGCAGCACGGTCCCGGAGGTCTCCATCCTGTTGGCGTCGCTGAGCCCGGGGATCTTCGTGAACTTGTTGGTGTCCACGTCCCAGATGCCCGGCACCCGGCCCACGTTGTCCGGCCCGTACCCCGCGTTGGACCCCGAGTAGAAGACCTTGCCGTTCTGCAGGAGGAACAGCGCCGGATACGTCGGGAACTGGCGGACCGTCGGCAGGTACGTCCACTTCTTGGTCTTCGGGTCGAACACCTCGTTCTTGCCCGGCACCAGCTGCCCGATGTCGTCGAGCCCGGAGACACTGAGGACCTTCCCGTCGCTCAGGGTGGTGAGCGTCGGATACCAGCGGGCCTCCTTCATCGGGTCGACCTTGATGTACTTCTCCGCGACCGGATCGAACTCGAAGGCGTCCCGGATGCCCTGGAAGTCCTTCTTGTCGAGCGCGAGCTTCTGCGCGATGCCGTAGGTGTTACGGGCATCGGTCCCGGTCAGCCCCTGGATCCGGTAGTTGTCCTGGGTACCCGTCTCGTACTTGGCGCCGCTCTTCTGTGCCTCGACATAGATACGCCCCAGCCCGGGGTCGTTGCGCAGGAACTGCCCGGTCTGCTTGTCGAAGACCTTCGTGGCCCGCTCGACGACGACCGGGTCCCTCGACACGAACGTCCTGCCGTTCTCCTTGCCGGTGAACTTGGTCCCGGCCGGCAGGGTGATCGGCTGGTCCGGGTTCTCGTTGTGGACGATCATCAGGCCGCCGGCCTTGGTGACGTCACCCTTGAGCTTCTCGTACCGCTTGGTGCCGCCGGCGATCAGCAGATTGCCGTTCGCCAGCTGGGTGTGCCCCGTGCAGAACAGGTCCTTGGGTGTCGGCACCTTCTTGATGGTGCCCTTGACCGGGTCCCAGATCCGGGTGTCGAACCTCTTCGCGTCGAAGTTGTCCTGGTTGTTGCCCGAGCCCGCCACCAGCAGCACCTTCCCGGTGCGCAGCAGCGCCGCGTGGATGGTGTTCTGCCGGTACTCCTCGGGGAAATCGACGATCTCCCACTTGCCGTTCTCGGCTTTGTACTCGGGCTTGTTGATCTGGTACTGGTGGTATTTCGCCGTCCCGAAGCGGTACAGCCACGGGCCGTTCATCCCGGCCAGCGCGAGCACCACCGCCGTACCGATCGCGAGTCGACGGGCGCGGCGGCGGCCTGCACGGTCGTTCATTCCTTACGTCCCCCAAGTCCACCGAGGGCGATCTGCATGGTCTGGTCGTTGCCCTCGTCGTGCGTGTTCGAGTCGGCCCAGCTCGGCTTGCCCGCCGGTGCGTGCTGAGCGGGAGCGTGCTGAGCGGCCGGCAGCGGCTGCGGCTGGTACTGCTGGTGTGCCGGAACCTGGGCCGGAACCACCGTCTCCTGCGGTGCGGTGGCGGGCTTCTTCTTCGCCTGTCGCAGCATGTGCCGCCAGGTGAAGATCGGTGTCGCGGTGATCAGCATGGCGAAGGTCGCCCAGGTGATCATCGCGGGGTGGGAGTGCCCGAGGGCGACACCCGCACCGATCGAGCCACCGAAGATCGCGATGAAGTACCAGTGGTAGCGGAAGGTCGCGAACCACCGGTCGGGGCTGGCCGAGTCGCCCTTGGGCGTCACCACGAACTTGCTCTTGCGCCGCAGCAGCGAGTCGACCAGCGCCTTCGCGTACAGCGGGGCGGACAGTGCCGACATCACCATGCCGGCCACACCACCGGAGCCCTCCGGCTCGTGCGGGGAGACGTTGTGACGGCGGTTCCAGATGTACAGGCCGATCTGGAGCGCGGAGGCGTTGCCGTAGAGCATCAGCCACACGGTCGGGTCGATGTTCACACCCGAGGCGCCCAGGCCCAGGAACAGCGCGCAACTCAGGGCCGCGAGGATCCAGTTGAGGGCGGACATCGGGTAGAAGATGATCATCATCGTGTAGTTGAAGAGCTTGCTCGGCGGCAGCGAGTACCAGCCCTTCCAGTACTGCTTGAGGATCGTCTCGTACGTCCCGCGCGACCAGCGCATCTGCTGGGTGAAGAAGTCCGTCCAGGCGCTCGGGCCCTCGCCGACCGCGAGCACGTCCGGGGTGTAGACCGAGCGCCACTTCCTGCCGGTCGCCGGGTTCTTGGCGCGGTGGATCTCGAAGCCGGTGGCCATGTCCTCGGTGATCGAGTCGTACAGCCCGCCGATCTGCTTCAGCGTCTTGATCCGTACGGCGTTGGAGGTCCCCACGAACATCGGGGAGCCGTACTTGTTGCCGGCGCGCTGGATCAGCGCGTGGAAGAGGAACTGCTGGGACTCGGCGGCCTTGGTGACGAAGTTGTCGTAGTTGCCGTAGACCTGCGGGCCGATCACGAAGCCGACGTCCGGGTCGCGGAAGAAGCCGAGCATCCGCTCCAGGTAGTTGGGCAGCGGCACGTGGTCGGTGTCCACGGAGGCGAAGAAGTCGTACTGGTCGCCGTGCGCGTCCAGCCAGGCGTTGTAGTTGCCGTGCTTGGTCTTGGCGCGGTGCGGGCCCTTGGGCTGGTTCCACTTCTCGACGCCCTTGCGGGAGAAGTGGTGCACGCCGAGCCGGGCGCACACCTCCTTGACCTCCGGGTCGTCGCCCTCGTCCAGGAGCCAGACATGCATGAGGCCGCGGTGGCGGATCTTCACCGCGGCTTCGAGTGTCCGGGTCACCATCTCCAACGGCTCCTTGCCGGGCACGAAGGAGGTGAGGAAGGCCACTCTGGTGCCGGTCTCGGGCACCACCGGGATCGGGTCACGGGCGACCAGGGTCGCGTGCGCGTTGGACAGGACGTTCATGCAGCGGAAGAACTCGATCAGGCCGATCGAGACGAGCATGACGATGTCCAGGGCCGGCAGCCACGAGAAGGCCGGGTAGTCGCGCTCGGTCCAGTGCTCGGGCTGCAGCAGCCAGGCCAGCAGGACCAGCGAGAGCAGCGGGGCCGCGGCGAGCATCAGGGCGACCCGGATGCGGTGCGGCTCCTGCGAGATCAACGAGCGGTACTGCACCTTGTAGGGCTGGCCCGGGTCGGGCTGCGTGAGGGGACCGGCCAGTCTGCTGTAGTGCTCGTAGTCGTACTTCGGAAGTGTCTTCTTTATCCGGCGCAGTGTGCCGGTCCGATGCGAAGGCAGCCTGAGCTGAGTGGTGTCGGACGGGTCGAAATTCTGCCGGGCGCCCGTCGGCGTCGACGTCATGAGTCATCCCCCCACACGCGGACAGGCCGCGTGTCGTCGGTTCCTTACGGCTGAGCTGGTCCCCCTCGACCTTTTCAGACGTATCAGTGGTGGGCCGCAGTCACCACCGTCTTCACAGCATGAGACAGGTAACAGCGACCTTCCGGTTGCAGACGCCCCCTCCGGCATCATCGTCAGCGGCGGGGCCCCTTTCCCCGCAACACCGGCAACCGTCTCCTTGCCCCCCAACTGCCGCGTATACGCAGCATCTTGAAAACCAGGGTTCTACGGTGCTCATCATGATCGCAAGATGCGAAACACGGTGTTTACCGGTCATACGCGTTCATTGTGGCTCCTGTGGGTGCCATGCGGAGGTCGTTGCGGACATCCATACGGCCCCCGGACCGGTCCGGTTCACCCCCCTTTCACGCAGGAAGGCCCCCCGCCGGAGCGAGGGGCCTTCCATGTCGGTGCGCCGCCAGGGACTCGAACCCCGGACCCGCTGATTAAGAGTCAGCTGCTCTAACCAACTGAGCTAGCGGCGCCTGCTGACCTGCACAACTCTACCCGACGGGCGAGGGTGCTCCGGACTCGCCGTACATCATTCGGACCGTCAGCATGCGCGTGCGGGCGACAGTTGAGAAACTGACGAATGTGCACAGTTGCGGACATTTCAATCTGGAGTGTGAGGGGCGTCGCATGGAGACTCCGGTATTCGAGGAAATCGATCCCGCGAGCGACTGCGACTGCCCCGGATGCGCCCACTGGCGGCGCGTGCTCCCCCGCTCGACGGGCGGTGGCGGCCACCCCGCCGCCACCCGGGCCCTGATCCTCGCCGCCGCGGCCTCCACCGCCCTCGGCGTGGTTTACACGGCCCCGGCCTTCGCGGCCTCCCACGTCCCGGTACCTCCGGGGATCCCGGGGGTCGACGGGCCCGACACCCCCCAGGGACACAAGGCCCCGCTGCACGGCTCCGGCGGCCGGCCCGCCGCCGTCAAGGCGCCGACCACCACCCGCGCCGACATCATCCGTCGGGCCAAGAGCTGGGTCGCCGCGAGAGTGCCGTACAGCATGTCCGCCTACTGGAGCGACGGCTACCGGCAGGACTGCTCGGGCTTCGTGTCCATGGCCTGGAACCTGCCGGGCAACGAATGGACCGGCAGCCTGGGCCAGTACGGGATCAGGATCGCCAAGGACGACCTCCAGCCCGGAGACATCCTGCTCTTCCACAACCCGGACAACCCCGAGCAGGGCTCCCACGTCGTCATCTTCGGCGGCTGGACGGACTACACGCGCACCTACTACCTCGCGTACGAGGAGACCCGCCCGTACGCCCGGGGGCAGGCCACCCCGTACGCCTACTGGAGCAACTCGGACCGTTACGTCGCCTACCGCTACAAGGGGCTCGCGGGCGCCGCCGCGGGCGCCGAGCCGGACACCGCCAAGCCGCAGGCGCCGGACGTGACGCCCTACCCGGGGTCCGCCTACTTCGGTCCCGGGGCCAACAACAAGTACGTCACCCAGCTCGGCCGGATGCTCGTGAAGCGCGGCGCCGGGCGCTACTACACCTCCGGCCCCGGCCCGCGCTGGACGGACACGGACCGCAGGGCCACCCAGGCGTTCCAGCTGGCGCAGGGCTGGCGGGGCGGGGACGCGGACGGGCTGCCCGGGGCGCAGACCTGGAAGCTGCTGGTCACCGGCGGCGGCAAGGACATCGAGGCGGGCGGTGGGACGGGGACGGGGGCGGCGGGTCCGCCCGTATCCTCCTCGCCCTCCTCGCCTTCCTTGCCTTCCTCGCACGGGGTCCCCGGTTACCCCGGACGCGCGATGTTCCGGCCCGGCGCGACCAACATCTACGTCACCCAGCTCGGCGGACAGCTGGTGAAGAAAGGGTTCGGCAAGTACTACACGACCGGGCCGGGGCCGCGCTGGGGCGAGCCGGACCGGCGGGGCGTCGAGGCATTCCAGCGCGCCCAGGGCTGGCGGGGCGGCGCGGCGGACGGTTACCCGGGGCCGGAGACCTGGCGGCGGCTCTTCTCGTAATCACCGGCGCGTCATCGCCCGGCGCGCCCTCTTGTCATCACCTGGCCCGTCATCACCTGTCCCGTCATCACCCGTTGTGACGCATCTGGCGCGGAGGCTGGAGGCACTCATGAGCACGACCACTTCACACACGCCCGAGTCCGAGGGACCGTTCCGGTCCGCCCGGCTCATCCAGAACGAGGCGACCACCGAGATCCCGGTCCATCTGCTCTTCCGTGACGACCCCGACCCCGTCTCGGTACCGCTGAGACCCGCGGTGGTGGCTCGCCGGCAGGGCACCGGAGAACAGCCCCGCCTGCGCAGGTCCCACCAGGTCACGCCGCGACCCGCCCCCGACGTCGACCCGGAGCTGGCCGAGCGCCCCGCGCGGGTGCTGCCGGGCTCGGTGGGCGTCCTCGCCGGCGTCTGCGGGCTGGCCGGGTGCGCGGTCACCTCGTGGTGGGCCGGGATGCTGCCACCGCTCGCACTGAAGGCTCTCCGGCTGCCGGAGTTCGCGGGCGCGGGCCTCGGTCCGGCGCAGTGGGCGGCGTACGCCGGAGCCGGTGCCCTCGCCCTGTTCGGCTTCGGCGGTCTGGCCCGGGGCCGCACCGGACGCGCCTGGGTGCTCGGTCTGTTCGGCCGCTACCGGGGAACCGTCCGGCGCACCGGCCTGATGTGGGTCAACCCGCTGCTGCTGCGCCGCCGGGTCGACGTGCGGCTGCGGCACTGGCGCGGCGAGCCGATGCCGGCCGCCGACGCGAGCGGGGTCGGGCTGCGGGTCGTCGTCCTCGTGGTGTGGCGGGTGCGGGACACCGCGCGGGCCACGCTCGGCGTCGACGACCACGAGACGTACCTGCGTGAGTGCGTCGAGGCCGCACTCGCCCGGATCCCGGTGGAGGCGCCGGGCTCCGGACGCGGCTCGGTCGACGTTGCGGGGGAGGCACTGACCCGGCTGGTGGCCGCGGAGACCGCGCCCGTCGGCGTCGAGGTCTTCTCGGTCCAGCCGCTGCGCATCGAGTACGCCCCCGAGGTCGCCGCCGCGATGCACCGCCGCCGGATCGCCGCACTGGACGCCCAGCACCGGTCGAGCATGCTGACCTCGGTCGTGGACTCGGTGGAGGACACGGTGACCCGGCTGACCATGCGGGGCCTGGTGGAACTGGACGACTACGAACGCAAGGCGCTGGTGAAGGACTTGACGGTGGCGTTCTGCGCGGGGCGAACGGAACAGGGCGCGTAGTTGGTATGGACATGGTCAACGTGCGGTAATAATCTGGGACTTGGTCTAGACCTGCAAGCTCACTGAACTTCCCCCACGTTCTCCAGGAGCGGCAGCATGCGCAAAAAGACCAAGTGGTACGCCGCCGTGGTGGGCCTCGCCACCACCGGGGCCCTCGTGCTCTCCTCCGGCGGCGCCAGCGGCCACGGCTACACCGACCTCCCCATCAGCAGGCAGAAGCTCTGCCAGAACGGCACGGTGGCGAACTGCGGCCCGATCCAGTGGGAGCCGCAGAGCGTCGAGGGCCCGAAGGGCTTCCCGGCCTCAGGCCCTGCCGACGGGCAGATATGCAACGCAGGCCTGAGCCAGTTCAGCCAGCTCAGCGCACCGAAGACCCCGTCGGGCAGCGCCTGGCCGGCGACCAAGGTGACGGGCGGACAGAGCTACACCTTCCGCTGGCAGTTCACCGCCATGCACGCCACGACCGACTTCAAGTACTACGTCACGAAGGCGGGCTGGAACCAGAACCACAACCTGTCCCGCTCCGACCTCAACCTCACCCCGTTCCTGACCGTCCCCTACAACGGCCAGCGACCCCCCTCCACCCTCTCGCACAGCGGCACCCTGCCGTCCGGGCTCAGCGGACGGCATGTGATCGTCGCGGTGTGGACGATCGCCGACACGACGAACGCGTTCTACGCCTGCTCGGACGTCACGTTCTGAGCATCGCTTGAGACAGTCCGGGCTTCCCCCGGGGTAGGTTCCCCACACGATCACGCGATCGGTGCCTGACCTCGGGGGATCTGTCATGGACGCCTTCTTCTACGTCATTCCCGTCCAGATCATGGCCGTGGTCCTTTTGGCCGCGTACGTCGTGGTGCGGCGCTGGCTGCGGATGCGCAGCGCCTGGACGAGCGGGCTGACCGCCGAGGGGCGGTGCCTGCGGGTGTACGCGATGGCCCACGGGGGCGGCGACACGGGGGTGCGCACCGCGCTGCGCCATGTGTACGAATTCAGGGCCCGTGACGGCCGGGTCGTCCGTTTCGAGGAGGAAGGCGGTCCGGGGACGATACTCGAGGGCGACATCGTCACCGTCCACTACGCCGACGGCCCGGACGTCGTGGCGACGGCCCGCCCCGGCCGTGGCGGGCAAGGGTGCGTCGCCTGCGCGGTGCTCGCCATGGCCGGCGTGGTCGTGCTCGTCTGCGCGGTCGTCATGGTCGCCCTCACCGCGACGTCCTAGGCCTCCACATCTGACGGCCCGTCAATTACCGTACGCCTCCATGGACTCCAGGAGGCGTACGGTCGCGGAGCTCGTCGCCGGGCGGTGGGGTGACCACCGGCCCGGGCTGTGGTTCGAGGAGCGGGTGCTCACCCACCACGAGGTCGCCGCGGGCGCCGCCGCCCGGGCGGCACTGCTCACCGACCTGCTGCCGGGCGCCGGGGCCCACATCGGTGTACTGCTCGACAACACCCCCGAGTACCCGCTGTGGCTGGGCGCCGCCGCGCTCGCCCGGGTCGCCGTCGCCGGGGTCAACCCCACCCGGCGGGGCGCCGAACTGGCCCGTGACATCGTGCACACCGAGTGCCGTCTGCTGATCACCGAGGCGGCCCACCTGCCCTTGCTGCGGGGCCTCGACCTCCCCGGCGTCCGACTGCTGGTGACCGGCACCGAGGAGTACGACACCCTGCTCGCGCCCTACGCCGGCGCCGAACCGGATGCCTCCCGTGCCGCCCCCGACGACCGGCTGCTCCTCTACTTCACCTCCGGTTCGACCGGCGCCCCCAAGGCGGCACTGTGCTCCCAGGGCCGGCTGGCCGCGGCGGGGAGGTCTCTGGCCGACCAGTTCCGGCTCGGGCCCGACGGGGTGCACTACATCTGCATGCCGATGTTCCACGGCAACGCGGTGATCGCCGACTGGGTGCCCGCGCTGGCGACCGGGGCGGGGGTGGCGCTGAGGCGGCGGTTCTCGGCGTCGGGGTTCCTGGCGGACGTGCGTGCGTACGGGGCGACGTACTTCACCTATGTCGGCCGGGCGATCCAGTACGTCCTGGCCACCGAGGAGCGCACGGACGACCGGGACAACCCGCTGCGGCTCGGCTTCGGCACGGAGGCGGGGGCGGTGGACGCGGCGGCCTTCGAGCGGCGGTTCGGGGTGCGGCTGGTCGAGGGGTACGGGTCCTCCGAGGGCGGCGCGGCGATCCAGTGGGCGCCGGGGACTCCGCCGGGCGCGGTCGGGCGGGCGGGGCCCGGGCTCGTCGTACTCGACCAGGAGACGGGCCGGGAGTGCCCGACCGCACGGTTCGACGCGGCCGGGCGGCTGCTGAACGGGGACGAGGCGATAGGGGAGCTGGTGAACCGGGCCCCGAACCCCTTCGAGGGGTACTGGCGCAATCCGGCGGCGGAGGCCGAGCGTCGCCGGGGAGGCTGGTACTGGACCGGCGACCTCTTCTACCGGGACACCGACGGCTACCTCTACTTCGCGGGCCGCACCGACGACCGGCTCCGCGTGGACGGCGAGAACCTGGCCGCCGCGATGATCGAGAACATCCTCGCGCGCTACGAGGGGGCGGTGGCCGTCGCCGTGTACGCGGTGCCGGATCCGGTCACCGGGGACCAGGTGATGGCGACGATCGCGGGGACCTTCGATCCGCTGTCCTTCGCGGAGTTCCTGGAAGCCCAGCCCGATCTCGGCACGAAGATGGCGCCCCGGTTCGTGCGGGTGGTGGAGCGGATGCCGGTCACCGCCACGAACAAGATCCACCGAGCGCTGCTCAGGAAAGAGGGCGTGCGGTGCGCGGACCCGGTGTGGTGGCGGCCGCCGGGGACGCGGACGTACCAGCGACTGGATCACGCGGAAGGGCCCCTCGCCCGGGTGCGCCGCCAGGGACTCGAACCCCGGACCCGCTGATGCGACTCCCAGACCCCCGGCCGACCCTGGGAAACGCCGAAGGGCCCCTCGCTCCCACGAGAGGCCCTTCATTGGTGCGCCGCCAGGGACTCGAACCCCGGACCCGCTGATTAAGAGTCAGCTGCTCTAACCAACTGAGCTAGCGGCGCATGACCCTCGCCGTCCGCCTCTCGGCGGCTGGCGACGAGAAAATACTACCCGGTCCCCAGGGGTGCTCATGACCACCGACCGACCACCTCCTGCCCCGCTCCTAGATCGCCAGGGACAGGAGGACCGGTGCCGCCCCCCTGTTCAGTCGGTCCGTCGCCTGGCGCAGGCGATGTGCCTGGTCGAGCGGCAGGGACAGCGCGAGGCATCCCACCGACGACCCCGCCGTGATCGGCACCGCCGCGCACACCGTGCCCACCGCGTACTCCTGGAGGTCGAGGTGGGGGACCGTCGGCGGCTGGGCCTCCAGGCGGGAGAGGAGCAGCTTGTCGCTGGTGATGGTCCGCGAGGTGAGCCGGGTCATGCGGTGCCGGGAGAGATGGTCGCGGCGGCCGTTGTGGTCGAGCTGGCTGAGCAGGCTCTTGCCGAGGGCGGTGGCGTGGGCCGAGGAGCGGAAGTCCACCCACTCGTTGACCGCCGGGGTCGCGGGACCGTCGGCGTACTGGGAGATGGTGACCTCGCCGTCGACGTACCGGCTGATGTAGACGGCCGCGCCGATCGCGTCGCGCAGTTCGTCGAGGGTGCGCTGGAGTTTGTCGCGCACGGCCTGGTCGCGTTCGTGGGTGGAGCTGAGCCTGGTCAGGGCCTCGCCCGTCACATACGCGCCGTCGGCGACCTGCTCGACGTATCCCTCGCGGCGCAGCATCCTCAGGAGCGCGGTCAGTCGCTCCGGGGCGAGGCCGGTGGTTCGGGCGAGTTCGGTGTCGGTGACTCCGGTGGTGTGCCGTGCCACGGTCTCCAGGACGCGCAGTGCGTCCTGGGCGGAGTGGTACGGCGCGGTCGGTTCGTGCTTCAGCGCCACGGTGTTCCCCCTGCGCTCGCTCGGTCGCACTACTACTGGGCCGTAATCCAGACAGCGATCCCTTCCACGATAACCGGCAAAAGGCTTGTAGTGAGCGGCGGTTGACGAGATTCCGTCCCCGGGTCGGGCCCTCTCAGCAGGGGCGCTGGCACACTGGCATATGCCAGTGACATGACCCGGGTCCGGGACCTCGAAGGTTGAACTCTGTTCACCTCTTGGAGTCAGAGAACCGCGCTCAGAAATTCCCGCGTGCGGTCCCGCTCGGGGTCGCTGAAGATCTTCTCCGGTGTGCCCGACTCGATGATGCGGCCCGAGTCGAACATCAGGACCTGGTCGGAGATGTCCCGGGCGAAGTTCATCTCGTGGGTCACACAGAGCATCGTGATGTCGGTGGTGCGGGCGATGTCCCGCAGCACGTCGAGGACCCCGGCGACGAGCTCCGGGTCGAGCGCCGAGGTCACCTCGTCGAGCAGCAGGACCTGCGGCCGCATGGCCAGCGCCCGCGCGATCGCCACCCGCTGCTGCTGTCCGCCGGACAGCTGCGTCGGCCGGGCCCCGGCCTTGTCGGCGAGCCCCACCAGGTCGAGCAGTTCACGCGCGCGTGCCTCCGCCTCGTCCTTGGACAGGCCGAGCACGGTGACGGGCGCCTCGGTGATGTTGCGCAGGACCGTCATGTTCGGGAACAGGTTGAACTGCTGGAAGACCATCCCGATCTTCTTGCGCACCTCGCGCAGCTGCTTCTCCGGCGCCGGGAACAGCTTCTCCCCGCCCACCGTGACCGTGCCCTCGTCGGGCTTGGTCAGCGTCATCAGCATCCGCAGGATCGTGGTCTTGCCGGACCCGGAGGGCCCGATCAGCGTCACGTGCTTGCCGGAGTCCACGGAGAAGTTCAGCCGGTCCAGGACCGTGTTCGACCCGAAGCGCTTGGTCACGTCCTCGAAGCGGATCAGCTCACTGCCGTCGACCGGCGGGTTGGTGTTCACGTCGGGTTCTGCCGTCAAAGGGGTGTCAGCGGACAAGACGTCGCTCCAGGGATCGCAGAAGAAGGGAGGCCAGATACGAGATGACGATGAAGGCCACGCCGATCACGGTCAGCGGCTCGGTGAACTGGAAGTGCTCCTGGGCGAACAGCCGCGCCTGGCCGAGCATCTCCAGCACCGTGATGACCATCAGCATCGGTGTGTCCTTGAGCATCGAGATCACGTAGTTGCCGAGGGCCGGCACGACCCGGCGGATCGCCTGCGGCAGGATCACCACCTGCCAGGTCCTGATCCGCGGCAGGTTCAGCGCCGTCGCCGCCTCCCACTGGCCGGCCGGCACCGCCTCGATGCCGGCCCGGTAGACCTGCATGGTGTACGTCGAGTAGTGCAGCCCGATCCCGATGACACCGGTGGCCAGCGCCGAGAGGGTCACACCCCACTCGGGCAGCACGTAGAAGAGGAAGAACAGCTGGACCAGCAGCGGGGTGTTGCGCACGAACTCCGTGACCACCCCGACCGGCCAGCGCACGAACCGTGAGGGCGCGCGCATCAGCAGCGCCCACACCAGGCCGAGCGCGAAGGAGATCAGCGAGCCGAGCGCGAGGGCCTGCAGGGTGACCAGCAGACCGTCCCAGAACTGCGGCATGAAGTCGCTCACGGCACTCCAGTCCCAGGTCATCCGACACCACCTCCGACGGGCTGGGGCACCTGCACCTCACGCACGGGTTCCTTGCCGACCCCCGCCTTGAGCTTCTTCTCCAGGCCCCGCATCAGCCGGGTGAGCAGGAAGGCGATCACGAAGTAGATGAGCAGCAGATACGTGTAGATCCCGGCGCTCTCCTGGAGCGCGAGCCGCACCAGATTGCCGCTGAAGGCCAGGTCGCCCATGCCCATCACGGACACCAGCGCGGTGCCCTTGAGCAGCTCGATCAGCAGGTTGGAGAACGGCGGGATCATCTCCGGCACCGCCTGCGGCAGCAGGATCAGCCGCATCCGCTGCCAGGGGGTGAAGCTCAGCGCGATCCCGCCCTCCTGCTGGGCCGGGTCGACCGCCTTGAGCGCCCCGCGCACGATCTCGGAGCCGTACGCACCGTAGGTCAGTCCGAGCGCGAGCGTGCCCGCCCACATCGGCACCAGCTGCCAGCCGAAGGCCGGGGGCAGCACGAAGAACACCCAGAAGATCATCACCAGCGCCGAGGTCCCGCGGAACACCTCGGTGTAGAAGCCCGCGAGAAAGCGGACGATCCACAGCCGGTGGGTGCGCGCGACGCCGACCACGAAGGACACGGCGGCGGCGAGCAGGGAGCTGAACACCAGCAGCTGGACGGTCGTCCAGATGCCCTTGAGGACGAGTTCCCACAGTCCCGAGGTCATACGGCACCTCCTCCCGCGCACAGCTCCTTCGCGGTGAGGTTCGTCATCTCCGTCTCGGTGAACCCGAAGCGCTTCAGGATCCGGAGCACCTCCCCGCTCTTCTTCAGCGCGCGCAGCTCGACGTTGAAGGCGTCCCGCAGATTCGTCTCGGTCGGCCGGAAGGCGAACGCGCCGCCGTCAATGTGCGGTTTGCCGTCCACGATCGCGGAGAACGGCTTCGTCGCCTCGGCCTTGCGGGACTTCCTCACCACGGCACGGGTGGTGACCGCGGTGCCGGCGAACACGTCGACCCGCCCCGCCTCCACGGCGTTCAGGCCTGCCACCTGGTCGGGGACCAGCAGGATGTCGCTCCTCCGGTACCCCGCCTCGACGACATACCCGATCTGCGCGTTCCCGGTCGAGGTGCAGAACCTCGCCTTCTTCCGCACGACGTCCTCGTAGTTGTGCAGGCCCAGCGGATTCCCCTTCTTCACGACGAAGGAGTCCTGGATCTGATAGTCGGGGTCGGCGAAGATGACTTGTTCGCAGCGCTCGGGTGTCACATACATCCCGGCGGCCACGACATCGAACTGCTGCGACTTCAGCCCCGGGATGAGTGAGCCGAAGTCCGTCGGCACGGGCTGCACCCTGTCCACCCCGAGCCGCTTGAAGATGGCCGACGCCAATTCGGGTGCCTCGCCCGTCAGTTCGCCGTTCCTGTCGATATATCCGAAGGGGATCTCACCGGCGATTCCCAGCCGAACGACACCGGCCGCCCTCAGCCGGTCGAGGAGGTCGCCGCCTCCCTCGGTCGAAGCGGTGGCCACGCGTGAGCAGCCGGCCGCGCCCAGCGCACCGAGCGCCGCCACCCCCGCGAGCAGCGATCGGCGGGAGGTCCCGGATATGTGTTCGCCGTGTTCCAGTGGTGGAGCCATGGCGGCGCGGCTACCCGACCGGATGTGACTTATGCGGCTCGATTCGAGCCCCGTTTCACGCGAAGGCGCTCTTGACCGGCGGGGGACCATGGAATGCATGGCTGACCGCTATATCGAAGTCTCGCTGGTCGAGCGGGAGATCACCGCGACGGCAAAGCTCCTCGACGACCGGGCGCCGATCACCTGCGCGGCCGTATGGGACGCCCTCCCGCTCGCCGGTGACGTCTATCACGCCAAGTACGCGCGCAACGAGATCTACGCCCTTTTCCCGCCCTTCGCGGAATCGGAACCGCCCCTGGAAAATCCGACAGTTACCCCGATTCCCGGAGATCTCTGCTATTTCTCCTTCGCGGGTACGCAGCTGGGCACCGCGTCCCACGGTTACGACCGCGAGGTGCGCGCGGACACGACACTGGTGGACCTGGCCCTGTTCTACGAACGCAACAACCTGCTCCTGAACGGCGATGTGGGCTGGGTGCCGGGGATCGTCTGGGGCCAGGTGGTGGAGGGGCTGGACGCCCTCGCCGAGGGCTGCAACGATCTCTGGCGATCGGGCGCACTCGGCGAGAGTCTCCGCTTTTGCCGGGCGTAGCGACGGCCCGGGCGCCGGACGGGAGCGGTTCCTGACCTGCGGTCCTTCGCCACGTCGTTCGAGGCGAGCCGCACCGACGAGATCGGGGGATCGCCGACTCCCCGTCCAGTGGGGGCCGTTGGCCGACTGCGGCCGCGACGACAGTTCGACGGTGTTCTTCGGCGGCCTGGACGGACGTACCGTGATCGGCCTGGGCGGCTCCGCGACCCATCTCACGGGTCCTGCCGGGCTCACCCCTGTACGTGGCCCTCGTGGGCTGAGACGGGCGGCGCGATCCCCGCGGCCCCCGCCTCGTACAGCGCGTGCGCCGCCCGCAGTACCAGGTCGTCCCGGTGCCGGGCCGCCACGATCTGGAGTCCCACCGGCAGTCCGTCGCCGTCCGTGCCGACGGGCACGCTCGCCGCCGGCTGCTGCGTCATGTTGAAGGGGTACGTGAACGGCGTCCACCCCGTCCAGCGGCGATGCCCCGAGCCTTTGGGGACCTCCGTGCCCGCCTCGAACGCCGTGATCGGCAGGGCCGGGGTCACCAGCAGATCGTAGGAGTCGTGGAAGCGGCCCATCCGTCGCCCGAGTTCCATCCGCACGTCCACCGCGGCGAGATAGTCGAGCGCGCTCATGCCCGCCCCGAGCTCGCGGATCTCCCGGAGCCCCGGGTCCAGCAACTCCCGCTGACGCGGCCCGAGATGCTGGGTCACCCGGGCCGCCCCGCTGAACCACAGGGTGTGGAAGGCGTCCACCGGGTCGGCGAAGTCGGGGTCGGTCTCGGTGACGTACGCGCCGAGTCCGGCGAGGCGTTCCACGGCCCGGCGGACCGCGGCCGCGACGCCGGGCTGTACCGCCACCTGGCCGCCGAGGGAGGGGGAGTACGCGACCCGCAGACCCCGTACCCCGCCCGACAGGGCCGCCGTGTACGGTCCGGCCGCCGGACCCAGCGCCGACCAGTCACGGGAGTCCGGCACCCCGATGACGTCGAGGAGCAGCGCGGCGTCGGCCGCGTCACGGGTCATCGGGCCGACGTGGGCGAGGGTGCCGAAGGCGCTCGCCGGGTACAGCGGCACCCGGCCGTACGTCGGCTTGAGGCCGAAGACCCCGCAGAACGCGGCCGGGATGCGGACACTGCCCCCGCCGTCCGTGCCGAGCGCGAGCGGCCCCGCACCGAGCGCCACGGCCGCCGCGGCACCCCCGCTGGAGCCGCCCGCGGTGCGTGACGGGTCGTGGGGATTGCGGGTCACGCCCGTCAGCGGCGAGTCCGTGACGCCCTTCCAGCCGAACTCCGGGGTGGTCGTCCTGCCGAGGAACACGGCGCCCTGCTCGCGCAGTCTGGCGACGGACGGCGCGTCCTCGTCCCAACTGCCGCTCTCCGAGATGGTCCTGGAGCCCTTCAGCGTCGGGACGCCGCGCATCAGCAGGATGTCCTTCACCGTGACCGGGACGCCGTCCACCGCGCCGGACGGCTCCCCGCGCCGCCAGCGTTCCGCCGACGCGCGGGCCTGCGCCAGGGCCTCCTCGCCGGTCACGCGTACGAACGCGTTCACCTCCGGCTGGATCAGCTCGGCCCGGTCGAGCGCCGCCCGGGTCGCCTCCACGGGGCTGAACTCGCCCTTGCGGTAGCCCTCGACGAGTTGTACGGCGGTCAGTTCGGTGAGGTCCTGCATGTGCCCCTCCGCTCGACGTTCAGTGCCCCGGCACGTACCCGCGTTGCTTGTCGACCACGTTGGTGAGTGATCTGCCCGCCTCCCAGCGGTCGTACATCTCCACGAACTGCGCGCCGAGTTCATCGCGCCAGCCGACGGTGTCACCGCTCATGTGCGGGGACACGATCAGGCCCGGCACCCGCCACAACGGGCTCTCCGGCGGCAGGGGTTCGGTGGCGAAGACGTCGAGGGCGGCCCCGGCGATCCACCGCTTGGTGAGCGCCTCCACCAGGGCGTCCTCCACGACGAGTTGGCCCCGCCCGATGTTGATGAACCGGGCCGAGGGCTGCATCATCCCGAAGCGGCGGGCGTCGAACATGCCGTGCGTCTCCGCGGTGAGCGGGGCGGCGGCGATCACCCAGTCGGCGCGGGCCATCAGCCGGTCGAGGTCGTCGGGGCCGTGGATCCCGGTACGGGAACGGCGGCCGACCAGGGCGGTGGTGACGCCGAGCGCCTTGAGGGTGGCGACGATCGCCCGCCCGATGGGCCCGGAACCCACCACGCACGCGCGTGTGCCGGCCACCCGCTGGGACTCCCGGTGCCGCCACACGCCCTCCCGCTGGAGCTCGAGGGTCCGGGGCAGGTCCTTGGCCATCGTGAGGACCAGCGCGGCGACGTACTCGGCGATCGGCCGGTCGAAGACACCGCGCGCGTTGGTCACCCTCGTGTCGGAGGCGACGAGTTCGGGGCACATCAGGTGGTCCACGCCCGCGCTCGCCGTGTGCACCCAGCGCGGCCGGGGCCCCTCGCCCGGCCAGGCGTCGCGCACCGCGGTCGAGGTGAAGTCCCACACCAGCAGCACGTCGGCGAACGGCAGCCGCTCGGCGAGCGTGGACGCGTCCGCGTGCACGATCCGGGCCCGGCCGGTGAGGCTGCCGAGCCTCGGCGGGGGATCGGCGTCCAGGACCAGAAGGGTGGGGACGGACATCCAGGCACCGTTTCTCCGGGGACGGCCCAGTGTCTGACGTGGGCGGATTGACCACGCTCGCACCCGAACCTACCTTCGTCAACACAGGCGTTGTGCACGTTCCGCTGTCCTTCCGTCTCTCACCGTGAGGCCGGTTCTGCCATGGACGTTTCCTTTCTGGGTGGTCCACGCCCGCAACGCGGTGTCGGTGTCGTCGCCCCCTTCGACTTCGCGCTCGACCGCGAGCTGTGGCGCTGGGTCCCCGACGGGATCTCGCTCCATCTGACCCGCACCCCGTACGTCCCCGTCGAGGTCGGCCTCGACCTGGCCCGCCTGGTCAGCGAGCACGAGACCCTGCACGAGGCCGTGCGCACGCTCAACGCCATCGCCCCCGAGGTCGTCGCCTACGCCTGCACCTCGGGCAGCTTCGTCGGCGGGATCGCCGGGGAGCGGGCCATGTGCGCGGCCATGACCGGGGCGGGCGCGGTCCCGTCCCTGACCACGTCCGGAGCCCTCCTGGACGCCCTCGCCGAACTCGGGGTGAGCCGGGTGGCACTGGTGACGCCGTACACGGTGTCGGTGACCAGGTCGCTGGAGGAGTACGTGGCCGAGGCGGGCGTCCAGGTCACCGGGTGCGCCTACATGGGCCTGACCCGGCACATCTGGAAGGTGCCCTACCGCCAGGTCTCCGAGATGGCCCACCGGGCCGTACGGGCCGACGCCCAGGCGCTGTTCATCAGCTGCACCAACCTGCCGACGTACGACGTCGTCCCGCAACTGGAGGCGGAACTGCGCATACCGGTGATCTCGGCCAACCAGGTGACCATGTGGGCGGCGTTGCGCCGACTGGGTACCCGAGCCGTGGGACCGTACCAGGCGCTGATCGACCCGGCGGCGAGGACGGGGCCCGCGCGCCCGGAGATTCCGGGTCTGCCGGAAGTCCGGGGCCTGCCGGACGAAGAACAGCAGCAGGAAGGCTGGACATGACCGCACTCGGATTCCTCTACCCGGGCCATGCCGCAGAGGACGACTATCCGCGCATCGAACAGCTCCTGGGCAGTGACATCCGCCTGGACGTGGTCCACACCGACATCGGCACGGACGCCCACCGAGTGGACGCCCTCCTGGAGATGGGCACCGCCGAGCGGCTCGCCGCGGGTGTGGAGGAACTTCGCATGTCGGGTTCCGAGTCCGTCGTCTGGGCCTGCACCAGCGGCAGTTTCGTGCACGGCTGGGAGGGTGCCCAGGAGCAGGTCCGCACCCTGGCCCGCACGGCCGGCATGGCCGCCTCCTCCACCTCGTTCGCCTTCGTGCACGCGGCACAGGAGATCGAGGCCGGGCGGGTGGCGGTCGCGGCGACCTACCCGGACGACGTGGCGGGCCTGTTCGCCGAGTTCCTGCGGGCGGGCGGCGTCGAGGTCCTCCAGGTCCACGGCGCCGGGATCATCACCGCCGCGGAGGTCGGCACCTGGGGTGAGGAGGAGATCTTCGCGCTGGCCCGGGAGGCCGACTCCCCGGACGCCGAGGCGGTCCTCCTCCCGGACACCGCCCTCCACACGGCCACCCACATCCCGGCCCTGGAGAAGGAGCTGGGCAAGCCGGTCCTCACCGCGAACCAGGTCACCGTCTGGGAGGCCCTGAGGCTGACGGACCGCCGGGTGAACGCGCCGGCGATGGGGACGCTGTTCACGAGGGAGCCGATCGTCCAGGTGTGACGCGGCCGGCTTCAGGTGCTCACCGGCGAAGCTCCTGCGGGGTGTCGCCGGTGAGCTCCGCGCGCATGGTGCGCAGTCGGCGGTGCTGGAGGTTGCCGTAGAGGACGAGCCAGCCCAGGAAGACCCCCGCGAACAGCGCCATGCCGAGGGTCTGCGGCAGGCTCGCGGTCAGCGCCGTCGCCACCACGACCGCGCAGAACATGACGGCGAGGCCGACCTGGGCCGCGACCCGGTGGCGGCCGCGGCGCAGGCGGTCCTCGACCAGGTCGCGCATGGCCTGCCGCTCCTGCGGGTCCGCGGGGACCTCGCCCCGGCGCAGCTTCCGGTCCAACGACACGAGGCTGTCCACGGAGCCTCCGGCGGCCCGCTTCTCCCGGCGCCGCACGGCGAGCATGACGCCGACCCCGCCGACCGAGGCGAACACCACGTACAGCAGGGCCGAGGCGATCGAGCGCTTCGGGGACAGCAGCAGGACCACGGCGCACGCGACCAGGAGGGAAAGGACGACCTGGGCCCAGAGATGCTTGCCGAGAAACGAATTGACCCGTTCCACAGCCGACCCCCCTGTCACATCCGGTCCCGGCGGCGGACGGCCCGCAACCGCATCGTCAGGCCGATGGCCAGCAGGACCAGGGCCACCGTGGAGTAGGCCCACGAGCCCGAGCCGCGCACGGCGTCGATGGTGGCCAGGATCACCCACAGGGCGGCGACGACACTCAGCGCGGTCCACGCGATGTCGGCTATCCGGACGGACAGCTGGGCGCGCTGCGCGGTGCCGGGTTCGAGCGGTCCGAGCTCCGACGACGGCGGCCGCGACGTGTTCTCCTGCGTCATGAGCGATCCCTCCGGTCTGTGGGGCGGTGCGCTCTGAGTACCCGGAGGCCCGTGCGACAAGCGGTCAACTGCCGTACGGGATACGGAAGACGGGGCTCCGGGGGACATGCGCGACCGCCCTCGGGAACAACCGGGGACAGTCTCCTGTTGTTGTCAGGACGACAGCGCACGGCTCATGAGCAGGAGGCACCCCACCGTGGCGGAAGACGAGATCCGAGGTACCGCACAGGGCACCGCCCCCGTACCTCTCTCGGTGCTCGACCTGGTCACCGTCGGCGCCGGACGCACGGCCACCGACGCCCTGCGCACCAGCGTCGCCATCGCCAAGCTCACCGAGTCCCGCGGCTTCCACCGCTACTGGATCGCCGAGCACCACTCCATGCCGGGCGTGGCGTCCTCCTCGCCCGCGGTGATCCTCGCCCACCTCGCCGCCCACACCACCCGCATCCGGCTCGGCTCGGGCGGCGTCATGCTCCCCAACCACGCCCCGCTGGTGATCGCCGAGCAGTTCGGCACGCTGGAGGCGATGGCCCCGGGCCGTGTCGACCTGGGCCTCGGCCGGGCCCCGGGCACGGACGGCGCCACCGCGGCCGCCCTGCGCCGCACGGACCGGCTCAACGAGGGCGCCGACGACTTCCCCCAGCAGCTCGCCGAGCTCACCCGCTTCCTGGACGACGACTTCCCGGACGGCCACCCCTACCGCCGTATCCACGCGGTACCCGGCCCCGTCCAGGCCACCTCGCCCGGCGGCGTCCAGTCCCCGCACCGCCCGCCGCTCTGGCTGCTCGGCTCCTCCGGCTTCAGCGCACAGCTGGCCGGCTCCCTCGGCCTGCCCTTCGCCTTCGCGCACCACTTCTCGGCGCAGAACACCATCCCGGCCCTGGACCTGTACCGCGAGTCCTTCCGGCCCTCCCCGGTCCTCGCCGAGCCCTACGCCCTCATCGGCGTCTCCGCCCTCGCCACCGACGACGAGAAGGAGGCCCGCCGCCAGGTCCGCGCCGCCGCGCTCAACATGATCCGGCTGCGCACCGGCCGCCCCGGTCTGGTCCCCACCCCCGAGGAGGCGGAGGCCTACGAGTTCAGCCCGATGGAGGAGGAGTTCGCGAACTCCTGGAACGCGAACGTCATCCACGGCACCGCCGACGAGGTCCGCTCCGGTCTCGACGACCTCCACAAGCGCACCGGCGCCGACGAACTGATGATCACGGGCAACGCCCACAGCGGCGACATACGCCTGCGCTCGTACGAACTCGTCGCGGACGCCTACGGGCTGCCCACGGCCCCTGCGGTCTCCTAGGCCTGTCGGCTAGGCCTTCACACGCATCAGCCCGGAGATACGATCCGGCGACACCGGCCGCGAGTACAGCCAGCCCTGGCCGGTGTCGCAGCCGATGCGGCGCAGCCGGCTGGCCTGGGCCGAGGTCTCGACGCACTCCGCCGTCACGGTGAGGCCGAGACGGTGGGCGAGCTGGATCATCGCCTCGACGACGATCTCGTCGGCCGGGTTCGGGGGGACGCCCTCGCCCTCGTACTGGAAACCCCGGACGAAGGAACCGTCCAGTTTCAGGACGGAGACCGGGAGGCGGCTGAGGTAGGCGAGGTTCGAGTAGCCGGTGCCGAAGTCGTCGATCGCGATGCCGACGCCCATGTCGCTCAGCGCCTGCAGGGCCTGGAGCGGGCGGCCCGCCGAGCCCATCACCGCGGACTCGGTGAGTTCGAGCTGGAGCAGGTGCGGGGCCAGGCCGGTCTCCGCGAGGGTCTGCGCCACGTCCGCGACCAGGTCGGAGTCCCAGACCTGACGGACCGCCACATTGACGCTGACGAAGATCGGCGGCTCGTCGGGGCGGTCCAGCTGCCACTGCCGGGCCTGACGGCAGGCGGTGGCCAGGATCCAGCGGCCCAGCGGGACGATCGAGCCGTCCTCCTCGGCCAGTGCGATGAACCGATTCGGCGTCAGCATCCCGAACTGCGGATGGTTCCAGCGCACCAGCGCCTCGACCCCGCGCAGCCGGCCGTCCTCCATACCCACCAGCGGCTGGTACTCCAGCTGGAACTCGCCGCGCTCGATGGCCGGGCGCAGGGTGGAGGCGAGGGCCTGGCGGGTCATGCGGTGGGCGTTGCGCTCGGGGTCGAACAGCGTCCACCGGTCCCGGCCGTCGGCCTTGGCCCAGTACAGCGTGGTGTCGGCGGCCTGCATCAGCCCGGTCGCCGAGGTGCCCTCGGCCCGCCGCTCGACGACCCCGATCGACGCCGACACCGACATCCGGTGGCCGGAGAGGTCGAAGGGTGCCTGGATCGCCTTCAGCAGGGACTCGGCGAGGTCGGCGAGCTGCTCGGTGCCGGTGGAGTCCTCGACGAGCAGCGCGAACTCGTCGCCGCCCAGCCGCGCCACCAGGGGAGCGGTCGCCCGGCCGTGACCGGCCTCGTCCGAGCAGCGCGTCAGGCGCTCGGCGACGGCGGCCAGCAGCCGGTCGCCGACCCGGTGGCCGAGGGTGTCGTTGACGGCCTGGAACCCGTCGAGGTCCAGGTAGCACAGTCCGATCCGGCCCGTGCCGCCCTGCTCGTACGACTCCGGCTCCAGCGCGGTCGTCAGCCGCTCGAAGAACAGCGTGCGGTTGGGCAGCCGGGTCACCGGGTCGTGCATCTGCAAGTGCCGCAGCCGGGCCTGGAGTTCACGGCGGGCGGTGATGTCGGCGACGGAGAGCAGGACACCGGGTGAGCCGTGGGCGTCCGCGGCCAGCGGGGTGACCGTGATCTGCGCCCACATCGAATGTCCGTCGGGATGCTTGAGCCGCCGCTTGCAGCGCAGCTTGGCCTGACGGCCGCGCAGCACCTCGCGATAGGAGTGCCAGGTGCGCGCGTCCGAGGCCAGATCCACCAGGTCGGCGGCCGGGGTCCCGGTCAGCTCCTCCGGTACGGCGCCGAGCAGCTCACCGAAGGCGGGGTTGGCGTCGACGACCGTGCCCTCGCGGTCCACCACGGCCATGGCCAGCGGCGCCGCCGCGAACGCCGCGCGATGCGACGGCGGCTCGGTACGAAAAGGTGTCGCGATATCACTCTCTGTAACGGCAGCCCCGTCGAGGTCTGCCGCGGGCGCCGGCCCTTCGGACGTTCCGTTCACCGCTAGCTCCCGCAGTGCACTCGATCGCTGTCCGCGCAGGAAAGTGTGCCGATCATAGAGGCTGCCCCCGGGCCCTTCCAGCCATTGCCCGGTCCGGGGGACCGGCAACCCCTTCTGGCAGATCGTTTCTGCCCGCAGCTGGACGGGTTCTTGAGGCTCGGGACCGGTTGTGACGTTCCGTGAGTGATTCGGGGGTGTCGGCCGGTTCGGCAGGTCACGCCAACTCACTCGTCCGGTGCAGATAAACAGGGCGTACTACCCCAAACTCACACAGGCTGGGTGCGGTGTCCCGTGAACCGCTCCCGGAGGTCCCGTTGCCGCGCCCGTTTCCGCGCACTGTGCCGCGCCCGCGACTGCGCAGCACCGCCGCCGTGTTCACCACCATGGCTGCCCTCGCCGCCACCTCCCTCATCACCGGCCCCTCGGTCGCCGGACCCTTCTCCTCGGCGCCCTGCACCCTGGAACGCACCGGGGCCCACCACTCGGAGGGCCTGGACACCTGGAACGCGGCCTATCCGCGCCCGGCCCGTGCCCTCGACGCGGTGATGGTCTTCCTGTCCTTCCCGGACGCCCCGCCGCTGACCACCCCCGCCCAGCTGACCGCCGATCACTTCCCGGCCACCACCCGCTTCTTCGAACGCACCTCCTACGGCCGCTTCACCCTGCGTCCGCACCCGCTGCGGCACTGGATCCGGATGCCGCGCCCGTCGACGGCGTACGTCATACAGCGCGACTGGAGTGCCGAGCACCGGGGCGCCTATCTGCGGGACGCGCTCGCCGCGGCGGACGACCAGGTCGACTTCTCGCGCTACGACGTCGTCTACTTCGTCGCCGACCCGGACGCGCCCGGCGTCGACTCGGACGCCACGAAGGTCGTCAACCTGGATGTGCCGCTGCGGGCCGACCGCACGGACATCCGCCGGGTCGTCACGGTCTTCGAGAAGCACCCGCCGGACCGTCTGGTGCTGGCCCACGAGACCGGGCACGTCTTCGACCTGCCGGATCTCTATCACCGGCCGATGGACGGCAAGGGCGACTGGGACACCTACGTCGGCGACTGGGACCTGATGGGCAGCCAGTTCGGGCTGGCCCCGGATCTGTTCGCCTGGCACAAGTGGAAGCTGGGCTGGCTGGAGCGGCGGCAGGTGGTGTGCGTGCGGGGGCCGAAGCCGGTGCGGCTGACGCTGGAGCCGGTGGCGGCCGGGCCCGACCGCGCCGGGATCTTCGGGCTCGGGCGCGGCACGAAGCTCGCGGTCGTGCGCACCGGGGCCGACAGCGCGCTCGCCTTCGAGGCGCGCGCGGCGGTGGGCAACGACGCGGCGGTCTGCCGGCAGGGCGTGCTCATCTACCGCGTCCACAGCGGCGCGGCGTCCGGCGGCGGCCCGATCGAGGTGATCGACGCCCACCCCCGCACGGAGGCCTGCTGGGAGAACTCCGTCTACCCATCCCTCGCAGACGCCCCCGTCGACGTCGGCGAGAGCTTCAGGGTCCCGGGGGAGAACGTCCGGGTGACGGTGACGGGGCGGACTCCGACGGGGGCGTGGGATGTGGAGATCGGGGTCGGCTAACCCGGCGGACACGCGAAAGGCCCCTCGCTGCTGCGAGGGGCCTTACCGTGTCGTGCGCCGCCAGGGACTCGAACCCCGGACCCGCTGATTAAGAGTCAGCTGCTCTAACCAACTGAGCTAGCGGCGCCTGCTGACGTCGTAGACCTTAGCATCCTGATCGGCTGGGGGAAAAATCGATATCCGCACGGCGGTGCGGGCCGCTCGGACGGCCGCCCAGAGCAGGATTTCCGGGCCCGGCAGCCAGGGATGACGGGTGTCCGGGGCGACCAGCCAGCGGGAGGTCAGTGCCGACTTCGCGGCGCTCAGCGGGGGCGGCAGGGTCACCGCGTCGCCGGCGCCGTGGCACAGCAGCGGCGGGATCGCCGCCGTACGGCCGCACTCCTCCCACCGCAGCAGGGACGGCAGCCGCTGTGCCGTGCCCGGGGCCGCGAAGAGCAGCATCCGGCCCCGGAGCGTCGCCACAGGGCCCGAGCCCGGTCCCTCGTCCCACAGCCGGTCGAGCATCCGGCGTCCGAACATCGCGGGGGCGCTGACCACGTCGAAGGCGGTGCCGCAGGGCAGGACGACCGGGGCGGCGGGCCGCTCGTCCCAGAACGACAGGGTGCTGCGCGGGTACGCCCCCGCCGAGGCGAGCCAGGCCGCGCCGTCCGCGGTGACGCCGGAGACGTCGAAGCGGTCCGAGAAGGGTTCGTCGCGAGTGCTCATGCCGCCTACATCTACCGGCTGTGAGCGGGTCGTTCCGCAGGGTTGCGGGAAATCGGGACAGGAGAGGGCGGGGAGGGGTATCTTGCCCACCTGGCATATGCCAGGGATCGTTTACAGGCTCACACGGGGTCGGCGTGCCCCGCTCCGCCCTCCGCGCCGCGCAGCAGGTCACGGCCGAACTCGACCATCTTCTTCGCGTAGTCCTCGGTCCACTCGGCACGCTCGGCGATGTCCGCGGTCGTGAGCCGGTCGAAGCGCCGGGGGTCGGCCAGCTGGGCCGCCGCCATCGCCTGGAACTCCACGGCACGGTCCGCCGCCGCGCGGAAGGCCTGCGCCAGCTCGGTGGACCGGGTCAGCAGCGCCCGCGGGTCGTCGATCGACTCCAGGTCGAAGAAGTGCTCCGGGTCCTCGGCCACCTGTGTGGGCTCGAACAGCAGGGGCGCGGGGCGCAGCCGCGGCTCGTTCCGACGCGGCGTGGGCTCCGCCATGTCTTCATCCTCCTCGTACGTCGTCCGTACCGACGGCCCGCCGATGCATGGGCCACCGTCCATTGTCCCGCGCCCGTGCAAGAGGGCGGGACGCCTGCGGGCGTACCAAGGTCTACGGCCCGCGCGATGTTCCCGCTCACGGTCTCCACGCGACGCGATGCTCCGCCAGCCGTGCGAGCACCGCGTGGTTCGCCTCCCAGCCGTCCGGGGCTGTAGCCATCGGCCGCCTCCGGCGGCGTGCCGGACTCCGTCCGGCGGTGGGGCGGCGCTGAGCGGGCGCCTGTGGTCAGGGGGCCGGGCACGTCGCTCACGGTCTCCACGCGACGCGATGCTCCGCCAGCCGTGCGAGCACCGCGTGGTTCGCCTCCCAGCCGTCCGGGAACTTCACCAGCGTTCCCAGCTGGACCGGTTCCGTGGACGGGTAGTCGTCCAGCAGGTCGCTCACGCCCGCCCGGCACACCACGACGCACGCGTGGCGGTGGCGGGAGGTCAGGACGCACAGGCGGCCCGTCTCCAGGTGGAAGGCGGTGGCGTCGGGGCGGCCGGAGAGCGGGTGGAGGATCACCGTGACGTCGTACTCGCGGCCCTGGAGACGGTTCGCCGTGTCGACGGTGACCTGGGTGACGCCGAGGTCGGTCAGCGCCGCGCGGACCGCAGCCGCCTGGTCCCGGTGCGCCGTGCCCACCGCGATACGGTCGGCCGTCAGTGGCGCGGGGTCCGGTGAGCGCTCCGACGTGGCCGCCCCACCCCGGTCCAGCAGCCGCCGTACGACGGCCGCGACGGCCCGCACCGCCTCGGGGTCCGTGCGGGGAGTGTGCCGTGCGGGCAGCTCCAGCAGGCCCCAGCCGGACTCCGCCGCCGCGTCGATCACCCGGTCGGGGCCCGAGCCGTCCGAGGGGACGCCGAAGGTGAGCCTGCGGTCGTCGTGACCGGTGCCGCTGCGGAAGGGCGTGTAGGGGTAGAAGGCGTCCGAGACCAGGGGCGCGGCCGAGGCGGGGAGCCGCCAGGACACCGGCAGGCGGTGCTGCGGCAGCTCGGGGTTGTGGGCCAGCAGGGTGGTCACCGCCGAGGCCGAGGGGTCGTACGACAGCCCCGCCCACTGCTCGCTGCCCACGATCGCGAACGGATCCAGCTGCCCCGGGTCCCCCACGAACAGCGCCCGTTCGAACAGCCCCGCCACCGCCAGCAGCGCGTCCGAGCGCATCTGGTACGCCTCGTCCACGATCGCGTGCGCCCACGGCTCGTCGGCCTTCACATGCCCCCACTTGGCGGCCGTGGAGATCACGACGGGCAGCCCGGTCAGATCGCCCGCCTTAGCCGACTTGCGTACGTTCGCCAACGCGTCCAGCGCCTTGTCGTACGGGTCGGCGTCACTGCTGTGCAACCGCCCCACCGGCAGCTCGGGGTTCTTCTCGGCGAGCCGCAGGACCAGGTCGTCGACCTGGGCGTTGGTCTGCGCGACCACCATCAACGGGCGTCCCGCGTCGGCCAGTTCGAGCGCCGCGCGGACGACCAGGGTGGACTTGCCCGCGCCGGGCGGGGAGTCGACGACGACACCGCGGTGGGTGCCCCGCAGGGTGTCGTGGAGGATCGCGTCGGTGGCCCGCGCGGCCTCGGCACCGGGGTCGAAGGCCCGGGGGTTCCGGTGGTCCCGGTCGTTGCTGGGGGCCTGGATGGTCACAGCACGTCCTCCGGGGTCACGGGATCGGCGGTCTCCGGCACGGCCTCACCGGGCGGCCCGCCGTGCGTCCAGGGCGTGTCCTCCGGGTCGGGCAGCTTCGCGCCGCCGCGCTGCTCGTGCTCGAAGAGCGTGAAGCACAGCCGGTCGCCCTTCTCGGGGACGGACCCGGTCTCCGGCTCCTTGCCGCGGCCCATCTTGTCGAGGATCTTGAGGACGATCAGCGCGCCCTCCTCCTCGGACCCCACGAACTCGGCCGACTGCGGCTTGCCGCCCAGCGAGCGGTACACCTTGACCCGCTCGCCCAGATGCGGCCGGTCGTCGGTCCGCACGGTCACCAGCGGGCGCGGGCTCGGCCGCTTGCCCTCGCTGTACGTCATCACGACGTCCGTGACCTCCCCGGCGAACGCCTCCCCGGCCAGCCGCCGCCCCGCCATCACCAGCGGGTCGTCGAGTGCCTCCTGCGCCTCGAGGCGGGCCTGTTCGCGCTCGCGCGCGGCGAGCTTGTTGGCGGCGGTGACCGCGTCGTCGCGGCGCGGCTGCGGGGGCTCGCCCGCCACGACCCGGTCGCGGTGGCTCGTGAACGACCAGCGGTCGCGCGTCCACCGCTCCTCGACATGGGCCCCCTCGGGCAGCGCCCGCAGCAGGTCCACGCCCCGCCACACCGCGTCCCAGGTGGGACGGGTGTGGCGCGCGACGAGCGCGCGGATCTCCCGCTCGGCGGCGGTGAGCGCGCCGAGCCGGTCGTCGGCCTCCAGACCGTCCTCGGCGGCGGCGAGGGTGCTCCGCGCGCGGTCGTAGCGCTCCAGGGCCGGGGCGAGCACCTTGTTGTCGAACGCAGGGTCGGTGGCGGGACCGGCGGGCGGATGCAGCAACTGGCCGCGCTCGTCCCGGGCGAGCTCCGCCTCCAGGGCGGCCTCGGCGCCCGAACGGCCCTCGGGCGGATCGATCCACGCCAGCAGCGCGCCCAGGTGCTGGTCCTCCAGCGTGGACTGGCCGGTGGACCAGTGCCGGGACAGCACGTCCGTCATCGCCAGCAGCAGCGAGGAGCCCGGCACCCGGGCCCGCTCCCCGAAGTGGGTCAGCCACCGGCCCAGCAACGGCACCCGGGGCGGGGCCGGGTACGGGGTCTCCGGGTCCTGCTCCGCCGTACGCCGAAAGCGCATGGACCGCCCGAGCAGCCGTACCAGATCGATGCCCGCGCGGCTCGGCAGGATCAGCTGCGGGGCGTCCGCGCACAGCTCGACCTCGACCTTGACCCGCTTGCCGGTCTCCGGATCGGTCTCGTTGCGCTCGGCGGCCTCCACCGACTCGGCGTACCCCTCGACGTACGGCAGCACGATGCCCGCCAGCTCGGCCAGGAACGCGAACCTGAGGTCACGGTCCCTGGGCTGCGGTACCACCAGGAGGTGCGGGGCGTCCCGGTCGGTCCCGACGAGCGCGCCGAGCGGGGCACCGGCCTCGCCCGCGGTGGTGAGCGGGACCAGGACGAGGGGATGCTCGGAGAGATGCCGGTGCCGGACGGTCGCGGCGGGCTGGGCGCGGCCGGTGCTGACGGCTTCCAGCCGGGCGAGCGTCGTGATCAGTGACACGGGGGCTCCTCGTGACGCGGGGCCGTGGGGACGCCGCGAGCGGGCGTGACGTGGGGCGGGGCAGCGGCGGCCCGGCGCGAAGGCACACTCATTGCGCGGCACCCCCCGGCAGCACCCCCCGGCACCGCGCCCAGCGCTTCGGCACGCAGCTCGGCGGCTCTGCGCAGGGCCACCACGGCAGGGTCGTCCGGGTCCCCGGCCTCGCCGCGGGCCGCCGCCAGCACGTCCTCCACCGTCGTCAGGCCGCCCAGCTCCGCGCGCACCGAGCGGCCCAGGGAGGTCACCGCGCCGGCCGCGCGGGAGCGGTCCCGGCAGTGGAAGGCCAGTTCGCACGCGGACAGGCACTCGGGGGCGTAGGTCGCCGGGACCGACTCGACCGCGGCGGTCAGCTCGGCGGCGGGCAGATCGGGCGCGAAGCAGGTGCCGTCGGGCAGGGCGTCGGCGATGTCCTGGATGCGGGTGAGACGGGCCAGCTGACGGGCGGTGACCGCGCGCTGCTTGCGGATGTCGACGGCCGAGGCGGTGGGCAGGTTGGAGAAGTCCTTGGGGCACACCAGGAGGACCCGGTGGCGGACCTTCGGAACCGGTTCCAGGCGGGCGGCGACCTCCTCCAGCGCGAGGACGTACACCGCGGCCTGGCGAGCGGCGGCACCCACCTTCGAGGGGTCCGCCGAACCGTCCAGCATCGGGAAGGACTTGATCTCCACGACCGTCCAGCTGCCGTCCGGGTGCACCACCACCGCGTCCGGCTCCAGGAAGGCGGCGGAGCCGGCCACGTCGAGCGCGAGCATGGGGTGGTCGAGCAGCGTCCACCCCTGGGCCCCGGTGGCTTCCCGCAGGGCCAGTGCCGTGCGCGCGGTACGGCCCTCGGGGCCGATCGCGGTGAGGTCGGGCACGTGGGCTCCGGTGGGCGGTTCGGCGCTGCGGTCCAGCCGCTCGTGCACCAGCCGCAACAGCTCCGCGCCGCCGTCCGCCTTGACCTTCGCCTCGAAGGCGTTGCCCCGGGTCAGGGCGAACTGCGACTGCCCGAAGGCGGACGGCGCACCCAGCGCGTCGGCCAGTGCCGTCTTGTTCACCCCGGCGCCGTCGAGGATCGCGCGCCGCTTGCACCCGGGGTTCGCGGCGAGGGCGGCCAGGGCACGCGCGTCCAGTGCCTTGGCCGGTACCTCGGGGCCGCGCAGCTCAGCGAGCCGCTGCCGGAGCGCCGTCCCCGGCGTCCGTGGGAGCGGCACTGGGATCGGCTCCGCCTGGGAAGCGTGACTCGCGCTGCCGTGGAATGTGCTCACCCGCGGAAGTCTGGCATCCGTCACTGACAATTGAGGTCTCTGTGCCCCGGGAGGCGCCGGACACGGTGGCTATCCGGGCGCGGGCACCGTCCGTGGCCCGCTCCGCGGCCCGGCTGACGTACGGGGCGAGCAGGAACCCGAGCCCCATCACCACCGCGCCCGCGACCGCGTCGAAAAAGTAGTGGTTCGCGGTGCCCATGACCACGATCGTGGTGATCAGCGGGTAGGCGACGGCCGCGGCCCTCGTCGTACGCGTCGTGCCGTAGCGCCACAGCATCACACCGCACCACAGCGCCCAGCCGACGTGCAGGCTCGGCATGGCCGCGTACTGGTTCGTCATGCCGCCCATGCCGCGAGGGGCGCTCGCCTCGCCGCCCCACCAGCCGTACGAGCTGTACTGGGCCATGGTGTCGACGAAGCCGTGGCTCGCCGAGAGGAGGCGGGGCGGGCAGGTCGGCAGCAGGGTGAAGCCGATCAGGCCCATGAACGTGGACGTCATCAGCCAGGTGCGGGCCGCGCGGTAGTGCACGGCTTGCGAGCGGAAGAGCCAGATCAGGACGGCCGGTGTGACCAGGTAGTGCAGCGAGGCGTACCAGAAGTCGGCCGGTACGCCGATCCAGGTCTGGCTGGTGAAGAGCCGGTTGAGCGGGTGCTCGGCGTTGAGGTACAGGACCTTCTCGACCTTGAGGATCGCCAGACCGTGGTCGACGGCGCCCGTGACATCGCCCCTGGCGAGGAGCCGTCCGGCGCTGTAGCAGGCGTACACCAACAGGATCAGGGGCAGTTCGGTCCACCAGCGCAGCCGCGTCTCCGGGACTGCCTCGGTGCCTGGTGTCTCGGTCAGCGGCATCCGATCCTGTCCCCCTTCGTTTCGCGCGGCGTCCGGCCGTCCTTGTCCGGGGGTGCCACTTTACGGCGTATGTGCGGGCCCATGTGGAGTGCCCCCACGCAGCGCCTTCGGCCCTCAAAGACGCTGAGAATGCCCTTCGGGTTGCCCTCCCACAGGGTGCGCGATGATGGAGGGGTTCCGCCTCCGCTTTCCCCCGGAAAGGTTTCTCCATGGCACCGCGCATCCTGCTGGCCCGGCACGGACAGACCGAGTGGTCGCTGTCCGGCAAGCACACCGGCAGGACCGACGTGCCGCTCCTGGAGGAGGGCCGGCGGGGCGCCAAGCTGCTCGGCGAGCGGCTGCACCGGCCCCCGTACGACGGCCTTCCCGGGGTGGAGATACGCACCAGCCCGCTGGTACGCGCGCGTGAGACCTGCGAACTCGCCGGGTTCGGCGAGCGGGCGGCCACCTGGGACACGCTCATGGAGTGGGACTACGGCGCGTACGAGGGCATGACGCCGGACGAGATCCAGGCGGTGCGGCCCGGGTGGCTGATCTGGCGCGACGGGGTGCCGGACGGTGAGTCCCTCGACGAGGTCACCGCCCGCGCGGACGAGGTCGTCGCGTGGGCGCGCGCCGCCGACCGCGATGTGCTGGTGTTCGCGCACGGGCACATCCTGCGGTCCATCGGGGCGCGGTGGCTGGGGCTGCCGATCGATTTCGCGGCGCGGGTGCGACTGAATCCGACGTCCCTTTCGGTTCTGGGCTGGGCCTACGGGGACCCGGCGATCGAGAGCTGGAACGACGTGGGGCATCTGGGGTCGTAGTCGGGTGCGGGGCCGTCGTGGCTGGTCGCGGTCGGACGAGAAGCCGCTCACGCGGTCCTCGGCGTCGACGCATGGCGTTCCAGGAACGCCGACACCCCCGAGGCCCGCCGGTGCGGCGACAGCACCCTCGCCGTCGCCGCCAGCATCGTGCGGATACGGGACGACTGGACCTCGCCCAGCAGCTCCAGCACCCGCAGCCCCGCCGCCGCACCCTCGTCGGGGTGGCCGCCGCGGGCCAGGTCGTCGGCGAGTTCGGCCGTGTACAGCGCGATGTTGCGGGTGAAGTGCGGATCCTGGAGATGCGCCGCGCGACGCGCGTACCGGGCGGCCCGGCGCCAGTCGCCCAGCGTGGACCAGCACTGCGCCTCCAGGCCCGCCAGCTCCGCCTCGCCGTAGAAGCTCATCCACTCGGGGTCGGCGTCCGAGAGGCCCCGCTCGAAGTAGGCCTGCGCGCGTGCGAGGGCCTGCTCGCAGCCGGTGCGGTCGGCGAGCCCCGCCCAGCCGCCCGCCTCGCGCAGCGCGAGCAGCGACATGAGCCGGGCCGAACCCAGCGGCCGGGCGACCCGCTGCGCGGCCTGCGCGGCCCGCACCGCCTCCCGTGGCCGTCCCGCGTCGCGCGCGAGGAAGGCGGTGTTGCAGAAGGCGTGCGCCTCCAGGGCGTCGTCACCGGTCACCCGGGCCGTCGCGAGCGCCTCCGCGTAGTGCGAGCGGGCATCGTCGAACCGCCCGGAGTCGTGCGCGAGCCAGCCCACCGAGATGGCGAGTTCACCCGCGCCCGAGTGCAGCCGCTCGGCGGTCGTCTGCCGGGTCGCGCCGGCGTCCAGGAGCGCGTAGGCGGCGCGCAGTGGAGCCGCCGCGCGCTGGTACAGGCCGTCCGCGCCGTGTCGGTCGTCGAGCAACCGGATTCTGCGCACGGCTTCTTCCAGGGCACCCGCCTCGCCGGCCCCGACGCGGCGGACCGGCCGTCCGGCGGCCGCGGCGTCGAGAGCGAGCCCGATGGGGCCCAGTGAGGCGGCGGCGACCGTGGCGCCCCCGCCGGTCATGAATGCGCGACGCAGCACGTCGCTCTCCTCGTAGTTGTCGTACGTCTCGTCGGGATCCTGCGCGTCTTGCGTGTCCTGCGTGTCATACGGCTCGTACGTCCCCTCTGTCTCACTCGTGGTGCGCGCCCGGCGTCCGCGTACGGTGGCGCGGGAGGCGAAGCCCAGGTCGGTGAGCGTGCGGCCGGGAAACATGTGCAGAAACACCCGTTCGTACGCGTAGTTGGGGCAGCGGATCTCGCCCGCCTCGACGCGGCCCACATAGCGCGCGTCGCAGCTCACGTTCTCGCCGATCTCGCGCGCGGCCCGTCGCACCATCGCGGCGAACTCGGCCGGCGAGCGCTGTCCGCGCAGGCGCCGGAACGCGAGGTTCGGCTGCGGTGGTGTGGGGGACTGGGACGAGGTCACCAATGACGACGCCATGGCCGGGTCCTCTCGTGCGAACCGTCGAACCATGCCGGAGGTGGGGCGAGTTGACTGGTTTGTCAGTGTGACGCCCTGTTTCCGGCGGGCAAGAACGTACCTGTTGTGTCCGGGTCGCCATGCGAGGTTTGGCTACAAACCGGATATCTCCTCCGGGATCCGCCATGAACTGCCATCCTTTGCGGCGGACTTCTGCCGTAGCCGTTGACACGGGTGCGCGTTGAATCTCTCGGAGTCGGACGAGGGTTCCTTGGTGGAGGCCGCGATGGAGATCAGCCGGAGCGTCAATCCCTGTACGCCGGTGTCGTGCGACGTGGTCACGGTGCCGACGCGACACGGCCTGGAGGCCGTCGACATCCTGCGACGGGGGGTGGATGAGGGAGTCGGACCCGTGCTGCACGACGACGGTGGCCAGACCTTGGGGTTCCTGGTGCCGCCGGGGACGGCGGCGGGCTGGGACGTACCGGGGAGCACGTGCACGGAGACCGACGGCCGGGGCCTGCGGCCGCCACCGGAGCCTCCGGTGGCGGGATCGGACTGGCTGCTGCCACCGGGAGACGCCGACCTGGCGACGGACCCGGCAGTGCTGCGGGCGGCACTGGACGAGGCGGCGAGACTGATCGAGGCCGCGGACAACTGCCGTTGACCGGCGCCTGCCGGCCCGCACCGGCCCGCGGGCGCGAGACGGCCTTACGCCGCCGATAATGGCGTAGTGGGTAAGTCGAAGAACGCTCGCCGTGGGAACGCGGCCCCCGAAGCCGTCGTGGAACCGGTCGACGGCGGCCTCGCCGAGCTCATCCCCGACCGCGAGCGCACACACGCGTGGACGCTGCTCGTCGACGGCGCACCGCAGTCCCACGTCGACCTGGACGACCCGACCCACCTCTCCTTCGAGTACCAGCGCAGACTCGGCCACGTCATCGACCTCGCCGCACCCCCCGGCAAGCCCGTGCACGCCGTACACCTCGGCGGCGGCGCGTTCACCCTCGCCCGGTACCTCGCCGCCACCCGCCCCCGCTCCACCCAGCAGGTCGTCGAGCGGGACGCTTCCCTGGTCCAACTGGTCAGGCAGAGGCTCCCCCTGGAGCCGGCCGCGCGGATACGGGTGCGGTCCGTCGACGCCCGCGAAGGACTCGCCAAGGTCGCCGACGGCTGGGCCGACCTCGTCATCGCCGATGTGTTCAGCGGAGCCAGGACCCCGGCACATCTCACCTCCACCGAGTTCCTCGACGAGGTCCGAAGGGCGCTCAGGCCGGGCGGCTGCTACGCCGCCAACCTCGCCGACGGACCGCCCCTCGCCCATCTCCGCGGCCAGATCGCCACCGTCGCCGCCCGCTTCGCCGAACTCGCCCTCGTGGCCGACCCGACGGTCCTGCGCGGCAAACGCTTCGGCAACGCCGTCCTGGTCGCCTCCGACACCCCCCTGCCGGTCGCGGAACTGACCCGCCGCGCCGCCTCCGACCCGCACCCCGGCCGCGTCGAACACGGCAAGGCGCTCCTCGACTTCACCGGCGGGGCCGTACCCGTGACGGACGCCCAGGCGGTCGCCTCCCCGGCGCCGCCCCCGTCCGTGTTCAGATGACCGGTTGAGTCAGTAGGTGCCGATCTCCACCCGCGGCGGGCCGTCGTGCCAGGTGCAGAACACCGACACCCGGTCCGCGCCGGAGGCGAACTCCACCCGGATCCACGACTCCGTCTTCCACACCTGCATCGACCACCCCGTGCCCGGCGTCGCGGACACCAGGGCCGCCGACTTCTCGCCCAGGTCGAAGACCGCGCGGCCGCCGTCGGTGTCGTAGCTCTTGACCTCACCGGAGGCGGTGGGGGAAGGACTCTTCGAGGGGACTGGTCTCGCGGTCGTGGCGCTCGGCGTCGGTGAAAGGCGCTTCGACGGGGTCGCCCGCCCGGTCCGCGTCGGCGTCGGTGACACCAGCGGCTTCGACTCCTGCGTGGTCGCGTCGGCAGACGTGATCGGCAGCGCGCGCGGCGGATCGTAGGCCGTGCCCGCCATGACCGTGTGGACACCCCACCACGACAGCGTGACCGCCGCGCCCGTGGCGAGCAGCCAGGCCAGTACGTGTACGAGTCCTCTGCGCATCGCGGGCCATACTGCCTCACGCGTCCCACCGGCCGCACACGGACTGAGTTGTCCACAGGCCCCGACCGCGCTCGCCCGAATCGCGTACGGTGCGGCGCATGGCAAGTGTGCTCGTGGTCGAGGACGACCAGTTCGTTCGCTCGGCGCTCATCCGGCACCTGACCGACGCGGCCCACACCGTGCGCAGCGTCGGGACGGCGCTGGAGGCGCTGCGCGAGGTCGCCCATTTCCGTTTCGACGTGGTGATCCTGGACCTCGGACTGCCCGATCTCGACGGGTCCGAGGCCCTGAAGATGCTGCGCGGGATCACCGACGTCCCGGTCATCATCGCCACCGCCCGGGACGACGAGACGGAGATCGTCCGCCTGTTGAACGCGGGGGCGGACGACTACCTCACCAAGCCCTTCTCGGTCGAGCACCTCTCCGCCCGGATGGCCGCCGTCCTGCGACGGTCCCGGGCCGCCGGAGGTGACGCGCCGTCCGAGACCGTGCTGCGCGTCGGCGGCCTGAGCGTCGATCCGCTGCGCCGCCAGGCCGAACTGGACGGCGCCCGACTCGACCTCACCCGACGCGAGTTCGACCTGCTCGCCTTCCTGGCCGCCCGCCCCGGAGTGGTCGTACCCCGCAAGGAACTCCTCGCCGAGGTCTGGCAGCAGTCCTACGGCGACGACCAGACGATCGACGTCCATCTGTCCTGGCTCAGGCGCAAGTTGGGCGAGACGGCCGCGCAGCCCCGCTATCTGCACACCCTGCGGGGCGTCGGCGTGAAGCTGGAACCACCGGGCGGGGGGCTGCCGCTGTGAGATGGGCTCTGGTCAAGGTCTGCCTGGCGGTCACCACCATGGTCGTGGTCGCCTTCGCCGTTCCGCTCGGTCTCGTCATCAAGGAGATGGCCCGGGACCGCGCGTTCTCCAACGCCGAGCGGCAGGCGGCCGCCGTCGCCCCGGCCCTGTCCATCACCACCGACCGTGACCAACTGGAGCGGGTCGTCGCCTCCGCCGGCTCGGACTCCGGGATGGCCGTCCACATACCGGCGAGCGCGGGCCAGCGGGGCGTGGACATCGGACGGCGGCGGGCCGCCGCCGACGACATCGCCACCGTGCGCAGGCTGGGCCGTGCCTCCACCAGCGAGGTGCCCGGCGGCTCCACCCTGCTCCAGCCGGTCGCTCTCAGCTCCGGCGAGATAGCCGTCGTCGAGGTGTACGTCCCCGAGTCCGAGGTGAGCAACGGCGTCGCGACCGCCTGGGCGGTCCTCGCGGGCGTCGGCATCGCGCTGGTGGTCGGCTCGGTCGCGGTCGCCGACCGGCTCGGGGTACGGATGGTGCAGCCCGCGCAGAAACTCGTCGAGGGCGCCCATGAACTGGGGGAGGGGAAGTTGGGCGCCAGGGTGCCGGAGGAGGGGCCGACCGAACTCAGGCTGGCGGCGGTCGCGTTCAACTCCATGGCCGACCAGGTCGTCCAACTGCTGGCGAACGAGAGGGAGCTGGCCGCCGATCTGTCCCACCGGCTGCGCACCCCGCTGACCGTGCTGCGGCTCAACGCGGCCTCGCTCGGGGACGGCCCGGCCGCCGAGCAGACCCGGGCGGCGGTCGCCCAACTGGAGCGCGAGGTCGACACCATCATCCGTACCGCCCGGGAGGCCAAGCCGCAGACCGCGGCCGCCGGGCCCGGCGCCGGGTGCGACGCGGCCGAGGTGGTCCGGGAGCGGATGGGGTTCTGGTCCGCGCTCGCCGAGGACGAGGGCCGCAAGTGGCGGGTGGCCGGCACCGAGCGGCCGGTGCGCATACCCGTGGCCCGGGCCGACCTCGTGGCCGCCCTCGACGCCCTGCTCGGCAACGTCTTCCGGCACACCCCGGAGGGCACGGCCTTCGCGGTCGACGTGCACAACGGCGAGGACGCGGTGATCATGCTCGTCTCCGACGCGGGCCCCGGCATCCGCGACCCCGAGGCCGCCATGGCACGCGGACGGGGGTCCGGCAGCACCGGGTCGACCGGGCTCGGGCTCGACATCGTGCGGCGGCTCGCCGAGGCGACCGGTGGGGACGTACGGATCGGGTCGTCGGTGCTCGGCGGCACCGAGGTGCGGATCTGGATCCAGCTGAACGAGCGGGAACCGGTACGCCGCGGACACCGGGTGCGCAGACGCCGCGCCGGCAGATTGGTCTCGACCTTTAACCGGCCCCGATCCCATCCTTAAGCGCGCCCTAAGATCCTCAACGCCCGTCCTGATCAGGTCATTTGCCCGATTCCGGATCGCTAGCGTGCCACGCCATGAGCATGCACAAGCGCAGAGTGAACGGCAGGAACAAGGCGATCGGCGGGGTGGTCGCCGCCGCCGTGGTGGGGACCGGCGCGGTCCTGTTGAGCGGTACGGCCCAGGCGGCCGGGATCGGCGCCGCGTACACGAGGACGAGCGACTGGTCGACGGGCTACACCGCGCAGTACGTCGTCACCAACAACAGCGGTGCGGCCCAGAAGGACTGGAAGCTGGAGTTCGACCTGCCGGGCGGCTCCACGCTCGGTTCCCTGTGGAACGGGGAGGCCGACGTGAGCGGGCGGCATGTGCTGGTGAAGCCGCCCCGGTGGGACACCGACGGGCTGGCCGCCGGTGAGTCGGTCACGGTCGGATTCGTGGTCGGCGGCACGGGCGATCCCACGGGCTGTGTCATCGACAACGGCGACTGCTCCACAGGCCACAGCGGCACACCCACACCCACACCCAGCTCCACACCCACATCCACCCCCACGCCGACACCTACGCCCACCCCCACCAAGGACACCGGCACCGGCGCAGGCTTCGCCCCCTACGTCGACACCTCCCTCTACCCCGCCTTCGACCTCCTCGCCGCCGCCGACACCACCGGCGTCAAGGACTACACCCTCGCCTTCGTCACCGACGGCGGCGGCTGCACCCCCAAATGGGGCGGGGTCACCGATCCGGCGAGCGACGCCGTGGCCCGGCAGATCGGCGCGCTGCGGGCGAAGGGCGGTGACGTCCGGGTCTCCTTCGGCGGTGCCTCCGGCTCCGAGCTGGCCACGACCTGCTCCTCGGCGGACGCGCTGGCGGCGGCGTACGGCAAGGTCGTGGACGCGTACGGCCTCACCAAGGTCGACTTCGACGTGGAGGGCGGGGCGCTGCCGAACACGGCCGCGAACACCCGGCGGGCGCAGGCGATCGCGAAGCTCCAGTCGCAGCGCGCGGGACTGGATGTCTCCTACACGCTCCCGGTGATGCCCGAGGGCCTCACCCAGGACGGCGTCGACCTGCTCGCGAACGCCAAGTCGAACGGCGTGAAGATCGACACCGTCAACATCATGGCGATGGACTACGGGCCCTCGTACAGCGGAGACATGGGCACCTACGCCGAGCAGGCCGCCACCGCCACCCAGGCGCAGGTCAAGGGAGTCCTCGGGCTGTCCGACAGCGCGGCCTGGAACGCGGTCGCCGTGACGCCCATGATCGGGGTCAACGACGTGGCCTCGGAGATCTTCAAGGTCGAGGACGCCACCCAGCTCGTGACGTTCGCCAGGGCGAAGGGACTGGGCGGACTGTCGATGTGGTCCGCGACCCGGGACAAGCAGTGCCCCGGGGGTGCGAAGCCCTCCGCCGACGCGACCTGCAGCTCGATCGTCCAGGACGCGTCGGCCTTCACGAAGGCCTTCGCTGCCTACAACTGAGTCCGACGCCTGAACCCGTCGGGTACGAGGCTCTTGGGTCACCGGTAGGCAGGGATGTCGGTCACGTTTCGACAAATCGGGTCGATAGCTATTGACGCATGACCTGACATAACGCTGTCATTGCGCCACCGTGTTCGGTCAAGTTGGTTTCTGGTCGATTACGACTGGTCTCCGAATCCCTCCATGACCGAACCCCTGCCTTCAGGAGCCGTACATGCGTGATCTCTCGTCTTCCCTCCCTTCGCCCAGCCGTCGTGGTGTGCTCAAGGGGGTGGGTGGTGCCGCCCTCCTCGGCGCGGGTATCCCGTTGCTGTCCGCCTGTGGCAGCAGCGGCAGCTCCAGCGACCCGAAGACCGTGAGTCTGGGGTCGAACGCGTCGGACGCGGTGCCGAAGAAGGCGTTCGCCGAGATCTACGCGTCCTTCAAGAAGCAGTCCGGGATCACGGTCGACGTGAACACCAAGGACCACAACACGTTCCAGGAGCAGATCAACTCCTACCTCCAGGGCACGCCGGACGACGTGTTCAACTGGTTCGCCGGGTACCGGATGCAGTTCTTCGCCGCGAAGAACCTCGCCTCCCCGATCGACGACGTGTGGGACAAGATCGGCGCCAACTTCCCGGACGCCATGAAGAAGCTGTCCAAGGGCGCGGACGGCAAGTACTACTTCGTGCCGCTGTACACGTACCCCTGGGCGCTCTTCTACCGCAAGAGCGTCTTCGCGCAGCACGGCTACGAGGTTCCGACCACGTGGGACCAGCTGGTCGCCCTGTGCAAGCAGATGAAGAAGGACGGTCTGGTCCCGATCGCGTTCGGTGACAAGGACGCCTGGCCGGCGATGGGCACCTTCGACCAGATCAACTTCCGCCTCAACGGCTACGACTTCCACGTCGAGCTGATGGCGGGCAAGGCCGCGTGGACCGACGCCAAGGTCAAGGCCGTCTTCGACCACTGGGCCGAGCTGCTGCCCTACCACCAGGACGGTTTCATGGGCCGTACCTGGCAGGACGCCGCCCAGACGCTGGTGTCCAAGAAGGCCGGCATGTACCTGCTGGGCTCGTTCGTGGCACAGCAGTTCACCAACAAGGCGGACCTGGACGACCTGGACTTCTTCGCCTTCCCGGAGATCAACTCCGCTTACGGGCAGGACACCGTGGAGGCGCCCACCGACGGCTTCATGGTCTCCAAGGCGCCGAAGAACAAGGCCGGCGTCGCCAAGCTGCTCGAGTACCTGGGCACCCCGGCGGCAGAGCAGATCTACCTCAAGGCCGACTCCAGTGTGGTGGCCGCCTCCAGCAAGGCCGACACCTCCTCGTACACGCCGCTGCAGAAGAAGGCGTACGAGATGATCTCGGGTGCCAAGAGCCTGACGCAGTTCATGGACCGCGACTCGCGCCCCGACTTCACGTCGACGGTGATGCAGCCCGCGCTGCAGAAGTTCCTGCAGAACCCCAAGGGCGTGGACAGTCTGCTGTCCTCGATCGAACGCCAGAAGAAGACGATCTTCGCGTCCGGCTGAGCTGAGCGACTACATGACTACCGACACGAACATGAAGAGCCCGGAGGCGGCCGCCGTGCCGCCTTCGGGCCCCGCGCCGGTCAGCAAGCGGGTGCCGCGCGGGCACCGGCGGCTGCTGACCCGCCGCGACCGCATCACGCTCGGCTTCATGGCCGGCGTGCCCACGATCCTGCACGTGGCCCTGGTCTGGGTCACCGCACTCGCGTCGATCGCCCTGGCCTTCACGAGCTGGGACGGCATCGGCTTCGGCTCCATCAAGTGGGTCGGCCTGGACAACTTCAAGCAACTGTTCAGCGACAACCCGCAGTTCTGGCCCGCGGTCGAGCACAACGTCATCTGGTTCGTCGTGCTCATCCTTATCCCGACGCCGTTCGGCCTGTTCCTGGCCGTGCAGCTGGACAAGAACATCCGCTTCTCCCGGGTCTACCAGACGGCGTTCTTCCTGCCCGTCGTGGTCTCCCTCGCGGTCACCGGATTCGTGTGGCAGCTGGTCTACAACCCCGACACCGGGCTGATCAACAGCCTGATCGGGGCCAACAAGCCCGGCCACTACATCGACTGGATCGGCGATCCGCACCTGAACCTGTGGGCGGTGCTGATCGCCGCGTCCTGGCGGCACACCGGCTACATGATGATCCTGTACCTGGCCGGGCTCAAGGGCGTGGACCCCTCGCTGCGGGAGGCGTCCTCGCTGGACGGCGCGAACGAGTGGCAGACGTTCAAGAACGTCATCTTCCCGACGCTGCGCCCCACCAACACCGTCGTCCTGGTCGTCACCATCATCGAGGCGCTGCGCGCCTTCGACCTGGTGTTCGTCTTCAACAAGGGCGCCCAGGGCACCGAGCTGCTGTCGATCCTGATCACCAACAACATCATCGGTGAGTCCAGCCGGATCGGCTACGGCTCGGCGATCGCCGTGGTCCTGCTGGTCATCTCCCTCGCGGTCATCATTCCCTACCTGATCGCCACCTTCCGGAAGGAGCGGCAGGCATGAGCACCCTGAGCGCCGCCGCGCCCGCCACCACCGCCACGTCGGCCAAGCAGCGCACTCCGCTGCGCCCGGCCCGGGTCCTGCTGCACGTGTTCCTGGCCGGCACCGCGCTGGCCTGGCTCGCCCCGCTGCTGTGGGCCGTCTTCGCGGCCCTGCGCCCCTACAGCGAGACCAGCAACAAGGGCTACGTCTCCTGGCCCGACACCCTCAACTTCGACAACTTCAAGAACGCCTTCACGCAGTCGGACATGCTCCACTACTTCGGCAACACGCTGCTCATCGCGGTCCCGGCCGTGCTGATCACCCTGCTGCTGTCGTCGATGGTCGCGTTCTACGTCTCCCGGTTCGACTTCCGCCTCAACATCGCGCTGCTGCTGGTCTTCACCGCGGGCAACCTGCTGCCGCAGCAGGTCATCATCACCCCGCTGTACCGCATGTACCTGCTCATCGACCTGCCCGGCATCACCATGAGCGGCAAGCTGTACGACTCCGCGCTCGGCCTGGTCCTGATCCACGTGGCGTTCCAGTCCGGCTTCTGCGCCTTCGTGCTCAGCAACTACATGCGGATGCTGCCGCACGAGCTGACCGAGGCCGCCCTGGTCGACGGCGCCTCGGTGTGGCGGATGTACTGGCAGATCGTGCTGCCGCTGTGCAAGCCCGCGATGGCCGCCCTGGGGACGTTGCTGTCCATCTGGATCTACAACGACTTCTTCTGGGCCATCGTGCTGATCTCCACCGGCGAGAACATGCCGATCACCTCGGCGCTGAACAACCTCTCCGGCCAGTACTTCACCGACCCCAACCTGGTAGCCGCGGGGGCCCTGCTCACCGCGATCCCCACCCTGATCGTCTACTTCGTGCTCCAGCGCCAGTTCGTCAGCGGACTGACCCTCGGCGCCAACAAGGGCTGACCGCCCTCATCCGAGAGAGAACCTCCGTGCCCCACCCCTTCACCCCGCTCGCCTCCGTGCCCGTGGACCCCGGAAAGGCCCGCGTCCACGAGGAGGGCTGGCAGTCCTGGAGCCCCAGCGGCGCGTACGCCCTCGGCGACAAGCCGTACCGCCCGACGAACGACAACTGGGCGACGGTCTGCTACCGGCCGGGCGTCACCGTCCCCGAAGGCGCCTTCCAGGGCGAGGGCCTGCTGGCGCTCGACCCGGGCGACGGATCGCCGGTACGGCTGTGGGCGGCGGCGGACCCGCTGCACGAGGTGCCGTCGATCCGGCTGGTCGCCGAGGGCTCCGTGGCGGAGGTCTCCGCCGACGGCGCGGTGAAGGAGTTCACGGGGACGGACATCCAGTCGGTGCTGGCCGAGTGGGCCGCCGGACTCGGGGTCGAGGCCCCCCGTCCGGCGCCCACCGTCTGGTGCTCCTGGTACGAGTACTTCACGAGCGTCACCGAGGACGACATCCACGAGAACCTCCGTGCGATGGACACCCTCGACCTGCCCGTCGACGTCGTCCAGATCGACGACGGCTACCAGAAGGCCCTCGGCGACTGGCTCACCCTCTCCGGCCGCTTCCGCTCCCGCGCGGGCATCGCCGACGCGATCCGCGCGCGGGGCCGCCGCGCCGGCATCTGGACGGCCCCCTTCCTGGTCGACCCGGCCGGCGACCTGGCCGCCGAGCACCCCGACTGGCTGGTCGAGGACCTCGACGGAGGCTTCCTGCACGCCGGCCGCAACTGGGGCCACGACCTCTGCGTCCTGGACACGACCCACCCCGAGGCGGCGCAGTACCTCGCGTCGGTCTTCCGGACCCTGGTGTCCGAGGGCTACGACTACTTCAAGGTCGACTTCCTGTACGCGGGGGCGCTGGAAGGCGTACGGCATTCCTCCGCGGACGCGCTCACGGCGTACCGCTCCGGGATCGAGCTGATTCGCGAGGCCATCGGCGCGGACGCCTATCTGCTCGGCTGCGGAGCGCCCGTCCTGCCCTCCATCGGCCTGTTCGACGCGATGCGGGTCAGCCCCGACACGGCCCCGCACCGACGCCCCGAGGCCGACGACTACAGCCAGCCCGGCCAGGACCCGGCCGAGTTCACCGGCGTAGGCCGCCAGTGGCAGCACGGCCGGCTCTGGGTCAACGACCCCGACTGCCTGATGGCCCGCCCCGCCGTGGAGACCCGCGAGCACTGGGCGGCCCACGTGGAGGCGACGGGCGGTCTGATGGCCTCCAGCGACCGCCTGCTCTCCCTCGACCAGTGGGGCGTGGAGACAACGCGCCGCCTTCTCACAGGAGTTGACCGATGATCCCGCAGGGCATCGCCTACGGCGGCGACTACAACCCCGAGCAGTGGCCCGAGGAGGTGTGGGCCGAGGACGTACGCCTCATGCGCGAGGCGGGCGTGAACATGGTCAGCGTCAACATCTTCGCGTGGGCGCTCATCGAACCCCGCGAGGGCGAGTACGACTTCACCCGCCTCGACAAGATCCTCGCCCTGCTCCACGACAACGGCATCGCCGCCGACCTGGCCACCCCGACAGCGGCCCCGCCGGCCTGGTTCTTCCGGGCCCACCCGGAGGCGCTGCCGGTCGACAAGGACGGCAGGAGACTGTCGTACGGCAGCCGCCAGACGTTCTGCCCCTCCAGCCCCGCCTACCGGGAGGCCGCCCTGCGGATCGCCCGGGTGCTGGGGGAGCGGTACGCCGGCCACCCGGCCGTGGTGATGTGGCACATCCACAACGAGTACGGCTGCCACAACGCGGAGTGCTACTGCGAGGTGAGCGCGGCGTCCTTCCGGCGCTGGCTGCGTGAGCGCTACGGCGACCTGGACGCCCTCAACCACGCCTGGGGGACCACCTTCTGGAGCCAGTGGTACTACGACTGGGACGAGATCATCCCGCCCCGCGCCACCGGTGCCGTGCCCAACCCGACCCACCAGCTGGACTGGCGGCGCTTCTGCAGCGACGAGCTGCTGGCGCTGTACAAGGCGGAGCGTGAGGTGCTGCGGGAGGCCGCGCCCGCGGTGCCGGCCACCACCAACTTCATGGTGATGTACAACTTCGACGCGCTGGACTACTGGCGCTGGGCGCCGGAGCTGGACATCGTCTCCAACGACCACTACCTGCGCTCCACCGACCCCGAGTCGCAGATCGACATCGCGCTCAGCGGCGACCTGGTGCGTTCGCTGGCGGGCGGCCCGTGGCTGCTCATGGAGCACTCGACGGGCGCGGTGAACTGGCAGCCGGTCAACCGGGCCAAGAATGCCGCTGAGTTGCGCCGGAACGCCTTGGGGCACGTCGCCCGGGGTGCCGACGGCATCGCCTACTTCCAGTGGCGGGCCGCGAAGGCGGGCGCCGAACAGTGGCACTCGGCGATGCTGCCGCACGCGGGCACGGACAGCCAGATCTGGCGTGACGTGGTGGCGCTGGGCGCGGACCTGAAGGCGCTGGCGCAGGTGCGGGGCAGCACCAGCCCCGCCTCGGTCGCCGTCGTCTGGGACTGGAACGCCCGCTGGGCCCTGGAACTCCCCTCCCAGCCCAGCGAGTCGGTCCGCTACCTCGACCAGGTCCGTGCCTGGTACGAGCCGCTGTGGCGCTCCGGCGTGGCCGTGGACTTCGTGCACCCCTCGGCGGACCTGTCGCAGTACCGGCTCGTCCTCGCCCCCGCCCTGTACCTGGTCGACGACGAGGGCGCCGAGAACCTGACCGGCTTCGCCTCGCGCGGCGGCACGCTCGTCGTCGGCTTCCACAGCGGGGCCGTCGACGCCAACTGCCATATCCGCCTGGGCGGTTACCCGGGCGCCTTCCGCGAGGCACTCGGCGTCAGCACGGACGAACTCTTCCCGCTGCTGCCCGGCGAGACGGTGACCCTCGACGGCGGCGGTACGGCGTCCCTGTGGTCGGAGCGAGTGCGCCTGGCCGGCGCGGACGCCGTGACCTCGTACGCCGACGGCCCCCTGACCGGCGTCCCCGCGGTGACCCGGCACACCTACGGCCAGGGCGTGGCCTGGTACCTGGCCACCCACCCGGACCCGGACACCCTCGCCGCCCTGCTGGACCGCGTCCGCGCGGAAGCGGGCGTGGAGCCGGTGCGTCGGACACCGGAGGGAGTGGAGGCGGTGCTGCGCCGGGGTGAGGACGCGGACTACCTCTTCCTGATCAACCACGGTGACCGGCACGCCGAGGTGCAAGTGGCCGCGTCGGCAACCGAGTTGCTGAGCGGGAAGGTCGTCGACGGCGGCCGGGTGATGGTGACGCCGGGCGACGTGGTGGTCGTACGGGAAGCACGCTGACCCGATCGGCCCCGCGGTGAGACCGCAGGGGCGCGGCACCCCCCCTCGGATGCCGCGCCCCTTCCCCGTCCCCCCGTTCTCATGGTGGCTACTGGATGCTGTGGACCTCCGGGAGCGTGCCCGTGCGGGCCGCCCGGCCGTACCAGAGGGCGCTGGACTTGGGTGTCCGTTCCAGCGTGGTGTAGTCGACGTAGACCGCGCCGAAGCGCTTCTCGTAGCCGTACGCCCACTCGAAGTTGTCCAGCAGGGACCACAGGTAGTAGCCGCGGACATCCGCGCCGTCGGCGATCGCGCGGCGGACCGCGGCGAGGTGGCCGTGTAGGTAGCCGATCCGCTCGGGGTCGTGGACACGGCCGTCGGGGTCGGGCTTGTCGTCGTAGGCCGCGCCGTTCTCCGTGATGTACAGCGGCAGGCCCGGCGCCTCGCGCGTGTAGCGCATGATCAGGTCGTGCAGGCCCGTCGGGTCGATCGTCCAGCCCATCTCCGTGCGCTCGCCGGGGGTCTGGTGGAACGTGACGTCGTCCGCCCCGGGCCACGGGGAGTGCGCACTGCTGCCGTGCCCGTCGGCGCGCGGCCCGCTGGTGTCCGCGTCGGCGGACGACACCAGTGCCGGCGTGTAGTAGTTGAGGCCCAGCGCGTCCAGGGGCTGGTTGATCAGGGCGAGATCGCCGTCCTCGACGAACGACCAGTCCGTGATCAGCTCCGTCGCCGTGAACAGCGTCTGCGGATACGCGCCGTGCAGGATCGGCCCGTGGAAGACCCCGTTGGCCAGGTCGTCGATCTTCTGCGCCGCCGCCAGGTCCGCCGCGTCCTGCGAGAAGGGCCGGACGACCGAGGAGTTGAGGCTGAGGGCCACCGAGTTGCGGGCCGGCATCGACGCGCGTAGGGCCGAAGTGCCCAGGCCGTGCGCCAGGTTCAGCGTGTGCGCCGCCCGCAGTGAGGCCGCGGGGTCGGTACGGCCCGGCGCGTGCACCCCGGAGGCGTAGCCCAGGAAGGCCGCGCACCAGGGCTCGTTGAGGGTGATCCACTGCTCGACCCGGTCGCCGAGCGCCTCCCCGACGATCTGCGCGTACTCGGCGAAGCGGTACGCGGTGTCGCGCTCCGGCCAGCCGCCCGCGTCCTCCAGCTCCTGGGGCAGGTCCCAGTGGTAGAGCGTCACGGCCGGCTTGATGCCGTGCGCGAGGAGCTCGTCCACCAGCCGGCGGTAGAAGTCCAGACCCCGCTGGACCGCGGGGCCGCGGCCGGTCGGCTGCACCCGGGACCAGGAGACCGAGAAGCGGTACGCCGTCAGGCCCAGATCGGCCATGAGCGCCACGTCGTCGCGGTAGCGGTGGTAGTGGTCGACAGCGATGTCACCGTGGTCGCCGCCGGCCGTCTTGCCCGGGGTATGGCTGAAGGTGTCCCAGATGGAGGGCGTACGGCCGTCCTCCCGCACCGCCCCCTCGATCTGGTAGGCGGAGGTCGCGGCGCCCCACAGGAAGGCGGGGGGAAAGGTCACCGGGGTCACCGGCGTAGCGGACTCAAGCATGGAAGCGCTCCCATTGGAGGTCGTGAGACCTACTGGTAGAGGGGGAGGGGAGGGGATGGGAGGGGCCGAGGCGACGGAGCCCCGGCCCCCTGCAGCGAGATCCCCAAGACGTACGAGGTCAGCCCTTCACGGCACCCTGCATGATGCCGCCCACGATCTGCTTGCCGAAGATCGCGAAGACCAGCAGCAGCGGCAGCGTGCCGAGCAGCGCGCCCGCCATGATCAGGGACTGGTCCGGCGTGTAGCCGCGGCCGAGCTGTGCGACCGCGACCTGCACGGTCGGGTTGCCGTTCTGGGTCAGCACCAGGAACGGCCACAGGAAGTCGTTCCACGTCTGCACGAACATCAGCATGCCGAGGACGGCCATCGCCGGCCGGGCGGCGGGGAACACGACGTGCCACACCACCCGCCAGCTGCCGGCACCGTCCACCCGGGCCGCCTCGATGATCTCGTCGGGCAGCGCCTGGATCAGGTACTGCCGCATGAAGAACACGCCGAACGCGCTCACCAGCGAGGGAAGGATCACCGCCTGGAGCTGGTCCGTCCAGTCGAACTTGGCGACCATCATGTACAGGGGGATGATGCTCAGCTGCGGCGGCACCATCATCGTGCCGACGACGATCAGCATCATCGCGCCACGGCCTCTGAAGCGCAGCTTGGCGAAGGCGAACCCGGCGATCGTGGACAGGAAGACGATGGTCAGCGCCGACACACCGGCCACGAACGTGGTGTTGATGAACGCCTCGCCCAGGTTGGCGTCGTTCCAGGCGATGTCGAGATTGTGGAAGAGGTTGCCGCCGAACCAGAACGGCGGCGGGGTCTGCGCCAGCCGCTGGTTGTCGCGCGAGGCGGCGATCGCCGTCCACACCAGCGGCAGCAGCGAGCCGATGGTGAACAGGGCGAGGATGACGTACGCGATGGGCCCCGCGTGCATCTGCCCGCCCGCACGGGCCGACTTGGGCCGGCGCACCCGCTTCGGGGGCTGGGGATCCGCGTCCGCCGCGGGTTTCGTCAGGGTCGTCGTCACGGCCGGTCTCCTTAACTACTGGCGCGCAGCCGGCGCGAGATGACGTAATTGACGATCCCGATCAGGATGAGGATCAGGAACATCGTCCAGGCGATCGCGGAGGCGCGGCCCAGGTGCATGTTCACCCAGCCCTGCTCGTACAGATACAGCCCGAGCGTCTGGAACTGGTGCTCGGCGCCGCCGGACGCGCCCTTGTTGGCGTCGAACAGCAGCGGCTCGCCGAACACCTGGCTCGCCCCGATCGTCGAGACGACGACGGTGAACAGGATCGTCGGCCGCAGCGAGGGCAGCGTGACGTGGAGGAACTGCTTCCAGCGGCTGGCTCCGTCCAGGGCCGCCGACTCGTACAGGTCCTGCGGGATCGCCTGCATCGCCGCCAGGTAGATCAGCGCGTTGTAGCCGGTCCAGCGCCAGATGACGATCGACGACACGGCTATCTGCGAGGGCCACTTGTCGTTCTGCCAGTCGATGGCGTCGATCCCGACGAAGTGCAGGCCCCAGTTGATCATGCCGTAGTCGCGGCCGAAGAGCAGCACGAACACCAGCGAGGCGGCGGCGATCGAGGTCGCGTACGGCGCGAGCATCACGACCCGGTAGAAGGTCGACGCGCGCAGCTTGTAGTTGAGTATGTGCGCCAGGCCCATCGCCATCGCCAGCTGCGGGACGGTGGAGATGATGCCGATGGTCAGGGTGTTCTTCGCCGCGTTCCAGAAGAAGTCGTCGTCGAAGATCCGGGTGTAATTGCGCAGGCCCGCCCACTGCATGTCGGTCGGGTCGGTCAGTTCCACCGTGTGCAGCGAGGCCCAGCCCGTGTAGATCAGCGGGAACAGGCCGAACGCGAGGAACAGCAGGAAGAACGGCGAGACGAACGCGTACGGGCTCCAGCGCATGTCCCGCTGCCAGCGGCGGGACAGCCGCGCCCGGCGCCGCCGGTCCTTGTCGTCGGGTACGGCGTCCGCGGGCGGGCGGCCCGGGGCCGCGCCCCCCTCCTTGAGGGGGAGCGCGGCGGTGTCGTGCCGGGTGGCCATACCGGTCACTTCTCCAGGTTGTTGTCGATGGTCTTGGTGGCCGTCTCCCAGGCTTCCTTGGCCGACTTGCCCTTCGTGACGAGGATGACGCCGTTGTCGGTCAGACCCTGCTGGATGATCTGGTCCTTCGGGCCGATCACCTGCGTCGGGATGGCCTTGGCGGCCTCGGCGAAGATCTTGCCGATGGGCGCGTCACCGGTCATCGTGTTCTTCGCGTCGGTGACCAGGGGCAGGTCGTAGGCGGCGGACGAGCTCGGGAAGCTGCCCTGCACGCTGAACAGCTTGGCCTGCTGCTCCGGCGCGGTCAGCCAGGTGATCAGCTTCTCCGCCTCCTTCACGTGCTTGCCGCTCTTGGGCACGGACAGGAAGGTGCCGCCCCAGTTGCCGGACTTGGGCGCGGCGGCCACGTCCCACTTGCCGGCGGACTCGGGAGCCGACTTGCCCTTGAGGTAGCCGAGCATCCACGGCGGGCAGGCGATCGCGGCGAACTTGCTCTTGGCGATCGTCGTGTCCCAGGCCGGCTGGAACTGCGTCTGCGCTCCGACCAGTCCGTCCTTGGCGGCCTTCGCGGTCAGGTCGAAGGCGTTCTTGATGGCCGGGTTCGACTTGTAGATGACCTCGCCGGAGGCGTCGTAGTACTTGTCCTTCTCACTGCTGACGATCGCGTTGAGCAGACCGCCGGGCGAGTCCATGAAGGTGGTGCCCGCGGGGGCCTTCTTCTTGTAGGTCGCACCCGCGTTGACGAGCTTGTTCCAGTCGCCCGCCCACAGGTTGCCGACCTCTTCGCGGTCGGTGGGCAGACCGGCCTGCTGGAAGAGGTCCTTGCGGTAGCAGATCGCCATCGGGCCGATGTCGGTGCCGAGGCCGATGGTCTGGCCGTCCTTGGTGGTGGCCTGCTGCCACTTCCAGTCCACCCACTTGCTCTTGTCCACCCCGGCGACCTTGGACATGTCCACCAGCTTGTCCGCGTTGGTGGAGACGACCTCGGCGATGTTGCCGACCTCGATGGCCTGCACGTCCAGGAGACCGCTGTTGGTGGTGAGGTGGTTGACGAGAGCCGGGTAGTAGTTCTCGTTCCGCTCGACCACGTTCTCCTGGATCTTGATGTCCGGGTGGAGCTTCTCGTACTCCTTGTAGAGCCCGGCCTCCTTGAAGCCCTGGGTGCCGAAGAGGCCGAGGGTGATCGTGGTCTTGCCGCCGCCGCCGTCCGACGACGAACCGCCGTCGTCGTTGCCGTCGTCGGCACAGCCGGCCAGCAGCCCGGCGCCCAGCGACGCGACGGCCGCGAGGACAACCACCCTGTTGCGGGCGGTTCGGGTACGTGCTCGCATTGCGTCCTCCTGTTGCCCTGACGTGCCGACCCCCCGGCCAACTGCGTTGTTGGGCCCGTTAGTTCTAAGCTGCGGCTCGGGCGGGGAACGTGCGGGATGTTTATGTGTCAGGTACCGTGGGAGCGCTCCCACCGGTGATGTGTTGAAGGTTCGCGGGTTGGAGCGAGGGTGTCAAGGGCGTCGACGCGGAGAGGTGCGTTCAGTTATCAGCCCGTTAACTGGAACGCCTCGGCCCGCCCGGGGAGTGCGGGCAGGGTCCTTTCCGGGCCGCGGCGGGGCTCTGGAGCTCACAGCCACCGGTGACGTCCACCTCATCAGGCAGGACTGTTAGATTCCAGGCCAGCTAAGAAAGACGGCGGGGAGGCGGAGCCCATGGCAAGCCACGGAGCGCGGAGTCGAAGCGGTGGCCGGCCCACCCTCGAAGAGGTCGCCGCGCGCGCCGGCGTGGGCCGGGGGACCGTTTCCCGGGTGATCAACGGTTCGCCCCGGGTCAGTGACGCCACCCGGGCGGCGGTCGAGGCGGCGGTGGCGGAGCTCGGGTACGTCCCGAACACGGCCGCGCGTGCCCTGGCGGCCAACCGTACGGACGCGATCGCACTGGTCGTGCCCGAACCGGAGACCCGGTTCTTCGCCGAGCCGTACTTCTCCGACATGCTCAAGGGCGTCGGCGCGGAGATCTCGGAGACCGAGATGCAGCTCCTGCTGATCTTCGCGGGCAGCGACCGCGAACGCCGCAGGCTGGCCCAGTACCTGGCCGCGCACCGGGTCGACGGCGTCCTGCTGGTGTCGGTCCACGCCGACGACCCGCTCCCCGACCTGCTGTCCCAACTGGAGATCCCGGCCGTGATCAGCGGCCCGCGCTCGGCCGCCGAGACGCTCCCGTCGGTGGACTCCGACAACTACGGCGGCGGCCGCTCGGCGGTGGAGCACCTGCTGGCCGGCGGCCGCCGCGCGATCGCACACATCACGGGCCGCCTCGACGTGTACGGCGCCCAGCGGCGCGTCGACGGCTACCGGGACGCGCTGCGCGACGCGGGCCACGAGGTGGACGAGCGGCTGATCGAGCCCGGTGACTTCACCGAGGAGGGCGGCCGCCGGGCGATGACGAAGCTGCTGGCCCGCCGCCCCGACCTGGACGCGGTCTTCGCCGGCTCGGACGTCATGGCGGCCGGTGCCCGCCAGGTCCTGCGCGAGGAGGGCCGCGGCATCCCCTCGGACGTGGCCCTGATCGGCTACGACGACTCGGCCATAGCGCGCCACATGGACCCGCCCCTCACCAGCGTCCGCCAGCCCATCGAGGAGATGGGCCGCCACATGATCGACCTCCTCCTCACGGAGATCGCCGACCGCCGCCCGGCCGTCTCCCGGGGGCTGGAGCGCAGGCAGGTCGTCCTGGCCACGGAACTGGTGGCGCGGGCGTCGTCCTGACCCCTTCCCCTGCTGGAGGCGGAGGGCCGCTCAGGAGGCTGACCCCTTCCCCTGCTGGAGGCGGAGAGCCTCAGGCCGTCCTGAAGTAGTGGCCGGACTTCAGGTCCGGGATCAGGGCGGGGTGTTCCGGCCGCCAGCCGAGCAGCTTTCGTGTGAGTGCGCCCGAGGCCCGCATGTCGACGGCGGCGAAGTGGCCGAGCCAGCCGAAGTGGTCCGCCGCCTCCTCGGGGGCCACGCTCGTGACCGGCACATCGAGTCCCCGCCCGATGGTCTCGGCGATCTCGCGGAACGGCACCGCCTCGTCGCCGATCGCGTGCAGCCGTACGCCCGCCGGCGCCGCCTCCAGGGCGAGCCGGAACAGCCGGGCCGCGTCGAGCCGGTGGACGGCGGCCCAGTGGTTGGAGCCGTCACCCACCATGGCCGAGACGCCCTTGCCGCGCGCGAAGTCGATGAACATGGGCACGAAGCCGGTGTCGCCCTCGCCGTGCACGCTCGGGGGAAGCCTCAGCACCGACGAACTCACCCCGCGCTCGGCGAGCGCGAGCGTCGCGGGCTCCGAGGCGTACCGGTGCTTGCCGGGGGAGTTCGGGTCGGCCGGGTCCTCCTCGGTGCCGATGCGCCCGGGCGTGGTCAGCAGTCCCGAGGTGACCACGAAGGGCTTGCCGGTGCCTTCGAGCACGTCGCCGATGGCCTCGATGGCCTTCAGATCGGCCTCCCCCGAGGCGGTCAGGTCGGTGAAGTCGTGGATGAACGCCAGGTGGGCGACCCCGTCGGCCGCCTCGGCACCCCGGCGCAGACTGTCGAGGTCGGTCAGGTCCCCGCGGTGCACCTCCGCTCCCGCGGCCTTCAGCGCCTGGACGGACCGCTCCGACCGGGCCAGGCCCACGACCTCGTGCCCGGCGCCGAGCAGTTCACGGGTGACGGCGGAGCCGACGAAGCCGGTCGCGCCGGTGACAAATACACGCATTGGTGATCCTTCGCTGTGGCGAGTGAGGGATTCAGCGTGCGAAGAAAAGGCCGCCCCAGTCCAAAGCTTGTTTCGCATCACGCAATACACATCAGGCATGACAGCAGGCAGAGGCCGGTTTCACCGAAGAACGGCCGTGCACCCCTGCGTATGCTTCAGGCATGACCGACCTCGACCTCCGGCTGGTCCGGTACTTCACGGCCGTCGCCGAGCACCGGCACTTCGGGCGGGCCGCCGACGCGCTGCACATCACGCAGCCGTCGCTGAGCCGGCAGATCCGCCGTCTCGAACAGCAGCTGGGCGCCCGGCTGTTGGAGCGCACCCCGCAGGGGAGCCGGCTGACCGAGGCGGGGGAGGTCTTCCTGCCGCGGGCGAAGGCACTGCTGCGCTCGGCGGCCCAGGCGGCGAGCCTTGCCCGGGCGGCCGCTGAGCCGAGCCGGATCACCGTGGGGTACACGTCGGGGATCATCGTCACCCCGGCGGTGCGCGCACTGCGCGAGCGCTTCCCGGACGCCGACGTCAGGACCGCGCACGTCGACTGGGCCGAGCGGACCACGGCCCTGGCCGAGCTCAAGGTCGACGTCCTGGTGACCCGGCTGCCCTTCCCGACCGACGGGGCACAGGTGACAGTCCTCTACGACGAGCCCCGGGTCCTGGTGCTCCCCGTCGGTCACCGTCTCGCGGGCAAGGAGTCCGTGACCCTCGACGACATCGCCGACGAGCCGCTGGTCCGGGTGGCCGACCCGGTGTGGAACGCGTACTGGCGCATCGACCCCCGCCCGGACGGCCGCCCCGCACCCGACGGTCCGCTGGCCGCCGCCCTGGAGGACAAGTTCGAACTCGTCGCCTCCGGACAGGCCCTGGCCATCACGGCGTTGCCCCGGGCTGGCACGCTCCGCCCCGATGTCACCACGGTCCCGCTGCACGGTGTCGAGCCGGCCCATGTGGTGCTCGCGGCCCGCGCCGAGGAGCGGAGCCGGCTGGTCGTGGCCTTCCGCAAGGCCGCGCGGACCCTTCTCAAGGCGTCCGGTTCCTGAAACGACCTCAGCCGGTGACCTTGTCTCCAAGGTCACCGGCTGAGGTGAATGGGGTGAGTGACGGGACTTGAACCCGCGACTTCCTGGACCACAACCAGGTGCTCTACCAGCTGAGCTACACCCACCATGTTCGGCTGTCCTGGTTTCCCTGACCGGCCGAGAAAAAGTGTACAGGGTCCGAAGGGGTGCTCGCGCACGCCTTATCGCGCGGGCAGCACGTGCTTCGCGGCGATCGTCTTCGCGGTGTCGGAGTCGGGTCCGGGCTGCGGGACGAAGATCGCCTCGCGGTAGTAGCGCAGCTCCACGATGGACTCGCGGATGTCGGCGAGGGCGCGGTGGTTGCCGTTCTTGTCGGGGCTGTTGAAGTAGGCCCGCGGGTACCAGCGACGGGCGAGCTCCTTGACGGAGCTGACGTCCACGATCCGGTAGTGGAGGTAGTCCTCCAGGGTGGGCATGTCCCGGAGCAGGAAACCGCGGTCGGTGCCCACGGAGTTGCCGCACAGCGGGGCCTTGCCGGGTTCCTTGACGTGCTCGCGGATGTAGGAGAGGACCTGCTCCTCGGCGTCGGCGAGGGTCGTGCCGCCGGACAGCTCCTCGAGCAGCCCGGACGCGGTGTGCATCTGACGCACCACCTCCGGCATCGTCTCCAGCGCCTGGTCCGGCGGGCGGATGACGATGTCCACACCGTCGCCGAGCACATTGAGCTCGGAGTCGGTGACGAGGGCGGCAACCTCGATGAGCGCGTCGTCGGACAGCGAGAGGCCGGTCATCTCGCAGTCGATCCACACCATGCGATCGTTCATGCGAACACCCTACGGCTGACGTCTGTGTTTGTGGTCCCCGCGTCGGCGCCCCGCGTCGCTGCCGGGCGACCGAAAACGCCGGGCGCGGCCTTCACAGGCCGCGCCCGGCGTCAGGGCGTCACGTGCCGCTGCGCTGGCCCGGCAGGCTCGCCCGGCCTCCGCCGACGTACAGCTCGCGGCCGTTCTCGGAGTGCGGGCCCACCGGGGCGGGGGTGCGGCGGCTCTGGATCGGCACCGGACCGCTCTCCGGGTGCAGCTGTACCGGCGCGCCGGGCGCGGGGCCCGTCGGGCCCCCCACCGGACCGTCGCTGTCCACCGGCTTGTCGCCCTGCGGACGGCGGGCCCGGTACGCGGCCCGGTAGGCGGCCGGGGACGAGCCCAGCTGCCGCCGGAAGTGCCCGCGCAGCGCCACCGGCGAGCGGAAGCCGCAGCGCCCCGCGACCTCGTCCACCGAGTAGTCCGACGTCTCCAGCAGCCGCTGCGCCTGCAGCACCCGCTGCGTGATCAGCCACTGCAGTGGCGCCGAACCCGTCAGTGAGCGGAACCGGCGGTCGAACGTACGACGGCTCATGTACGCCCGCGCCGCCAGTGTCTCCACGTCGAACTGCTCGTGGAGGTGCTCCAGCGCCCAGGCGACGACCTCGGCGAGCGGGTCGGCGCCGATCTCCTCTGGTAAAGACCTGTCGAGATAGCGCTCCTGACCGCCCGAGCGGCGCGGCGGGACCACAAGTCGGCGGGCCAGTGCGCCGGCCGCCTCGTTGCCGTGGTCCGTCCGCACGATGTGGAGACAGAGGTCGATTCCGGCCGCGGTACCGGCCGAGGTCAGTACGTCGCCGTCGTCCACGAAGAGTTCTCGTGGATCCACGTGCACCGACGGGTAGCGCTTGGCCAGCGTCGGCGCGTACATCCAGTGTGTCGTCGCGGGGCGGCCGTCCAGCAGGCCCGCGGCCGCCAGCACGAAGGCGCCGGTGCACAGACCGACTATGCGGGCGCCTTCCTCGTGCGCCCGGCGCAGCGCGTCGAGCGCATCCTCCGGCGGCGGTGAAGTGATCGAGCGCCAGGCCGGTACGACGACCGTGCCCGCTCGTGAGATCGCTTCCAGGCCATGCGGTGCGGTGAGTTCCAGGCCCCCTGTGGTCCGCAGTGGGCCTTCCTCGCCGCCGCACACCAACAGGCGGTAGCGCGGTACGCCGGCGTCCTGGCGGTCAATCCCGAACACCGACAAAGGTATGGAACTCTCGAAGATGGGGCCGCCGCTGAACAGCAGCACCGCGACGATCTCCTTGCGGCGTCGCCCGGAGAGTTTCCGGGCCGCGGCTTCCGGCGCGGCGGTGGAGTCGTGGCTCATACTGCTAAGCCCCCCTCGGTGGTCGCGGCTCCTCGGTTGTGTCGCTCCTGCACGTTTCCCCTCGGTCCTGCACGAGTCCCCCGCCGTAAGACGTCAAGATCGAATCTACTGTGTTGCGTGGTGCCGACGTGACCAGTTCGTCATCCGGCACATTGTCGACATGGCAACTTGGCGTAAAGCATTCGATCACGAAGCGTTGCACTCGTGGGCCGTGCAGGGAAGTGCGCCTTGTGGCAGTGGCTAATCCACGTAGGGTGCGCAGGGCTCCGGAGACCCTATCCCTGCAGGTGGAACGGGGGTTGGGGGGTGGTTGGACCAAGGGACACGCCCAACACGGAAGTTGGCTGAAAAGAATCGTCGCGGTGCATGGAAACCGGTCAGCCGCCCGGTGTATTTCCCCCGGTGTGACGACCGCCTCGACGGGCCCCGGCACCGCTCCTGTGGTGACGGCCACGGCGGGGCTCGGGCTCCTCGGCGTGCAGGCGGGCCGCGCCGCGCTCCGACTGGCGCAGGAGGATACGGCAGACGGCCGTGACGGCGGCGAGGCCGAGGGCGGTGCCCGTCGCGCCGGCCAGTGAGGTGCCGTACCAGACGAGCACCACGGGGACGACAACGCAGCTGAAGGCGGCCCAGCGGACCACGTCCGTGGCGGAGTCTTCGGAGGGCGGTCGGTGTCCGGTCATCGCGTGCTCCCTGTGGCGTCTCCCCGAGGCGTGGCTCACGGGTTCAACGCCTGTTCGACCCTTCGGTCACTGTGTCGAGGGGCCGTCCGGGGGTCCGGGGCGGGGGCCGGGGCGTGAATCCCGTGCAAACCGCCTGTACAGGACAGCAACCATTGCGTTACGGGCGCCCCCTCGTGCATGCTCCCTGGAACCCCCACGGACGGTGTGCGGGCTCTGGGCGAAGGAGGCTTCGCGCCGTACCCTTGGGGGTATGGGGTTGGGAAGATGATTCCCGGACACAGCTCCGCCGCACACTGTCGTCCCTCCCACACAAGGATCACAACGCCGAGACAGCCATGGCCGGTCACGAATTCTTCGAACACGCGGACCGCAAGCGGCCTGTCGCCGACCCCACGGCGGCCGAGCCCCTGGCGGCGGAAGAGCCACGCCACTCCTGCGACCCCGCCTTCAAGCACGGCGTCGTGGTCGGCTTCGACGGCTCCACATCCAGCGAGCGCGCCCTGTCGTACGCGATCGGCATGGCCCATCGCTCCGGCTCGGGCCTGATCATCGTGCATGTCGCCAACCGGCTGCCCACCACCGTGTGGGCCGGCTGCGAGCCACCGGTCTTCGTCGACGTGCCGGACCACCGCACCGAGGTGCTCGGCCTGGAACTCGCCTGTGCGGACTATCTGTCCGAGGTCCCCTGGATCCTCGTCGAGCGCGGCGGAGACATCTGCCACGAACTCGAGGAGGTGGGGCGGGAGTACGAGGCGGACGCGATCGTCGTCGGCTCCACCCACGGCCTCGTCGGGCGCATCTTCGGCTCCGTCGCGGGGCGGCTCGCCAAGCGGGCGAAGCGGCCCGTCATCGTGATCCCGTAACTCTTCACTCGTCGAGCAGAGACGGACCCCCCGTGCGTCACGGGGGGTCCGTCCTCGTTGTGCGGCCCGAGCGGCTGCTACTCGACGGTGACCGACTTCGCGAGGTTCCTCGGCTTGTCGATGTCCCGGCCGAGGGCAAGTGCCGTGTGGTAGGCGAGGAGTTGGAGGGGGATGCCCATCAGGATGGGGTCCAGTTCGTCCTCGTTCTTGGGGACCACGATCGTCTCGTCGGCCTTCTCCTGGTGCTGGTGGGCGACCGCCAGGATCCTGCCGCTGCGGGCCTTGATCTCCTCCAGGGCGGCGCGGTTCTTCTCCAGGAGGTCGTCGTCGGGGACGATCGCCACCGTGGGCAGGGCCGGCTCGATCAGGGCCAGCGGGCCGTGCTTGAGCTCGGAGGCGGGGTAGGCCTCCGCGTGGATGTAGGAGACCTCCTTGAGCTTCAGGGAGGCCTCGCGGGCCACCGGGTAGCCCCGCACCCGGCCGATGAAGAGCATCGAGCGGGCCTCGGCGTACTCCTCGGCCAGCTTCTTGATGTGCTCCTCCTGCTCCAGCATCTCGGTGATCTGGGCGGGCAGCTTGCGCAGGCCCTCGATGATCCGCTTGCCGTCCCGCACGGACAGGTCGCGAGTGCGGCCGAGGTGCAGGGCGAGCAGGGCGAAGGCCACCGTGGTGTTGGTGAAGCACTTCGTGGAGACCACGCAGACCTCGGGGCCGGCGTGCACGTAGATGCCGCCGTCCGCCTCGCGGGCGATCGCGGAGCCCACCACGTTCACGACGCCGAGGACCCGCGCGCCCTTGCGCTTGAGCTCCTGGACGGCCGCGAGGACGTCGTAGGTCTCACCGGACTGGGAGACGGCGATGTAGAGGGTGTCGGGGTCGACGACCGCGTTGCGGTAGCGGAACTCGGAGGCCGGCTCGGCGTCCGCGGGGATGCGGGCCAGCTCCTCGATCATCTGGGCGCCGATCATGCCCGCGTGGTACGAGGTGCCGCAGCCGAGGATCTTCACACGGCGGATCTGCCGGGCCTCGCGGGCGTCCAGGTTGAGGCCGCCGAGGTGCACGGTGGAGAACCGGTCGTCGATGCGGCCGCGCAGCACGCGGTCCACGGCGTCGGCCTGCTCGTGGATCTCCTTGTGCATGTAGGTGTCGTGACCGCCCATGTCGTAGGAGGCGGCCTCCCACTCGACGGTGGTGGGCTCCGCCGTCGTGCGGGTGCCCTCCGTGGTGTAGGTGCGGAAGTCGTCGGCCTTGAGGGTGGCCATCTCGCCGTCGTCCAGCGTCACGATCTGCCGGGTGTGGGCGACCAGCGCGGCGATGTCCGAGGCGACGAACATCTCCTTCTCGCCGATGCCCAGGACGACCGGGGAGCCGTTGCGGGCCACCACGATGCGGTCACCGAAGTCGGCGTGCATCACGGCGATGCCGTAGGTGCCCTCGATCACCCGCAGGGTGTCGCGGACCTTGTCCTCCAGCTTCTCCGCCTGGGAGCGCGCGATGAGGTGGACGAGGACCTCGGTGTCGGTCTCGGAGAGGAACTCGACACCGTCCGCCTCCAGCTTGCGGCGCAGGTCGGAGGCGTTGTCGATGATGCCGTTGTGGACGACGGCGACCTTGCTGTCGGCCGACATGTGCGGGTGGGCGTTCACGTCGGAGGGGGCGCCGTGGGTGGCCCAGCGGGTGTGGGCGATGCCGGTCGTGCCCTTGAAGCGGGCCGGGACCTTGGCCTCCAGGTCACGCACCCGGCCCTTGGCCTTGACCATCTTCAGCCCGGCCGTCTTCGGCGAGGTGACGACGATGCCCGCCGAGTCGTAGCCGCGGTATTCGAGGCGCTGCAGGCCCTCCAGGAGCAGCGGGGCGACATCACGCTTCCCGATGTATCCGACAATTCCGCACATATAGCTGTGTCCCCTAGCCGTAGACCATGCGGCGCAGCTGCCTCAGCGTCAGCTCCGGCGGCGCCACCGCTCGGTATTTCAGATCCGCCTCGATCCGTTCGAAGATCTCCGCGTTCACCAGGCCCTGGGCCTGGAGTTCGCGGTGGCGGCGACGGACGTAGTCCTCCGTCGTCTCGTCGAAGAAGGCGAGCACGTCCTGGATCACGCGCAGCGCCTCGCCCCGGCTGAGGGGCGTGGACCGCGTCAGATGATCAACAAGTTCGTCGTGCACCCGGTAGATCCTGGGGGACCGGAAGCCGTTTCGCAAGAATTCTGCCCGATATCGGGCAAGTGGCTGTTGATGTTCTTATGAACGTCTGTTCGCGAGCTGTCCACCCTGTGTCCTACACCCCGTTGCCCCGACAGACGAGTTTCAGACGCCATGGACATTCCTCGCATGGGAGTACCCGACGAGCTCGCCGAGCGCATGAGCATGGCCGAGCAGCACGAGTACCTGCACACCAAGTTCTCCCGGCGCACCATGATCAGGGGCGGCACCGTCACGCTCGGCGCCGTCGTGGGTGGCGCGTTCGTGCCGGGTGCTGTCGCCCAGGCCGCCACGCCGACCCGGACTTTTCCCGCCACCGAGAGCGTCGACGGCGCCCTCGTCGCCCCCTTCGGCCGTCACCTCGCCTACGGCAACGACGCGCGCACCGAGATGACCGTCTCCTGGCAGGTGCCGGTCGCGGTCAAGAAGCCGTTCATCCGGATCGGCGCCCGCCCCTGGGACCTCTCCCGCAAGATCGAGGCCGAGGTGCGCACCCTGTACACCCCGGCCGGTGTGGGCGCGAGCGCCGACCACACCCAGTACTACCTGCACGCCAAACTGAGCCACCTCCGCCCCGGCCAGACCTACTACTACGGCGTCGGCCACCAGGGCTTCGACCCCGCCGAGCCGCACCTGGCCGGCACCCTGGGCACCTTCACCACCGCGCCCGCCCACAAGAAGCCGTTCACCTTCACGGCCTTCGGCGACCAGGGCGTCGGCTACCACGGCCTGGCCAACGACAGCCTGCTCCTCGGCCAGAACCCGGCCTTCCACCTGCACGCCGGCGACATCGCCTACGCCGACCCGGCCGGCCAGGGCAAGTCCGCCGACACCGGCTTCGACTCGCGGGTGTGGGACCAGTTCCTCGCCCAGACCGAGTCGGTCGCCAAGTCCGTGCCGTGGATGGTGAGTTACGGCAACCACGACATGGAGGCCTGGTACTCGCCCAACGGATACGGCGGCGAGGAGGCCCGCTTCACCCTCCCCGACAACGGGCCGGACAAGAAGCACCTGCCGGGCGTCTACTCCTTCGTCCACGGCAACACGGCGATCATCTCGCTGGACCCGAACGACGTCTCCTTCGAGATCCCGGCCAACCTCGGCATCTCCGGCGGCACCCAGACCACCTGGTTCGAGGGGCAGCTGAAGAAGTACCGGGCCGCGAAGGACATCGACTTCATCATCGTGTTCTTCCACCACTGCGCCTACTGCACCTCCACCGCGCACGCCTCGGAGGGGGGCGTGCGCCAGGAGTGGGTGCCGCTGTTCGAGAAGTACACGGTGGACCTGATCATCAACGGTCACAACCACCAGTACGAGCGCACCGACGTCATCAAGGGCGACAAGGTCGCCAAGAAGCTCCCGATCGGCGGGACTGCGTACCCCGAGACCGAGGGGGTCGTCTACGTCACCGCGGGCGCCGCGGGCCGCAGCCTGTACGCCTTCTCCGCGCCGGACTCCTACGAGGGGCACCTCAACGAGCAGGAATCCGTCGCCTCCTTCATCAACACCAAGGACGGCAAGGTCAACGAGACCGTCGCCTGGTCCCGGGTGCGCTACCTCAACTACTCGTTCCTGCGCGTGGACGTGGAGCCCGCGGCGAAGGGCCACTACGCCAAGCTGAAGGTGTCGGGCATCGCCGAGACCGGTGACCGCATCGACCACTTCACGGTGGCACGCCGGGCCAAGTAGTCGGGGACGGGGCCCGGGAGGACCGTACTCCCGGGCCCCGCCTGTCAGTTGGGGCCTCCTACAGGCCCGCGATGGGGTTGTGCAGCGTGCCGACCAGCTGGAGCGCGCCGGACGGGTCCGCGAGGTCGACCATCTGCCGGTTGTTCCGCAGCTGGAGGCGGTTGAGGCAGGACAGGGCGAACTCGGGCGCGAACATGTCGTACTGCGCGAACTTGTCCGCCAGTTCCGGCACCGTGCGCTGGTAGTCGCGGGTGACCTCGGCGACCGTGCGCCAGAAGTCCTCCTCCTCCAGGATTCCCTCGGTGGCGAGGTTCGCGGCGAGGAAGCGGAAGAAGCAGTCGAAGACGTCCGTGAAGATGGAGAGCAGCTTCTTGTCGTCGGGGACCTCCACGCGCAGCCGCTCGACCGCCGGCGGCAGTACCGCCTCCGGGTCCATGACGGCGATCTCCTCGGCGATGTCCTTGTAGATCGCCCGCTCGACCACGCCGTCCTGCAGGACCAGGATGACGTTCTCGCCGTGCGGCATGAACACCAGGTCGTAGGCGTAGAAGCTGTGCAGCAACGGGGTGTAGTAGGCGCGGAGGTAGCGGCGCAGCCAGTCCGTCGGGGTGAGCCCCGACCGCTCGATGAGGGCGCCCGCGAAGGACCGGCCCTCGTGGTCGATGTGGACCAGGGAGGCCATGGTGGCGAGCGACTCGCCGTCCTGGAGGGACGGGACCGGGCTCTCGCGCCACAGCGCGGCCAGCATCTTGCGGTACGGCGAGTAGCGGTCGGTCGCCTGCTCGTACTCCAGGTGCCGGTAGCCCACGGCCGCCCGCTCACGGATGATCGTCAGGCCCGTCGACTTCAGTACCGGGTCGCCCTCGATGAGGCCGGCGAGCCAGTCGTTGATGGCCGGGGTCGCCTCCATGTACGCGGCCGACAGTCCGCGCATGAAGCCCATGTTGAGGACGGACAGGGCCGTCTTCACGTAGTGCTTCTCGGGGTGGGACCGGTTGAAGAAGGTCCGGATGGACTGCTGGGCCAGGTACTCGTCGTCGCCCTCGCCGAGACAGACCAGCAGTCCGCGGGCGACCTCGGCGGCGAAGGTGACGGTGAGCTTGTTCCACCACTGCCAGGGGTGGACCGGTATGAGGAGGTAGTCGGCCGGATCCAGGCCCTTGTCGCGCAGGACGCCGTGGAAGCGCTCGACGGTGTCCTCGCCCAGCTCCTGGCGGACGAAGGACTCGTACTCGATGCCGACCCCGGCCGTGAACGCGGCGCGCGAGCGGTGCGCGGCGAGCCAGACCAGGCGGACCGGGCTCGCGGTCTCGGGGGCGTACGAGAGGTACTCGTGGATGCCGAAGCCGAGCCGTCCGTTGTTCGCGACGAAGCAGGGGTGGCCCTCGGTCATGCCGGTCTCGATGTCCTGGAAGGAGCTCTTCGTGAGCTCGGCGACCGGGACCGGGGGTTTGGTGAGCTTGTAGCAGGTGCCCGAGAGGGTGGAGGAGATCTCCTCCAGGTAGACGGGCAGGATCTCGTCGCTCAGGCCCAGGGTCTGCTTCAGCTCGATGAAGAAGTCCAGGGCGGCGAGGGGGAGTTCGGTGCCGTCGCGGTGCCGGGTGATGGAGTCGGCGTCGACCTGCCAGTGGTCCAGGGCGCGACGGACGGCTGTGAAGTCGTAGCGGGTCTTGCCGTCGTCGCTGCGGACGACGTACTGGTCCTTGTCGGTCTCCTCGGGCTCGATCAGCCGCTCGTGCGCGAACTCGGCGAGGGCCTTGCGGACCAGCAGGCGGTTGGCCACGTCCCAATGCGCGGGGGAGAGGTGGGCCACGGCGTCGGCGAGGCTCATGCGGACACTCCCGTCGCCGCCACGCTGTGTTGAATTTCAAAGAAGCGCTCCCGCGTGCAGAAGCTCAACAGGGCCTTCTTCTCCGGCTTCTGGATCTCGCGCTCGGGCACGAACCCGACCGCCTCGTTCAAGGCGTGGACGGCCTTGTTGGAGACGTCCGGCTCCACGACGACCCGTTCGACGGCCGGGTCCTCGAAAAGGTGGGCCATCACGGCGGTGATGACGGACCGCGTGAAGCCGTGGACGGGCCGGTCGGTCGCCGGGGTCAGGAAGTGCATGCCGATGTCACCGGGCCGAGGCTCGTACAGCCCCACCAGTTCGCGGTGGGCGGGGTCGTACTTCTCCATCAGGAACGCGGGCTCGCCGTCCTCGTCGAGACCCAGCAGCGCGTGGTGGTGCTCGTCGGCCGCGATGTCCATGTACGCGCGCTCGACGTCCTCCAGTTTCGCGTCCTGCATCATCCAGAACGCGGCCTTGGGGTGGGTGACCCAGCCGTGCAGCAGCTCGGCGTCCTTCAGGGGGTCGAGGGGGCGGAAGGTGAAGGTCGTCCTGCTCATGCGGAAAACTCCTGGAACGCGATCGTCTTCTCGACCGGGTAGTACTCGGTGCCGAGCAGCTCTCGGATGATGCAGCTGTTGCGGTAGGCGCCCATGCCCAGGTCGGGGCTGGTGATGCTGTGGGTGTGGACACCGGCGTTCTGGAGGAAGACGCCTCTGCCCGTGACGTCGATCGCGTAGGTGCGGGACACGTCGAAGTTGCCGTGGGAGTCGTACACCAGGCGGTCCTTGACCGGGGTCAGGAAGTCCGGCTCGGCGTACTTGTAGCCGGTCGCGAGGACGAGGCCCTGCGACTCGATCTCGAAGTCCTTCTCCTGCTCCTCCTGGCGGAAGGCGAGCGTGTACGTGCCGTTCTCGTGACGCGCGCTGTTCAGCGAGGAGTTGGTGAGCAGCCGGGTGGGGACCGGGCCGCCGAGGTTCTTCTGGTAGAGCAGGTCGAAGATCTCGTTGATGAGGTCGCCGTCGATGCCCTTGAACAGGCCCTTCTGCTCGGCGGTGAGCCGGTAGCGGGTGGCCTCGGGCAGCTCGCGGTAGTAGTCGATGTACTCCGGGGAGGTCATCTCCAGCGTGAGCTTGGTGTATTCGAGCGGGAAGAAGCGCGGGGAGCGGGTCACCCAGTTCAGCCGGTAGCCGTGGACGTCGATCTCGCCGAGGAGGTCGTAGTAGATCTCGGCGGCGGACTGACCCGAGCCGACGAGGGTGATCGACTCCTTCTTCACCAGCTCGCTTCGGTGCTGCACATAGCGGGAGTTGTGGATGAAGTCGCCGCCCAGTCCCTGGCAGGCCTCCGGGATGTACGGCGGGGTGCCGGTGCCGAGGACCAGGTGGCGGGCGCGGAACTCCTCACCGGCCGCGGTCTTCACGACGTAGAGCTCGCTCTCGTACGTCACCTCGGTGACCGTCGTGTTGAAGCGGACACTGGTCAGTTTGTTCGCGGCCCAGCGGCAGTAGTCGTCGTACTCCACCCGCAGCGGATAGAAGTTCTCGCGGATGTAGAACGAGTACAGCCGGCCCTTCTCCTTCAGGTAGTTGAGGAAGGAGTACGGCGAGGTCGGGTCGGCGAGGGTGACCAGATCCGACATGAACGGGGTCTGGAGGTGGGCGCCGTCCAGGAACATGCCGGCATGCCACTCGAAGTCGGGCTTCGAGTCCAGGAAGACGCCGTCGAGTTCGGGGATGGGCTCGGTGAGGCAGGCCAGGCCGAGGTTGAAGGGGCCCAGCCCGATGCCCACGAAGTCGTAGGTCTTGGACGGGGTTTCAGGACGCGCGGTCAAGGGACTCTCCCAGGTACTGCTCGGCGTGGCCGGCGATCAGGTCGAGGACGGCCGAGATGTCCTCGGCCGTCGTCTCGGGGTTGAGCAGGGTGAACTTCAGGTAGTGACGGCCCTGGACCTTCGTGCCCGCGACCACCGCGTCGCCGGAGGCGAACAGGGCCTTGCGGGCGTACAGGTTGGCGCGGTCGATCTCGGCCGGGTCGGTGACCGAGGCCGGGATGTAGCGGAAGACGAGCGTGGACAGACTCGGTGCGACGACCACGTCGAAGCGCGGGTCGGCGGCGAGCAGTTTCCAGCCCTCGACGGCCAGGTCGCAGACCTCGTCGAAGAGCTGCCCGATGCCGTCGGCGCCCATGACGCGCAGGGTCATCCACAGCTTGAGCGCGTCGAAACGGCGGGTGGTCTGGAGGGACTTGTCCACCTGATTGGGGATACGTTCCTGCACCATGCGGCGCGGATTGAGGTACTCCGCGTGGTAGGTGGCGTGACGCAGGGTCGAGGAGTCGCGGACCAGCACGGCGGACGAACTCACCGGCTGGAAGAAGGACTTGTGGTAGTCGACGGTGACCGAGTCGGCCCGCTCGATGCCGTCGATGCGGTCCCGGTACTTGACCGAGGCGAGCAGTCCGCAGCCGTAGGCGGCGTCCACGTGCATCCAGGCGCCGTACTGCTCGCACAGCTCGGCGATCTCGGGCAGCGGGTCGATGGAGCCGAAGTCGGTGGTGCCGGCGGTGGCGACGACGGCCATCGGGACCAGGCCGTCGCGACGGCAGCGCTCCAGCTCACGGGCGAGGGCGACGGTCTGCATCCGCTTGTCGTGGTCGACGGGGATCGAGACCACGGCGTCCTGGCCGAGGCCGAGCAGTTTGGCCGACTTCTTGACGCTGAAGTGGCTGACCTCGGAGGCGAAGACGCGCAGCCTCGCCAGGGAGTCGGTCTTCGCCTCCTCGCGGGCCAGCAGCAGCGCCTGGAGGTTGGACTGTGTCCCGCCCGAGGTGAACACGCCGTCGGCGACCGGGCCCAGTCCGATGCGTGCGGTCGTCCAGTCGATCAGCTTGCGCTCGATGAGGGTGCCGCCGGCCGACTGGTCCCAGGTGTCCAGGGAGGAGTTGACGGCGGAGAGGATGGCCTCGCCGAGCACGGCCGGGATAACGACCGGGCAGTTGAGGTGGGCGAGGTAGCGGGGATGGTGGAAGTAGACCGCGTCCCGCAGGTAGACGTCCTCCAGCTCGTCGAGCACCGCCGTGGTGTCCAGCAGGGGCTTGTCGAGGTCGATCCCGTCGATGCGGGGGGAGAGGGCGTCGACGGTGATGCCGGTGAACGGCCTGGTGGTGGTGGCGAGTTTGGCCGCCACCCGCTCGATTCCTTCGGTCACGGAGCGGCGGTAGCTCTCCGCGGTCGTGTCATTGAGCAGGTGCGAGCGCATGTGGGGGCCCTCCGGTGGGGAAATCCATGCGGGACGGGGCAGGAGCGGGGCGGTACCCCGGCTTCAACTTAGGTAAGCCTAACCTAATTAACGAGAGCCGAAACCTGCCCCACCCGTGACCGGCGTCACGTCGCGGGCAGTTACTCGGCCGCCCGCAGCTGCTCCTCGGTCATCCCCTGCCGCCAGTACCCGACGAAGGTGACCCGGCGCCGGTCGATCCCGCGCTCCCGCACGAAGTGCCGGCGCAGTTCCTTCACGCACCCGGACTCGCCCGCGATCCAGACGTACGGCCGCTCGGCGTGCGGGAGTTGGGCGGCGCGGAGGGCGTCCAGGGCCAGGGGGGAGCACGGGGCGCCGGCCGGGTCGGTCACCAGCCAGGTGATCTCGGCGTCCGCCTCGGTCACGAGGTCCTGGATGTCCCCGGCATCCTGCACCTCCAGCCAGACGCGGGCGCGCTGTCCGGCGGGGAGGGCTTCGAGGATCGCGGAGACGGCGGGTAGGGCGGTCTCGTCCCCCCACAGCAGGACGAGATCGGTGTCCTCGGGCGGCCGGAACCGGATCGCCCGGTTGTCGGCGACGGCGGGCCCGAGCAACTGGACCCGGTCGCCCGCGGCGGCCCGCGCGGCCCACCGGGAGGCGGGTCCGGCGGGCTCGTGCAGCACGAAGTCGATGTCGATCTCGTCGGGGTCCCGGCGGAGCCCTCGCAGGGTGTACGACCGCATCACGGCCCGTACGTCGTCGGGGAGTTCACGCCAGGCCTGCCACCAGCCGTCCCCGAGCTCGACGGGAACCCCGGGCTCGGTCCGGCCCTCGGCGGGGAGGAACAGGGACAGCGACTGGTCGCGTCCGTCGGAGAAGAAGTGCTGGAGATCCTCCCCGGTGAAGCTGACCCGGACCAGAGACGGCCCGAGCCGCCTCGTCCGTACGACCTGGAGGGAGAAGAAACGGAACGGGGCGGCCACGGCCGTCGTCATGTCGGGCTCCTGGGGCTCAGGAAGTGCTACGGGGTCAGCTGACCTTCTTCGCGGTCTCGATCGCCTTGGCGAGGTTCTCCACCATCGCCACGCACTTGTCGTACGACAGGATCGGCTCCGGCGACCGCGCGATGACCTGCCCCGCCTTGACCGCGGGCAGCTTCTTCCAGGTCGCCTCGGTGATGTCGGCCGGCTGGATCGTCGCCGTACGGTCGTCCATCATGATGATGTCGGCCGCGTACTTGTCGACGTTCTCCCAGCTCAGCGACTCGTACCAGCCGCCGGAGGCCTTGAGCACGGACGCCGGGGGCTCCACGAAGTTCACGCCGAGCGCCTTGAAGTACTCGAGGTCGATGGACAGGTTGGAGCCGGAGACGTAGAAGACGTCCTGGGCCGCGGATCCGGCGAGCACCTTGATGTCGGGGTGGGCCTTGGCGGCGGCGCGCAAGCGCTCCGAGGCCGACTCGAACCGCTTCTTGGCGTCGGTGACCTTCGCCGCCGTCATGTCGGCGCCGAGGGACTCGGCCAGCTCCCACACCCGCTGCAGGGGCGTGGTGATCTGACGGTCGTACACGGAGACCGCGACGCTCGGCGCCAGCTTGGCGATCTTGGACGCGGAGGCCGCCGGGACGTACCAGAGGGTGCCGGCGCTGTCGAAGGTCGTGGTGATGAGGACCTCGGGCGCGAAGGCCGCGTACTGCTCGACGTTGAACTGGTCCCACACGTTGCCGAAGACGGTCAGCTTGCTGACGTCCATGTCGCCGGCCTGGACGTCGGCCTTGCCGTCCTTGGTCTTGGTGGGGCCGAAGACGCCCGTGACCTCGATGTCGTAGTCGTGGAGCGCGGCGGCGACGCCGACGAAGGCGACGATCTTCGTGGGGACCTTGTCGAGCTTCACGGTGGTGCCGCGGTCGTCCTTGAAGGTCCACGCCCCGGACTTCGCGGCCGTGGCCCCCTTGCCAGAGCCCTCGCTGCCGGAGTCGTCGTCACCACAGGCCGCGAGCACGGCGCCGAGGCCGAGTGCGCCGCCCGCGGCGAGGATGCCACGGCGGGTGAGGTGGGCGGCTCGTGCGTTGGACATGTATGGCTGCTTTCGAACGGGGCGAAGCGCCCGCCGGACAAGTTCGAAGGTAGGTTAGCCTAACCTCATCAATTGTCCAGAGGGCGGGGCGCCGCCCCGTCGAAGCGGTGAGTTGCCCGGTGGGCTTTGGTCTAACCGACAAGCCCCAACTCGCGTGCGATCAGCATCCGTTGGACCTCGCTCGTGCCCTCGCCGATCTCCAGGATCTTGGAGTCGCGCCACATACGGGCGACCGGGTACTCGTTCATGAAGCCGTAGCCGCCGTGGATCTGCGTGGCGTCGCGGGCGTTGTCCACGGCGATGGTGGAGGAGTACAGCTTGGCGAGGGCCGCCTCCTTCTTGAAGGGCTCACCGGCGACCAGGCGCGAGGCCGCGTCCCGCCAGGAGAGGCGGGCCGTGTGGGCCCTCATCTCCATGTCGGCGATCTTGAACTGGATCGCCTGGTTGGCGCCGATGGGCCGCCCGAAGGCCTCCCGCTCCTTCGCGTACTTCACCGACTCGTCCACACAGCCCTGCGCGAGCCCGGTCGCGAGGGCGGCGATGGCGATCCGGCCCTCGTCGAGGATGCGCAGGAACTGGGCGTAGCCGCGGCCCTGTTGGCCCAGCAGGTTCGCCGCCGGGACCCGGACGTCGGAGAAGGACAGCTCACGGGTGTCGGAGGCGTTCCAGCCGACCTTCGAGTACGGCGCCGCGACCGTGAAGCCCGGGGTGCCGGACGGCACGATGATCGAGGAGATCAGGGGCTTGCCGTCCGGCTTGCGCCCGGTGACGGCGGTGACGGTGACCAGGCCCGTGATGTCGGTACCGGAGTTGGTGATGAAGCACTTGGTGCCGTTGATGACCCACTCGTCGGTGTCCGGGTCCAGGCGGGCCGTCGTCCGGGTCGCCCCGGCGTCGCTCCCGCCGTCCGGTTCCGTGAGGCCGAACGCGCCCAGGATCTCGCCCGAGCACAGCCGGGGGAGCCACTCGCGCTTCTGCTCCTCGGTGCCGAACAGGTGGATCGGCATGGCGCCCAGGGAGACGCCGGCCTCCAGGGTGATCGCCACCGAGGAGTCCACGCGCGCGAGTTCCTCCAGCACGAGGCCGAGCGCCAGGTAGTCGCCGCCCATACCGCCGTACTCCTCGGGGAACGGCAGCCCGAACAGGCCCATGCGGCCCATCTCGCGGACGATCTCGTACGGGAACTCGTGGTGTTCGTAGTACTCGCCGATCTTCGGCGCCACTACGTCATGGGCGAACTCCTCGACGGTACGGCGGAGTTCTTCCAGCTCGGGGGAGAGGCGGTGGTCCATCGGGGGTTCACTCCTGGTGGGAGAGGGCGCGGACGGTGCGGGACGGGCTGGGTCGGCCCAGGTGTTCGGCCATCCAGGCGCTGGTGGCGACGAGACGGCCGAGGTCGACACCGGTGTCGATGCCGAGACCCTGGAGCATCCACACGAGGTCCTCGGTGGCGAGGTTGCCGGTGGCGGACTTGGCGTACGGGCAGCCGCCGAGGCCGCCCGCGGAGGCGTCGACCGTCGTGACCCCGTGTTGCAGGGCCGCGTAGGTGTTGGCCAGTGCCTGGCCGTAGGTGTCGTGGAAGTGCACGCCCACCTTCTCGACCGGGACGTCGAGTTCGCTCAGCAGCGCGCGTACGTGCCCCGGCGTCGCCACTCCGATGGTGTCGCCGAGGCTCAGCTCGTCGCAGCCCATGTCGAGCAGGGCGCGGCAGACCCTGGTGACCTGGGGGACCGGGACGGCGCCCTCCCACGGGTCGCCGAAGCACATCGACAGGTAGCCGCGCACATGCACACCCTCGGCCTTCGCCCGCGCGACGACCGGCTCGAACATCGCCAGGGCCTCGTCGACCGTGCGGTTGAGGTTGGCCTTGGCGAAGGACTCGGTGGCGCTGGCGAACACGGCGACCCGACGGGCTCCGAGGGCCAGCGCGCGGTCCAGGCCCCGTTCGTTCGGGACGAGCACCGGGAGGTCCACGGGCAGATCGGCGATCTGCGGGAACAGCCGCTCCGCGTCGGCGAGTTGAGGCACCCACTTGGGATGGACGAAGCTCGTCGCCTCGATCGTGGTGAGCCCCGCGTCGGCCAGGCGGCGCACGAACTCCGCCTTGACCTCGGTGGGCACGGTCGACTTCTCGTTCTGCAGGCCGTCGCGGGCGCCGACCTCGTGGATGCGGACGCGGGCCGGGAGCCCGCTCTCCGGTACGACCATGGGGAGTGTCATCGCTCGTCCTCCACGGGGGTGATGTCCACGGGGGTGATGACCGCCAGCACCTGGTCCATGGCGACCGTGGTGCCCGGCGTGACGTCCAGCTCGGCGACCGTGCCGGCGTGCGGGGCGGAGATGACGTGCTCCATCTTCATCGCCTCGACGACGAGCAGACTCTGCCCCGCGGCCACCTCGTCCCCGACGGCCACCTTCACGACGGTCACCGTGCCGGGCATGGGGGCGGTGAGGGATTCGGCGCCGGCGTGCCCGCCGCGGGTGAGGGACGCGGCCACCGGGTCGTGGTCGCGGACGTGCCAGGCGTCGCCGTCCCGGCCCACCCAGTCGCCGGCCCGGTGGAAGGTGTGCCGGACACCGTCGAGGGTGACGGTGACCTGGTCGTCGGTGACGGTGTGGGTGCCGCGCGGGACGTACTCCACGGGCTCCTGCACGCTCAGCGGGAAGCCGACGGCCTTCGTGAACCCGGAGCCCCCGAGCCGCCAGCCGCTCGGCACCGAGAACGGATCGGTCCAGCCCTCTCCGCGCGGACGCAGCGCCTCGAGCCGTACGGCCGCCGCCGCCTCGTACACCTCGTCCGGTACGTCCGTGGAGACCAGGTCGTCCACCACGCGCTCGACCAGACCGGTGTCCAACTCGCCCGCGACCACCGCCGGATGGGCCAGCAGCCGGCGCAGGAACCCCGCGTTGGTCTGCACGCCCAGGGTGACCGTCCGCGCGAGGGCCGCCCGGAGCTTCCTGAGCGCGGTCGCGCGGTCCGGGCCGTAGGCGATGACCTTGGACAGCATCGGGTCGTACAGGCTGCCGACCTCGGTGCCCTCGCTGAGCCCGGAGTCGGTGCGCACACCGTCGCCCTGGGGTTCGTGGAGGCGGAGCACGGTGCCGCCGGAGGGGAGGAAGCCCTTCGACGGGACCTCGGCGCAGATCCGGGCCTCGATCGCGTGCCCGGTCAGCCGGACCTCCTCCTGCCCGAACGGCAGCCGCTCGCCCGCCGCCACCCGCAGCTGCCACTCCACCAGGTCCAGGCCGGTGATCAGCTCGGTGACCGGGTGCTCCACCTGGAGACGGGTGTTCATCTCCATGAAGTAGTACGACGACGGGTCGTCGCCCGGCACGATGAACTCCACGGTGCCCGCGCCCCGGTAGCCGCAGGAGCGGGCCGCCTCGACCGCCGCCTCGCCCATCGCCGCGCGCGTGTCCTCGTCGAGGAGGACGCTGGGTGCCTCTTCGATGATCTTCTGGTGCCGGCGCTGGAGGGAGCACTCGCGCTCGCCGAGGTGGATCACGTTCCCGTGGCCGTCGGCCAGCACCTGGATCTCGATGTGCCGGGGCCGGTCGACCCACCGCTCCACGAGCAGGGTGTCGTCGCCGAAGGAGGTGCGGGCCTCGCGGCGGGCGGCGGCGATCTCCTCCTCCAGGACGGTGAGATCCCGGACCAGCCGCATGCCCTTGCCGCCACCGCCCGCGCTCGGCTTCAGGAGCACGGGGGCGCCCAACGCGCGCGCGGCCTCGGCGAGTTCGGGGTCACGGCCGCCGGGGACGACCGGCACTCCGGCCGCCTCGACCGTCTCCTTGGCGCGGATCTTGTCACCCATCAGGGCGATGGAGTCCGCCGTCGGCCCGATGAAGACCAGCCCGGCTGCTTCGCACGCACGCGCGAAGGCCGCGTTCTCGGCGAGGAAGCCGTACCCGGGGTGGACGGCCTGGGCGCCGGTGCGGGCGGCCGCCTCCAGGAGGCGCTCGGCGGACAGATAGCTCTCCGAGGCCGGCGCCGGTCCCAGCCGTACGGCGGTGTCGGCCTCCCGGACGTGCCGCGCGTCGGCGTCCGCGTCGGAGAAGACGGCTACCGACCGCACGCCCAGGGCGCGCAGGGTGCGGATGACGCGGACCGCGATCTCGCCCCGGTTGGCGACAAGCACTGTGTCAAACATGGGTCCTCACATCCGGAAGACGCCGAACTGGGGGTCGCCCAGCGGCGCGTTGGCGCATGCGGTCAGGGCCAGGCCGAGCACCTGACGGGTGTCGAGCGGGTCGATGACCCCGTCGTCCCAGAGGCGGGCGGTGGCGTAGTAGGCGTTGCCCTGACGCTCGTACTGGGCGCGGATCGGGTCCTTGAAGGCGTCCTCGTCCTCGGCGGACCAGCTCTCGCCCCGCTGCTCCGACTGGTCCCGCTTGACGGTCGCGAGGACCGACGCGGCCTGCTCGCCGCCCATGACGGAGATCTTGGCGTTGGGCCACATCCACAGGAAGCGGGGGGAGTAGGCCCGGCCGCACATGGAGTAGTTCCCGGCGCCGTACGACCCGCCGACGACCACCGTCAGCTTGGGCACGCGCGTGCAGGCGACCGCGGTCACCATCTTGGCGCCGTGCTTGGCGATGCCGCCCGCCTCGTAGTCCTTGCCGACCATGAAGCCCGAGATGTTCTGGAGGAACAGCAGCGGGATGCCGCGCTGGTCGCACAGCTCGATGAAGTGGGCGCCCTTCTGGGCCGACTCGGAGAACAGGATGCCGTTGTTGGCGACGATCCCCACGGGGTGGCCGTGGATCCGGGCGAAGCCGGTGACCAGGGTCTGCCCGAACTCGGCCTTGAACTCGGCGAAGCGGGAGCCGTCCGTGATGCGCGCGATGATCTCGCGGACGTCGTAGGGGGTGCGGGAGTCCACCGGCACCGCACCGTAGAGACCGTAGGGGTCCACCTTGGGCTCCACCGCGGGCTCGACGGACCACGGCAGCGGCCCGCGCGCGGGAAGGGTCGCGGCGATGTTCCGCACGATCCTCAGCGCGTGGGCGTCGTCCTCGGCGAGGTGGTCGGTGACGCCGGAGATCCGGGAGTGCACATCGCCGCCGCCGAGCTCCTCCGCGGTGACGACCTCGCCGGTGGCGGCCTTCACCAGCGGGGGACCGCCGAGGAAGATCGTGCCCTGGTTGCGGACGATGACGGCCTCGTCGCTCATGGCGGGGACGTAGGCGCCCCCGGCCGTGCACGAGCCGAGCACGGCGGCGATCTGCGGAATGCCCGCGCCGGACATCCGGGCCTGGTTGTAGAAGATCCGCCCGAAGTGCTCGCGGTCCGGGAAGACCTCGTCCTGCATGGGCAGGAAGGCGCCGCCGGAGTCCACGAGGTAGATGCAGGGCAGCCGGTTGTCGAGGGCGACCTCCTGCGCGCGCAGGTGCTTCTTCACCGTCATCGGGTAGTACGTGCCGCCCTTGACGGTGGCGTCGTTGGCGACGATCACGCACTCGCGCCCGCTCACCCGCCCGATCCCGGCGATGACCCCGGCGGCCGGGGCCTGTCCGTCGTACATCCCGTCGGCGGCCAGCGGGGCCAGCTCCAGGAAGGGCGAGCCGGGGTCGAGGAGGGTGTCGACCCGGTCCCGGGGCAACAGCTTCCCGCGCGCGGTGTGCCGCTCGCGCGCCCTGTCCCCGCCGCCCAGCCCGGCCGCCGCGAGCTTGTCCCGCAGCTCGTCCACGAGGGCCCGATGGGCCTCCTCGTTGGCCTTCCAGGCCTCGGACGCGGGGTCCGCCGCGCTCGCCAGCTCGGGTGCCTGATCCATGTCCTCGCGGTCCCCTCACCCAGTGATCGCCTGTTAATGAGCGTTAACCATTTCCTTCAGGTTAACGACCGCTAACCTCCCTGTCTAGAATTGCTTGCATGGCCACGAGAACCGACGCCCCCACCCGCCGCGAGCAGATCCTCAAGGAGGCCGCGCGGCTGTTCGCCGAGCGCGGGTTCCACGGCGTGGGCGTGGACGAGATAGGCGCGGCGGTCGGAATCAGCGGCCCCGGGCTCTACCGGCACTTCGCGGGCAAGGACGCGATGCTGGCGGAGCTGCTGGTCGGCATCAGCGGCCAACTGCTGACGGGCGGGAAGAGAAGGGTCGCCGAGTCGGGCGAGGGGGACCCCGAGACACTGCTGGACTCGCTGATCGAGGGCCACATCGACTTCGCGCTCGACGACCGCCCCCTGATCACCCTGCACGACCGGGAGCTGGACCGCCTCCGGGACAGCGACCGCAAGCTGGTGCGTCAGCTGCAGCGGCAGTACGTCGAGCTGTGGGTGGAGATCCTGCGCGAGGTCTACCCCGGCCTCGCCGAACCCGCCGCCCGCTCGGCCGTGCACTCCGTCTTCGGGCTCCTGAACTCCACCCCGCACCTGGGCCGCCCCGGCTCGCTCCCGGGGCGCGGCGCCACCGCGGAGCTGCTGCACCGCATGGCCAGGGGGGCGTTCGCGGCCGCGGCGGCGTGACGAGCGTTACGGGATCACCTCTGGACGGCTCTCCTTACCGGCCGGTACCTTTGAGTTCTGAGCAAGCGCTTAGACATGGACCCTTTCAGTCAGGTGGAGGTGGCGGCGGTGCGCCGTACGGTGTTCAACGAGGACCACGAGGCGTTCCGGGAGACCCTGCGCGCCTTCATCGAGGCCGAGGTCGTCCCCGTCTACGACGAGTGGTTCGCAGCCGGCCAGGCGCCGCGCGACTTCTACTACAAGCTCGCCGAGCTCGGCATCTTCGGCATCCGCGTGGACGAGGAGTTCGGCGGCGCCGGCATCGACTCGTACAAGTTCGAGGCCGTCATGTACGAGGAGACGGCCCGCGCGGGTGTGCAGTTCGGCGGCTCCGGGGTGCACGTCCTGCTGGGTCTGCCGTACATCAAGATGCTCGCCACCGACGAGCAGAAGAAGCGGTTCCTGCCGAAGTTCGTCACCGGCGAGGAGATGTGGGCCCTCGCGATGACCGAGCCGGGCACCGGCTCCGACCTCGCGGGCATGAAGACCACCGCCAAGCTCTCCGAGGACGGCACGCACTACGTCCTCAACGGCGCCAAGACCTTCATCACCGGTGGCGTCCACGCCGACCGCGTGATCGTCTGCGCCCGCACCTCCGCGCCCACCGCCGAGGACCGCCGCTTCGGCATCTCCCTGTTCGCCGTGGACACCAAGTCCGAGGGCTACTCCGTCGGCCGCAAGCTCGACAAGCTCGGCCTGAAGACCTCCGACACCGCCGAGCTCGCGTTCGTCGACGTCAAGGTGCCCGTCGAGGACCTCCTCGGCGAGGAGAACAAGGGCTTCTACTACCTCGGCCACAACCTCGCCTCCGAGCGCTGGGGCATCGCCTTCGGCGCCTACGCGCAGGCCAAGGCCGCCGTCCGGTTCGCCAAGCAGTACGTCCAGGACCGCACCGTCTTCGGCAAGACGGTCGCCTCCTTCCAGAACACCAAGTTCGAGCTGGCCGCCTGCCAGGCCGAGGTCGACGCGGCCGAGGCCGTCGCCGACCGCGCGCTCGAGGCCCTCGACGCCGGCGAGCTCACCCCCGCCGAGGCCGCCTCCGCCAAGCTGTTCTGCACCGAGGTCGCCCACCGTGTGATCGACCGCTGCCTCCAGCTGCACGGCGGCTACGGCTTCATGAACGAGTACCCGATCGCCCGCCTGTACGCGGACAACCGCGTCAACCGCATCTACGGCGGCACCAGCGAGATCATGAAGACGATCATCGCGAAGGACATGGGTCTGTAAGCCGCCCGCAATCACCGGCCGGTACAAAAGAACCCCATGAGCCAGGCACTTCAGGACCTCCTCGATCTGCTCGACCTCGAGCAGATCGAGGAGGACATCTTCCGTGGCGACTCCCGCCCCGCCGTCGTCCCCCGCGTCTTCGGCGGGCAGGTCGCGGCGCAGGCGCTGGTCGCCGCCGGGCGCACGGTCCCCGAGGACCGGCTCGCCCACTCCCTGCACGCGTACTTCCTGCGCCCCGGCGACCCGGGCGCGCCGATCGTCTACACCGTCGACCGCATGAACGACGGCCGGTCCTTCACGGCCCGCCGCGTCCTCGCGGTCCAGCACGGCCAGCCGATCTTCGCCCTCTCCGCCTCGTTCCAGCGGTACGAGGACGGCTTCGAGCACCAGGCCGCCATGCCGGCCGCCCCCGACCCGGCGACGCTGCCCACCTCCGCGGACCGGCTGCGCGGCTACGACCACCTGGACCCGGCGGTCGTCGAGCGGTTCCTCGAGGCCCGCGAGGCGATCGACCTGCGGTACGTCGACGAACCGCCGTTCGGAAAGTTCGGCGAGCCGCGCGAACCGCACTCCCAGGTCTGGTTCCGCACCAACGGCAAGCTCGCGGACGACCCGCTGCTGCACGTCGTCCTCGCCACGTACGTCTCCGACATGACGCTCCTCGACTCGGTCCTGCTCGCGCACGGCCGCGGCGGCTGGGCGGTCGGTGACGTCGTCGGGGCCTCGCTGGACCACGCGATGTGGTTCCACCGGCCCTTCCGCGCCGACGAATGGCTCCTGTACGACCAGGAGTCCCCGTCGGCCTCCGGCGGCCGGGGCCTGGGCCAGGCGCGCATCTACACCCAGGACGGGCGCCTCGCCGTCTCGGTGATCCAGGAGGGCGTGGTCCGCGCGCCCAGGTGAGCCACGCCTACGACAGTCCGGCCTCGCTCAGCAAATACGCCGTCATCGGGTCGTAGTGGCGCGGGCTCACCACGTGGTCGTCGAGGGGGACGGTCACCTGGACCGTGCCCTCGGCCTCGCCCACGAAGAGTGCCGGGTCGTTGGAGTCGGCGTAGCCCACCGCGTCCACGCCGTGCTGAGCGGCGTACCCCGCCCAGCCGTGGTCGGCGACGACCAGATCGGGCAGCGGGCGGCCCTCGCGCTCCAGGGCCGTGAGGACGGCCTTCATCGGGTCGCCGGAGTGGGTGTGCCACAGCGTCGCGCCGTGCTCCAGGACCGCCACGTCCGCGAACTGCATGACGTACCCCTCGTCCGTCTGCAGACCGTCCGGGATGACGACGATCTCGCAGCCGGCGGCACGCAGTGCGGCGCCGGTGGCGTGGTGGACGTCGAGCAGGCCGCCGGGGTGGCCGGTGGCGAGGAGCACCCGCTGCTGCCCGTCCGCCGCCTTGCGCAGCCGGGCCGCCATCCGCTCCAGACCTCCGACGGTCAGCTCCGGGTCGATGGTGTCCTGCCCGTACCGGTACTCCGGGTCGTCGTTGACGCCCACCCGCTCCGCCATCACCGCGAGCACGTCCTGCTCGTCGCTCCAGCGGTCCCCGAGCTCCAGACCGAACCAGTAGTGGCGGTTGCCGTTCGCCAGCTGGCGGTAGTGGGAGAGGTTGTTCTCCCGCGGGGTGGCCACCTCGCCCGCGATACGGGTCTTCACGAGGTGGTCGACGAGCTCGGCGCGGCTGGGTGTCCCGGGTATCGGCATGCCTCCCATTCTGAGGTACGCCCTCACGGGAGCGCCTCGCATCCCGCCCGCTGGGACGCGGGTCACGCGCTCATGACCGGCGCAGCGCGCTTGATGGACGTTTCCTCCATCCTGTCGCACCGCTGTGTACGAAACGCACAATTCGCGATCGTCCTCCAGCCGCCTAGTGTCGACTCGGACGGGCTGGCCCGGCTCTGGGCGGAGGGGTACCACAGCTGCCTCGCTCGCGCCCGCGGCGCTGCGTCCTCGGTGACGGAGCCGACCGATGCGGCCGTCTCGGCTGCCGGCGCGAGCGTGTCGCCGGGCGGGAGTCACGCAAGGGCCATGCCGCATAACTTCATACGTTTTGTATCGCCCTCTATGCGATGAAGCACAGGAAAGAAGGCATCACCCCATGAGCAGCAACGAGACCCCCCGCGGCCCCGTCGACTCCTCCCGCATCCCGCGCTACGCCGGACCCGCGACCTTCGCCCGGCTGCCGCGCCTCGACGAGGTCGGGCGGGCCGACGTCGCCGTCGTGGGCGTGCCCTTCGACTCGGGTGTCTCCTACCGGCCCGGCGCCCGCTTCGGCGGCAACGCGATCCGTGAGGCGTCCCGGCTGCTCAGGCCCTACAACCCGGCGCAGGACGCGTCCCCCTTCGCGCTGGCGCAGGTCGCGGACGGCGGGGACATCGCCGTGAACCCGTTCAACATCAACGAGGCCGTCGAGACGATCGAGGCGGCGGCGGACGACCTCCTCGGCACCGGCGCCCGTCTGATGACCCTGGGCGGCGACCACACCATCGCCCTCCCGCTGCTCAGGTCCGTCGCGAAGAAGCACGGCCCGGTCGCCCTGCTGCACTTCGACGCCCACCTCGACACCTGGGACACCTACTTCGGCGCCGAGTACACGCACGGGACCCCGTTCCGGCGGGCGGTGGAGGAGGGCATCCTCGACACCTCCGCCCTCTCCCACGTGGGCACCCGCGGGCCGCTGTACGGCAAGCAGGACCTGGACGACGACGCCAAGCTGGGCTTCGGCATCGTCACGTCCGCCGATATCATGCGGCGCGGCGTGGACGAGGTCGCCGACCAGCTCCGGCAGCGCATCGGGGACCGCCCCCTCTACATCTCCATCGACATCGACTGCCTGGACCCGGCCCACGCGCCCGGCACGGGCACCCCCGAGGCGGGCGGCATGACCTCCCGCGAGCTGCTGGAGATCCTGCGGGGCCTGGCATCGTGCAACCTGGTGTCGGCGGACGTCGTCGAGGTGGCCCCCGCGTACGACCACGCGGAGATCACGTCGGTGGCGGCCTCCCACACCGCCTACGAACTGACCACCATCATGTCCCGCCAGATTGCAGAGGCCCGCGCGCAGTGACTCACGACCACGACCTGGTGCTCCGTCCGACGGAGGCGCAGATCTCCGCTGCGCTCAACCCTCCTGCCGGCCGCAACGGCGGAGACCTGGTCGTGGAGACGCTGGCCGCGCTCGGCGCGACGACCGTCTTCGGCCTGCCCGGCCAGCACGCGCTCGGCGTCTTCGACGCGCTGCGCCGCTCCGACCTGCGGTACATCGGCCTGCGGGTGGAGAACAACGCGGGCTTCGCGGCGGACGCGTACGGAAGGATCACGGGGGAGGCGGCGCCGCTGCTGCTGTCGACGGGACCCGGGGCGCTGACCTCCCTGGCGGCCCTCCAGGAGGCGGCCGCCGCGTCGGCGCCGGTGCTGGCGATCAGCAGCCAGATCCCCACGGCCGGTCTCGGCGGCGGCCGCCACGGCTATCTGCACGAACTCCCGGACCAGGCCGCCTCGTTCAGGGGCGTGGTCAAGTCGGTCCACACCGTCCGCGCCCAGTCCCAGATCCCCTCCGCGATCGAGGCGGCCTGGAAGTCGGCGCTGACCGCCCCGCACGGCCCGGTGTGGGTGGAGGTCCCGCAGGACGTCCTGCTCGCCGAGACGTCGATCCCCGTGGTGACGGGCGGCGACGCCTTCCCCGAGGAGCTGCCGCCGCGCCCCGAACTCACCGCGGTGGCGGCCGACCTGCTGTCGAACGCGGCCCGGCCGGCGATCATCGCGGGCGGGGGAGTCGTACGGGCGGACGCCTCCCGCAAGCTGCGACAGCTGGCGGAGACGCTTCAGGCGCCGGTGGTCACCACGCCCGGCGGCAAGGGCGCCTTCCCCTGGACGCACCCCCTGTCCCTCCAGTCCTGGATCGAGGACCGTCACACCACGGACTTCCTGGAGGACGCGGACGTACTCCTGGTGGTCGGCTCGGGCCTGGGCGAACTCTCCTCGAACTACCACACGTTCAGGCCGCGGGGCCGGATCGTCCAGATCGAGGCCGACCTCGGCAAGCTGGAGTCCAACCACCCCGCGCTCGGCATCCACGCGGACGCGCGACTGGCGTTGCAGGCGCTGCTGGAGACGGTGTCCCCGCGGGAGGACGCGCAGGCCGCGGAGCGTGTGCGTGACGTGCTGGCCCGCGTCTCGGCCCGTATCGCCGCCCAGGAACTCACCCTGGAGCAGGACGTGTTGGCGTCGGTCCGCAAGGCACTCCCGGCCGACTCCCCGTCCTTCTGGGACATGACGATCCTCGCGTACTGGGCCTGGTCGGCCTTCGACGCGAAGGGCCCCAACCACATGCACTCGGCCCAGGGTGCCGGCGGCCTCGGCTACGGATTCCCCGCGGCGCTCGGCGCGGCGGTGGCCGATCCGACCCGCCCGGTCCTGGCGGTGTCGGGTGACGGAGGGGCGCTGTACTCGATCGCCGAGCTGGCCACGGCCCGCCAGTACGACCTGAACGTCACCTGGCTGATCGTCGACGACGGCGGCTACGGCATCCTGCGCGAGTACATGACGGACGCCTTCGGCCAGGCCACGGCGACGGAACTGACCCGTCCCGACTACGTGGCACTGGCCGAGTCCTTCGGCGTCCCCGGGGTCCGTACGACCCCGGAGACCCTCGCGGACGACCTGTCCAAGGCGCTCGGCTCACCGGGGCCGTCGGTGGTGGTGCTTCCGGCGGTGCTGCGGATGTTCGCGCCGACGCACCGGTAGCCGGGTCCTACCAGATCGCCTCGACCCACTCCGGGTGGTCGATGAACGGGTTGCGGTTGTGCTGGTAGGTGTCGTAGATGACCTGGTTGCGCTTCTCCTCGAAGGCGCTCGGCGGGTCCGCCTCGTTCCACGCCTTGAGGACGGAGAGCTTGCCGATGTACGGGTTGGAGCCGTTGCCGACCTTCTCGTTGGGCTCCAGGTCGGCGAAGCCGTCGCCGCCGTCGTAGCGCACGGCCATGAAGAGGATCATGCGGGCCACGTCGCCCCGGTCCGCGGCGCGCGGCGCGAAGGAGTCGGAGTCGACGGTGCTGCCGCCGCCGTTGGTGACGGCGCTGCCGCCGTTGTCGAAGTCGAGGTTGCCGCGGATGCTGTTGACCTGGACGTCCGCGGGGCGCAGGTGGTGCAGGTCGGTGCCGGGCCCGGTCACCTCACCGAAGTCGCCGTGGGACTTGGCCCACACGTGCTCACGGTTCCAGTCGCCCGTGTCGCCGCCGTTGAGGGACTTGCTGCGGGAGACGCCGCTGTACAGCAGGATCACGTTGCTGCTGTTGTTCGGGTCCTGGTCGGTGACCTTGAGCGCGTCCCAGACCGCGGAGTACGAGATCTTCGAGACGTTGGCGCTGATGATCGTGTGCAGGGAGGACTTCAGGCTCGTGCCCGTCTTGCCGACCGCGTTCTTGTAGTACGTCGCGTCGTACGCGGTCGTCGTGGCGGCGGCCGGGGTCGTGGTCACGACCGGGGCGGCGAGCCCGACCAGCACGGCGGCGGTGGTGAGCGCCACCGACTTCCAGCTGCGGATGCGTGTCGCCAGCATAAAGGGGGTCCCATCTACGCGGGTTGAATGGAGGCGGCACTGGGAGCGTGACATGGACATGCGGCGGTGTAAATGGATGGCACGTGTCCATTGGGTGACCTGAAACGGCAAATCAGGCCTTGTCTACGCGAGTTGACACGCCGAGCGCCCCCAGGAGCACGAGGGCTCCTGGGGGTTGCTGGAAGAGGACTCAGGGGAGAAGGACGGCGCCCAGTCTCGGGGAGCCGGACGTAGAGACGCCCAGGGAAGACGGGCCGAAGGTGACCGCGTTCTTCGTGGTCAGGCCGGTGACGGCGCCGCGCAGGTGCCATACGGCGCCGTCCGCGCCGTTCTCCCCGTCGGCGCTCACGGACAGGTCCGCGTGACCGTCGCCGTTGAGGTCGGCGAGGTGCACGGCGGCACCGAAGTGGTCGTTCGGCTCGTTCGCGCCGGGCAGGCCGTCGGCGTCCTGGCTGAAGGACTGGGCGCCGGAGGCGGTCAGTCCGGAGGACGAGCCGCGCAGCAGCGTGACCATGCCGGTGAGGTCCGCCGAGCCGATCTTCTCGTAGAACGCCGACACGGCCGCGTCGGCGTATCCGTCGCCGTTGACGTCGCTGAGAGAGAGGGAACCGCCGAAGTGGTCGTTTGTCTCGTCCGCGCCCGGAACGCCCTGGGTGTCCTGGTCGATCGTCCGGCCCGGCTCCGGATCGACGCCCGTGGCCCCGCCGAGGTGGGTGCTGACGGAACCGCCGAGGTTGCCCTCGGCCGCACCCCAGTGCTCGCCGGTGAGCAGGTCGTCGTATCCGTCGCCGTCGATGTCGCCGATGGCCGCGGTCTCGCTGTACTCGGCCATCACGGCCTGGTAGGCGAGGCCCACGGTGGAGCCCTGGAACACCATCGCGGCGTCGTACGACGTGTGGTCGTCGAGGTAGGCGCCGCTGACGACGAGGTCCTCGGGGCCGTCGCCGTTCAGGTCGCCGGAGACGAGGGAGACGGCACCCCCGGCGCCGGTGCGGAGCGGTGCGGTGATGCTGTACTTCGACGCGGCGCCCGACGCCTTGGTGAAGCCGCCCTTGCTGACCCAGACGTCCTTGCCCGTGCTGCCGGCGGCGAGGTCGGGCTTGCCGTCACCGCTGAAGTCGCCGACGGCGAGGGACTGGCCGAAGCGGTCGTGGGCGGTGGGGGCGGGATCGGCGGACGTACGGCCGCCGGACAGGCCCGAGGCGCCGCCCCAGACGATGATCACGGTTCCGCCGTCGGCGTCGGAACCGAGGTCCTCGCCGGGCGCCGAGACCACGAGGTCCGCGTATCCGTCGTTGTTCAGGTCGCCGGAGACGAGCGCGGAGCCGAAGTTATCGTCGTGCTCGGCGGTACCGGGGATGCCGCCGGTGTTCTGGGTGATGACCGTACGGCGGGTCGCGCTGACGCCGGACTGCGAGCCGTAGGTGACGACCACGGCCCCGGCGCCCGTCTGTCCGCCCACGGTCGCGGAGGGCGCGGCGGTCACCAGGTCGCGGTAGCCGTCGCCGTTGAAGTCGTCGTGGTACCTGGCGGTGGCCGCGGACGCCGGAGCGGTCAGGGCGAGCGGGGTGAGGCCCGCGACGAGAAGGGCGGCCAGGGCGGTGGAGGCGGAGAGGGAAGTGGGGGTGCTGCGCAAGGGAGTTGTCTCCTGGACGGCGTGGGCCGGGCCCGTGACGGCCGGGCCCCAAGGGCGGTCGACCGGTCACAGGCCCGGCGTGGGATGCCTGTGCGAAGGGGAGCGCTAGTCGGCGAAGAGTGCGCCGAACTGGGCGGTGCCCGAGGTGGAGACGCCGACCGAGGTCACGGACAGGGCGCGGGCGCCGGTCGTGCCGATCTTCGTGCCGGTGGAGGGCAGGTAGGTCACCGCTCCGTCGCCGCCGTCCTCGTACGACCCGATGACCAGGTCGGCCCTGCCGTCACCGTTGACGTCGTCGAGCTTGACGTCGGCGCCGAACAGGTCCCTCTTCTCGTCGGTGCCGGGGACGCCCGCCGTGCTCTGCGCGAAGGACTGCAGGCCGGTGGAGGTGTTGATGCCGCTCGCGGAGCCGTACATGACGGTGACCATGCCGGCGTTGGTGACGCTGCCGAGGTCCTCGTTCGGGGTGGAGACGACCAGGTCCTGGTAGCCGTCGCCGTTGACGTCGCCCAGGTCCAGGTCCCAGCCGAAGGCGTCACCCTTCTCCGAACTGCCGGGGACGTTCCCGGTGTTCTGGGTGATGCCGGTGGTCGAGGCGGGGCCGGACGCGGAGCCGTAGGTGATGCTGACCTTGCCGCCGTTCGCGGAGTCCGGGATGGTCTGGCCGTCGCCGGAGGTGGCGTCCCAGCCGGCGCCGGTGACGATGTCGCCGTAGCCGTCGCCGTTGATGTCGCCGATGCCGGTGACGATGCCCGGCTTGAGGGTCTTGACGCCCGCGACGCTCAGACCGCTCGCGGTGCCCGGCACCCAGTAGTTGGTGTTCCAGCCGTTGTCCGTCTGCGTCTCGTAGCCGTCGACCACCAGGTCGGTGCGGCCGTCGCCGTTCACGTCGCCGGCGGTGAGCTGCTGAGGGCCGTAGGGGAAGCCGGACGAGCCGGGCATGATCGGCGGCTTGACGGTGTAGCGGCCGCCGGGCAGGCCGGTGGAGCTGCTGAAGCCGCCCTTGTAGACGTAGAGGGTGGCGGAGGAGTTGCCGACGGCCAGGTCGGCCTTGCCGTCGCCGTCGAAGTCGCCGGCGGCCAGGGACAGGCCCCAGTTGTCGTGCGAGGAGACGGCCGGGTCGGGTACGTCGCTCGCCTTGCCGGTGAGGCCGCTCGCCGAGCCCCACAGGATCGCGAGGGCGCCGCCGTCGGTGTCGGTGCCGACCTTCTCGTACGGCGAGGCCACGGCGAGGTCGTCGTACCCGTCGCCGTTGAAGTCGGCGTAGGCCGTCGCGCCGCCGAACAGGTCTCCGGTCTCGGCGTTGCCGGGCACGGTGCCGGAGTTCTGGCTGAGGACCGTGCGCTTGGCCGAGGTCACGCCGGAGCCCGTGCTGCCGTAGAGGGCGACGACCTGGCCGGCGTTGGCGTGCCCGCTGACGGAGGCGGTGGCGGCCGTGGCCAGGACGTCGCCGATGCCGTCGCCGTTGAAGTCGGCCTTGGCGACCTTGAACGAGTCGGCGGCGGTGGCCGTCGTCGCCGAGACAGCGAGCAGACCGCCCGTCAGCGCGGCAGCGGCGGCCGTCGCGAGGGCGAGTCTGAGGTGCGGGTGGTGCTTCTGGTGCATGCCGGATTCTCCTGCTGCATGCGGGGGATGCCTGCGGGCATCCGCGTCGATGGGGTGCGGACCGTCCGTGTTTGCCTGGTGTTGTCCTGCGGGACACGGGCGGTTGGCGATCAGGAGACTTCTGGTGGGGCCCGAGGGTTGTACGGGACGCCGGTGGCTCTTCACCGGCACCGGTCGGGCGTACGACGATGTCCCGCGCCCTTTCCGGAAGAGCGCGGGACATCGTCGTAGGGCGGACAGCCGGTGTGGTGGTCAGCCGACGTCCGAGGGGTCCAGCCGGTAGATCGTCGAGGTGCTGTTCGACTGGCCGCTCTGCGAAGAAGAGCTGCCGGTGCTGTAGTCGCTCTCCTTCACCGCCGTGCCGTTCTTCTGCACCCAGTTGGTGATCTCCTGGCTGAGGCTGCTGTTGCCGCCCATGCCTCCGCCGCCGAGCTGGATGTAGTGCAACTCGCCCTTCTTCACCAGCTCCTCGAGCCTGGCGAGGGTCATCGCCCGGTCGGTGCCGGTGAAGCCCCACATGGAGATGACGGGCTTGTGCGTGCTGAGGATCAGCTGGCCGGCACCCTGCGAATTGGACACCGCCAGCAGCCACTTGGCGCCGTCCTGGTGCTTCTCCAGGTACGAGATCAGGGCGCTGTCGACGGTGCCGCCCATACCGCCACCGCCACCGCCCGTTCCCGCGCCGGGCCTACCGGTCGTGCCGCCGGTCCCGCCGGGAGCCGTACCGCCGCCCGGGAACTCCCCGCTGGTGCCGCCCGGCGCCCCGCCCTGCGGGAGCTCACCGGTGCCGCCACCGGGCTGCATCTGACCGCCTCCGGCGCCGGGGAGCTCCCCGCCCGCCCGGCCGCCCTGCTGGGTGCCGTTCTGCCCGCCGCCGTTGCCGCCGCCGAAGCCGCCCCGGCCGCCCCCGCCCCCCGGACCGCCCATGCCGCCCCCGGTCGACGGACCCGCCGTCGGGTTGGTGCCGCCCATGCCGCCGGAGGCGGAGGAGAGGGCCGGTGAGGCGGCGTACGCCGTCGGACCCGCGAGGGCCGCCACGATCGCCGCCGCGACGGACACCCCGAGCAGCCGCAGCCGCGTCCCCGAGCCCGCCGTACGGAAGACGAACAGGCCCACGATCGCGAGGACCATGAGGACGCCGACGGCCGGCCACAGCCAGGTGTTCCAGCCGGCGGCCCGGCGCAGCAGCACGATCGCCCAGATTCCGGTGACCGCGAGCCCGGCCGGCAGCACCCAGGACCAGCGGGCGTCACCGCCGCGGAAGGCGCGCCACAGCATGACGCCGCCCGCGCCGGTCAGCGCCGCGATGCCGGGGGCGAGCGCGGTCGTGTAGTACGGGTGCATGGTGCCCTCGGCCATCGCGAAGGTCAGGTAGTGCAGCACCAGCCAGCCGCCCCACAGGACGAGCGCGGCCCGTGTCATGTCGGTGCGCGGGGCCCGGCCGCACAGCACCAGGCCGGCGACGAGCGCGAGGAACGCGAAGGGGATCAGCCAGGAGATCTGGCCGCCGAGGATGTCGTTGAACATCCGGCCGATGCCCGCGGTACCGGCGAAGGTGCCGCCCCCGCCGCCCCCACCGCCGCCTCCGCCGTTGCCCTCGCCGCCGAGGACCCGGCCCAGGCCGTTGTAGCCCATGATCAGGTTCCAGGCGGAGCCGTCGGTCGAACCGCCGATGTAGGGCCGGTCGTCGGCCGGGACGAGGGACACCGCCGTCGCCCACCAGAAGCTGGAGACCACCAGCGCCACTGCCGCGAGGGCCAGGTTGACGGCCTTCTTCCGCCAGCCGAGCTTCGAGGCGTACACGTACACCGCGAAGACGGCCGGCAGGGCGATGTACCCCTGGAGCATCTTGGTGTTGAAGGCGAGCCCGAACAGGACCGCCGAGCCGATCAGCGGCAGCAGCCTGTCGGTGCGCACCGCGCGCAGCGCGAGGGCCGCGCCGCCGACCATCAGCAGGACGAGGACGGTGTCGGGGTTGTTGTCCCGGTCGATCGCGACGGTGATCGGGGTCAGCGCGAGGACGAGCGCGGCGATCGCGGCCGCCACGTGCCCGAACGCCCGCTTCACGGAGGCGTGCAGGATCCAGATGGTGCCGAGGGCGGCCGCGATCTCGGGCGCCATCATCTGCCAGGTGCCGAAGCCGAAGACCCGGCACGACAGCCCCATGATCATCAGCGCGAAGGGCGGCTTGTCGACGGTGAGGAAGTTCCCCGCGTCGAGCGAGCCGAAGAATCAGGCTTTCCAGCTCTGCGTACCGCTGTAGATCGCGGCGCTGTAGAAGCTGTTGAGGCTGTTTCCGCTCAGGTTCCAGCCGTACAGGACGCCGGCCAGGACCAGGATCGCGAGCAGGACGGGCAGCGACCAGCGCGGGGCCTTGTCCGGGGGCGCCGCGGGCGGGGCCGGCGGTGGCCGGTCGGCGGACACGGTCTCGGCGTGGGGGTGGGGATCGGTGGCAGATGTCACCCGGGCATCGTGCGAAGCGCGGTTGGGTGAGGGCTGTGACGTAGCTGGCGCCATCCTGTGAAAAAGCCACGGGTTGGGTAACGGCTCGCACAACCATTCCCCATGCGTACAACCATTCGCCCCCGGTCGAGAGTCAACAGGGCATGACACGGGGGATATTCAGACACAGGAAATGGATCGCGGCGGGCGCGCTGGCCGCGTGCGTCGCCGTCGCCACGCCGGCCGCCGCCGCGACCGCACCGGCCGTCAGCTGCACGTCCGCCAAGGCGGGCCTCGCCGACAAACTCAAGCGGGACATCACGTCCGCCCTGGCCAACCGCTCCGGCACCGTCGCCGTGGGCCTCTACGACCGTACGACCAAGACCACCTGCACCCTGCGCTCCTCGACCGCCTACGACTCGGCGAGCGTGGTCAAGGTGACCGTCCTCGCCACGCTGCTGTGGGACGCGAAGAAGCACAACCGGTATCTGACCGACCGTGAGAACACCCTCGCCAAGGCCATGATCACCAAGTCGGACAACGACGCGACCAGCAAGCTGTGGCGTCAGCTCGGCCTGACCAAGATCAAGGGCTTCCTCACCGCGGCCGGCATGACCCAGACCAAGCCGGGGGCGAACGGCTACTGGGGCCTGACCCAGATCACCGTCACCGACGAGCAGAAGCTGCTCAAGCTGGTCACCGCGAGCAACACGGTCCTGAGCGACAACGCGCGTGCCTACATCCTGAAGCTGATGGGCCAGGTCATCTCCTCGCAGCGCTGGGGGACACCGTACGGCGCCGGGTCGGGCATCGCCTGGCACGTCAAGAACGGCTGGCTCCAGCGCTCCACGCACGGCTGGCGGGTGCACAGCGTCGGCACCTTCAAGGGCGGCGGCCACGACTACATGATCACGGTGCTCACGCACGGCAACAGCTCCATGAACTACGGCATCACCACGATCCAGGGTGTCGCCAAGGTCGTCCACCGGGATCTCGCGGCGAGCTGACGCCTGCCGGACTCCCGCACGTCACCGGCCCGTCCTACGGTGACGCCCATGCAGCTGAGAACCGTACTCGCGACCACCACCGCGGCCCTGGCGGCGGCGGCCTGCCTCGCGGCCACAGGCCCGGCGCAGGCCGCCGCGCCGGAGAGCCACGCCTGCTCCCCGTCCGTCTCCCTCGACCGCTTCTCCGACGCGCTCGACAAGACGACGTACGACGGCACCTTCGTCGGCAACCTCTCCGCGCTCGCGGTGGACCGGGACGGCTCCCTGGCCGCCCTCTCGGACCGCTCCTCGCTGTTCTCCCTGGACGCGAGGACCCTGGCGCCGAGGTCGGTCGTCCCGCTCGCCGACGAGAACGGCGCCGCGCTGGACTCCGAGGGCCTGGCGATCGAGAAGGACGGCACCCGGTTGATCACCTCGGAGACCGAGCCGTCGATCCGCCGCTACGGCACCGACGGCACGATCCTCGACCGTCTCCCCGTCCCGGCCTCCCTCCAGGTCGCCCCGGCGGGCCGCGCCACCTCGAACCAGACCTTCGAGGGCCTGACCCTCATGAACGGCGGCCGCACCCTGCTCGCCTCCATGGAGTACGCGCTGTCCGGCGACACGGCCGGCACGGTCCGCTTCCAGACCTGGCAGCGGCACGGGAAGGGCTGGAAGCCCGGGGCCCAGTACGCCTACCGCACCGACGCCGCCTTCCTCGGCGTCCCCGAGGTCCAGGCCCTCCCCGACGGCCGCCTCCTCGTCCTGGAACGCGGCTTCACCCCGGGCGTCGGCAACACGGTCCGCCTCTACCTGGCCGCCCTCCGCCACGCGACGGACACCAGCGGCGTCGAGAACCTGACCGGCCAGTCCGGCGTACGCCTGATCACAAAGACCCTGCTCACGGACATCGCGAGCTGCCCGACCCTGGGCGCGACGGCCAAGCAGCCCCAGCCGAACCCCCTCCTCGACAACATCGAGGGCATGGCGATCACCGGCCACGACAAGGGCCGCCTCAAGGTCCTCCTGGTCAGCGACGACAACCAGAACGCCGTACAGACGACGCGGTTCTACTACCTCGGCGTGCGGGTCTGACCCTCGGGAATATTGCGGAGGGATGAAATCCGCTTACTTCGGCGTTGGTGCCTTCCGGTAGATCAGGACGACCGACAGACACACCGGAGGGCACCGCGTGGAACCGCAACGGGGCTGGGCACGACGACTGGCCGGGTACGCCTGGCGCTACCCGAAGGACGTCGTCCTCGCTCTCGGTTCCTCCCTGGGCGGCATGGCCGTCATGGCGCTCGTCCCCCTGGTCACCAAGGTGATCATCGACGACGTCATCGGTGATCACACCAGGGACATGGCTCCCTGGGCCGGTGCCCTGATCGGCGCGGCGCTCCTCGTCTACGTCTTCACCTACGTCCGCCGCTACTACGGCGGGCGTCTCGCCCTCGACGTCCAGCACGACCTGCGCACGGAGATGTTCGGCACGATCACCCGCCTCGACGGCCGCCGCCAGGACGAGCTGTCCACCGGCCAGGTCGTCGGCCGGGCCACCAGCGATCTCCAGCTGATCCAGGGCCTGCTCTTCATGCTGCCCATGACGATCGGCAACGTCGCCCTCTTCGTGATCTCCCTGGTCGTGATGGCCTGGCTGTCGATCCCGCTCACCCTGGTCGCCCTGGCGGTGGCCCCGGCCCTGTGGTGGATCGCGAAGCGCTCCCGCTCCAAGCTGCACCCCGCCACCTGGTACGCCCAGGCCCAGGCCGCCGCCGTCGCGGGCGTGGTCGACGGCGCGGTCAGCGGCGTCCGCGTGGTGAAGGGTTTCGGCCAGGAGGACCAGGAGACGGGCAAGCTCCGGGAGGTCGGCCGCCGCCTGTACGCGGGCCGGCTGCGCACGATCCGCTTCAACTCGAAGTACACCCCGGCCCTCCAGGCCGTGCCCGCCCTCGGCCAGGTCGCGATGCTGGCCGTCGGCGGCTGGCTCGCCGTCCGCGGTCACATCACGCTCGGCACCTTCGTCGCCTTCTCCACCTACCTCGCCCAGCTCGTCGGCCCGGTCCGCATGCTCGCCATGGTCCTCACGGTCGGCCAGCAGGCCCGCGCCGGCACCGAGCGCGTCCTGGAGCTGATCGACACCGAGCCGTACCTGAAGGACGGCACCAAGGAGCTCCCCGCCGACGCGCCGGCCACCGTCGAGTTCGACGACGTGTCCTTCGGCTACGACCATGCCCTCGGCAAAACCAGCCCGGTTCTCGACGGGCTCAGCTTCGAGATCCGCGCCGGCGAGACCCTCGCGGTCGTCGGCTCCTCCGGCTCGGGCAAGTCCACGGTCTCGCTCCTGCTCCCGCGCTTCTACGACGTCACCCACGGCGCCGTCCTCATCGGTGGCCACGACGTCCGCGAACTCACCCTGGACTCCCTGCGGGCCGCGATCGGCCTGGTCCCCGAGGACTCCTTCCTGTTCTCGGACACGGTCCGCAACAACATCGCGTACGGCCGTCCCGAGGCGACGCAGGAGGAGGTCGAGAAGGCCGCCCGCGCCGCCCAGGCGGACCGTTTCATCGCCGAGCTCCCCGCGGGCTACGACACCAAGGTCGGCGAGCACGGTCTCACCCTCTCCGGCGGCCAGCGCCAGCGCGTCGCGCTGGCCCGGGCGATCCTCACCGACCCGCGCCTGCTCGTCCTCGACGACGCCACCTCCGCCGTGGACGCGCAGGTCGAGCACGAGATCCACGAAGCCCTGAAGCAGGTCATGGAGGGCCGCACGACCCTCCTCATCGCCCACCGCCGCTCCACCCTGAACCTCGCCGACCGCATCGCCGTCCTGGACGACGGCCGCCTCGCCGACGTGGGCACCCACGAGGAGCTGGAGCAGCGCTCACCCCTCTACCGCCGTCTGCTCACCGACCCCGACGGCCTCGGCGGCGTCTCCTCGGGCCACGCCCGGCCGGCCGCCGTACAGGAGGACACCTCCGTACGCGACGAGCTGGACGCCGAGTTCGACGCCGAGCGCGGAGTCACCCCCCGCCTGTGGACCGGCGACCGCGAGCGCAAGGACACAGCTCTGGCCGGCACCCCGGCCACCCCCGAACTCCTCGCCGAGGTCGACGCGTTGCCCCCGGCGACGGACGCCCCGGACATCGACGAGGCACGCGCGGTCACGCCCGAGGAGTCGTACGGTCTGCGGCGGCTGCTGCGGGGCTTCGGACGGCCGCTGCTGATCAGCCTGGGCCTGGTCGCCGTGGACGCCGGCATGGGCCTGCTGCTGCCGGTGATGATCCGGCACGGCATCGACGACGGTGTCTCGCGGATGGCCATGGGCGCGGTCTGGACGGCGACCCTGCTCGCCCTGCTCTCGGTCCTCGTCCAGTGGACGGCCCAGATCGGCGAGACCCGGATGACCGGACGCACCGGCGAACGGGTCCTGTACTCCCTGCGCCTGAAGATCTTCGCCCAGCTCCAGCGGCTCGGACTCGACTACTACGAGCGGGAGCTGACGGGCCGGATCATGACGAGGATGACGACGGACGTCGACGCCCTCTCCAGCTTCCTCCAGACCGGCCTGGTCACGGCGTTCGTCTCGGTCGTCACTTTCTTCGGCATCATGGGCGCCCTGCTGGTGCTCGACGTACAACTGGCGCTGGTCGTCTTCGCGACGCTGCCGCCGCTGATCATCGCCACGTACTTCTTCCGCAAGGCGAGCGTGAAGGCGTACGAACTCGCCCGGGAACGCGTCTCGCTGGTCAACGCCGACCTCCAGGAGTCGGTGTCGGGGCTGCGGATCGTGCAGGCGTTCCGGCGGGAGCGGGACGGCGGGGCGCTGTTCGCCGAGCGCAGCGACAGCTACCGCCAGGCCCGCATCCGGGGCCAGTGGCTGATCTCGATCTACTTCCCCTTCGTACAGCTGCTGTCGTCGGTCGCCGCGGCCGCCGTGCTGATCGCGGGCGCGGGCCGGGTGGAAGCGGCGACCCTGACGACCGGCGCGCTGGTCGCCTACCTCCTCTACATCGACCTGTTCTTCGCCCCGGTCCAGCAGCTCTCCCAGGTCTTCGACGGCTACCAGCAGGCGACCGTCTCCCTGGGCCGCATCCAGGAACTGCTCCAGGAACCGACGTCCACGAAGGCGGCCGAGGAGCCCCTGGAGGTCCTCTCCCTGCGCGGTGAAGTGGCCTTCGAGAACGTGCACTTCGCGTACGGGGACGACGAGGAGGCCCTCGGCGGCATCGACCTGAAGATCCCCGCCGGTCAGACGGTCGCGTTCGTCGGCGAGACGGGCGCGGGCAAGTCCACCGTGGTCAAGCTGGTGGCCCGGTTCTACGACCCGACGGGCGGCCGGGTCACCGTCGACGGCACCGACCTGCGCGCCCTGGACCTGACCTCCTACCGCCACCGCCTCGGCGTGGTCCCGCAGGAGGCGTACCTCTTCCAGGGCACCATCCGGGACGCCATCGCCTACGGCCGCCCCGACGCCACCGACGCCGAGGTCGAGGCGGCGGCCCGCGCGGTCGGCGCCCACGAGATGATCGCCACACTGGAGGGCGGCTACCTCCACGAGGTCGCCGAGCGGGGCCGCAACCTCTCGGCGGGCCAACGCCAGTTGATCGCGCTGGCCCGCGCCGAGCTGGTCGACCCCGACATCCTCCTGTTGGACGAGGCCACGGCGGCCCTGGACCTCGCCACCGAGGCCCAGGTCAACCAGGCCACCGACCGACTCGCGGGCCGTCGTACGACGCTCGTCGTGGCCCACCGCTTGACCACGGCGGCCCGCGCCGACCGGGTCGTGGTCATGGATCACGGCCGCGTCGTCGAGGACGGCACCCACGAGGAACTGCTCGCCCTGGAGGGGCGGTACGCCGAGTTGTGGCGGACGTTCGTAGGGGAGCCGGTCGAGGTGTCCCGCTGACGGTCGTGCAACCGTCCGACATACGTTGTGCGTCCGTACACCTGTACGCCCGAAAGCTGCGGGAGGGACGGCAGTGAAGAGTGGAGCGATACGGCGGCTGGCTCAGGGGCTGGCCGTGATGGCGGTGGCCGGGATGCTCGCGGTCGCCGCGCCGGGGCACGCGCATGCCGCGGCCACGTCGTGCGAGGGGCGCAAGGTCAGGTCGTTTCCGTTCTCCACCGGCACGGTGGAGGTCTACAAGCGGCGCGGCTACGTGTGCGCGGTCACGATTCCCAAGCGCCCCGGGGTCCGGCAGTACATGAAGGTGAGCCTGCGGGCGTACGGGCTGCGTCCGGTCCAGGACGCGGGCCGGTACAAGTACCGGGCCGGCCCCGTCACCGTGCACGCCGGGCAGCGGAAGGTGTGGGTGAAGGGCCAGGTCGGCCGGGGCACGTACGACTCGGACGGCTGGATCCGCCTCTGACACACAGGTTCCGCACAGGGTTTTCCCCATCAAGACGCCATCTCCCCTGGTGCCGACCGGACTTGCCCCGCTAGCGTCCGGCGGACATCTGTACTTACAGGGGAGGGTGCATGCGCAAGGCGCTCAGATGGCTTCTCACGCTGGTCGTGCTCATAGGCACGGTCGGCACGGCAGGCGCGGCCACCGCCGCGGAGCCGGAGGCCCACGGCACCGGTGCCACCACCGACATCAAGGATCAGCTCCTCGCCGTCCCGGGGATGAGCCTGATCGAGGAGAAGCCGTACACCGGTTACCGCTTCTTCGTGCTCGACTACACCCAGCCGGTCGACCACCGGCACCCGTCCAAGGGCACGTTCCAGCAGCGGATCACCGTGCTGCACAAGGACGTCAGCCGGCCGACGGTGTTCTACACCGGCGGCTACAACGTCTCCACCACGCCCCGCCGCAGTGAGCCGACCCAGATCGTGGACGGCAACCAGGTCTCCATGGAGTACCGCTTCTTCACGCCCTCCCGCCCCGCCCCGGCGGACTGGACCAAGCTGGACATCTGGCAGGCAGCCAGCGACCAGCACCGCATCTTCACGGCGCTGAAGAAGATCTACTCGAAGAACTGGATCTCCACGGGCGGCTCCAAGGGCGGCATGACGGCCACCTACTACGAGCGCTTCTACCCGCGCGACATGGACGGCGTCGTCGCCTACGTCGCCCCCAACGACGTGGTCAACAACGAGGACTCGGCCTACGACCGCTTCTTCGCGAAGGTCGGCACCGAGGAGTGCCGCGACCGGCTGAACGCGGTGCAGCGCGAGGCCCTGGTCCGGCGCGAGTCCCTGGAGAAGAAGTACGCCGAGTACGCGACGGCCGAGGGCCTCACCTTCACCACCGTCGGCAGCCTCGACAAGGCCTACGAGGCCGTCGTCCTGGACTACGTCTGGGGCTTCTGGCAGTACAACCTGCTCGCCAACTGCGGTGACGACGAACTGATCCCGCCGAACGCGAAGACCGCGACCGACGACCAGATCTGGAACTCCATCGACACGATCTCCGGCTTCTCCGCGTACGCCGACCAGGGCCTGGAGACGTACACGCCGTACTACTACCAGGCGGCCACCCAGCTCGGCGCGCCGACGATCAAGTTCCCGCACATCGAGAAGAAGTACATCCGCTACGGCTACCAGCCGCCGCGCAACTTCGTCCCGCGGGACATCCCGACCAAGTTCCAGCCGTACGCGATGCGGGACGTGGACACCTGGGTGCGGAACAACGCCCGCCACATGCTCTACGTCTACGGCCAGAACGACCCGTGGGGCGCGGAGCGGTTCCGCGTCGACAAGGGGGCGAAGGACGCGTACGTGTTCACCGCGCCCGGTATGAACCACGGGGCGAACGTCGCCGGTCTGGTCGCCGACCAGAAGGCGTTCGCCACGGCCAGGATCCTGGCCTGGGCGGGCGTCCCGGCCACGGCCGTGACCGAGGCCAAGCCGCTCGCGAAGTTCGACAGGAAGCTGGACGTACGGGACGTGGAGCGCGAGCCCACCCTGCGTCCGTAGTCCGCTCGCCGCGCCCGGCCGGGCTCACCACGGCCGGGCGCAGCCCACCGGCTGAGGACCGCCGAGCTGGACGTACAGGGCTGTGGACAGCGGACACCGGCCGCGCTCGGTGACCGCCTTCACCACCTTGTACTGCGGTTTCCGCACGCCCCGCCCGTCGCACGCGGTCTCCCTGACCTGACCGCTGCCCGAGCCGTACACACAGTCGCCGACGATGGTCCGCGGGCCGCCCCCGCCGCCGGGGTCGCCGGGATGCGGTGGCTGCAGGTTGCGCATGCAGGCGTATCCCTGGGGCACCGCCCCGTCGCCGTCCTCGTCGGAGATCCGGCTCTGCTCACTGATGTGCAGCACGAAGTCGGTGGTCGCCGGGCACGGCGGCCCGTCGGCCGTGGTGCCGTCGTGCCGGGCCACGACCCGTGCCGCCGCCCGCTCGCCGGTGCAGGGCACCTCGGTGAAGGTGGTCTTGCCGAAGGAACTGCACTCGTCGACCGCGAGGAACACCGCGCCGAACCCGGAGGTCCGGGTGGCGGACGGCGAGACGGAGGCCGGGACACTGGAGCGCTCGTCGCTCTCGCCGCCGGCCGCCGGCTGGGTGCATCCCGTCAGCAGGGCGGCGAGCAGAGCCGCCAGTACGTACACCACCCCCGTGAAAAACCTGTCGCGCATCACAGTCCCCCCGCACTACCCCCACCGCCCAGCGTGACCGTCGCGGCGGGACCACGCCAGAGATGTGGGGTCCTTTGCGCCTTTCGGGGGTGATGTACGAGTTGCGAGTCGTACGGGAAGTACGCCCCGCGCGCTATCGCCCGTACGACAGCCCGTACCCGACCGGGTACAGCACCTTGGCGGGGTCGTCCGCCCGCTGCACCGGTACCGGCAGCCTCCCGCGCGGTGCCGCCCTCCCGGCGATCACCCGCGCGGCCGCCCGCAGTTCGACGTCGGTCCAGGAGTAGGCCGCCAAGTAGGCCGGCACGGCGGGCAGTTGGGCCACGTCGTAGGGGTTGCGGATCGCGATCGCCACGACCGGCCTCCCGGTTGCCACGAGCTGCTCGACGAGCGTCTTCTGGGCGGCCGTGATGTTGTACGTCCCCACGATCACCGCGTCCGCGTCCTGTGCGGCGGCGACGGCCCGGGCGACGACGGCCGCCGTGGGTGCCGTACCGGTCGACAGGGCGGTGGCCGTGAAGCCCAGTTCGGTGAGGGCGGCGGCGAGGACGCCGGTGGGCGGGCCCGTCGTACCCGACGGAGAGGCCGGGTCGGCGCCCACGACGAGCAGCCTGCGGTGGGTACGGCGGGACAGGGGCAGCAGCCGCCGCTCGTTGACCAGCAGGGTCGTCGTACGCTCGGCGATCCTGTCCGCCGCGGCGAGGTGGGCCGGGGTGCCGACGGTCCGGGTGACACCGCCCTGGCTGACGTACGGCTCCTCGAACAGCCCCCGCCGGGCCTTGAGCCGCAGGATCCGCAGGACCGACTCGTCCAGCCGCGCCTCGGTGAGCTCTCCGTCCCGTACGGCCCTCAGGACGGCGTTCCACGCCACGTCGAGGGAGGGCGGGTTGAGGAGCTGGTCGACACCGGCCTTGAGGGCGAGGACGGGGACGCGGTCGTCGCCGTACTTCGTGCGCACCCCCTCCATGCCGAGGGAATCCGTCACCACGATCCCGTCGTAGCCGAGTTCACCGCGCAGGATGCCGGTGAGGATCGGACGGGAGAGGGTGGCCGGGTCGCCGGAGGCGTCGAGCGCCGGGAACTGGATGTGCGCGGTCATGATCGAGTCGATGCCGGCGCGGATCGCGGCCCGGAAGGGGACGGCGTCCAGCTTCTCCCACAGCTTCCGGCTGTGGGTGATGACCGGGAAGCCGTAGTGGCTGTCGACCGCGGTGTCCCCGTGCCCCGGGAAGTGCTTGGCGGTCGCGGCGACCCCGGCATCCTGGTAGCCGGCGACCTCGGCGGCCACGACCCCGGCGACTGCTTGAGGATCGGCGCCGAAGGAGCGTACGCCGATGACCGGGTTGGCCGGGTTGACGTTGACGTCGGCGACGGGGGAGTAGTTCTGCCGGATGCCGATGGCGCGCAGTTCCTGCCCCGCGATCCGGCCGAGGGTGCGGGCGTCCTTCCGCGATCCACCCGCACCCATCGCCATCGCGCCCGGGAAGAGGGTCGCGGGCTCACCGACCCGGCAGACGATCCCGTGCTCCTGGTCGGTCGAGATGAGAACCGGCAGTCCGCGCGGCTGCCGCAGTGACGCCTGCTGGATGCCGTTGGACAGATCGGCGATCTGGTGCGGATCACGGGTGTTGTGCGCCCAGGTGAAGTAGATGATCCCGCCCACCCGGTACCGGGCGATCATCTCGGCGGCCGTACGGACGCCGATCTCCTTGAGGTTGGCGTCGATGTCGGCCTGGTCGGGGGCGGTGGCGGAGTGGCCGTAGACCCGCATCACGAAGAGCTGGCCGACCTTCTCCTCGAGCGTCATACGGGAGACGAGGGAGCGGAGCCTGCTGTCGCGCTGCTGGTCGTCCGCGTGGGCGGTCCCGCTGACGGCGAGGGCCGCGGTGACGCCTGCCGTCGCGGCGAGGACGGTACGTCTGGAGGGCACGTGCGCTCCTTCCGGAGGTGATCCGCTGAAGGAAACTTCCGAGAAGTCACCAATAACCGGGAAGTTTCTGCCAGTCAAGGGAGTGCACAGTAACGTGGCACCCCGCTCCTGTTTGGGAAGGTCCGGCCGGACTCGCGGCCGGTGAGAAGCGACATGAGAACCTCCCCCCTTGGCGCGTTTCCTTCCAGGCGCTCCGTCTCCGCGTCCGGCGCCCCGTGGGCGCGCCCGATCAGCCGCAGATACTGCGGTGCCGTGAAGAGAAGCGCGGGCGGAATCCGCTCCGGTGTGTACGCCGCGTGCGCCGGACGTCCGAGCGGGTCTTCTTCGTCCGGGCCAAGCCGCCCCCGGCAACGCGGCCGGGGAAGAGGGCGCCGCCATCGACGCTGTGGAGGGGGCGCGCCGATGGCGGCGGGTGCTGCCGGCCGCAGTACGGGGGAGAGGGTTGGGTCAGCGATCGCAGCCAGCAGCGAGGCCGACGCCGCACCGCGGTGACTCTCCGGCAACGTGCCGCTTGGACGGGCGGAGGCCGGGCGGGGTTCCCGGCACGGCCCCCTTTTGCCGAAGTTGGTGCGGCTGTGACGAAAGACGAGTGTCCTCTCGGCTGACGGAGCGCCTGGCGCCGTCAGCCGGCACCAGTGGTGGCTACTTCCTTTGCCACCAGACGGCTACGAGGGAGAAGATCGCTGTTCCTATGACCGTTCCTGCAGCCGTGGCGACCGCCCTGACAATGCTGGTGGCCGTCACCCGCCCCCACCTGTCCCACAGTTTTCGTAGTGCTGTGAGGATGACGTGGGCGACGGAGTCGCTAGACTTCATGTGCGGAGTGCCTTTCTGGGATCTTCGAGTGAGCGTGCTCTGTGTGGGAGCCCCCTGGCCGGATGCTTGCCGGCAAGGCCCTGGGGCTCCCTTTCCTTTTTGAACACTTCAACGGTGTTCAGGGTGAATCGCGCGCTTATGGCATAGTTTGACCTGGTTTACTCCTTTGTGGTGCGGATCGGTTAATTGACTGCCCGAATTTCGGCCTTGTCAGGACTAATTGGATCACCCATAATTCCCCTTGCTTCGCTGGCGAGGTCTGGAGGTACGGTGAACCGTCCTGATCTGGTTTGGAAAAAGAGTGCGCGTAGTGGCCCGAGTAATTGCGTCGAAGTCGCGATCTCCGATGCGGTGTTTGTTCGGGACACGAAGTGGAGGGGTGGACTGCATATAGAATGCAGTCGTAGTGCCTGGGGGGTGTTCATTCGGAACCTGGCCCTCCGTAGGGAAGGGAGCTCCGTGTGATCGGTTTGGCGAGCTCTCTCTCTACCTGCCAGAATTCATCCAGGTAGTCTCCGGGGTCTTTTCCTTTTCCTGTCCTCGGGGATTTTTCGTTGAGGATCGTGTCCCCGTCGGGGTTTTCCAGGAAGACGACGAGATCGTCATCGGCGTTCGCGGATTCGAAGATGTGGCACGGTCCGGTGTAGAGGGGATAGACGCCCACCGTGAACGGCACATACAGGATTGTCACGTTGGGCATGTCATTGATCCGCAACAGAGCTTCGTGCTGCTGACGCATGATCGTCTCGTTGCCGACTCGTCGGTGCAGCGCGCACTCGTCCAGGATGAAGAAGAACTCGGCGTCCTCGGACTGCAGGATCTTCTGTCGCTTCATGCGAAGGTCGACCCTGAGTTCGAGATTGCTGCCATCCGGCCCCTCGCCCCCCTGGGGGAAGCTCTGCAGTACGGCTCTGGCGTACTCTTCTGTCTGCAACAGGCCCGGCGTGATGTTCGGTTCGTATGCGCGGACGATCTTGGCTGATTCCTCGTAGGCGAGGAATGCCTCGAACGCTGAGCTGATTACGGGACGGTACGGCGCGAACCACGAGGGTTGACGCGCTGCTTTCGCGAGGTCGACGAGTTCTCGCGCTTCGTCACCTTCGATTCCGTACTGGGACACGAGGGCCATGGCGTCTGTCACGCTCACGCCAATCCGGCCGTTCTCGATCCGGATCACCTTCGAGGGACTCCAGCCGAACGCATTCGCCACCTGTCGCTGGGTGAGCCCGGCCTGCTCCCTGGCCTTCTTCAGGCGGTCCCGCAGTCGTTCTCGCAGGATCATCGGGTTCTCGGACGCGGTCACAGTAGCCCTTTCAGTGGTGGACACGGCAGTCGCCTCAACTTGCCTGGACGCTGCTTCGTCACGATCGGTCCTGTGGCTTCCCCCTTCGGGACGATGTGTGGCCTCACAGGGAGACCCATATCGGACAGCCTCATCACCTCTTTGCCTGGCGCAGTCCGGGGGGTGGCGATCCACCTCCTCGCGTACACTCATAGGACAATATGCTACATAGCAAAATAGTCCTGCGTGCCTGGCTGCGGCGCAAGTCCTCGTCGGTAGATTCACCGAGAAGGATCGAAAATCTGAGGAGCCGCAGGACCTGTGACGTCAAAGGGGGTTTTGTGGTCTGGAATTTCTGCAAGCACTCGGCGGGTCAGTGGTGAGTCCCGTGTCTCCCGTGGGATCTCCAGACCATCGGGAAACACCGGTGATGCCGGCTGATCCCGGGCATGAGTGAGTCGCTGACGCTCCTGACCGTCCTCGCCGGTCTTGCCGTGACCCTGGCCCTCTTCGCCCTGCTGGCCCGCCACGTCCGGCGCCGCGGGACGGCGGGCGGGGCCCTGCGCGGCGCGCTGGCAGCACACGACGAGGCGTTCCACGGGACGGCCGCCGACTCGTACTGCGAGCTCCAGGTCCAGACGGACCGCAGGGCACCGCTGCCGGACGACCGGTGGAGGCGGGGGCCGCGCTCCGGGCGACGCGTCTGAACGGGTCCATCTCGTGGACGTGCCCGCGTCGGAGGCGGTCCTGCGGCGATCATGAGGGGCATGCCCGTCGACACGCCCGCCCCGCAGTCCCTGTCCCTCCCCGGGTCCAAGTCCATCACCGCCCGCGCCCTCTTCCTGGCCGCAGCGGCCGACGGCGTGACCACCCTCGTACGCCCCCTGCGCTCGGACGACACGGAGGGCTTCGCCGAGGGCCTGGTACGGCTCGGCTACCGGGTGGGCCGTACCCCGGACGTGTGGCAGGTGGACGGCCGCCCGCAGGGGCCGGCGGCCGCCGAGGCGGACGTGTACTGCCGGGACGGCGCGACGACCGCCCGTTTCCTGCCCACCCTGGCCGCGGCCGGCCACGGCACGTACCGCTTCGACGCCTCGCCCCAGATGCGCAGGCGTCCCCTGGCGCCGCTGTCGCGTGCGCTGCGCGACCTGGGCGTGGACCTGCGGCACGAGGAGGCGGAGGGACACCATCCGCTGACGGTGCGGGCGGCAGGCGTGGAGGGCGGCGAGGTGACGCTGGACGCCGGCCAGTCCTCCCAGTACCTCACCGCACTCCTGCTGCTGGGCCCCCTGACTCGCCGGGGCCTGCGCATCCGCGTCACGGACCTGGTGTCGGCCCCGTACGTCGAGATCACCCTCGCGATGATGCGGGCGTTCGGGGCGGAGGTGACGAGGGAGGACGACGCCTTCGTGGTCCCGCCGGGCGGCTACCGCGCCACGACCTACGCGATCGAGCCCGACGCGTCCACGGCGAGCTACTTCTTCGCGGCGGCGGCGGTGACCCCGGGCGCCGAGGTGACGGTCCCCGGGCTGGGCACGGGTGCGCTCCAGGGCGACCTCGGCTTCGTGGACGTACTGCGGCGGATGGGTGCCGAGGTGTCCGTCCGCGCCGACGCCACCACGGTCCGGGGCACCGGCGAACTGCACGGCCTCACGGTCAACATGCGCGACATCTCGGACACCATGCCGACGCTCGCGGCGATCGCCCCCTTCGCCTCGTCCCCCGTCCGCATCGAGGACGTGGCCAACACGCGGGTGAAGGAGTGCGACCGCCTGGAGGCCTGCGCGGAGAACCTGCGCCGGCTGGGCGTGCGCGTGGCGACGGGCCCGGACTGGATCGAGATCCACCCCGGGACCGCTGTGCCGGCCGACATTCGCATCACGACGTACGGCGACCACCGCATCGCCATGTCCTTCGCGGTCACCGGCCTTCGGGTACCGGGAATCTCGTTCGACGACCCGGGATGCGTACGGAAGACTTTCCCCGGTTTCCACGAGGCGTTCGCCGAACTGCGCAGGGGCATCGGGAGTTGAACGGGCGTTGAGTTTCCAGCTGGAAGGACCGGTCCTGGCAGGCGAGTTGGTGCGCCTGGAACCGCTGGACCACGGACACACGGCCGACCTGGCCGCGGCGGCGGAGGAGAACCGCGGCACGTACGCGTTCACCTGGGTGCCGAGGGCCGACGAGGTCGGCGACTACGTCGACGCGCAGCTCGCGCGGGCGGCGACGGGACGGCTGGCACCGTACGCGCAGGTCTCGGTGGCCTCCGGGCGGGCGGTGGGGGCCACGTCGTTCTGGGAGCCGCGGTGCTGGCTCTCGGACGACCGGCTCGACGCCGTCGAGGTCGGTTTCACCTGGCTGGCGGGCTCGGCCCAGGGCACCGGCATCAACGCCGAGGCCAAGCTGCTGCTCTTCCGGCACGCCTTCGAGACGTGGGGCGTCTCCCGCGTCGACCTGAAGACGGACGCCCGCAACGCACGCTCCCGGGCCGCGATCGAGAGCGTCGGCGCCCGCTTCGAGGGCATCCTGCGCAACTGGTCCCGCTCCTGGGCGCCGGGTGAGGACGGCCGCCTCCGCGACTCGGCGATCTTCTCGATCACGGCGCAGGAGTGGCCGGGGTGCCGGGAGCGGTTGGAGGAGCGGGTGGCGGGGTTTGTGGCACGTCGGGGATGAGGGAGTAGGGGAACGGCGGGGGTCGGACGTACGGCTGTTCCGGACGGCCTGCTTCGCGGCGGCGAGGGAACTCCGGGCCCGCGTCGAGGTGCTGGACTTTTGCGGAACGGCGTGCAGCTTCACGGGGGTCGCGATGACCGGCCCGCTTGGTTCGTATGCCGTCCTGTGCCACGCCTCTTGGCCGGTCGTCGCCTTCACCGACGCACCGCCTGTCCCGATGCGGCCGGTATCCGGTTTCGTGGCCCCGCCGGTGTCGGTGGGCGCCTTCGCGACCGCCGGTTTCGAGGTCCTGTCGCCCGATGTCCTGAGTACACCGTTGAGCCGGCTGGACCTGACCGGCCTGACGAAGGCGGACCGGTCCGACATCCGGTACTGGCGACCCGACGCGCTGGCCGACCTTCTGTTCAACTGGTGGGACTGACGGCGCTGTCGGTCACCGGGTCAGGGGTGTGAGGGAGGGCGCCCCGATGGCACCGCCCGCAACTGAGGCGTCCGCGCCCCCACCCACGCCACCGCCGCCACACACATCAGCCCGCCCGTGATCAGCGCCGTCACGCCCGACGTCCAGCCCGCGACCAGGCCGCCGCGCAGGTTGCCGAGGTGGGGGCCCGCCTGGCCGACGATCGTTTCGGCGGCCGTGACCCGGCCGAGCAGGGCGTCGGGGGTGTGGGTCTGGACGATGGTCGTACGGGACAGGACGGCGAGGGCGTCCGCCGCGCCGGCCAGCACCAGCATGCCGAGGCCCGCCCACGCACTGGTCGTCATGCCGAACAGCGCCAGGGCCGCGCCCCAGGTCGCCGACGCGCATAGCATCACCGGACCGGGACGGGCCAGGCGGGTGACCGGGCCGGAGAAGACCGTCGCGGCGACCCCGCCCACCGCGAGCGCGGACAGGAACAGGCCCAGCGTGCGCGGATCGCCACCGAAGCGCTCCTCGTTGACCAGCGGGAACAGGCTCACCGGCATGGACAGGACGGTCGCGGCCAGGTCGGTCAGCAGCGCGCCGCGCACCACCCGGTGACCGGTCAGGAAACGCAGTCCGTCCAGGACGCCGTGCAGACCGGGGCGGGACTTCTCCCCCTCGGGTGGCAGCGCGGGCAGACCGTAGGCGCCGTAGAAGGACATCGTGAAGCTCAGGGTGTCCAGGAGGTAGCAGACGCCGATGCCCCACCAGCCGAGCACGACCCCGGCGACCGCCGGGCCGACCAGCATCATCGCCTGCCCGGTGACCTGCTGGAGCGCGAGACCGGCGGCCACCTGCTCCCGGGGCAGCAGCCGCGGCACGAACACCCCGGCGGCGGGCGCGCCGAGTGCGGCGAAGGAGGTCTGCGCCGCGACCAGCAGCAGGACGACCGTCACCGGCGCCTGCCCGGCGAAGCCCTGCACGGCCAGCAGCAGGGAGCAGACCGCCGAGCCGACGGTGCCGGTGAGGTACACCCGGCGCCGGTCGGCCCGGTCGACCCAGGCACCCGCGAAGAGACTCACCGCGACCATCGGCACCGCCTGGGCGATACCGACCGCCCCGCTCCAGAGCGTGCTGTGGGTCGTGTCCCACACCTGGTACATGACGGTGACCATGGTCATGAAGGTGCCGAGCGTGGACACCGTGCGCCCGAACAGCAGCCGCCGGAAGACGGACGAGCCGCGCAGCGGCCGTACATCGAGAAACGTACGGCTGAGGCTCATGACACCGGGGGCGGGGGAGGGGCGGGCTGATGCACCCCGGGACGCTGTCCGGCCCCTCCCGCCGAGGCCACCGGTTTGATCGCCGTCAGGCCGTCAGGCGGAGTCGTTCAGAAGCCGGGCCAGATGCTCGCGGCCGGCCTCCAGCAGCTCCTCCAGCGGTGCGGCCGCCTCGTACCACCGCTTCTCGTACTCCCAGCACAGCCAGCCGTCCCAGCCGTTCCGGGAGAGGACCTCGACGCACTCCGCGAGCGGCAGGACACCGGCGCCGAGAGCGACCGGGGTGGTGTCCTCGGCCGAGGCGATGTCCTTGACCTGGACGTATCCCAGGTGCGGGGCGAGGGCGGCGTAGGTCTCGGAGGGCTGTTCGCCGCCGAGCCAGGTGTGCATGACGTCCCAGAGCGAGCCGACCTGACGGTGGCCGACCGGGCCGAGGATCCGGATCGCGTCGGCGCCCGTGCGGTGCGAGTCATGGGTTTCGAGGAGGATGCGTACGTCGAGGTCACCGGCGTACTCCGCAGCCGTACCGAGCCGCCGGGCGGCCGTGGCGTCGGCCTCCTCGCGGGACTGGTCGGAGGCGGCGCCGGGGAAGACGCGGACGTGTCCGGCGCCGAGGTCGCGGGCCAGGTCCAGGAGGCGGTGGATCTCCTCCACGACGGGCTCGTCGTCGCCGGGCGCCGCCACGCGCGCGTACCCGGCGACACCGAGGACCTCCACGCCGGCCGCCTTGAACTCGGCGACCGCGTCGGCCCGTTCGGCGAGTCCGACACCGGGGTGCAGCGGCTCCTCCGGATGCGCGCGCAGTTCTACTCCGTGATAGCCGTACGTGGTCGCGAGCCGCAGCACGTCGGTCAGGGGGAGGCCGGGGACACCGAGGGTGGAGAACGCCAGTTTCATGCGCCCTACTCTCACCCGATGACCTCGGTGAGGTCCAGCCGGGAGCCGGACGAGCCGCCCCGTCACTCTCCGGTGCCGGTCAGCTCCAGTCGCCAGTCCTGCCCGTTCAGGTCCCTGCCGAACGAGCGGTGGGGCTTCTCGGCGGCCAGGACGAAACCGTGGCGCTGGTAGAGGCGGCGGGCGGCGGCGAGGACGTCGTTGGTCCACAGGACCAGGTCGCGGTAGCCGGCACCGCGCGCGAAGTCCACGACGGCCGACACCAGCCGGTCCCCGATGCCGAGGCCGCGCGCCTCAGGCTCGACGAGCAGCAGCCGGAGCCTGGCGGTGGCGGGCGCCTCGTCCCGTACGCACATCACGCAGCCCACCGGACGCCCGTCCAGCTCGGCGATCCACACCCGCTCCAGCTGCGGATCGTGGTCCTGCGCGAAGTCGGCGACGATCCTGGCGACCAGCGCTTCGTAGTCGGCGTCGAAGCCGTACTCGGCGGCGTACAGGGCCGCGTTCCGGGCCACGATCCAGCCGAGATCGCCGGGGCCCGGCTCGCGCAGCAGGACGTCCTCGCGGCGCGGGGGTCGGCCCTCGGACAGGAGCGTACGGACGGTCCGCATCGCCTCGGTGAGCCGGGGCCGGTCGGCGGAGGGGACGGTCGCCAGGAGCGCGCCCACGGATTCGTCGGCGCGTTCGGCGAGCAGCGCGGCGGTCTCCCGGCCGCGCGGGGTGAGCGTGACGCGGCGCCGGCGCGGATCCCGGGCCGAGGGCGTGCGCTCGATCAGTCCGTCCTGCTCGAACTTGTTCAGGATCCGGCTCAAGTAACCCGCGTCCAGGGAGAGTTCGGTGCGCAGATCGGCCGCGTCGGTGCGCGTCGAGTGCGCGAGCTCGTACAGGACGCGGGACTCGGTGAGGGTGTACGGGGCGTACAGCTGGCGGCTGTAGTCGAGGGCGCCGATGACGTTCGTGTAGAAGCGGTTGAAGGCGCGGATGTCCTGGACGGTCATGTCGCTCGACCCCCGGATGCTTGACTCAGTCAGAGATACCGATGGACTGAGCGTAGGACGCCCGCGCCCGCCGCGGCTACCGCTCGGTGGCCGGCCGGTAGACGCACACCTGCACGCCGGTCTTCCCGGTGACCGTGGACACCAGCTCGAACGGCCGCTTCGCCCCGTCCTCCGGGAAGATCGACTTGCCGCCGCCGAGCACGACCGGCATCACGATGAGCTGGAGCTCGTCGACGAGCCCTTCGCCGATCAGCGTGCGGACGAGGGTGGGGCTGCCCATCATCGCCAGGTCGCCGCCCTCGCTCTCCCGCAGCGCACGGATCCGCCCGACGGCCTCGGAGCCGGGGATCCGCTCGGTGTTGTTCCAGGTCAGCTCGGAGTCGCCGAGGGTGTCGGTGACGACGTACTTCTTCAGGGAGTTGAGCCGGTCGGCGAACGGGTCCCCGGCCTGCTGCGGCCACGCCGCCGCCATCGTCAGATACGTCCGCCGCCCGTACAGCAGCGCCTCGGCCCGCTCCATCCCCTCGGTGAACGCCGGTCCGAGCACCTCCGCGTCGAAGTAGGGGTGCGACCAGCCGCCGTGCGCGAACCCGCCGTCGGTGTCCTCCTCGGGCCCACCGGGCGCCTGCACGACCCCGTCCAGACTGATGAACTCACTGACGACGATGCGCATGGGACTCACTCCATTTCCTGGCCGGTCGGTTACGGCAGTGCAGACCGGGGTGGGGCGCGGAACTCATCGGTGCGGGGAGCGTACGGGGTCTTCGGGTTCAGTCCCACCGGAATCGTCACCTGCCTGTCGATATCCGATGGACAGAAATCGTGCCGGCGACAGACTGATCCGATGACCGCGACAGACACCGGCGCCGACCTCCGCCTCTACCTCCAGGACGCCCGCGACTGCCTGCTCCTGAAGCTCGAGGCCCTCTCCGAGTACGACGTCCGCCGACCCCTGACCCCGACCGGGACCAACCTCCTGGGACTGGTCAAGCACCTCACCGGTGCCGAGGCGGTGTACTTCGGCGAGACCTTCGGCCGGCCGCTCCCCGGGGCCCAGCCCCTGTGGATCACCGGCGCCGCCGAACCGAATGCCGACCTGTGGGCGACTCCCGAGGAGACCCGCGAGCAGATCGTCGACGGCTACCGCCGGGCCTGCGCCCACTCGGACGAGACCCTCGACGCCCTTGCCCTGGACACCGTCGGCCGGGTCCCCTGGCCCCCGCACTCCGAGCTCACCCTCGGCCGCATCCTGATCCACATGGTCGCCGAGAGCCACCGCCATGTCGGTCACGCCGACGTCGTACGCGAGCTCGTCGACGGGTCGGTGGGGCAGCGGGCGGAGGGGGACAACATGGCGCCGGGGGACGGGCAGTGGTGGGAGCAGCACCGGAACCGGGTGGAGGAGGCGGCGAGGAAGGCGGGCGGGCGCTGACGCTCCCCTGAAGGCGCCCATGCAACAGCTACCCCCAGGGGCGTCCGGCCCCTCAAGTCCGAGGAGCTCCCGAAGACCCCCGCACCATGAGTTCCCCCCGCACCGTCGCGATCCCCCCGGGCGGCGGCTCCTCCCGCCCCATCGCGATCCGCCCCGCCCGCGCCCCCGCCTCCGCCAACGGCAACCGCACCGTCGTCAGCGCGGGCACCGCGTCGATGCTGAACGGCAGGTCGTCGAACCCGGCGACGGACACGTCGTCCGGAATCCGCAGCCCCGAGTCCCGCAGCGCCGCGCACGCGCCCAGCGCGACGGAGTCGTTCGCGGCCACCACGGCCGTCAGCGACGGATCCCGCCGCAGCAGCTCCAGCGTGGCCTCGTACCCGGACCGGCGGTCGTAGCGGCCGTACACCGTCCAGCGGGGATCCTCCTCGATCGCGTGCGCCTCCAGTGCCGCCCGGTGCCCCTCCAGCCGGTGCCGGGTCGTCGTGCGCTCCTCGGGACCCGCGATGTACCCGAGCCGCCGGTGGCCGAGCCCGATCAGGTGCTCCGTGAGTTCCTTGCCCCCACCCCGGTTGTCGAAGGTCAGCGCGAACGCCCCGGTCTCCGGCGCCGGCGGCCGACCGCACAGCACGATCCGCGTGCCCGCGTCCGCCAGCTTCCGCAGCTTGGCCGACATCGCCGCCTGGTGCGGCGCGTCCTCCACCGCCCCGCCCGTCAGGACGACCGCCGCCGCCCGCTGCCGCTGGAGCAGGGTGAGATACGTCAGCTCCCGCTCCGGAGAGCCCCCGGTGTTGCAGACGACCCCGAGCCGCTCACCGCCCGCGCGCCCGCCGGGCCCCCCGATCTCCGACTGGATCGCCCCGGCCATGATCCCGAAGAAGGGGTCCGCGATGTCGTTCACGAGGATCCCGACGAGGTCCGACGTGGCGGCGGCGAGCGAGCTCGCCGGCCCGTTCAGCACGTAGTCCAGCTCGTCCACGGCCCGCAGCACCCGCTCACGGGTCGACGCGGCCACGGGATAGTTCCCGTTCAGTACGCGCGACACCGTCGCGGGGGAGACCTGGGCGCGGGCCGCCACGTCCGCCAGGGTCACCGTCATCTCGTCGTCCTCCGGTCGCGCGCCTCGGCATGCCTGAGCGGGCCTCGGCGCATCTAAGTCGTACTTGGTCGTACACGCGGGCCCCCACGGCCCGGTTCCGAGCTGACCTTAAGGCCATGACGCCCAGTTGTTCGCCCCCTCGAACAACTCACCCCCGCCGCAGTCTTGTCCAGACCGGTGGTCAGAGGCTAGCTTCTCCCTATATAGAAAGCGCTTGCTGTAACGCTCATCAGTAGAGCGTGCGCGGCGCGCACGACCGCGTACGACTCCGATGAAGGGAATGACGTGACACGCAAGACGGTGCGTATCGCCATGAACGGTGTGACGGGGCGCATGGGCTACCGCCAGCACCTGGTCCGCTCGATCCTCGCGATCCGCGAGCAGGGCGGTCTCGACCTCGGCGACGGCAACGTGCTGTGGCCCGAGCCGATCCTCGTGGGCCGCCGTGAGCACGCGCTGAAGGCCCTCGCCGAGCAGCACGGCCTGGACCCGGCGAACGTCTCCACCGACGTGGACGCGGTCCTCGCCGACCCGACCGTGGAGATCTACTTCGACGCCCAGGTGACCTCCGCGCGCGAGGAGGCCATCAAGAAGGCGATCGCCGCCGGCAAGCACATCTACACCGAGAAGCCCACCGCCACCGGGCTCGACGGCGCCCTGGAGCTGGCCCGCCTCGCCGAGGCGAAGGGCATCAAGCACGGCGTCGTCCAGGACAAGCTGTTCCTGCCCGGCCTGCTCAAGCTGAAGCGCCTCATCGACGGCGGCTTCTTCGGCCGGATCCTCTCGATCCGCGGCGAGTTCGGCTACTGGGTCTTCGAGGGCGACTGGCAGACCGCCCAGCGCCCGAGCTGGAACTACCGGGCTGAGGACGGCGGTGGCATCGTTGTCGACATGTTCCCGCACTGGGAGTACGTGCTCCACGAGCTCTTCGGCCGGGTGAAGTCCGTGCAGGCCCTCACCGCCACCCACATCCCGCAGCGCTGGGACGAGAACGACAAGCCCTACGACGCCACCGCCGACGACGCCGCCTACGGCATCTTCGAGCTCGACAGCGGCGCGATCGCCCAGATCAACTCCTCCTGGGCGGTCCGCGTCAACCGCGACGAGCTCGTCGAGTTCCAGGTCGACGGCACCGAGGGCTCCGCCGTCGCCGGCCTGCGCAACTGCCGCGTCCAGCACCGCTCGGCCACCCCCAAGCCGGTCTGGAACCCGGACATCCCCGCCACCGAGGTCTTCCGCGACCAGTGGCAGGAGGTCCCGGACAACGCCGAGTTCGACAACGGCTTCAAGGCCCAGTGGGAGCTCTTCCTCAGGCACGTCTACGCCGACGCCCCCTACCAGTGGGACCTCCTCGCCGGCGCCCGCGGCGTCCAGCTCGCCGAACTGGGCCTGAAGTCCTCGGCCGAGGGCCGCCGTCTCGACGTACCGGAGATCTCGCTGTGACGATCCGACTCCCCGACCTCCAGGGGGGCTTCAGGGCCTACGAGCCCCGCAAGGAGCCCTTCGCCGCCACCCCCGGCACCCCTTTCACCTCCCGTACGGTCTTCTCGGCGGCGCACGTCGTCGCCGACCCCTTCGCCGACTCCACGCCGGACTCCCCGGCCGCCGTCGACTGGGACGCCACCCTCGCCTTCCGCCGCCACCTGTGGTCGCACGGGCTCGGTGTCGCCGAGGCCATGGACACCGCGCAGCGCGGGATGGGCCTGGACTGGGCGGGCGCGGCCGAACTGATCCGGCGCAGCGCCGCCGAGGCCAAGTCGGTCGGCGGCCTCATCGCCTGCGGTGTCGGCACCGACCAGCTCACCGGCCCCGCGACCCTGGACGAGGTCCGCGCGGCCTACGAGGAGCAGCTCGCCCTCGTCGAGGAGTCCGGCGCGCAGGCCATCCTGATGGCCTCCCGGGCCCTCGCGGCCGCGGCGAAGGGCCCCGAGGACTACCTGGAGATCTACGGCCACCTCCTGCGCCAGTCCGCGGAGCCGGTGATCCTGCACTGGCTGGGCCCGATGTTCGACCCGGCGCTCGAGGGCTACTGGGGCTCGTCCGACCTGGACGCGGCGACGGATGTGTTCCTGCAGGTCATCGCCGCCCACCCTGACAAGGTGGACGGCATCAAGGTCTCCCTCCTGGAGGCCCAGCGCGAGATCGACATCCGCCGCCGGCTCCCGCAGGGCGTCCGCTGCTACACGGGTGACGACTTCAACTACCCCGAGCTGATCGCCGGCGACGACCAGGGCTTCTCCCACGCCCTGCTCGGCATCTTCGACCCGCTGGGCCCCCTCGCCGCCGAGGCGGTCCGCGTGCTGGACACCGGTGACGCCAAGGGCTTTCGCGAACTCCTCGACCCCACGGTCGAGTTGTCCCGCCACCTCTTCCAGGCGCCGACCCGCTTCTACAAGACGGGCGTGGTGTTCCTCGCCTGGCTGGCCGGCCACCAGTCGCACTTCACGATGGTCGGCGGCCTCCAGTCGGCCCGCTCCCTCCCGCACTTCGCGCGCGCCTACGAACTCGCCGACGGCCTGGGCCTGTTCCCGGACCCGAAACTGGCCGAGGAGCGCATGAAGAACCTGTTGTCCTTGTACGGGGTGAACCAGTGACGGACCTGTCCCGCTTCTCGATCAACCAGATGACGGTCAAGCAGCTGTCCCTGCCGGAACTGGTCGACGCCTGCCGCGACTTGGGCGTCGGCAACGTCGGCCTGTGGCGCGAGCCCGTCCAGTCGTACGGCGTCGAGGAGACGGCCAAGCTGGTCCGCGACGCGGGGCTCACGGTCACCACCCTGTGCCGCGGAGGCTTCTTCACGGCGATCGACCCGGACGAGCGGGCCGCGGCGCTGGACGACAACCGCCGCGCGGTCGACGAGGCGGCGACCCTGGGCACCGACACGCTGGTCCTGGTCTCCGGCGGTCTCCCGGCCGGCTCCAAGGACCTGCACGGCGCCCGTGAGCGCATCGCGGACGCCCTGTCCGTGCTGGGGCCGTACGCCGAGGAGCACGGGGTGAAGCTGGCCATCGAGCCGCTGCACCCCATGTACGCCTCGGACCGCTGTGTGGTCTCCACGCTCACCCAGGCCCTCGACCTGGCGGAGCGCTTCCCCGCCCACCAGGTCGGCGTCACGGTGGACACCTACCACATCTGGTGGGACGACAACGCGCCCGCGCAGATCGCCCGCGCCGGCGCCGGCGGCCGTATCCACACCTTCCAGCTCGCGGACTGGACGACCCCGCTGCCGGAGGGCGTGCTGAACGGCCGCGGACAGATCGGCGACGGCGCGATCGACATGCGGGAGTGGCAGCGGTACGTCGAGGCGGCCGGGTACACGGGCGCCATCGAGGTCGAGCTGTTCAACGACGCGCTGTGGGCCCGCGACGGCCGCGAGGTCCTCGCCGAGACCGCCGAACGGTTCGTGGCGCACACGCTGTGAAGCGGGTCCGGAGGGGACTCATGGGAGTTCCCCTCCGGCCTCTCCGGAGCCCTTACGGATTCCGGGAAACCGTCGTGAACGTCCGGTCGAAGCGCCGGGCCGCCAGGTCCGCGCGCTGGACGGACCAGTGGACGGTGGCGCCTTCCAAGCCGTCGATCCAGGGATTCCACTCGGCGAGCAGTACCCAGTCCGCGAGGTCGTCCGACACCGGCTCGCCCCCGCCCCAGCGCCCGGCCGCGGCCTCCTGCACCGCGCACCACACGGCCTTCCCGACGGGGTCGGTGTCGACGGCCTCCTGGTCGGCGTACCCGCCGAGTCGGAGCCGCCCCGAGGAGGCGATGTCGTCGTGGGTCTCGTGCCACACCGCGGCCAGCTCCTCGGAGCGCGGGTGCCCCGGCAGCGGTACCCAGCGGGGCTCCTCGGGTATCTCGACCCAGTGGTGGTACGGCAGCGAGACGTCGACCGTCGCCCTGAGCGTCTCCTGCGGGAACTGCGCGAAGACCTCCTGGTACTCGTCGTCGTTCTCGAACCAGGCCCACCCCTCCTTGTCCCGCTCCTCCACGGCCGTCCCGGCCGGTACGTACACCGCGCTCCCCATGCTCTCCCGGTCACCGAAGTCCTCCGGATAGGCGAACAGCAGCAGGTGGCCGCCGGACGGCAGGGGGAGATCCGTCGCGCCGGCGGGCAGGGCCGCGAGGTCGATGGACGCGACGAAGGGATGGAAGGGGTGTGGGACCCCCACGGGAAGCAGCAGCGGCCCCCCGAACCGCCCCACGACCGGCCCGTCCCCGTGCTCGGCCAGCGTCGCGCAGGGCCGGGCGGTGTCCATCCACCGCTCCACGTCCTCGACGGGGATCCCACGTGCGAGCGCCTTGTCACAGAAGGGACGTAACCTCATCCGCGTCTCCTCGGAAGTCATGGCCGGAACCGTAGCGGCGGGCACTGACAAAAAAATCCGGGAAGCCGTACAACCCTTCCCGCACCTGGCCGGTCGTACTTGGCATCAGGACTCTTGGAGGGGGATCCGGGGGGATCGCGGGGGTTCTGATGGGGGAGGGGAAAGCCGAGGGGCCCGGTCCATGGACCGGGCCTCTCGAAACATCGGCGCGGGCGGCGGGTCAGAAGAAGACCCCGCAGCGCAGCAGCACATTCGCGTACGGCCGTGCCTCCCCCGTGCGTACGACCAGCCGCGCGTCCGCCGACAGCTCCTTGAGCCTCTCGTGGGGGACCAGGTGCAGCTCGGGGAAGCGGGCGTCCAGCAGCCGCGCGGCCGCGGGGTTGGCGTCCCGCACCTCCGCCGCCGCCGTGCCCCCCTCCACGACCAGCTCGGTGAGCAGCCCGTCGAGGACCTCCGCGAAGGACGGCACCCCGGCCCGGAAGGCCAGGTCGACCACGCGCGGCCCGTCGGGGATCGGCATACCGGCGTCGCACACCAGCACCCCGTCCCCGTGCCCCAGCTCGGCGAGCGCGCCGGAGAGCTGACGGTTGAGTATTCCGGCCTTCTTCACGGGGCGTCGACCTCCTCCGCCGTGGGGAAGGAGTCCTGCGCGCCCTTCCGGGTCACCGCGACCGCCCCGACCCGGGACGCGTACGCGGCGGCCTCCGCCAGCCCCGCACCGGCCCCCAGCCGGGACGCCAGCGCCGCCGTGAAGGCGTCCCCCGCGCCCGTCGTGTCCACGGCGTCCACCTTCACCGACGCCACCCGGCTCACCCCCGCCGAGGACGCCACCAGCGACCCCTCGGCGCCCAGGGTCACCACCACCGACCGCGGCCCCTTCGCGAGCAGCAGCCGCGCCCAGTCCTCCGGCGCGTCGCTCACGCACGCGTCCCCGAGGATCACCTTCGCCTCGTGCTCGTTGACGATCAGCGGATCACAGGCCACCAGGACCTCGGTGGGCAGCGGCCGCGGCGGCGACGGGTTCAGCACGAACCGGCTGTCCGGCGACAGGTTCCGCACCACCTCCACGACCGTCTCCAGCGGGATCTCCAGCTGGGTGGAGACCACCCGGGAGGCATGGAAGAGGCTGACCGCGGCCCGTACGTCCCCCGGCGTCAGACGCCCGTTGGCGCCCGGCGAGACCACGATGCTGTTGTCGCCCGACGGATCGACGGTGATCAGGGCGACCCCCGTCGGCGCGCCGCCCACCAACACGCCCACCGTGTCGACCCCGGCCGCCCGCAGCGAGTCGAGCAGAAGCCGGCCGTGCCCGTCGTCGCCGACGCGGGCCAGCAACGCCGTACGCGCGTCCAACCGGGCCGCCGCGACCGCCTGGTTGGCGCCCTTGCCCCCCGGGTGCACGGCCAGGTCCGAGCCGAGCACCGTCTCGCCTGCGCCGGGCCGCCGCTCGACGCCGACCACCAGGTCGGCGTTGGCGGATCCCACGACCAGCAGGTCGTAGTCGTACATGAAGATGACTCCCTGTGGGGTGAGTGGGGCGCTCAGCCCGTGAAACCGGCCACGTTCTGCTTCGTGACCACCTTCACCGGCACCTTGACCGTCTCCTCGACCTTCTTGCCCTCGATGGCCTTCAGCGCGTTGTCCACCGCGATTCTGCCGAGTTGGGAGGGCTGCTGTGCGACGGACGCGTACAGCGTGCCGTCTTTCACCGCCTTCAGGCCGTCCGGCGTGCCGTCGAAGCCGACCACCTGGACCGACGTTCCGGCCTTGGAGCCGAGCGCCTTGATCGCGCCGAGCGCCATCTCGTCGTTGGCGGCGATGACGCCCTGGACGTCCGGGTGGGCCTGGAGCAGGTTCGACATCACGTCGAGGCCCTTGGTGCGGTCGAAGTCGGCGGGCTGCTGCGCGACGACCTGGATGCCCGGGTACGCCTTGAGACCCTGCGCGAAACCCTGCGCACGCTCACGCGCCGCCGAAGTACCGGCCTGCCCCTGGAGGATCACGATCTTGCCCTTGCCGCCGAGCTTCTCTCCGATGCTCTTGGCGGCGAGCTCACCGCCGGCGACGTTGTCGCTGGCCACGAGGGCGTCCGTCTTCGCGTTGTTGACGCCGCGGTCGACCGCGATGACCGGGATCTTCGCCTTGTCGGCGGCCTTCACCGAGTTGCTCGCCGCGTCCGAGTCCACCGGGTTGACGATGATCGCGCCGAGGCTCGAACTGGTGAAGTTCTGCAGCTGGTTGGCCTGCTGGGAGGCGTCGTTCTGGGCGTCCGTGACGGTCAGGTCCACGCCCAGCTTCTTCGCCTCGGCCTGGGCACCGGACCGGATCTGCACGAAGAAGGGGTTGTTCAGGGTGGACAGCGACAGACCGACCTTCGGGTTCGCCGTCGAGGACGAGCCGTTGTGGAGGAAGGAGGTCGCTCCGACGATCGCCACGGTGACCACGGCCGCGAGACCGTACGTGGCCGCCTGGCGCCCCTTGCCGCCCTGCGAGGCACCGGTCACCGGGGTCGCCCCGGCCTTGCGGCGCAGGGTGTCCAGGAGCACCGCCAGCGCGATGACGACACCGATGACGACCTGCTGCCAGAACGCGGACACGTTCAGGAGGTTGAGGCCGTTGCGCAGGACCGCGAGGATCAGCGCGCCGATCAGCGTCCCGGACGCCTTGCCGGTGCCGCCCGCGAGCGAGGCACCGCCGATGACGACCGCGGCGATCGCGTCCAGCTCGTAACCGTCGGCGGCCTGCGGCTGCGCCGAGGACAGCCGGGCGGCGAGCACGACACCGGCGACGGCCGCGAACACACCGGAGAAGGCGTAGATGGCGAGCTTCTGCTTCTTCACCCGCAGCCCGGACAGGCGGGCCGCCTCCTCGTTGCCGCCGATCGCGTACATCGAACGGCCGATGTACGTCCGTCCCAGCACGAAGGCCGCGAGGAGCCCCATGACGACCATGACGAGGACGGGCACCGGCAGCCAGCCGCCGAGGGTGTCGCCGAGGTGCGAGACCGAGTCGGGGAAGGCGATCGGGGAGCCCTCGGAGATCACCAGCGACAGACCGCGCGCCACCGAGAGCATCGCCAGCGTCGCGATGAACGGCGGGAGTTTGCCGTACGCGATCAGGAAACCGTTGACGAGACCGGCCGCGATGCCGGTCACGACGGCGAGGACGACGGCCAGGAGGACCGGCACCCCGTGCGAGGTCGCGCTCCAGGCGAGGACGGTGGCCGACAGGGCCGCCACCGAGCCGACCGACAGGTCGATGCCCGCCGAGACGATCACGAAGGTCACACCGAAGGCGAGGATGGCCGTCACGGCCGCCTGGACGCCGACGTTGAGCAGGTTGTCGGTGGTCAGGAAGTCGCCGGACAGCGCCGACATGGCGATGACCAGGACGATCAGCGCGGTCAGCGCGCCGTTGTCGAGCAGGAGACGGCGCAGGCCACCCGCGCTCGCCCCGCTCTTGAGCGTGTCAGTGGCCACCGGGGGCCTCCTTGTCGTTCTTTACGGTGTTCGTGCTGACGGCGAGTGCCATCACGGAGTCCTGCGTGGCCTCGTCGGCGGCGAGTTCGCCGGCGATCCGGCCCTGGGCCATCACCAGCACCCGGTCGCTCATGCCGAGCACCTCGGGCAGATCGCTGGAGATCATGAGGACGGCGGCACCGGCCGCGGTGAGTTCGTTGACGAGCTGGTAGATCTCGACCTTGGCGCCGACGTCGATCCCGCGCGTGGGCTCGTCGAGGATCAGCACCTTGGTGTCGGCGAGCAGCCACTTGCCGATGACGACCTTCTGCTGGTTGCCGCCGGAGAGCGTCCGCACGTGCTGGTGCAGGCCCGCCATCCGCACCCCGAGCTGCTCGGCGATCTGCGCGGCGGCCTCCCGCTGACCCTTGAGGTCGACGAGCCCCGCGCGCGTGGCGGCCCGCATGGTCACCAGACCCAGGTTCTCCTCGACCGACTGGTCGAGCACCAGGCCCTGGCCCTTGCGGTCCTCGGGGATCAGACCGATTCCGGCCGCCATGGCGGCGCCCACGTCATGCCCCTTCAGGGCCGTCCCGGCGACGTGCACGGCCCCCTTGTCGTAAGGGTCCGCGCCGAACACGGCCCGCACGACCTCGGTACGGCCCGCTCCGACCAGCCCGGCGATACCGACCACCTCGCCGGCGTGCACCTCGAAGCCGATGTCGTGGAAGACGCCGTCGCGCGTGAGGCCCTCGACCTTCAGAAGGGCGGCTCCCGTCTCGCCGCGCTCCCGCGGGTACTGCTGCTCGATGGACCGCCCCACCATCAGGCGTACGAGCTCGTCCTCGGGCGTGGTGGCGGGGACCTGGCCGACTGACTTCCCGTCCCGGATGACCGTGACCCGGTCGCCGAGGGCGGCGATCTCCTCCAGATGGTGGGTGATGAAGACGATCCCGACCCCGTCCTCGCGCAGCCTGCGCACGATCGCGAAGAGCTTGTCGACCTCCCCGGAGGTGAGCACGGCGGTCGGCTCGTCCATGATCAGCACACGCGCGTTCAGGCTGAGCGCCTTGGCGATCTCGACCATCTGGAGCCGGGCGATGCCGAGTTCACGCACACGCGCGCGGGGCGACACATTGACGCCGACCCGCTTCAGGAGCACATCGGCGTCGGCCTCCATCCGCTTCCGGTCGATCATCCCGAAGCGGCGCGGCTGCCGGCCCAGGAAGATGTTCTCGGCCACGGTCAGGTCGGGGACGAGGTTGAACTCCTGGTAGATGGTGGCGATGCCCAGCCGCTCGGCGTCCTGGGCCCCGCGGATGTGCACCTCCTCGCCGTCCACCAGAACGCGGCCCTCGTCGGGGTGGTAGGCGCCCGACAGCATCTTGATCAGCGTGCTCTTGCCGGCGCCGTTCTCGCCGAGCAGTACGTGCACCTCGCCCCGGCGCAGATCGAAGTCGACGCCGTCGAGCGCGACCACGCCGGGGAAGGACTTCCGTAGGCCCTCGATGCGCAGCAACTCGTCCTCGTTGCTCACGGCTCGCTCCTGTTCGTTACGGGGTTCTCGTGCGGGTCCTCGCCGCAGGAACGGCGGACGACGAGACGGGCGGGGAGGGTGACCGACGCGGGCGGCCGTCCCTCGATGCGGTCGACGAGGGCGCGCACGGCGGCCCGCCCCAGCTCACCCGTGGGCTGGGCGATCGCGGTGATCGGCGGATCGGTGTGCACGAACCACGGGATGTCGTCGAACGCGGCCAGCGCGAGGTCCTGCGGTACCCGCACTCCACGCGCGCGTACGGCGTCCAGCGCGCCGAGTGCCATCAGGTTGTCGGCAGCGAAGACGACCTCGGGCGGCTCGGGCAGGTCGAGGAAGCCCTCGGTGACCCGCCGCCCGCTCTCGGCCTGGAAGTCGCCCTGCCCGACGTAGGCGTCCGGCAGTTCGAGGCCGTACGCCTCGAGGGCCTCCCGGAAGGCCGCCACGCGCTCCTGACCGGTCGTGGTGGCGGCGGGCCCGGCGATGATGGCGAGCCTGCGGTGCCCCAGCGCGTACAGATGGGCGACGAGATCGCGTACGGCGGCCCGCCCGTCGGCCCGCACGACCGGCACGGCCACACCCGGGATCCAGCGGTCCACGAAGACCATCGGCGTCCCCGCGCGCACGGCGTCCAGCATCAGCGGGGAGCCGCCGTCGGTGGGGGAGACGAGGAGTCCGTCGATACGGCGGTCCAGCAGGTTCCGTACGTGGTGGTCCTGGAGGTCGGGCCGCTCGTCGGCGTTCCCGATGATCACGCTGTACCCCAGCGCGCGGGCCTCCTCCTCGACAGAGCGGGCCAGCTCGCCGAAGTAGGGGTTCAGCACGTCGCTGATGACCAGGCCGAGGGTGTGGGTCTGGTCGGTGCGCAGGGAGCGGGCGACGGCGTTCGGGCGGTAGCCCAGAGTCGCGACGGCGGCCAGCACACGCGTGCGTGCGTCCGCGCTGACCGACGGATGGTCGTTGAGGACCCGCGACACCGTGGCGACGGAGACCCCCGCCTCGACAGCGACGTCCTTGATGCTCGCCATCGCCGCTCCACCTCCTTGTGGAATCGATTACACGACCTCGTGTACGAGGATTGGAATCGATTCCACGGCCAGAGGCAAGACCTCGATACCGGATCGTGATGTCAGACCCCGGGGGTACCGTCGGATCATGACCGATCAGGCGGGGGCCTCCACGGGTGAACGACGACTGGCCGTGCTCGAAGGCGTGCTGGAGCGCATCACGTACGCCAACGAGGACAACGGCTACACGGTCGCCCGCGTCGACACCGGCAGAGGCGGCGGCGACCTCCTCACCGTCGTCGGCGCGCTGCTCGGCGCCCAGGTGGGGGAGTCCCTGCGGATGGAGGGGCGATGGGGATCCCACCCGCAGTACGGCAAGCAGTTCACCGTCGAGAACTACACGACCGTGCTGCCCGCCACCGTCCAGGGCATCCGCCGCTATCTCGGCTCGGGGCTCGTCAAGGGCATCGGGCCCGTGTTCGCCGACCGCATCACCCAGCACTTCGGCATCGACACCCTGAAGATCATCGAGGAGGAGCCGAAGCGGCTCGTCGAGGTCCCCGGTCTCGGCCCCAAGCGCACCAAGAAGATCGCCGACGCCTGGGAGGAGCAGAAGGCGATCAAGGAGGTCATGCTCTTCCTCCAGACCGTCGAGGTGTCCACCTCCATCGCCGTGCGCATCTACAAGAAGTACGGCGACGCCTCGATCTCCGTCGTGAAGAACCAGCCCTACCGGCTCGCTTCCGACGTCTGGGGCATCGGCTTCCTCACCGCCGACAAGATCGCCCAGTCCGTCGGCATCCCGCACGACAGCCCGGAGCGCGTCAAGGCGGGCCTGCAGTACGCCCTTTCGCAGTCCACCGACCAGGGGCACTGCTACCTCCCCGAGGAACGGCTGATCGCCGACGCGGTCAAGCTCCTCCAGGTCGACACCGGCCTGGTCATCGAGTGCCTGGCCGAACTCGCCGAGCCGGACGAGGACTCGGGCGAACCCGGTGTCGTACGCGAGAAGCTCCCCGGCCCCGACGGGCACGAGGTCACCGCCGTCTACCTCGTCCCCTTCCACCGCGCCGAACTCTCCCTCGCCGCCCAGCTGATGCGGCTCCTGCGCACCGACCAGGACCGGATGCCCGGTTTCCGGGACGTGGCCTGGGACAAGGCGCTCGGCTGGCTGAAGGGCCGTACCGGCACCGAGCTCGCCCCCGAGCAGGAGGCCGCCGTGAAGCTCGCGCTCACCAAGAAGGTCGCCGTGCTCACCGGAGGCCCCGGCTGCGGCAAGTCCTTCACCGTGCGCTCGATCGTGGAGCTGGCCCGCGCCAAGAAGGCCAAGGTCGTCCTCGCGGCCCCGACCGGCCGGGCCGCCAAGCGCCTCGCCGAACTCACCGGCGCCGACGCCTCCACCGTCCACCGCCTGCTGGAGCTGAAGCCCGGCGGCGACGCGGCCTACGACAAGGACCGCCCGCTCGACGCCGACCTGGTGGTGGTCGACGAGGCCTCCATGCTGGACCTGCTGCTCGCCAACAAGCTGGTCAAGGCCGTCCCGCCGGGCGCGCACCTGCTGTTCGTCGGGGACGTGGACCAGTTGCCCAGTGTCGGTGCCGGCGAGGTCCTGCGGGACCTCCTCGCCGACGGCGGCCCGGTCCCCGCGGTGCGCCTCACGCGCGTGTTCCGTCAGGCCCAGCAGTCCGGCGTCGTGACCAACGCCCACCGGATCAACGCCGGCCAGCACCCCGTCACCGACGGCATGAAGGACTTCTTCCTCTTCGTCGAGGACGACACCGAGGAGGTCGGCCGGCTCACCGTGGACGTGGCGGCCCGTCGGATTCCGGCCAAGTTCGGTCTCGACCCGCGCCGGGACGTCCAGGTGCTCGCCCCCATGCACCGGGGCCCCGCAGGCGCCGGCACCCTCAACGGTCTGCTCCAGCAGGCCATCACCCCGGGCCGCCCCGACCTCGCCGAGAAGCGGTTCGGCGGCCGGGTCTTCCGGGTCGGCGACAAGGTCACCCAGATTCGCAACAATTACGAGAAGGGCACCAACGGCGTCTTCAACGGCACCGTGGGCGTGGTCACCTCGCTCGACCCGGTCGACCAGCGCCTCACCGTGCTGACGGACGAGGACGAGGAGGTGCCGTACGAGTTCGACGAACTGGACGAGCTGGCCCACGCGTACGCGGTGACCATCCACCGTTCCCAGGGCAGCGAGTATCCGGCCGTGGTGATCCCGGTCACCACCAGCGCCTGGATGATGCTCCAGCGGAATCTGCTGTACACGGCGGTCACCCGGGCGAAGAAGCTGGTCGTCCTCGTCGGTTCGCGCAAGGCGATCGGTCAGGCGGTGCGCACGGTCTCGGCGGGACGGCGGTGTACGGCGCTGGACTTCAGACTGGCCGGGACACCCGTCCGCCCCTGAAGTTCGTGCGGCCGTCCGCCCCGGACGGCCGGCTCAGGACGTCCGGGAAGCGACGAGCGCGGCCAGCCGGCGGCGGGTTCCCCGGCGCCGCAGCGCGGCGAACGCCGAGAGTTCACTGCGCATGGCCAACAGACACAGGTCCCATTCCTCCTCGCTGTCGTACGGGTAGTACGCCGAGCCGGGGAACTCCTCGTCCCTGACGATGACGGGTTGCTTCCACGCCTCCGAGCGATACGGACCGACCTGCCTCCTCGTGCGCTGCAGCAGAACCTTGTACGACTCGGCAACCAGCGGAGAATCCAGGCACAGCACCGCCTCGTAGTAGCGACGCCGCGCGGCACTGGCGCTCAACCGTTCGGAAATCCGGGCGCGCGTGGTCGCGTCGGGTCCTTCCCTGCGTCGTATGAGGTAAGGGGTCTGCTCGTACTCGCGGATCGCCTCCAACGCGGAGGCGAAGACCTCGGCCCGGCGCTCCCGCCGCTTCTGATGCTGCGTTATCCAGTAACCGACAAGAGCGATCAACGCAGCGATGATTCCTGTCAACAGAGGGGCCATTTGGGAGACGTTCATGTGGGCCCCCTCGTCGCTGTGTGTGAATGTATGCCCCGAGTGGCCGGAGCGACCTTCATACTGGGCGGAGTACCACTCTGGGTATCAACATCAAACGTATCGATGGAGATCGTTTGTCAGTCGCAGAGGGGAGCACGAACGCCTGCCGTCCCGACTGGCCGTTCGACGTGCTCGACGATTACGGTCTCCGGTGCGACGGGGAGGTCCGCTCTGCAGCCGCCGCGCGAATAGCCCCGGTCCCGCTGGAGACACTCACCGATCCGGCGACCGCCGGGGATTCGGTCGGAGCGGCCTGGAAGACGCTGCTGGACCACAAGCGGCTGAGGCTGGAGCCGGCCGATCTGGCAGTCCTCCTCGCGGTTCGCCGCGCTCTCCGGATCGACCCGGAACGAGCGGATGCCTCGCTGCGGGCCGCCGTTGCGAAGTTCACTCGGGACAAGACCTGGTTCGAGATCCACTTCCGGCTCGCTGGAACTCTGTACCGGATCGCCATGGACAAGCTCAACGAAGGCTCCGGGGAAGGGGGATACGAGACGGCTCGCCGGCTCTTCCGGCTGGTGCTGACCGAGGGCGAAGTGATCGAGGGAGTACTGCCCCTGGTTCCTTTCCCCGCCGACAAGCTGAGGATATTCCACGGAATCCGGGGTGTCGCCACCTTGATTCTGGCGCGCAGGGACGCCGACGCACTCGATCTCCTGGAATACGCGGACAACCAGCTGGCGCTGTCGCAGAAGTATCACGACACCACAGCCGAGCACTTCCGCTATCACCTCGAAGTGAAGGTTCGCCGCGTCGACCTGCTCCTGAACCGTGCGCGCACTGGTCCCGCCCGCGAAGGGCCGGGCGACGAGAGCCTGGAGACGGCACTCGCGGCCGAACTCCTCGGCGAGGCGGAGGACCTGCTCGACCTCGCCACGGGTCCTGAGCATCAGACCAGGGAACTGGCCGTGGCCGAAGGGGACGTGGCCTTCCGGTGGGGTGTTCACCTGCTCGGTACCGGTGACAGGAGCGGGGCCCTCGGCGAGTTCGAACGCAGCGTCACCGCCTACGAGACGGCTGCGGAACGTTCCACCACCACCCGGGCCTGCCCCGATTCGGTCCTCGCGCTGTTGCGGGGCCAGGCACGGTTCCGCGTTCATGTGGGCCGGCAGGCGACGGCGGCAGAGGACACACCGGTGGAGAGCGGCCTGGACGCGGTGATCGAAGACCTCGCCGAGGGGGCGGGCGTCATCGACTCCGCGTCTTATCCGTATGTGCTGTTGTACAGGGCCCGCAGCCGGCTGTGGACCACGGATGTCGACGGGGCGATGGAGGACGTCGAGGACGCCCTCACCTATCTCCGCGCGGTCGGCTGGCTGACCGGTGACACGGTGACGGCGCCGGAGCGGGTTCGCACGCTGGTCACGAGGATGGTCCGATTCGCCCGCGTCCGCGAGGACGAGGCCGCGCTGTACCGCGCCGCCGCGGCCGAGGACTGGGACGCGGTGGAGCCGCTGCTGGACCGTCTCGCTGCGGTCGAGGACGAACCCGTGTACAGCAGCACGCTGGCTCATGCGGCCCGCCAGCTGTGTTTCGCGCGGGGGCGGGCCGCGACCGCCGCCCGGTTGATGGCCGTCAGCGTGGCGCTGGAGCGGCAAGTGCCGCGGCTGCGCAGACCAGTCCGGCGGTCGTTCGTCGCCAGCCATGCCGCGACGCTGGCTGTGCTCTCTTTCGGTGATTCCACAGACCTCGACGACGTGCGGCGGGTCCACGAGCTCTACCAGACCGCCCTGTCGTACGTCACCGACCCCGGGCCCGAGTTGCAGCACCACGCCGGCGTCGCCGCGTTCACTCTGGCCAAGGCGCTCCAGAACAGGGACGAGCGGGAGCGCGAGGAAGCGGCACAACTGCTGCGGGACGCGCTGGCGTTGTTCGTCCGCACGCTGGGTGACGACACCACCGCCGAATTGGCCGACGCGGAGGAGGCGGTCGCCGAGATGACCGACGCCGCCGTCGCCGGTTCGGCCGACGAGGGGATGGTGGGACCGCCTGCCCGGGCCGCCGCTCGGAGCGCGGAACCGACGCCCACTCCCGCTCTCGGGGAGGAGGAGGACGGCATCGACGCGGCGGGCGGTCTCGACGGCGACCTTGACTCAGACGCCCTCGACCTCGACGCAGACGCCCTGGACCTCGCTCTTGACGGCGACCTCGACCGCGGCCTGGACACCGTGGCGGAGGCGGTGCTCGACGCGCTGGGAGACCCGTCCCCTCCGCTCGGAGCCGAGGCCGGCGAAGGACCGGGCACCACGGATAATGACCAACTCCACCTCGGCTGGCTCGCGAGGGCCCCCGAACTGCCCTCCGACCCGAGGCGCGCCGGTCTGGAGAGCCGGATCGGCGAGTGCCACATGCGGTTGCACGGCATCACCGGAAGGGACGAGCACGCCGACCGGGCGCTCGACCACTTCGCCCGCAGCCGGCGCCACGGCAACGACAGTCCCAACCTGCTCGGTCTCGTCGGTGACGTGTACTACCGCAAGGGACGCGACCGTCGAAACGCGGCGGACCTGCGTTTGGCCGTCGAGCTCAAGTCGGCCGCACGCGCACAGGGTGCCCTCAGCCGGGAGAACTGGTCGGTGTCGTGCGCGGCGCACCGGATGCTGTTCACACTGAGCCGTGCCCGGGAGGACCTCGGCCATGCGATTGCGTGTGCCGACGAGGCGACTCGAATGGCCCCAGCCTGGCCCTGGCCGCTGTTCCAACTCGCCGAACTCGCTTCGCTGCCGCGGGCGGACCGTGACCGTGCCGCACAGTGGTTCGACGAGCCGGGCATTTCCGAGACACGTCGGCTGACCCTCGCCGGAGACCGGGCCGAACTGCTCCGCAGGGCCGCCGAACTCGTCATCAACGACGAGGAGTTCATCCGCTTCAACCTGGGCGGCCGGATCACCGACGCTGTCTACCACCTCCGCGATCCACACCGTCTGCTGAGCAGAGCCGTCGTCGTCAAAGAACGTCTGCGGACGTGGGCCGACATGGAGGCCGCACTGCTCACCGGCTTCGCCGACTGGACCTCCGCAGAGGACCAGGACTGGATCAGAGTGCCGGAGGTGATCGCGACCGTGCCCCTGCCGCCTGCCCGGGTCAGCGGTACCCGGGAGGTCGCCCTGGTCCTGCAGCGTGTGTCCGGCCGTCCTGTCAGCGCGCTGGTCGCCGACCGTGTGGCGGTCGGGTCCGTGGAGACGCACCAGGACATTGTGGCCGTTGCCGAACCGGTCCTGCACGCCCTGGCGTCCTTTCATCACTGGCGGGGCCCCGGTCCGACAGCCGACCGGGCCGAGGTCCACCGGCGTCAGCACCACCGGATGCGCGCCAACCTGAACGCCCTCGGCCGTACCGTCGAGACACGGGACCTGGCCGCTCTCTGGGACGGCGTGGCAGACCTGCCTCTGGTGGGCCAGCGCGACGCCCATGCCGACAACTGGCTGATCCCGGCCGCCCCTGGACGACCTCGATGGGTCGCGCCGATCGACCTGGAAGGGCTGGCTTGGCTCCCTCTGCTGTTCGAAGTGGCCCAGTTCATCGAGGACTTCGCTCTACTCCCGGTCGACGAGCGGCATTTCGTCACCCGCCGGGACCTCGCGGCCCGCTACCTCGACCTGCTTCCGGACACGGTGTGCCCGCCGTCGCTCCGAGCCGATACCCGTCTGGTACAGCGTGGTTTCGAGACGTTCGCTCTGGCCAGAGCCGCGTTCGTGCTCAACCATCTCGATGCCCCGCAGCGTGCGAGCGCGGGCATGTCCACCGGTGGCCGCCGCCTCAGACAAGCCCGCCGGGCCCACTGCGAAAAGCTCTTCGCCCACCTCGCCGACAGCGACGTCAGCGAGGTGGCGACCGTGGCGGCACAAGTCATGCGGTCACCCTGAGCCCTGATGCGGCTGCGGCGGCACAAGTTGGTCGGGCGGTGGGCCGGCCGGGAGGCCGACGCGGGCAAAGGCTCCGACACTCGCTCGCCCGCGGACAGAGGGGCGGTGGAGACACAGACGTAATGGTCCGGTGTCCCGTCCGCCTTCCCGCTTCCTGCGATACACGAATCCCAGCGCGTCGACGCCGAGCGGCTCGATCTCGCGGCGGACCGCAGAGCGCAGGAGGGTACGCACGGCGGACTCGTCGTGCAGGGGGTGGAACCCGCAACCCAGTACCAGCCGCAGGCCGTGCGGAGTGTTCCGCCCGACCTCCACGAACTGGTTTTGCATCTGCCGCAGGCCGAGACGGGCCAGCCGGAACCCGATCCCGTACCCGCGGTACTCGGGGACCATGCCGCAGGCCCCCCACTTCCCGTCGGCCCTGATGTGCGAGCAGCCGACCAGCAGCCCGGCGCTGCGTGCCCAGACCAGGGTGCCTGGATGGTCGACCATTCGGCGGATGTGTGTGTCCCGGGAGTGACTCAGCCGACCGTACGCGGACACCAGGACGTCGGCTGCCTCCGCCGCGACGTCGGGCAGGAACCGCAGGTCCCGGGTCTCGTGGAAACCGACTTCGAGTTCCGGTCCCCGTACCTGTCCGAAAGCCGTGCCTGAGGCGTCCGAGAAGAACGCCGTCGCCCGCTCCCATGTGGCGGCGCGGGCAAGGTGGGCTGCCGAGGCGCCCACGCATCCGTGACGTGTGAAGGGTTCCTCGACGAGAATCGCGCAGGGCAGCCTGTGCTGCAGAGCTTCGGCGGCGGCCCGGGCCCGGTCGCCCGCTTCGGTGACCACCAGAGTGGGCACCCTCAGCGCGGAGAGGTCACCGGACGGTTCCGCGAACCCCTCCAGCGGCGGTGCGCAGAGGACCATCGCGGCGACGGGTGACAGGTGGTTCGGGTGCTGACGCAGCCAGGCGGCCAACGCGGCCAGCAGCACCTGGACACCCGAGCCGCGCGCGAAGGCATACGTTTCCGCGTGTTCGTCGAACAGAGTCGTCACCACCGCGGTCGCGACCGCGATGGACCGTGGCTCAGGACCGAGCACACCCGGATCGGGGCACAGGAACGTCACGCCGCTCGCCTCGCAGGCCGCCTCGACGACTTCTGTCTCCTCGCGACCCGGCCCCGCAAGGTCACCACGGAGATACATCAACCTGGGAGTGTGCGTGGGCTTCTTCGACACCGTTACCCCTCTCATCCCGCGCTCCGCTCCGGCCGCGTTCCTGAAGCCGCGGCGGCCTGTGGGCGAACGCTGCCGGATAGGCTTTCCGTGGAGTGGTGACCCCACCTCGCCGGAGAGCATTCCGGCCGACAACGGGCGTTCGTTGGCCGAGCACGGCAGAAAATGATCGATCAAATGAGTCACGTGGGTCACAGAGCTCTTCCGGAAGCGGTTGCGGAGGGGCAGGATGAGCAAGTTGGCGGCACTCAGTGCCGCTGATACGCCCAACGGCCGACCCCGAGTGCACTCTCCTGCGCCAAATGGGGGATGGTAGAGACAGTCAGGGCAACCTCGAAGAAGAGGCACAACGTCGGTGAGGGATGACGTGAGCGACAACTCTGTAGTAGTGCGGTACGGCGATGGCGAGTACACCTACCCGGTGATCGACAGCACCGTCGGCGACAAGGGCTTCGACATCGGGAAGCTCCGCGCCCAGACCGGTCTGGTCACCCTGGACAGCGGCTACGGCAACACCGCCGCCTATAAATCCGCCATCACCTACCTCGACGGCGAGGCCGGCATCCTCCGGTACCGCGGCTACCCGATCGAGCAGCTGGCCGAGCGCTCCACGTTCCTGGAGGTCGCTTATCTCCTGATCAACGGTGAGCTTCCGACCGTCGACGAGCTCTCGGCGTTCAAGAACGACATCACGCAGCACACCCTGCTGCACGAGGACGTCAAGAACTTCTACCGGGGCTTCCCGCGCGACGCCCACCCGATGGCCATGCTGTCCTCGGTCGTCTCCGCGCTGTCCACGTTCTACCAGGACAGCCACAACCCCTTCGACGAGAAGCAGCGCAACCTCTCGACGATCCGGCTGCTCGCCAAGCTTCCGACGATCGCGGCGTACGCGTACAAGAAGTCGATCGGTCACCCGTTCGTCTACCCGCGCAACGACCTCGGGTACGTCGAGAACTTCCTGCGCATGACCTTCTCGGTGCCGGCGCAGGAGTACGAGCCCGACCCGGTCGTGGTCTCCGCCCTCGACAAGCTGCTCATCCTGCACGCCGACCACGAGCAGAACTGTTCGACCTCGACGGTCCGCCTCGTCGGCTCGTCCCAGGCGAACATGTTCGCGTCGATCTCCGCCGGCATCAACGCCCTGTGGGGCCCGCTGCACGGCGGTGCCAACCAGTCCGTCCTGGAGATGCTGGAGGGTATCCAGACCTCCGGCGGTGACGTCGACTCCTTCATCCGCAAGGTGAAGAACAAGGAGGACGGCGTCCGGCTGATGGGCTTCGGCCACCGGGTCTACAAGAACTTCGACCCGCGCGCGAAGATCATCAAGGCCGCCGCGCACGACGTCCTCTCGGCCCTCGGCAAGTCCGACGAGCTGCTGGACATCGCGCTGAAGCTGGAGGAGCACGCGCTCTCCGACGACTACTTCGTCTCGCGCAGCCTCTACCCGAACGTCGACTTCTACACGGGTCTGATCTACCGCGCCATGGGCTTCCCGACCGAGATGTTCACGGTCCTGTTCGCCCTCGGCCGCCTGCCGGGCTGGATCGCCCAGTGGCACGAGATGATCAAGGAGCCGGGTTCCCGCATCGGCCGCCCGCGCCAGATCTACACGGGCGTGGTCGAGCGCGACTTCGTCCCGGTCGAGCAGCGCTGACACCTGCCGGTCGGTTGAGGGGCGTCGCTTCGGTGGCGCCCTTTCGGCGTTCCCGGCGCGTGGGCGGCCGCCGGTGGCACGAGATGCTCTAGGAGCCCGGGTCCCGTATCGGCTGCCCGCGCCAGATCTGCACGGGTGTCGTCGCGCGGGACTTCGTGCCGGTCGAGGAGCGCCGACACCTCCGGTGGAAGCGCGGTGCGGCTAGGAGCTCGCCGCTGAAGGAGCGTGGGCGACTGCGGGCCGGCCGTGGCTGGTCGCGCCCCGCGGCGGAGCCGCTGATGTCACTGCCCCGCGCCCCTGAGGTCGGCGCAGTACACGCTCGTAGAAACGCACAGCGGAAGAAGCGCAAAGCGGAAGGCGCCCTGGCGACGGTCCCCCCACGGGCCGGCGTCCAGGGCGCCTTCCCATGTCCCGGTGCGGATTCCCCCCACGGGATCCGGCCGGGCGTCTGAGAGACCAGCGCCTGAATCGCTGTCTTTCCGGTCTTGCTGTTGAGCAGAACGAGCAAAACTCCTCGTACTACTCCTTGTGTGCGGTCTGCCGGGACAGCGCACGGTCGGGAGGGCCGCTCAAAGCTTCCCTAAGTGCGTGCCCCGGCAACGCAGCTCCGAGGAAGTCCCCCAAGACATCCTCAGATGTCAGTCAACGCCCCCCAAGACGCTGCCTGACATCGCCAACTTAGACCTTCGAACCCCTTCGATGGTTACGTTCGCATCACTGTGATCTGCGTCTCTTGCAAATGTCCGTTAGATACGCAAGAGCCCGGATACGGTGAACGAGACCCCAGCGTAAGGACGATGCGCGAGTCTTGTGAAGAGCTTATGTGAGTGGGGCTCCGGACTCCAGAGGGGGTCCGTCAAAGGATCCTCAACGGAAGGCACGCAGTCGCAGGCTGTTGGTCACCACGAACACCGAGGAGAACGCCATCGCCGCACCGGCGATCATCGGGTTCAGCAGCCCGGCCGCGGCCAGCGGCAGCGCGGCCACGTTGTAGCCGAAGGCCCACACGAGATTGCCCTTGATCGTGGACAGGGTGCGCCGCGAGAGCCGGATCGCGTCCGCGGCCACCCGCAGATCCCCGCGCACCAGCGTCAGGTCCCCGGCCTCGATCGCCGCGTCGGTCCCGGTCCCCATGGCGAGGCCCAGGTCGGCCACGGCGAGCGCGGCCGCGTCGTTGACCCCGTCGCCCACCATCGCGACGACCCGTCCCTCGCCCTGCAGCCGCCGTACGGCATCGACCTTGTCCTCGGGCAGCACCTCGGCGATCACCTCGTCGATCCCGACCGCCCGCGCCACCGCCTCGGCCACTGTCCGGTTGTCCCCGGTCAGCAGCACCGGCCTGAGCCCCAGCGCCCGCAGTGACCGCACCGCCTCCGCACTGGTCTCCTTGACCGCGTCGGCGACCGCCAGAACGCCGCGCGCCTGACCGTCCCACCCGACGACGACAGCCGTACGACCGTCCCGCTCGGCCTCTTCCTTCGCCCGGGCCAGCTCGGCGGGCAGCACGTCGAACAGCCGCCCCACGGCCACCTCGCGGCCCTCCACGCGCCCGCGTACGCCCTTGCCGGGGACGTTCTCGAACCGCTCGGCCGCCGGCAGCGGGCCGACCCGCTCCTCCGCGCCCGCGGCGACCGCCCGGGCGACGGGGTGCTCGGAGGCGTGCTCCAGGGCGCCCGCGAGCCGCAGCACCTGCTTCTCGTCGGCGTCCTGGACGACGTGGACCGCCTGGAGGGTCATCCGGCCGGTGGTCACCGTGCCGGTCTTGTCCAGGACGACGGTGTCGACGCGCCGCGTGGACTCCAGGACCTCGGGCCCCTTGATGAGGATGCCGAGCTGGGCGCCGCGCCCGGTGCCGACCATGAGCGCGGTCGGCGTGGCCAGGCCCAGTGCGCACGGACAGGCGATGATCAGTACGGCGACGGCCGCGGTGAACGCGGCGGCGGTGTCCCCGGTGGCGCCGAGCCAGCCCCCGAAGGTGGCCACCGCGATGAGGATGACGACCGGCACGAAGACCGCGGAGACCCGGTCGGCCAGCCGCTGCACCTCCGCCTTGCCGTTCTGTGCGTCCTCCACCAGCTTCGCCATCTGCGCGAGCCGCGTGTCGGCCCCGACCCGGGTCGCCGCGACGACGATCCGTCCGCCGGCGTTGACGGTCGCACCGGTGACGGTGTCCCCGACGCCCACGTCCACCGGTACCGACTCCCCGGTCAGCATGGAGGCGTCCACGGCCGAGGCGCCCTCGACGACGGTGCCGTCGGTCGCGATCTTCTCGCCGGGCCGTACGACGAACCGGTCCCCGACGGCCAGCCGGTCCGCCGGAATCCGTATCTCCCGCCCGTCCCGCAGCACGCCGACGTCCTTGGCCCCGAGCTCCATCAGCGCTCTGAGAGCGGCCCCCGCGTGACGCTTGGCGCGGGCCTCCAGATACCGGCCGAGCAGGATGAAGGCGGTGACTCCCGCGGCCACTTCGAGATAGATCGTCGAGGCGCCGTCCATGCCGCCGACGGTGAGCTCGAACCGCTCCCGCATGCCCGGCATCCCCGCGTCACCGAAGAACAGGGCCCACAGCGACCAGCCGAACGCGGCGAGGGTCCCGACCGAGACGAGGGTGTCCATCGTGGCCGCGCGGTGCCTGGCGTTCGTCCAGGCGGCCCGGTGGAAGGGCCACGCACCCCAGACGACGACGGGCGAGGCGAGGGTCAGAGCGAGCCACTGCCAGTTGTCGAACTGGAGGGCGGGGACCATGGAGAGCGCGACGACGGGAACGGCGAGCGCGACGGAGACGAGGAGCCGCTGTCGCAGGGCGGTGAGCTCGGGCTCGTCCCGGGACGGCTCTTCCGCGGGTGGCGCGGGCTGCTCGGCCGTGTACCCGGTCTTCACCACGGTCGCGATGAGATCGGCGACCTCGACCCCCGGGGGGTAGCTGACACGGGCCTTCTCGGTCGCGTAGTTGACCGTGGCGGTGACGCCGTCCATCCGGTTGAGCTTCTTCTCGACCCGGGCGGCGCAGGAGGCACAGGTCATCCCGCCGATGGCCAGCTCGACCTCGGACACGGGCGCTGTCGGAGCCGTAATGGACATGTTCGCTGCTCCCCGGTCGGGTCGGTCAGGCCTTGCCGACGAGCTCGAAACCGGCCTCGTCCACGGCGGCCCGTACGGCTTCCTCGTCCAGCGGCTCCGTCGATACGACCGTCACCTCGCCGGTGGACGCGACCGCCTTCACGGAGCTGACCCCCGCGATCTCGGAGATCTCACCGGAAACGGAACCCTCGCAGTGCCCGCAGCTCATCCCGCTCACCTTGTAGACGGCGGTGACGGTACCCGGGGTATCGGTCTGGGCGGTCATGTCGTTCTCCTCGTCGAGGCGTGTGGGGTTACTGAGTCACAGCCTATACCCCTAGGGGGTATTTCTCCAAGAGAGGTCCAAGAGAGGTCGGGGAGACGCGGATGCGAGCGGTTGTCTTCGAGCGGTACGGCGAACCCGCACGGATACGGGACGTGCCCGACCCCCGCCCGCCGGACCACGGAGTGGTCGTCCGGGTGGCGGCCACGGGCCTGTGCAGAAGCGACTGGCACGGCTGGCAGGGCCACGATCCGGACATCACCCTCCCGCACGTACCGGGCCATGAACTGGCGGGCACGGTCGAGGCGGTCGGTCCCCGCGTGCGCAACTGGAAGCCCGGCGACCGGGTGACCGTCCCCTTCGTCTGCGCCTGCGGTACCTGCGCGTCCTGCGCGAGGGGCGACCACCAGGTCTGCGAGCGCCAGACCCAGCCCGGCTTCACCCACTGGGGCTCGTTCGCCCAGTACGTGGCGCTGGACCACGCCGACGTGAACCTCGTGGCCGTACCGCCGGCCATGTCCTTCGCCACGGCCGCCTCCCTGGGCTGCCGTTTCGCCACGGCGTTCAGGGCGGTCGCGCAGCAGGGGCGGGCCACCGCGGGGGAGTGGGTCGCGGTGCACGGCTGCGGGGGGGTGGGCCTGTCCGCGGTGATGATCGCGGCGGCCTCAGGGGCCCGTGTGGTGGCCGTGGACGTGTCGCCCCGGGCCCTGGCCCTGGCGAGGAGGTTCGGCGCGGCCGAGTGCGTGGACGCGACCGGTACGCCGGACACCGCGGCGGCGATCCGCGAGCTGACCGGCGGCGGGGCGCACGTGTCCCTGGACGCCCTCGGCTCCCCGGCCACCTGCGCGGCCTCCGTCAACTCCCTGCGCCGACGCGGCCGGCACGTCCAGGTCGGCCTGCTGCCCTCGCCGGACGGGACGACCCCGGTCCCCATGGCCCGCGCGATCGCCCTGGAGCTCGAACTCCTCGGCAGTCACGGCATGGCCGCCCACACCTACCCGGCGATGCTGGAGCTGGTCGCGGCGGGCGTACTGCGGCCGGACCTCCTGGTCACGTCCACGATCACGCTGGACGCGGCCCCGGACGCCCTGGCGGCGATGGGCTCGGCGCCCGCGGCGGGGGTGACGGTCATCGAGCCGTGGGGGTGAGGGCGGCCCACTCGCGGTCGAGGAGGCCCATGACCACCCAGTCCACCCACTCGCCGTCCCGCAGATCGGCTTCCCGCCGCACGCCCTCGACCGTGAACCCGGCCTTCTCGTAGACCCGCAGGGCGCGATGATTGTGGCGGTAGACCTCCAACTCGATGCGGTGCAGCCCGAGTTGTTCGAAGCCGTGGCCGACGATGAGCCGGGTGGCCTCGGTGCCGAGCCCCCGGCCGCGTCCCCGGGGGCCGATGAACGTGCGGAACGTGCAACTGTGGGAGGCCGGATCCCACTCGTACAGGACGACCTCGCCGACCAGTTCCCCGGTGGCGCGGTCGGTGACGGCGAGGTCGAGACGGTCGGACTGCTCGGACCGGGAGCCGTACCAGGACCTCAGTCCCTCGGGGGTCGGTTCCTGGGCCGGAGCACCGGTGAAGCGGCGGACCTCGGGGTCGTCGATGATCTCCCCCATCACCTCGGCGTCCGCCTCCGTGAACGGCCGCAACACGGTCCTGTCGCCGGTCAGCACGGGCTTGACGGAGAAGTCGCTCATGGGCCGACTGTGTCAGACACCGGCACCTCCCGGCCCGGCAATTTTCGCCGGGCCGGTAGGCCTCAGTCGTCTCTGCGTCCCCGGTTGCCCGGCCGGGACGCGACCCACGCGCGCACGGTGTCCGCGTACCAGAAGGGCTTGCCGCTCTCGACATGGTCGGGCGGCGGCAGCAGCCCGTGCTTGCGGTACGACCGCACGGTGTCCGGCTGCACCCGGATGTGCGCCGCGATCTCCTTGTACGACCAGAGCCTTCGGTCGGTCATGTGGTGCACCTCCTCGCGCGCACCGCGGCGGCGGCCGGGAACGGTCGTCGGGGGTACCGGGCGCTGCGCTGGCGATCACAAAGTTGTGCCTCGTGAACGACACCCGGTGACCGCCGGTCAGGGCCTGTGCGCCGATGTGACGGGGCGCCCGCGTACCTGCGACATCTGTGACACGCAGGAGGTGTTTGTGACAGAGGTGACGCAATGCCGTACGCGGGCGCGAGGGCGCGGCGCGTTGACACCGGGCTGTGCCGGGAGGATTACGCCCCGCAGGACCTCAAAAACGCCCGGGTCCGCTGGGCGATGGGCAGCGGCTTGTCCGGCTCGCACGGGTACATGTCCTGCTCGACGATCGCGAACAGCTCCACGTCCAGCTTCTGCGCGGCCTCCAGCACGGGACCGAGCGCCGGCACTCCCGAAGGCGGCTCGCACATCACGCCCTGCGCCACGGCGGGCCCGAACGGCGTCCCCTTGGCCCGTACGTCCGCCAGGATCTCCGGGTCCACCTGCTTGAGGTGCAGATACCCGATCCGCGACCCGTACGTCTCGATCAGCTTGACGCTGTCGCCGCCGCAGTACGCGTAGTGCCCGGTGTCCAGGCACAGTGACACGAGGCCGGAGTCGGTGGCGTCCAGGAAGCGGACCACGTTCTCCTCGCTGTCGATGTGGGTGTCGGCATGCGGGTGGACGACGATCTGGAGGCCGTACTCCTCGCGCACCCGCTGTCCGAGCCGCTCGGTCAGCGTGCTGAGGTTGCGCCACTGCTCCGGCGTGAGCGTGTCCGGCTCCAGCACCTCACCCGTCTTGTCGTCCCGCCAGAACGACGGGATCACGACGAGATGCCTCGCACCCATCGCCTGTGCGAGCACCGCGTTGTCCGCGACATGCGCCCAGGTCTTCTCCCACACGGCCTCGCCGTGGTGCAGGCCGGTGAAGACGGTGCCCGCGGACACCTTGAGGCCGCGCCGGGAGACCTCCTCGGTGAGGACTGCGGGGTCGGTCGGGAGGTACCCGTACGGTCCCAGCTCGATCCATTCGTAACCGGAGTCCGCGACCTCGTCGAGGAAGCGTTGCCAGGGGACCTGCTGGGGGTCGTCGGGGAACCACACGCCCCAGGAGTCCGGAGCCGAGCCGATCCGGATGCGGGACAGTGAGGGCTGAGGTGCGGGCGCTGTCATGCCGGTCAGCTTCGGTTCGGAAAGCAAGCGCTGTCAAGGTCTCGTCCGAATGTCTGGACAAAACATTGACAGGGCGCGGCGTCCGGGGCTACAAACGCCGGGAGAGCCGACGCAGGTACGAAGGGAAGTCGATGGCGTACGACCTGATCACCATGGGGCGGATCGGTGTGGACCTGTATCCGCTCCAGACCGGTGTCCCGCTGCCGCAGGTGACGTCCTTCGGCAAGTTCCTCGGGGGCTCGGCGACGAATGTCGCGGTCGCCGCGTCGCGCCTGGGACGGCGGACCGCGGTGATCACCCGCACCGGCGACGACCCCTTCGGCACCTATCTGCACGAGGCCCTCCAGGGCTTCGGCGTGGACGACCGCTGGGTCACCCCGGTCCCGGGCCTGCCGACCCCCGTCACCTTCTGCGAGGTCTTCCCGCCGGACGACTTCCCGCTGTACTTCTACCGGCAGCCCAAGGCCCCGGACCTGGAGATCGACGCCCACGAGCTGGACCTCGACGCGATCCACGAGGCGAGCGTCTTCTGGGTCACCGGCACCGGCCTGAGCGAGGAGCCCAGCCGTACGGCGACGCTGGCGGCCCTCGCCCACCGCGCCAAGGCCGGCACGACGGTCTTCGACCTGGACTGGCGCCCGATGTTCTGGAACGACCCGGCGGAGGCCCGCCCCTTCTACGAGGAGGCCCTGCGCCACACCACGGTCGCCGTCGGCAACCTCGACGAGGTCGAGGTCGCGACCGGGGTGCGCGAGCCGCACGCCGCCGCCCGCGCCCTTCTGGACGCCGGTGTGGAACTGGCGGTCGTCAAGCAGGGCCCCAAGGGTGTCCTCGCCGTCAACAGCAAGGGCGAGTCCGCCGAGGTCCCGCCCCTGCCCGTGAACGTCCTGAACGGTCTCGGCGCCGGTGACGCCTTCGGCGGCTCCCTGTGCCACGGCCTGCTGAGCGGCTGGGACCTGGAGAAGATCATGCGGTACGCCAACGCGGCCGGCGCCATCGTCGCCTCCCGCCTCGAGTGCAGCTCGGCGATGCCGACGGTCGCCGAGATCGAGGACGCGGTCGCGGCGGGAGCGGTCAAGTGAGGGTCGACATCGCGGAACTCGTCCGCCTGCGCGCCGAACGCCCCGAGGCGATCGCCGAAGCCGCCGCCCGGCGCACCCGCAGGCCGCTGCTCAACGACAGCGGCCGTCTGATGATCGTCGCCGCCGACCACCCCGCCCGGGGTGCGCTCGGGGTGGGGGGCAACCGGTTGGCCATGGCCAACCGCGCCGACCTGCTGGAGCGCCTGTGCCTGGCGCTGTCCCGCCCGGGTGTCGACGGCGTCCTCGCCACCGCCGACATCCTGGACGACCTGCTGCTGCTCGGCGCCCTGGACGGCAAGGTCGTCATGGGCTCCATGAACCGCGGCGGTCTCCAGGGCGCGAGCTTCGAGCTCGACGACCGCTTCACCGGCCACCGCCCCGAGGACATCGAGCGGTTCGGCTTCGACGCCGGCAAGCTCCTCCTGCGCATCGACTACGACGACCCGGGCTCCCTGACCACCCTCGAGTCCACGGCCCGTGCCATCGACGACATGGCCGCACGCAGGCTCCCCGTCTTCGTCGAGCCGTTCATCAGCGGCCGCACCACCGAGGGCAAGGTCAGGAACGACCTGTCCGCCGAGGCCGTCACCAAGTCGATAGCCATCGCCTCGGGTCTGGGCGGCAGTTCGGCCTACACCTGGCTCAAGGTCCCGGTCTGCGACAACCCCGACGACATGGGCGAGGTCATGGCCGCCTCCACCCTGCCCGCCGTACTGCTCGGCGGCGAGGTCGGCGACGATCAGGACGGCGCGTACGAGAAGTGGCGCGGCGCCCTGCAACTCCCCACCGTGCGCGGCCTGGTGGTCGGCCGTTCGCTGCTGTACCCGGCGGACGGCGACGTGGCCGCCGCCGTGGACACCGCCGTCGGACTGCTGTGAGGGCCGCCGCATGACACAGAACGAGCTGTACGTCCCCAAGGGTGCCTCGACCAACGCCCAGTACGCGGTGGACATCGACCCCAAGCGGGCCGGCTGGACCCACAGCAGTCTGCGCGTCGTCGAGCTGGCACCCGGCGGCACGCACACCTTCACCTCCGGTGACAGTGAGTGGATCGTGCTCCCGCTGGAAGGCGGCTGTACCGTCCACGTCGATAACGAAGAGTTCCAACTCCTGGGCCGGGAAAGCGTGTTCGCCGGAGTCTCGGACTTCGCGTACGTGCCCCGGGACGCCCAGGCATCGATCGCCTCCGGCGCGGGAGGCCGCTTCGCCCTGGCAGGAGCGAAGTGCGAGCGACGACTCCCCGCCCGCTACGGCCCCGCGCCGGAGGTCCCCGTCGAAGAACGCGGCAGCGGCACGCAGTTGCGGCACGTGCGCAACTTCGCCTCCGCCGACGCCTTCGACTGCGACAAGCTCATCGCCGTCGAGGTGGTCACTCCCGGCGGCAACTGGTCCTCGTATCCGCCGCACAAGCACGACGAGCACCGGCCCGGCGTGGAGGCGGAGCTGGAGGAGATCTACTACTTCGAGATCGACGGCCCGAACGGTTTCGGCTATCAGCGCGTATCTCCCTCCCGTGAGGGCGGATCCGACGTCCTCGCCGAGGTCCGCTCCGGCGACGCCGTCCTCGTCCCCGACGGTTGGCACGGCCCGTCCATCGCCCAGCCCGGCCACGACATGTACTACCTCAACGTCATGGCGGGACCGGGTGAGACGCGGGAGTGGCGGATCTGCTTCCACCCGGACCACACGGAGGGGTACCGATGACCACCCGCCTGACCGTCGCGCAAGCGCTGGTCCGCTTCCTGGCCGCCCAGTACACCGAACGCGACGGTGTACGGCAGCGGCTGATCTCCGCGACCTGGGGCATCTTCGGCCACGGCAATGTCGCGGGCCTCGGCCAGGCGCTCGTCGAGTACGCCGACGACATGCCCTACCACCAGGGCCGCAACGAGCAGTCCATGGTGCACGCGGCCGTGGGCTACGCGCGTCAGTCCAACCGCCTGTCCACGCACGCCGTGACGACCTCCATCGGCCCGGGCGCCACCAACCTGGTGACGGGCGCGGCCCTCGCGACCATCAACCACCTCCCCGTCCTGCTGCTGCCCGGCGACACCTTCGCCACCCGCGTCGCCGACCCGGTCCTCCAGCAGCTCGAAGTGCCGTACGCGGGCGACATCAGCGTCAACAACTGTCTGCGGCCCGTGTCCAAGTACTTCGACCGCGTCACCCGTCCCGAAGCCCTGATCCCGGCCGCCCTCCAGGCCATGCGGGTCCTCACCGACCCCGTCGAGACCGGCGCCGTGACCCTCGCGCTGCCCCAGGACGTCCAGGCCGAGGCCCACGACTGGCCCGACGAGTTCTTCGCCGAGCGCACCTGGACCGTACGGCGTCCGGGCGCCGACCCGGCCGAACTCGCCGAAGCGGTACGGGCGATCCGCACCGCCCGGCGCCCGCTCGTCATCGCCGGCGGCGGAGTCCACCACAGCCGCGCCGAGGAGGCCCTCGCCGAGTTCGCGAGTGCCACCGGCATCCCGGTCGCCTCCACCCAGGCCGGCAAGGGCTCCCTGCGCCACGACCATCCCCAGGACGTCGGCGGCGTCGGCCACACCGGCACCGCCACCGCCGACGAACTGGCCCGCCAGGCCGACCTGGTGATAGGCGTCGGCACCCGGTACACCGACTTCACGACGGCCTCCGGCACCCTCTTCGCCGCCGACGGGGTCCGCTTCCTCAACCTCAACATCGCGCCCTACGACGGCCACAAGCTCGCCGGCATGCCCCTGGTCGCGGACGCCCGGAGCGCCCTCCAGGAGCTCACCGGCGCCCTCCAGCTGCACGCCCACCGGGTCACGGGCGCGTACGTCGAGGAGTACACGCTCGACAAGGAGCGCTGGGAGCAGCGCGTCGACGCCTGCTACGAGGCCGACGAGCCCGACATCCGGCCGACCCAGCCGCAGGTCCTCGGCGCTCTGGACGCCCTGGTGGACGAGTCCGACGTGATCATCAACGCGGCCGGCTCCCTCCCGGGTGACCTGCACAAGCTGTGGCGCGCCCGGTCGAGGGACCAGTACCACCTGGAGTACGGCTACTCCTGCATGGGCTACGAGATCCCGGCCGCGATCGGTGTGAAGATGGCCGCTCCCGACCGCAACGTCTGGGCGCTGGTCGGCGACGGCACGTATCTGATGATGCCGACGGAGATCGTCACGGCCGTACAGGAGGGCATCGCGATCAAGCTGCTCCTGATCCAGAACCACGGCTACGCCTCCATCGGCGGCCTGTCCGAGGCGGTCGGCGGCGAGCGGTTCGGCACGGCCTACCGCTACCGGTCCGAGGACGGCACCTACACGGGCGCCCCGCTGCCCGTGGACCTGGCCGCCAACGCGGCCAGCCTCGGTATGCGCGTGCTGCGCGCGAAGACCGTACGAGACCTGCGCGCCGCCCTCGAAGAGGCGCGGGCCGCCGACACTCCCACATGTGTCTACGTCGAGACCGAAACGGCCGACACAGTGTCGGGCCCGCCTCCGGCGCAGGCCTGGTGGGATGTACCTGTGGCCGAGACCGCGACCCGACCGTCCGCGGTGAAGGCCCGAGAGCTGTACGAACGGCACGTCTCAACCCGACGCCGCCATCTGTGAAAAGGAGTACCCGGTCATGACGAAGATCGTCAACCACTGGATCGGCGGCAAGACCGTCGAAGGCGCGTCGGGCAACTACGGGCCGGTCACCGACCCGGCGACCGGCGCGGTCACCACCAAGGTCGCGTTCGCCTCGGTCGACGAGGTCGACGCCGCCGTAGGCGCCGCCAAGGACGCGTTCGCCACCTGGGGCACCTCCTCGCTCGCCAAGCGCACCACGATCCTGTTCCGCTTCCGGGCGCTGCTCGAGGCGAACCGGGACGCGATCGCCGAGCTGATCACCGCCGAGCACGGCAAGGTGCACTCCGACGCGCTCGGCGAGGTCGCGCGCGGCCTGGAGATCGTGGACCTGGCGTGCGGGATCACCGTGCAGCTGAAGGGCGAACTGTCCACCGAGGTCGCCAGCCGCGTGGACGTCGCCTCCATCCGCCAGCCGCTCGGTGTGGTCGCGGGCATCACGCCGTTCAACTTCCCGGCGATGGTCCCGATGTGGATGTTCCCGATCGCCATCGCGACCGGCAACACCTTCGTCCTCAAGCCCTCCGAGAAGGACCCGTCGGCCTCCCTCAAGATCGCCGAACTGCTCGCCGAGGCCGGGCTGCCCGACGGCGTCTTCAACGTCGTACAGGGCGACAAGGTGGCCGTCGACCGCCTCCTGGAGCACCCGGACGTCAAGGCCGTCTCCTTCGTCGGCTCGACCCCGATCGCCCGCTACATCCACACCACCGCCTCCGCGAACGGGAAGCGCGTGCAGGCGCTGGGCGGCGCCAAGAACCACATGCTGGTCCTGCCGGACGCCGACCTGGACGCGGCCGCCGACGCCGCCGTCTCCGCCGCCTACGGCTCGGCCGGCGAGCGCTGCATGGCCATCTCCGCGGTCGTCGCGGTCGGCGCCATCGGCGACCAGCTGGTGGACAAGATCCGCGAGCGCGCCGAGAAGATCAAGATCGGCCCCGGCAACGACCCGGCCTCCGAGATGGGCCCGCTCATCACGAAGGTGCACCGCGACAAGGTGGCCTCCTACGTCGAGGGCGCCGCCGCCGAGGGCTGCGAGGTCGTCCTGGACGGCACCGGCCACACGGTAGAGGGCTTCGAGGACGGCCACTGGATCGGCATCTCGCTCCTCGACAAGGTCCCCACCACCGCCAAGGCGTACCAGGACGAGATCTTCGGCCCGGTCCTGACCGTGCTGCGCGTCGACACCTACGAGGAGGGCATCGCCCTCATCAACGCCTCGCCGTTCGGCAACGGCACCGCGATCTTCACCCGGGACGGCGGCGCCGCCCGCCGCTTCCAGCTGGAGGTCGAGGCCGGCATGGTCGGCGTGAACGTCCCGATCCCGGTCCCCGTCGGCTACCACAGCTTCGGCGGCTGGAAGGACTCCCTCTTCGGCGACCACCACATCTACGGCAACGACGGCACGCACTTCTACACCCGCGGCAAGGTCGTCACCACCCGCTGGCCCGACCCGGCCGACGCCCCCGCGGGCGTGGACCTGGGCTTCCCGCGCAACCACTGAGGCATTTCCGAGCGCCGGGCACGCCCCCGCGTGTCCGGCGCTCGGCCGTGCTCACTGCTTGCCGGCGGTGCCCTTCACGGCCTCGCTCAGGTCACCGGTCTCGGCGGCCGGCGGCGCCTTGACCACGGCCGTCTTCCCGAACTTCTCGAAGTCCATGGTCACGGTCATCGCGCCGATCTTCTGCTTCAGCCGCACCGGCAGATCCTTGCCGCCGACCCAGATGTCCATGGTCATCGAGGAGGCCCCGCCGGTGACCGAACCGGCGAGGCTGTCCGCGTCGCCGTAGGCGTCCTTGAACTTCCCCATCTGCGCCTGGTCGATCCGGGCCCGGTAGTGGGTCGTGCTCTGCCCGTCGACGGTCTCCTTGCCGAGATCCTCGACGTTGTTGGCGTACTTCAGGCTCCTCATGGAGGCCGCCGGGCTCCCGCCGCCGCCCCCGCTGAACGCCTGCGCGCCCTTGTCGCCGAACACGGCCGACGCGTCGATCCTCATCCACTCCTTGCCCTTGAGCGGGCCCGCGGGCTGCGGGTCGACGTCGTAGTAGTAGGCGCCGTCCACGAAGAGCATGCGCGTGGTCGGGGCGTCCTGGAGCTGCTGCATCTGGGCGGCCTTCGTGTCCATCTCGACGTCGAAGGCGTAGCCGTCGCCCCAGGAGTACGTGCCCTCCATGCTGATCGGAGCCGTGCCCGGCGCCGCCGTGGAGACCTTCACCTCGGCGGACCCCAGGTTCTCCGTCCGGTCGGTCGCCCGGGCGAGCGCCGCCATGATCGCGTCCGACTTGTCGACGACGTCCGCCGCCTTCCGCACGCCCTCCGAGCCGCACGCCGTGACCGCGACCATCGCCGCCGCCGTGAACCCCACCCAGGCAGCGGTGTACTCGAGCTTCATGTGCCCCCCTGTGAATGACCTTTGAGGGCAGACTTTAGCGGCACGTTTTTTCACGCCGACGCTGCGGTTCCCGTAGAGCCCGAACAGTAGAAGAGGCCGCGAGAAACTGCCGTAATCGCCATTCGAAACGCTCTTGATCTACGAATTCCGCAGCTCGCCACCTATTGACGCGCCGGTTTTCGTCGGGGTTCCATGCAGCACCATGACCGAGACCCTCCGCCCTGCCGACACCGCCGTCCCAGAGGCGCTGGAGCACGGCCACGCCAAGCTCAACCGTTCCATCGGCGTGGTCGGCGGCACCCTGCTGACCCTGTCCTGCGTGACCCCGGCCTCCACGCTCTTCGTGGTCGTCCCCGACCTCTTCGGCTCGCTCGGCACCGCCACCGCCCTGACGATCGCCATCGGCTCCCTCCTCTGCGTCGCCGTGGCGTTCTGCTACTCGGAGCTGGGCACCCTCATCCCCAGCGCGGGCGGCGAGTACGCGATGGTCTCCACGCTGGCGGGACGGCTCGCCGGCTGGCTCGTCTTCGTGCTCTCCCTCCTGGTCGTCATGATCGTCCCGCCGGTGATCGCGATGGGCACGGCGGACTACCTGGCCCCGGTGATCCACCTGGACCCCTCCCTGGCGGGCGCCGGAGTCATGCTCCTGGCCACCCTCGCCGGCCTCCTCGACCTGCGCGCCAACGCGTGGATCACGGGCGTCTTCCTGGTTCTGGAGGTGATCGCGGCGGCGGTGGTGGCGCTCCTGGGCTTCACCCACGCGGAGCGCGGCCCGAGCAGCCTGCTGTCCATGCAGGTGGCGGACGCCCACGGCGGCACGGACACGGTCACGGCCATACTGGTGGTCTCCGGCCTGGCGATCGCCCTCTTCGTCACCCAGGGCTTCTCGACCGCCGTCTACCTCTCCGAGGAACTGGAGAACCCCCGCCGCAACGTGGCCCGAACGGTCCTGGCCACCCTCGCCATCTCCACCGTGATCATCCTGGTCCCGGTGGCCGCGATCACCCTGGGCGCCTCCGACCTGACCGAACTGACCGGCGGCGACATCGGCGCCATGGTCACGGCCTGGTCCGACTCCGCGGTGGGCACCTTCGTCAGCCTGTGCGTCGCCCTGGCGATCATCAACGCCGGCATCGTCATGGTCATCCAGAACTCCCGGGTCCTGTTCGCCTCGGCACGGGACAAGGCCTGGCCGGCCCCGGTCAACCAGGTCTTCGCCAAGCTCGGCCGCTTCGGCTCCCCCTGGGTCGCCACCCTAGCGGTGGGCATCCCGGGAGCGGCCCTGTGCTTCGTCAACCTGGACACGCTGTACGGCGTCACGGGCGTCTCGGTGACGGGCATGTACCTGCTGGTCGCGATCGCCGCGCTGCTGTCCCGCCGGGGCGGCCACCGGCACACCCCGGCCTGGCGCATGCCGTTGTGGCCCGCGATGCCGGTCCTCCTGATAGCGGTCCTGGCCTACATCCTGACCCAGCAGGAGACGGAGTACCTGCTGTGGACGGGCGGCATCACGGCGGCGGCGACCGTCTACTGGGCCCTGTATCTCCGCCCGCGCAAGGACACGAGGTGGCTCGTCTCGATTCCGAGCGAGTAGACCTGCTCAGGGGGAGGCGACCGGCCACGACGGCGTGTACCGCGTCTGCTGTACGGGACGACACCCCGTCCACCCCCAGGATGGCCCGGAGTTCAGCCCCCAGTAGCCAAGTCCCGGGCAGTTTCACCCCGTACCGTTGACACATGGATCTTCGACGCCTCCGGAGGCCGCGGTGGATCGCCGCCGCGGCCTCCGTCGTCGTGCTCGCCGCAGCCGGGACATGGACGGCCGCCGCCTCTGACGACCCGCCCCCCGTGCACCGCACCGATCGCATCATGGCGCTCGACGGCGTCCGCATAGACACCTCGTACTTCACGGCGAACGGCACCGGGAGGCGCCCCGCGGTCCTCCTTGGCCACGGCTTCGGCGGCAGCAAGAACGACGTGCGCAGCCAGGCGGAAGACCTCGCGAGAGACGGCTACGCGGTCCTCACCTGGTCAGCCCGGGGCTTCGGCAGGTCCACCGGCACAGTGGGCCTCAACGACCCCGACGCCGAGGTCAAGGACGTCAGCAAGCTGATCGACTGGCTGGCGAAGCAGCCCCAGGTCCAGCTCGACAAGCCCGGCGACCCCAGGGTCGGCGTGGCGGGCGCGAGCTACGGCGGCGCGATCTCCCTCCTCGCCGCCGGCCACGACCACCGCGTGGACGCCATCGCCCCGTCGATCACGTACTGGAACCTCTCGGACGCCCTGTTCCCGAACGGCGTCTTTAAGAAGCTGTGGGCCGGCATCTTCGTCAACTCCGCGGGCGGCTGCGCCGAGTTCGAGCCGCAGATCTGCGCGATGTACCAGCGGGTGGCCCAGTCCGGCGTCCCGGACGCCCCGGCCGAGAAGATGCTGGAGGAGCGCTCCCCGTCGGCCGTCGCCAAGGACATCAAGGTGCCCACCCTGCTGATCCAGGGCCAGACGGACTCCCTCTTCCCCCTGAACCAGGCCGACGCCGCGGCGAAGGCGATCCGCGCCAACGGCGCCCCCGTGGACGTCGACTGGATCGCGGGCGGCCATGACGGCGGTGACCTGGAGGCGAGCCGGGTCCAGTCCCGCGTGGCCCACTGGTTCGACCGCTACCTCAAGGACGACAAGTCCGCCGACACCGGCCCCGCCTTCCGCGTCACCCGCACCCTCGGCACCGACACCGGCGACGGCGAGAGCCGCCTCACCGGCGTCACCGCCGACACCTACCCGGGCCTGGAGAGCGACGAGCACAGGATCACCCTCACCGGCCGGGAACAGGACGTCAGCAACCCGGCCGGCGCCAGCCCGCCCGCCGTCTCGGCCCTCCCCGGCCTCGGCGGCGGCGGCCTCTCCCAGCTCTCCGCCCTCGGCCTCGGCGTCTCCCTCGACTTCCCGGGCCAGTACGCCGCCTTCGAGTCGGCCCCGGTCCGGGACGACCTCCAGATCACCGGCTCGCCCACGGTCACCGTCCACGTGAAGTCGACGACCGACGACGCCGTCCTCTTCGCCAAGCTGTACGACGTCGGCCCGAACGGGCAGCAGACCCTGCCGTCCCTACTCGTCGAGCCCCTCAGGGTGACGGACGCGAAGGCCGGCAAGGACGTCACGATCACCCTCCCGGCGATCGACCACGACATCGACGACGGCCACCGCCTGCGCCTGGTCCTCGCCTCCACGGACCTCGGCTACGCGTCCCCGACGGCCCCGGCGACGTACACCGTCTCCCTCAAGAGCCACCTGAACGTCCCCGCGGCCCTCAGCGCGAAGAACACCCAGGCCCCCCTGCCCGCCTGGGTGTGGTGGCTGCCGCTGGCCGGCGCGGTGCTCGCCCTGATCCTGGTGGTGACGGGCCGCCGCCGTACGACGGCCCCCGCGGCCCCCGAGCCGGAGCTGACCGAAGTCCCCCTGCAGATAACCGACCTGAGCAAGCGGTACGCCAGGTCCGCCGACCGGTACGCGGTCCGGGACCTCTCCTTCCGCGTGGAGAAGGGCCAGGTCCTCGGCCTGCTCGGTCCGAACGGCGCGGGCAAGACGACCACCCTGCGCATGCTGATGGGCCTGATCAGGCCGGACGGCGGCGAAGTCCGCGTCTTCGGCCACGCCATCGCGCCCGGCGCCCCCGTGCTCTCCCGTGTCGGCGCGTTCGTCGAGGGCGCGGGCTTCCTCCCGCACCTGTCGGGCCGGGAGAACCTGGAGCTGTACTGGCGGGCCACCGGACGGCCGCCCGAGGACGCCCACATGGACGAGGCACTGGAGATCGCCGGTCTCGGCGACGCGCTGTCCCGCGCGGTGCGCACCTACTCCCAGGGCATGCGCCAGCGCCTGGCCATCGCCCAGGCCATGCTCGGCATGCCGGACCTGCTCATCCTCGACGAACCGACCAACGGTCTCGACCCGCCGCAGATCCGCGAGATGCGCGAGGTGATGATCCGCTACGCGGCGGCGGGCCGCACGGTCATCGTCTCCAGCCACCTCCTCTCGGAGGTCGAGCAGTCCTGCACCCACCTCGTGGTCATGGACCACGGCAAGCTGGTGCAGGCGGGCCCGGTCGGCGAGATCGTCGGCTCCGGCGACACCCTCCTGGTCGGCACGGCCGTACCGGTCGAGGAGCCGGTGGCCGAGAAGGTGGCGGCCCTGCCGGGCGTGGCCTCGGCGGTCACCACCGACGACGGCCTGCTCGTACGGCTCGACGCGGACGGCAGCGCGGCACGCCTGGTCGCCGAACTCGTCCGGCTGGAGGTCCCCGTGGAGTCGGTGGGCCCCCACCGCCGCCTCGAAGACGCCTTCCTCACCCTGATCGGAGACTCCGCATGAGCAGCACGCTGACCGAGCGCGCGGAGGTCGCCGACGGTTACCGCGCGGGCCGTACGCTGCCGGTCCGGGTCGAGCTGGTACGGCAGTTGAAGCGCCGCCGCACCCTCGTCATGTTCGGCATCCTCATCGCCCTGCCCTTCGTCCTGCTGATCGCCTTCCAGCTGGGCGGCGGCCCGGGCTCGGGCAGCAACCGGGTCAACCTGATGGACACGGCGACGGTGTCCGGGGCGAACTTCGCCGCGGTGAACCTCTTCGCCTCCGCGGGCTTCCTCCTGGTCGTCCCGGTCGCGCTGTTCTGCGGGGACACGGTCGCCTCCGAGGCCGGCTGGTCCTCCCTGCGCTATCTGCTCGCGGCGCCCGTACCGAGGGCCCGCCTGCTCTGGTCGAAGCTCGTCGTCGGCCTTGGCCTGAGCCTGGCCGCGATGGTCCTGCTCCCGCTGGTCGCCCTCGCGGTCGGCACGGCCGCCTACGGCTGGGGCCCGCTCCAGCTCCCCACCGGCGGCTCACTGGAACCGGGCGCGGCGGCCCAGCGCCTGCTGGTGACGGTGGTGTACATCTTCGTCTCCCAACTGGTCACCGCCGCCCTGGCGTTCTGGCTCTCCACCCGCACCGACGCCCCCCTCGGCGCGGTCGGCGGCGCGGTCGGCCTGACCATCGTCGGCAATGTGCTGGACCAGGTGACGGCCCTCGGCGACTGGCGCGACTTCCTCCCCTCTCACTGGCAGTACGCCTGGCTGGACGCCGTACAGCCGAAGGTGCAGTGGTCCGACATGATCCAGGGCACCTCCCTTTCGATAACGCTCGCCCTGGTGCTGTTCGCCCTGGCCTTCAGGGGTTTTGCCCGCAAGGACGTGGTCTCCTAGGTCAACGGAAGATCTCCCACCGGTCTCGAAGGCCCTTCACCGTGCCCCCTTTGAGACCCATCCGCAACGCTCCGTAGCGCACGTTCCGGCCCCCCGGCCCGTCACAGTCGCAGAAGCCGACGTCAACAGGCCCAGGGGGTACGGACGATGGAGCGACAGCGGACACGACAGGTGATGCTCGCCCTCACACTGGCGGGCGGACTCCTGCTCACCGGTTGCGGTGACGGCGACAGCGGAGGCGGGAACAGCGCAGACGGAGCGAGGGGAGACTCGAACGCCCCGGCCTTCCCGGCCCCGAACCAGCCACAGGGCGAACAGGACTCGCAGGAGTCCCGCGGTGACCAGGTCACCCCGTCCCCCGACTACCTCTCCACCTTCGCCCTCGACGTGGACACCGCCTCCTACGGCTACGCCCGCCGCACCCTCGCCGAGGGCCGCCGCCCCGCACCCTCGACGATCCGCCCCGAGGAGTTCGTCAACAGCTTCCGCCAGGACTACAAGCGCCCCGACGGCAACGGCTTCACGGTCACCGTCGACGGCGCCCGCACCGACCGCGACGACTGGTCCCTGGTCCGCGTGGGCCTGGCCACGAGGAGCGCACCGGACAACGCGGACGACCGCGCGCCCGCCGCCCTCACCTTCGTCATCGACATCTCCGGCTCCATGTCCGAACCCGGCCGCCTCGACCTCGCCCAGCGGTCCCTCGACACCATGACGAAACGGCTGCGCGACGACGACTCGGTCGCCCTCGTCACCTTCAGCGACCGGGCCAGGAAGGTCCTGCCGATGACCCGCCTCGGCGGCCACCGCGACCGGATCCGCGAGGCCGTCGACAGCCTGGAGCCGACGTTCTCCACCAACCTCGGCGCGGGCGTCGAGACCGGCTACAAGACGGCCGTCGAGGGCCTGCGCAAGGGCGCCACCAACCGGGTCGTCCTCATCTCCGACGCCCTCGCCAACGACGGCGAGACCGACGCCGACGCCATCCTCGACCGCATCGACACCGCCCGCCGCGAGCACGGCATCACCCTCTTCGGCGTCGGCGTCGGCAGCAACTACGGCGACGCCCTCATGGAACGCCTCGCCGACAAGGGCGACGGCCACACCGTCTACGTCTCCGGCGACGACGCCGAGAAGGTCTTCTGCGAGCAGCTCCCGCAGAACATCGACCTGACCGCCCGCGACGCCAAGGCCCAGGTCGCCTTCGACCCCGAGACCGTGGCCTCCTTCCGCCTCATCGGCTACGACGACCGCCGTGTCGCCGACGACGACTTCCGCGACGACCGCGTGGACGGCGGCGAGGTCGGCCCCGGCCACACGGTCACCGCGCTCTACGCCGTCCACACCCGCCCCGATGCCGACGGCCACCTCGCCACGGCCACCGTCCGCTGGCAGGACCCCAAGTCCCGCGCCCTGCACGAGAAGTCGGCCGCACTGGAGACCTTCGACGGTTCGCTGCGGGACGCGAACCCCCGCTTCCAGGTCGACGCGGTGGCCGCCTACTTCGCCGACGCCCTGCGGGGCGACTACGCCGACAACCACCTGCCGGGCAGGCTCTCCCTGAGTGAACTCGCCGACTGGGCAGAGAAGTTGGCGGACCAAACCGAGGACAGCGCGGTACGCGGGCTCGCCGACACCATCCGCCAGGCACGGCACCTCACGGACTGACGCCGGACCCATTGACCTTTTCTTACTTGTGAGTAAGTTAGCCACCCAGTCGGAGCCGACCGGGGAGCCACCATGGGCGTACGCAAGGACCTGAAGAGGGCGAAGCAGCGCACCGACCTGGCGAGTCGCACCAAGGTCGAGGTCATCAGGGACGAGGACGGTGTCGTACGCGAGGCCCGGACACCGCCCCTCGCCCCGCGTCCGGCCACCGGCAGCATCGCCGACCTCCCCTTCACCAACGCGGCCGAGACGCCCGACACGGTGGTGCTGCACCGCAAGGAAAAAGGGACCTGGAAGCCCGTCACGGCCGCCGCCTTCGCCCGCGAAGTGACCGCGGTGGCCAAGGGGTTGATCGCCGCCGGCGTCGAACCCGGCGGTCGCGTCGCGGTGATGTCCCGCACCCGCTACGAGTGGACGGTCCTGGACTTCGCGATCTGGGCGGCCGGCGGCCAGACCGTCCCCGTCTACGCCACCTCCTCCGCCGAGCAGGTGGACTGGATCGTCCGCGACTCCGGCGCCCGCCACATCGTGACCGAGAACGCCGGGAACGCGGCGACGGTCACCACCGGCACCGCGGGACACCCGGTGAGGCCGCGCGTATGGCAGTTGGACTCGGATGCCCTCGACGAACTCACCGCCCTCGGCCGCGACCTCCCCGACGAGGAGGTCACCAAGCGCCGCGCCGCCCTGACCCCCGACACCATCGCCACCGTCTGCTACACCTCCGGCACCACCGGCCGCCCCAAGGGCTGCGTCCTCACCCACGCCAACCTGCACGCCGAGGCCGCCAACACCGTCGAGCTGCTCCACCCCATCTTCAAGGAGGTCACCGACCAGACCGCCTCCACCCTCCTGTTCCTCCCGCTCGCCCACATCATGGGCCGCACCCTGCAGATCGCCTGTCTGATGGGCCGCATCGAGATCGGGCACTGCCCGAGCATCAAGCCGGACGAACTGCGCCCGGCACTCAAGGAGTTCCGGCCCACCTTCCTGGTCGGCGTGCCGTACCTCTTCGAGAAGATCCACGCCACCGGCCGCGCCACCGCCGAGAAGATGGGCCGCGCCGCCTCCTTCGACCGCGCCCACCGCATCGGCGTCCGCTTCGGCGAGGCGTACCTGAACAGGTTCCTGGGCCGGGGCAAGGGACCGGGCCCCGGCCTCTACGCCGCCTGGGGCCTGTACGACCTGCTGGTCTACCGCCGTATCCGCAAGGAACTCGGCGGCCGCATGCGCTACGCCATCAGCGGCGGCTCACCCCTGGACCGCGAACTCAACCTCTTCTTCTCCGCGGCCGGGATCATCATCTACGAGGGCTACGGCCTCACCGAGACCAGCGCCGCCGCCACCATCGTCCCGCCCCTGCATCCCCGCCCCGGCACGGTCGGACAGCCGATTCCCGGCACCTCGATCCGCATCGCCGACGACGGCGAGGTCCTCATCAAGGGAGGGGTCGTCTTCGGCGCCTACTGGAACAACCCCGAGGCCACCGACGCCGTCCTGAAGGACGAGTGGTTCGCCACCGGCGACCTCGGCGCCCTCGACGAGGACGGCTATCTCACCATCACCGGCCGCAAGAAGGACCTCCTCGTCACCTCCGGCGGCAAGAACGTCTCCCCGGCCGTCCTGGAGGACCGCCTGCGCAGCCGGGCCCCCGTCGGCCAGTGCCTCGTCGTCGGCGACAACCGCCCCTTCGTCGCCGCCCTGATCACCCTCGACCCCGAGGCGATGGCCCACTGGCTGTCGGTCCGGGGACTGCCCGCCGACACCCCGCACGCCGAACTCGTCAAGGACGAACGGCTGCGCGCCGACATCCAGAAGGCCGTCGACCACGCCAACGCGGCCGTCTCCCGCGCCGAGTCGATCCGCGCCTTCCGGCTGGTCGAGGGGGAGTTCACCGAGGACAACGGCATGCTCACGCCGTCCCTGAAGGTCAAGCGGCATGTGGTGACGGCGGCCTACGCGCAGGAGATCGAGGCGCTGTACGGGCACTGACACGCCGAAGGGGCCGCCGAGATGCTCGGCGGCCCCTTCGGCCTCGACCAGTGAGGCCCGGAATCAGTGGTCGGACTTCTTGTCGTCGGACTTCTTGCCGTTGGACTCCTCGGCGGTGGACAGGATCGACACGTCCTCCAGCAGGTGGGCCAGCGCACCGTCCCGCTTGGCCTGGGTCGAGTTCTCGGCACACTGCTGGGTCTGCTGGTCCGAAAGGATCGGCACGTCCTGGACGTTGACGACCTGGAGCACACCGATGGGCAGGTCGCTGACGGCGAGGCAGGGCTTGTTGAAGGAACCCTGGATCAGCGCCATCTGCGGGCTCATGTTCCCGTAGGTGCTCGAGTTGCCGAAGCTCTGCCACGCACCGTTGCCGTTCGCCACGGTCGGCCCCTGGTCGTTGCCGATCGCGAGTGCCTGCGGAGCCGCGGCGGCGGAGGCACCCATGGCGGACGCGGCCATCGCCGCGGTGGCAACAATCTTCTTGATCACTGGCCAGTCCTTTCTGAGGAAGCCCCGTGGACCGGAGCGTTCTGGCTAACTGCCTGCCCCCGACGAGGTTTCTCCCGTTCACTCCGACGGCGGATAGCGAGGAGCGGCCCGGAACGCCCCCGGAACCCGATGACGGCCGGAAGCCCCCCTGAAGAGCCATAGGGCCAATGGAGTGAACGCCCGCAACCATTCCTCACGTGCCGGGTTGATGTGGCAGTAGGGCATTGTGTCGCTACGAGGAAAGGAACGCGAAGTGCTTAAGAAGGCAATGGCCGCCGCGGCGGCCGCCGCTTCTGTCGTTGGAATGTCGGTGGCGGCAGCTCCGACGGCGCTTGCCATCGGCAACGACAACGGGCCGACCGTGGCGAACGGTAACGGCGCCACGTCGTCGTTCGGCAATTCGGCGACCAAGGGTGACATGAGCCCCCAGCTCTCGCTGGTCCAGGGCACGCTCAACAAGCCCTGCCTCGGCCTGAGCGACACCAACGTCGGTGTCCTGCAGGTCGTCAACGTCCAGGACGTGCCGATCCTGTCGGACCAGCTGACCCAGCAGTGCTCCGACAACTCCACCCAGTCCAAGCGGGACGGCGCGCTGTCGCACGTCCTGGAGGACCTGTCGGTTCTGTCGGCCAACTCCGAGAGCAACGACAAGAAGTAAGTCGAATCCGACTGACCGGACGGCTCGCAGCACTGTCTGCGGGTCGTCCGGCTTTTCTGCGTGCACCTTTTGCCACGCGCTCGAAGGTGAAAAGAGTGACCGCGGAGTGCAATCGAGTGAATTCTGCCGCGCCACGCGTTCGGTAGTTTCTCCGTCGGCTATCCCTCGTTCTACAGCCTGCAGGTCATGACGCGAGCCGTTCCGTCTGTGCTCGCTCGGTCACATGCCGACAAAGGGGCATGACCGCAGAGAAGGGAAATCTCATGAAGAAGACCGCCGCTGTCGCCGCGGGCATGATCATGGCCTTCGGCGTGGCCGCCCCGGCCTTCGCGGACGCCGACGCGCAGGGCGCCGCCATCGGTTCCCCGGGTGTCCTCTCCGGCAACGTGGTGCAGGTTCCGATCCACATCCCGATCAACGTGTGCGGCAACACCGTCAACGTGGTTGGTCTGCTGAACCCGGCGTTCGGCAACGTGTGCGTGAACCACTGACCACGTAACACCTCAGCCGTACCGGCTGACCTGGCCGGCCTTGGACCGCTCGATTCCGTCCGGGGCCGGCTTTTCCCACTTCTACAAGCAGGAAGACAACGAGATTGCGACAGACCCTGAGTAGGGGAATGGTCGCGGCCGCCGCTGCGACAAGCATTCTGTCCCTGTGCAGCAGCCCCGTCCTCGCCGGCACGCACGCGAGCGGGGTCGCCACGGATTCGTCCGGCGTCCTGTCCGGCGACAGTGTGGCGGCGCCCGTCGAGGTGCCGGTCAACGCCTGCGGAGACTCCGTCGACGTGGTCGCCGCGCTCGATCCGGCGTTCGGCAACTCCTGCGCCGATGAACCGAGTTCTGGCAGACCCGGCTCACGCGGCGTGCCGCATGGCGACGACTCCGGTTACGGCGGCGACTCCGGGGACGAAGGGGGCGGCGGGTACGGGGGCGACTCCGGGCAGGAGGAGGGCGGCGGGTACGGGGACCAGACGCCTCCGCCTGGTGATCACCACACGCCGCCTCCCGGTGGCCATCACACGCCTCCGCCGGGCGACCACACCCCACCTCCTGGCGGTGACCACACGCCGCCTCCCGGTGATCACACGCCACCTCCTGGTGGTGACCACACACCTCCGCCCGGCGATCACACACCTCCGCCGGGGGACCACACGCCGCCCCCTGGCGGTGACCACACGCCCCCGCCCGGTGGCGAGAACTCCCCGCCTCCAGGCGGCCACACGCCGCCCCCCGGTGGTGACCACACGCCACCTCCGGGCGACCACACGCAGCCCCCCGGTGGTGAGAACAGCCCGCCTCCCGGTGGTCATCACACGCCTCCGCCCCAGCTGCCGCACACCGGTGCCGAGGCCATGCTGGCCGCTTCCGGTGCCAGCGCCGCGATGATCGTGGGTGGGGTCGTCCTGTACCGCCGCGGCCGAGCCGCCTCCCGACGGTAGTGCGCCGGGTGCCGGACGGCGAACGTCCGGCACCCGCGGCCCGGTACCCGGGACACCGCATCCGAGGCTCGACGGGCGTCAGCCGCGCACACCCGCCGGTGCCCCGCTGTGCCCCCGCCTCCCCGGCGCCGGAACCGCCGCTCCCACGTCCCCGGCCCGCAGCCGGCGCCGCACCCCCCGTACCAGCGTCCCCGCCGTGTAGGCCGCTCCGTGCACGAACCGCATCGCCGGGCCGAACCCCGGCGCGGTGATCAGGCCGGCCAGGAACAGGCCGCGGTGTGAGGACTCGAAGACGGAGGTCACCCGGGGTGAACCGGCCGCGCCGCTCGTGAGGCCGGCGCGCAGGTCGGGGGAGAGAAGGGTCAGGCGGTCACAGGTGGCCGCGAACCCGGTGGCCGAGATGACGTGGTCGGTCTCCAGGGTCGCCAGGACTCCGGTCCCCTCGCCGCCGGTCCGGTGCACCACCTCCAGCCGTACCCCGGCCCCGTCCCGCACCGGCCCCGCCGCCGCGACCTCGTGACCGGGCAGGACCTCCACCGCCCCCTCGACCCGGTCCCTCACCCACCACGCGCCCGCGGGACCGAGTGCCGTCGCGGCGACGCGGGTGCGGGTCGATTCCGGGAGGCGGTGGAAGAGGCCGGGGCGTTCGGCGTAGAACCAGTTGCGCCAGCCGCAGCCCAGGCCGCTGTGCGGGGCGCGGGCCGACTGCCACCAGGGGCGTTCCCACGGCGGTGGCACGTCGTTCCAGGACAGGCGGTCGGCGCGCACCAACACCCGTACTCGCGTGCCCTGTTCGGCGAGCAGGGCAGCGGTCTCCAGCGCCGCCTGGCCGCCCCCGACGACCGTCACGTCCCGTCCGCGGAAGCGGGAGAGGTCGTGATGGTGGCTGCTGTGCGAGACGAGGGACGGGGGCAGGTCGCGCAGGGCCGGCGGGATCTCGACGAAGGGCATCACGCCGACCGCCAGGGCGACCGTACGGGCGTGCACGACCTGTCCGTCCTCCGTGACCGCCTCGAAGCCGCCGGGGCAGGGGGTCACCCGGGTCACCATGCGTTCGTCGACCTCGGGCGCGGTGTTGCGCGCGAACCACAGACCGTACTCGGCGAACGTCTCCACCGGGATCGGCTCCCCGTGCCGGGCCGCCGTCCGCTGGTCCGCGCAGTACCGGTCCAGCTGCCAACGGCCGTCCGGATCCGAGAGGTTGGAGGCCCAGGGCTCCGACTTGAGGAACATGCCGCGGGGCATGTGGTCCCGCCAGGACGCCATGGGGCGGCCGAAGACACGCAGCCTGAGCCCGGCGGCCGCGGCGTGGGAGGCGATGGACAGGCCGTAGGGCCCGGCGCCCACCACCAGTAGGTCGTACATCAACAACTGCTCGCTTTCTCGTCACAGACGTCGTCACAGACGCCATCGCAGACGTCATCGGAGACGTTCTCGGACAGGTCGTGGGGCAGGTCGTGGGACGGGGCGGTCGGCGACTCGCCGGCGGAGGCGGTCGCGCCCGCCGCCCCCCGCACGCGATCCAGCAGCCGACCCGACACATGACGCCCCCACAGGCCCCACAGGGCCCGCCCGGGCCCCCGGTCGTCGCGCGCGTTCCAGGCCAGTTCGCGGCCGGCGGGAGGGGCGGGCCGCAGCGCGTTCAGCGGGGCGTAGTTCTCCACCACGAACTCCCGCCCCGGCAGCGGCGCCCCGTCCGGCAGCGGACGGTGGGTCAGGTCCAGGTGCAGGGCGCGTACGACGTCCAGCCCGGCGGTGTCGGTGAAGAGCCGGAACTGGGCTCCGGGGCGCGGGTTGAAGTCGAGGAGGTGATAGCGCCCCGTCGTGCCGCAGCGGCGGAAGTCGAGGTCGAAGATGCCGCGGTAGCCCAGCTCGCCCGCCAGCCGCTCGGCGAGCAGCTGTACTTGCGGATTGGGTGCCCAGCGGCCGACCGCCGTCAGTCCGGCGCCGCGCGGCCAGGCCCGCGACTTGACGCCGGGGCCGCCGCCGCACACCGCCCCCGAGCGGTCGGCGTACCCGTGGAAGAACCAGTCCCGGTCGGGGCCCGCAGGCAGGAAGGCCTGCAGCAGCAGCCGGCTGCCGGCCTCCCCGGTCCGCAGATACAGTTCCCGCGCCTCCTGCGCCGAGCGGACCACGACCGTGCTGCGCAGCCCGGCCCCGGCAGGAAGCAGCCAGGGCCGGCTCCACTTGGCGATCAACGGGAGCCCCAGTCCCCGGGCGGCGCTCGCGGCGTGCTCCGCGCTCTCCGGGATGACCGTCTCCGGATGAGGCACCCCCGCCGCCGCGCACACCCCGGCCAGTTCCGCCTTGTCGGCCACGCGTTCGGGCAGCGTGCCCGGCTGCTGCGGCAGGAGGTAGGCGGGGGCCAGTTCCTCACGCAGCCGGCCCACCGCGATGCCGCTCGCGTCGTCCATCGGGATCAGCACGGCCGGACGCGCGACGCCGGTCGCGATCCGGCGCAGTGCGGCGGCGATGTCGGCGAGGGAGGCGCCGGGCGGCGGCGGGGGGTGGATCTGGCGTACGAAGCGCGAATTGCGTACGGGACTTCCGGTGGCGTCGGCGACGAGATGGACCTGGACCCCCGCCCTGCCGAGTGAGCGTACGGCCCCCAGCGTTCCGTGGTGAAAGGGATTCCGGTCGATCCGCAGCAGGACGGCGGGGACGCGGGTGTCGAGCAGCGACACGGGCATTTCCTTCGGGTGGTTTCACTCGGGCGGGCGATCGGTGCACTCGAAAGCCGCAACCGCGGTGGCGTTGGTCGTATTGATGTGACTGAGTGTCAGTTATCGGAGAGAAAGGAGCAGGCATGTCCTCACAGCAGCGAGGGGCCCGTTCCCGACGACTGGCGGTCACCATGGCGGCGGTCGCCGCGTCGGTCGTCCTGGGGTCGGGTCCGGGTTTCGCCGCGGGGACGGCGCGGGTCGCCGATCCTCCCGCTCCGACACCCACGGTCACCCCGTCGGTCCCGGCGCCGACGGTCACCCCGCCGATCCCACCGAGTCCGCAGGCCGCACCGGTGTCGCCGGTCTCGCCCGTCCCCGTCACGCCGGTCCCGCCGGCGAAGGCCGGCCCCGCCTTCGGCGCCTACCTCGACTATGGCCCCCGAGGCGTGGCCCGGATCGCCGAGCTCAGTCAGTGGCTGGGCGGTGCCGAGCTGCGCGTCGGGCACACCTATCTGCCCGGCGACCGCTGGACCAACATCGAGGGCCGGCACGGCTTCCTCGACGTCTGGGCGGACTGGCGTACCCGGCAGGCCGACCGGATGCTCGTCCTCAACGTGCCGATGATGGAGCGCAACGAGGAGAACGTCTCCGACGCCGAGGTGCGGCAGCTGCTGCGCCGGGCCGCCGACGGGGCCTTCGACCGCCACTTCCGCGCGCTCGCCGAGCGGCTGGTCGAGCTGAAGGTGCCGGACACGATCGTCGTCCTCGGCTGGGAGATGAACGGCACCACGTACACCCACCGCTGCGGACCCGACCCGGAGGCGTGGAAGACGTACTGGAAGAGGATCGTCACCACGATGCGCGCGGTGCCGGGCCAGAAGTTCCGTTTCGACTTCGCCCCGAGCCGCGGCCGGGACGCCGTTCCCTGGACGGAGTGCTACCCCGGGGACGACACGGTCGACATCATCGGCATGGATTCGTACGACCAGCCGACCGGGCTGTCGTTCGACGAGCAGGTGAAGGAGCCGTACGGCCTTCAGGCCCAGGTGGACTTCGCGAAGGCGCACGGAAAGCCCATCTCCTACCCGGAGTGGGGACTCTTCCGCAACGGTGACAACTCCGCGTACATGCGGAGCATGCTCGCGTGGATGGACGTGCACAAGCCGCTCTACAACACGCTGACGGACTACTGTCCGCACGGTGTCTGGCAGTGCGCCGACAACCCCAGGTCCTCGCAGGTGTACCGGTCCGTGCTCTTCGGCCGCACCGACGACCCGACCCCGCAGCCGACCGAGCCCGGCGGAAGCACCACACCGACGACTCCGGTGACTCCTTCCGCACCCGTCACTCCGACCGCACCGGCCGCCACGCCCGTGCCCCCGGCCAACTGCTCCCCGGTGCAGCTGGGCGACTGGGTCGAGTACTGGCTCGGCGGGAAGCTGTGCCTGCGCTTCGACTGGTGGTCGCGCAGCCGGTGAGACCCAGATGGCGGCGGGTCGGTCACGGCCCGTCGCCACCGCGCTCCCTCCACCGTCGCACCAGTTCCTTGCCCCGCCGCCGGGCGGCCACGTCGCACAGCGTCGCCGACAGCAGCGGGGCGGTGCGCCGCCGGGCCAGCAACAACCGCTGGTTGACGACCGGTTCGGGGCGCCAGTGATGCTTGTACGGCTCGTTGCCGCGCAGCAGGCTCAGCGTGCCGGGCCCGCCGGTACGGGTGTGCTCGGCGCACGCGTCGAGCAGCATCACCGCCACGTCCGCCTTGCTCTCCCGCAGCCGCGGATGGGCGCCGTAGAGATAGCCGCCCGCCAGCCGTCGCGACAGCAGCGTCAGGTCCACGGCCACCACGTCCTCGCCGAGGCGGAACTCGGTGACCACGGCGTCCCCCGAGCGCACCATCGGCTCGACCGACCGCACCAGGTGGTCACAGAACCGCGGCCGCAGATGCTCGGATGTCACCTTCCGCCCCTGCCACTGGAGTCGGTGCAGCTCCAGCAGCCGTCGCAGCGCCGTGTCCACCTCCTCCGGCCGCACCACCTGACGCTCGACGCCGAGCGCGGTCAGCTTGCGCAGCTTGGCCCGCACCCGCTGGGCCTTCGCCGAGGGCAGCCGGGCGACCAGCTCGTCCATCGGTACGGCCGGCAGCTCCAGGCACAGCGAGTCGCTCACCCTTCGACGCGGGCCGCGCCAGCGGTCGTAGATCCGCTCGGCCGCGCCCCCGGGACGTACCTCGCGGAAGTCGATCAGCGCGGTGCGGGCCGCCGAGGCGAGCCCCTCGGTGAGGGCGGTCACCGCCTCCTCGCCGCGCTCGTCGTCCAGCAGGACGTCCCCGTAGTCGGAGATCGCCCCGCCGAGCGGCACGAGCGTCGGCACCGGACGTCGTACCCGCATCAGCGGGGCGGCGGCGACGAGTTCGGGGCCGTCACGGACCAGCAGGAGGCGCAGCCGGCCGCGTCGGCCGTAGGACAGCCACCACGAGTGCAGCCAGGCGTGGCTCTGGAACGGGGTCGCCGCCGCGCACCTCCCGTACAACTCGCGCCAGTCCTGGGCGAGTTCGGCGAAGGCGGTGTCGTCGGTGACGAGTTCCACGGTGTACTTCACAGCTGTCCGTGGACGTCGGCGGCGGTGGCCGGGCTGGGTACGGACGGCGGTCGTGCGGGTTCCTCCGTGGCCCGCCGGGGCCGGACCAGCAGCACCAGGCCGCCGAGCAGACCGCCCGCGCTCGCCCCCACCAGACCCGTCACCGACGGCGACGCCGAGGACGGTCCGGCGGGGCGGGTGGCGCGGGCGAACTGCCGGAGCTCGACATGGGTGTCGGCCTGGGAGTCGTTCGCATGCCGGGTCAGCGCGCGCGAGACGGCGTTGGCCATGTCGGCGGCGAGGTCCGGGCGCGAGGAGGTGGCCGTGATCGCGACCATCGGCGCGTCCGGCGAGGTCGCCGTCTGCACGCTCGACTGCAGCGTCCTCACCGGCACGCCCGCCCACACCTGCGCGTCCCCGAGCACCGCGAGCTGTGGGGCGACCCGGCCGTAGGCCTGCGCGAAGCCCAGCGCGGTCGCGGAGTCGGACTTCTCGGTCGGTACGGCGACGACATAGCTGGTGGCCGTGTACGTCGGCGTTCTGGCCAGGCCGTACGTGCCGCCGAGCAGACCGCCGGCGAGGACACCGGCCGCGAGCAGGGACCAGGCCGGCAGCGACCTCGCCCGGGTGAGGACGCGGGACGGGCGGCGGGCGCCGGTGGGATTCTCGGTCATGAGGAACTGACTCCGTGGGGTGACGAGGGCGAGGAGTGGGCCGCCGCGTAGACGTCCATGAGCCGCGCGGCGCTGCGGGCGATGCTGTAGTGGCGGGCGGCGTCGGGCACGGTGCGCGGGAGGGGGCCCTCGGCGCGGGCCGCCGCCAGCGCCCGGGCGAACGCGTCGGGGCCGCCGGTCACACGGCGCGCGGCCGGCGCGGAGTGCGGGGGCAGGTCCTCGACCGCGGGACAGGCGGCGTAGCGCACCGGCAGCCCGGCGGCGAGGCCCTCCACGACGGCCAGACCGAACGCCTCCTCGGGGCACGCCGAGGCGAGCACATCCATCGCGGAGGTGAGCGAGGGAAGGTCGGGACCAGGAGATCCGTCGGGCACGCTGGGGCGTTCGCCGGTGAACAGGACGCGGTCCGCCACCCCGGCCGCCTGCGCGGTGCGCCGCAGGACGTGCTCCTCGGGACCACCGCCGACCAGCAACAGCCAGTAGTCAGCGGGGAGTTGGGCGAGCGCGTGGATGAGTACGTCGAACCGCTTGGCCGCCGTGAGCCGGCCGATGCCGCCGACGACGTACGCGGTCTCCGGCAGTCCGAGCCGTTGCCGGGTGCGCAGCCGCCGCTCCGGGTCGAAGCGGAAGCGGTCCAGGTCGATGCCGTTCGGCACGACCTCGATCCGTGGCGCGGGCACTCCCCAGCGCTTGAGCCGGTCGGCGACCGTGGGGGAGACGGCGACGGTGGAACGGCCGAGCCGCTCACTGGCCAGGTACAGCGCCCGGACGCCCGAGGTGAGCCTGCGTCCCTCCATCTGCGAGTCGCCGAGGGAGTGTTCGGTGGCCACGACCGCCCGGACGCCCGCGAGGCGCGCGGCGAGCCGGCCGTAGACGCAGGCACGGTAGAGGTGGGTGTGGACGAGGTCGTAGCGGCCCCGGCGGATGAGCCGGACCAGCCGGGGCAGCGCGGCCAGGTCGCGGTTGCCGGCCATGCCGAGGTGCGTGACCCGCACCCCGTCGGCTGTGAGCCCGTCGGCCACCGCGCCCGGGTTGGTGAGCGTCACGACCTCGCAGTCGACGGGCAGGTGCCGCAGCAGCAGCCGCAGTTGCTGCTCGGCGCCGCCGACGCCGAGGCCGGTGATGATGTGCAGGGCCCTCATGTCACAGACCCTCCACGGGGCGGCGCCGCAGCCGGTGCAGCCGGTACTTCAGGAACAGGCGTACGGCGTCGTCGTTCTGTCCGACGTGGACGCGGGGGAGGGCGTGCGGACCGGTGAGCGGGCCGGGGTCGATGCCGCAGGCGTACCGGTATCCGGCGCTCCGCACGGCCTCGACGGCCCGCTGGTCGAGCGTGCCGTAGGGGTAGCAGAAGCCCTCCACCGGTGCGTCGAGCAGGTCCTCCAGCGCGGCCCGGCTCTCGACGACCTCCGCCTTCAGCCGGAGGTCGTCCGCCGTGGTCAGGTCGACGTGGGTCAGACCGTGCGAGCCGATCTCGATCCCCGCCCGCGCCGCCTGCCGGATGCCGTCCGCCGTCAGGAGCGGCTTGCGCGGGCCCAGCGGATCCCAGGCGTTGTCGCCGCCGAGCCGGCCGGGCAGTACGAAGAGGGTGGCACCGAAGTCCAGTCGGCGCAGCACGGGCAGGGCATGGTCGACGAAGTCGGCGTAGCCGTCGTCGAAGGTGAGCCCCGCCAGGCGCCGGCCCTCGCCGCGCGCGCGTGCGGCCAGCAGCTCGGCCATGGACACGCCCCGCACCCCCCGCAGGGCGAGCCATCTCAGCTGCTGCTCCAGCCGCTCGGGAGTGACGGTGATGCGGTACGGGTCGTCCGAGCAGTTGGACACCGAGTGGTACATCGCCACCCAGGGAGCGGGACCGCGGCGGGGCGCCGTGCGGGTGCCTGCGGAGGAGTCAACGGCCATGTGTGAGCCTTCGGGTGAGGGCACGGGCCGCGGCCCGTACGGAACGGAGGGCGGGTGCGAAGCCCTGGGCGCCCAGGGCCAGGCCGACCAGGACGAACACGGCGGCCACGGTCGCCGCCCCCGCCAGAAGTCCCGGCAGCGGTTCCCCGGTGCGGCTCGCGACGAGCGCGCCCGCCGGCGTCGCGACCGCGGCCGCGCACACCGGCCGGCTCAGCTCCGCGAGCACCTGCCGGGTACGGACGGGGATACCGCGCGCGACGCCCCGGTACGCCGTCCCCATGCCGGCGAGCAGCAGCGCCGCCGTCACGGTGATCCCGGCGGCGTTGGCGGCGGCGATCCCGGACACGCCCCAGGGGCCCACCGCCAAGGCGCCGGACCACGAGGTGACGAGGATGCCCCCGGCCATCGCGCAGACCGGGTACCAGGTGGGGCGGCCGGCCGAGAAGTACGAGCGGACCAGCGCGCCGACCAGGGTCTGGCCGAGCAGCCCCAGGGCGTACACGCGCATCACGTCCGCCGTGGCCGCCGTGTCCCGGGCGGTGAACGCGCCGCGCTGGAAGAGGACTTCGATGATCTGCGGGGCGCACGCGATCACCGTGGCCGCACCGAGCAGCACCGTGCAGGCGGCCAGCGCCAGGTCCCGCTCCACGCGGGCGCGGGCCCGCTCGGTGTCCCCGTCGGCCAGTGCCCGCGCGACCACCGGGAAGGTGACCGTGCACAGCATCAACGACAGGGTCATCGGGATCTGGGCCACCTTCTGCGCGTAGTTCAGGTGCGAGATGGCCCCGGCGGGCAGGGCGGAGGCGAGGAAGCGCTCGACGAGGACCTGGGACTGCCGGCACAGCGCGAAGAGGAGGACGGGGGCGACGAGTGCCAGGGTCACCGCCCGGTCCGGGGTCTCGGCGGGCTCCTCCCGACGCACCGGGGAGCGCCGCAACTGCCGCCACACCGCGGGAAGTTGGACCGCAACCATCAGGGCACCGCCGGCCGCGACACCCACGGCGGCCGAACGCACCCCCCAGTCGCCGCCCAGCACGAACATCGCCGCGATGATGCCGGCGTTGTACGCCACGTAGATCGCGCCCGGCATCAGGAACTGCCGGTGGGCCCGCAGCACCGCGCTGCAGTACCCGGCGAGCCCGAAGCTCAGCACACAGGTCGCGGTGAGCCGGGTGCAGTCCACGGCCAGGGCGGGGTCGGGCAGGCCCGGCGCCAGGGCCTCGACCAGGTAGGGGGCGGTGACGACGATCAGCGCGGACGCGGCGACGAAGACCAGGGTCAGACGGGGCAGCGTGGCGGCGACCAGGGCGCGGACCGGGTCGCCCGGGGCACCCTGGGCACGCCGGGCGAGGGCCAGGCTGAACGCCGGGATCAGTACGAAGGCCAGCCCGTCCTCGATGAGCAGCGTGGCCGCGAACTCCGGCACGGTCCACGCCACCAGGAAGGCGTCCGTCCCGCTGCCGGCCCCGAACAACCGGGCCAGCGACTGATCCCGCACCAGCCCGAGCAGCGCCCCGGCGACGGACAGGGCGGCGGTGACGGCGGTGGCCTTGGCAAGGAAACGCCGGGAAACGGGAGGAAGTTCGGGAACCCCGGCGGGCGAGTCGACGGCACCGCGCGCCGTGGGCACGGGAAGCGGGGCGTCGGCGAGGAGGGGGGCGGGGGCAGAGCCGGCGGACCCGGAAGCGGGGCCCGCGCCGGACGCAGACCCGGCCGATCCGGAAGCCGGCCCAGGGTTGGCGCCCGGCCCGGCTGACCCGAAAGCCGGCCCAGGGTTGGCGTCAGACCTGGCTGCACCGGAAGCGGACCCAGGGTTGGCGCCGGGCCCGGCCGATCCGGAAGCCGGCCCAGGGTCCGCGCCTGGCCTGGCCGACCTGGAAGCCGGCCCGAGGTCGGCGTCAGACCCGGCCGATCCGGAAGCCGGCCCAGGGTCCGCCCCCGACCTGGCCGACCTGGAAGCCGGCCCGAGGTCGGCGTCAGACCCGGCCGACCCGGAAGCCGGCCCAGGGTCCGCCCCCGGCCCCGCCGACCCGGAAGCTTGCCCAAAGTCCGCGCCGGACCCAGCCGACCCGGAAGCTCGCCCGGGTTCAGCGGCGTCAGACCCGGCCGATGTCGGGGCACGCGGAGGTGTCGCCGTCATCGCGCTCCGGCCTCCTCGGTCTCGCCGGCCCCGTCCCGCGCCTGTGCGGAACCGCTCCCGTCCCGCGCCGCCACCGCCCCGCTCCCGACCAGCGCCCACCACGCCACCACCCCGAAGCACACCGCCGTCAGCACCGTCGAGGGGCCGCCGATGTCCGCGTACGCGAAGTCCGTCAGCTGCCACACCAGCAGTCCGCAGCCGACGAGCGCGCAGTCCAGCCCGCGCCCGGACCCGCGTGCCCGCACCAGTCCCCGCAGCCCGCACACCAGCAGGGCCAGCCAGCTGCCCGCGAGGGCGAGCAGGCCGGTCAGACCCTGTTCGGCGAGCACGAGGAGATACATGTTGTGGGGGGACAGCAGCGGTTGCCGGCGGAAGGCCGCGCCCGCACCCTCCGTGTCACTGCCGGCGGACAGGGCCAGCGAGGCGTGCCCGTCCCGCTGCTCGGGGAAGCCCTTCAACCCCACACCGGTCAGCGGCTGTTCGCGCCACATGCCGACGGCCGCCGCCCACATGGTGTACCGGTCGGTCACGGACTGGTCGGGGGCGTCGGTGACCTGCGTGATGCTGTCGATCCGCTCCTGCAGCTGCGCCGAACCCAGCCCGAACCCGCCCACCAGGACCACGCCGACGGCAGCCACCACGGCCCCCACCGACAGCGCCCGCCGCACCCCGGCCAGCACCAGCTGCACCGAGCACGTCACGGCCGTGGCGATCCACGCGCCCCGGCTGAAGGACAACGCGAGCGGCAGCAGCAGCGCGAGCGCGCACCCGGCGGCGACCACCCGCTGACGTACCGACGTCCGTCCGAGCGCCAGCCCGAGCGCGCAGACCAGCCCGAAGGAGACGACGGTCGCCATCCCCATCACGTCCGCCGGCCCGAAGGTGCCGACGGCCCGGATGTCCGCCCCCTGGTAGGAGGCGCCGGTCCCGGTCGCGTACTGGTGCACGCCGATCGCCCCCTGCCACCCGGCCAGGGCCACCAACGACCAGGCCAGCAGCCGGAAGTCGCGCCGGTCCCGGACCAGCAGCAGTACGGCCACCGGGACCAGCACGAACACCTGGAGATAGCGGCCCATACCGGTGAGCCCGGCCACCGGCGAGGACGCGCCCACCGCGGCGACGGCCAGCGCGGCCACCGGCAGACCGAGGACGACGGCGGCCGTTCGCGACAGGGGGCGCCGCCGCTCCCGCAGCAGCCGGACCACGCAGTACAGCACCACCAGTCCGGAGACCGCGTCGGCCGGCCCCGCACCGCTCTCGGCGGTCGGCGACACCGGCAGCGCCAGCAGCGCCACCACCGCCACCACCGGCAGAACGGGAGAGAGCTCCCGCACCCTCGGCAGGTTCAGTGCGAGACTCATGCGCGCTCAGCTCCCTGTCGGACGCACGAGCGCGGCCGCGGTGCGCAGCAGGATGCAGATGTCCTGCCACAGCGACCAGTTGTCGATGTAGGCGTTGTCGAACCGGCAGCGGTCCTCGATCGAGGTGTCACCGCGCAGACCGTGGACCTGGGCGAGCCCGGTGATGCCGGTCCGCATCCGGTGGCGGGCCGCGTAACCGGGGTAGGTCTGGCTGAACTTCGCAACGAAGTAAGGGCGTTCGGGCCGCGGGCCGACCAGGCTCATGTCGCCCCGCAGGACGTTCCACAGCTGGAGCAGCTCGTCCATCGAGGTACGGCGCAGGAAGCGGCACAGCCACGGCATCTGGTGCTCGTTCGCCACGCTCCAGCGCGTCGCCGCCTCGTGCGCGTCGACCGGCCGGTGGGTGCGGAACTTCAGCAGCGTGAACGGCTTGCCGTCGATGCCGATCCGCTCCTGCCGGAACACCACCCCCGGCCCGCCGTTCAGCCGCAGTGCCGCCGCGCACACCAGCAGCAGCGGGCTGACCAGCAACAGAAGCGTCCCGGACACGACCACGTCCAGCGCCCGCTTCCCGGCGCTGCCCCGCCGCCGCGACCCCATCACCAGACGCCGGCAGGAGAACCCGGCGAGCTGCTCCCTCATCTCGTACGACGGTGACTCCGCGTCGATCTCCCACACCGCGCACCCCGACTCGGCGAGCGCCCGCAGCAACGGCCCCTGCCGGGACCGTACGGACGGATGCACGATCAGGACGTCCCGTACGCCGTTCTGGATGAGCGCCCGCTCGACCTCCTCGCCGGTCGTCAGCACGGGCAGCCCCTCACCGCCGTCGGACTGCTCGCTCACGATCCCCACCGGCCGTACGCCACAGCCCGGATGGCGCAGTACGGCGGCGGCCACGCGCTGCGCGGTCGCCGCGGGGCCGATGACGAGGGCGGCGCGCGGACGGACCAGCCGGGTCACGCGCTGGCGCCGGCGCACGGTGCCGCGGCCCACGCAGGCCGCCACCGACTGGAGCAGGAAGCCGACGGCCAGGGTGGCCGGGGAGAGCGCCCGGTCCGCGTCGTACGAGGCCACCGCGGCGGCGAGGACCAGCCAGGCGACCGCGATCCTGGCGCACACGGCGGGCAGTTCGTCGAGGACGCCGGCCACCTGACGGGGCGGGTGCGGGCGCAGCAGTATCGACGCGGCCAGCAGCACGGCCACCAGCAGCGGCCGGAACCGGTCGCCGCTGAGCGCGAACGCCCCCACCAGGCCGGCGAGAAGGTCCGCGGTGAGCAGCGGGACCGGGGAGGCGGGGCGGGCCGTGGGCCGGCGGGCGGGGAACCGGAATCCGGCTCCCTGGTCGCGCGGCGGCATGATCGAAACGGATGAGAATCCGAGGTCCCGGGCCTGTCCGCCGGGGGAGGGGACGGTGCTTTCCGCGGTCACGAGTGGATGGGCTCCCTGTGCTCGGTGGGCGCGACGCGCGCGGCGAGCTCGGCGTCGAGCAGGTCGCGGTACAGGCCCGCCACCGCCTCGGACGTGCGCCGCACGTCGTGGGTGGACAGGACATGACGGCGGCCCCGGTGGCCGAGCGACTCGCGCAGCGACGGGTCGAGCAACAGCTCGGCGACGGCGCCGGCCAGTGCCGCCGGGTTCTCCGGGGGCGCCAGGCAGTGCGGTGCGAGGGCGGGCGGCAGGCTCTCCCGGGCGCCGTCCACGTCCGTCACCACCACGGGCCGCCCGCAGGCCATCGCCTCCAGCGGGGCGAGCGCCATGCCCTCCCAGCGCGAGGGCAGCACGACCAGATCGGCGGCCCGGTACCAGGGCACGGCATCGGCGACGGCCCCGGTGAAGAGCACGGACCGCGGGGCCCGTTCGCGCAGCCGGTCCCGCTCGGGTCCGTCCCCGACCAGCACCAGCCGGGCGTCCGGTACCTGGCGCAGCACCGTGTCCCACGCCCGCAGCAGGACGTCCTGTCCCTTCTGCCGGCACAGCCGCCCCACGCACACCACGAGGGGTGCCGCCGGATCGACCTCGGGCAGCAGCTGCGCCCGTACGGTGTCCGCGGTGGCGGGACGGAAGCGTTCGGTGTCGATCCCGTTGGGGATCACGCTCCACCGCCCCGCGATCCCGGCCCGCAGCCCCGTTCGGCGCTCCGCCTCGCTGACGCACACGGTTCGCGCGGACCAGCGTGATCCGGCCCGCTCCCAGCCGAGCGCGAGGGCGGCGGTGACGCCGCCGACGGCCTCGAACGACCAGGCGTGCGGCTGGAACACGGTGGGGATCCGTCCCCGCACGGCGAGCCGCCCGGCCAGTCCGGCCTTCGCGCTGTGCGCGTGCACCAGATGCGGCCGCACCTCCTCGATCACCCGGGCGAGCCGCCGTACCTCTCGAACGAGTGTCGGACCCGGCGAGCGCGTCGCCTCCCACTGCCGTACGTCCGCGCCCAGGGCCCGCAGGTCCGCGGTGAGGGGGCCGCGCGGGCAGGCGACCGTGACGTGCAGACCGGCGGCGACCTGGGCCCGCGTCAGGTCCGTCACCACCCGGGGCACCCCGCCGTCCACGGGTTGCGTGAGGTGCAGGACCCGCGGCCTGGGGTCGGTTGCTGACTGGTGCATTGCGCGGTTTCCTCGCTCAGGGACGGGCTCGGGACGGGCCGGAACGGGCCTACTGCCGGGCGTCGACGACGACGAAGAGCGCGCCGGCCCATGCCGCGTCCCGGTGGGAAACGAGCCGGAAGGCCAGGTGGTCACCGCCGTCGCGCAGGGCGTTTCCGAGTTCGAACACGTCCGAGTCGTAACCCAGCGTGTGCGCGTACGAGGGCACACGCTCCGGCGTGGGCGCCCCCACCTCGGAGATCGTCGAGTTCAGTACGTCGTCCCGGGGGCCTGCGGGACCGGCGAGCACGGTGTTCGAACCGCGGCCGGTCGACACGGTGAACGAATCACCCGTGCGGCCGCGGTCGCCGTCGTACGCGACGAGCCCGGCCCGGCCGGTGCCGTTCCTCGGCAGGCGCAGGCCGCCCAGGCGGATCTCCTGGACGGTACGGGAGTTCAGGGCGTCGAAGCCGTCCCAGAGGGAGAGGTGCCGCAGGGGCTGGGCCGCGTTCTCGTACGCCACCACCAGCGTCCAGCCGCCCCACGCCCCGGCCGTCGACCTGCCCATCGCCACATTGACCTGCGCGACCGTGTACAGGCCCGAACCGCTCTCCCGGACCAGCTTCGTGACGTCCGCCGAGGCCTGGTACGCGTCCGCGCCGTGCGTCACCCGGTGACCCACCACCGTGTCCGCGAGGAGCGCCTTGTACTCGCCGCCTGGTTCGGCGATCAGCACCCGCCCGTTGTCCTTCGGCGGTTTCTGCTCGCCCACCCGCAGATTGCCGCCCCAGTACAGGCGCGCGTACGTCACCCGTGAGCCCTCGGGGAGCCGGACCCCGGCACGGGAGGAGTTGTAGGTGTTGGGGTCGCGGTCCACGTCGACGTAGAACATGTCGAAGCCGCCGTTGACCCCCTTCCCGCCCGCGCGTGCGGCCGGGCAGGAGGCTGCGGCCCGGGCGCCGGTGGCACGGCAGCTGATGGAGATGTTGGCCGCGCGGACGATGCCGCCGTGCTGAGTCGCGCGGTACCGCTCGGTGAAGGGGAGCCGCCGCGCCTCCGCGGCCGACGGGGCGGTCGGCGGGGCGGAGACCGCCGCTTCGGCGCAGACCGGCGCGGCGAGGGCCGCCAGACAGAGCACGCCGGCCATCGCACGGCGCAGCAGTGGACCCGGGGAATTACGCATGACCGGCGTTGCCCTTTCCGGAAAATACGGCGCCCCGTTGCGTGCGACGTGCCGTCTGTGGGGGCGTCGGAGATCCGCAACTCTAGCCGCGTTCCGGACTATTACTGTCAAACCGGTCATCCGTGTCGGAATCGCACACGCGGGATCCCGGTAGATCACCCCTTTGGCCGCACAACCCGCGAGGGCGCCGCGCGTTGACACAGCGCCGGGCATCCCCGCCCGGGTGTTTGCGTCAACCCCCAAGGAGCAACTCTCCATGTCGCGTATCGCGAAGGGCCTGGCCCTGACCTCCGTTGCCGCCGCGGCCGTCGCCGGTGGTGCGGGCATCGCCGTCGCCGACAGTGGCGCGCAGGCCGTCGCCGCTCACTCCCCGGGTGTGCTGTCGGGCAACGTCGTCCAGGTTCCGGTGCACGTGCCGGTCAACCTCTGCGGCAACACCGTCGACATCATCGCTCTGCTGAACCCGGCGTTCGGCAACCAGTGCGTGAACGACTGACGTTCACACGTCGCTCCGTCGGCCGGCCGCTCTCCCGTGTTTCGCGCGCGGAAGAGCGGCCGGTCTGCGTTTCCCCGAACGGGGGACACCGGTTGCGGGGCCCGGTGGGTGAATTCACGGTGGGCACAGATCCGATGCTCATCGAAAGGAACACCCATGCGTGGTCTGCCCGCACGGCGCATCGCGTCCACCGCACTGTGCGCCGCCCTGCTGGTCGGCACGGCCGGCCCGGCCGCCGTCGCCGCCGACCCGGCCCGGGAGCGCGCCCGTACGGCGTCCGGTGCGCCCCTGCCCGACGCGGACGCGCTCCTCGCCCAGGTGAAGAGCCTCGGTGACCTCGGCGGCGTACTCACCCCGGTCACCGACCTGCTGGACTCCGTGCTCAAGGCCGACAACGGCCAGCTCTCCGCCGCCGAGGCGAACCGGCTCGGCACCGCCGTGAAGGACGCCATCGCCAAGGCCACCACGACGGCCCCGGCCCTCCCGGCCGACACGCTCCCCGCCCCCACGAGGAGCGGTGTCAACGCGAGCGTGGCCCCCGCCGACGTCATCGGCGACGCGCTGGCCGCGCTGCAGAAGGCGATCGACGAGCTGATCAAGGCGGTGACCTCAGGAGACGCCGCTCAGGTGCCACCGGCGGTCACCGGCTCGGTGACGAGTCTCGTCAACACCGTCGCCGCGACCCTGCTGGGCGGCAAGCTGCCCAGACCGAGCCTGCCGGGCCCGCCGGGCCTTCCGGCGAACGGCCTGCCGAGCTAGCCCCGCGGCCCTTTCGCGCGGCCTTTCATGGAGCTCAGGGATCTCATATGAGGACTCACCGGGAGGGTTTCCGCTCCCGACGCAACTCGTTGGACACGGCGTCAGAATTCTCTCTGGCGACATGAGTTGCCGAAGAAAGGAACACGATGAAGTCCCTGAAGGCCGCTGCTGTCGTTGCCGGTTCCCTGGTCCTCGCCGGTGCCGCAGCGCCCGCGTTCGCCTACAACAACGCCGACCTCACGCCCACCAGCCTCAACGGCGCCGTGAACGCGCTCACCAGGGGTCCCATCGACGTGATGCCGCTGCAGCACCAGTCGGACGCGCTCGACACCGAGAACAAGGACTCCGTGCTCAACACCGTGAAGGGCGCGACCGAGGACCTGAACAACGACGGCGGCATTGTCGGCGTACTTCCCGTGGGCGGCTGACTCCGCTTTTCCCCGCACCGGATCCGTCCGGGAATGGGGCCGATTCCGTGGTGGCCGTCCGGGCCATGGGATCGGCCCTTCGCGCTGTTCGAGCCCGTCCCTCGTTCGTGTGGACGGACGGCGGCCCATCGGCCACACGGGTGAGAACGCGTCAGGCGGCCGTCCGGAGCGTCGTTAAGGTCGCCCGGTGACCTCAACCTCAAGCGAAACCCGGCCCTTCCGCTCCGCCGACCTGGGCACGATCGTCGTACTGCCCTGGAGCGGGGAGAACGCCGGCGGCGTCGACATCCCCCACCTCCTGGTCTGCTCCCTCGGGAACGCCGAGGGCGGTCCGGAGACGACGTCCGCAGCGGTCGAGCAGCTGCTGAGGGACAACGGCCTGCCGGTCGGCCGGGAGTTGGTCGACGGCATCGCCAGGCCCAGTCTCCCGGTCGGTCTGCTCGTCGTCGCGGGCCAGGCCGTCCTCACCATGCCGCGGCTCAACGTCCAGTGCACCGTGCCGCCGGAGTGGCTGGCGGCGGTCGACGCACGCGGCTTCGCCTACCTGATCTTCACCACCCGGGCCTGGCCGGAGGCCGCGCCGGGCGAGTCCGTCGCCCCGGCGACGCTCGCCGAGTTCGTCAACGCCGACGAGACCCTGGACGCCGCCGCGCACATCGTGCTGCCGGCCCGCAGCCTGCGCGCCTGACGCCGTGACCGCCCCGGGACAGCACCCGCGGGAACCCGCGGGCGCGGGCCGCGCCTTCGCCCTGCTGCTGGTGATCACGGGGACGGCCGGGCTGCTGGCCTCCTGGGTCATCACGCTCGACAAGTTCAAACTGCTCGAGGACCCGGACTTCACCCCAGGGTGCAGCCTCAACCCGGTGGTGTCCTGCGGCAGCGTCATGCGGAGCGACCAGGCCGCGGCCTTCGGGTTCCCCAACCCGATGCTGGGCCTGGTCGCCTACGGCATGGTGATCTGCGTCGGCGTGAGCCTGCTGGCGGGCGCCCGCTTCCCCCGCTGGTACTGGCTGGCCCTCGCGGCCGGCTGCCTGTTCGGCGTCGGGTTCGTGTCGTGGCTGCAGTTCGAGTCGCTGTACCGGATCAACGCGCTGTGCCTGTGGTGCTGTCTGGCGTGGGTCGCCACGATCCTGCTGTTCTGGTACGTCGTCGCGCACGCCGTACGCCACCGGTTCCTGCCCGCGCCCGGCCCGCTCAGGGCGTTCCTCGACGAGTTCGCCTGGGTGCCACCGGTGCTGCACACCGGGATCGTCGGAGTGCTGATCCTGACCCGCTGGTGGGACTTCTGGACGAGCTGACCGGCCGCTGTCGGTTCGTCGTACTACTGCGGCACCCGGGGGATTCTTGCGCTGGTGACCGCCCCAGGATCGTTACGCGGTACGGACGTTGAGCCCCCGAACCCTGAAAGGGACCGCACCTGCCATGAAGTCGACCCCCCGAACCCTTGCCGCCGTCGTCGCCGGCGTCGCGGCCGCCATGGGTGCCGCCGCCGCGCCCGCCGCCGCGGTCGGCACAGTCCCCGTCCCGGTGCCGCTGGAAGCCGCCGAGAAGAACCTCAACATGGAGCTGCCGAGCCTCAGCGGGGAGATCCCGCTGCCGCGGCCGGGCAAGCCCGACGGTCCGCAGTTCGTCGAGGGCCGGCTCCTTCCGGCGCGTACCGTCCCGCAGGTGCCGCTCACCGGCGGCCTGCCCGGCGCCGGCCTGCGCGCGCCCGTGCCCCACGTCCTCGGAGACGACTTCGACCACGTCGGAGTCGGCGTACCCGCCGCCGATCTGCGCACCCTGGCGCCCGGCCTGAGCGTGGACGCCCCGCTGACCCGGCCGAACCCCGACCACATGGGCCTGCCGGACACGAAGCTCCCGGAGGTGGGCATCCTCGCCCCGGTCCTGCAGACGGTGCCCGGCGCTGACCTGGGTATGGGACCGGGGCTCTAGGGTCGCGCCGACGCGGCGACGCGGCGACGCGGCGGCTCGGCGGTTCGGCGGTTCGGCGGTTCGGCACGAGGGCCGGGGCCCGGGGCATGGCGGCCCGGGCCCGTCGGCCTTCCGGGACCGCCTGGGCCGAAGGAGTGACCACGGGGGCCCTCGGGCGGTTACGGCTGTGTACATCGGAACCGGACGAGGAGTACACGATGGTCGTCAGCGTCGGTGGGGGAGTGGCGAGGGCCGAAACGGGGGCGGTGAGACCCCGGCCGGTGCGCACCGCGCGCCGGGACGCGGTGCGCGCGCTGCTCGCGACGGCCGCGGCCGTCGCGCTGGCCCCCGTCGTCGCTGCCTCCCGGCCCGAGCACCGGGCCGCGCACCCCGCGGACCCGGCCTTCGACTTCGACGAGATCCATCGCGGCCGGCGCATCCGCGGCCTGCGGATGATCACCGCCGGGTACCCCGCCGACGCCGTCCCGTGGCAGGTCACCGTGGACGGCCGACCGCTGCACCTCATGCGCCGCGCCGACGGCGGCTGGCTGAGCATGGTCGACCACTACCGCTCGTACCCGACCCCGCTGGAGGCGGCCCGCGCGGCCGTCGACGAGCTGGGGCCCGGGCAGCGGCTGCGCGACCTGGGGACCATGGCGGGCGACGCACACATGGGGGGACACCATGGTGTACACGCGTAAGGACGTCAGCACCCTCACCGCCACCGAGAAGCGGCGGTTCGTGAAGGCCCTGCTGGAGCTGAAACGGCGCGGCGAGTACGACGAGTTCGTGCGCACCCATATCCAGTACTACGTCTCCGACGGCGAGCACGGTCTGCGGACGGCCCACATGGCGCCCTCCTTCCTGCCCTGGCACCGCCGCTTCCTGCTGGACCTGGAGCGGGCGCTGCGCCGGGTGGACCCGTCGGTGACGGTGCCGTACTGGGACTGGACCCGGGACCGTGGGACGACGTCCGTGCCCTGGACCAAGGACCTCCTCGGCGGCAACGGGAGGCGCTCGGACCGCCAGGTGATGACCGGGCCGTTCGCCTACGCGAGCGGCAACTGGACTCTCACGGAGGGCGTCACCGACGGGCGGTTCCTCACCCGGGACCTCGGGCACGCCGCCGCTCCTCTCGCGCTGCCGACCAAAACCGAGCTGGAGGGGGCGCTCGCCGACCCCGTCTACGACGTCTCGCCCTGGAACTCGACGGTCACCAAGGGCTTCCGCAACAAGCTGGAGGGGTGGGGGAGCGGGCGGGGCAGTGCCGCCTGGCGCAACCACAACCGGGTGCACCGCTGGGTCGGCGGGGCCATGGTCGGCGGCGCGTCCGTCAACGACCCCGTGTTCTGGCTGCACCACGCCTTCATCGACCTGTGCTGGTACCGCTGGCAGCGCCGGCACGGCGGCGCCCGCTATCTGCCGGCGAGGCCGCCCGGCCCGGCGAGCGACCAGTACGAGCGGGTCGTGGCGCGGCACGAGAAGCTGCCGCCGTGGAACGTGACGCCGGATCAGCTCGAGGACGTCAGCGGGATCTACCGGTACGCCTGAGACCTGTGGCGGGCCCGCGGAGGTGGGCCCGCACATGGTCCCGCACATGGTCCCGGACATGGGGAGAGCCCCGGCGCTCGAGGTGCCGGGGCTCTTGTGCCGCGTAGGACGATCAGCCGCCGTAGCCGCTGTGCCCACCCGGGCCGGGGTTGCCCTTGTGGCTGTCGCCGCCACTGATGTTGGCGCAGGTGTTGCCGAAGGCCGGGTTCAGCAGGCCGACCACGTTGACGGTGTTACCGCACACGTTGACCGGGATGTGGATCGGAACCTGGACGACGTTGCCGGACAGGACGCCGGGCGAGCCGATGGCGGCGGCCTCGGCATTGGCGTCCGCCAGGGCCAGGCCGGCGCCGCCGATGACCACGGCACCGGCGCCGAGGGCGACTCCTGCTGCCTTCGCGATGCGAGACATCACGTTCTCCTTTTGACTCGGTAAGTGCGGCGGCAGGACGCGCCGTCGCACTCCCCCTTCAACGCGGAGGCTCACTCCTGGTAACGGCGTTCATGTGGGGATCACCCTTTCTGCGGTGGGGGACCGGGCATCGCTCTGGCGTGCGAGGGAAATCAGCTCGGACCGGTCAGCCGTCGTACGGGGGAACCCGCCAGGTAGGCCTGGATGTTCTCGACGGCCTGGCCGTAGTACGTCGTGTAGTTGGCCTGCGAGACATAGCCGAGGTGCGGGGTGGCGAGCAGGCGCGGTGCCGTGCGCATCGGGTGGTCGGCGGGGAGGGGCTCGGTGTCGAAGACGTCGACGCCCGCTCCGGCGATCCGGCCCTCGTGCAGGGCGGCGACGAGCGCGTCCTGGTCGACGATCGCCGCACGGGAGGTGTTGATCAGATAGGCGCCGGGCTTGAGGAGGGCGAGTTCGGCGGGGCCGAGCAGACCTCGGGTGCGGTCGCCGAGGGCGAGATGGACGGAGACGAAGTCGCCGGCGCGGAGGAGGTCGGGCAGGGAGGGGGCGAGTTCTACGCCCACCTCGTCGGCGCGCTCCTTCGTGAGGTTCCGGCTCCAGGCGCTGACCTGCATGCCGAAGGCGAGCCCGACCTGTGCCACCCTGCCGCCGATCTTCCCGAGGCCGAGCAGTCCGAGCCGGCGGCCGTGCAGGTCGGCGCCTACGGTGCTCTGCCAAGGACCGCCCGCGCGCAGGGCGTTGCTCTCCTCGACGATCCCGCGGGCCAGACCGAGCAGCAACGCCCAGGTCAGCTCGACCGGCGGGGTCGAGGAGCTCGCCGTACCGCAGACGGTGACCCCGTGTGCCTCGGCGGCCGCGTAGTCGATGACGGAGTTGCGCATGCCGGAGGCGATGAGCAGCTTCAGCCGGGGCAGCCGGGCGATGAGGGAGGCGGGGAAGGGGACGCGCTCGCGCAGGGTGACGACGATGTCGGCGTCGGCGAGCGCGGCCGCCAGGGCGTCCTCGTCGGCGAAGTGGGTGTCGTGGCACACGACGTCGACCCGGTCCGCGAGCGGAGACCAGTCGGCGAACTCGCTCGCCACCCGCTGGAAGTCGTCGAGCACGGCACAGTGCAGACGCATGTCGGTCCTTCCCCCTGCGTGATCCGGTCCGGGCTTGATCCGCTCAGGTGATCGACTCTACGCCGTGGCACTGTCAGCGGCGGTCGCGCATGATCTCGGCCGCCCAGGCGGGGCGTGATGTCGAGGTGGTGCCGGGGGCCGGCTCCGTGATGTCGGCTCCGGCGGTGCTGGTCCGCCCGAGCCCGATGCCGGTCGCACGACGGCATGTCCGCCGCAACGCGCCTCTGCTGCAAGAAGGAGCCATCGGTAGGCCGTACGGCCCATCCGGACTGGGGAAACACGATGTGTAGCGGTGCGCCCCCGGCAGGACTCGAACCTGCGGCCAAGCGCTTAGAAGGTGCGCGGGCCTAAGCGATGTGCTCACCTGCGTTTTCGCAGGTCGCTCGCGAACGAAAATCGCCGAAGCGCTTGCCCTCATTTTCGCGGCTCTGACGGAAACTCTGGCCGGATATCGTTCCTGGTCAGAGACACGAAACCGCCCCGGTCGCCCATGGTAGGGCGCCGGGGCGGCCGGGCGCGCTCCGCCATCTGGACGGAGTCGGAACCTCGCGCGAGTGTGCCTTCACGCCCGTGCGGGGGGCGGGGCGTACCCGCCAGTAACGATGCCTGTGTGTGGCACCGATCGACAACGTTGTGATCGTTTTGGTCGGGTCAAAACTTCGGTACGCGGTGATGCGGGGCGGCCGGCGGGTTACGAAGGGGGAGCACGTCACCGCCGACCGCCCCTGTCTATGAGCGCCGAGCGAGCTCGTGCTCGAGGTCGACGAACGTGCAGTCGTACAACGCGCGGACGAGCTGTGACGCGATCGTCCAGTCGATCGCCGGTTGCTCCCCGAAGAGAACCGTGTCACCTCCGACACGCCGCGGCCCGAACGCCCCAGGGGCGTACCGCTGCCCATGAACGGCGCACACCTCGGACCGGCCGACCCGCACGGCCACAGCGCCGCGCCACAAGTGCGGACACTGAGCACGCGCGATCGGAACACACGCCCGGCAGATCGGCGGGTGAGTGGTCGTCAAATCGTGCGGCCACCCCTTCCAGTCGCTACGCCGGTCCTCGAGCAGCCACAGCACGCCGTCGTCGTCCCTGTCGGCCGGCTCGCCGCACACCTGGCACAGCTCGTGCCGCATCGCGAGGCGCTGCCGGCCGGGATGCACCTCGGCGTACAGCGGGCGGCCGCGGCCGCGCAGATCGAGGGAGCGCTGCCAGAGCACCCCGCGTTCGCGGTCGTCGGGCACCTCGCCCACGTAGCCGATCCCGCCCGTCAGTCGAGGGACGACGGTCGGCGCGGCGATCGCCTTTTCGCTCGACCACGTCGCGATGAACGGTACGACCGTGGGGCGCTGCCGACAGCGGTCATGCGTGAAGAAGGTGGGCCGGTCGTCCTCATCCGGTCGGCTGCTCCTGTGCCGCTTGTGCGGCTCGTCGGGCTTGATCTGGTCGTCGCAGATCGTGCACGCCTTCACGACTCGGCACCCCCGACCCGCAACTCGAGGGGGCGCCGGCCGACGTCCGCGAGGGCGAGGTGCATGCGCCCGAGCCCGTACTGACTCTCTCGGTACTCGTCGACCTCGGCGACCGAGGCGACCGTCGACAGCTCGTCGAGCCCGACCTCGAGCAGCGCGCGGCCGCAACTCTCGAGGGCGCGCACCCATGGCGGGCGGGCGATCTTGAGCGCATACGAGCAGCCGGGGAACCACATCAGCGCCTCGGCCCCCCGCACGCCCAGACGCACGCCGACCTCGGGGACGGGCGAGCCGGCCGGGGCGCCGCCGAGCGACACCGCGACTCGGCGCATGGTGTGCTCGACGACGCCCGGGTCGACGCCCTCGGCCCGCTGCGCCGGGTACGTCAGCATGAGCGCGGGGTAGAGCTCGCCGCTCTGTGTTTGGCCGATCCACGTGCGCACGTTGAGGAACACGATCAGGTCGAGCGTCACGGGCTCGACAGCAGCGTTAGCGGTCACCGGGCGCCTTCCATGTGAAGCGCTGCGAGCACCGCGGCGTACGACTCGTGCAGCATGTCGGCGTCGGTGAGCGGCCCGCCGTCGCGCGGCGAGACGATCCACGAGTGCGCCCTAAGCGTGTGGGGGGCGACGGTCGCGGGGTGCGGCACGGCGACGAGCGCGCCTTCGGTGAGCACTTCGCTGTCGGGCAGGTGCCACTCGGCGGCCGACCCGACCGGCACGAGAACGTCGACGCCGTCGGGGGTGTGCTGTGCCGGCCCGACGGCGAGGTCGGCGGCGCGCATGTGCGCTACGACCTTCCAACCGATCGCGCGCGGCAGACGGACGACGTCCCACCCCTTGCCGACGGGCAGTTCGGCGAGTTCACCGCGTTCCCACGCGGCGAGTGCGCCGGTTGGTTTGCCGCCGGATTCTCTGACCCAGTTCAGCGGCGTGAACCCGTTAAACCCGCCGGACGCGAGGCGGGCGTCGGTGATCTTGCGCGGCTCCTCGGTCACCTGACGACCTCCGGGCGTGCCGGCGGCTGCTGTTCAGGAACCAGTACGAGGGTGGCGCGCAGTTGCGCGAAGAGCGCCTCGGCCTCGGCGCGCGCGAGCACGAGGTCGGGATAATCCTGCGGCTCGTCGAGGTCGTACAGGGTGAGTGGTACGCGAACCTCGCCCGTTCGCCTGTCGCAAGCGGGCGTCGAGCCGCGGCGCAGCGATGCGTGTAAGCGGGACATTGTGACCCCCGGTCGGTAGTCGCTGAGTGACGTACCGTAAAGCGACTACCGACCGGTAACGGGTACAGACTGTACCCCTGTCCCAACCTGTACCCCTGGTCAGACGGCCGTCGGGACCCCGATCGACTCGGCGAGCCGGCTCGCTTCGCCTCGCATAGCGCGAGGGGCGTGCCGCCACAGATCGGCAGCCACGGACCGGGCCGACGGGGTGTACGCGACGGTTTCGGCGCCGATCTCGTACGCCATCTTCATCACCATCAGCGCCGCCGTACGGTCGCCCCGTTGCAGGTGTCCGCGTGCTACCTCGACCCACAGTCGGGCCTTACGTTCGACGGACGGCATCACGTCGGGGTCGATGTCGTCGGCGAGCCCGATCGCCCGCGCCGACTTCCGTAGGTCGGTGGCGACACTGACCGCGTGGAAGTCAACGTTGGCGCGGCCGAACACGGTCGAGGGGTGCACGTACGAAGCGGGCAGACTCTTCGCGACCTGGTCGCCCTTGTCCCAGTAGCGCCACGCGTCGCCTTCGCGGCCGTCGCGGGCGACAGTCACGGCGGCGTGCAGTTGTAGCGCCCCGTACACGCCTCGCCAGTCGTCCGGGGAGCCGTCGAGGTGCGGGCGGATCAGGTCGGCCGCCTCGGTGACGACGCGTAGTGCTTCCTCGGGGTAGCTCGTCTCTCGCAGGATGTTGCCGAGATTCCATGCCGCGGCGGCGATCGCGTCCGGTCGGTCTGCTTCCTGCGCCGCGGTAAGCGCGCGGTCGGCGACGACCCAGGCGAGTTCGGCCGGAGCGACGTACGCCGTCGCCTGCCCGGTGAGCCGATAGATATCCGACAGGGCGACCAGGGCGGCACGCCGCTCGGTGCCGTCAAGGGAACGCACTGCTGCCTCGCCGTCGCGGATCAGGTCGGGCAGTAGCGCTGTCACCTCCGATCGGTTGTGCTGCGAGGTGTGCCACAGGTTCCAAGACTGATCAACGCGGCCTTGCAGTACGGCCGGGTCGAACGGCTGTCGACGTGCAGGTGCGCCGAGGGACAGAGGGCGATTCATCACAGCGGCCCATACGTCGGGCAGCCCGGGGTGAGAGAGCCGGCCCGTCTGTACGGGTTGTGCCGGGCCGTTGGCGTCCCCGGTGATCGCTGAGAGATCCGAGAGTTGCAGCGCGGCGCCGAGCCGCACGAGCAGCGTGTGATGCCTTAGCTCACGCTCGCCTGTCTCGATCTTCTTCAGCCACTCGACGCCGCGTCCGCACATCTGCGCAAGTGCCTCGCGGGTAAGGCCACGGGATTCCCGCAGCATCCGAATCCGTTCACCTGTGCTGAGTTCGCCGGACGAGTCCATGCCGCTCCTTCACGTGCCGGTGCCGTATCGCCAGAGTACGGCTGCCGTCAACGGCAGCAGAATGCAAAAGAACGCCCCTGCCCGGCCGTGAGGCCAGACAGGGGCGCACGCTCATGCAATGCGGCGTCGCTCGGCCGGTAGACCGAGCAGCGATTGCGAAGAGCTCGGCGACGGCGACGGGTCACTCGGCTGTGGGGCGCCGTCGCGTCGGCACACGAGAGCGTCGGGGTCCCAATCGGGTGCCTGCAAGCTGTACCCCGAGGGACACGTCTGCCCGTCGCGCCCGTCGACGCCGTCGCGCCCGTCCTCGCCGTCTTGCCCGTCCTCGCCGTCTTGCCCGTCCGCACCGGGCGGGCCCGCCGGTCCGGTCGGCCCCGGCGGGCCCGCGGGCCCGGTCACGGTCGCGCCCGGCTCGCCCTGGTCGCCCTGCGGTCCCGCCGGACCGGGGGACGGGCTCGCGTTGCGGCCCGGCTCGCCCTGGTCGCCCTTCGCCCCCCGCGGGCCCGCCGGCCCCGGGATCGGTACGGGTACCTCGGCCCGGTCGGGCAAGTTCTCGACCGCCCGCGAAGGGTCCGGGGCGGCCGGTGTCTTGCCCTCGGCCTTGATCTGCTCGCGCAGCACGCGCACGTCGCCGGCGAGCGTGCTCACGGCGTCGCCTCGCAAGTCGGCCTCGGCCGCGAGAGCTTCGGCCCGACCCGCTTCGGCGTCGATCCGCAGCCACACGAGAACGACCGCCCCCGACAGCACGAGCAGCACGGCAGCGACCGCGAGCGATCGCCACCGGTGCGCGAGAGCTTCCTGAGTGCGCGTCACGTGGGCTGTCCTCCTAGCTCGACGATCCGCTCACGCAGCCGGCCGTTCTCGGCCGTGAGCGTCGTGATCTGCCCCTGTAGCGCCGCCTTATCGGCTCGCTCACTTGCGAGCTCGGCGTACGCGGCCGCGAGCAGCCGCTCGTTCTCGACGATCTTCGTCTGCAACTTGTCGCGCTCTTCCTGCAAGTTGTCGACGAGCGTCGAGTAACCGCCGAGCACAGCGCCCGACTGCTGTGCGGCGTTCGCGCCGCGGTGTCCCATCAGCGCGGCGCCGGCCGCTGCGAGCCCGACCACGATCGCGCCGACCGCGCTGAGCGTCGCAGCGTCCACGCGCTACCTCCGGTTGTGCGGGGTGTGACTGCGGCCGAACGGCCGAGGTCACCCGTTGCCGGTCTGCCCGGTGTGCGGCGTCGAGTCGACCGGCTCGAGCGCCTGCCACTTCGGGTACGACGGCGGCCGCGCCCACCCGAGCAGCACGCCCGCAACCGTCTGGAGCGCGGTACCGGGCAGTCGCTCGCCGAGCCACTCGAGCAGCCGGAACACGAAGTAGTAGGCGACGCCGAGCCCGACAGTCACCGCGCCCGTGACGGTCGCAGAGTCGATCTCGATCCCGGCTCGCACGGCGAGGGTGAGCAGCCACCCGACGACGAACGGCACGGCGGTGCGCATGAACGATACGAACAGAGCGGGCATGAGCCGCCCCCTTCCGGTGATGGGTGAGCCCGGCCGCCCAGCGGCGGCCGGGCAAGATCAGGCGACGACGTCGAACCCGTGCTTCGAGGCGAGCCTCTTGAGAGTCGTCGCGCCGGGCGTGCCGTCGGCGTCGCCGCCCGGCTCGGTCCCGTGGAATCCGCAACGCTGCTGCCACAGGGAGTACGCCGACTTCGTCGCGGTGCCGAAATGCCCGTCGGCGTAGCCGGCGGCGAGCAGCTTCTCGGCGACGAGTGCCTGCTCGACGACCTTCGTCGGCGCGTAGCTGACCGGCGTTCCCCGCTTCGGCGGGTCGACCTTCGACGCCTTGACGAGCTTCGCGAGGGACACCTGCGGCCGCTTCGTGTCCGACGAGCTGCCGGTCGCCGGCTTCGGCGCCGGCTTGTACTTCGGGCGGCCGAACCCGGCGATATCGGCGACGACCCGTACGCGCCGCGCGCACACGTTGAGGCTGTTGCCCTCGATCGTGTAGACGTACCGGTAGTCGGCCGAGACGCCGGTGACGATCCCGACATGGTCGATCGTGCCGATCTCGCTCGAGCCGCCCCAGTCGAAAAAGATCACGTCGCCGCGGCGTATGCCGCTGTTCTTGATCCCGTTCGTCATGGCGTGCCATGAACCGGCCGCCTTGAAGCGGGCGGCGTGCGCCACCGTGTACGCGAAGTCGGTCCCGAAGAGCACGGCGTCGCGTTCGTCGGCCTGCGTCGCCCAGTACGTCACGGCGGCGTCGCACCACGGGAACTGATAGTTGTACGCGCTGCCGTTGCGCTCGCGGTACCACTGTTGGATGTGGTTCGGTTCGCCGAGCCCGAGCGACTTCTCGGCGGCCGCGATCATTCCCTCGAGGCTCATGCGGACTCGCCCCCGCCCGCGGTGTCGGCGGCGTCCTGGTCGGCCGCTTCGCCGTCGACGTCGGCGGCCGGCTCGGCGTCCTGGTCGACGAGCTCGGGCCCGGTGTAGAACCCCGCCATGTCGGCCGGGCCGTGCGCCTCGGCGAGCAACTCCTCTTCGTTCGGCACGGTCGGCCCGTTGCCGGTACGCGTGAGGTGCTGCGCCTGCTCGTGCTGGTCGGCGAGCCGATCGGGGATCGGCCGTTCTGTGTCACCCATGGGTGAGCCCTCTCTTCCGGGCATGAAAAAAGCCCCTCGCGGGGCGTCGGATGATGAGCGGTGATCAGGCAGCGGGGTCGGTCGTCCCCGGGTCAGTCGGCGCCGGGTCGGTCGAGCTGCCGCCGTCGGCGGCCGGCTGCGGCAGCCATGTCCACCAGTAGAGTTCGCCGCGGTCGAGGGTGCCGAGGTCGTCGGTGTACTCGAGGGACTGCCGCCATTCGATGCGCGGCCCGTCCTCGATCACGCGGACATTGATCGAGGTTTCCGACCACACGTGAGAGACGATCGCCGGGGCGACGTCGGCGCCGTTGTTGACGGCCTGGTCCATCGGGACGAGCACGACTTGACCGACGGTAGGTACGGGCATGTCTGCCTCCTATGGGGGTTAGGTGGTCGTGATGCTCTGCACGTAGATCAGCCCGGTCTGTGTCGAGGTGTAGTTACGGCCGACGAACAGGTACCAAGGGACCCGGTACGTCGAGTCGGTGACTGTGATCGTCAGCCCTGATACCTCGGGCACCGAGAGCGTGATCTGCGTCGCCGTGATCACGACGCGCAGCGTGTACGTGGTGTTTGCCGAAAGCGCCGTACCGGTCGCGGTGTTCGCGAGCTGCGTCGACGTGCTGGCCGCTTTGTCGTCGCGATAGATGCGCAGAGAGCGGTCGTTGGAGACTTGGCAGGTGTAGCCGTTGTGCAGGATCGACGTTCCCGACAGCACGGTCGCGTCGTCGTCGGCGCCGAGGTGCACGGAGAACAACGACCATCCCGTCGAGCCGGCAACCGGGAACGAGAACTTCACGTCGATCGTGGTCGTGGCAGGAGCCGGCGACACTTCGCCGGCGAGCATCACGACCGCGTCGGCGGCCGCACTCGACGCCGGCGGCGACAGTGGGATGCGTCCGGACGCGTCGAGGACCGGGCGCGCGGCGCCCGACGAGACGTAGCCGTAGCCCCACTGACCGGACGAGAACGAGCTCGCCGTGCGCCGCGCCACGCGGCCGCTGACATAGCCGGGGTAATCGGTGATGATGCCGCGGCAGCCGAGCGCGAGCGCCCGGTCGCGTTCCTTGCGGCGTACGAGAGTGTGCGCCCACACGCCGAGCGGGTAGCCCTGTGCGATCGCCGCCGTGATCTGCGCGTCAGTGCCGGCGATATCGAGGTCGAGCAGATCGGCGCCGCTCGCCTTGATCGTGGCGGCGCTGTCAGTGGCCATTTGCGACGCCGATCGCCACAGGTGAGCCAGACACCCCGCGTTCTTGATCGTCGGGATCACGGTCGGATCGTTCGTGTTGATCAGCACGGCCCTTTCGAGGCGCCGAGCCTTGATCATGTTCGCGAGGGCGGTCACGCCGGCCGCGTTCTTCGCTTCGACGGTCATCACGCGGCGGCCGCCGAGGTCGTCGAGGATCTGCTCGACTGTGTGCAGCGGCAGATCGGGCGCCGATGCGGCGAACCATGCCGACGGGTCCGAGCGGATGAGCCCCCACTGCGCCGCGTTGTACAGGGAGACGTTCCCGCTCGCCTTCGTGGTGCGGTCGACGGTGCTGTCGTGCATGAGCACGGGCGTACCGTCGCCGATCACCTGCGAGTCGAGGTCGAGGACGTCGGCCCACGGCATCGCGCCCCGCAGTGCGGCGAGGGTGTTCTCGGGCGCTTCGCCGGCGCCGCCGCGGTGCGCGTCGTAGACGATGCTCGGCAGCGTGTCGACGGTCGCGGCAGTCGGCAGCCGCGACGAGACTGCGGCGACCGCTTCGCTCGCGTCCTGCGCCGCCTGTTGGGCTGCATCCTGTGCGGCATCGGCGAGGCTGGTCGCCGATTCCGCGGCCGCGGAAGCGTTCGACGCTGCGCTCTGTGCTGCCGTCGCTGCGTCCTCGGCGGCCGCGGCGGTGCTCGCGGCGCTCGTCGCTGTCTGCAACGCCTCGATCGGTACCTCGCGGCCGGCCTGATACCACGTCACCGTGCGGCCGCCGGTCGCGTTGTAGACGTACTCGATCTGTGGCCACTCGCACATGAACGTACGGATAGCGCCGGGCGCTTCGCTGTCGGCCGGGTTCGACCGTAGCCCGCTGATAGGTGTGGTCCCGTCGGACTCGTACAGGGCGGTCACTGACTGCCCGGTGCCGGCGACCCGCACGTCGACGGGATAGTCGGGCACGACGTCGCCGGTCGAGGTAGTCAGTACGGTGTCGGCGGTGCCGCCGTAGGTGTAGAGAGTCATGCCGCGCGGTCAGTCCTTCCAATACGAGCCGCTGATGTCCACCCACGGAACGCCGCTACCGTCTTGGGAGAACCAGACGATCGAGCCGACACCGCCGAGGCTGGAGCCCGAGACGTCGCCGAGAACCTCCACGCGCCCCACGCCGACGACGGGGTCGCCTGAGATCCCGGACCCGCCGGCCCAAGAGGCGTAGGTCGCAGGGCGGCAGTCGGCCGGGACGTCGCCGATCTTGACTCCCGATACGGGAAACACGGTCCCGTCGGTGCGGACGATGCGGCCGCGCAAGTGCACCCGTTGACCCATGAGCCGTACCTGCGGCTGAAACTCGCCCGCCTGATACCCGCTCGCCAGAGACACCGGTCGCCATGCGGGCAACGGTTCGTAGATCGTCGCCCAGACGTTAGACGTCGCACTCGTCTTGACCCATGTGGACCCGTCCTCGGCTGAGACGACCGTGTGCAGGGGCGCGCTCGCGTACTGCGAGTCGCGCTCGGCCTTGTCGACGACGTGCTGCACTAGGTGCGGGTCGATCGCGAGCCCGAGCTCGGCGAGGGAGCCGGGCCCTACCGGTGCGTCACCTCCCCCGGGGATCGGCAGTTTCGCGTATCCGACGGTTGCCATAGGGCCCCCTAGCTGAACGTGATGGTGATCGCGCCGCCGCTGAGACTGAGGTAGTCGCGGCTGCCGCTCGCGTAGATCGCGAGCCCTTTCGCCGAGCCGGACGCGAGCGCCGAGCGCCACGACGCCGGCAGCGTCGCCGAGCCGGTCGCACCGACCGACAGGGAGAGCAGATCTTCGGGCCCGTCGCCGAGGTTGAGCTGCCCCGAGGGCGCTGAGCTGTAGCTGTGCAGGTACAGGTGAAGCGGCCGCTTCGCGTTGACGCCCGAGCCGGTGCGCCGCGTGAACTTGACCGTCATCTTCGACACGGTCTTGCCCGAGCACGCGTCGGTGATCTTCGAGCCGTAGAAGAAGGCGCCGCGCCGGTTGCCCCGCCCGGTCCAGTCCCCTTGCGTCGGGTACGACGCATAGTCATCCGGGCGGCCGCCGCGCCAAGTGCCCGTATCGGTCGGCGTGATCGTCACGGGCTTCGGCGCCCGGTCGGGGGGAGCGCTCGGGCTCGTGTCGGACTGCGAGGCGAGCTGAAAGTACAGCTCGACCTTTCCCTCGGCGTTCTTCCGAACGAAGGGCACGGTCGCCTGTTGCCACCCCGAGCCGCTCGGCGCCGCCGTTCCCCACGTTGCCGCCCGCACGACTTGCTCGTCGAGGGCGACCTCTTTCGAGAGCGCCTTGATCGTGTCCTCATCCAGCGGGCCCGGGTCGGCGCCGAGTCGCCACATGACGACGGGCTTCGCCCCGAGCTTCACCGCGACCCAATCGCCCGCGTTCCTGTTGCGGTACGAGTCGGAACACTGCACGTCGATCAGCAGCGCCCCGGACACGGACACGTTCACGCCCGTATCGGTGACGTCGATGACCTCGCCCGACACGATGCCCGATCCTGTCGTTGCGCCCTTCGCGAGGGCGAGATCTTCCCCGAGTGCACGCGCTGCCTCGCTGGTCAATTCAGCCTCCGGGCGGTCGTCCTGGTCGTGCAGCTCATCGAGGCGCCGCCGAGGCTGTACGAGAGAGAGTCGATGATGTGGCGTTGCCACTCACCGGGGCGCACCTCGACCTCGACGACGTCGCCGGGCTCGAGCCCCGGGTGACAGACCGAGGTGAAAGAGATCGCCGACTGGACGCCGAGCGAGTCGGCGAGCTTCGCCCGGCCGACTGCGTCCGCTTGCGCAGCCGAGGTGATCAGCGCCGACGAGTACCGCTCGACGCGCAGCCGGACCCACGGCATACCGAGACGCTGCGGGGCGAGCGGGTCGTCGATCGGGTCGGGCCCGGCGTACGTAACGCTCGCCGGGTTGTCGTCCCACGCGAACACCGGGCCGACCGCGGCCGCGCCGTCGCCGGCGTCACCCGAGATCACCCAGACGTTCACGAGCCCCTCGGCCGACTCGCGCTCGGCCGGCTTGACCAGGGCGACGCCGTGCGGGATGCGCCACACGACCGGGTCGTCGAGGGTGGGCACCGGTGCCATGGTCGGGATGCCCCGGGCGTCACAGAAGAACTCGCCGCCGATCGCCGCGGCGATCCCGGTCGAGTTGCCCGAGCTGTCGGTGCCCGAGCTGAGCGCCTGCCAACGATCCTCGTCGACGACGAACTGCGGCACTGCGGTGTCGGGGTCGACGCCCGGCCGCCATGACACGGGCAGACCGGGCAGCGCCTCGCCGACGAGCGTCGGCACGATCGCCCCCGCGGAGTCCGCGGCGATCGTCCGCGCGGTCGGGAACTTCGCGCCCCTGATCGAGTCCTCGAGCCCGAGCAGATCGACCGAGGCGCCGAGCGCCGTGCGCTCGACGCCGTCGACGACGTACACACCTGCCGGCACCCAATACGGGTCCATGCGCGGGCCCGCGATCCCCTGCCACAGCCGCACTTGCGTGATCGCCGAGTTGATCCCGTAGCGGCCGCGGGGAACGCCGAGCAGCTCGGCCGAAGCGCTGTAGCGACACTCGGCGTTGCGGTCCCCGCGTACCTCGCTGTCGCCGACCTTCGCCGGGTTCCAAGTGCGGCCGCCGTCGACGGACCACTCGGCCCGCCGCGGCCGCCGCGAGGCGCCCGTGATCGCCCGCTGCGCCTCGGGGGTGAGCGGCAGCATCAGGTGACGCCGTTCGTCGACAGCGACGCCCACGACGGGTACGAAGCGGCGACCGCGTCCCATGTGGCGAAGCGGTCGGCGACGACGTCCCACGACCAACCCGGCAGCCGCATCGGCTGCCCGGTCGCGTCCGGCCGCTCGACCGGGTCGATCGTCCAGCCGAACCGGTACCCCTCGGACGAGCCGAGCTTGCCGGTCGGCGTCGGCCCGGTGATATCGCCGGGCACGTGGAAGCTGTCGGGGAAGAGGTACGCCGGCCTCGCCTGCGCGAGCAGCACGCCCGACCGCAGCAGCGCGCGCATGCGGTCGACGTCCTCGGGCGCGACGTCGACGACGATCTGCACCGACTCGGCCGCGTGCTCGTCGTACGCGACCGCCCGGTACGGGCTGCCGGCGACGTCGGCAGAGTCCTGCCGGCCGGCCGCCGTCGCCCCCGACCAGTCGACGAGCATCGCGCGCATGGACAGAGCCGGCTCGTCGAGCGACTTGATCCACAGATCGCGGTCGTCGCCCGGCTCGGGAGCCGGCACGGTGACGGCGAGGCTCGACGACGGGCCCGTGCTGCCGTCCGCGTAGATCGCTGTCGCGGTGTAGACGACGCCGACGCCGAGGGGCGCCTCGGCGTCGTATGCCGTGCCGGCGCCCTCGACCGCCCATGCCGTGTCGCCGCTGCGCACGGCGACCGGCACGGCTGCGGCCGGGTCCTGTCGGACGATCCGAACGCGCATCACCTCGGCGGCGTCGGCGAGCGGCGCGTCGCCGGCGGAGTAGTCCACCGACAGCACGACGCCCGCCCACAGTGGATCGACGATCGCGGCGAACCACCCGTCGGGAGAGACGACGCGAGTCGGCTGAGTGATCTGCGGCGCCGTCGGGTCGACGATCATCGGCATGGGGTTACCTCCGTTTCACGCCGGCCCGGCTGCGCGAGCGGGCCCCGGTCATTCCGGCGTCGACTCGGGTGTCGACATAGGCGTCGAGCTGCGTCCCGTCCGCGAGGACGAGCGCGAGCTGTTGCCCGTGCTGGAGCCCGGCCGCGGTGTCCGTCGACTGCTTCGAGGAGACCGGGACCGGGATCGCGGCGGCCGCCATGCGCACGGCGGTCGCGTTGATCTCGGGGAGCGAGCGCACCATGCCGCCGACCAGACCGGCGCCGACCAGATCGCCGACCCGTTCCGTCTCGCGGCTCGGCGAGTGAATGTCGAGCCGCTTCTCGATCGAGTCGACCAGCACGTCGCCGAGCTTGGTCATCTGCTTTTGCAGCGCGCTCTCTTGCGCCTTGAGCCCGGTAAGGAATCCCTTTCCGGCCGCGACGCCGCTGTCGTACATGGCGTCGCTCATGTAGTTGCCGTACGACGTCGACAACTTGGCGCCGCTCGCGGCGAGCGCGTTGAGCTTCTTCACGTCGCCCGCGGTCGCACCGGATACGAGCTGCGCGAGGTTGCTGTCGGGGCCGGCCGCGACGAGCTGCTGAATGAGGCTCTGCGAGACCCCCTTCTTCTGCGCCGCCTTGATCTGCGCTTCGAAGCCCTTGAGCGACGACTGCCGACTCTGCATGCCCGAGATCAGGTCGCCGACCGACGAGACCTCGCCCAGACTCGACAACGACATGTAGTCGCCGGCGCTCTTCTTCTGGTCGGCTGCTGCTTGCTTCGCCGTCTCGATCTTCGAGGCGACGCTGTCGCGCCGCTTCGCGAGCGCCTGCAACCGGCTCGACGTCGCGCCGACCTGCGCGGCGAGGCTCTTGCCCGCCTTGCCGGTCTTCCGCAGGTCGTCGGCGAGCGCCTTCGCCGCCTTCGAGATATCGCTCGCGCTGCCGGTGAGGCTCTTCGTGAACGCCGTGAGATCGCCGGGCACTTGCTTGCGGGCAGCCTTCGCCCCGCTCGTGCCCTTCGCGAACCCGCGCAGCGCGCCGAGCCTGGCCATCATGCCGAGCGACGTGCGGTTGTCGTAGACCGTCTCGCCGCCCTTGAAGCGCACGAGCTCGGGGCCCGCTTCGCCCACCCATGCGAGCTCGCCGGCCTTCGGCTGCCCGCCCGAGGCGTACCCGCCCGCCCGGTTGTACGCGGCCGACAGCGATCCGTACCTCGCGAGCGCGTACCGCATGCTCGCGTACACGTTGGCGAGCGGGTCGTAAATGCCCCTCGAGCGCAGCGATCCGGCGTACGCGTTGAACGTCGACCCGATCGTCTGCATGAGCCCGCGAGACGGGTCGCCGTTCTTCGCGTTGATGTCCCAGTTGTTGATCGCGCGCGGGTTGCCGCCGCTCTCTTGGTTCATCCTGCGCAACACGGTCGGCAGCAGACTCGCCGGCTGCCCGACCATCTTGAGCGCTTGCAGGACAACGCTCGTCCAGCGCTTCACGCCCGACCCGCCGACGTCGCCCGAGCCGCCCCCGAAGTCGAGGAACTTGGATACGAGCGACTTGATCCCGTCGACTGCCATCTTCGGTACGGCGCCGATCGCCTTGCCGAACACGCCGCCGCTGATGCCGCCGAGCTTCGACAGGATCGGCCGGAAGATCGCCGACATAGCCTTGCTCGGGTCCGTCAGAAAGTCGGCCGCCGACTTGATCGCGCCGCCGATCGCCTTCGCCCCGCCGACGACCGTGTCGACCGCCGACGACCCCCAACCTTTGAGCGTGCCGAGCACGCCGCCGTCGGCCATGAGCTGAGTACCCGCGGCGGCGTGCAGCGCGAGCGCGCGCTTGCGGTACCGCGGGTCGGTCGGGATCACGTACTCGGGGTGCGCCGGGTTCCCCTCGCCGACGATCGCGGTCGGTGAGTTGTAGATGCCCGGCTCGGGCCCGAGGGTGCCGCCCTTCGCGAGTAGCTTGACCTTCTTCAGCTTGTGCTTATCGAGCCCGACCCATCCCGCGATGGAATTCCAGGCACGCAGCAGACCGTCGTTCCAAACCGTCCCCAACACGAAGTTAACGGGCGTTTTGGCGGCGCTTTCGATGCCCTTCCAGCTCTTCGCGACAGCGTCTCGCGCCGTCGCGAAGCTGCCGCCGATGGTGCCAACTCCCGACCGCAGCGCAGCAAATACGGGCTTGATCCCGCCGCGCCAGATCGAGCCGATCACCGACGACGCCGCCGACATGGCCGGCTGAATGGCGTTGCGGTACAGCCACGAGAACGCCGGGCCGAGGGTGGATCGCAGGAAGCTGCCGATCGGCCGCAGCACGGCCATAACGCCGGCACCCGCGGCCGAGACGGCGCCGCTGATCCCGGACATGGCCGGACGGATCGCGTTGTTGTACGCCCACGAGAACGCGAGCCCGAACACCTTGCGGACGACCGCGGCGCCGACCTCGAGGATCGGGCCGATGATCGACCACGCGACCGACACGGCCGTGCGGATGCCCGACAGCGCCGGCGAAACGGCGTTCTGCCACAGCCACATGAACCCGGCGCCGACCGCCGTTGCCACGGTGGCAACACCGCGGCCGAACGACACGACCGCGCCGACGACAGCCGAGAGCCACCCGATCGCCGTGCCGAGCACGGAGAACACGGCCGAGAACACGGGCCCGACCAGATTGAGCAGCACCGGGACGACGAACCCGACGACCTTCGCCGCCATGACGCCGAGCCACGACGCGACGGTCGCGACGACCGAGATCACCGGCTGCGCCCGGTCGACGAGCTCGCCGAGCTTCGTGCCGAGCATCTGCGCCGCAGGAACGGCGCGTTGCTGTATGAACGACGAGACGCTGCTGATGATCGGGCCGAGCGCGGTACCGAGCGCCGAGTAAACGCGCATCGCGGCGGGCCAGACGGTCCCGACCAGGATCGCGCCGACCTTCGACAGCAGCCCCGAGGTAACCGACAGGGACGCACCGAGGGCGCCGCCGAGCGCGGGCACGAGCCGGCCCGAGACGACCGACCACAGCCCCGACAGGGCGGGCAGCAGCGTCCCGGTTACGGTGCCGCCGAACGTCGAGAACGCCGGACCGAGGGTGTCGCGTACCTCGCTGCCGGCGGTCGACAGTGCCGAGGTGACCGCAGAGACGGCGCCGCTGTCCTCGAAGGACGAGAACAGTCGCCCGGCGACGTCGCTTACCTTGCCGAAGGCAGGTGCAACGACGCGCGTGACGACCGAGCCGGCCTTTTCCAGCGGCGGCAGTACATACCCGCCGATGAACGTCACGAGCTTCTGCATCGCGCCGCGTTTGAATGCCTCGATCTTGCTCGCGGCATTGTCGTGCAGCGTGTTGCCCATGCGGTCGGCGGCGCCGCCGACCTTGCCGAGGGCGTCCTCGGCCTTGCTCGGGTCGAGGCTGTAGAGGCTCTGTTGCAAGTCCTCGGCCTTCGTGCCGAAGAGCTGCACGGCGACTTGCGACCGCTTGACCGGGTCGGGGATCTTCCGCAGTCGGTCGAGGACGGTGTCGAGCGCCTTGCCCGCGGCCGGCCCGCCCTTCGCGAAGGTCGTCGCCATCTGATCGGCCGACAGCCCGATAGCTTCGAAGCCCTGCGCGGTGGTCTTCGAGCCGTCCTTCGCCCTGATCGCGAACTCTTTGAGCGCGTCCGCGACCGTGTCGCTATCCCTCGCGCCGGCCTTGAGTCCCTGCGTGAGCAGCCCGATCGACTGCGACCCGGTCAGACCGAGGTCACGAAACTGAGTCGAATACTCATTCAGGGTGTCGAGCAGATCTTCGCCCTTGTCCGCACCGGTCTGGAAACCGCGCGTGATCAGGTCGAACGCCTGCTTACCGTCCTTCGCGAGTCCGGTCCTGATCATCTGACCGGCCGCCCGCGCGGACTCGGTCACGCCGGCGTCGAAGGTCTCGGCGAGGTTGAGCGCGCTCTTGCTGAGCGCCGCAAGATCCTTCTTCGGCGCGTTGACCGCGGCGACGCCGTTCTGCGCGAGCGACTTCAACGCGTCGTTGACGTCCTCGACGCTCTCGCCGTAGCCCTTCGCGTAGACCGAGCCCGAGATCTTGCCGAGCCGGGCCGACTCCTTCTCACTGAGCCCGAGCTGCGCGGCGAGCTTGTCACCCGCCTTTTCCTGCTCCATGGCGTCGGCGAAACCCTTGGTGAACAGGGCTGCGCCGGCGGCCGCGACGCCGAGCATTCCGGCCTTGAGCTTGCCGCCGATCCCGCCGAGGATGCCCGTACCCGCCCCCGCGCCGGCGTCGCCGCCGGCCTGCGTCATGGGGCGGGTGACGGACGTCTGCAACCGGCCCTCTTGCCGGCTCATCTGCCGGTCGAGCTCGGGGCCGAAGCGCGACATCTCCGGGACGATCGACACGTATCCGACGCCGACCTCGACCGGCATGCGGGATCACCCCCCCGGGATGAGCTGTTGCGTGATTCGCGTGTACGCGTCTCGGGCTGTCGCCCGGCGCTCGTCCTCGGCCGCTGCCTGGTCGTCGGGCAGCGGGTCGCCCGGCCGCCAACCCGGCTCGGGGAGCGGCAGCGGGTTGGGGTACTTCTTCGGGTCGCGGTGCGCGTTGGCGAACTGCGTCACGAGCAGCGCGAGCAGATCGGCCGTGTCCTGCGCGGCGAAGTCGACGTGCTGCCAGTCGTGCCCACGCTTCGCGCGAGCGGTCGCCGAGTCGGGCGGCAGATGCTCGACCATGACGCGCAGCAGCCGCAGCGTGATCTCGCCGCGCCAGAACGCCGCGAGGGGACCGCCCCGGCCGTAGCCCGGATACCGGGCGATCAGGTCCGCCTCGACGGCCTCGGGCTCATCCCCGAGGACGTCGAGCACGGTGTAGACGAGCGGCTCGTCGAGCTCGTCGAGCTCGGCGTCGCCGTCCTCGCCTACCTCTTGGTAGGGCGGTGCCGGCCGAGGGTGTCCTGCATCTCAGACCGGGCGGCGACGTAGACCAGCATGAGCGTGTTCGCGTCGCCGCCGCTCTTCACGAAGTCGTCGTACTGCTCGCCGAGCAGAACGTGCGCCTTACCGGTGTCGCCCTCGGCGGCGTCGATCGCGCGGGCGGTGTCGTCGTCGGTGAAGAGCGGGTGCGGGAAGGTGAACACCTTCCCGTCGTCCGTCTCGACCTCGACGAGCTCGCCGCCGACCGCTTCGGAGTACGACCGCTTGACCGCCGACAGCTTGTAACGGGCCTTGTTGGGCTTCGACATGATGGTGCTCTCTTCCTCGGGTGAGCTGCGGGTGAGCATGCGAAGGGCGAGGGACGGAGGGGCTCACCCAGAACCGCCGTCCCTCGCCCGTCTGTGGGGGTCGGTCACGGGGCGGCGAGCGCGCGCCAGCCGGGCCCGTCGATCCATTCCTTCTCGGCTGTCTTCAGCACCGGGTCGCGGTACGCCTGCACGGTGACGGGCCACTGCGTCTCAGTCGACCGGGCCCACTGCTGATCGTCCTTCGAGGTGACCCGGGCCTTCGGGTAGTGCTTGACGATGTAGATCTCGCCGCCGTCGTCGCCGTAGTCGACGCCGATGAAGAGCAGCCGGTAGTACGGGACCTTCGGCACGGCCGGGCGCGTCATTGCCCACGCTTCGCCGATCGCCGGCAGCGCGCCGGTACCCGACAGGGGTAGCCCCTTGTACATGGACACGGTCGCCGCGTTCGTCTCCTGCGGCACGTACTGCCCGGTGAGCACTTCCGATTCGACGTCGGACCGGGTCGGCTCGGTCGACTGCGACGACGTCGTGTCGGCCATGGACAGATCGGCGGTGAACGTGAGCCCGTCGTCCGTCGTGTAGCCGACCGGGACGTAACCGGTCGGCAGCGCGACGAGCGCGCCGGTCGCGGAGTCGAAGGGAGAGGCGACCGCGGCCGCGGAATAGTCCGCGGCGTAGATCACCTGCATGAGCTGCTTGCGGATCAAGTTGTTCCGCAGCCCGTCGTCGAGTACGGGCGGCGTCGGTGTGGTCATGGTCCCTCCATGGAGAAACCCCCGGCCGCCGGACGGTCCGAGGGTGCGGTCGGGGCGGGTGAGCCCTGATCAGGCGAGGCGCTTGCCCCGCAGAGACACCTCGACGGCGAAGGCGTACCGCGGCGACGACGTCTCGGGGTCGGGCAGCTCGTTGGGCCCGCCGACCTCGGCGACGTCGTACGCGGCCGCGCCCCGCCAACCGGGGAGCGCGAGCAGCAGCGCGCGCGTGATCTGCATCAGGTCGTGCGCCGCTTCGTCGTCACCGCCCCACGCGTGCACGTCGAGCCGCGGCCGGTCGGTGACAACGTCGAGCCGGGCGCCGCCGATGCGCTTCACGCGGACGAAGGCGGCCGGCCGGGGGTTCGGTACGCGGGTGACGACGCGCACCGGTTGCCCGCGCGCGGCGAGCTCTTCCCGTAGGTACGTGGCGACGAGCTCGGCGGCGTCCGGGAACACGATCGGCGCCGGCATCAGTCGGCGCCCCTCGCCCCGTCCAGACCGCGCAGCAGCGCCTCGCGAGATACCTCGGGGTCGGCGGTCGAGTAGTCACCGATCACCGCGGCGCGCACGCGGTGCTCTTCGGTCTGCACGTCGACGCGAAACAGTCCGTCGGCCGAGCTCGCTGCGGCGGCCGCGGACTCTGTCGCCCGTGCCTTCCGCTCGATCAGCCGGCGCGTCTCGGGCGCCTTGAGAAACGTCGCGATGTTCGCCCGGTTGGGCCGGAACGACGGTCGAGCCATGATCACCCCTCGACTGTCTTGAGCCGTATCTCGAAGTGGTGCAGCTCGCTCGGTTCGTACGCCGGGCCCGGCGGTCCGATCACCTCGAAGGCGAGCCCGCCCCAATGCACGCGCGCTTCGCCGCGCACCGTGAGCGGGTTGCCGTCGACGTCGACCGGGTTGCAGATCATGAGCCATTCGCCGATCTGCGCGTTCCGACCGTCGGTGTCCTCGGCCCCGGTGTTCTGCTGCATCCATGCGTTGACCGCGGTATGCGTCGACGCCGACCAGTCGTCGACGTCGTTGCCATACCGGTCTGTCTTCCGGCCGGGCTGCTCGACGTCGACCAGGTGCGGCAGCAGATCGTCGCCGATCACCACACACCACCGGCCCAGAAACCGGCGGACGGGTCCGGCGAGCCGTGCGGCCACGGGTCGGCGCGCCAACCCGGCAGCCCTTCGTCGCGCAGCCCTACGGAGTACGCGGCGTCGGCGTCCGGGTCGTCGAGTGTCTCGGGCTGCAACAGGGCGATCTCGTCCTCGGTGAGGTACAGACCGCCGTTCTCGCCGAGGGTCTCGGCGTACTGCCCGATCGACCGCTGCCGGTACCCGCCCGGGTTGGCCATGACCCGGCGCGCAACGGCGACCGCGATCGCCTTGAGTGTCGCCGGGTCCGGCTCGAAACCGGTCGGAATGTGCCGGCGCATCAGCGCCGACGCGTCGTCGAGGTACGCCTCGACCTGCGAGCGCTTCGCCCCGGAGAGAGAGACGGCGGCGCGAGCTTCGTAGTCCTCGACGGTCGCGAACGCCGCCATGCCCCTACTCCTCTCGCGGCACGACGCCGGCCGCCTCGCACGCCGCGATGATCTGCTCGCGGCTCGCGTCCTGGTCGACGTCGACGCCCTTGCGAGCGGCGAAGTCGCGCCATGCCTCGACACCCGAGCCCTTGCCCGCCCGCGGCGGCGCCTCGAGGTCGCCGCCCGTGCCCGCGGGCGAGGTCACCTCGGCCTGCGAAGAGTCGGCCGGCTCGACGTCGCCCCACGCCTTCGGGTTGGCGATCTGCTTCCGGGCCCATCCGGGGACGTCCTCGCCGGGCCCGAAGGCGACCGAGCGGCCGCCGAGATCCCGCACATGCACGTGCGCGACGAGCTGCTGCTTGCTGCTCATGCGATCACCCCTCTCAGGCGACGTCGGCGCAGAACGTCAGGTCGGGGTTCGCCAGTACCGGCAGACCGATCGCGGCCGCCTTCGTCCACAGCGCCGGCGGGTCGTTGTCCCCGTAGACACCCGAGACGATGCCCGGCTCTTCGCCGTCCTCGATCCCGTAATCGCCGTCGAGCGACTCGGCGGTCGTGCCCCACAGCGTGGCGCCGAGGTCGGTCGACTCGGGGTCGTTGGCGTCGCCGGCGGCCGGCAGCAGCAGCACCCGGTCGTCGGGGATCACGCGGGTCGTGACGCCGTTGACGCGCACGCGCGCTTCGTACGTCGAGATCGGCGGCAGACCGTACGCCCGAAGTACCTCATTGATCGAGGCGATCGAGACGACCGAAGGCTGCGAGACACCGCCGGCGTACACCAGGGCGCGCAGCTCGTCGTTCCGCATCATCAGGGCGACGACCCGCTCGCTCGTCAGGATCGCGCCGGGTGCCTCGCCGTTGCTGTCGACGTATACAGCCTTCCACGCGAGCAGATCGGCGAGCATCTCGGCCGCCGGGTCCGTCCACGCGATCGCCGGCACGACCGTGTGCGCACCCTTACGACCGAAGTCGACGGTCGCAATCACGCCGTTCTCGGCGAGCTCGAGCTTGCCCTTGTACAGCGCTTCGCCGCGGGCGAGCTCCATACGGGCGGACACCGCCCGCGTCATGCGCATACCGTCGCGCATCAGCGCGTTGCGCACCTGTCCGTCGAGCCGGCGCTGCCGCAGCCGGTCGTACTCGCCGAGCCTGATCTTGCGGGAGATCGGCGGAAGCTCGCCGGTCACGCGCCGGATGCCCGGCCGCGCGGCGATCGGCGACTCGGCGTCGTACGACCGGAACGTCGCGGCCTCGATCAGTCCCTCGCCGCCGCTCGTGAAGCGGTACTCGAGATCGTCGATCGCGTTGTTCGGCAGCCACCGGGCGAGCGTGAACTGATTCGCCGCGAGGTCGGCCGCCCCCGCTCGCACGTAGCCCGTGAGCTCGGCGGGGGTGATGTAGTCAGCATTGATCAGCATGGGTGATCACCCCTCTCAGAAGAACTTGACGAACCCGGCGACGTCCGCCTTACCGGCAGCGTCGACGGGCCGAGGCAGCTTGGCCTCGACGACCGCGCCGTGCCAGAAGAGCGCGCCCTGCGGGTCGATCGTGTTGACGGACGGCGCCGAGACGGCGGTGAACAGGAACCCGGCGAGCACCTCGCGCCCGTCGGCCGCCGTGTTGTCGTAGGGCCCGTACAGCCCCGTCGCGGTGATCTTGCCCAGGGGCAGACCGCTCGGGAAGTAGCCGTTCGGGTAGTGGGTCGCCGGCGTGAACGCCGACGTGTCGAGGGTGAGCGGCCGCGCGGTGTTCGTACCGTGCGCGGACGCGAGCCACGACTGATCGTCTTGACCGAAGGTCTCGGTCACGGGTGCAAGGTTCATCGGGGAGACTCCCGGTGTCAGTTGGTGGTCTTCTTGCCGTGCCGCTCGGCCCACAGGTCACGGCCGGCTGCGACGCTGCTCTGCCGCTTGCGGCTCGAGCGGCTGCCGCGCGCGCCCTGGTCGAACCCTCGGCGGTCGCCGTTGCCCCGGCGGCCGCGGCGCGTGTCGCGCTCGTCGTCGCCTTCGTCGTCGTCCGTGTCGGACTTCTTCGGGGCGAGCTTGTCGACGAGCTCGGCGATCGCGTCGTCATCGACCTCGCCGTCGTCGTCGACGTACTTCTTCAAGTTGATCTCTTCGACGACGTCCTGCGGGTTGGCGATCCGGTCCTTCGCGGCCGCTAGGAACGTTGAGCGCGCGATGCGCTCGCCGCCCTTCACGCGTTCCTCGGCGCGCGCTGCGGCGACTGCCGCCTCGGTGTCGCTCATGCCGTCGCGCTTGAGCTTGGCGAGCTCGTCCGCGGCACCCTTGTTCTTCTTCGCGCGGTCCTCCCATTTGCGGGAAGCGTCGAGTCGCGCCTTGATCTGCCCCGGGTTGAGCCCCTCGGCCTTCCAACCCTTGATGATCTCTGACCAGTCGTCGCCGTCGTCCGTGTCGGACCCGTCGCCGCCCTGGTCGTCGTCGCCTTCGTCGCCGTCGTCCCCGTCGCCGTCCCCGTCGTCGGGGGCGCCGCCGAGGATCGGCCACACCGGGTACAGCTCGTCGGTGTTCTCGCCGCGGCTCGGGCGAGCCTTACGCCAACCGAGGGCGAGCTGCCCGGTACGGGCGTGACGGGGCAGAGTGCGCGTGCGCATGGTGGTGTCTCCCGTGTCGGGTGAGGGTGAGCAAGTGCTGCGCCGTGTCGGCGCGTCAGTCCGTGTCGACGACGTCGGTCGGCCCGACGTCCTTCGGCCCGGTGAACTCATGACGGCGGACAGCCAAGAGCGGCCCGATCTCGCCGTGTTCGCGGGTGATGATGAGCTCGCGGTAGTCGGGCGCACGCCCGCCGCGGTCCGACTGCCCGACGGTGCGCGCGATCGCGTCGTGCGCGTCCTCGAGCAGCCGCTCGTCGATGATCTGTCCCGGGTCCCGGTCGCCCGGGATCGGCTCGGGCTTGCAGTGGCAGCCCGGGTGAATCGGCATCAACTTGTCGACCCGGTACCGCTGCGTGCTCGCGATCACGCACAGCGCGCAGTTCTTCGCCCCTGACAGCCGGCGCCGGTAGAACTTCGCCCGGCTGCGCCGCATGCTCTGCCGAGCGGCGTGCGTACGGGCGAGCTGCAAGTCGGTGTCGGTGACCGACCGCAGCCGGTTGCGGCCGAGCCCGACCGCCTCGGTCATGTCGCGCCCCTCGCTAAGGGCGTTCCACACCGTGGCGAACGGCCGGGCGTACACCTCGGCCGCCGGCACCCCGCGCAGATCGTCGGCGAGCTGCACGCCGGCCGGCGCCGCGGCGCCGCCGAACATGTCGGCGACCATGCTCGCGAGGTACGCGTCGGTGAGCGCGCCGATCTGCTGCTGCGCGCCGAGGACAACCGGCAGCACTTGCTCGACGAACGCCGCGGCGTCGGCGTCGCGGTAGCTGCCGAGGGACTCGAAGGCGCCGAGGACGAAGGCGAGCAGCCGCTCGCGCAGCCGGCCCGTGATCGTGTCGTACTGCTGCGAGAGCGCCTCTTGTACTGCCTCGCTCATGCGGCGCTACCTGTGCCGGTCCCGGCGGCCGGATCGGTCCCCGCACCCGCGGCTGCGCCGGGCTGCTGCGTCGGCAGCAGCGAAGCGCCGAGCAGCGCATCGGCCGCGGCGCCGGCAGCGATCCGGCGTACGCGCTGCGGCGACTCGCCCATGTCCTCGGCGAGAACGGCGAGCGGGTAGCCGATCGACTTCTTCTTTGTCGCGGCGTCGGCGAGAACGGCCGGGTTGAGCTGCCTCGGATCGGCCCAACGCACCTCGGCCTCGGTGAAGTCCCGATCGACGCCCGCCTGTCGCGCGCACAGGGTCATGACGTCCTCGAGCGCCTCGCCGAAGTGCGACATGTGCTCGCCGACCTTCGCGAGGTGCATGACGTCGAGCGCCTGCACGGTGTCGGCGCTGATGTTGATCAGGTCGGTCGCGAACAGGTACGCCGGGGTACTGCTGATCAGCAACAGGTTCCGGATGTCCGCCTCATGTTCTTTGAGGAACCCCGACAGATCGGTCGCGTCGAGCTGTCCGAACTTGACGTTCTCGCCCTCGCTCGCCCACACCGCGGACGGGCTCGGAACGAAGGGCTGCTCGACGATCTCGAGCCCGGTCATCTGGTCCGTGCGCTTCCGGAACTTATGCCCGGTCACGTACTTCTGCCGGAACGCGGCGTAGCGGCCGGCGGTCATCCGATTCAGCACGCCGAGATTGAGCCGGTCCTGAATGTCAATCACGCCGGCGAATTCCGGTTCGGGGTCCTCGCCGAGGTCGGGCCGACACGGGAAGTCGACCATCGGCAGCGCGCCGAGGTCGTGCGGCTGCTCGTCGCCGTCGCGTTCCCATGCTTGCCGCCCCCACGGCAGCCGGCCGGGCCCGCGCTGCTTCGTCACGTACCGCACGAGCCGGTCGGGGAGGTACACCACAGCCCGGCCGACCCGGGCGACGTCGTCGTACCAAGCCTTGAGCCCGGCGCGGCGCTCGCCGGTCGCCGGGTCGTGCTCGACGATGCACTCGCTCGGCGTCTCGGCCGTGATGAGCGGCGACGGCCGGTCGTTGTCTTCCGTCCTGGTCGGGTGCGGCCCGACGATCATGTACCCGACCGACTGCGACAGGGCGACCCGATACACCTGCTTCTGTCGGCTGTCGAGCCGGTTGAGCTGCCACCAGCGGGCGGCGTCGTCGTCCGGGTTCCCCTCGCCGTCGGTGATCCCGAGGGCGCGCAGCCGGTACACAGGTGCGTTCGCCACGGGGCCCAGGAAGTTGGTACGGCTCTTGCGCTGAAACTCGCGGAACGCCTCGCCGACGTTCCGCGGCAGCTCGGGCAACTTGTGGTTGCCCTTGTACATGTCCCACCAGAAATCGAGCTGCGGCTGCCGGTCCCGCAGCCCACGCCCGAGGCGCAGCAGCCACCAGTCGGGGGACTCGACTTCGTCGCTCAACATGTCGCCCCCTCTCGGGCTGTCAGAACGTGAACCCGCCCATCGGTTCGGCCGCCTCGGCGAGCCCCTGCGCGACCGCTTGCGACCGCGCTTCGAAGGCGAGGATCGACGCGACCGCGGCGTCGATCTTCCGTGGGCTGTCGGGGTTTTCCTTCATGATCTGAATGCCCGTACGCCCCTCGCGGCGGCGGGCGTTGAGGAAGTGCCTGGTCAAGGCGTACGACCCGTCGTAGGTCATCTCTCGCTCGAGGATCGCGTCGAGTAGGCGCTGCGTCGCCCGCACGATCTGAATCGCGCGGCCGCCGGTCATCCACCACTCGATAGGGTGCTGCCGGCTCGCCTTCACCTCGAGCCGGCTGCCGTAGCGCGCTTCCCAACCCATCACGTGCTCTTGCCACTTCGCCGGGTCCGCGTAGAACCCGACGACGTTGTACTGAGCGAAGGCGCTCTCGACCGCGGCGAGTACCTCGGCCTTCGGTACCTCCCAGTTCTCACCCGCGGCGCCGGCCGGCTGCTCCCACACCCCGAGCTCGAAGAGGTGACCGTCGCTCACGCGGCAGCCGATCAGCGCCGTCGCGTCGGTCACCTTGCGCGAGCGCTTCCTCGACCCATCGAACCCGAGCGTGATCATCTCGCCGTCGGCGACGACCTTGTCGAGGTCGCTCACGGCGATCAGTTCCGGCTCGGCGAGCCACGCATCGGCGGCCGCCTCGGCGAGGTTAAAGAAGTACCGCCGGCTGTCGCCCGGCGAGTTGCGCGGGTCGAAGATCTCGTTCACGAGCCGGTCGAGATCCATCACGGCGGCGAAGTCGCCGTACGCCTCGGCGAGCGACGCGCGCACCGCGCACTCGTCGGTGAGGTCGACGCCTTCGTGCCCCGACCGGTGATCGAAGAGCAGCCGGGCCGTGCGCGTCTTGCCCTCGCGTATGAGCTTCGCGTACGTGTGCGTCTCTTCGGCGACGCTGCCCTCGCCGGGCGCGTACATCGTCGACGTCTCGAGCGACCAGGGCGAGGCGTCCTTACGCTTGCCCAGGTTGCGGCGCACCGTGTCGTACATGCGCCGCAACTCGGGCAGCACGTACAGGTGAGTCTCGTCGAACACGACGAAGCTCTCTTTACCGCCGTCCTTCGCGGCGTTGGACGCCGTCGAGGGGACGATCTCGCCGCCGTCCGGCAGGATGATCCGGGTCACGCCCGCGGCGTCGCCGGGCAAGTCCTCGCCGAGCGGCCCGTCGGTGAGGTTGAACAACACGTTGTCGTACGTGTTGCCGGCCTGCGACTCCTCCGTCGCAAGACACCTGATGAACGGGTACGTGACCGCGCGCCCCATCGGTTCGCCCGGCTGGTAGACGTAACGGAAGTCGCGCCACTCGAAAACCTCGCCGCCCTCGGCCCACCCTGCGAAGCGGCACGGGCCGAACGCCTCGAAGAGCACGAACCGGCCGGCCGTACCGCTCTTGTCGCGCCCCTTCGCCCGACTGAAGAACGCCGAGTCGTACAACCGGCGCCCGGACCCGTCGAGGGCGTAGGCGTCGACCGTGAGGGCGGCGAGCTCGTCGTCGAGCGGTACGCCGTCGGGCGCTTCCGGGTCGAGCGGGCGACCCTGAATGTCGCCGGGCCCGTGCACGCAGAAATGCTCTTTCCACGCCAGGGCGAGCCACCCGAGCGAGCGCTGCCGGTCGTGCTGCGGGGCGCGAACTAGCTCACGGGGCATCGGAGGTCAGCCGGGCCCGGCGCTCCGACAGCCGCGTGACGTTCTGCGGCGCCGTCGCCTTCCCCGCCTCGGCCGGCTCGTCCTCGGCCGGCTCGTCGTCGAGCGGCACGTACCGAATGCGGAGATCCCGCCGGGCGTCGAGGGTTGTGCCGAGGACGCGCTCGCGCTGCCGCAGCTCGCCGGCGAGCCGGACGTCGCCGGCGAACACGGCGTCGGCGACGAGCGCGGTCGTCACGGCGTACTGCCAATCGGCATCCGACCACAGCACACAGTGCGGCATGGAAGCGATGCGGTCCCACCACTTCGCCGTGAGGGACTGCAACGGCTGCATCTCGGATTGCCGGCCGAGCTCGCGGTCGGTCCACTCGACCCGCCGGGCCCGCGGCAGCTTCGGCCGCTCGCCGTCGTACGGCTGGTCGACGACGGTGATCCAGTCGTGCACCGCGGCGACTCGGTTGCGCTTCGGCCCGTCCTTCGGCTTGCGCCCCGTGACTGCCATCGGTCTACCTCCCGTGTCGGGTACGCCGCAGCGCGCCCGTGTCGGGAGTCGCTACAGCAGTCGGTCAATCACCTCGGCGAGGCTGCCGAGCCGGCGGGGCGCGTCGCCCCACGTGTCGCCTGTGACCGCGATGTACCGGCCCGTGCCGTACAGCTCGACCGTTCCGGTCCCGACCGTGATGCGCCGGCCGTGAGGCAGCTCGCCGAGCCCCCACACGTGCAGCCCGTCGCCGGACACCGACCGCTCGACCCATGTCGGGCCGGCGGCGTCGAGAATGCGCTGCGCCCACGGAGCGACCCGATCGCCGTAGAGACAGTGGTCGAGGTCGAGGCACACGACGCCGTCGCCGTTGAGGACGAACCCGAGCCCGGCGCCGACCCGGCTCGCCGCGGCGTCGCTGTACCGCGACCACGTCTCGGGGTCGGTGCTGCTCGCCGTCTCGCCGGTCACCGCGACCGGAACCTTCGCCGCGGTGCGCCGGACCCAACGCGGCCGGCTCGTGAGCTCGTCCGGCAGCGTGCGGCGCCGCACGCGATGCGCCGCGACACGGCAGCGCGTCGAGCAGTACCTCGCATGGCGCCGCGCCGTGATCGGCAGCGGGGCGGGGCAGTGCTCGCAAGTCGGGGTCGGCATGCCTCCATCATACCGCAGATGTAACGCTTTTAGCGCTGTGACCTGCGCATTCATCATTCGTTGATTGGGGTCGAGGGGCTGAGAGACGCTGTACGGTGCCCACCCGCCGCGCCATCAAATCAGCCTCCCCGACCCCTGCCCGCACCCCTACGGGCAGCCCAGGGGGCGCCATGCCCTCAAATCTCGGCGTTTCATACGCACGGAGCGCCGCAGCACCTCCCGGAGCCCAGACGGGGCGGGGGGAGGGAGTCACCCCCCAGGGGGGTGGGGGGTGACTGGTCCGTGTCGTCGACGAGCTGCTCGTCGGGTATCTCGTGGCATCTCGCAGAACTGCGCGCCGATTTGGCCCGTTGCAACGCTCTGACCTGCGGGTTTGTGCATCTCTCCGTAAAAGCGCAGGTCAGAGGGTTGTCGTGCGGTCCGGCTCGGCAGTACGTCGAAGTCGGTCCCGGTGAGCGTTCGACGAGCTCGGCGGCCGCGATCCGACTTGCGTAAAACCGCAGGTCAGAGGCTTGCAACTGTCGTGCACGCTGCTCGATTTGGTCGCCTGTCTCGTACTTGCTCGGCCGCTCATCAAATCGACGCGCTCGCAGTCGAGTTGCGAGCCGTTGACCTGCGGGTTTGTACGTCGCCTACAGCAGACCGGGATGACGCTCGGTCGGTCGCCAACGTGTGACGCGCGGTGCGGCGTTGCCCTCACGCGAGCTCTTGATCGCGTGGTGATCGTGGCACAGCGCTTGAAGGTTGGTCAGGCTGTGGTCGTTGCCGGGCCTGATGTGGTCGACGTCCGTCGCCCTGCGTCCGCACACCGTGCCGCCCTCGCGCCAACGGCACCGGTGTTCGTCCCGGGCGAGGACGAGCGCGCGCAGCTCGGGCCAGTCGGGGGGTAGTTCGAAGCGGCGGGTACTGCCTTGCCAACCCCCGGTCACCCGTCGGTGTCCTGCGGGTCGAGGTAGTCGGCGGCAGCACGGAAGAGAGCGGCGAGGGCGGGTCGTGCGTCGGGTCCCTCGAGCTCGATCGTGCCGATCTCTGTCTCGGGTCCGTCGCCGGTACGGACGCGTACGGGGAGCCTCACCGTGTCCGACACTCGTCGTCTCCTTCGTCCTCGAAGTCGGGCTCGGGGTCGGCGCGCTCGGCGACGGAGTCGAGCGCGATGCGGTCGAGGTCGCGGCCGAACCCGAAGCGCTGCGGCGCCGCATGATGCGGTGCGGGCATGGCGTCGAGCAGCCGGCGGGCGGTGCGTTCGATCTGCCGCAGCAGCGGCGCGTCGTCCGCGGTTCCGTCGGTCTTGATCTCGACCTCGCGTGTCCCGTCCGTGAGGCGTACGCGCATCACGTGTTCCTCTCGGCCGGAGGTGTGCCGCGCAGCACGGGGCGCAGCCAGCAACCCGCACTTGATCGTGTGTACCGCACTGCGCGGTGTCTGGGGGTGGAAATGCGAGCGCCCCCGCGGCCGGGCCGGCGGGGGCGTCGAGGGGGCGCTGCCCGTTTCCGGGCAGGGGTCGTCTGTTCGGCCAGGGTGCGACATGTGATCGCTTACGTCAAGTCACGACGCGTACCGCGTGTGGGCGTTGCGCGCTCGCGCGCGAGGGTTGCGGTACGTCTGCTCTCTACGCCCGCCCCCTCTTGGTAGTGGAGTGGATAGGGGCACGCGCGCGCGTAGTCCCGAGGGAGTCCCCCGGGGACACGGCGCGTTGACCTGCGTACTCGTCTCAGGATCGAGGATTTTTCGCGGGTGAATCGTCGGTGATTCAGCGACTAAAGCGACTCGAATCGTCGAGGAATCCCCGGGCGATCGTGGGCACTTCGTGCTCGTCCTGGTCGGCGAGCAGCTCGTCGAGCAGCGCGCCGTACGACACGCTGTCAACGATGTGCATCAGTGTCCGGCGCCCGGGGCGGGGCGTTCGGCCGGCACGGGTGCGTTCACCTTCACCGACCGCAGCTTGCCCCGCAGGGTGACCGCGGCCGCGACCGTCTCGTCGCCCTTCGCGCCGTTGCTGTACGCGTCGGCGACGAACGCTGACAGCTCGTCGAGGGTCATCGGCCCGTCGGCGCCTTCGTGTTCGATCTTCTTCGCCATGGGTCCGATCCTCTCGTACGGGCGCCCCGCCCGGCAGTCCCGGACGGGGCGGGGTGGCCGCTCTGCATCATTCCCTCGGCTTGACTCGGACGGTGACCTCTGCGAACTGCTCGCCGTCCTCGCGGTAGAGCCCGTAGAACGTCTCGACGTCCTCGACGACGAGAGCGACCTTGGACGTCCACAGCCTGACTGTCTGCCCGACCACAGGTACGGGTACGGTCCCTTCGATCCTGCCGAGAATCGTCTTGTCCTCGCCCGTTTGGTACATGAATGTCATGACTTGGCGTGCGCGGTCGTAGTCCTGTCGCTCGACGTCCTGCGCGTCGAGGACTGCCTCAAGGGACTCGGGGAGCTCATCGTGTGGCATGACTGCATCATCCCTTCTTCGGGGTGCCCGGTACCGGCTTGTCGGCCGGCTTGAACCACCCGCCGCGGCTCGCCTGATAGGTCGTCTCGTGCTGCTTCTTCTGCTCGGGTGTCATCTGCTCGCGAAGCTCGGACATGGGGACGCTGCGACGGAACTTAGGCATGATGGGTCGTCCTGTCTCTTCGTGGGATAGGTGACCCGGGGCGGTCGGGATGCCGGCAAGCTGTCGGCCGCCCCGGGGGTAGAACACCCCCGGTAGAAGGGGGTAGATCGAGGTAGATCGGCGGTAGAACCGCAGGTAGATCGGGGGGTAGACCGCTACGCGGCCGCCTCGCTGTCCTCGGCTGGGGTAGGGGTGTTGAGCGCCGGAACGTCGTCCCGGTGAACCCCCCACGCGACCGCCCACTCGCCGGCCGCGTTGCGCACCTTTACGGACCGCCGACAGGGGATGTTGAGCGCACCCAACTGCGCGCGCACTTCGGCCACTCCCCAACCGGGCAAGAGCCCGGGTTTGTCGAGCCCCTCGGCGAGGGTTGAGAGGTGCACGCCCTTCGCCTCTCCGATCGAGGCGACGACGTACTCGACGAAGGCTTGCTCGGCGGCCGCGCGGCGCTCTTCGGAGGACTGCTCGGCGAGCTCGTCCTCGGCCGGCTCGTCGACGTCCTCGGCGGGGCGCTTGTGGGACACCTTCCACGCGGCCGCGACGAGCCAGGCGAGCAGCAGCCACAGCAGCCACGGGAAGCGCCGGACGAGCGCCCACGCGCCGTACCCGAGCGCGCCGACCAGGGCGAGCCGGAAGAGCGGCCCGAGCGCCGCTCGCCACCCTTCGAGGTCGTCTCGCCTACCGTCTCGTATCCAGCCGGTCACGCCGTCCGTGAGGCGCTCCCATATGGCCTCGCTCCCCTCGGCGAGCCATCCGTCGATGTTGCGTACGGCGACCTTCGCGGCCGCCTTCGCGATCTGCTGCTTCACAGGGCATCAGCACCCTTGCTGAGCAGCTCGAGCACCTTCGCGCCGGCCCAGTTGACCGAGTCGGGCCACCAGCCGAGCATCGCCGCGACGCCGGGCAGGAATCCGAGGATCGCGAACGTGATGAACCCGCCGACGATCCGGCGCTTCTCGAGCTTGCCCGCCGACTTGTACAGGGCGACGACGCTCAACAGGATCAGGCACGTGATCACGCCGCCCTCGGGCGTCAGTACGCCCATGCGGCCCGTCGGCATGGCTGCGGCGCCGCTCGTGCCGGTTGTCGTTTCAACGCCCTTACTGCCGACGCTGGAGAACAGACCGGCGATGCCCGAGGCGCCCCACCCGAGCGCGCCGCCGACGCAGATCGTCGACAGCGATCCGAGCGCCGAGCCGGCGCCGTAGGGGATCAGTTCTTTCGGGTCCCGGTTCCCCTTCCACCACTTGCGGACGTTGAGCCACAGGATCGCGATCCCGACCGCGACCCCGCCGAGGTTGACGGCGACGTTCATCGGTGAACCCCCGTGATGATCACGACGACGTCGAACCAGTCGGCCGCGCCGAAGAGCCCGAAGAGCGTCACGGCGGTCGCCCACAGTGCGAGCAGCGTGCGGCGGGCAGTGAGGCGCCGCACGGCGAGCGCGAAGGCGCCGACGGCGATCGTGTAGCCGACTGCGGGGTGAATCGCTCGGGCCTCGCTCATCATGTAGAGCCATGTCGCCGCGGCGCTGTAGCCGGTCCACGGGACCGGGATCACCGCGGCGGCGAGGGCGCCGAGCGCCTTCCACGGGCTCACGAACCCGGTGACCGCCCCCCAGAGTCGTTCCCACCGGCCGAGCTCGGGCTCGGGCTCGGGCTGCTCGGGGTAGACGAGCTCGACGGTCACGTGATGCTCGATCGGGCCCGGGTCGGGCGCCGGTACGGGCGGGGGCGGCGTCGGGGCGGTCGGCGGGGGCGGGGGCGGCGCGGCGATGCGCCACGGGGGAAGGTTCGGGGTCCCGTGCGGCGCCGCGGGCAGCGGCGGGGCGGTCGGGATCGGGGTCCCGGCGGGGTAGACCGCGCTCGGGGTGACCTCTTTGGGCATGGCTTCCTCAGCGGTACAGGCTCGCGCCGAGCGCGAGAAACGTGAGAATGACGCCGGTCGTTCCGGCGACCGGGGCGGCGTACAGACCGGGTGCGCGGCGGGGCGCGATGCGGACGAGCCCGACGAACGCGCCGGCGGTCGAGACAGCGAAGTAGGCGACGAAGAACACGGCGAGCACGGCGGGCCCCCTCGGGCTACAGATAGGGACCGTTCGGCTCGGGCTTCCGCTTGGGCTGCGGCTTCTGTGCGTCGCGCGAGTTGACCGTGCGCACGTACCCGTCGGTCGTCTCCCAGCCGCGGCGGGTGAGGTGCTCGGCGATCTGCACGGCGTTGAGCGCGGGCAGCGCATCACGGAGACGCCGCACTGCATCAGCCTTCGACAGCCCCTCGCCGGCGAGTGCAGCGTCGACGAGCTGCTCGACCCGGTGCTGCTCGGCGGGGTCCGGGGCGGGGGCGGTCGGCTGCTCGGCCGGCGCCGCGGCCGCGGGTGCGGCGGCGATCGCTTCGGGCTGCTGCACGGTGATCACAAGGTGATGCGGGGGCGGCGCCTCGGTCTGATGCGGGCCCGCATCAGCGCGCGTCACGGTGTAGTCGACCGGACGGGGCACGCGGCCGAGAACGACCGCGACGTCGAGCTCGGTCACTTCCTGCCCGTACTGGCCGAGCAGCTCAGCGAGCTCGGCGAGGCTGAGCTCGGGGCGCGCGGCGTGCATGATGCGGATCGCCTTGCTCGGGGGCATCTCGGCGAGCTCGGCGGCGATCAGGGCGACGGGCTCGCGGCCGCCGGCCGGCGCCGGCTCGACGTCGCTCGACGCACCGGTGACGTGATCGACCGCGCGCCGCTTCGTCTGGTCCCACGCTTGTTCACCGGCGAGCAGCCACCCGAGCCACCCGAACACGGGCAAGCGCATCGGACGCTCGCCGCGGTCGATCCGGTGCCGGGCCCGGGTCGCTGCCCATGACAGATCGGCGAGCAGCAGCAGCGCCGCAGTGGGGGCGGCGAAGAGCAGCGTCGCGCCGAGCCCGCCGTCGATGTGCAGTGCGTGCAACCGGTTGAGGTACATCGAGACGCCGGCGAGTACGAGCGTTGCGAGCCGCGGCCCGAGCGCCGATCGGTTCTCGCGTACCGCCTCGCTCGCGAGGTACAGGCACGCGAGCGCCGTACCGTCGAAGCACGCGGCGACCAGCACGGCGAGCAACTTCGGCACGCCGTACATGTCGTGGGCGACGACGTACAGGGACCATGCGACGATCCCGGCGGCCGCCGGCGCAATGATGCCGATCCCGATGCGCCACCCGAGCCGGTCACGCCACTTCAACGACTCGGCCGTCGGGCCCAGACCGTTCGGGGGGCGAGCGGGAACTGCACGGCTACGATTCTTCACGGATCTGCCCTCTTGCTTAGCGGCTTGGGTAGGTCCGGCCCCCGGCCGTATGGCGTTCCAGCGCCGGGCCGGGGGCCTTGTTGTTGGCAGAACCAAGCTACAGACCTTGTTGCCACGTGGCAACAAGGTCGGACAGGATGGTGTCCATGGCCGAGGCCGAAGGAGGGCCGGACATGGTGTCTTTCCGTGAACTTGCGCGCCGTCTCGTCGCCGACGGGATTGTCGAGCGGATCTCTCATCAGCGGGTGTCGAAGATCGCCCAGAGCGACCCCGAGTTTCCGCCGGTCGTCCCGGTCGGCGGCTCGAATGTGGTCGACTATCGGCTCGCGGCGCCGTACTTCCGTAACCGGATCACGCGCCCCGGGTGGCGCACGGACGTGCACGGCAAGCCGCCGACGGCCGACGAGAGCTAAAGGGTGGTCGCGATGAAATGCGCTTCGTGCGGGGCGACAGATCGCCTGTGGGACGAGGGCGACGTCTTTTACTGCTCCCATTGCGCATGGCGGACTTACTACGCCACGGGCGATCTGTGCCTGCGGAAATGCCGGGGCTGCAAGAAACAGGCATGCGGCCGGGCGGCGTACTGCCGATGGTGCCACGAACCGAACCCCGACAGTCCACGGTGAGCGGCTCACGCGGCAGCGCCCCCGCCGGATGACTCGGCGGGGGCGCTGCTCTGTGCCGGCATGTGCGCCGTCGCCGGGACCGGCGGCGCATCACGGGTATCAGACAGCGGTACCGCCTGCATCGGCCGCGGCACGCTGCCGGCGCCGGGCCAACGCGCGAACCGCTCGGTGTGCCGCAGCGTCGAGGGCGCCCTCGAGCGACGCGAGCTCGTGCGGCGCCGCCCACGTGCGGCGCCCCTCGACGATCGGTACCGGGGCGCCGCACTCTTCGCCGTTCTCGCAGGTCACGGTCGACGCATCAGTGCCGCCGCGGTGCATCGTGAGTGATGCGCCGCAGTACGGGCACGGTCGGCTCATCGGAAACTCGCGGCGCCGGTCGTTGCCGATCGTCCGCTCGATACGCCGCGCCGCCTCACGAGCGATACGGCCGATGCGCTCGCGCTGCGCATCGTCGATCGGCATGCACGGGCCCGGCTTGCCCTCGAGCCGGCTGATCAGCCACTCGGCCGCCCGTACCGCGCTGCGGTCGCCGAGGTTGAAGTGCCAGCGCTGCGGGTCCGCTTCGTCTCGGGCGGCGAGCAGCGCGAGGTCGAGCCCGACCCGGTCGCCCGGGATCGCGCGCGACAGGCGCTTGATCGGGGCGCGTTGCACCTCGGCCGCGATCTCGTCGGCGATCGCGCACAGGGCGACCTCGACCGCGCGGCACGCGTCGACGACGTGCAGCCGCAGCGGTGCGAACTGCTCGGCGAGGGCGAGCGGCTCGCGCTCGGGGCGGGCGGCCGCGCCCTGGTCGTGCTCGCCGGGCCGGGCGAGCCACTTCGCCGGGGTCATCACCGACTCGAGGGCGCGCTCGGCCGCGTGGTGCTCGTCGAGCTTCCGCAGGTAGTCGGCGACGTCTTTCGGCGGGGTCCATACCGCGGGCGTCGAGGTGTCGACCAGGGCCCGCAAGTGCTGCCAGTGGTCGACGACGACGCGAAGGTCGTCGGCAGCGGTGCGGGTGTTGCTCGTCATGGCCGGTACTCCTGATCTTGCGTGGGCGTAGGGTGATCTGTCCCGCGAAGGGGGCGGGGCGCCCCGGGTTGCTGTCCGGGTACAGGGGCGCCCCGCTGCTACGGGACGTTGTCGAGCTGCACGACACCGCGTTCGAAGCGGCTGCGGCGCGACAGGGCGGCGGCGTACGCCTTCGGGAATGCCGGCACGGTCACCGCCCCCTCGAGCGCCGGACCGGCGGACCATAGGGCGACTGCCACGCCGGCCGGCACCGAGCCGGCCGGGACCGCGGGGCGGCCGGCTGCTCGACCTCGACGACCGGGACCAATCCGAAGTCCTCGGGCTGCCCGACGGTCGACGTCTCGAGGATCGGCCGCAACGCGGCGAAGCACCGCTCGGCCACGGACCGGACCGCGGCGAGCAGCGCCGCGACCGTCTGCCCCTGCAACGCAGCGAGCACCTCGAAGGCGGCGCGATGCACGAGCTCGTGATGTTCGCCCCGCTCGCCGCGCCGGTAGACGTCGACGGCGTCGCGCGCGGTCGACTCGTCGAGCCCGTGCGCGTCGACGAGCCGCTGCACGTGCAGCTCGATCGCTGCCTCGGCCGCGGTCGTCATCGGCTCGCCTGCCCGATCGGCATGAACCGAGCGATCTGCCGGATTGCTGCCGCCTCGGCTGCGTCCCACACGCGGCCGAGGTCGTCGAGGGCGCGGCGCCGCGCGGCCATGATGCGGTGATGCGCGGCGACCGCCTCGGGCAGCGACGCCGGGACGTCCTCGCCGACCTCGCGCCGGATGCGGCCGAGCGCCGCGGCGTCGAGGATCGCGTCGAGCTCGGCGAAGTGGCGCGCACCTCGGTTCGGCTGCCGGTGTCGCCACTTGCGGACGTCCTCGAGGGCGGCGAGCAGCCGCTCGTCGGTGTGCACGGAGGGGTACAGCGGTGCGAGCACACAACGGTCGGCGTAGGTGTGCTGTTCGGCGCATGCCGAGCCGCAGCTCGGGGCGGTTGTGGTGCTCTCGGTCATGGTTCCTCGCTGTGGTGCGTGGGGCGGTCGGTCAGAAACCGGGGAGATCGGTAATCCCGCGATCGCGGGCGTTGGGGAACGGGCGCGCGCGGCCGAGCTGGGGACTGACGGCGTGGGAGTAGCCGGCGAGCGGGTCGGGCTCGATCGGGTCCTCGAAGTACGCGGCGAGCTGCTCGTCGCTGAGCCCGTCGAGCTCTTCGAGCTGCTCTTCGTCGAGGTCGGTCGGGTCGTACGCGAAGGTGCTCACGGCGTCGGCCCGTTCGCGCGGGCGAGGTAGCCGAGCACCGCGGCGAGCACGACCTCGACCCGGGCGTCGTGCCGGTTAGCGATGCAGCGGCACGCGCCGGGCCGGCCGCACTGCGGGCAGCGCACCGGCTTGCCGAGAGCTATGTCGATCACGCGGCGCAGGGCGTCGGGCGCGTCCGTCGTCGGCGCCTCGCCGGTCACCTCCTGGTCGAGGTACTCGACGTCGGTCGCCCCACCGTGGCCATGGATGAGCTCAACGGACGTGCGGCCGCGGTCCCAGAACACGAGCGAGGGGTGTTCGCCGCGCCACCGGACCGACGCCGTCCCGTCGGGCCACTCGACGCCGTCGGCGACGTTGCCGGTACCGCTCACGCCCGACACGTCGACGTGCCGGCGCAGCACGAAGAGCCGGGGCGGGGCGAGTTGCTCGTCGGGGCGCACGATCCGGGCCCCGATGTACTGCGGTCCCTCGGTGATCTGCTCGTTCTCGGCGGTCATGTGATCTTTCCCTTCGTCACGCGGCTACGCGGACCGCAGGGCGGTCGCAGAGTGGTCGGCCGGGGTTGTGGTGCTGTCGGGGGTGCGTTCGTCCCTCTGGAGGGCGCACAGCGGCGCGGCCGTGATGTGCCAACCCAGGGCCCGCAGCACGCGCACGGCTTTTCGGGCCTGCGCTTCGGGCGACGCGTCGGGGTGCTCGGCGAGCATGTCCTCGATCGCGCCCGCGATCACCGCGGCGACGGCGTCGCAGATCTGTCGGCGCTCTCGTTCGGCGGCGTTCATCGCTTGACCTCGCTTCCTGTCCGCTCGAGGCGCCGGCGGCGCAGCTCTTCGCGGGCACGCAGGTACTCGTCGTTAGGGCGGCCGGGCGAGACGCGCACCGACGCCGCGCGCAGCTCGGGCAGACCGCCCGGGCGCACGGTCCCGGCGAGCACCGCCTCGCGGCGTGCGCGCAGCGCTGCCCGGTAACCCGCTTCGTCGTCCGGGTCGAGTTGCGGGTAAGCGCAGGGCTCGAAGGTGTCCGGCAGCCGCTCGAGCCGCTCGCGGCCGACCTTGCGCCACCGGGTGGCAATGTCCTTCGGCATGACGGGAAAGGCGCTCTCGGCGTAGTGCTCGCCGATCGCCCGGCCGGCGAAGTCGAAGGGCACGTACCGCAGCGCGGTCGACCAGAGCATGAGCTGCGCCGCTTGCTCGTCCTCGGTCGTGCGCAGCACGCGGTCGTCGATCCGGCTGATCAGCTCGAAGAGCTCGAGCGTCTCGGCGGGGGTCATGCGCCGCCCCCTTCGACGCGCCGGCGCAGTGCCTCGAGGCTCGCGCGCTGCTGCTCGCCCTTCGTCGGCCCGCGCCCGTGGGCACGGGCACCGGGACCCGCGAAGGGCACGACGTTGTCGTGCTGCTCGGGGCGCTCGCGCTCGGCCCACTCCTGCCACCGGGCCCCCCACGCGGCAGCCGTACGACCGTCGGCCACCATGCGGCGCACGAACTTGCGCGTCACCTCGGCGAGCTGCTCGTCGGTCAACTGCTGCCGGCCGGCGTCGACTCGAGCGAGCTGCGCGGCCGCGACGTCGTCCTCGCTCGGCCGCCAATCGGCGGTGATCGCAGAGAGAGCCGGCTCGCTCGCGCGCGCACTACCCGCAGCTTCCTCTCTCTCCTCAACCCCCCTCTTAGGGAGTGGAGTGGAGGGGAGTGGAGCACGCGCGCGCGAGGTCCCCGAACTGTCCCCGGGGGACGTACCCCCGTGACCTGCGGCGTCGCCAGAATCGGGGGTGTCTTTCGCGGGCGAATCGTCGTCGAATCCGTCGTCGATCGCGTCCGGATCGTTGTCGAAGAGCGAGCGATTCCGCGACGGACCGCCGGGCCCGTCGCTGCCGCCCCCGCGCTGCCGGCGCTTCTTCGCCGCGGCGCGCTGCCGGCGCTGCTCGACCTCGGCGCGCAGCGGGTTACCGTTCGCCGCGTAGTCGTGCATGTAGTAGTCGCCCTCGGCCGGCTGCGGGCAGCTCGGGCAGATGTGCCCGTGCGGGTGCCACAACCCGACCTTGACGAGCTTCGAGATCTGCGGGGTCGTGCCGTACATGTCCGCGACCAGTCCGGGCACGACGCCGTCGGTCAAGTGCTGCGCGACGTACGAGCCGCAGCGCAGCCACAGCCCGACCGCAGCATTCCCCGCCTTGATCATCTTGGGGTGCGAGTGAGCTTTGTCGTCGACGTTGAACCAGGGCATCGAAGCCTCTCAGTGGTGAGCAATCCGGCGGGAAGGTGTGGTGCGGGTCCCGCGGCCCGCGGGTGTCCGCGTAGGCGCCGCCGGGGCGGTCAAGCAGTGATCCACAGGTGTGGATAAAGGGAGTTGGGGGCGCACGCTGCGCCCGAGCCGGCCGCATCACTGGCCGCCGCGCGAGGCTCGGCGCCGCTCGAGGTGCGCTTCGTAGTCCGCATCGGTCGGCAGCAGCGCGAGCACTTCCTGCACGGCTGCCTCGACGTCGGGCTGCCCGAGCTCGTCGAAGGTCCCGTTCATGCTGCGCCGGCGCATCATGGCGCGCATCACCTCGGCGACGCACTTCGCCTCTTCGTTCGTCTCGGCCGCCTCGGCGCTCGTGATGCGCACCTTCACGACCGGGTCTTTGTCCTCGCCTTCGGCATGCCCGACGAACGACTTCGCCGTGAGCCGCACGACCGCGAACACCGACGTGCCCGGGTGCTGCCACAGTCCGCGGCGCTGCTCGGCCGTGAGAGCGGCTTGCAGCCATGTCGCATTGCTGTCGACCTTGACCTCGGGCAGCTTGCCCGGCTCGATCTCGTGAGGCATGGGCCCTACTTCCTTCGCTTCCGTGCGTCTTGCTTGCGGCGCTCACTGCGCAGGGCGGCAGCCGCTCGTACGTGTTCGTTTGGGCACTCGTCGCGCATGTGCCTCTCGGCCCGGATCACGAGCGCCTCGACCGCTTCGTAACCGAAGGCATCCTCGGGCGGCCGGCCGCACGAACACGCGAAGTCGGCGGCCGCGAGGTCTTTCGCCTTCGCGTGGTCGAGTCGGACCCGCAACCCGTAGCCCGGGTGCGGGAGTCCGATCGTGGGACCGGCGCCGTTCATGGCTGCTCGACCTCGAGCGCCTCGCGCTGATCGTCGTCGAGCAGACCGCAGCCTTGCCAGAAGTCGACGAGATCGAGCTGCCCCTCGACAGCCGGCACCGGCCGGGCGCCGGCGACGTCCTCGAGCGGCCGGCGCGGCGGCGTGACCGCGGTACCGGGGATAGTGGGAGCGCCCGGCGCGGCGCTGCGGCGCCTCACTGGTCGGCTCCCAACACCCAACGCTGCGGCAGCAGGTTGGGCCATGGCACTACGGCGAGCCGCTCGCGCTGTGCTTTCGGCAGCTCAAAGAGTGGCACCCCGTAGGCGTCGTGTCCGGCAGCACGCAGCCACCAGCCGTCACAGCGGTCGCCCTTCGGGTCGTCGGGGAACTCGACGCCGGCCGCGAGGAACGCCGCGGCCGCCATGTCCTCTTTGGATGCGTTGCCGTTGTCGGCCGCGTAGCTCTTCAGCGTCGCCGGCGACAGGTAGACGTACGGCACATCGGCGCGCAGCAGCGCCGCGTTCACGACGCCGTGCACCTTGCCGAGTGCCTTGACCGCGTTCGGCCGCATCCGGGTCGGCATGTCCTCGAGCACCGCGACGTCGGGCCGGTGCTCGGCGACGAGCCCCGCGACCGTTTCCTCGATCACGAGCAGCCGGCGGTCGCCGTCGCGCTGCCGCGTCTTGATCCGGCCCGTCGACCCATTCGGCAGCCCGTAGCCCGTCGACACGATCGACAGATCGAACCCGATCACGCGCAGCATGCCCTCGAGCGGCGCCGGCTCGTCGAGCAGCAGCCGGCCGGGGGCGATCAGCCCCGGGATACTCACGACGCCTCGCTCTCGTCGAAGAAGAAAGCACCCTGCGCGAAACGCTGTTTCGCGAGCTCGTGATAGGCGGCCTTGTTGTCGATGCCGATGTACTTGCGGTCGAGCTGTCGCGCCGCGGCGCCGGTCGTTCCGGAACCGCTGAACGTGTCGAGGACAGTGCCGCCCGGCTTGCAGCCGGCCTTGATACAGCGGGTCGGAAGCGCGAGCGGGAAGGTCGCGAAGTGCGCCGCGGGATACTTCGCCGTGTTGATCGACCAGACGTCGCCCGGGTTGCGTCCCTTCGGATGTGACGAGCCCGAGTGATCGCCCGTGAGCGGTCCACCGGTGCGAGAGCCGACGCCGATCCCCTGCGCCTTGCCGGTACGGCTCGCGCCCCCTGGCTTCGTACCTGCGAACCGCTTCGCCCGCTCGGATACATGCGGCTCACGGATCGCGTCGAGATCGAACCAGTACCGGGACGACTTCGCGAACATGAACACGTGTTCATGACGGTTACTCAGCCGATCGCGTACCGACTCGGGCATCGCGTTGGGCTTGTGCCAAATGAGCTCGTTGCGGAGTATCCAACCGTCGTCTTGCAGCGCGAACGCAACCCGCCACGGAATCCCGAGCAGATTCTTACGGGGCAGGAACTTCGAACGGTCAACGCCCGCGGTACGCACAGACTCGCGCAGGGGAGAGGCCGCGTTCTTCCCTTGCAGGGTGCTCGACCGCATCCCATGCTCAGAGTTGCCGGGCGGCTCGGCCGCGTACGAGTCGCCGAGGTTGAGCCACAACGTCCCGTCAGATGCCAGCACACGACGGGCCTCGGCGAAGAGCCGGCGCATCGTCTCGACGTAGTCGGCCGGCGTCGGTTCGAGGCCGTACTGCCCTTCGGTGCCGTAGTCGCGCAGTCCGTAGTACGGGGGCGACGTCACGACGCAGTCGACCGACTCGTCGGGCAGCGTACGCAGCACCTCGAGGGAGTCGCCGAGCAGCAGCGTCACAGTGTCGTCGCGGTAGTGGATCACGACACACCGCCACTGACCGGTGCGAGCGGCCCGTACAGCGTGCGCACGACGTCGAGCGCCTGCACGGTGACGCCGTTGTTCGCGCGCAGCAGCGGCGCCCCGTTGCTGTCGAGGCTGCCGTGCCAACGCCACTCGGCGCCGTACTGGTCACCCCAGGTAAGGGACAGGTCCCACACGTGCCCGCGCCCGTCCGTCCACACCTTCGCAGACCGGTCGAGCCGGCCGCCCTCGGCGAGCAGCAGCTCGTCGGGGCGCTCCGACGTCGGGTTCGGCGCCGCCGACGGAAAGCACGGGAAGGGCGGGTGCGACGCCCGCAGCCGAGCGGCGAGCCGCTCGAGCACCTCGGCGGCGCGTACGGTGCAGATCTTGCCTGTCTGCACCTCGAGCCCGCCGTCGCGGTCGATCAGCACGACGAGCGCTTGCTCGTCCATGTCGACGAAGCGGTATGCGTCGGTCACGCGGGTACTCCCTTGTTCTCTGTGTCCTCGACCCATGGGCGAAGCGGCCAAGAGCCGTCGACGACGGCGGCCGGGTCGTTCTTGCGGAAGTGGGCTTGCAGTCCCTCGGCTTGCTCGGCGGCGAGGCGCACTTGCAGCTCGTGCAGCTCGGCCCGGGACAGACCCCGCAGCTCGTGAAACCGCGGCCGCCGCGCGGTCCGGATCGACTCGGGCCAGTAGCGGCGCGACATGTGGGCGAGCGTCCCGATCTGCTGTGCGATCCGGGCCGACATGAGCGCGTCGTACTCGCAGCCGTGCGCCGCCTTCGCGTCCCACCCGAGCCCGTAGACCTGCGCGAGGGTGATGAGCTGCCGCGCGCCCTGGTCGGCCGAGGGGCGCCGGCGGTACGGCAGCACGTGCGTGTCGAGCACTCGCGTGTCGAGCACGTGCAGCGGCCGCTCGCCGAGCCTGTCGAGCAGCGGCTCGCACTCGTGACGACGCAGCTCGCGGTCGAGCAGCGTGAGGTCGAAGGGCACGTTGTGCCCGACGAGAGCCATCCCGTCGCCGAGCCACTGCGCGAGCTGCTCGGCAATCTGGTCGGCGACGTCGGCAGCCGGCTCGCCCTCGGCCCGTGCGCGCTCGGTCGTGATCTTGTGCACGGCGGTCGCCTCGGCCGGGATCTCGACGCCCGGGTCGGCGAGCCACGTGCACGGGATATACGAGCCGAACCCGCCGCACCCGACGACAGCCGCGGTCACGATCCGGTCGTGCTCGACGTCGGTCCCGGTCGTCTCGAGGTCGAAGGCGGCGAGCCGGCCCGTGTGCCACATCACCGGGCACCCCCTCCCGGCTGCGCTGCCTCGGGCCACGCGGCGGCGGGGTACGCGGTCGGGGGTTCCGTGTCGCCCTCGCCGACGACCTCGACGTCGTACACCCCTTCGTCGTCCGGGCCCGCCTCGCCGGCGTCGTGGTCGTCGTCGACGACGCCCGTCCGCGGGTCGACGCCCGCCTCGACGTCCTCGGCGATCTGTTTGAGATCGGCGAGCAGCTCGTCGGAGCCGTGACCGGCCGCGCGCGCCCGGTGCCAGACCTGAATCACGGCGGCCGCGGTCGTGCACTCGCGCGCCTCGGCGAGGTAGTCGGGTCGCTCGGCCGGGCCCGCCTCGAGCGCCGGCCGGTCGACGAGCACGGCCGGGTTCAACGCGGCCGCCGTCGACAGCGGGCCCGACAGGGCGTGACGAAGCGCCGGGATCGTGGGGACGAGCATCACGACGGGGAAGTGCTTCGGCCCGGTCGGGCGCATCACTTCCCGCTGCTCGATCCACAGCCGGACGGGCATCATGCTCTTGCCCTCGGTCGCCTGTAGCACCGTGTCGACGCCGCCCGCCATGACGTCGGCCGCGTAGTGACTGTGCGTCTCGAGCCGCCAGACGCCGAGGTCGGGCATGTCCGGCAACATGACGCCGATGCGCGAGGTCGTCTTGCACACCGAGCCCGGCTCGACGTCGTTCTGCAAGTGCCATTCCTCGCCGTACTCCGTGAGGCACAAGCACGGGCGCCGGCTGATCTTCTCCGTCACGCCGTCACAGCGGCGTGCGCAACCCCCGCCCGACCACAGCTCGTATGACACCGACAGCGGGTCGCCGGCCGGCATGATCGCGTGCAGCTCACGCGCCTCGGTGATCACGCGGTACTGCGCGACCTTCGAGCCCTGCGGGGTCCACTGCTCGACCTCGCCGCCGTACAGCTCGGCCGCCTTCGCGATGTACTGCTCGGAGTGCGACGACAGCAGGAACGTGCGGGAACGGACCGGGATCGGCCGCCCCTTCGGGTTCTTCGGGTTGGGCCGGCTGTAGCCGGTCCTGATGCGACCGAGCTCGGCGGCCTGCTTCTTCGCGGTGAGGATGCGCGATCCCATGTCACGCTGCCTTTCGGGACGTTGATCCCGGCGCCCAGGGCGGCAGGATCGTCGGGTACGCGCTCGGCGCGTTGTGCAGATAGCGGGCGTTGGCGAGGGCGCCGAGGAACGCCCGGAACACCGCGCGGTCGCTCGGAAGCTCGATCAGCCGGAACCCGCGCGGCCGCAGGTTGAGCACGGCCGTACGCCGCGGCCGCGGCGCCGGCACTTCGGTGTCGTCCGGCAGCAGCGCGACGGGCGCCCACCGGTACGCGGCGAGTTGATAGGGCTGCTCGGCGTAGACCGTCGTGACCGGCTTCTTCGCCGACGTCTTGTAGTCGATCAGCCACAGCTCACGGCGGCCGCCGGGCCCGGTCGGAAGCCAAATCCACAGATCGCCTGTTCCGGCGTAGCCGTAGCGGCGGTGCATCACGGTCGTCTCGACCGCCTCGACGTCGCGGTCGAAGTCGACCCGCCAGAGACGGAAGAACCGCGCGAGCTGCCGCGCGTACGGCTCGACCTCGGGGTCGGCCGCGGACGGCGAACCGATCACGATCGCGTGCGCCCGGCGGTGAACGCGCGTACCGAGGTCGGCCGCCGACTCGCGGCGGGCGTTCGGCAGCGCGACGAGCTCGCGCCGCAGCGCGGTCGGCTCGGTCCGGGCACGGCGCGCGACCGCGATCGGGTCGGCGATAACGGCGTCGGCGACGAGCCCGGCGCCCCACGGGACGAGCGCCGGCTTGTGGACCGACGAGCCCGTGATGTTCGTGACGCTGATCAGGTCGGGCCCGCCGGCGGGGTCGCTGTAGTAGCGACCCCGCTCGGTGGCGACCGCGTGCTTCGGGTCGGTCACAGCTCGATCGCTCCGGCCTCGGCGGCGATCCGGTACCAACGCACGCCGCCGACGAACGCCCCTACGCGCGCCCGGAGTTGGGCCCGACCGATGCTCGCCTCGGACACCGCACGCGGCACGACAGGGTCGGGCGCGGCCATGCGCGCCGTTGCGTCCTGCTCGACGACGATGCGGTCGCCGTCCCGCAACGGGACGAGCACCGCGGCGGCGAGCTCGGCGGCGTCGTCGTGCCCCTGGTCGGCGACCTCGGCCGCGCCGTCGGCGAGGCGTCGCAGCCGGGCCTCGACCTCGACGACCGTGTCGACGTGCCACAGAGGACCGATGACGTCCCCGGCGGCCGCGATCGCCTCGGCGAGCGCTTCGGCGCGTACCTTCCTGCGGAACGCGTCGACGCTGTCGCCGACGAGCAGCGGAACGCGCCGGCTGCTGCGCTGTACGGGGGCGCTCATGCCTCGCCCCCGGGGGTGTCCGTGTTGAGCAGCGCGACCAAGTAGTCGGCGAGCTCGGGCGACTCGACCTCGATCGCGGGGTCGGGACAGCACGAGTAGACGCTGCCGTCGTCCGCTTCGTGGTCGGGGTCGTGGCAGACCGGAACGATTCCGGTCGGGGCGTCGCTGCCGTTCGTGGTGTACGCGGTGCGCCACTTCGGCAGCCCGTCGTCGAACTGCGCGGCGGCGGCCGCGCGGGCGGCGTCGAGCGTCCGCATCATGAGGGGTCGTCCTTTCCAGTACGGGAGTTGCGAGGGCGCGCGGGTGTGAGCGCGCCGGCGAGGATCAGCAGCAGCCCGGCGGCCGCGCCGCAGCCGAGGGTGTCGAGCAGCTCGAGCCAGTCGGCCGCGGTCACCGCGGGCCCCGGGCCGAGCTCTTGAGCGCCTCGCCGAGCAGCGCGGGCACGCCCTCGCCGACGAGCCGGGCGCGTACGCCGCGGTACGTGAAGCGGGCGACCAGGGCGCCGCCGATCGCGCGCCCCTGTGCGTCGTGCACGCCGAGCGCTTGAGTCCAGCGCCGCCAGTCGTCGAGCGACTGCGGTCGGACGACGAAGCGCACCTCGCCGTACGCCGCGGTCACAGCCGGCTCGCCGGGCATCTCGGCGACCTCGGGCTCGGCGAGGTCGGCGGCCGCCTTTGCCTTGCGGCACTCGACGAGCGCCGCGACGGCGGCCGGGCTCGGCCCGGGGCGGCGTCGGCCGGGCGTCGCGAAGGGGTCCGGGCGGGTGAGCAGCCCGGCGTCGTCGAGCACGGCAGCGGTGTCGACGGCGGGGTCGGCCGCGGCCCGACGCATCACGGCGTCGATCAGGTCGGCCGCGGGCAGCACGTGCGGGTTCGTGGTCACCGGGCACCCCCGGGTCGCAGCTCGGCGAGGACGTCGACGCCCTCGGCGACTGCGGCGTGCACTCGGATCGGGACCTTCGAGCCGTCGCCGCGTACCGGCGTCTCGGTGCGCAGCGTCCACAGCGTGACGCCGTCCTCGCGGCTGCCGCCGGTCGGGACGAGCTCGCCGCCGAGCGCGTACATCCAGCGGGCAAGGTCGCGAGCGTCGATCACGGTGACGTGCGCGACGTCGGGGCGCGGCGTGAGGGTCGCGGCGGGGAGGTTGAGGTAATCGAGCATCGCGCACACCGCGAGCTCGTTGCCCGCCGACCGGTCGAAGTCGGTGAGCTCGTGGGGGCGTTCGGTAGGCTGAGCGCTCAAGGCGACCGCCTCACTTTCTGCTCTGGTTAGTGGGGTGCGAGCCGTAAGGGGTCGATCCGGATGCCGGTCCGGGCCGGCCCCGACTCGCGTCGGGGATTAGGCGGCGGTGCTGCCTCGGCCGGCGTCGTACTGCTCGAGCTCGGCGCGCGTCGCCGCCGTGCGCTGCGAGCGCCGCATCTCCGCCTTGATCCGGCGGGCGGCCGCCGACCGGGCGGCGAGCTCGGTGAAATGCGCCTTACGCATTGACTCGGCGATCTGCTCGATCTGCTGCTCGGTCGCCTCGGGGTTGGCCTTGCGTGCCATGTCGAGGAAGCGAGTCCAGTGCGACGCCTTACGCGCGGCGGCGGTACGGCCGGGCCGGTCCGTCGTGACCGCCCAACTCTTGTGAGCCGCGATCCGCATTCGCAGTGAGCGCTCGTCCGTGTTCATCGCGTGTCCCCTCCGTGCTGTCCGCGCCCACGGGCGTGGGCAGTGGCTTAAAAAAGAGAGCGCCCCTGTGGACGCCGAGCACCCTGCATATGTCGTCGGCCTTTGCGGCGCTCACTGTGGGGCGTTCACCCGACAGCAGCATGCCGACTTTCGACTTCGACAGACCGACTCGCTTGCCGAGCTCTTCGATCGTGATTGACCCGCTCGGCGCCCGTTCCATCAGCTTGCGCAGCGTCTCGCCGTCGTGCAGATGTACGCGGGCATTGGGCATGAGCGGTCCTCCGTGAACTGCCCACGTTCGTGGGCAGCTCCACTAAAGCACACCGCTTGAGCGGTGTCCACGAACGTGGGCAGGGACCGATTACGTCAATTTTCGGCACGAGTTGCCGTCGGTGCCCCGTGGCTGCCCGCGATCGTGGACAATGGTCCGCACCGGGCAAATGGTTGTACGCGATGACCTGCTATTTTCACCTCTCGATCGCACGGGCGGTGTGGAATCGAACGGCGAGACGGAGAGGTGGAACCATGCTGGAGCAGCGCGACGCACTCACCGAGCTCGTTAAGTCGCAGGTCGGCGAAGGGAAGCGCTGGAGCACGCGCGAGTTCGCCGGGCAAGCGGAAGACCCGGAAACGGGTTACGCGCCCGGTAAGAGCCTGATCGCGAAGATCATCAACGGCGATTCGTACCGGATCACTCCGACGCTCGTCTCGGCGCTCGCCGCCGGGCTCGGGCTGCCGCGCCCGGTCGTCGGCGCCGCTGCGCACCTACAGATGATCGGGTACACCGCCGAAGAGCTCACCCAGGGCGCCCCGGCGACGTTGATCCGGACGCTCGACGCCGGCAGCGACACCTCGAAGGCTCGCGCCGTCGCCGAGCGGTGGCAGTCCGAAGCGCAGGCCGAGGCATAGACAGCGTTTTCCGCCGTCATTTCGTCACACCCCCGTCACCCGATCGGGTGACCGGCCCGTGTGACAGAAAGTTACCTGTGTGAACCCTGCGCATGCAGGATATTCGGACGTACAGTGATCTGACCTCGCGCGTTTCGAACGCTTGTGCGAGTCTGGCGTGTCCAGGTTCGCCGGCGGGTTAGGGGGTCAGGTGGCAGAGGTGCGCGTCGAAGAGGTCGAGCTCGACGACGGTACGCCGATGATGTACAGAGACTTCGGGGCGTACGTGCGGCTCGCACATGACCCCGCTCAAATGGACGAAGCCGCAGCGCTCGCGCTGCTATGCGTGCGAGTGCCGCGGCTGATTGGAGCTCTCGAAATATCCCGCCCGGAGCCTTGAGCTCGAGGCCGCACTGCAACGCCCCGAACGACCGGGTTCGCCGACACCGGTCGCCGGGGCGCAGTCTTGTTCGAACGCTGCTACTTGAGCCCGTCGACCGGGCTGAGCCGGGCGTGCGCGATCCTCGCCCGCTCACTGCCGGCCGACGCGCCGTACCGGTTGATCATCTCGCGCGAGCTCCATCCTGTGATGCGCATCAGGTCGTCGTCGCTGCCGCCGGCGAGCTTCCACTTGTGCGCGAAGGTGTGCCGGAACTGGTGCGGGTGAAGCGGCGCGATGCCTGCCTCGGCACACCGGTTCTTGAGCATCTTGCCGACGCCCCACACCGTGAAGCGGTGATAGATGTGTCGCCGGTCGGCGCCCCACCAAAGCCACATGTCCTCTTCGAGGGGCTTGCCCTTGTGCTTCGCGGCCGCGCGCAGGTACCGGTCGAGCGCCTGCGCCGTCGTGTTGCCGAACGGCACCGACCGCCATTTGCTCTTTTTCCCGAGGACGCGAAGCACCTTCAGGTCGAGATCGAGGTCGCCGACCTTGCGGTCGGTGCACTCCGCGAGGCGCACGCCCGTGTCGAGGAAGAGCAACAGCAGCGCCGCATCGCGCCGTTCGGCGTACCCCTTGCCGCGGACTGTCCGGAAGAGCTTCGCGAGGTCGTCGTCGCCGATGACGGGCACCTCGACCTCGGGCAGGGTCGGAGGCTTCATCGTGCGCATGGGGTGCCGCTCGAGCTCTTCTTCGTCAACTAGCCAGTTGAACATGGTTTTGAGCGAGCGGTAGTGGTTGTGGGCGTTGCTCGGGCTCGTCCGCTGCATAGTCGCCGTGACGTACGCCTCGACGTGCTCGCGGTGAATGTCCTCGAGCTCTTCGGGCGCCGGTCGTGCGTCCTTGTCGGCGGGTTCGTAGTCCTCGAGCAAGAACTTGCGGAACTGATTCGCCGCGTTCGAGTAGATCCTGACTGTGTTGTCCGAGGCGTTCCGGGCACGAAGAGAGCGCACCCAACTAGCCGCCATCGGACCGAGGTCGTAGCGCTCGGTTGGCATGAACTGATGGTCGCGCCCATGGGCGTGGGCAGTCAAGGCGCTTGCCCTCACAGCGATGTGCTTCCGGCCGACAAGAAAAGAGACCAGCGTTTCCGCTGGTCAGAGGGTGTGTGCGCCCCCGGCAGGACTCGAACCTGCGGCCAAGCGCTTAGAAGGCGCCTGCTCTATCCACTGAGCTACGGGGGCCGGGTGTGGTGGCCTCTGTCTTGGGTGCCCGGGTGTGGGCCGTTCCGTGACGTTGCCGGGGACAAGGATAGGGCTCCCACGACCTTGTCCCTGTTGCTTCGCCTCCGTGGCTCGATGTGGAGGTTCAGTGAAGCGGTCCTGATAATCGCAGGCAGGTACGAATCGTGCATCGCTTTTGGCGCCTCGCGCACCGGGTGTTGTGCACTCGTTATGCCTGGACTGTGCCTGCGTCCCAGTCGTCCCTTCCATCCCTTGTGTCCGGTCGGCGCGCAGACATGGTCATATGCTTCAGAATTCCCCTAAAATTGGGCATTCTTCACATGTGGTGACCTTGGACGTACGGCCTCAGCTGCTCGACGCACTCTCCGCCCTGCGCGACCGTGTCGCCGCCGCACGCTTCCCGCTGCCCCTGGCGGGGGCCCCACGCGCGCGTGCCAACCGCGACGAACTGCTCGCCCAGCTCGACGACTATCTGGTGCCCCGGTTGAGAGACCCCGAAGCGCCACTGCTGGCCGTGGTGGGCGGTTCCACCGGGGCCGGCAAGTCGACCCTCGTCAACTCCCTTGTAGGACGCCGGGTGAGCGAGGCGGGCGTGCTGCGGCCGACCACGCGGACACCGGTGCTTGTCTGCCATCCGGAGGACCACCACTGGTTCAGCGGGATGCGCGTCCTGCCCGACCTCACCCGCGTGTGGGTGCCCCACCACGAGCCGGGGGACGAACTCCTGCTGCCCGGCGAGAACCCCGCGCGCGTGCTGCGCGTCGAGACCGCCGACACCCTCCCGCCGGGCATCGCGCTCCTCGACGCACCCGACATCGACTCCCTGGTCGCCGACAACCGCGTCCTCGCCGCCGAGCTGATCTGCGCCGCCGACATCTGGATCATGGTCACCACGGCCGCCCGCTACGCCGACGCCGTCCCCTGGCATCTCCTGCGCACCGCCAAGGAGTACGACGCCACGCTGGTGACCGTCCTCGACCGGGTGCCGCACCAGGTCGTCTCCGAGGTCTCGCGGCAGTACGGCGCCCTGCTCACCAAGGCGGGTCTCGGCGAGGTACCCCGGTTCACGGTGCCGGAGCTGCCCGAGTCGGCCTGGGGCGGCGGGCTGCTGCCGGCCACCGCCGTGGCCTCGCTGCGGACCTGGCTCGTCCATCAGGTGCAGGACCCCGCGGCCCGGCACTACGCCGTCGCCCGTACGGCCCACGGCGTCCTGAACTCCCTCAAGTCCCGCATGCCCGAGCTGGCCGGCGCGGCCGCCGCCCAGTACGCGGCCGCGCTGCGGCTCACCGCCGCCGTCGAGGGGGCGTACGACAGCGAGTACGCGCGCGTGCGGGGGCGGCTGCAGGCCGGTGCCGTGCTCGCCGGTGACGCCCTCAAGCGCTGGCGGGCCTTCCCCCTCGACTGCACCGCCTCGGAGCTCCTGGACGCCCTGGTGGAGAGCCTGGGCGCCCTCCTGCTGTGCGCGGTCACCGCCGCCGACGAGCGCGTCGACGAGGCCTGGCGGCGCGAACCGGCCGCCGCCGCGCCGGAACTGACGGACCGCGACCCGACCCTGGAGAGCGCCGAGCACCGGATCGGGATGGCCGTACGGCGCTGGCGGCGGGAGCTGGAGGAGTACGCCGAGGAGGAGATCCGCGACCTCGACCGCGGGGCCTCGCCCGACCCGGAGACGGTCGCCGCCCTCGTCGCCACCGCACTGCTCGGCGGACGCCGGGCCCGGGTGGCGGGGGAAGGGCTCGCCGAGCGGATCGGCGCCCACGGGGCCCTGCGGCTGCGCGACCGGGGCGGACGGCTGCTCGCCGAGCACCTCGACCGGGTCGTGAACACCGAACGCGAGCGCCGGCTCGCCCCGCTCGACGCACTCGACGTACACCCCGAACCACAGGCCGAACTCATCGCCGCGCTGTCCGTACTGCAGAAGGAGAGGTGACCGATGACCGCCGTCACGGATCAGGACCACACGGATCAGGACCGCACGGGGCGGGCGGGCGACGCCGTAGCGGAGAACGGGGAGGGACCGGTCGAGGAATCCGCGGGCGCCGAAGCGGACTCGGGCGGGAAGGACGGGCACGCGCGCGGGGAAGGGACTCAGGGCCGGGACGGGCGGGCGGACACCGGGCAGGCGCGCAAGGGCGGGGGCTCCGGTCCCGTGCGGGCGGACGCAAGCCAGGGACATGTACGCGAGGAGGCCGAACGCGCGCGCGTGGAGGCCGTTGACACCTCCGCAGGGACGGCCGACGCCGACTCCGGCGGCTCCTGGGACGACGGGCTCATCGCACGGCGGGTCACCGCCGAGACCGAGCAGGCCGCTGTCGTGGAGGTCCGTGGGCCCAACGTCCCGCCGCCGGCCCCGCTCACGTACGACGGCCCGCTGCGCTCCCGCCTGGAGGCGCTGCGGGAGCTGGTCGGACTCTCGCGCACCCGGCTCGACAGCCGGACGCTCGCCGAGGCCGGCCAGGTCCTGGACGAGGCGGCCGCCCGGCGCAGACTGTCCGGGCAGCACACCGTCGTCGCCATCGCCGGCGCCACGGGCAGCGGCAAGTCGCAGCTGTTCAACTCGCTGGCCGGAGTGGCCATCTCGGAGACCGGGGTACGCCGGCCCACCACGGCCGCGCCGATCGCGTGCAGTTGGAGCGACGGTTCGGCGAGTCTCATCGAACGGCTCGGCATCCCGCCCCGGTTGCGGCGGCGCCCCCTGCAGAGTGCCGACTCGGAGGCCCAGTTGCGCGGGCTCGTCCTGGTCGACCTGCCCGACCACGACTCGGCCGCCGTCCAGCACCGCGAGCACGTGGACCGGGTCCTGGCGCTCGTCGACGCCGTCATCTGGGTCGTCGACCCCGAGAAGTACGCCGACGCGATGCTGCACGAGCGCTACCTGCGGCCCATGGCGGGCCACGCGGAGGTCATGTTCGTCGTCCTCAACCAGATCGACCGGCTGCCCGGGGAGGCCGCCGAGCAGGTCCTCGACGACCTGCGACGGCTGCTCGACGAGGACGGGATCGCCCTCGGGGAGTACGGCGAACCGGGCGCCACCGTGCTCGCGGTGTCCGCGCTCACCGGGGACGGAGTCGGTGAACTGCGGGAGGCCCTCGGTCAGTTCGTGGCGGAGCGCGGGGCTCCCTCACGGCGGATCGCGGCCGACGTGGACGCGGCCGCGTGGCGGCTGCGGCCCGTCTACGCGACGGGCCGGCGCACCGGGCTGAGCGAGGCGGCGCGCGACGACTTCGCCGCCCGGCTCGCGGACGCGGTCGGCGCCACCGCGGCGGGCGAGGCGGCCGAACGCGCCTGGCTGCGCAACGCCAACCGCGCGTGCGGTACGCCCTGGCTGCGGCTGTGGCGCTGGTACGAGGACCGGCGCGAACCTCCCACGGGCCGACTGCCGTTGCGCGCCCACCCGGACGAGGAGGCGACCGCGCGTCAGCAGGTCGAGCAGGCGGTACGCACGCTCGCCGACCGGGCCTCGGCGGGGCTGCCGCCGGCGTGGGCGCAGGCGGTGCGCGAGGCGGCCGTACGCGGTTCCCAGGGGCTGCCCGAGGCGCTGGACGAGCTGACCGCCCGGGCCGGACTCCCACCGGGCCGTCCGCCGCGCCCGGGCTGGTGGCCGGTGGCCGTGCTGGCACAGGCGTCCATGACCCTCCTCCAAATCGTCGGCGGACTCTGGCTGGTGGGCCAGATCATCGGGGTCATGGCGCCGAACCTGGGGGTCCCGGTGCTGCTGATGGTGGCGGGCATCATCGGCGGCCCGCTCGTCGAGTGGAGCTGCCGGATGGCGGCGCGGGGGCCGGCGCGGCGGTACGGCGTGGAGGCGGAACGGCGACTGCGGGAGGCGGCGTCCGGATGCGGGAGGGCGCGGGTGCTGGATCCGGTGGCGGCGGAGCTGCTGCGCTACCGGGAGGTCCGGGAGCAGTACGGCAAGGTCGTCGGGGTGGGGTGAGGAGCTGACGGCGCTGAGGGGCTGACAGTGGGGTGACGGCGGTGAGGTGACGGGCGGTCCTGTGGACGGGGTCCCTCGTTCGGGTGGCGGAGTTTTCCACAACCCGGGGATGGTCCACAGGGCGCAGCGGGCTCGGCCCGGCGGAGGCAGTCTGGCTTCGCGGCGATCGCGGTGACGCGGTCGGCACGCAGACAGCAGCAGCCGTACGGGACGGGCCCGTACGCATGTCAGAAGGGGATCCCAGCGATGAACGAGACCATGATCTGCGCGGTGGGCAACGTGGCGACACAGCCGGTGTACCGGGAGCTGGCGACGGGCGCGTCGGTGCGGTTCCGGCTGGCGGCGACCGCGCGCTATCTGGACCGCGAGAAGAACGAGTGGACGGACGGGCACACCAACTTCTTCACGGTGTGGGCCAATCGCCAGCTCGCCACGAACGTGGCGGGGTCGATCAACGTGGGTGATCCGGTGGTCGTCCAGGGCCGGTTGAAGGTGCGTTCGGAGGTGCGCGAGGGACAGCCGGCCTGGACCTCGGCCGACATCGACGCGGTGGCGATCGGCCACGACCTGGCGCGCGGCACCTCGGCCTTCCGGCGCACCCAGCGGCCGGAGAACACCGCCGCGGGTTCGTCCACGCAGCCCGAGCCCGTCTGGGAGACGCCACCGGTCGAGGCAGCGGAACGGCAGGAGGCCGTCGCGGTGACGTGACGCCGGCGAGGGCGCGGCGGCGGCGACCGAAGTGCGGCTTATCGGCGCATGCGTTCCGGTCATCTCTGGTCGATTTGTCGATAAGCCACACGGCTGAAAGGCCGTGGCGATAACGATTCCGAGTCGGATCGATCTTCCGACGGCCTCCTCGGGAAGAGGGGGGCGGCCGCGTCCCTAGGATGCCGAACACAGCTCCCGGGGCTACTGAGTTTGCTGGTGGGACCACCACCCCGCTCGACAACGGGTCCTGCTCGAAGGGGAATTCCGTGTTTTCTGCGTTCTCTGCGCTGTCCGTGCGCGGACGGGCGGCGGCTCGCCTCGCGGCCGTCACCTTCGTCTCCGGCCTGCTCGCCGCCGGTGCGACGGTGGCCGTCGCCGACACGGCGTCGGCGGACGAGGCGGCGCAGAACCAGAGAGGGGCGACCGCCACCATAGGGGGCCTGAAGACCTACGGTGACGCGGTGATACACGACACCGACGGCGATCTCCAGGTGTCGGCCGGACTGTTCGAGATGTCCGTCGAGGGCGGCGGAACGCTCCAGACCTACTGCGTCGATCTCTACAACCCCACGCAGAAGGACGCCAAGTACCACGAGACCGACTGGAGCGGCACCTCGCTGGGCGCCAACAAGGGTGCGGGCAGGATCCGCTGGATCCTGGAGAACTCCTATCCCCAGGTCAACGATCTCGCGGCGCTCGCCGCCAAGGCCGGTATCGCCTCCGGCCTGACCGAGCAGGACGCGGCGGCCGGCACCCAGGTGGCGATCTGGCGCTACTCGGACGACGCGGACGTGGACGCCGTCGACCCACAGGCCGAGAAGCTCGCGGACTACCTCCAGAAGAGCGCCCGTGACGTCGTGGAGCCGGCCGCGTCCCTGACGCTCGACCCGCCCGCGGTCTCCGGTCACCCCGGCGAGCTGCTCGGCCCGGTGACGGTGCACACCAACGCGGCCGGCGCCACGGTCACCCCGCCGGCGGACACGGCCACCAGCGGCGTGCGGATCGTCGGCAAGGACGGCAGACCGGTGACCTCGGTCAGCAACGGCAGCGAGCTCTACTTCGACGTCCCCGAGGACGCGGCGGCGGGCTCGGCCGACCTCACCGTGCAGGCCTCGACCACCGTGCCGGTCGGCCGTGCCTTCGCCTCCGAGAGCCGGAGCCAGACCCAGATCCTCGCCGGCTCCAGCGAGTCGACGGTCTCGGCCTCGGCGAGCGCGACCTGGGCGAAGGAGGGAGCCGTGCCGGCTCTGTCCGCGGCGCGCAACTGCACCAAGGGCGGCCTGGACATCACGGCGGTCAACCAGGGCGACGAGGAGTTCGCGTTCGAGTTGATGGGCACCCAGTACGCCATCGCGGCGGGCGAGTCCCGCACGGTGACGGTCCCGCTCCAGGAGGACCAGGCCTACGACTTCACGATCACCGGCCCCGACGGTCTCGCCAAGCGCTTCACCGGTGTCCTCGACTGCCGCACCCGCAGCAGTGAGCGGGGCGCCACGCCCCAGACCCTCAGCGAGCCCAGCCCCGCCACGGTGGCCCTCCCCACCACCGACGTCAACCTCGCCGAGACCGGCGGCTCCGCGACCACCCCGCTGATCGCCGGTACCGCCATCGCGCTGGTCGTGATCGGCGGCGCGGCCCTGGTCCTCACGGGCCGGAAGCAGAACCGGGCCCAGGACTGACCGCGGCGCGTCGGTGACGGGCAGAATGGCGTCATGACCAAGCCATCCGCATCGCCGGCGCGTCACACCTCCTCGGGCTCGGTGCTGTCCCTGTGGTCGCAGGACTCGGTGCTGTCGATCGGCTCGGTGGGCTCGGTGCTGTCCATCGGTTCCGTGGGCTCGGCCCTTTCGGTCGGCTCGATCGGCAGCGCCCTGTCCATGGGCTCCATTGGTTCGGCCCTGTCCCTGATCTCGGCGGGCTCATGGCTGAGCACGGGGTCACTGCTGTCGGCGCAGTCGACGTGGTCGGTGCTGTCGTGGCGGACGTCCCGGGGGCGGAAGCGTTCCTTGGGAGCGGTGGGGGCAGCGGGCGCGGTGGTAGTGGGTGCGGCTGTGGTGCTGGCCGCGCGTGGGGCAGGCGACTGACCACTGGCTGTGATGTTCCGCCAGTGAGGGGCTCAGCGGTGGGGAGGCGGTTCTGAACGCCGGTCCGCTCACCGGTCCGTGGAAGGTGGGTGAGGTGGCCGGTCCTGGACCGGGCTGTTGAAGGTGATGCCGGAGAAGTCACGTCCCTGCACGACGGGTCCGTGCTGTGTGCCGCCGCTGATGGCGTTGTGCGTGTCTCCGTCCCCGGTGCGCAGCAGCTGCGCCTGCTGCTGCCACTGCGTCAAGTTCGCGTGGAACGAGGGGTCTTGCTCGGCGCGGCGGTTCAGGGCCTCGCTGAGCGCCCGTGCTCGCTCCACGTCATGGGGGGCCTCGGACAGGGCGGCCAGTTCGGCTTCGCCGGTCGCCGGGCCCGTCCGCACCAACCCCCGTAGCGCCGACCAGAGTTGCCGACCCATCTCACCGCCCGCTCCGGTCGCCGCCGCCACGAGAAGGCTCGCCGAGATCGGATCCACGCCAGTACCCCCAGTCGCTCAACGGAGTCGAACGCATCGGTACGTCATCGTCCCAGAGCGGGCGCCGAGCGGGGCGGTTGTCGTCGGCCAGATTCGGGGGCCGGTGTCCGGTACCGAGCCACGAGCAATGGGTACCGGACACCGGGCGGTTCACATGCCGAAGTACGTCGGACCGTGATGCTGGACAATCACGTATGCAATGCACGTCAGTACTACGACACGGTTCAGGTATCTCACGAAGCTCTTTGCCTTTCGTTCTCTCAACGAGCGTTGGTCTATGCCCAAGCATGGGCAAGGCACAGCTGCGGCCCGTAGTGGCAGCGGGAGTGCCTCGTCGCACGCGAGAACACTAGCGTGTTGATCGAGTGTGTGTGCGGCTATGACGAACCAAGTCGAACGCTGCGCGGGTTACGCGTGTATCCCTATGCTCCGGCCTCGCCCGTCCGAATTGAACTAGGCGGTAACTTCGGCCCGCAGCTCGGCCAGCAAGCCGGCGGCCCGGACTTCCTCGGCGGAGGCCCCGATGCTCCGGCTCACCGCCAGGCTCTCCTCCATATGGGCCAGGGCCCGGGCGATGAGCCCTGCGTCCCGTTCGGCCAGGGCCAAGTCGTGGAGCACCTCGGCCTCCTCGCCCGCCGCATGAATGGCACGGGCCATCTCAAGTGCGGTGATGTGGTGTCGCAGGGCCTCATCGGTGCGGCCCGCCGTGCGGTACGTCCTGCCGATGCGCGTGAGGGCGATGGCCTGCGCGCGCCGGTCTCCGACATCCCGCAGCACTGGCAGGGCCATGCCGTACAGCTCGAGGGCTTCATCGGCTCTGCCGAGCGCGTCCATCACGGACGCCATATTCATCTGGAGCGTGGCTCTGTCTCGCGGATTCCCCATCCGCTCCGCCACGATCACCGCCTGCCGATAAGCGATTTCGGCGGCCTCCGGATGCCCTGCTCTCTTGTGGAGTTCCGCCATGTTGTTCAGTGCGCTGTATTTTCCCCGCTCATCCCCTATTTCCGTGAAATCGGCCAGAGCCGAGGTGAAGCACGCCAGAGCTTCTTCGTTCTCTGCCAGATGGAGATGGTTGATGCCGAGTAAATTTCGGCAACGCGCGATGCGGAGCGTGTCGGCAGTTTGCGTAAGGAAATCAAGAGATTTCTTGAGAAGTGATCGGGCCGATCTGTACTGCCCCGTCTGCCACAGGGGGATCGAGAGCTGGTGAACGCATTCGCTCTCCAGCTCCCGGTCCCGCAGTGACCGTGCGAGGTCGAGAGCCTGGCGTGCGGTCGAGATCGCCTCGTCGTAGCGGGAGGCGTGGGTGTGCACCGCGCAGAGGTCGAGCAGGGCTCGCACCCTGGCCGGGCTGTCACCTGCGGTGTTCCAGTGGGCGACAGCGCGCCGCAGCAGTGGCTCGGCCGCGGCGAGGTGTCCCTCCATGTCCAGGAAGCCCGCCAACACATGGACGGAAAGGGCGAGTTGATGTTCTGTGCCGCGGTTTACAAGCCAGTTCAGAGTGTCCAGAAGATTGGCCGACTCGGTGATCAGCCACTGTTCCGCCGACTGCGCGTCGACGATTTCCGGACAGGGTGCGGTGGCGGGAACACCCGTGTCGGGATCGGTGCGTGAACGGAAGGGATAGGCCAGTCGGTCCGCCCGGTCCGCGGTGTGCACGTAGTGATCCACAAGGCTTTGTACGGCCCGTCGGGCATCGTCCCGGGATTCGACGTCGCCCGATTCGATGAGTGATCTGGCGTAGTCCCGTAAAAGATCATGCATGGTGAAACGGTGGGGAATGGGCTCCGCCACGAGGTGGTGAGCCAGTAGTTCTTCGAGTACCTGTTCAGCCGTCTCCGGGGAGAGCCCGGTGAGAGCGGCGACTGCCCGAGGACCGAACTCGACTCCCACATGCAGACCGACGCGGCGGAAGACCAGCCGCTGGTCGGCGTTGAGAGCCTCGTACGAGACCGCGAAGACATGGGTCAACGTCCGGTCCAGGTCGTGGAGTTGGGCCAGATGGCCGTTGCCGTCGCTCAGCTGGCGCAACAGGTCGGAGGTGGTCCACGAGGCGCGGGCCAGCAACCTGCTCGCGGCGATCTCGATCGCCAGCGGGAGGTAGCCGCAGACCCGCACGATCTCCGCCACATCGGCGGGATTCGTGTCGCGTGCTCTCCCCAGCCGCTGTGAGAAGAGCGCCGCCGCGTCCTCGGGAGGCAGCACGTCCAGTGAGACCGGCCGTACGCCAGGCAGTCCGGGCAGCCGTCGGCGGCTGGTCACAACGACCGCTGTCGGAGAGGCGCCTGGGAGGAGTGGGCGGATCTGCTCGGAGGAGGTCGCGTCGTCGAGGATCACCAGCATCCGGCGGTCTCGTGCCACCGAGCGCCACAGGGCGACCAACTCGTCCAGTTCGCAGGGTAGTTCCTTGGTGGCCAGGCCGAGCAGCCGCAGCAGTTCGGTGAGGGCGCGGGCGGGGGTCGGCCGGGTCCGGTCGGTGGAGGAGCCGCCGAGGTGGAGGAAGATGCGGCCGTCCGGGAAGCGGTCCCGTAATCGATGCGCCAGATGGACGGCCAGGGCGGACTTCCCGACCCCGCCCATTCCGTGGATCGCCTCGACGGTGACGACGTCCGCTGCTCCCCGCCCCTCGCAGAGCGCCGCGGTGAGCCGCCGCAGTTCATCGTGCCGCCCGGCCCACGGGACATCACGGGGCAGGTTGTCCGGGACCCGGCGCGTCGGCGGCGGGGGGTGCTTGTCCTTGGCCCCGGTGTGGGGGAGGAGGTCCGCCGCGGGGGTTCCCGCCAGGATTCCCTGGTGGACCCGGTGCAGCCCGCGGCCGGCGTCGAGGCCGATGTCCCGGACGACACGCTGCCGGGTCCGCTGCAGCAGTCTGGTCGCCTCGGCCGTCCGGTTGCCGCCGTACAGGGCGACGGCGAGTCGTTCGGCCAGGGCCTCGTCCACGGGGTGTGCCTCGGCCAACGGCAGGAGTACGGGCACGGCGTCGCTGAACTTCCCTGCGCCCAGGAGGATTTCGGCCCTGGTCATCGCCGCGACGAGGCTGGTCTCGCCGATGGCTGCACGCAGATGCTCGGCCCACGAGCCGGTGATCCCGGCCAGTGGCTCGCCGTGCCACAGGGCCTCCGCCCGGTCCAGCAGACGCAGTCCCGTCTCCTCGTCGCCGTTGTCCCGCAGGGACCGGGCTCGCTCGACGCAGTTCGTGTAACAGCGCAGGTCCACCCGCTCCGGGTCGACCTCCAGGGAGTACGAGTTCGTGCGGCTGACGATCGGGGGAGCGTCGCCCCCGGCCATCCGCAGGGCGCCCCGGATGCGGGAGATGTGGGCGTGGAGCGCTTCCCGTGCCTTGGCGGGCGGATGCTCGTCCCAGATGCGGTGGATCAGAGCGTCCACGCTCACTGTGCGACCCGCGTCCCAGGCGAGGCCGGCGAGCGCCAGCCGTGTCTTGGTCGATCCGAGATCGCTGCGGCGGCCCGCCGTTCGGATCTCCACCGATCCCGAAAGCCTGATCTCGAACTCCACCAGCGTCCTCCCCGCCGGTAGGCCCTGTGATTGCCGAGCATTCGAGAGTGTCATGGACCTGGCACGGGCGACCATAAGGGAGCGCTGTGTGTTCAAAGTTGACCGATAAATAACCCTATTGGTTCACATCTTGTCCGCAGTGGGGAGTGACTCCCGAGAAGACGGAAGGAGTCGCGTACGTGCGTGCTTTCTCCTCGGACGGATCGGAGGCGCTGCTGTCGGCCATGGCCGCCTGCGGCGCCGACCCGGAGTCGCCCGCGTGGCGCGAACTGGCCCGGGTGACGGACACCGCGGCCCGCGCGGACCCCTCCGTGGCGCGGCTCTGGCCGGGGTGCGAGGCGCGGGGGCAACCGGTCGAAGCGGCACGGTGGCAGCAACTGGCGCAAGCTTTGGGTGAGTTGGCATCACGCGACCCGGCGACCCGGCAGGCGCTGACCGAGTGGTTACGCAACTACCCTGACCCCGGGCCGACTCTGCCTGGGTTGGCCTCCACGCCGTCCGGATCGGGCCCGACGTCACCCGCAGCCGAGCCCATGGCACCCGCACCGCCCGCATCCGCACCGACGACTTCCGGGCCGGCCCCGGAGCCGCCCGCAGCCGTACCCACGTCACCGGTCCCCGACCCTGCCCCCGCACCCCCCGCCCCCGCGATGACCGCCAACCTCATCAGCGGCAGTTCCGTGCTCCACGGTCCCAGCGTGCAGGCTCGGGACATCCACGGTGGTGTCCACTTCCACCCGTCCGCTGCCACGGCACCGCCGCCCCGTCACCCCGTTCCCCGTCAACTGCCGCCGGTGACCGCGCGGTTCATCGGCCGGGAGGCCGACCGGCAGGCACTCGACGCACTGCGTGCCGAGCGGTCGGCGCACGCGCCGCAGGTCCTCGTGGTCACCGGGCTCGCGGGTGTCGGGAAGACCTCCTTCGCCGCTCACTGGCTCCACGAACACGCCGACAGTTTTCCCGACGGCCAGCTCTACGCCGACCTCGGAGCCCAGAACACAGCCACGGAGGACGGCCCCGTCTCCCCGGCCACCGTCCTGGAAGCCTTCCTGATCGCACTCGGCGCGTCCTCGGTGCCGAGCGGGACCGCACAGCGAAGCGCGCTGTGGCGTTCTACGACCTCGGGCCTCCGGCTTGCCGTCCTGCTGGACAGCGCGTTCACCGCCGCCCAGGTGCGCCCCCTCCTGCTCGGCACACCGACCGGCCTCACCATGGTGACCAGCAGAAACAACCTGACCGGGCTGCGCCTCGACGGCGCCTCCGTGCACCGGCTCGAGGGGCTCCCCGCCGCCTCGGCCGTCGAACTCCTCGCCGTCGGCGGCGGGACGCGCGTGGCCCGGGAGCCCGCCTCCGCGCGTGAAGTGGTCAGACTGTGCGGCCGCCTGCCCCTGGCCGTGGCCCTGGCCTCCGCCCAGCTCGCCCTGCGCCCCCACCGCTCCGTGTCGGCCCTGGCCGACAGCCTGTCCCGGGGGCGGGGCGCGGTCGACACGCTGCGCGTGGACGGGGAGGCCGTGATGCGTACGGCGCTCGACATGTCGTACGACGTCCTCCCGGGCGCGAGCCGGGCGCTGTACCGCCGGATGGGGCTGCTGCCCGCCGACCGCCACGACCTCTCGCTGCTGGCCGCCCTCGCAGCCGACGTGGAGGAGCCGGGCGGGGAAGGGGCGGGGGAGGAACGTCCGGGGGAGAAAGGGGTCGACAGCGCGGAGGCCGCCGACATCGCCGTCGGCGCGCTCGTGGAGTCGAATCTGCTGGAGGAGACGGGTCCGGGCATCTATCGCTTCCATGACCTCGTCCAGCCGCATGCCCGGCGGCTCGGCGAGGAGCTGGAGGACCCCGGCCGACGCGAGCGCACCCTGCGGCGGTTCGTCGACTGGTGTCTGTCCACCGCGGCTTCGGCGGAGGGCATCCTCACCCCCAGCCACCGGCTGGCAGGGCACGACCTCCCCGCCGGGACGACGCCCGCGACACCGTTCGACGGCCCCGAGGAGGCGCTGACCTGGCTGGACACGCACCGCAACGGACTCATGGGCGCCGTACGGCTCTCGGCCCGGCTCGGCTGGCACTCCTCCTGCTGGCGTCTGACGGACCTCATGTGGCCCCTTTTCCTTCGGTTGCGCCCCTCGGAGATGTGGATCGAGGCGCACCGCCTCGGCCTCGAAGCGGCGCGCCGGAGCGGATCGAGGCAGGGGGAGGGCCGCATGCTCACCTCCGGCGCGATCGGCCTGCGCGACGCGGGCCGCCACCGGGAGGCCGCCGACTGGTACCGACAGGCGCTGGAGACGGCCACGGCCGACGGCGACGTACGCCAACAGGCCCAGGCCCTGAGCGGGTTGGGACATGTCGCACTCCTGGCCCACCGGCTCGACGAGGCCCGCGGCCACTTCGAGCACGCCCTGCGGCTGCGGGAGTCGATCGGCTACCGGCGCGGCGCCGCCCTGACCCGGCGGCGCCTCGGCGAGACCGCGCTGGCCGCCGGTGACCTGGCCACGGCCGCCGAGCAGCTGCGCCGGGCGGGCACCGAACTGGACGCGCTGGGAGAGACGTACGAGGCGACCCGCGTCCTGGCTCTTCTCGGTCATGTGCTGGACCGCGCAGGGGACCCCGACGGGGACCCGGGCGGTGGCGTGCGACGGCTGCGGGAGGCGCTCGCGCGCTTCCGGGCGGGCGAGGCCCGTTCCGAGCACTGGGAGGCACGCTGCCTGGAATGGCTCGGCCAGGCCGCCGAGACGCGTGGTGATCGAGAGGAATCGGTACGCCACTACGAGGCCGCCCGCGCGCTCCTTCGCCGCCTGAGCCCCGAGGACGCACTACGCCTGGACGACCGACTGCGGCAACGGTGAGCGCCGCGGCCGGTCGTCCTCCGCCGGTCCGGTCGGTGCGGTTACACCGGGGCGAGGCGGCGCAGCGCCTCCGGCGGTCTCCCGGCCACCGTCCAGGCGTGCACGACCGAGGCGACCGTGTGCGGCGGGAGCGGTGCATCGGACCTGCCGCCCCGTGACGGCCGTACGAACGACACGGCGCCCGACGCGTCCCGCACCCCGACGACACACGCGGTGGACGTGTCGGGTACGGCGGCGGCAAGGCAACCGGGGTGGGCGGTCAGCAGGTCGAGCACGCGTCGGCGGGCCGCGTCGGGCGGCAGCGGGGCACGGCTCACCAGGACGTCGGCGTGTGCCGCGAGCGCTGCCCGCTCCGGGCTGTCCGCGTCCACCCACAGGTGCACGTCGCAGGGCAGCGGACCCCCGGGCGGGTGCGGGCAGGGCGCGGGATACGGCTGTCCGCGTCCCCCGGTGGGCGAGGGCAGCGGATCGGACCGTACGAGCACCGGACCGTGCGCCGAGTCCGAACGCCAGACGGCGAGGGACGACCGCTCGTGCGAGCCGCCGGCACGGAGCGCGGACGGACCGGAGCGCGCCGCGGGAAAACACACCGTGGCCCATGCGGCGTCCATGGCCGACGCGGCGTCCGTGGCCCATGCGGCATCCGGGACGGGGCGCCGGTCGCTCCTCATGCCGCCCCGCTGCCGGCGGAGATCTCCCACCGGGTCAGCGCGGGCGGTGGCGAGGGCGGTGCGACGAGGGGCGGACGGGCCGGTTCGCCCAGCCCGAGCAGGCGGTAGAGGAGCGAGCGCATCCGCCGGTGGAACTGTCCCGGCGCCGACGTCAGCGAGGCGGCGACATGGTCGTACTGCCCCGGGCGGTGCAGCTGAGCCGCGTACTCCAGCTGCTCCGCGAGCGGATATCCCGGTACGACCACGGGTGCCACGGCCGACAGCAGGGCCGCCGGGGAGCAGGCCGACACCTCGCGCCGGGGACCGGCGGTCAGCAGCAGCGTCGCGTCCGTGAGGGTGCCGTACGCGGTGAGTGATCCGTGGTCCCCGATGATCCAGTCGGCCGCGATCAGCGGCGCCTGCCAGTCGGCCTCCGGCGGCACGACCGCGAGCCCCCGACCCCGGCAGGAGGACAGCCAGCCGTGCACCTGCCGGGTTCCGTGGCCGGCGAACACATTGGGATGGACCAGCATCGCCACGCGGTGGCCGTCGCCCGGCAACTGGCTCAGCAGTTGCGGCAGCAGGGAGTCGAGCCGCCCGAACGTCGACGCGGGCCCCCAGGTGGACGTGACGACCACGAGCCGCTGCCCGTCCTCGATCCCGAGGGCCCGGCGGTAGGCCTCGCGGCCGGGCCGGCCCGCCGTGATCCGGTCGGCACACGGATCGCCCGCCACGTGGGCCACCGGAAGCGCCTCCGGGCAGGACCGGGAGAGTTCCTCCAGGTCCCGGTCATGGGCGTAGACGACCGCCGCCGGGACCAGCCGCCCCTCGTGCAGCAGATGCCGGCGGCTCAGCATCCCCGGCGGCCTCGGCTCACCCGGGGCCAGCGCGGTGACGTCGGTGAGCAGTTTGATCTGGCCGGCCCCGTGCGAGATGCGTACGACTGGAGCCCGCAGTTCGTGCACTCCGCGGGAGCCCGCGGCGAGCGCGAGGTCGAAGTCGGCGCGCCGCGCCTCTTCCCAGGGCACGGTGCTGATGCCCAGGCTCCGCAGGAACTCGGTGGTCCCGTTGCCGAAGGCGTGCGGGGCGACCGTGAAGACCAGTTGGATGCGCAGGTCGGTCTCCAGGAGTTCGAAGACCTCACGCAGCCGTTGGGCGAAGGTCACGGTGTGCACGACGACCAGGACCCTCTTGCAGTCCCGTACGGTCAGCCAGTGCCCCTGCTCGATCAGTGCTGATCTCGTCGTTCCGACAGACACGCGATCCCCCATCGCTCGTCGCGACGTACCACGGACGGCAGGGGGGTTCCCGGCGCACACGGTGCTTTCCTTGCAGGCCTCTTGCAGCACCCTTGCGGCGGCGCAGCTGCCACTTACCTCTGCGGTGTCCCGGCGTGACTGTCCGAGAGCTGTGGCTGCGGCTGTGGCCGAAGGAGATCTCGGGGGTCGCTGACGACCAGCGTAGTGGCCATTTTGTCCCACAGCTCCTGACGATTCTTGTCCCACAGGAGCCAGAAATAGGGAATCAGAAGGGTGAAGCTGGCGAGGAATCCGATGAGCGTCTTCGCGATGACTTCCCGGAAGAACATCCTGAGCCATCCGGCGGTTCGAGCCTGCGGAATGCAGACGACTCTCATGTGGAGCAGTTGTTTGGCGGGCGTTTGGCCATATTGGAAGACTATGAGCGCCCAGATGACCCAGCCGATCACCAACGTGCAGATCATGAGTACGAACTCCAGCAAGTACCCGCCGAAGCGAAGTCCGGCGGTGGAGAGTGTTATTCCTTGCGGAAGGAACAGTACTTGATTGCAGAACTGGCAGGAGAGTTCCTCGCCGGCGGGTTTTCCGCAGGCCGGGCATTCGGTGGGCGGTGTCAATGCCATCGACGTTGCCGGCGGCGTTGGCTGTGGTGTGAACGGCGGCGGGTTCGTCGAGGGGTGTTGGGGTCGCTGGTCCCATTGCCGGGGCTCGCCGCGAGCCTCAGGCTGCACTCTCGTTCCCCTGTGTTCATCAGGGTTGTCGGTCATTGTCGTCTCCACTTGCTGTTGCGTAGGCTCAGTGACCAAAGGGGTCAAGGGCCTGGGAGGTCCCGTAGTCCTCCCACTGCAGGGAGACGCGATCGCCGATCCTGGGAACGTTATGGAATACAGCCCAGGCCATGAGAATCCTGTGGTTGGGGCTCAGGTTGGCGTTCCACTCCGGGTGATCGCTGCATAGGTCGTGCTCGGCCTTCACGTACCCAATACTCTTGCCCTGCCTGAATATGTTTTCCCTTATCTTTCCGGTGTCCCAACCCTGGCATGTCAAGTAAACGACATGATCTGACGTGTTGTTGTAGATGACGTTCACCTGCCAGCGGGTGGGTATGCCTCCCTCCCAGGGGAAAACTTGGCTGGCTATCCAGGAGACTTGCACCTCTCCGTCGTCCGAGATGACATTGCTCTTGCCCTGGGTTGCGTATGCACCAGCCTCGGGGAATGAGCTTGCTGCTGGGACTGTGGACGGCTGATCTGCGGGGGCGGCACCCAGTCCGATTGCTGCGACCATCATCACTGGGCTACTCGCAGCCAAAGCCCATCGGATGTTCATGGTGACCACACCCCAAGCGGGCGGAAATGCAAGATGTGCAGGTGCCGCGGCAGCGCGATGCGTCGGAGCGATCCGAATGGTGCTCGGTGCATCTGCGGGTGCTTGACCGCTTCGAGCGGTAGCTGTCGCCTGCCGTGGGACGAGAGGGTCCGCCAGGCATATGGCGGGTTCGCCTGCGGTACCGGCAGTACCTATGACCAGGGGAGCACAGGTCGAAGGCAGCTGCATGTCGATCAAGGGGTTTGCGGGTACAGCGTTGTCCCCGACGGGCCCGGCATCCGGGACACGAGCGGCATCGGGACCGGCCGGCGTTCCAGGGCGTCCTGTTCCTGCCGGCAGACCGGGATCGGCTGGGGCCGGCGCAGCACCGTGGAACGCGCCCGGCTGACCGCCTTCACCACGGTCATGGCGGCTTCGGCGGCCTTCTGGATGATCTTCGCCCAGAGCGGTTCCGTCCTGTCGCTGTTCGCCGCGCACCACACCGACCGCGACATCCTCGGCTTCACGGTTACCGCGAGCCGGCTGCGGTAGGTGCACCCGCTGTTCCTCCTGCTGCCGGCCCCCGGGCAGGCCGGCTGCACCTGCCGCAGGAGCTCGGCCTCGATGCGGGGATGACATGCGGGCGGCGCCTGGTCGGCGGACCGAGGCCGGGCTGGGGTGGGCCCCGCTGCGCGAGGTCCTCCTCGCGGAACTCCGCGGCGCGGACATCCCGGCGACGACCGGTGACCGGTCGGCTACCGGGTGGTCGGTGAACGGCCAGGTCACAGCCCCCCGACCAAACGGGTTACCACCCGAGGGTGGACGTCAGGCAAGATGGGGTGTATCTGCCCACTCCAGATCTCAAGTTGCCGGACGGTTTCTCTTGGCTGAGTACATCTACACCATGCGCAAGACGCGTAAGGCGCACGGAGACAAGGTCATCCTTGACGACGTGACGCTGAGCTTCCTGCCCGGCGCGAAGATCGGTGTGGTCGGGCCCAACGGTGCCGGTAAGTCCACCGTTCTCAAGATCATGGCGGGCCTTGAGCAGCCGTCCAACGGTGACGCGTTCCTGTCGCCCGGCTTCAGCGTCGGCATCCTCATGCAGGAGCCGAAGCTCGACGAGTCCAAGACGGTCCTGGAGAACGTCCAGGACGGCGCCGCCGAGATCATGGGCAAGCTCAACCGCTTCAACGAGGTCGCCGAGCTCATGGCGACCGACTACTCGGACGCGCTGCTGGACGAGATGGGCAAGCTCCAGGAGGACCTGGACCACGCCAACGCCTGGGACCTGGACGCGCAGCTGGAGCAGGCGATGGAGGCGCTGGGCTGCCCGCCCGGCGACTGGCCCGTCACCACCCTCTCCGGTGGCGAGAAGCGCCGCGTCGCGCTCTGCAAGCTGCTGATCGAGGCCCCGGACCTGCTCCTCCTCGACGAGCCCACCAACCACCTGGACGCCGAGTCGGTGAACTGGCTGGAGCAGCACCTCTCGAAGTACGCGGGCGCTGTCGTCGCCGTCACTCACGACCGGTACTTCCTGAACAACGTCGCCCAGTGGATCCTCGAGCTCGACCGCGGCCGCGCGATCCCCTACGAGGGCAACTACTCCACGTACCTGGAGAAGAAGGCCGCTCGCCTCAAGGTCGAGGGCCGCAAGGACGAGAAGCGCGCCAAGCGCCTCAAGGAAGAGCTGGAGTGGGTCCGCTCCAACGCCAAGGGGCGCCAGACCAAGTCCAAGGCCCGCCTGGCCCGTTACGAGGAAATGGCGGCCGAGGCCGACAAGATGCGGAAGCTGGACTTCGAGGAGATCCAGATCCCGCCGGGCCCGCGGCTGGGCTCCATCGTCGTCGAGGTCAACAACCTCTCGAAGGCGTTCGGCGACAAGGTCCTGGTCGACGACCTCTCGTTCACGCTGCCGCGCAACGGCATCGTGGGCATCATCGGCCCGAACGGCGCCGGCAAGACCACGCTGTTCAAGATGATCCAGGGTCTCGAGCCCGCGGACTCGGGCACGGTCAAGATCGGCGACACGGTCAAGATCAGCTACGTCGACCAGAGCCGCGCCAACATCGACCCCAAGAAGACCCTCTGGGCCGTGGTGTCGGACGAGTTGGACTACATCAACGTCGGCCAGGTCGAGATGCCGTCGCGGGCCTACGTCTCCGCCTTCGGCTTCAAGGGTCCGGACCAGCAGAAGCCGGCCGGCGTCCTGTCCGGTGGTGAGCGCAACCGCCTGAACCTGGCGCTCACGCTCAAGGAGGGCGGCAACCTGCTGCTCCTCGACGAGCCCACCAACGACCTCGACGTCGAGACCCTGTCCTCGCTCGAGAACGCCCTGCTCGAGTTCCCGGGCGCGGCTGTGGTCATCTCCCACGACCGCTGGTTCCTGGACCGGGTCGCGACCCACATCCTCGCCTACGAGGGTGACTCCAAGTGGTACTGGTTCGAGGGCAACTTCGAGTCGTACGAGAAGAACAAGGTCGAGCGGCTCGGCCCGGACGCCGCGCGTCCGCACCGCGCCACCTACAAGAAGCTGACCCGGGGCTGATCTTGCGGCACATCTACCGCTGCCCGCTGCGCTGGGCGGACATGGACGCGTACGGCCACGTCAACAACGTGGTCTTCCTCCGCTACCTGGAGGAAGCCCGTATCGACTTCCTGTTCCGCCCGGACAAGGATTTCCAGCAGGGGTCCGTGGTGGCACGCCATGAGATCGACTACAAGCGGCAGCTGGTCCACCGGCACGCGCCCGTGGACATCGAGCTGTGGATCACCGAGATCCGGGCCGCGTCCTTCACCATCGCCTACGAGGTGAAGGACGGCGACGACGTCTACGTCCGGGCCTCGACCGTGATCGTGCCGTTCGACTTCGAGGCCCAGCGGCCGCGCCGGATCACCGCGGAGGAACGGGAGTTCCTCGAGGAGTACCGGGACGACGACGAGGAGGAGGCCGTCGCCGCATGACGGTCCTCCACCTCGCCGACGAGGGGGAGGCCGCAGACCTCGCCGCCTTCCTCTCCCGGCTGCTCCACTACGACCGCTCGGCCGCGGTACGGCTCCAGGGGACCGGCACCGCGCTCGCCGTCTTCGGGCGCCCGCCGTCCTTCGACGTGCTGGCGATCCGGGCGGTGCGGCTCGCCAAGCCGTACGAGAACGGGCTCGACGTCAGCCTCGACGTGACCGTGTCCGCCGGTGAGCTCCTGGAGTCCGTCGACGAGGGCGCGGGTACGGCTCTCGTGCCGGCGGCGGTGACCGGGCCGCCGTGGGCCGGAGTACTGCCGCCGCGCGGTGGCTGGCGGGCGGTGAGCGGGCTGCCGGAGCCCGAGGCGCTGCGGGCGCTCGTCCACGCCGGGGTCGCCGAATTCCGGGCCCGTAGCGAGGAGTTGGCACCCGAGGCGCGTACGCGGGCCGAACTCGACCGGATCGGGCGGGAGATCTGGTCCCGGACCGTGGGAGACACCCGGCTGCCCGTGCGGGCCGTGCACGCGGCCCAGTCGCTCGGATTCCTGCGGGCCGGCGGGGGCCTGGGGCTCTTCTCGTCGGGGGCGTGGCTGCGGCTGCGGACGCCCTACGGCTCGATCGCCGTACGGCAAGGGGGACTCGGGGCGCTCGGCGTCAGCGTGCGCTGAGGGTCATCCGTCCCGGTCGCTGTCGTCCGGCCATACGCCGACGTGGTCCGGCTCCAGTTCCAGTGCGACCCGGTCGCGCATCCCCAGCGCCTCCGTGTACTCCTTCGGGAGTTGGAGGCGGCCCGCGCGGTCCAGCATCGCGTACTCCCTGGCCACCAGGGTCTCGTGGCCCGTTGCCGCGTCCACCTCGCTGCGGCGCAGGACCTCGGTGGACGTACGGCCGTCCCTGATCGCCACCGCGCGGCGGACCTCACCCGCCACGGCCTGGTCGTGGGTGACGATGACGATCGTCGTGCCGAGCTGTTCGTTGGCCGTGCGGAACGCGGCGAAGATCTGTTCCGCGGTGTGGGAGTCCAGTTCGCCCGTCGGTTCGTCGGCCAGGAGGACCGCGGGGTTGTTGGCCAGGGCCACCGCGATGGCCACGCGTTGCTGCTGGCCGCCGGACATCTGGTGGGGGCGGCGGTTGCGGCAGTCGGCGACCTCCAGCAACTCCAGGAGTTCCAGGGCGCGTTCGGTGTGGGTGCGGCGGGGTGTCCGGGCGCCGGAGAGCTGGATGGGGAGGGTGATGTTCTGGGCGGCGGTGAGGTAGGGCAGGAGGTTGCGGGAGGTCTGCTGCCAGACGAAGCCGACCGTCTTGCGGCGGTAGGCCAGGCGGTCCTTCGCGGTCATGGTCAACAGGTCGTGCCCCGCGACCCTGGCGGCGCCGGCGGTGGGGGTGTCCAAGCCGGCGAGGATGTTCATGAGCGTGGACTTGCCGCTGCCGGACGCGCCCACCAGGGCGAGGAGTTCGCCCTCGCGGACGAGGAGGTCGAGGCCCTGGAGGGCCTGGACCTCCACGCCGTCCGTGGTGAAGACCCGGACGAGCCGGTCACAGGTGATCAGGGCGTCGTGGCCGTAGCCGGGACGGGAGCGGGCCTGGGCCGCCCGGTCGGCCAGGTCGGTGAGGGTGGGATTCGTCGTCATCGGCCTTCTCCTCGACGGTGGTCCGGGACGGTGAGTGGCCGGGGCCGGGTCCCGCTGATGCGGTCGCCCCCGGCGAGATCGGCGCGTCCGCCGGCGTCGTCCTGTCGGTATGGCTGCGTGTGGCTGGGGCCGAGGCGGGCGCTCGTCTTGGGCGGGCGGGTGCCGTCGCGCTCACCGCCACGGCGGCACGGCTGCGTGTGGCTGGGGCCGAGGAAGGTGCTCGTGTCGTGCGGCTGGGTTGTGTCGCCCGCCGCCGCTGGGCGGAAGCCATCGCGCCCGGCGAGGTCGGCGGGTCCGGCGATGTTCCCGCGCTGGCCGGTGCCGCCGTGTCTACCGGGTTCGCCCCAGCAGCCCGACTGCCCGTGACTGGGGCCGAGGGAGAAGCGCGTCTCGCGCGGACGGGTTGCTTCGCCCGCCGTCACCGAGCGGGTGCCGTCGCGGCCAGCGATGCGCCCGCGCGTACCAGCACCGTCGCGCCCACCAGGACCGCCGTGCCGAGCGATGCCCCCGTACCCACCAGGACCGCCGTGCCGAGCGATGCCCCCGCGCCCACCAGGACCGCCGTGCCGAGCGATGCCCCCGCACCCACCAGGACCGCCGTGCCGAGCGATGCCCCCGCGCCCACCCGCACCGCCGCGCCCCCCGTCACCGTCCCAGTCGCTCGAACTCCCGCAGGTGTTCATCTCGCGTCCCCCGCTCTCAGCTCCCGCACCGATCCCCGTCTCCCCGACCACCATGCCTGGCCGATCCCCATCCCCACCGCCAGCAGCAGTACGGCCGTCGCCGGTATCGCCAGGGACAGGGTGTCCGTGCGCAACTCCGACGCGGCCGAGGAGGGTTCGGCCGAGGGGAGGGCGATGGCTGTGAGGTCGATGCCCGGGGACAGGAGGCGGATGGTGGCCCAGCCCGTGAGGGTGCCTCCCAGGGCGGCCAGGATCGCCTGGGGCAGGGACTCCAGGATCAGCAGGCGGCGGCCCGCCGCTCGGGTCAGGCCCATCGTGCGGAGGCGGGCCAGCAGCGCCGTGCGTTCGGGGGCCGAGCGCAGGAGGGACAGCAGCAGGGCCAGGAGCGCGTAACCCGTGCCGGCCGCCACCGCCGTCGCGTAGACGCCTTCCGCCCCGGTCTGCAGCGGCGAGTCGACGTAGCGTTCCCGTTCCTCGGACCTCAGGTGTACGGACGCCGCCTCGGGGGCCGCCCTGCGCAGCGCGGCCCCGTCCAGGTCCTTCCCCGTCAGCAGCAGGGTCGTCGGCCGCGCCGTCTCCGGGCTCAGCGCCTCGCGGTTCACGACCAGGAAATCCGGGCCCGTCACGGCCGACGTGCGGTCGAGGACGCCGGTGATGCGGACGGTGAGCGAGCTGCCGTCCGGGAGCAGGACCGGGAAGGGGCGGGTGCCGTACGTCCGGGCCGTGGCCGTGGAGGCCAGGGCCGGGGTCGTGCCGCCGGCGGTCCCCTTCCGCAACTTCCGCAACCGGTCCGCCGGGAAGGCGCCGATGCCGGTCCGGGACGACAGTGCCGCGTAGTCCGCGGGGTTCACCCCGGCCAGCGGCACCGAGACCGCTCCGTCCTCCGGCTTCGCGTCGTACGTGACGCTCACCGCGGACAGCCCGCTCACCCCGGGTGAACGGCGCAGCCGCTCCGGCAGCCCCGACGGGAGCGGCGTCGCCGTCTCCACGCGCGCGTCGGCGCCGACCGCGAGGAGGGCCGCGTGGTCGCGGGCCTCCTGTACGCCCGCCAGGACCGAGCCGCCGAAGGCCGCCGTGGTCAGAGCGGTCAGCAGGGCGAGCAGGGGCAGGACGGCGGAGGCCGAGGTGCGGCCCGCCCGGGCCAGGGACAGATGGGCGAGGGCACCGCGCAGACGGGCGGCCGGACGGGCCAGGACCCGCAGCGGAAGCGGGTACAGACGGACCAGGACCAGGGCGGCGATCACGCCCACCAGCACCGGTGCCAGCGAGACGAGGTCGTCGGACGCGCCCGACGTGCCGCGGCGGCGCAGCGACTCCACCGCCCCCGCCGCCAGCGCCAGCAGCGTCAGCTCGACGACCGTACGGCGCCGGGACGGTCGTACGGAGGAGATGTCCTCGCGGCCGGTGTGGACGCGGACCGCGCGGTGGGCGGCCACCGCGCGCAGGGGCAGGGCCGCACAGGTGACGGCGGTCACCGCCACGGCGGCCGCGATCGCGTACGGGAGGCGGCCCTCGGGGACCGTGACGAGCGCGGCGGCCAGGCCCAGGGCGCCCGCCGGGACGGCCACGACCGCCGTCTCGGCGAAGAGGCGGGCGGTGAGCCCCCGCAGGGAGGCGCCACGGGCCCGCAGCAGGGCGAGTTCGCTGCGGCGGCGGTCGGCGGTGAGGCCGCCCGCCATCAGCAGGACGACGACGGCGACCGTGCCGGTGCCGGACGCGGCGACCGCGACGAGTGGGGCGACTTCGCGGCGGAACCGGTCGTAGGCGATGAGGATTTCGTCGAGGTCGGTGAGGACGTCGGTCCGGCCGGTGATCTCGCTCAGTTCGGTCACCGGACCGTCGATCTCCAGCCGCACCCTCTGCAGGGCGGGACCTGCCTCCAGGGAGGCGAGCGCGGAGCGCAGGGCCGGGGTGTCGCGGGCTCGCAGCGTCTGCTCGGAGGGCGCCAACTGCCAGTAGGGCTCCGGGCTTCCGGGGGTGGCGAGCAGGAGCGGGGCCGCCTCGGGGGCGATGAGCAGGGCGCCGAGCCAGTGCATGTCCAGGGACGGCGCGGGTTCGCGGATCAGGGACGGGGAGCGCAGGATCGGGTGGGTGGACCAGTAGGCGCCCTGCGGGTCGTGCGGGGTGACGATGCCCGTGACGCGGATGGGCAGGGTACGGCCGGCGGCGGGCGCGTGGATCACCGAACCGACCTTGATGTGGAGGGACTTGGCGGTGTCGACGGTGACCGCGGCCTCCAGCTCGGGGGTGTTCGCGGTCACGTCGCCGTCCGCACGCGGCAGACGGCCCCGGGCGAGCGAGGCGTGGGCGCCGAGGCCCGCCTGGGCGATCAGGGTCACCTCCGCGGGTTTGCCGGTCGGGCGCGGCAGCCACGGGTCCGGTACCGGGATGTCCATGGTGGTGCGCACGCCGTACGTCGACTGCCCCGGGTCGAGGGCGAGCGCCCGCGGGACCTGGGCGCGGACCTTGGCGTACTGGTGGGCCAGCACGCCGGGGCGCAGGACGTCCTCGCGTCCGCGTGGCGGCAGCATCATGGACGGCTGCGGGGCGAAGACCTCGATGCTGGTCCGGTCGGGGCGGGCCTGTTCGACGGCCCGGCGCAGTCCGGCGTCCTCGTAGCGGTCGACCGCCCGCGGGCACGCGGCCGCGAGACACGCGGTCAGCGCGACCAGCAGCGCCAGCCAGAACGCGGTGCCGGGCGCGGTCCGCAGCCGCGTGCGCACCCAGGGCACGGACTCCCCGGAACCCCCCGGTGCGGCCGTGTCGAAGAACCTCACCTCACTCACCCCCCTCACGCAGCACCCGCGCCGGATCCGCCCGCCGCAGTGCCAGCGCGGCGGTGACCAGGAGCGGGGCGAGGGCCACCGCCGCCAGCAGCGTGGCCGCCTGCGGGAGCGGGAGCTGGACCAGGACCCGCGGGACCGGTCTGGTCGCCTCGTCCGTCAGCACGATCAGCGGGACCACCGCCCGGGTCAGCACCGTGCCCAGCAGCGCGCCCACCAGCAGCGCCAGCACCACCAGGACGCCCTGTTCCACGGCGACCGCCCGGGCCAGCCGCCGCCGCGGGGCCCCCAGGGCGCGCAGTACGGCGAACTCCGCGCCGCGCTCCCGCAGCGACCCCGCCGCGCTCACCGCGAACCCGACCGCGGCCAGCGCCGCCGCCACCGCGGCCGCCGCGGCGAACGCGGCCTCGGGGCCCGCGCCGAACGGGTCGTCGCGCAGCTGCCCGGCGAGTTCGTCCCGGACCACGACCTGCGCGGGGTCCATGTCGGGCCGGGCCCGCAACGCCGCCGCGACCTTGTCCGACGCGCCCGGCCGGGTCGACAGCCACCACTCGGTCGGCTCCACGCCGCTGTCGGACTGCTCCTGCAACTGCCGGTTCACGGCCCGCAGATCGACCAGCAGGGCGCCGCCGTTGTCCGAGGTGGTGGGCAACTCCCGTACCGCGCGCACGATCCGCGCCGACACCGTCGAGCCGCCCAGCGGCACGTCCACTCTGTCGCCGAGGGCCGCGCCCGCCGAGGTGAGGAAGCGCTCGGTGGCGACGGCGGTGACCCCGGCCGACCTCGGCTGCGGGGCCTTCAGCCGGATCGTCAGCGACCCCGAGCTCCAGGTCTCGTCGTACGGGATGAACCCGGTGCCGTAGGTCACGCTCAGCCGACCGGATCCCGAACTCAGGCGTGGCGAGGTCGGTTTGGTCTTGGGGTTCGCCGACGAACTCGCCCCGTCGCTCTGCGAGCGGACCGCCCAGTCGGTCGGCAACCGGAGCCGCCGCACCGCACCGCCGGTGCCCGAGGCGGTCAACTCCGAGACGGTGAGCCGCTGTTGCTCGGCCCTGCCGCCCGGGACGGGGACGAGCAGTTCCAGGGCGGTCAGGGTCAGCGGGCCTCCGGACACGTAGACGTCCAGCGCGTGGGGCCGTCCGTCGGCGGGGAGTTGGCCGGCCTGGACGCGGTAGGGGGTGTCGTAGCGGTCCACCAGGGTGACGGCGACCTGCGCCGTCGTACTCGGCACCGGGCCGCGCAGGGTCGCCGTCAGCCGCAGCCGGGTCGTGTCCGCGGGCACCTTCACGCCCGCGGTCGCACCCTTGGGGGCGAGCCCCTGGCGGAACGGTCCGGAGTGCAGGTCGGGGCGGATCAGCATCGAGGCGTGGGCGGTGTCGAGGGCCAGCACCGTCGCCACCCGGCTTCCGGACAGGGCCAGTTCGGAGCGGGCGGCGGGGGCGGTCCGCCGTACGCCCGGGACGGCCGCGTACTGCTCGGTGCGGCCCGGACCCGCGTCACCGGAGGCCAGCACGCGCACCGGCGCCCCGGCCCGGAAGTCCGCCTGGTCGGACTGCGAACGGTCCCAGGAGGCGCCCTGCCCGATCGCCAGCATGCCCAGCGCCATCGCGAGGACCAGCAGCAGCACCGGGCCCGCCCCGCGCATCGGACGCCGGGCGATCTGCCAGCCGGCCAGGGCCGCGGTCAGGCCGCGCCCGCCGGTCGCCCGGCGTTCGGCGAGCCGGGCCAGCGGCGGCAGCAGCCGCAGCGTCAGGACGGTACCGGCCAGCAGGGCGAGCGCGGGCGCCGCCACCAGCAGCGGATCCACGCCCAGCGTGCCGGAGGTGTCGTCGGACACGGCACCGGAGGTCTGACGGCTGAGCTGGAAGTACGCCACCGCGGCCACGGCCAGCAGCCCGAGGTCCGCCCCCGCGCGCACCGCACCGGGCAGCGTCCGGGAGCGGCCACGCGCGAACGACGAGGTCAGGGCGGGCAGGGTCACCGCCAGCGCGCACCCGAGTGCCACCGCCGCCGCCACCAGCCACACCCCGGGCCGCCCGCCCGGCGGTACCTCCGGACGCAGCCCGATCCGGGCCAGCGCTCCCCGTTCGGCCAGCGTCCGGGTCAGCGGGCCCGCCAGGAGCGGCGCGCACAGCAGCGCGGGCACCGCGAGCAGCACCGCCTCCAGGGCGGCGAGGCCCGCGATCCGGGCCCGGGAGGCGCCGCGCGCCAGCAGCAGCCGGCTCTCGCCGGTGCGCTCACTGCTCAGCAGCCCCGCCACCAGCAGCAGGGCGCAGCCCGCGAGGAGCACCAGCTGCAGGGCGACGATCAGCAGGGTCGAGCGGGAGACCAGCAGGGAACGGTCGGTGCGGTCGAGGACCTCGGGCAGCGAGGTCGAGGCGGTCGTGGCGCCGCCGAGCGAGGACTCCTTGCGCAGCGCCGCGTTCCCCGCGACAGCCGTCCTGCGCAGCGCGTCCGACCGGGCGGTGGTCACCGTCGAGAAGTCGGCCGACGCCAGCCACCCCGACGTCCCGACGCTCACCGTCCCGTCGGCCAGCACGCCGGGATCGGCGAGCAGGGGGCCGTACGTCGTGAAATCGAGCTTGTTGATGCCCCGCCCGTGCAGGTCGTCGAGGAGCCAGTACGGGTCGGCGGCGCGGACGGGCCGGTACAGGCCGGTCACCGTGATCCGCACCGCCGGGCCGCGCAGCCGGTCGGCGAGGGTGAGGCGGGCACCGGGGCCGAGGTGCAGGGAGCGGGCGGCGGCCTGCGGGAGCGCCACCTCGACCAGCCCCTTCGCCGCCCGCGGCAGCCGCCCCTCGACGAGTCGCACCCGACTGCGGTCCAGTGCCGCGAAGTGCGTCAGATCCGGGTCCCCGGACCGCTCCGACGCCGACTGCAGCGACCGCGGCAGCGCGTACGGGCCCGACCGCAGCAACGTCCGCACGGTCACCGGCAGCCCGTCGAACGCCTGCCGCGCCACCTTGCGTACGGCGGTGTCGGCGGCCGTACGACGCTCCTCGGGTACGTCGGCCTTGACGACCAGCGCGGTGTCGGCGGCGTTGCGCGGGTCCTGGAGGGAGTGGCGCAGGGCCGCGTCCCCGATCGCGCCGGAGTAGGCGGTGAGGGTCGCGAGGACCGCCGTGGTGAGCAGGACCGTGAGCAGCGCGGCGGCGAGCAGCAGCCGGTGCGCCCGCCCGCGCAGGAACACCAAACGCGCGATTCCCCCGAACCCCGTCACCCGGCCCCCCGCCGTGTTGTGCAGATCTCCGGCGAGGATGTCAGAGGGGACGGTCGCGGGTAAGCGCTTGTAGCCCGGGCTTGACCGGATTGTGACCGGAATCCGACACCGGACGACCGGAATCCGGCACTCGGCGAAGAGTTGTCAGTCGGCGGTGTTCACCATCGAAGCAGCCGCGTACGTCAGGTAGTTCCACAGCTGGGTCTCGTGCTCCTCGGACAGGCCGAGTTCGTCGACGGCGTCCCGCATGTGCCTGAGCCACGCGTCGTGCGCCGCGCGATTGACGACGAAGGGCGCGTGGCGCATACGCAGCCGCGGGTGGCCGCGGTTGTCGCTGTACGTCGTGGGGCCGCCCCAGTACTGCATCAGGAACAGCACGAGGCGCTCCTCGGCCGGACCGAGGTCCTCCTCGGGGTACATGGGCCGCAGGACCGGGTCCTCGGCGACCCCCTGGTAGAAACGGTGGACGAGGCGGCGGAAGGTCTCCTCCCCGCCGACCTGCTCGTAGAAGGTCTGCGTCTGAAGCGTGCCGCGCCGGATCTCTTTCACGTCAACCATGGTCTCAGACGGGGTGGACGAGGACTCAAGGCTTAGGACCTGCCGTTCTCAGGGTGCAGAGTGGAGGCATGGGCGCGCACGCTCTCGACAGGGACCTCGCCGAACTCGCCGCCTCCGCGCGGGCCGCGCTGGTGCGGGAGATCGACGCGAGCGGGGCCTGGGCCACCGACCCGGTGTGGCGGCAGGCCTTCGAGGCGGTGCCCCGGCATCTGTTCGTGCCCTACTACTACGTCGGCGTCGTGGGCGGCCACGAGCGGCGCTGGGGGGAGAGCCCGGACCCGCGCGCCCGTCAGGAGTGGGTCCGCGGGGCCTACGCCGACGCCCCACTGGCGACCCGGCTGCGCGACGGCGAACTGGTCTCCTCCAGCAGCCAGCCCTCGCTGATGGCGATGATGCTGGCCGAGCTGCGGATACGGGACGGCGACCGGGTCCTGGAGATCGGCGCCGGCACCGGCTACAACGCGGCCCTGCTCGCCCACCGGCTCGGCGACCACCGCGTCACCACCGTCGACCTGGAACCGGAGATCACCGAGGCGGCACGCAGACACCTGGCCGCCGCCGGGTACCGCCCCGTCGTCGTCACCGGCGACGGAGCGCGCGGGGTGCCCGAACGCGCCCCCTTCGACCGGGTCATCGCCACCTGCACCCTGACGTCGGTCCCGACCGCCTGGCTCGGCCAGTGCCGCCCCGGCGCCCGCATCCTGAGCCCGCTCGCCACCGGCCTGATCGTTCTGACGGTCCGGGACGCCGGGCACGCCGAGGGGCGCTTCCTGCACACGCCCGTCTACTTCGTGCCGCTGCGTGGCGCGGACCGGCACGACGAGGGGTCCGTCGAGTGGGGCGGGGTGCCGCGCCGGGCCCGGCAGGACGACCTGTTCCGCTTCCTGCTGGCCCTGAGCCGCGGCAGCCTCCAACCGCGGGAGGCGTACGCGCTGTGGGAGCGCGAGGGGCAACCGAGCCGTGAGCGGTACGGCATCACGATCAGCGGAGACCGGCAGTGGGCGTGGCTGGACGACCCGGAGGGACCGCATACGTGGCCCCTCCGGTGAAGCCCCTCCGGTGACCTGGCCGCCGGCTAGCCGCGGCGGATCGTGATCGTCGTCCAGGCGCCCACGTGCACCCGGTCGCCGTCCTGGAGCGGCACCGGCACGAACGGTGTGATGGGCTCCTCGGCCCCGTTGACCGTGGTGCCGTTCGTCGAGTTCTGGTCGACGACCGCCCAGGAGCCGTCCGGCTGCTGCACCAGCACCGCGTGCTGGTGCGAGACGCCCGGGTCCTCCGGCGGCACCGACAGATCGACGTCGGGGGTGTCACCGGTGGAGTGCCGGCGGCGGCCGATGGTGACCTGGTTGCCGGTGAGCGTGCGCTGCTGCTCGGGGGAGTACGCGGGCAGGTTCAGGCCCGCGGCCTCCGGGCCGGAGCGCTGCATCATCGCCAGGAAGTAGTCGCGGTCCGGGCCGATCGTCGCAGTCCAGGTCGCCGGCTGCTGAGGGAAGGACGGCCCGGGGGGCCCGGGCGGGGCCTGGGTTGCGCCGGGCTGCGGGTAGCCGTAGCCGCCGCCGGGACCGCCGCCCGGACCTCCGGGGGCGGTGTTGGAGGGCGGGGAGATGACCCAGTCGTCGGCGCCGCCGCCGAAGGACGGACCGCCCTGCTGGGGCCGGTTGGTCTCCTGCGGGAAGGCGGGCGGGGCGGATGCGCCCTGCGCCGGGAAGCCCTGCGGGGCACCGCTCGTGTTACCGGGGCCGGCGGGCGGGGTCGGGCCCGGGGGCGGCGGGACCGGGCGGGAGGGGTCGGCACCGAAGTTCGGCGGACCACCGGGGGCGCCGCCGGGACCGGGGCCACCCGGGCCGGGGCGGGACGGGTCGCCGGGGAAGCCCTGCGGGCCGCCGGGACCGCCGGGCCCGCCAGGGCCGGGCTGGGTGGGAGGGCCGCCGAAGCCCTGCGGGCCGCCGGGCTGGGGGTAGCCGTAACCACCGGGGCCGGGGCCGCCTGGGCCACCGGGACCGGAGGATCCGGGCGGACCGGAGGGAGCCTGGGTGGCGCCGGGCTGCGGGTAGCCGTAGCCACCGGGGCCGGGGTTGTTGCCGGGGCCGCCTGGGCCTCCGGGACGTGAGGGTTCGCCCGGGAAACCGGAGGAGCCCGGTGCGCCGGGTCCGCCCGGGCCGCCAGGGAAACCGGAGGGGCCGGGTGCGCCGGAGCGTCCGGGGTCGCCCGGGAAACCCTGCTGGCCACCAGGACCGGACTGGCCGGGGCCACCGGATCGGGACGGGTCACCGGGGAAACCGGAGGGGCCGGAACCGCCGGGTGCACCGGGTCCGCCCGGGAAACCGGAAGGACCGGAGGAGCCCTGGCCACCGGGACCGCCGGGGCCACCGGGACCGCCGGGCCGGGACGGGTTACCGGGGAAGCCCTGCGGACCACCAGGACCGCCGGGCCCACCCGGGCCGCCGCCCGGCCCACCCGGACCGGGGCGGCCCGAAGGCTCCGAGCCGAAGGGGATCGGTTCCGCGGGGCGGTTCACCTGGGACGGGCGCGAGCCCTGGTACTCGTACGAATCACCGCCGCCGCCGAAGGACGGACCGGGCCCGGGCTGCTGCTGCTGGAAGTGCGAGGGCGGGCCGCCGGAGCCGGCCGGCGGGCGCGGGGCGGCCGGGGTGTAGGAGGTCGCCGTGTTCGTCAGGAAGTTCCACCGGCACTCCTCGCAGAAGGGCGCACCGCCCTCACGGGGCGTACGGCACTGCGGGCAGAGCTCCGGCTCGGGGTCCGGTACGGCGGACAGAGGCGGGCGTCCGCCGGGCTGGCCCCCGGGACCACCGGGACCGCCGGGCGGCGGGAAGCCGTAGCCGCCTCCACCCGGACCGGGCGGCGGCGGAGGGGGCGGAGGCACGGCACCGGCCATGCGGTGACCGCAGACCTCGCACCAGTCGTCGGAACCCGACTGGTGTCCGTTCGGGCAGGTCGGCATGTCGGCGCTTCCCCCTCTCGGATCAGGGAACTTCTACGTCGGAAACTGTCTACTTCTTTACACGAACTGTCTTTGTCGACCGTGTCTCGAGAGTCATCTCGTCGGCCTCCTCGACCTTCGCCTTCAGTCGCACAGTACCTGTCGTGGCGTCGACCACGTCGACCACCTTCGAAAGCAGTTTCGCAGTATCGGCGTTCCCCGAGTCGCTCGCGAGCTGAACGGCCCGGCCCAGTTTGGCCGTTGCTCCGTCGATATCGCCCGCTTTGCGGAGATCGAGCCCTTGTTGGATGGCCTGTGCCAGTTCGGCCTGGCCGGTGTAGTGGGCGACTTGGGGGTTGATCGACGTCGAGGCGACCATGTCGTCGGTCCACACGGCCCGGACGAGACCCTGTGCGCCCAGGTTCTGTGTGGTGCCGTCGGGCTGCGGGACGACCAGGGAGACCCGGGCGGCGAGCATCTCCTGGCCGATGTTCGCGGCCGGGACCTCGACGCAGACGTGGTAGTCACGGGACTCGTCTCCCCAGGAGCCGGTGGGGTAGTCCCCGGCGCGCGGACCGGCCTCGGTGCGGCGGTCGGTGAGCTCCTCGACGGTGGGCGCGACCTGCTTGACGAACTTGATGGTGGTGCCCACCGGGGTCCACACCCTGAGGGCGACGTCGGCGACCTCCTTGCCCATGGCCGTCTCCATCATCTGCGTGAAGTCGGCGGCGAGGGCGGCCGGGTCGGCGACGATGTCGGCGGTGCCGAGCAGGGCGGAGGCGATCCCTGTGACTTCTTTCACTTCCCAGTCGGTGCCCACGCCCCGGGCGTCGCAGGTGAAACGGCCCGCGCAGGCGTCGAGGGAGGCCTTGAGGTCCTCCGGTGACTCGTGTTCGTTGCGCCCGTCGGTGAGCAGGATGCCGTGCCGTATGGCGACGTCCGCCGAGGACAGCAGGCGGTCGGCGAGGCGCAGCCAGGTGCCGATGGCCGTACCGCCGCCCGCGCTGAGCTTGCGCAGGGCCTGCTTGGCCTGGTCGCGGGTGGTGGCGTCGGCTACCGCGAGTCGGCCGTTGCCCGGATAGATCTCCTTGGCCACGTGGGTGCCGCCGATCACCGCGAAGTGCACCCCGTCGCGCAGGGTGTCGATCGCGGCGGCCGTGGCGTCGCGGGCGTTGCGCATCTTGGTCGGCGGGTAGTCCATGGAGCCCGAGCAGTCGACCATGAGCGCGACCGCCGCCGAGGGGCCCTGTTGCGCCGACCACAGGTGCGCGGCCGCGACCGCGCTGCCGATCGTGCCGCCGCCGGTCGAGGTCACCGTGACGATCGCGTTGACCTCACGGCCGCCTTCGGGCAGGTACTCGTTCTGGTAGACATCCATCGCGAACTGCGGCGCGTGCGACTTCGAGAAATTGGCCATGCCTGCTCACATCCCCCTCGCGAACCCCACAGTCGTGGGGCGATGACTGATCGCGGACCGGTCCCCTCCGGTCCGGCGCTCCCGCTGCGGCGCGTTCCCCGCGTACGGCCTCAGGCCGATCCTGCCCCCTGCGAAGGGGCCGGGAACGGCACGACGGCCACTGTTACGTTGTCGTGGCCCCCACCGTCCAGGGCGTGGCCGACCAGCACCCGGGCGGTGTGCAGCGGGCGCGCGGCGGCGTCGGCCGGTACGGCTTCCGCCATCTCGTCGGCCGCCTCCGCGTAGTTCCACAGGCCGTCGGTGCACACCACCACGACACCAGGCCGGTCCGGCTTGAAGGAAGCGGTGTGCGGGTCGAGTTCGTAGGCGTCCGCGCCGAGCCAGCCGGTGATCGCGTGGGCGCGCTCGTCGGCGTACGCCTCGGCCTCGTTCATCAGGCCCGCGGCGACCATCTGTGCGGCCCAGGAGTCGTCCTCGGTGAGCCGGGCCGGGGGTGAACTGCGGTCCGTGGGCACCCAGTAGACGCGGCTGTCGCCGACCCAGCCGACGACCAGCAGGCTCGGGGTGACGACCGAGCCGACGATCGTGCACGCGGGGGCGTTCTGGTGGGGCTGGTGCTCGCGGGCCGTGGCGGGTTCCCCGGCGAGCGAGTTGACCGCGCGGGAGGCGGCGACGATCGCCTCGTGCATGGCCTGCTGGGGATGCGTGCCCTGCGGCAGCGCGGCCAGCAGCGCGTCGGCCGCGGCCCGGGACGCGGCCAGGGAGGCGTCGTCGGGGCGGGTCGCGGAGGACACGCCGTCGCAGACGACCGCGAAGGTGGCCGGCGAGCCGTCGGGCAGCACGCTGGTGCCGAGGGTGAAGGCGTCCTCGTTGCGGTGGTGGCGCAGGCCGCGGTCGCTGACGGCGGCCATCGGGCCCGCCTCCTGCTCCATGTGGTCGCGCTCACGCGGCTGGGCGTGCCCGCAGTTCTCGCAGTAGCCGTCGTCGTCGACCCGGCCGGCGCGGCAGGCCACGCAGACCGTCGACGGTGCGGTGCCCTCGGCGGGGGTGGGCGGTCCGGCGACCATGCGTGGGTCGGGCGCCTGCAAAAGGTACTCCTCGGGCTCCGGGGGCCGGTCGAAGCGCACACCGGAGGCGGGGGAGACCGGTGATCCGAGCACCGGCCCCGACTGGGGCGGCACCTGGGGCAGTTCGTGCTCGCCCGACGCCGCGGCCCGCAGGTCGGTCGGCAGATGCAGCTCCGCCGGGGGGTGCGGGGCCTGCGGCCAGGGGCCGGCCGTGGGCGCGCCGTTCATGGCGATGGTCGGGCTGTCGTCCGGGCGTGCCGGGACGGCGGACAGGTCGTATCCGCACGCACCGCAGAAGCGGTCGCCCGACTCGAGGGGTTCCTCGCAGCTCGGGCACCTCGACAGGGCGGTCTGCTGGGGCATCTGCGACATCAACTACACCCACGTCCGGGGGCGGTAACGGTTGGCTCGTTCCACCAGGTAGATCCTCTCCTCGCCGCCCTGCGCGAGCCGGGCCAGCGCGCGGTACGAACGCTCCAGGCCGAAGCGCAGTCCTCGCTCGTCCAGTCCACTGCCGAGCAGCGCCCGTCCCCCGGCGGCGGGGGCGACGGAGTCCTGGCCACCGGAGAGTATCCAGTCCAGGGCCGCGCCCAGCACCTCGGCCGACAACTGCTCACGGCGCGCCGGATCGAGACCGTACGCGTCCAGCGCCTCGACCTGCCCGGCGGCGGCGGTCAGGTCGTCCAGGAAGGGTACGTCGCCCGCGGTCGCGGTGCGTCCACGCAGCCGCGCGCGGACGGCGGCCACCCGGGCGGCGGTGTAGTGGATGGAGGACTCCGGCACCGACTCCAGCGTCTTCACCGCGCTACGGCGGTCCCCGCTCGCCAGTTGCACGCGCGCGAGGCCGAACGCGGCGCTCACATAGCTGGGGTCGGTCGACCAGACCAGGCCGTAGTACTCGGCGGCGTTGTCGAGCTGGCCGAGCACCTCCGCGCACAGGCCGAGGGCGAGCTTGGGGGCGGGTTCGCCGGGGAAGGCGTCGTAGATCGCGTCGAAGGCGAGCGCGGCGGCCTCGTGGTCGCCGGTCACCAGGGCGGCCACGCCCCGGTACCAGACCACCCGCCAGTCGTCGGGCCGTTCGTCCTCGAGGCGCCGCAGTGCCTCGTCCGCGGTGTGCGCGTCGCCGTTCTCCAGCCAGGCGCGGATCTGCCGGAGCCGTGACTCCGCCGACGGGGCCGGCGCGGCCGCGAGGGCGCCGAGCAGTTCGGCGGGCGCGGTGGTCATGAGCCCGGCGAGGAAACCGGCGTTGGGGTCGGAGGGGTCGACGAGGGGGACGGGAAGCGCGAGGGAGGCGACGGGAGCGTCGACCGGCTTGACGATCGCACTGCCGGCACCGATCGCACCGACCACACCGCCGGCACCGACGGAGGTCTTCCGGGACGGCAGCACCCGTCCCCCCAGCCGCGACACCTCCCCGTCCAGCTTCGGGAACAACTCCGTGTCGGTGACCCGGACTTCGGGTCCGAAGAGGGTCGACAGGGAGGGCCTGGCGCGGCCCGTCTGGAGGGAGACGACCTCGCGCAGGACGCCCGTCAGCTGGTCCGACATCTCCTGCGCGGAGGAGAACCGGCGGGCCGGGTCCGGGTCGGTCGCGCGGACCAGCAGCCGGTAGAAGGACTCGTACCGGCGGAAGACCTCGATGTTGTCGGGGTCGGGCAGCGAGTCGACGAAGACGTTGGTGTAGCCCTGGAAGTCGAAGGTCAGCACCGCCAGGGTGCGGCCGACGGTGTACAGGTCGGAGGCGACCGAGGGGCCCACGTCCGCGACCTCGGGGGCCTGGTAGCCCACCGTGCCGTAGATGGCCGACTCCTCGTCGTCCATCCTGCGCACCGCGCCCATGTCGATCAGCTTGAGCTGGTCCTCGGTCTGGATGGCGTTGTCGACCTTGAAGTCGCAGTACAGGAGGTTGCGGCTGTGGAGGTGGCCGAGCGCCTCCAGGGCCTCGATGCCGTAGGCGCACGCCTGCTCCACCGGCAGCGGGTCCCGCTTGCCGTCGGCCGAACGGCGGCCGTTGGCGATCTCCTTGAGCGACTTGCCGCCGACGTACTCCATGACGATGTAGCCGTCGAGCGAGCCGGTGCGCTGGTCGAGATGCTCCACGAAGTTGTAGATCCGCACGATGTTGGAGTGCTCGATCTCCGCGAGGAAGCGCCGCTCGGAGATCGCCGCGGCCATCGCGTCCTGGTCGCCGGTGTCCAGCAGGCCCTTGAGGACCACCCAGCGGTCGGACACCGCGCGGTCCACGGCGAGATACACCCAGCCGAGACCGCCGTGCGCCAGACAGCCCGCGACCTCGTACTGGCCGTGCACGACGTCACCGGACTTCAGCTTCGGCACGAACGAGTACGGGTGGCCGCACTTCGTGCAGAAGCCCTCCGTGCGCCCGGGCCGCTCCCCGCGCGAACGCCCCACCGGGGCACCGCAGTCGGAGCGCGAGCAGAACCGCTTGCGCTCGGGCACCTCCGGGTTCTCCAGCACCATCCCGCGCGGGTCGGGCCGCGGTACCCCGGGCACCTCGACGAGCCCCGCGCCGAGCCGGCCGCGCCCGCTCGAACCGGCGGTCGAGCCGGAGCCGCGCACCGACACCGAACGGCCCGTGGACTTCCCCGAGACCGCGCGCGAGAGCCGTCCCGACACCGAGCGCCGCGACTTGGACGAGTGCGAGGACGTACGCGTGGACGTACGGGAGGAACCGCGGCCGGTGGCGTGCGAACCGGCGCTGCCCTGCGAGTGGCTGCCGCCGCCCGTCCCGCCGGTGGGCACCGAGCCGTTCCGGCCCGTCCCGGCCGGGACGACCGGTGCGAGGCCGCAAGTGTCGCAGTACAGCTCGCCGCCGCCCATGTCCTCGTACCTGCCGTCGCAGCCGGGCCGCTGGCAGGGCTGCTGTTCCTGGCTCATGACGTCGACTCCCCCCTACGGTCCTGCGGCACCCGCGGGGCGCCCAGCAGTTCGGCGACCGCGTGCTGGTAGCGCAGCACGGCCTGTTCGGCGACCCGCAGGTCGCAGGGCGCGCTCCACAGCATCCGCCGGGCCGCGTCGTACCGCTCGATCAGGAACGGGTCCTCGGCCAGGCCGTGCCGGGCGACCTTCGCCTTGTACGCGTCGAGCCGGCCGCGCAGCTCCGCGCGGACCGCGAGCGGTGCGGTGACCGCGGTCAGCGACTCGCGGGCGCGCAGCAGTTCGTCCTCCGCCTTCTGCTCCAGGGACTCCAGGAGCGGGGACAACCGGTGCCACTGGGCGTGTCTGCGGTACTCGGCGGCCGTCGACAGCTGCTCCTGCAGCGCGGTCGGCGGTCCGCTGACGACCGGCACCTCCGTGGCGGCGATCTTCGCGAGGACCTCGCCGCGCGCGAGACGCGCCTCGGCGAGCGTGCGGTCCGCGCGGGAGAGCACGTCCCGCAGCCTGACCAGCCGGGCCTCGGCGTCCTGCCGGACGGTGAGCACGGCGTCGATCTCCCGGCGCACCTCCTCCAGGGCGCGCGCCTCACGGTCGTACGCCGTGGTGTCCGGCCTGCCGCCGCCGGGCGCCGAACTGCCCTGCGCGCGCTGCCAGAAGGCGAGCGGGTCGGAGATCACCTGCTCGCGCAGCGAGGTGAGGGTGCGGGTGATGCGCTCCAGGTCGTCACCGGCCGGATGCTCCCCGGGCCGTACGCCGACGGAGTGCGCGAGCCGGCGGGTGCGCTGGAGCTCGGCGGACAGAAGATCTATCCGCGCGGGCAGTGCCGACCACACCGCGTCGGCGGCGACGACCATGTCCAGGCTCGTCGCGTACAGCTCGTTCATCCGCTCCACGAGCGTCACCAGCGAGAACCGCTCGCTGAGTTTGCCCGAATTCCCGTGCAGGGTGGGCGCGTTGGCGGTGGCGGTGGCCGAGCCGGCGACCGTGACCGACTCGCCGCGCAGCAGCTCGCTCAGCTCCACCAGGTCCTCGCGGCTGGACCAGCGGCGGCGGGAACGGATCTCGCGGGCCGAGCGCAGCGCGTCCGAGTACGCGTCGAAGTACGCCCACAGCAGGGTGATCGACGCGTCGGCGGCCTCCCAGCGCTCCTTGGTGACCCCGGTGAGCTCGGCACCTTCGAGGAGCCTGCGGCCCGCGTGGTCCTGCAGGGCGAGGAGCGAGGTCTCGATCGCCTCGTGCTCCGCGCCGAGCCGCGCCAGCGCACGGTCCACCTCGTCCCGGTCCATCACCGGCCCGGGGGGTCCCGTGACGCCCATCGATCACCTCTCGCTGCTGAAGGGTTGCTGGGTGGTTGTTCGGTTGTGACGGTGCGTCAGTTCTTGCGCAGGTACTTCGGTGGCGGCGGCTCCGACTTCGCCGAGCTCTCGTTCAGTGTGGCCGACAGCCACCTGTCGTACGACGCCTGCCAGCCGTCGGTGGTGTCCTTGCGGTAGTCCACCAGGATCTGGTTGACCCGGCGTACCAGATCGTCGGCGTCGCTCTTCATCGCCACGCCGTAGTACTCGGTGGTGAAGGGGGAGCCCTTCAGTTCGACCGTGGGGTCCTGGGCGGCCTGGCTGGCGGCGAGGGCGCCGTCGGTGACCACGGCGTCGACCTCGCCGAGCTGGAGCCTGACGAGGCAGTCGAGTTGGTTGGGCACGGTGGTTTTGATGTCGGCGGAGGCGACGAGCCCCCCTGCCTTCTTGTCGTCCTCCAGCTTGGAGAAGGCGGTCGAACCCTCGGCCGTGCAGATCTTCTTCTTCGCCAGAGTGTCGTTGTAGCCCGTGATGTCCGAGGACTTGGGGGCGAGGACCTGCTGACCCGTCTTGAAGTAGGGCGCGGAGAACGCCACTTGGTCGACGCGGGTGCAGTTGATCGTCATCGTGCGGACGACCATGTCGACCCGGCCCTTCTCGATCGCCGGGATGCGCTGGTTGGTCGGGATCGCCTTGAACTGCACGGCGTTCGGGTCACCCAGGATGTCCTGCGCGATCCGGTGCACCAGATCGATGTCGAAGCCCTCCAGGTCGGCCTTCGCCCCGCCGTTGGGGTTGCGGTAACCCCAGCGGTAGCTGTTCTGGTCGACGCCCACGATCAGCTTGCGCTTCTCGCCCTGCCGAGCCTTGATCCTGTCTATCGCCGGGCCGCCCGCGCTCGACGGGGACAGCGTCTGGTCCTCCGGATGCGCCTTGATCGCCGGGTTCAGGCAGGCCTTGCTGTCCGCCGCCTGCAGCGCGCGCGTCAAGCCTGGCCCGCCGGTGCCCGTGCTGCCGTCGCCGCTCGGCCGGGTGTGCGGCAGCAGCAGCGCGAAGGCGAGCACCAGGACGCAGACGACCGCCATCGCCCCGACACCGCCCCAGCCCTTGAGACCGGTCCGCACCCGTCCGCGCATTCGCATCGTCACGCCCCCTCTCACCGGTACTCCGACAGCCTGCGGCCGATGCCCAGTACCGCGCCGGCCGCGCCGAGGACGGCCAGGACGGCGGCGCCCACCGGCAGTCCGGTCATCGCGCCCAGGCCGTCACCGGCCGACCGCGCGAACTCCTTCTCCTCGTGGGTCAGGGCCTTGGCGAGGTTCTTGTCGACGCTGTCGAAGCACTCGCCCGTGTCGCCCTTGCCGCCTATGACCCGGTTCAAAGCCACTTCGTAGTTGCCGAAGTCGTCCTGCTCGCGGGCCGCGGAGTGGCGCTGTTTCCACACCGCCATGTTGCCCTCGGCCGCGGTGACCGGCTTCTTGCCGTCGCTGTCGTCGGCGAGCTCGGACGCCTCGGCCAGGCCCTTGCCGAGGGTGTCCATGTCCTTGCCGAAGTCGTAGTCGTAGGCGTCGTAGGAGACGTCCTGGCCCTGGGCGTTCTTCACGGTGACCGTCTCGGCGCCGCGGGCCACCAGGGTGAGGTTCTCGTTGCCGCGCGCCTTCAGGGAGGCGATCCGGGCGTCGTGCAGCACATTGAGCGAGCGGACCCCGTGGTCGTAGGAGTCGTCGAGGCCCGCGCGCGCGACGGTGTGGCCGACGACCAGCCACAGCAGTACCACCGTGGCTGTCGCGGTGGCCGCGACCAGACCGTGGTTGAGGACCCGGTTGGTGCGCCGGTAGTTGCGGTGCTGCGCCCAGGCGAGCCCGGCCAGCGCCAGGACGCCGAGGCCGATCGCCGCCCACGGGTAGGGCGTGGCGTCGGCGTAGTCGGCGCGCAGCCGCTGGTTCTCGCTCGTGTAGAGGTTCTGCGCCTTCGGGAGCATCTCCTCCTGCATCTTCTCGTTGGCGTACCGCAGATAGGCGCCGCCGACCGGGAAGCCCTGGCGGTTGTACGTACGGGCCCGCTCCACCAGGCCCTTGTACTCCGGCAGCAGGGTGTTGAGCTCGGCCACGGTCTTCGCGGCGGGGGAGTCCGGGTCGGAGTTCGAGGCCGCCTTGACCAGACCGGTCGCCGCCAGATCGATGTCCTTCTCGTACCGGTTGCGGGAGCCGGCCGTCTCCTGGCCGCCGGCGAGGAAGCCGCTGGAGGCCGTGGTGTTGGCGTCGGCCAGGTAGCGGTAGATGTCGGCGGCTGCGCTGCTGAGCGGCTGGCTCTTGTGCAGCACGTCGTCCGCGGCGGCGGCCCGGTCGTTGGTCTGCCAGGCGGTCACCGCGCCGAAGAGGATCACGAGCAGGGCGAGCGCCGCGCCAATGACGCGCAGCCGGCCCGGTTCGGTGGTGGCGGCCGCGCGCACCTGGTCGAAACCCTCGGCGAAGGCCGTACGACGGGCGGGTGCCCGGTCCGGCGCGGGGGCGGGCGGAGACGCCTGCGGGGCCGGGGCCGGGGGTCCCGGCTGCGGCGGAATGGCCGGCATCGTGGGCACCCCGGAACCCGGTGGTGCCGCGCTGCTCTTCGGCGGGTGTGTCACTGTTCGACCTCCCCCATGGTCATCCCTCGCCGCAAGTATCGCTGCCGGGACCGACATCCGCACCGGGCTTCACTCGATCTTGATCGGATCGCAGCGGACTGCCTGCCGCCGCTCCGCGTTCTGCACCACCCCTTGCCCATCAATACGCCGCCGGAATCGGTTCGGTTCCCCCCCAAGGGGCGCGTAAGGTCGCCGTCGTGCGCGGGGTACGTGTGGTGATGATCGGCGGAACGTCCAATACCGGCAAGTCCACGGTCGCCGGGGCGGTCGCCGGCCGGCTCGGCTTCGAGCACCGCTCGACGGACCTGCTGGCCAGACACCCGGGGCGGCCCTGGCGCACGCCGGAGTGGGAGGTGCCGCCGCATGTGGCCGAGCACTACGCGACGCTCGGCGTGGACGAGTTGATCGACTCGGTCCTCGCCCACTACGAGCGGCTGTGGCCCCGCATCGAGGACCTGGTCCAGGCGCACGCCGCCGGACCGGGCCTGGTCCTGGAGGGCTCGGCGCTGTGGCCGGAGCGGGTGGCCACGCCGGCCGTGCCGCACACCGCCGCCGTCTGGCTCACCGCCGGCGAGGACGTCGTACGCGCCCGGATCCGGACGGCCGGGCGCTACGACGAGGCGACGGACGAGGAACGGTTCCTGATGGACAAGTTCCTTGCCCGGAGCGTGCGTTACCAGGAGCTGATGGTGGCGGCCGTCGACCGGCTGGGACTGGCCCGCGTCGACGTCGGGAAGGACATGTCCGTCTCCGAGGTGGCCGACGCGGTGCTCGCTCAGGCCTCGTAGTACGTCCGCGTCCTGGCCTGCACCTCCGGGGACGCTCCGGCCCGGTCCAGGCCGAGGAGCGCGGCGCCCAGGACCGGACGCGCCGTCACCACCCGGGGTACGGCCTTGGGGGCGCGGGCCGCCAGGAGTTCCCGTACGCCGTCGTCCAGTTGGGGGTGCCGGGCGGCCAGGACGCTGCCGCCGAGCAGGACCGGGGTCTCCTCGTCGAGGAGGTCGAGGCGGGTCAGGGCCACCGTCGCCATGGACACCACCTCGTCGGCCAGGCGGTCGACGAGGGAACGGGCCACTCGGTCGCCGGCGGCGGCCGTGGCGAAGAGCACCGGGGTCAGTTCGTGGCGGCGGGCGGGGGCGATCTCCTCCAGGTGCAGGGCCTCGATCAGGGCGTACATGGAGGGCAGCTGGAAGTGGAGCGGGAGCACGCGCGCGAGGTCGGTGTCGACGCCCCGGCCGTCCTCCGCGCGGGCCGCGTGCCACAGGGCCTCCTCCGCGAGGCCCCAGCCGCCGCCCCAGTCGCCGGAGATCCGGCCCAGCGCGGGGAAGCGGGCGGTACGGCCGTCGGGCCGCATGCCGACGCAGTTGATGCCCGCGCCGCACACCACGGCGACCCCGCGCGGTTCGGTGACCCCGGCCCGCAGGATCGCGAAGGTGTCGTTGCGGACCTCCACGTCCGGGCCCCACGCGCGCGTGCGCAGCGCCGCGGCCAACTGCCGCTCCTCCACCGGGAAGTCGGCGTTGGCGAGACACGCCGAGACGTGCTCCACCGAACTCACCCCAGCCGCGGCGAAGGCCCGCCCGACCGCGTCGGCGACGGCGTCCACCGCCGCCTCGACGCCCACCACCGGCGGCCGGAACCCGCCGCCGCGGGCCGTGGCGAGGACGCTGCCGTCGGCCGCCACGACCGCGACGTCGGTCTTGCTGTTGCCCGCGTCGACGGCGAGGACACATGCGGTCAGGCCCACGCGAGATGCTCCCGGTTGTGTGCGATCAGTCGGTCGGTGAGGCCCTCGGCGTACGCGTACTGGCCGACGAGGGGATGCGCGAGCAGCGCCTTGAACACCCGGTCCCGGCCGCCCCGCAGAGCCGCCGCCAGCGCCAGGTCCTCGTACGCCGTCACGTGCGCCATCAGCCCCGCGAACAGCGGGTCCACGGCCGGCACCGCCAGCGGGGTCGGACCGTTCGGGCCCACCGCCGACTGCACCTCGATCACCGCGTCGGCGGGCAGGAAGGGCAGCGTGCCCCGGTTGAGGGTGTTGACCACCTGGTAGGGGCTGCCGCTCCCGCCGAGCAGCCCGGCGGCGAGGTCCACCGCCGCCTCCGAGTAGTAGGCCCCGCCGCGCCTGGCGAGCAGCTCCGGCTTCTCGTCCAGGGCCGGGTCGCCGTACATCCGCAGCAACTCGCTCTCCATCGCCGCCACTTCGGCGGCCCGGGACGGCTTGCTGCCCAGTTCCCGCACGACCTCGTCGTGCGCGTAGAAGTACCGCAGGTAGTACGACGGGACCACGCCGAGCCGGTCGAGGAGCGGGCGCGGCAGGTGCAGGTCGCCGGCGATCGTGTCGCCGTGCTCGGCGAGCAGCTTGGGCAGGACGTCCTCGCCCTCGGGACCGCCCAGCCGTACACCTGTCTCCCAGGTGAGGTGGTTGAGGCCCACGTGGTCGAGGTGGAGGTCGGCAGGCGTCACGCCGAGCAGCCCGGCGAACTTCCGCTGGAAGCCGATGGCCACGTTGCACAGCCCGACCGCCTTGTGCCCGGCCTGGAGCAGGGCGCGGGTGACGATCCCGACCGGGTTGGTGAAGTCGATGATCCAGGCGTCCGGGTTGGCCCGGCGGACCCGTTCGGCGATGTCGAGGACCACCGGGACCGTGCGCAGCGCCTTGGCGAGGCCGCCCGCGCCGGTCGTCTCCTGGCCGACGCAGCCGCACTCCAGGGGCCAGGTCTCGTCCTGTTGCCGAGCCGCCTGGCCGCCCACGCGCAGCTGCAGGAGCACCGCGTCGGCGCCGTCCACGCCCGCGTCCAGGTCGGACGTGGTGACGATACGGCCGTCGTGCCCCTGCTTGGCGAAGATGCGCCGGGCGAGGCCGCCGACCAGCTCCAGGCGCTCGGCGGCCGGGTCGACGAGAACGAGTTCCTCGACGGGCAGGGTGTCGCGCAGGCGGGCGAAGCCGTCGACGAGTTCGGGGGTGTAGGTCGAGCCTCCGCCGACCACGGTGAGTTTCATATCCGTATCAACCCTTCACTCCGGTCAGCGTGACGCCCTCGACGAACGCCTTCTGCGCGAAGAAGAACACGAGGATCACGGGGGCCATGACCAGCACGGTCGCGGCCATGGTGAGGTTCCAGTCGGTGTGGTGCATGCCCTTGAAGGACTCCAGGCCGTAACTGAGCGTCCAGGCGTTCTGGTTCTCCGAGGCGTAGATCTGCGGGCCGAAGTAGTCGTTCCAGGCGTAGAAGAACTGGAACAGGGCCACGGCCGCGATACCGGGCTTCGCCATGGGGACGACGACCTTAAGCAGGGTGCGCAGATCACCGCAGCCGTCGACCTTGGCCGCGTCCACGTACTCGTTCGGGATCGTCATCAGGAACTGCCGGAGGAGGAAGATCGAGAACGCGTCCCCGAACGCCATCGGGATGATCAGCGGCCACAGGGTGCCCGACAGTCCGAGCTGTTTCGCCCAGAACAGGTACATCGGGATGATGACGACCTGGGGCGGCAGCATCATCATCGAGATCACCAGCATCAGGGAGAGATTGCGGCCCCGGAAGCGGAACTTGGCGAGCGCGTACGCCACCGGGATCGACGACACGACCGTAAGGACTGTTCCCAGTCCCGCGTAGATCAGCGTGTTGCGCCACCAGGTCAGAAAGCCCGGGGTGTCGAAGACCCGCCGGTAGTTGCCCCACTCCCAGGTGTGCGGGATCAGATCGCGGCTGAGGGCCTGGGTGTCGCTCATCAGCGAGGTCAGGAACACGAACACGAAGGGCAGCGTGAAGAAGAGGGCGGCGGCGAGGCCGAGGGAGTGAACCGCCACCCACTCCAGCAGGGCCTTTCGCCGGGCGGTGCGCTCGGCGGGCGAGGCCGGGGTCTTCAACTCCACCGGCCGGTCCAGTACTTGGGTCATGGTCAGTCACCTGCCTGGATGAGACCGCCCCGGCGCCGCATGAGGAACGCGGTGAACACCATCGACAGGGCGAAGAGGACGAGGGCGACGACACACGCGGAGCCGTAGTCGAAGCGCTGGAAGCCGAGGTTGTAGACGAGCTGGGGGAGGGTCAGCGTGGACTTGTCCGGGTAGCCGGGCTCGAACTGGGTGCCCGCGCCCTGGATCACGCCCGAGGCGACCTTCCCGGCGATGAGTGGCTGTGTGTAGTACTGCATCGTCTGGATCACGCCGGTGACGACGGCGAACATCACGATCGGCGAGATGTTGGGAAGGGTGACGAACCGGAACCGCTGCCAGGCGGACGCCCCGTCCAGCTCGGCCGCCTCGTACTGCTCTGTCGGCACGTCGAGCAGCGCGGCCATGAAGATGACCATCAGGTCGCCGATGCCCCACAGGGCGAGCAGGGTGAGGGCCGGCTTCGACCAGGTGGGGTCGTTGAACCAGCCGGGGGCCGGGATGCCGACCTTCTCCAGGATCGAGTTGACCGGTCCGGTACCGGGGTTGAGGAGGAACGCGAAGGCCATCGTGGCGGCCACCGGCGGGGCCAGGTACGGCAGGTAGAAGAGCGTCCGGAAGACCCCCGTCGCCGTCTTGATCTTCGTGATGAGCAGACCGACACCGAGGCCGAAGACGACCCGGAGGGACACCATCACCACGACCAGCCACAGGGTGTTGCGCAGGGCCGGCCAGAAGAAGGGGTAGTGCTCGAAGACGTAGGTCCAGTTCTTCGTCCCGCTCCAGGTCGGCGGCTTGAAGCCGTCGTAGTGCATGAACGAGAAGTAGACCGTCGAGAGCAGCGGGTAGGCGAAGAAGACCGTGAAGCCGATCAACCAGGGCGACATGAAGGCGAGGGTCCGAAGCGCCGACCGGCGGCGCTTCGACGCCAGAGTGACGGTGCTCATCGCTACTTCGCCTGCGCGATGTCCGTGTCGATCTGCTTGGCCGCGTCGGCGAGGCCCTTGTCGAGGTCCGTGACCTTGCCGCTCTCGTAGGCGTAGCCGAGCTCCTGGATGGTGGTGAGGTACACGCCGCCGTTGATCGAGGACGGGGCGGTCGTGGAGTTCGGGTTCGCGGCGATGTCGAGGAAGGTCTTGAAGCGCGGGTCGTACTTCAGCTTCGGGGACTTCAGGGCCTCTAGTGTCGAGGGCACGTTGTGGATGGCGTTGGAGAAGCCGACCACCGCGTCCGTGTCCGTGGTGATGTACTTCAGGAACTCCCAGGCCGCGTTCTGCTTGGTGCTGTTGGCGGCGATGCCTGCGATGGTGCCGGTGATGTACCCCTTGCCGTACTGGTCCGCCTGGTTGTCGGGTACGGGCAGCGGGGCGACGCCGATGTCGAAGCCGGGCTTGGCGTCCACGGCCATGCCGAGCCGCCACTCACCGTCGAGCTGCATGGCGACCTGGCCGGTCTGGAAGGGGTGCTTGGGGCCCCACTCGTCGCCGAGTCCCGCGCGGTACTTCTCCAGCTTCCGGTAGCCGCCGAGCTCGTCGACGAGCTTCTTCTGGAGGGTGAAGGCGGCGGCGACGGCCGGGTCGGTGGCGACCGTGGACTTGCCCGCCTTGTCGAAGTAGGTGGGCGAGAACTGGCCCATGTAGTGCTCGGTCGTCGTCTCCCAGCCGTGGTAGTCCGGCATGAAACCGAGCTGCTTGTACGAGTCGCCCTGGGGGATCGTCAGCTTCTTGGCGTCGGCCTCGAACTCGGTCCACGTCTTGGGCGGCGCGGTGATGCCCGCCTTCTCGAACGCCGTCTTGTTGTAGTAGAGCCCGTACGCGTCACCGAGGAGCGGCGCGGCACAGCGGTCGCCGTCGAACTGCGTGTACTGGTTCATCGCGGCCGGGAAGGTCGTGTCCGGGTCGATCGACGACTTCTTGAAGAACGGGTTGAGATCGGCCAGCGCCCCCGAGGAGCAGAACTTGCCCACGTTGTTCGTGGTGAACGACGAGATGACGTCCGGGGCCTTGCCGCCGCCCGTGCGCAGCGCCTGGTTGATCTTGTCGTCGGTCATGTTGCCGACGACGTTGACGTGGATGTTGGGGTGCGCCTTCTCGAAACCGGCGACCAGCGCCTTCACTCCCGCCACCTCGGAGTCCGCGCTCCAGGCGTGCCAGAAGTTGATGGTCGTCTCCTTCGAGGCGTCGTCGTCGGCGCCGGAGGAGGACTGGCCGGTACAGGCGGTGGTGACGAGCACGGCGGACACGGTCAGGGCAAAGGCCGCTTTTCGGGCGGACGAGGGTATGGGTGTGCGCATGACGGGGTCTCCCAGGGGACGGGAAGGGACGGTGAGGTCGGGGGCTCAGCGCGAGGTGTCGAAGACCTCGTCGCGGGTGGCCGCGAGCGCGCTCTCCAGCGCACCGCGCAGCACGGGGTGTTCGCGGACGTCGCCGACGACCAGCCGGGGGCGGGAGGCTGCCAGTTCCTCCAGCTCGGCCTGGACGAGGGCACGCAGGGTGTCGCCGCCGGCGGTGAGCGAGGCACCGCTGAGGACGACGAGTTCGGGGTCGAGAACGGAGACGAGGGAGGCGAGACCGGTGGCCAGACGGGTGGCGTAGGTCTCCAGGAGCAGCCGGCCAAGGACGGTGTCCTCGGTGGCGGCCCGCTCGACGAGGGCGGCGGCGGCCTCGGCGTACGGCCCCGAGGGGATGTCCGTCATGCCGAGCTCGCGGGCGAGGGCCGGGATGGCCTGGGAGCCCGCGAGCTCCTGATAGCCGCCACTGTTGGCCTTGGTCACCTGCCGCACCAGCGGTGCTCCGGGAACCGGCAGGAAACCCACCTCCCCCGCACCGCCGGTCCAGCCGCGGTGCAGCCGCCCGCCGAGGACCAGGGCGGCACCGAGGCCGCCCTCGTTCCACAGCAGCACGAAGTCCTCGTGTCCGCGGGCCGCCCCGAGCCGTTGCTCGGCCACGGCGACGAGGTTGACGTCGTTCTCGTACTCGACCGGCATCGGCAGCGCGGCGGCGAGTTCGTCGAGGAGGGTCGGGCTGTGCCAGCCGGGGAGGTGGGAGGCGTAGCGCAGCCGGCCCGTGCCCGGGTCGAAGGCGCCCGGGGTGCCGATGACGAGCCGGTGGACGTCGCCCCGGGCCAGTCCCGCCGCCTTCACCGCGCCGTCGAGGGCGTCGGTGACCTGTTGTACGACGGGCTGGGCGGGCCGGCGTCCCGGGGTCGGCAGTTCGTAGGAGCCCACCGTGCGGCCGGTGATGTCGGCGACGGCGGCGAGGACGCGCTCGGGGGTGACGTCGAGCCCGGCGGCGTACGCGGCGGTGGGGTCGACCTCGTACAGCTGGGCGTTGGGGCCCGGCCTGCCCTCGGTGGTACCGGTGGCGAGGACGAGGCCCGACGCCTCCAGGCGGGCCAGGAGCTGGGACGCGGTCGGCTTGGACAGGCCGGTGAGCTTGCCGATCCGCGTACGGGAGAGGGGGCCGTGCTCCAGCAGGAGGTCGAGCGCGGCACGGTCGTTCATGGCGCGCAGCGTGCGTGGTGTGCCTGCCATGGGTGCCCCTCTCCGTGACTGCCGGACGACTTTACTGTCCGGCGACTGTTAGGAAGGTTTCCTATCGGATGCACCGGAACTTAGGTCTGGACCACCTGTCCGTCAAGGGGGGAACGGCAAACCGCCCCCGCAGGAAACGGAGTCGTTACCTGCGGGGGCGGTCGAAGGAGTGGGGGAAAGCGCCTACCGGACGTCGATGAAGTCGCCGGGAGCCTTCGCCGAGCCGGTGGTGGCCGTACCCGCGAAGACGTAGCGGTAGTAGCCGTCCTTGGTGGCCTTCGTCGTCGTCTTCAGCGCGCCGCCGGTCCCGGAGGTCACCGTCTTGACGGTGGTGTAGCTGGTGGCGCTCTTGGCCCGGAACTGAAGGGTGGCCTTCTGGGTGGTGTAACCCGTGTACGTGCCGGTCTCCCAGTTGGCCCGGGTCAGCTTGCCGGTGACCGTGATGGTCCCGCCCTTCTTCACCGGCTCGGGCGCCGCGTCGGTGGTGAGCTTCGCCGCGCGCTTGACCTGGACGCCGCTGCCGAGGGGACCCCAGGCGTCGAAGTCGTAGCCGATGTGGACGTGGCCGTCGGAACCGTCGTTGTCCTGGTCCATCGTGCTGTAGAGGCCGGCCGCCTTCCAGGTGGTGGCGTCCGAGGCCGAGTACAGGGTGTCGTCGGGGGCGATCACCACGGTCTCCTTGCACGACTCGGTGACGGTGGTGTCCGTCGTCGCGGTCGTCGTGCAGGTGGGGAGGTCCTCGGGCTCGACCTCGTTCGACATCCTGCTGAGCGTGCCCCGGTAGAGCAGGACGCCCGCGAAGGTGTTCTTGTAGTCGATCGTCAGATCGGAGGGGCGGGTGAGGGTGTACGTCACCGGCACCTTCACGGCGGCGGTGGTGCCGACGGTGACCGCCTTGCCGTTGTTGACCGTGACGGCGGAGAAGACCAGGTCGGGCGAGGTGTCCGCGGACGCGACGGGCGCGACCAGACCGGTCAGTGCCAGGGCGCCGGACGCGGCGATGCCTATGGCGAGCTTTCTCATGCGTTTCCCCACATTCGAAGCGGGCCCCTGGGCGGCATTGCGCTCCAGAACAAGGGCCCGCTGTGGGGGTGACCCTAGACGATCACGTTCGTGACCGGAACGTGGGGTTCACGTGAAGAAGGTGAGAGTTCACCGCCGCCGCACCGCTTGACCGCCGTACCGCCGGCCGTTACTTCGCCGCCGGGCGCTGCGCCGGTGCCGACACGAGCGGGGAGGCGGCCGCGGCCTGCGGGGAATCGGAGTTGGAGAAGACCGACGGGGCCGCGACCGCCGCGGTCGGGTCGGCGGCCTCCTCGTCGGTGACGACGGCGGCGCCGCCGACGATGCGGATGTCCGCCGCGTCGAAGGCGCGCTTGATGCGCCAGCGCAGCTCACGCTCGACGGTGAGGGACTTGCCGGGCATGGTCTTGGCGGAGACCCGCACGACCATCGAGTCCAGCAGGACGCTGTCCAGGCCGAGGACCTCGATCGGGCTCCACAGGAGCTCGTTCCAGGGCTCCTCCTTGCTCATCTTCTCGGCGACCTCGCCCAGCACCCGCTTGACCTTGTCCAGGTCCTCGGAGGCTCGCACGATCACGTCCACGCCGGCCGTCGCCCAGCCCTGGGAGAGGTTGCCGATGCGCTTGACCTCGCCGTTGCGGACGTACCAGATCTCGCCGCTGTCGCCGCGCAGCTTGGTCACCCTCAGGCCGACCTCGATGACCTCGCCGGAGGCCACGCCCGCGTCGATGGTGTCGCCGACGCCGTACTGGTCCTCCAGGATCATGAAGACCCCGGAGAGGAAGTCCGTGACGAGGTTGCGGGCGCCGAAACCGATCGCCACACCCGCGACACCGGCCGACGCGAGCAGCGGGGCCAGGTTGATCTCGAAGGCGCCCAGGACCATCAGGGCGGCGGTGCCCATGATGATGAAGCTCGCCACGGAGCGCAGCACCGACCCGATGGCCTGCGAGCGCTGCCGGCGGCGCTCGTTGTTGACGAGCAGACCGCCGATCGCCGTGCCGTCGACCGCCTGCGCGGTGCGGTTCATCCGGTCGATCAGCTTGGTGATGGCCCGCCGCACGAACATTCTCAGCACCGCGGCGATCACCAGGATCAGCAGGACCCGCAGACCGATCGCCAGCCAGGTCGACCAGTTCTGCTCGACCCAGCTCGCGGCGTTCGTCGCGCTCTCCTGGGCGTCCTGGAGACTCGGCACGGCCGGCGTCGAGCTGTCCGAGGGGGACGGCGACGGCGACGGACTCGCGGCCAGTAGGACGGCGGACAAGGACACGGCAGGTACCTCCAGGTGCTGCGTCTGCCTTCCGGTACGGCGGTCAAGGTCACGAAATGGTCACCGGTAAAGCAGGCTCACCACACTAACGGTGCATCGTGTGTGGATCGTTGCAATGCCGAGGGGAGAGACGGCTCTCACCTGGGGATGAAGAATGGTGTGGTCGAAAACACTCCCAGCCCGTTACCGGGACATGGTGGCGTTTCTCCCGGCCGAGAGGGGAGACTGACTGCAGTTCGTCCCGGCGCGAGCCACGCGCCGCCGACGCCCAAGGAGGCATCCGTGCCGCATGTCCTGGTACTCAACGCGTCGTACGAGCCCCTCGGCGTCGTACCGCTCCGCCGCGCGCTCGTCCTCGTCCTGGAGAACAAAGCGGTCTCCCTCGAGGAATCCGGCGCCTTCATGCACAGCGCGACCGTCACAGTCCCCGCACCCAGCGTGGTCCGGCTCAAGCGATTCGTGCGGGTTCCCTATCGGGGGCCCGTTCCTCTCACCCGCAGAGCGCTCTTCGCGCGCGACGGGGGCCGGTGCATGTACTGCGGTGGCGTCGCAACCAGCGTCGACCACGTCATCCCGCGCAGCCGCGGGGGCAAGCACGTCTGGGACAACGTGGTGGCGTCCTGCCGGCGCTGCAACCATGTGAAGGCCGACCGACACCTGTTCGAAATCGGCTGGCGGCTGCGCCACAAACCCGCCCCGCCCACCGGTCTGGCCTGGCGCATCATCGGCACCGGGCACAGGGACCCACGCTGGCTGCCGTACTTGCAACCGTACGGCGCGGAGGCCGCCATGGCCCGGATCGACGGCATCTCTGCCTGACGACGATCCGGGCCTTTGTGTTGCCGCACGCGGCTCGTTCCGGTCCCGGAGGCCCCCCGTACCTCCGGGACCGGAAGATCAACTGCTCAGGTGTACCTGAGCTCCGCCGGGCGCAGTGAGCGGCGCAGCAGCGGCAGCGAGGTGGCGGCGGCCAGGAGGCAGGCCGCATAGACCCCGAGCGGGACCAGGAGCGCGGCGTACGGCAGTCCGGTCACCGTGTCGTGCGAGGCCAGCGAGGCGTACCAGACGCCGATCGCCGTACCGCCCACGCCCGCCAGAGCGACCGCGGGAGCCAGCGGCAGAGCGGTCTCCAGGAGCAGCGCCCTGGCCAGCACCCGGTACGGCACCCCGGCGGCGACCTGGGCGGCCAGGCCCCGGCGACGGGTGGCGAGGGACTCGACGGTGCCCACGGCCAGTCCCGTCACGGTCAGCGCGAGCGCGACGAGGATCGCGGCGGCCGTCAGGTCGATGCCGGTCGTGTAATAGCTCAGGTCCGTCGCCAGCGTGCCCTCGCGGCGCATGGTGTGCAAGGTCGAGAGCAGCACCTGCCGTACGCCCACGAACCCCGCGCCGACGACCGTCACCAGCAGCACCGAGGCATGGGTGCGGGCCGCCGCCCAGGGGTCTGCCCGCAGCCGTTCCGCCGCGATCAGCACCGCCGGGCTCTGCGCGCGGGCGGCCAGTGCCCCGCCCAGCCGCCGGGCCGCCGTACCGGCCAGGGACACCGTCGCGGCCCCGACGACCAGGACGACGGCGAACAGCGCCAGCGGGCCGAGGGCGACCTCGACGGGCCCGCCGAGGAACGACGACACACCGACGAACAGCGCTGCTACCCCGAGCAGCCCGATCACCACGCGCAGCACCCGCCCCGGACCCCACACCGGCCGCGCCCGTCGCACCCAGCCCAGCGGGGAGGTCACCACCCGACGCAGCGCCAGCATGCTCACGGCCGCGGCCAGCAGCGGTACCGCCACCGGGACCAGGACGACACCGGCCCAGGCGAGGGCGCCGGGCCGCTCCCACAGGTGCAGCAGCAGCCGTACGAACACGGCGGTGGCCGCCACCGAGCCCGCCAGACAGGCCGGCCCCGCCTCCAGCGCCGCGATCCGCCGTACCTGCCATGCCCCGGCACCCGCCAGCCGCAGCGCGGCCAGCCGCCGGTCCCGGTGCACCGCGCCGATCCGCGCGCACTGCCCGAGGAACCCGAGCACCGGGACGAGCAGCATCAGCAGCACGAGTCCGACGTTGCGCCGGTCGCTCGCCGAGTTGAGCAGCCCGGAGCCGAAGGACACGGAGTGGTACCCGTCCAGTGAGTTCAGCGCGACGACGGACATCACGATGCCGGCCGCGAGCGCCGCCCCGACGGCTGTCAGCCCCACCCGCCACCACTCCCGCCGGTCGGAACCCCGGGTGAGCAGCCAGGCCATGTGGAGGTCCGCGGCCAGGGAGCCGCCGGCCCGTGCCTCGATGCCGGTCGTCATGCCGTCACCCCCGCCGGGGCCACGGCCCCGTCGGCCATCCGCACCTCGCGGTCGGCGTACGCTGCCACCTGGGCGTCATGGGTGATCAGCAGGACCGCCGTGCCCACCTCGCGGGCCGTGTGGACCAGGGCCGTCATGACCTGCTCGCTCGCCAGGGAGTCCAGCGCGCCGGTCGGCTCGTCCGCGAAGACGACCTTCGGTCCGGTGATCAGGGCGCGGGCCAGCGCGGCCCGCTGGGCCTGCCCGCCGCTCATCTCACCGGGCCGCAGCGGGGCCTGGCCGCGCACTCCGAACCGCTCCAGCCACTCACCGGCCCGCGTGTGGGCGTCGGCGCGGGAGACGCCCGCGAGCAGCAGCGGCAGCGCCACGTTGTCGAGCGCCGTCAGCTCGGGGATCAGCTGCCCGAACTGGAAGACCACGCCGAACTCCGTACGGCGCAGCTCGCTCAGCCGCTTCTCGGGCAGCTCGTCGAGGCGCTCACCGCCGTAGGACACCGAACCGGCGTCCGGCCGCACGATCCCGGCCAGGCAGTGCAGCAGCGTCGACTTCCCGCTGCCGCTGGTGCCGGTGACGGCGAGGATCTCACCGGCGTCCAGCTCGACCGAGGCGCCGCGCAGTGCCTCGGACCTGCCGTACGCCTTGGCGAGGTCGCGGGCCGCGAGCAGCGGCTCTGGTTTGCTCATGCTGAGTCGACCTCCGCGGTCAAAGTGGTCAGCCGGGCCGCCGTGGTGGTCATCCAGCGGAGGTCGGCGTCGAGGTGGTTGAGGGCGTAGTCCGCCGAGAGCACGGTCGCGAGGTCGGCGCCCTGGGCGGTCTTGACCGCCGTGAGCTCCCGCATCCGCTTCATGTGGGCGGCGCGCTGGGCCCGGAGATAGGCGTCCGGGTCGCCGCCGGACAGGATCGAGACGACGACCTTGGCGAAGATCTCGTTGGTCACGAAGGGCGCGGGCGGGGCGATCTGCCCGGCCCACTCGGCCAGTTCACGCGCGCCCGCCTCGGTCGAGCGGTACTTGGTGCGCTCCGGCCCGCCGTCGGAGTCCGTGCCGTCGATCTCGGCGAGACCGTCGCGGACCAGGCGCTGGAGGGTCGTGTAGACCTGCCCGTAGGCCAGCGGACGGGCCTCGGGGAAACGGTCGTCGTGGCGTCGCTTGAGGTCGTAGCCATGGCTCGGCCCTCCGGCGAGCAGCCCCAGCAGGATGTGGCGGATGCTCATGGCGCTCAGTATGCACCAAGTACATGTACTGAGTGAATAGTGATCAGGATCAGTAATGAACGGCGACCGCTGGACGGGAACCACGGAGCCACGGAACATGACGAAGAGCACGTTCTCCCCTCCGGTACGTCTGTCGTCGCGTCCTGTGGGTAGGGCTGCGGTAACCCCCGTCGTCGAACTCGACAAGGAGGCCCCCGTGGCCGCACCGGCACCCCTTCTGCTCCCGGCCCTGTCCAAACCCGAGGCGCCCGCTGAATACTTCTGCGTCTTCAGCGCCGAGGGCGCCTGCACCGAGACCCCGCTCACCAGCGAACCACCGCTGCCCGACGCCGAACCCCTCACCAGCGAACCCCCGCTCGCCGAGGCCGCCCACCTGATCAGCGAGTCCGACGCCCACCTGGAGCCATAGATGGCGGCGCCCCCCGGTCCGGAACTGTCCCGGCTCGCCGAGTCGTACGGCATCGCCACCGCGTACCAGCCCTCCCCGGACCGTACGGTCGCCGCCTCCGCCACGGCCGTCACCCTGGCCCTGGCCGCCCTCGGCGTCGACGCGAGTGACCCGGCCGCCGCCCTCGCGGCCCGGGACCGCGAGCTGCGCGAGCGCCTGCTGCCGCCGACCGTGGTGTGCTGGAGCGACAGCCCGCCCGCCTTCGTCGCCGACCTGCCCGCGGGCACCCGGCTGCGCATCGCCACCGAACAGGGCGAGGTGCGCGCCGCCGCCGACCAACTCCCGCCCGGTGTCCACCGGTTGACCGCCACCGCCCCCGACGGCCGCACCGCCGACGCCCACCTGATCGTCGCCCCGCCGCGGCTGCCGGCGCCGCCGGGGCGGTCGTACGGCCTCCTCGTCCAGCTCTACTCCCTGCTCTCGCACCGCTCCTGGGGCATGGGCGACCTCGGCGACCTCGCCGAACTGACCTCCTGGGCGGGGCGTGCCCTCGGCGCCGGATTCGTCCAGGTCAACCCGCTGCACGCGGCCGTGCCCGGCGCCCCCACCGACCCGTCCCCCTACCGGCCGTCCTCGCGCCGCTTCCCCGACCCGGTGCACCTGCGCATCGAGGACATCCCCGAGTACGCCCAGGTCGCGGACCGCGACCGGCTGCGGACCCTGCTCGGGCGGGCCGAGCGGCTGCGGGCATCCGTGCTCGACAAGGGCGCGTTGATCGACCGTGACGCGGTGTGGGACCTGAAGCGGGAAGCGCTCGAACTCCTCCACGAGGTCCCCCTCGGGCCCGGCCGCCGCGCCGCCTACGCCGACTATCTCGCCGAGGGCGGCGAGGCGCTGGAGGACCACGCGACCTGGTACGCGCTGGCCGAGGCGCACGGCTCGGACTGGCGCGGCTGGCCCGTCGGCCTCCGCGACCCGCGATCCGCGGAGACGGCCCGCGCGCGCGGTGAGCTGATGGACCGCGTCGACTTCTACTGCCGCCTCGCCTGGCTCACCGAGAGCCAGCTCGGCGCCGCGCAGCGGACCGCGCGGGAGGCGGGGATGCCGGTGGGCGTCGTCCACGACCTCGCGGTGGGCGTGCACCCCGAGGGCGCGGACGCGTGGGCCCAGCAGGCGTACTTCGCGGCCGGCATGTCCGTGGGAGCTCCTCCGGACGCCTTCAACGCCCGCGGCCAGGACTGGGGGCTGCCACCGTGGCGCCCGGACCGGCTCGCGGAGTCGGGGTACGCGCCCTACCGGCAGCTGCTGCGGGCCCTGTTCCGGTACACCGGTGCGCTGCGCATCGACCACGTCATGGGCCTGTTCCGGCTGTGGTGGGTCCCGCAGGGGCAGCCGCCGACGGAGGGGACGTACGTCCGCTACGACGCGGAGGCGATGCTCGCCGTGCTGGTCCTGGAGGCGTCGCGGGCCGGGGCGCTGGTGATCGGCGAGGACCTCGGCACCGTCGAACCGGGGGTGCGGGAGGCGCTGCGCGAGCGGGGGGTGCTCGGGACATCGGTGCTCTGGTTCGAGCGGGACTGGGAGGGCGACGGGCGTCCGCTGCCGCCCGAGCGGTGGCGCGCGGACTGCCTCGCGACCGCGACCACGCACGACCTGCCGCCCACCGCCTCGCGCCTGACCGGGGAGCACGTCGAGCTGCGGGACAGCCTCGGACTGCTGACCCGGCCGCTGGACGAGGAGCGCGCCGAGGCCGCGGCGGACACGGGGGAGTGGCTGGAGCTGCTGGCCCGTCTCGGACTGCTGCACGGCACGGGGGGCGGCGCCGACCCCTCCTCGGAGGAGGCGCAGATCCAGGCCGTCCACCGGTACCTCCTGAACACACCCGCCCGCATGGTGGGGGTCTGGCTGCCGGACGCGGTGGGGGACCGCCGACCGCAGAACCTGCCGGGGACCTGGGACCAGTACCCGAACTGGCGGTTGCCGATCGCGGACGGGGAGGGCCGGGTGATGACGCTGGAGGACCTGGCGGCGTCGGCTCGCCTGCACGCGCTGGTGGACGTCCTGCGGGCGCCGTGACGCCGCGGCCGCGCGCGCCGCGGGGGATGCACGCGCGGCCGGGGCGCCTCATACGGCACCCCGGACGCGCGGCCCGAACCGCCGTTGGATACTTTGGCTCCGTGGACAAGAAGAACGCCCTGCGCGCCGGCGCCCTGGTGGCCGGTACGACGCTGATGATGCTGCTCATGTCGTCCCCCGCCTCTGCGCTGTCCCGCGACGACGGTGACGACCCCGGCAAGGGCCTGAGCGTCATCGAGACGCTGGGTCTCTTCGTCGTGGCCCCGCTCGTGCTGTTCGGGGTCATCGCCGCCCTGGTGATGGTCCTGGACAAGTCCAAGGAAGAGCACCGGGTGACCAGCCGCAACATCAGGACCAAGCCCGCCGAGGCCGAGGCAAAGGCCGGATCGAAGGCCTGACCCCACTTTTCCCGGGGCGCCGACCCCGCCGCACGTAGGCGTGAGCCGTACGTGGGCGAGGCCGGCGCCCTCGTGCGTTCTCAGGGGCTGGGCGCCGTGAGATACCGCTGGAGAGTCGGGGCCAGCCACGCGACGACCTCCTCGCGGGTCAGTGCGACGACCGGCGGGAAGCGAAGGACGTACCGGGTGAGGCCCAGCCCAAGGAGTTGCGTCGCCATCAGCCCGGCCCGCGCCGGAGCCTGCTGGGGATCCGGGCACACCTGACGGGCGACCGGCATCAACTGGTCCCGGAAGATGTTCTGGGTGCGCTCGGTGCCCGCCTGATTGGTCACCCCGACCCGGAGCAGGGCGGTGAGCACCTCGTTCTCCTCCCACATGGTGAGGAAGTGCGACACCAGCACCCGCCCGACGTCGTGCCGGGGCAGCGCGGCGAGGTCCGGCAGCTTCAGGTCGACGGCCACGACCGCCGCGAACAGGCCCTCCTTGCTGCCGTAGTAGCGCATCACCATCGACGGATCGATGCGCGCGTCCTTGGCGATGGCGCGGATGGTGGCCCGCTCGTAGCCGTCGGCGGCGAAGCGCTCGCGGGCCGCGGCGAGGATCGCGGTGCGGGTGGCGTCGGAGCGGCGACGCGCACCGGTGGGACCGGAGTCCGAGCTGTTGTTGCCATTCGAGCTGCCGTTCGTGCTGCCGTTCATGCCGGTGAGCTTATGCCTACATCTGTTGGCCAACAAGTGTTGACCCCACACGCCCGCCGCGCTAACTTCGTCAACGAGCGTTGGCAAACAAGCGTTGGCACGCGTTGGCAACCACCAGGAGGTCGCTATGAACAGCACCGTGATCGTCGTCGGCTCCGGTCCCACCGGCCTCCTCCTGGCCGGTGACCTCGCCACGGCCGGCGTCCCCGTCACCGTCGTCGAGAAGCGCCCGCACAAGATCAGCAACCTCTCCCGCGCCTTCGTCCTGCACGCCCGCACCCTTGAACAACTCGACGCCCGCGGCCTCGCCGACGGCCTGGAGGCGCTCGGGCAGCGCCTGGACAAGCTGCGCCTCTTCGGCGACCTGACCATCGACCTCGACGGCCTCCCCACTCGCTTCAACCACCTCCTCGTCCTGCCGCAGTACGAGGTCGAGAAGGCCCTGGAGCGGCGCGCGGTGGAGGCGGGCGTCGACTTCCGGTACGAGACCGAGGTGACGGGCCTGTCCCAGGACGAGAACGGCGTGACGGTTCAGGTCAGGGGCCCGGACGAGTCCACGCGGTCCCTCCGTGCCGAGTACCTCGTGGGTGCCGACGGGATGCGCAGCGCCGTACGCGACGCGATCGGCCTGCCCTTCCCCGGCCACTCGGTGATCCGCTCGGTGGTGCTGGCGGACGTCCGCCTCGCCGAGCGGCCCGAGACCCTGCTCACCGTCAACGCCGTGGGCGACGCCTTCGCCTTCGTCGCCCCCTTCGGCGACGGCTACCACCGGGTCATCGCCTGGAACCGCGCCCACGACGTCCCCGACAGCGAGCCCCTGGACCTCGACGAGATCAAGGAGGTCACCCGTCTCGCCCTGGGCCGCGACTTCGGGATGCACGACGCCCGCTGGATGTCCCGCTTCCACAGCGACGAACGCCAGGCCCCCGCCTACCGGGTGGGCCGGGTCTTCCTGGCCGGTGACGCGGCCCACGTGCACACCCCGGCCGGCGGCCAGGGCATGAACACCGGCCTCCAGGACGCGGCCAACCTGAGCTGGAAACTGGCCCAGGTGACGGGCGGCCACGCGGGCCCCGAACTCCTGGACACCTACCAACTGGAACGGCACCCGGTCGGCAGGGCCGTCCTGCGCAGCAGCGGCGGCATCGTCCGCCTCGCGATGGCCAAGCGCCCCTGGGAACTGGCCCTGCGCGCCACCCTCACCACCGTCCTCGACCACGCCGCCCCGGCCCGCCGCCGCATGCTCGGCCAGCTCACCGGCATCGGCTACAAGTACCCGGCCCCCCGCGGCTCCCACCCCCTGACCGGCACCCGCGCCCCCGACGTGACCTTCGCGGACGGCGGCCGCCTCTATGAGTCCCTGCGCGGCGGCAGGTTCGTCCTGATCACTCCGGACGGCCACGACGCCCCGGACGCCCGCAAGGAACGGCTCGCGGTGGAGCACTGGGCGAGCGGACGGCGTACGACGGCCCTGGTGCGGCCCGACGGGTATGTGGGGTGGGCGGCGGAGGGGGCGACTGCGGGGGAGACCGAGGCGGCGCTCGCCGAGCATGTCGGCTGATCTCCACGGAGCGGTCTCCTGGTAGGAGGACGACGCCCTCTCGCCGTCCGAGAGCCGGGGTGGGGCTCGCGGAACCCGGGTCACTCCGGTGAGTTCTGTGTCCCTTCCAGCAACGCCCGCAACAGGTCGGCCAGTTGGTCGGCCTGTTCGTCGTGGAGGGTGGACAGGGCCTCCGTCTGGGCGGCCAGGCCCGCTCCCACCGCCTCGTCGATGACGGCCAACCCCTTTTCCGTCAGGGTCACTTGGAGGCCACGGCGGTCGTGGGGGTCGGGCGAGCGGCGGAGCAGGTCGGCGCGTTCCAGCTTGTCGAGGCGGCCCGTCATGCCGCCCGTGGTGAGCATCAGCGTCGAGGAGAGCCGGCGGGGGGAGAGGGTGTACGGCTCACCGGCGCGGCGGAGGGTGGCGAGGACGTCGAACTCGCCGCGGGAGATGCCGTAGGGGGCGTACGCCTTCTCCACGCGGTCGCCCATGGCGCGCGAGAGGCGGTAGATGCGCCCGAAGACCTCCATGGCCCGGGTGTCGAGGTCGGGCCGCACGGCCGCCCACTGCTCGATGATCGCGTCGACGGCGTCCTTGCGCTGTGCACTCATGTGCCGAGTATCCGCAGGGTTCGACTCGGCCGCAAGAAAGTGGCTTGCAGAAAAGTAGCTTAGAGGTAAGCTACTTTATGCCAAGCTAATAAGGAGAGGGAGTCATGAGGAAGCCGACCACGAACCGCCCCGCCACGATCCTTCTCACCGCCCTCGCCCCCGTCTCCTGGGGCACCACCTACGCCGTGACCACCGAGTTCCTCCCCGCCGACCGGCCCCTGTTCACCGGCATGATGCGCGCGCTGCCCGCAGGACTCGTGCTGCTCGCCCTCGCGCGAGTGCTGCCGCGTGGGATCTGGTGGGGGAAGGCGGCGGTGCTCGGGGCGCTGAACATCGGGGCGTTCTTCCCGCTGCTGTTCCTGTCGGCGTACCGGCTGCCGGGCGGGATGGCCGCGGTCGTCGGGTCGGTGGGGCCGCTGATCGTCGTCGGACTGTCGGCCGTGCTGCTGGGGCAGCGGCCCACCGCCCGGAGCGTGCTCACCGGGCTCGTGGCCGCGTTCGGCGTCAGTCTGGTCGTCCTCAAGGCGGCCGGGGCGCTGGACGCCGTCGGTGTGGCGGCGGCCTTCGCCTCCACCGCCTCGATGTCCGCCGGGACCGTGCTGACCAAGCGCTGGGGCCGCCCCGACGGCGTCGGCCCGCTCGCGCTCACCGCCTGGCAGCTCACCGCCGGCGGCCTGCTCATCGCGCCCCTCGCCCTCTTCGTCGAGGGTGCTCCGCCCGCCCTCGACGGCCGTGCGGTCGGCGGCTACCTCTACCTGGCGCTGGCGAACACGGCGGTGGCGTACTGGCTCTGGTTCCGCGGCATCGGCCGTCTCACCGCCACCCAGGTCACTTTCCTCGGCCCGCTGTCCCCGCTGACCGCCGCGGTCGTCGGCTGGGCGGCCCTCGGGCAGACGCTGACCCCGCTCCAGCTGACGGGCATGGCGCTGGCCTTCGGGGCGACGGTGGCGGGGCAGCTGGGGGTACGGCCGCCCGCCCGGCCGTCGTTCGGTTCTGCTGAGCGGGATCGCCGCAGGGCCCCGGCGGGGGCGTTGTAACGTCACTCCGGCGTCGCGTTACGAAACTCCCGGAGGCGCACGTGGCCACAGACGTCTGTGCGGTGTGCGGGAAGGCGCTGGCCGCGCGAGCCGGCCGTACCGGACGCGGCTCCGTCTACTGCTCCGCCGCCTGCCGGCAGAAGGCCTACCGGGAACGGCGGCAGCCGCCGGGCCTCACCGTGCAGGGGCTCATCGACGACATCGGGCGCCAGGCGGGTCGGCTGGCGCCCCAGCCCACGGACGTCCTGTACTCGACCGTCACCGAACTGTCGGAGTCCGTCGCACGGTTGAGGCGGGTGGCCCGCACGGTACGGGAGACCACCCAGGACACCCAGGGCACCCAGCGCACCGGGGATTCCGTCACGCCCACCCCCGTTACGCAACTCACCGACACCGACTTCGGCGCCCTCACCGAGCAGTACCGTCGTGAGATCCAGGTGCACTGCTACCGCATGACGGGGTCCTACGACGAGGCCGAGGACCTCGTGCAGGAGACCTTTCTGCGGGCCTGGCGGGCCCGGGACGGCTTCCAGGGGCGGGCGAGTGCGCGGACCTGGCTGTACCGGATCGCCACCAACGCCTGTCTGGATCTGCTGCGCCGGACCGCACGCCGCCCGCAGCGCTACGAGCCGGTGCCGGGGATGAACCACGGCGAGGGGGAGCCGCCCGCCCGGATCACCTGGCTGCAGCCCTACCCCGACGACGAACTCCCCGTCGCCGACAGCGATTTGCCGGAGACGGCCGCCGTCTCCCGGGAGACCCTGGAGCTCGTCCTGCTGGCCGCGATCCAGCATCTGCCCGCCCGGCAGCGGGCCGCCCTCATCCTGCGGGACGCGCTCGGACTGACCGCCGCGGAGACCGCCGAGGCCATGGAGATGAGCGTGGCCTCGGTCAACAGCGCGCTCCAGCGGGCCCGGCCGACCCTGCGCGCGCACCTGCCCCGGGAGCGTTCCGACTGGCGGCCCGCGGAGCCGACCGGAGCGCAACAGGCAGTACTGGAGCGGTACATGGCCGCCGTCGAGCGTCTCGACCTCGACGCGATGGCCGCGCTGCTCGCCGAGGACGTGGTCCTCACCATGCCGCCGAACCCGTTCTGGTTCACCGGCCGGGACGCGCTCGTCGACTTCGTGCGGGTCAGCCTCGACCCCGCCTCACCGGCCTTCCTCGGCCACTGGCGCAGCCTGCCCGCCCGCGCCAACGGGCAGCTCGCGGTGGGGAACTACGTGCGCAGACCGGGTACGAGCGTCTACCGCGCCCAGGTCATGGACGTCCTGCGCTTCGACACGCGGGGCCGGGGCGACCGGATCGTGGAGATCACCTCCTTCGAGCCGCACCTCTTCCCGGCGTTCGGGCTGCCCCTGCGCCTGTGAGGCTGTGACGCCTCGCGACCGATGAGCATCCGGGGAGTCGTACGTCTGCATGGATGTCACCCGGTACACCCGGTACGCCCGTACACACCACTTCCCAGGAGTTCACCATGCTGCTCACCGACAAGACCGCGATCGTCTACGGCGCCGGCGGTTCCATCGGCGGTGCCGTCGCCCGTGCCTTCGCGGAGCAGGGCGCGAGGGTCCACCTCGTCGGCCGCACCCGTGCGTCCCTGGAGGCGGTGGCCGCCGACATCAAGGACGCCGAGGTCGCCGTCGTGGACGCGCTCGACGAGGCGGCCGTGGAGGCGCACGCCGAACAGGTCGGGGACATCGACATCTCCATCAACCTGGTCACGCGCGGCGACGTGCAGGGCGCGCCGCTGGTCGACATGGCCGCCGAGGACTTCCTGCGGCCGGTCACCAACGGTCTGCGCGCCAACTTCCTCACCGCCCGTGCCGCCGGACGCCGGATGGCCGCACGCGGATCCGGAGTGATCCTCGCCCTCAACAGCGGCTCGGCGCACGGCAGTCCGATGATGGGCGGCACCGGTCCCGCGGACGGGGCGATCGACACCCTCGTGCGCAACCTGGCGATCGAGCTGGGGCCGCGCGGGGTGCGGGCGGTGGGACTGTGGGTGGCCGGGGTGCCCGAGACGTTCACCGTCGAGAAGCTCGCCGCCGTCAATCCCGCCATCGACGAGGGGGCCGTGCGGGGCATCATCGACCAGCTCGCCGGGATGCGCATGACCCGCCGCAACCCCACCCTGGCCGAGGTCGCCGCCACCGCGGTGTTCCTCGCCTCCGACCACGCGGGCGGCATCACCGGCACGTTCGTCAACGCGACGGGCGGGATGGTGTCCGTCTGAGGACCTACGACCTGCGCTGGGTGCCGGTGGCCGCGCAGACCCGGGTGCATGTACGGACGCTGCTGCACACGGCCCGGTTGGTGTGTCCGGGAGGCGGATGACCGGGGCCACCCGCCTCCCGCTGTCCTACTGAGCCGCCTGCGCGTCCGCCGCCTGGGCCTTCAGCGCGCGCTCCACGCCCGCGCGGGACTCGGAGACGAGCCGGCGCAGGGCCGCGTTCGGCTCGGCCGAGGCCAGCCAGGCGTCCGTCTTGTCCAGGGTCTCCTGGGAGACCTGGAGCGACGGGTAGAGGCCGACCGCGATCTGCTGGGCGATCTCGTGCGAGCGGGACTCCCAGATGTCCTTGACCACCTCGAAGTACCGGTCCGTGTACGGCGCGAGCAGCTCACGCTGGTCGGTCTGGACGAAGCCGCCGATGACGGCCTCCTGGACCGCGTTGGGCAGCTTGTCGGACTCGACGACCTGCGCCCAGGCCTCCGCCTTCGCCTCCTCGGTCGGCCGCGAGGCACGCGCGGTCGCCGCGTGGCGCTCACCCGCCGCCGTCTTGTCCCGCTCGTACTCGGCGGCGATCTCCGACTCGTCGTAGCGGCCCACCGAGGCCAGCCGCTGCACGAACGCCCAGCGCAGCTCGGTGTCGACGGCCAGGCCCTCGACGACCTGGGACCCGTCGAGCAGCCCCTCCAGGAGGTCCAGCTGCTCCGGCGTACGGGCCGTCGCCGCGAACGCCCGCGCCCATGCCAGCTGGTGGTCGCTGCCCGCCACCGCGGACCGCAGGTGGGCCAGCGTGGCGTCGGTCCAGCGGGTCAGCAGGGTCTCGCGGGCGGTGGGGGCGGCGTACAGCTCGATCGCCAGCTTCACCTGCCGGTGCAGCGACTGCACGACACCGATGTCGGACTCCTTGCCGATGCCCGACAGCACGAGCGAGAGGTAGTCGCGGGTCGCGAGCTCCGCGTCCCTCGTCATGTCCCACGCCGACGCCCAGCACAGCGCGCGCGGCAGCGAGGACTCGAAGTCGCCGAGGTGCTCGGTGACGAAGGCCAGTGACTGCTCGTCGAGGCGGACCTTGGCATACGACAGGTCGTCGTCGTTGAGGAGCACGACCGCCGGGCGGCGCTTGCCGACCAGCTGCGGTACGGCCGTCAGCTCGCCGTCGACGTCCAGCTCGATCCGCTCGTCACGGACCAGCTTGCCGCTGGCGCCTTCTGAACTGTCCAGTTCGTACAGGCCGACCGCGATCCGGTGGGGACGCAGCGTCGGCTCGCCCTTCGCGCCCGCCGGGAGCGCCGGGGCCTCCTGACGGATCGCGAACGAGGTGATGACACCGTTCGCGTCCGTGTCGATCTCGGGGCGCAGGACGTTGATTCCGGCTGTCTGCAGCCACGCCTTGGACCAGGCCTTCAGGTCGCGCCCGGAGGTGGTCTCCAGGGCGCCCAGCAGGTCGGACAGGCGTGTGTTGCCGTACGCGTGAGCCTTGAAGTACGCCTGTACGCCCGCGAAGAACTCGTCCTCGCCGACGTAGGCGACGAGCTGCTTGAGGACGGAGGCGCCCTTGGCGTACGTGATGCCGTCGAAGTTGACCAGCACGTCGTCCAGGTCGCGGATCTCCGCCATGATCGGGTGCGTGGACGGCAGCTGGTCCTGGCGGTACGCCCACGTCTTCATGGAGTTGGCGAACGTGGTCCAGGAGTGCGGCCACCGGCTGTCCGGGGCGTACGCCTGGCAGGCGATGGAGGTGTAGGTGGCGAACGACTCGTTCAGCCACAAGTCGTTCCACCACTCCATGGTCACGAGGTCGCCGAACCACATGTGGGCCAGCTCGTGCAGGATGGTCTCGGCGCGCGTCTCGTACGCCGCGTCGGTCACCTTGGACCGGAAGACGTACTGGTCGCGGATGGTCACCGCGGCGGCGTTCTCCATCGCGCCCGCGTTGAACTCCGGCACGAACAGCTGGTCGTACTTCTTGAACGGGTACGCGTAGTCGAACTTCTCCTGGAACCACGCGAAGCCCTGCCGGGTCACCTCGAAGATGGCGTCCGAGTCGAGGTGTTCGGCGAGCGAGGGACGACAGTAGATGCCCAGCGGGACGGACTGGCCGTCCTTCTCGTACACGCTGTGCACGGAGTGGTACGGGCCGACGATCAGGGCCGTGATGTACGACGAGATCCGCGGGGTCGGCTCGAAGACCCAGACGTCGTCCTTCGGCTCCGGCGTCGGGGAGTTGGAGATGACGGTCCAGCCGGTCGGCGCCTTCACGGTGAACTGGAAGGTGGCCTTCAGGTCCGGCTGCTCGAAGGAGGCGAAGACGCGGCGGGCGTCCGGCACCTCGAACTGCGTGTACAGGTACGCCTGCTGGTCGACCGGGTCGACGAAGCGGTGCAGGCCCTCACCGGTGTTGGTGTACGCGGCGTCGGCGACGACCCGCAAAATGTTGCGGCCCTCCAGCAGGCCCGGCAGGGCGATACGGGAGTCCGCGAAGACCTCCGCGGGGTCGAGCGGGTCCCCGTTCAGCGTGACCTCGTGGACCGTGGGAGCGACGAGGTCGATGAAGGACTCGGCTCCGTTTTCGGCCACGTCGAAGCGCACCGTGGTCACGGACCGGTAGGTACCGCCCTCCTGCGCGCCGGAGAGGTCGAGATCGATCTCGTAGGACTCGACGCTCAGCAGCTTCGCCCGCTGCTGCGCCTCTTCGCGAGTCAGGTTTGTGCCAGGCACGCGGTCATCTCCTCGTTATGTGTGGGTTCGGCGGTTCGGTCATCCTTCCACGAACTGTCTCCGGCGGATCGGGGGATTACCCTGCGGTTGCGGGGGCGTCCGGTCCGATTTCCGCCGGTCATCCGTGCCCGGCCGCGCCAGCCTGGTCCCATGACGACCTACACCGCACGCCCCGTCGACTCCGCCGTCCTCGAGGAACTCCGCACCGCCGACGACGCCGGCCGCCCCCTGTCCCCCTTCCCGGACGCGGAGGGCGGCGCCCCGCTCCGCTGCTGTCTGCGCCGCAGTGAGCCCGGCGAGCGGATCGCGCTCGTCTCCTACGCGCCGCTGCGCCGCTGGGCGGCCGAGACCGGCGCCGAGCCCGGGGCGTACGACGAACAGGGACCCGTCTTCATCCACGCCGACGAGTGCGCGGGGCCGGACGGGCGCGACGGATACCCCTTCGCCCACGCTCACCGGACGGTGCGGCGGTACTCCGCCGACGGACGCATCCTCGGCGGGGAGCTGGTCGAGGCTCCCGACGACGACGCCTTCCGGAACGCGTTCGACGACCCGTCCGTGGCACTGGTCCACGTCCGGGCCGTCGAGTACGGCTGTTTCCTCTACGAGGTGCGCAGGCCCCCGGCCTAGCCCTTGAGCTCGGCCGCCACCAGCTCCGCGATCTGCACCGCGTTCAGCGCGGCGCCCTTGCGAAGGTTGTCGTTGGAGATGAACAGGGCGAGGCCGTTGTCGACCGTCTCGTCGCGGCGGATGCGGCCGACGAAGGAGGCGTCCTGGCCGGCGGCCTGCAGGGGGGTCGGGATGTCGGAGAGGGTCACGCCGGGGGCGCCCGCCAGGAGCTCTGTCGCGCGCTCCGGGGTGATCGGGCGGGCGAAACGGGCGTTGACCTGGAGGGAGTGGCCGGAGAAGACCGGGACGCGCACGCAGGTGCCCGAGACCTTCAGCTCGGGCAGCTCCAGGATCTTGCGGGACTCGTTGCGGAGCTTCTGCTCCTCGTCGGTCTCGTTCAGGCCGTCCTCGACGAGGTTGCCGGCGAAGGGGAGAACGTTGAAGGCGATGGGCCGCTTGTAGACCTGCGGCTCGGGGAAGTCGACCGCCCCGCCGTCGTGGGTGAGCTTGTCCGCGTCGGCGGCGACCTTCTGCACCTGGCCGTGCAGCTCCGCCACGCCCGCGAGGCCCGAGCCGGACACCGCCTGGTAGGTGGTGGCGATCAGCGTCTCGAGGCCCGCCTCGGTGTCCAGCACCTTCAGGACCGGCATCGCGGCCATGGTGGTGCAGTTCGGGTTGGCGATGATGCCCTTCGGGCGGTCCGCGATGGCGTGCGGGTTCACCTCGGAGACGACCAGCGGGACCTCGGGGTCCTTGCGCCAGGCCGAGGAGTTGTCGATCACGACCGCGCCCTGCGAGGCGACCTTCTCGGCCAGCGCCTTCGAGGTCGAGCCGCCCGCGGAGAACAGCACGATGTCCAGGCCGGTGTAGTCGGCCGTCGCCGCGTCCTCCACCGTCACACCGTCCAGCTCGGTCCCGGCGGAGCGGGCCGAGGCGAACAGGCGCAGCTCCGTGACCGGAAAGTCGCGCTCCTTGAGGATCCTGCGCATGACCGTGCCGACCTGACCGGTGGCTCCGACGATTCCGACCCTCACGGTGACTCCCTATCTCTTCGCACGTGACCGAGGCTTTTCCATCATGCGGCCGACCCGGGGCTCCCTGTCCAATTCTTTGCGCTCCATGCCCGAGGAATGGAACGCCTGAGCGTGTGATGTACGCCTCTGGACATTTCCCGGGGATCCGCCGAACGTTTCCGCGCCCTGCGGCGTCGTAGAGGAAACGCGGTGAGGGGAGGGTGTCTGTGCTGCGCGGAATCACCCGCCGTGGCCAGGGGGAACAGCGGGAGGACCCCCTGGACGCGGCGCAGGAACGCCGGGTGCGGGCCGTGCTCGCCCTGGGCGGAGTGCCGCAGGCGGACCTGCCGGACGGGGTGCAGCAGGTCCGCCTGCGGTTGCTGGAGCGGGCGGCGAAGGGGTACGAGGCGCCACGGGACGTGTCCGCGTGGGCCGCCGTCGTCGCCTCCAACCTCGCCATGGACTGGCACCGGGCCAAAAAGCGCCAGGACCGGCTGGGGGAGCGGCTGGCCTCGCTGCGCCAGCACGAGCACCCCTCCGGGGAGGACACCAGCGTGCTCTCCCTCGCCGTCGCGCAGGGCCTGGACGAGCTGCCCGACCAGCAGCGCCAGGTCGTCGTGCTGCGGTTCTTCGCCGACCTGCCGGTGCGCTCGATCGCCCAGGAGCTGGGCGTCCCGGAGGGCACGGTCAAAAGCCGCCTGCACACGGCGGTCCGGGCCCTGCGCGCCCGCCTGCACGAGGACGAGGTGGTGTGAGATGACCGCGGAACACGACGGTCTCGACGCCCTGATGGCCGCCATCACCGACGAACCGCTGCCCGGGAGCGCCGCCGACGACCCGGCCTTCCTCGCCGAGCACCGCTCGGCCCGGGCCGACGTCGCCCTCCTGCGCGAGCAGCTGCGGATCATCGGCGAGACGCTGACGGAGACCGCACCGGCCGCGGAACCCGTGCCGCTACGACGACCCGCCGCCCGGCGCCGCACCCGCGCCCTCGCCTTCGGCACCCTCGCGGTGGCCGCCGTCGCCGGTGTCGTCACGGGTCTCGGCTGGCTCGCGGGGCACAGCGGTGCGGACAGCCTGAGCTCGGCCGACTCGGGGTCCTCCAAGGCGGAAGCCGGCGTCCGCTTCGGCAGCCCGGCCTACCTGGCCTGCGCCACCACGGTCGCCGAGGGCGAGGTCACCGTGGTCAAGCGGCTCCCCAGCACGGGGGAACTCCAGGTCACCGTGCAGGTCACCCACTACTACAAGCCGACCCGGGGCGTCGACCGCCTCACCTACCTGATCAGCGAGTACGACCTCCCTGAACCCCTGGCCAAGGGCTCCCGTGTCCTGTTCGGCGTGACCGAGAGCTCGCCGCGCCCCGACCATTGGGCGGTCGGGGAGCAGGAGATCGCCGTGGAGCGGGCCTGGATCACCGCTTCGCTCCCGGCCTCGCGCGGGCTCACCTGCTAGGGCACGGGAAAGGGCGGGCGCCCATCGGACGCCCGCCCCTTTGCCGCCGTACGGAGAAGTGTTACGGCGTGACCTTCTCGATCTTCACGTTGCCGACGCCCGCGACCGTGCCGCGCGCGTTGACGAGGCTGACCTGGCCGAAGAACTCACGGCCCTCCGGCGCGGCCGCCAGGGCGGTGACGCTGCCCGAGACGGTCGTCGAGGCGCCCGTGGCGAGCTTCACCGGCGCGTCGGAGACGGTGACGGTGCCCAGGGTGCTGGAGAAGAACACGTCCTGGTAGTCGTACGCCGTGGAACCGGCCGGGACCGAGTAGCCGGCGACCTCGATGGTGTACGTGCCGGCGGCGGGAGAGGCGACCGAGACGGCCTCCTCCGAGTCGCCGTCGGCGGACGTGCCGACCACGGTGCCCGCCGCGTCGTAGACCGTCAGGTCCAGGTCGGCGGAGACGTCGGAGACGTTGCCGATGGCGACGTCGAGCGACTTCGCGCCCGCGGGCACCTCGACCGTGGTGGTCTGGGTGGCGCCCTCGGCGATGGTCGGGCGGGCCGTCTTGGACGAGCCGAGCGGGCCGCCGGCCAGCTTGCCGTCGATCGCGGCGAGCGTGTTGGTCACCTTCCAGGAGGCGGTGGCCGGGGTGCCGACCTTGGCCTCGGGGACGGTCACGGTCTCCGGGTCGAAGACCGCGCCGTAGACGGCGACGTCCAGCTTGTACGGGTTGTCGAGCAGCGGCGAGGTGCGGCGCGACTCGACCTCGATCTCCCAGACACCGGCCTGCGGGTCGGCGTAGGAACGGGCGTCGGGCTTGCAGCCGTTGCCGTCGAGGTAGTTGTTGTAGCAGTACGGGGTGCCGGTGTTGTCGACCGGGACGCCGTAGGGGTGGATGGCGATGAAGCGGGTCTGGCTCTTGTCCTTGAGCCCGCCGATCGCGACTTCGAGGGACTTGGCGCCCGCGGGCACGGTCACGAAGTACGACTGGGTGCTGTTGCGCTGCACGGTGTTCGACGCGGTGTAGGTGTACTTCACCGGCGCCGAGACGACGACCGTGGTGAGGATCTGCTGGTCGAGGCCCTCGGTCTTCGGGTCGTCGACGACCAGGATCGCGCTCTTGAGGCCCGCGGACTTCGTCTGGGCCTGGACCTTGACGGTCACCGGCTGGTTCAGCGGGAGCCTGATGTCGTCCTTGCCGAGGATCCGGAAGGTGCCACCGGCGTTGTTGTGGAAGTGCAGGGTGTGGCGGAGCGCCTTGTCCGCACCGGACGTACGGGTGATGGTGACGTCGTACGTCTTCTTCTGGCCGGCCTTCAGACCGCCCTCGCGGTCGTAGAGACCGGTGCCGTAGCCCGGGGTCTTCAGGAGCTGGTCGATCGCGGTGTCGACCGGGGCCTTCACGGTGTAGTCGTGGGCGGTGGCGCCGTCCTTGATGGCGTCCCAGGCGTCCACGATGTCGATGAGGCCCGCGCCCTCCTCGTACGCCTGCACACCCTTGATGTGGTCGGCGGTCGAGGTCAGGGCGGTGCGCAGGGTGGCCGGCGTCAGCGCGAGGTGCTTCTGCTTGGCGGCCGAGATCAGCAGCGCGGACGCGCCCGTGGCCTGCGGCGAGGCCATCGAGGTGCCCTGGAGCATCGAGTAGCCGGCCGGCAGCGTGTAGCCCGACTCGGCGACCGGGGAGCCCGGCAGCCAGGTCTGCGTGGTGTTGATGGCCGCACCCGGGGCGGACAGGGTCGGCGTGAAGCCGCCGTCCTCACGCGGACCGCGCGAGGAGAACGGCATCATCGCGTACTTCTTCTCCACGGCGGAGCCGTAGTTGGAGGCCCAGGTCGCCTTGGAGATGGTCGCGCCGACCGAGATGACCTTGTCGGCCAGGCCCGGGTCGCCGATGGTGTTCGCGCCGGGGCCGGAGTTGCCCGCGGAGATCACCAGCTGGACGCCGTAGGTGTCGATGAGGCGCGTGTAGAGCTCGGCGCGCGCGTTGTTGCCGTCGTTGAGCGCGGGGAGGCCGCCGATCGACATGTTGACGATGTCGACACCGCGGTTGACGACGAGGTCGATCATGCCCTCGGTCAGCGCCACGTTGGTGCAGCCGCCGGTCCAGGTGCAGGCACGCGAGGAGACGAGCTTCGCGCCCGGGGCCGCGCCGTTCATCCGGCCGCCGAACAGGCCGTTGGCGGCGGTGATGCCGGCGACGTGGGTGCCGTGCTCGGACTCGATGACGCCGATGTTGACGTAGTCGGCCTTGCTGCCCGCGGCGTCGTAGACGACGTCCTTGCGGATCTCGACGACGAACGGCTGGCGCTCGGCGACGTCCGTCGACGGGTCGTCGGTGCCGAAGTAACCGACCTGGTAGCCGTCCTTGTACGGCTTCATCGGCGTGTCGTCGGCGAAGTTCTGGTTGTTGTTCAGGTCGACCCGGACGGTCCCGGCGGCCTTGTCGTACAGCACGCCCCAGGTGTCGGTGGTGTCGCCGTCCCGGTTCGCGTCGCCCTTGGCGTCGCCGCCCGCGGTCGCGGCCTCACGGAACAGGTTGACCTGGTACGACCCGGCGGGCGCGGTCCACGTGCGGCCGTCGAAGGTGAAGCTCGGGCCGGAGACCGCGGTGGTCATGCGCCGCCAGGTGGCGTCGGCGTCGGAGACCGGGTCGGTCGCCGTCACCCAGTCGACGATCTTCCGCTCACCGGTGGTGGTCTTCTGCAGCGCCGGGTGGCCGAGGTCCACACCCGAGTCCAGGATGCCGATGGTGACCCCGCGGCCGTCCGCCTTCGGGTGGTCCTTCACGAAGTCGACGGCGCCCGTCTCGAAGGACGGGTTGTACGGGTTCTCGGCGGGCGTCTTCGCGCTCGGCGCCGGGTAGGTCTTCGCGGCCTTGTGCGCGGCACCCTTGGCGGTGTCGGCGCTCGGCGTCGGGTCGTCCAGCGGGATGTCCTGCTTGACGTCGATGCCGTGCACGGAGGAGAGCTTCGCGGCGGCGGCGATGGCCGAGTCCGCCTTCGCGGTGGGGACGGTGGCCCGGACGTAACCGAGCTTGTCGTACGTGAGGCCCACCAGGCCGCCCTTGACCGCGTCCAGCTCCGCGGCGACCTGCTCGGTCTTCCCGGGGGCGGTGGCGACCATCAGCGTGATGTTCTTGGCACCGTCGGCCTTGGCCTCGGCGAGCGCGCCGGCGTCGTCCGAACCCAGCTTCTCGTCGGCGGACTTCAGGCCCGGGTCCGACGCCGCGGGGGTGGTGCCCGCGTCCGCGGAGAAGGCCATGGGTATCGGCCCCGCCGCGGAGAGCGCGGCGACCAGTCCGGCGGCCGCGGCTGTCCGCGCCACACGTCTCGCGCCCGATATCGGAGGGCGCTGGGGGGTGAAGGTCATCGGCATCCCTTGTAGGTAAAGGAACGAGCGGGTGTGTGACCGGGACCGATCGGTCCTGGCCACGGCGATCCGGTTGAAGACCCCGGATGACCGCACAGCTTTACGCATGGGAAGGATGTTTAGGGAGAGTTGACCGAATCGATATGGCTGCATGGGGAAAACCCGCGATGCCCTTTGGGGACATCGGTGAAGAGGCGTGAGAAAGCGGGCAATTCACCCCATGGGCCCTTGGGGATGCCTTTTCAGGCGTCCTTCGTGCGCGCGTAATGCCGGGACGCCTTCGCCCGGTTGCCGCAGGTCGCCATCGAGCACCAGCGCCGGGTGCCGTTCCTCGACGTGTCGAGGAAGTGGAGCACGCACGACTCGTGGGCGCATGACCGGATCCGGTCCGGCGCGGTGCTCAGCAACTCCAGGTAGTCGCGGGCGGCGAGCCAGCCGGGCCCCCAGGCGGGGTCGCTCAACTCCGGGTGCTCGACCGGGCCTTGGGAGGTGAGCGCGACCCGGACCCGCCCGTGCTCCAGCACGGCGTCGACCAGCGGTGCCCCCTCCTCCAGCGACCCGTCCACCGCCGTGCGCAGCGCCTCCCGGGCCTGCCGGACGTGTCGCAGCATCGCGTCGTCGGGGGTGTGGCCGCCACTCAGTCCGGTCGAGTCGAGCCACACCGCGAGCCCGTCGACGTCGGTGAGGAGGTCCTGGAGGGTCCCCTCGCTCATCCACCGCGTGTTGAGCAGATCGAGTGCGAGCGGCTCGCCGGTGAGCGGGCGGGGATCGCGGGGGGCGGGCATGCGGGGGCTCCCTTCCGTGCTAACCACTCAAGCGTACGTGACTGGTTGCACCTCTCGCCTCTAACCCCTAAAGTCGATGACAAGGGTTACCCATCCGGGTTGCCCACGCTGAAGGGGACAGCCGTGACCTTGCGCACCGGCCACATCGGCCTGAACGTCACCGACCTCGACCGCTCGCTCGCCTTCTACCGGGACGTCCTCGGCTTCACGCCCCTCGCCGAGGGCAAGGAGGAGGGCCGTCGGTACGCCTTCCTCGGCGACGGCGACACTCTCGTCCTGACCCTCTGGCAGCAGGCGGAGCAGCCGTACGGCCCCGACCGCGCGGGCCTGCACCACCTCGCCCTGGAGGCGGACTCGATCGACCGCGTCAGGGAGTACGAGGAGGCGCTGCGGGCGTACGGGGCGGACTTCGCCCACGAGGGTGTGGTCGCCCACCGCGAGGGCGCCGGGTCGGGCGGCATCTTCTTCCACGACCCCGACGGCACCCGCCTGGAGATCTTTGTGCCGAGCGGCGCCGAGGACGCGCCCGCACCCTCCGGTACGGCCCCGACCTGCGGATTCTTCTAGCCATGGGGGCCATGGGAGCCATGGGGATCTATCACGCGGGCTCGCGGGCCGTGCAGGACCGGGTGGGAGTGCGCGAGCAGGCGGATCACGTGGGCCGCTCGGTCGGCCGGGGCATCCGGGAGGTCGCCGCGGCCTTCCTGGAGCTCCAGCCGCTGCTGGTCGCCGGTGCCGCGGACCCCTCGACGGGCCGGGTCTGGGCGTCCCCGCTCACGGGGGAACCGGGCTTCGTCAGGGCGACGGGCCCGGACCGCGTCTCGGTCGCGGGCGGATGGCTTCCGGCCGACCCCCTCGCGACGGCGTTCACCACCCCCGGCACCCCTGTCGGCACGATCGCCCTCGACCCCCGCACCCGCCGCCGGATGCGCCTCAACGGCCGACTCGGGCCCACGGCACGGGGGTTCGCGATCGAGGCCGACCAGGTGTTCTCCAACTGCCCGAAGTACCTGCAGAAGAGGCAGACGTACGAGGTCGTGGCGGACCGGCACCGGGGTGCCGCGCGGCACGGCGGTGAACTGACCTCCGCGCAGGCGGAGTTCGTGTCGGCGGCCGACACCTTCTTCCTGGCCTCCGTGCACGAGGGCGGCGCCGATGTCAGCCACCGGGGCGGCAACCCCGGCTTCGTGCGCGTCGATTCACCGGGCGAGCTCAGCTGGCGCGACTACCCGGGCAACTCGATGTTCCTCACCCTGGGCAACCTCAGCGCGGACCCGCGGGCCGGCCTGCTGTTCCTCGACTGGACCACCGGCACGACCCTCCAGCTGACCGGCGAGGCGAACACCGAGTTCGGCGAGGACCGCAGGGTCCGCTTCACCGTACGGGAGACCGTCGAGACCCCGTCGGCGCTCCCCCTGCGCTGGTCCGCGCCCGCATACTCACCGGCCAATCCGGACCCGGCGGACTAACTTGCCCGTATGCGCGAGAAATTGAGGGTGGCGGCCTACGCCGTATGCGTCCGCGACGGACAGGTCCTTCTCGCCCGGTGGCTCAACGACGGCAACCCGGCGTGGACGCTGCCCGGCGGCGGCATGGAGCACGGCGAGGACCCCTACGACACCGTCCTGCGGGAGGTGGCGGAGGAGACGGGCTACCGCGTCGAGGTCACCGGAATGCTCGGGGTGCGGTCGGTGCGCTTCCCGTCCCGGCGCCGCTTCGGCCGCACCGTCGACCAGCACCATGTGGGGCTCATGTACGAAGCCCGGGTCGCCGGGGGTGAGCTGTGCTTCGAGGTCGGCGGCTCCACGGACATGGCCGCATGGCACGACCTGGACACGGTACCCGCGCTGGAACGAGTGCCCATGGTCGACTTCGGCCTGCGGCTGTGGCGGGAACGGCCGGTGTCCGGACGGCCCGGGAAATAGGGGTCGTACCCCGCAAGATGAACACGCAGTGACCACCCCCGGGCCGTTCGGCGAGCGCTCCCGAACGCGCGGGGTGGGCCAAGATCCACGTACGGTGATCGGCGTTGCGCGTTGCCGTCTCGTTCACGCGCAGGCCATTCCCGGTGCCAAGCATCCAGAGCGAGCGGGAAATTCGCAGCAGCGACTCCCGCGACCACTGCCGACGCAGTTCGCACTCGGGGAGATCGCGCCATGTCGCGCACACGCTCTGTCGCCGGCGCCACGCCGGTGGTCCACCGCCGTACCGTCCTCGCCGCCGCGGGCGCGGCCGCCGTCTCCGCGGGCGTCGGCCACGCCCTGCGGCCCACCGACAGCCAGGCCGCCACGACCACCGGTGCCGCCGGGGCGCCGGTGGCCCGGACCGTCCACCAGGCCGCCGCCCCGGTCCAGGCCCCCCTCGCCCCGTACACCCGCGGCACCACCGTCGCCTCCGTCGCCGCCCCGCGCACCGGCTCCGGCTACCGGCGCCTGGGCAACGGTCCCGGCTGGAGCCGCAAGGTGCGCTCCGACCTCGCCGCCGCGAAGGCCGGGCGGGCCGGCCGCCGTACCCCGCTGGCCGCGTTCGTGCAGCTCACCGACCTGCACCTGATGGACAGTCAGCACCCGATGCGCCTCGAATACCTGCGCTCGACCGACGCGCACGCCTGGCGGCCCCAGGAGGCGCTGACCGTGCCGGGCGCGATCTCGCTCGTCGAACGGATCAACGCGCTGCGGGGCGCCCCCGCCACCGGCGCCCCGCTCCAGTTCGCCATGACGACCGGCGACAACACCGACAACAACTCCCGCACCGAGCTCGACTGGTTCCTGACCGTCATGAGCGGCGGCCGGATCACCCCCAACTCCGGGGATCCGCGCCACTACGAGGGCGTCCAGAACAGCGGCCTCAAGCAGTACTGGCAGCCCGACTCGACCACCCGCGACGCCGACAAGCAGCTCGGCTTCCCGCACCTGCGGGGCTATCTCGCCGCGGCGATCCGGGAGGTGAACAGCCCGGGCCTCACCATCCCCTGGTACTCCACGGTCGGCAACCACGACAGCCTGCCGCTCGGCTGCTACGGCCACGGCGACTCCTGGCTCGCCGAGTACGCCGTCGGCGGCAAGAAGCTCATGTCGCTGCCCGCGTCCGAGGCGAAGAAACTCCAGGACCTGATCCGCAAGGCCTCCGACCCGCAGGGCCACGCCTTCCGCGACCTGCTCAAGGCGCACGCCCGCAGCATGCGCTCGGTCACCCCCGACGAGCGGCGCGCCCCCTACACCGCCCGCGACTACCTCAAGGCCCACCTCGACCCCGCGCACCGGGGCGTGGGCCCGGTCGGCCACGGCTACTCCACCGCCAACCTCGACGCGGGCACCCAGTACTACAGCTTCCGCATCGCCGACGACGTCGTGGGCATCAGCCTCGACACCACCGACCCGGGCGGCCACTACCAGGGGTCCATCGGCACCGGGCAACTGCGGTGGCTGGACCGGACGCTGCGGGAGAACAAGGACTCCTTCGCCGTCGTCTTCAGTCACCACACCAGCGACTCGATGGACAACACCCGCCCCGACCCGGCCCACCCCGGCGAGCGCCGGCACAACGGCCAGGAGGTCGTCGCCCTCCTCGCGAGCCACAGCAACGTCCTGGCCTGGGTCAACGGCCACATCCACCGCAATGTGATCACGCCGCACCGGGCCTCGGGCGGCCGTTCCTTCTGGGAGATCTCCACCGCCTCCCACATCGACTTCCCGCACCTCGCCCGAGTCGTCGAGCTGGCCGACAACAAGGACGGCACCATCTCGGTCTTCACCACCCTGGTCGAGTCCGCGGCCCCCCACCGCACCGACTTCGCCGACCTCTCCCAGACCGGCCTCGCGGCCCTCTACCGCGAACTGGCCTACAACGCTCCCGGTTCCAGCAACAAGCTCGGCGGCGGTGCGGGGGACCGGAACACGGAGCTGATCCTGAAGAAGGGCTGAAAACGGCTCAACCGGCCCTACGAGCCTCAACCTTCCCCTCCCGACCCGGGTCTCTCCCGCCGATCACGCTCGCCGAGCGTGTCCGGACAGGGGGAAGACATGACGGTACGTACGACCGTGGCGGTGGCGACGACGGCGGTGGCGCTCACGGCCGGTTTCGCCGCCCCGGCGATGGCGGCGCAGGCCACCGGAGCCACTGACGATCACCGCGCGACCCGGCAGGCCGTCCGCGCCGCAGTGAAGGACGGCGTGCCGGGGGTGACGCTCACCGCGAAGGACGGCCGGAGCACCTGGTCGACCACCGCCGGGGTCGGCAACCTCAGGACGCACGCGCCGCGTTCGGCCGACGACCGCTACCGCGTCGGCAGCATCACCAAGACCTTCGTCTCCACCGTGCTGCTCCAACTGGAGGCGGAGGGACGGCTGTCGCTCGACGACACCGTGGAGAAGTGGCTGCCCGGCGTGGTCCGGGGCAACGGCCACGACGGCAGCCGGATCACCGTCCGGCAGCTCCTCAACCACACCAGCGGGATCTTCGACTACACCGCCGACGAGACGTTCGCGCGCACGTACTTCCTCAAGGACGGCTTCCTCGAGCACCGGTACGACACGCAGAGCCCCGAGCAGCTCGTCGCGACCGCCATGGCCCACAAGCCGGACTTCGCACCCGGCACGTCCTGGAACTACTCGAACACCAACTACGTCCTGGCGGGCATGGTGATCCACAAGGTCACCGGCCGGACGTACGGCGAGGAGATCCGGCACCGTGTCATCGACCCGCTGCACCTGACCGCCACCTCGGTCCCCGGCACCCGGGTCACCGTGCCGCAGCCCAGCAGCCGGGCCTACGGCAAGCTGGCCGAGACGGCGACGGGACCGACGTACGACGTCACCGAGCTGAACCCCTCCCTCGCCTCCTCGGCGGGCGAGATGATCTCCGACTCGGCCGACCTGGACCGCTTCTACACGGCGCTGCTGAAGGGCCGGCTGCTCCCGCCCGAGCAGCTGAAGGAGATGAAGACCACGGTGGCCATCGAGGGCCTCCCGAGCGCCGGCTACGGCCTCGCCCTCATCGACCGCGAGCTCAGCTGCGGGGTCCACGTCTGGGGCCACGACGGCGGCATCCACGGCTCGACCTCCGTGGCCGTGACCACCGCCGACGGCAAGCACTCCCTCGCCTTCAACTTCAACGGCGACTGGTCGGGGGACACCGACGCGGTGATCGAGGCGGAGTTCTGCGGCGAGTAGCCGCCCGGGCCCGCGCACGAGGAGGGGCCCCGGCTCCCCTCGTGCCGTGGCCCCTCCTCTCCCCTCCTGGTCCCGCCCCGGTCCCTCACTACCGGGGCAGCACCACCACATAGGCGGCGGGATCCCGGTCGCCGGAGGCCATCAGGGCGGTACGGACCACCGTCGCCTGCTGGTCCATCGCGTCCCGGAGCTTGCGCGGGGTGATGTGGACGACCGTGATGCCGAGCCGCTCCAGGTGCTCGCGCTTGCGGGCGTACTCGGACCAGAGGGCGTCGTCGTCCTCCCGGTGACCCTGGCGAGGCGCCCGGGTGTCCAGCTCCACCGCGACCGCCTGCTCCGGCCAGTACGCGTCCAGGCCGCCCAGGTGGGGGCCGCCCGGGAGCCTCAGGTCGACGTTCCAGACCGGGTCGGGGAGGCCGTACTCCTGAACCATGCGGTACAGGCGGTCCTCCGCGATGGCACGGCCCTCGGCGAGCAGCGAGTCCACCGCGTCCACCACGTGCGGACGGCTCAGCAGCTTGGCGTTGTTCAACTCCCGCACGACCGCGGCCGGTTCGCAGTGGCCGCCGCGTACCGCCTCGGTGAGCAGCCGGCGCACCGCGCCCGCGTCCGTGAGCTCGGTGACCGCGTCGGCGAGGGCGCGCGGCACCGGGGCGACCGGGACGCCGGTGACCTGTTCGGCGGCGGGGAGCGCCGAGGTGCGGACGATGCGCGCGCCGCCCGCCGAGCGCAGCCGGCGCATCCTCGTGACCAGGACGTCGATCCGGTCCAGGGAAGGCAGCGGCGGGGTCGAGCTGAAGCCGTGCAGCGTCAGCGCCGCGAGGCCGGTGATCATCGCGTCCGCGTACACCGGGCGGTGCGGCTCCTCCGCGCCCGGCTGCGTCGGGACCCCGGCGCTCTGCTCCCGTGCCGCGTACATCAGCACCGCGTGCAGCCGCTCCTCGCTGGTCGGCGGGCCCGGGTGGAGCAGGAAGACACCCGGGAGGATCTGCTGCCAGGGGCCGCCGGGCCGGCACTGCTCGTCGGCCTCGGCGACCGAGACGCCGGTCTTGCGCAGCCGGGCGGCCGTCACGACACGGCGGTGCACCTCGGAGGGGTGACGCAGGGGGCGGGGGGAGAGCGGGGGGATCGGGGTGTTGTGGTTCATGCGACGGAGGTTCCCGCCTTCGGACCGCCCGATAACCGCTGTTACACGCCTGTCGACAAATGCGGACAAGACAGTACTAAAGGACGGGTGTTCGGATGCCGAGTAGGGACCGAAAACCCCTGGCCCATTCGGGTGGGACCAGGGGTTACGGCTCCTATTGACCGTATTTCGTAACGGCTACCGGGCGCCCAAGCTCAGGCCAAAGGTCACGCGTGGTTGACGGGGTTGACGGCCTGCGCGTCGCACGCCTGCCCCCGCAGCGCCCGCGCCAGATCGTCCCGTCCCTCCAGCACCAGCCTGCGCAGGGCCGGCGCCGCGTCCTCGTGCGCCGCCAGCCACGCGTCGGCCGCGTCCAGCGTCGCCCGCGAGTCCTGGAGGGAGGGGAACAGCCCGGAGACGACGTTCACCGCGATCTGGATCGAACGGTCCTGCCAGATCCGCTCGAGCACCGCGAAGTACTTCTCCGTGTAAGGCGCGAGCAGCTCCCGCTGGGCCGGCTGCCGCCAGCCCGCGATCGTCGCCTCGGCCAGCGCGTTGGACAGCGCGTCCGACTCCACGATCTGCGCCCAGCCCTGTGCCTTCACCGCCGCCGACGGACGCGCGGCCAGGCAGCGCACCTGATGGCGCTTGCCGGACGCGGTGTCGTCCCGGGCCAGTTCGGCCTCCAGCGCCTTCTCATCGGCGAAACCGTGCACGACGAGCGGCTCCAGGAACGCCCACCGCAGCTCCTGGTCGACCTTCAGACCCGGCACGGTCGTCGTGCCGTCAAGCAGCCCCTGCAACCTGTCGAAGCCGCTCGGGTCCTCGGCCGTGCGGGCGAAGAAGCGCGCCCACGCCAGCTGGCGCTCGCTGCCCGGCTCGGCCCGCTCCAGCAGCTCGCGCTCGGCACATGCGGCGAGCAGAGCCGCGCCGCGCGGGCGCCAGTCGGGGGCCGCGTAGTGCGTGACCGCACCGTCGGCCCAGGCGTGCAGCATCTGCAGCACCCCGATGTCCGACTCGCGCCCCGCGAACCGCGTCACCAGCTCCACGAAGTCCCGCGCCGGCAGCAGCGCGTCCCGGGTCATGTTCCACAGCGCCGACCAGCACAGGGCGCGGGCGAGCGGGTCGGTGAGATCACCGAGTCCCGCCTTCAGGGTCTCCAGGGAGCCCGCGTCGAAGCGGGTCTTGCAGTACGTCAGGTCGTCGTCGTTGACCAGCACGAGCTCCGGCGCCTCGGCACCGGCCAGCTCCGCCACGACCGTACGCGGGCCGTCGACGTCCACCTCGGCGCGCGCGTACCGCTCCAGCGCGCCCCCGCCGGAGCGCCGGTACAGGCCCACCGCGACCCGGTGCGGCCGCAGCTCCGGGTGGGACTCCGCCGCCTCCTGCACGACCGCCAGCTCGTCGACCCGGCCCTCGGCGTTCAACAGCACTTGCGGAGTCAGGGAGTTGACCCCGGCCGTCTGGAGCCAGGACCGCGCCCACGTGCCCATGTCCCGTCCGCTGGTCTCCTCCAGCACGGACAGCAGATCGCCGAGCCGCGTGTTGCCGTACGCGTGCCGCTTGAAGTAGCGCCGCGCGCCCTCCAGGAACGCGTCCTGGCCGACGTAGGCGACGAGCTGCTTCAGTACGGAGGCGCCCTTGGCGTAGGTGATGCCGTCGAAGTTGAGCTTGGCGTCCTGCAGGTCGCGGATGTCGGCGGTGATGGGGTGCGTGGAGGGCAGCTGGTCGGCGCGGTAGGCCCAGGCCTTGCGACGGTTGGCGAAGGTGATCCAGGCGTCCTTGAAGCGGGTCGCGCCGACGTTGGCAAAGGTGCCCATGAAGTCCGCGAAGGACTCCTTCAGCCACAGATCGTCCCACCACACCATGGTGACCAGGTCACCGAACCACATGTGGGCCATCTCGTGCAGGATGACGTTGGCCCGGCCCTCGTAGGACGCCTGGGTCACCTTGCCGCGGAAGATGAACTCCTCGCGGAAGGTCACGAGCCCCGGGTTCTCCATCGCACCGAGGTTGTACTCGGGCACGAACGCCTGGTCGTACTTCCCGAAGGGGTACGGGTAGTCGAAGTGCTCGTGGAAGAAGTCCAGGCCCTGCTTGGTGACGAGGAACACGTCGTCGGAGTCGAAGTGGGGGGCGAGCCCCTTGCGGCACAGGGCGCCGAGGGGGATCTCCAGCCGGGTGCCGTCCTCGAGGACGCGCTCGTAGGAGTCCGTCACGTAGTGGTACGGCCCCGCCACCACACACGTGATGTACGTCGAGATCGGCTTGGTCTCCGCGAACCGCCAGACGCCGTCGCTCTGCGAGCCGACCCCGTTGCTCCACACTGTCCATCCCTCGGGCGCCCGCACCTCGAAGCGGAAGGGCGCCTTGAGGTCCGGCTGCTCGAAGTTGGCGAAGACGCGGCGGGAGTCGGCCGGCTCGTACTGCGTGTAGAGGTAGACCTCGCCGTCCTCGGGGTCGACGAAGCGGTGCATGCCCTCGCCGGTGCGGGAGTAGGCGCACTGGGCGTCGACGACCAGTTCGTTGTCGGCGGCCAGGTCCTCCAGGGCGATCCGGGAACCGTCGAAGACCTCGCCGGGATCGAGGTCCCGGCCGTTGAGCGAGAGGGCCGTGACGCTCGGCGCGATCAGGTCCGCGAAGCTCGTGGCCCCCGGCTCGTTGCACCGGAAGCGGATCGTGGTCACCGACCGGAAGGTGCGCGGACCGTCCCCGGCCTGGTCACCGACCGCCGAGCGCAGGTCGAGGGACACCTCGTACCCGTCGACGGACAGCAGGGCGGCCCGCTCCCGGGCCTCGTCACGGGACAGATTCTCACCGGGCACGGGCGATGCTCCCTCGGATGGTGTTCAGCATGCGGACAGGCCCGATCCTGCCATGTGCCCCTGACATCGGTCAGCCGGGAATGGGGTGGGCGACGAGCGGTGTTGGGGGTTGGAGCGAACACTTTTCTGAGGAGACCCATGTCCGAGACCTCGAACGCCTCCGGCAAGACCCCCGTCGACTTCTGGTTCGACCCGCTGTGCCCCTGGGCCTGGATGACCTCCCGCTGGGTCCTGGAGGTGGAGAAGGTCCGGGACATCGAGGTGCGCTGGCACATCATGAGCCTGGCCGTGCTGAACGAGCCCAAGATCGACGAGCTGCCCGAGGAGTACCGCGAGCTGCTGGAGACCAAGGCCTGGCAGCCGATCCGGGTGGTCACCGCGGCCTGGCAGAAGCACGGCTCCGACGTCCTTGGCCCGCTGTACACCGCGCTCGGCACCCGTATCCACAACGAGGGCCAGGGCCCGACGCGCGAGGCCGTCGAGGGCGCCCTGGCGGAAGTCGGCCTGCCCGCCGACCTGATCGAGTACTTCGACCAGGAGGACTTCGAGTTCGACGCCGAGCTGCGCGCCTCCCACAAGGAGGGCATCGAGAAGGTCGGCCAGGAGGTCGGCACCCCGGTCATCGCGGTCCCCGGTGCGGACGGCGAGCAGATCGCCTTCTTCGGCCCGGTCGTCACCCCGGCCCCCAAGGGCGAGGACGCGGCGCGGCTGTGGGACGGCACGCTGGCGGTCGCCTCGGTACCGGGCTTCTACGAGCTCAAGCGCACGCGTACCAAGGGCCCGGACTTCAGCAACCTGTGATCACTTCTCCGGCTCGGGGAAGGTGCCGCCGTCCTTCACGTCACCGAGCCGCTGGTATCGCCGGCAGCTCCCGCGTGAGCAGCGGTAGTACGCGTGCAGGCCGGCCCACTTCGGCTTGTTGGCCCGGACGTATGCCCTCTCCTTCTCGTCCCTGAGCGGTTCGAACTCCTCGGACGAGCGGCAGTTCGGGCACGGCATCTTCGGCATGTGACCCTCCACTGGCCAGGGGCCGACCGCCTCGGCCCCGCGAGAGCAGGCCCTCGCGGGGCCAAGGCATCAGCCCGGAATCGGTCCCACCGCACCATCGGCGCCGGGCTCGCTGGGAGACTCGAGCGGTCGCCTTGTCAGCGCCTCGCTCGTCCCCGGGCCTCCTTCAGCCGGCCCAGGTGCTCCTCGTACCGCTTGGAGTAGTACGCGGAACGCCCCGGATCCGGCTCGACGATCGCCGTGGGTTCGGTCCAGGCGCCCGCGTCCAGAGAGACCCCGTAACGCTCTGCTGCCGCCAGCACCGCTCCACGCGCCCCCACTTCGCCCTCGACGACCCGCAACGGCCGCCCCAGCACATCCGCCAGCAACTGCATCCACGCGGGGCTTCGGGTCCCTCCGCCGCACACCGCGAGCGACCCCGTCAGCCCGGCCGCCTCCAGACAGTGCCGGGCCGCGTAGCCGATGCCCTCGCAGGTCGCCCGGATCAGGTCGGCCTTGGTCGTCTCCAGGGAGACACCGCTGAGTTCGGCCCGCAGATGGGGCTCGACGAAGGGGGCCCGCTCCCCGGAGGGAGCGAAGTACGGCAGCACCCGGACCCCGTGCGCCCCCGGCGCGGTCGCCGCCAGCAGGCCGTCCACCTCGGCGTGCGTGACGCCGGTCGTCGACAGCACCCAGTCCAGCGCCGCCGTCCCCACCATCGCCGGCATCGCCCGCAGCCGGTGCCCCGGCCGGTCGGTGGAGATGTACAGCCCGGCCGGCTCCCCGGTCAGGTCCAGCTCGGTCGTGGCGACCAGCGCGGCCAGACACGTGCCCACGATCAGCAGCCCGTCCCCCGGCGACACCACCCCCGCGCCCAGCGCACAGGCCGGCAGGTCGTACGGCCCGTTCGTCAGCCGTGTCCCGGCCGGCAGCCCCTCACCCCGCGCCTCGCCCGTGGCGATCGGATCCCCGACGGACGCGAGCAGCCGCCGCCGACGGGTGAGCCCCAGCAGCTCCACCACCCGGTTGTCGTACGCCCGGGTCCGCGGGTCGAGGAAGGGCATGGACGCGTCCGACACGTCCGTCGTCGCCCGCGCGGCCCCCGTGAGCCGCTGGAAGACCATGTCCTTGCAGTACACGGCGGCCGCGGCTGCGTCCAGGGACTTCGGGTCGTACCGGTCCAGCCAGGCCAGCAACGGCCCCGGCGAGCCCGGGAACATCGCGCCGCCGGTCCGCCGGAACACCGTCTCGAAGGTGCCGTCCGCGAGCCACTGGTCGAGCAGTTCGTGCGCCCGCCCGTCCATCCAGGAGAGCGCCGACCGCACCGGCCGCCCCTCCCCGTCGACCAGCCACACCCCGTCGCCCTGACCGGTCAGCCCGGCCAGCTCCACCGGCTCCGGCACCCGCCCGGTCAGCGTGCCGAGGACGTCGACGACGGCGTCGTAGACCTCGTCCATGTCCTGCTCGACGTACCCGCCGTGCAGGGAGAGCTCCACCGGGCGCGACTCGACGGCCAGTTGACGGCCCTCGGTGTCGAAGGCGGCGGCCTTGACGACGGACGTGCCCACATCGATACCGACGTACATGAAGAAAACCCTCCTAGGTCACGTCAAGCAGTGCGCCAACCGCTCCCCCCGCGCCCAGCGGCCCACCTCCTCCGCCGCGATCCTCGCCGCCTTCTCGGCCACCGCGCGGCTCGCCCCGCCGAGGTGCGGGGTCAACACGACCCGGTCGGCCAGGGCGCGCAGGCGGGAGTCCGGGGGCAGCGGTTCGTGCTCGTAGGTGTCGAGGGCGGCCGCGGACACCCGGCCGGCTTCGAGGGCGTCGCACAGCGCGGACTCGTCGACGAGCGGGCCGCGGGCCACGTTCACCACGACCGCCCCCTCCGGCAGCAGCGCCAGCTCGCGGGCGCCGATCAGACCGCGGGTCTCGGCGGTGAGACGGGCGTGCAGGGTGATCACCCGGGAGCGGGTGAGGAGCTGGTCGAGGGAGGACACGCGCAGGCCGTGGATCTCGCCGCGCACATAGGGGTCGTACACCATCACCTGGGCACCGAAGGCGCACAGCACGCGCGCGACCCGGCTGCCGACGGCGCCGTAGCCGACGAGTCCGACGGGCAGGTCCTCCAGTTCCAGGCCGCTGTGCTCGTACGTGTAGTAGGCGGCGCCGCCCTCCCAACTGCCCTGTCCGGCGAGCAGGTCGTGGGCCTGCGGGATGCGCCGCACGGCGGCCAGCAGCATGCCGACGGTGAACTCGGCGGTGGCGGCGGCGTTGCGGCCGGGCGCGAAGCACACCCGTACGTCACGGGCCTTGGCCGCGTCGAGGTTCACGTTGACCGGGCCGCCCCGGCACACGACGACCAGCCGCAGGCTGTCGGCGGCGTTCAGCACCCGCTCGGTGACCGGGCCCATCTGGGTGACGAGGACCTCCGCGCCGTCCAGCGCCTCGATCAGCTCGTCCTCGGCGTCGCTCGCCTCCACCACCTCCGCCACGGGCCCGAAGGGTTCCAGGGGCCAGCCGAGCGTCAGCTCCTTCGTCTGCGCGGCGATGCCGCCCAGCTCGGCCTCGACGGCCCCGGCGATCAGCCCCGGCAGGACGAAGTGGTCGCCGGCCGCCACGACACGTACGGGATCGGTCCTCTGGGTCATCGTCGACCTCCGAGTCGTCGCTTCACTGAGACGATGTTGAGCCGCGAATCCCGGGTACGCATAGACCCCGTGCGGGTGGGAGGTCCCGATGACCGGTATGACTGACGAGAACGAGACGGCGTGGCTGGGGATCGACCTCGGCACGCAGAGCGTGCGCGTGCTGGCGGTCACCGCCGACGGGACCGTGCTGGGCCAGGGCTCCGCCCCGCTCGGCGGCCTGCGCGAGGGCGTGCGGCACGAGCAGGATCCGGAGCAGTGGTGGGAGGCCGTGCGTACGGCGTCCCGTTCCGCTTTTCTCACCCTGACGGGCGTACGGATCGGCGGCCTGGCGGTGTGCGGCACGTCGGGGACGGTCCTGCTGACGGACGCGGAGGGCCGGCCGACGAGCCCGGCGCTCATGTACGACGACGCACGCGCGGCGGGTGAGGCGGCCGGGCTGCGCGAGGCGGGGCTCGCCGTCCAGGACACGTGGGCGCTGCCGAAGGCGCTGTGGCTCGCCGGTGCGCATGGGAAGGGCCGGGTCACCCACCAGCCGGACGTCGTCACCGCACACCTGACCGGCGGACCGGTGCCCACCGACTCCAGCCACGCGCTCAAGACGGGCTACGACGTCGAGCGCGACGCCTGGCCGGATGTCGCCCTGGATCTCCCCGAGGTCGTCCGCCCCGGCACCCGGCTCGGCGAGGTCTGCGCGGCCGCCGCGGAGGCGACCGGCATCCCCGCCGGCACGCCGGTCGTCGCCGGGATGACCGACGGCTGCGCGGCCCAGATCGCCGCGGGCGCCCTGCGGCACGGGTCGTGGAACTCGGTGCTCGGCACCACCCTCGTGCTGAAGGGGGCCACCCCTGACCCGGTCCGGGACTCGAGCGGCGTGGTCTACAACCACCGTGCGCCGGGCGGCACCTGGCTGCCCGGCGGTGCGTCGAGCGTGGGCGCGGGGGCGCTTCCGGCGGACGCCGACCCCGTCGCGATGGACGAGCGCGCGGCCGCGTTCGAGCCGTCCGGTGCCGTGGCTTACCCGCTGGTGTCACGGGGGGAGCGGTTCCCCTTCCTCGCCCCGGACGCCACCGCGTTCCAGCTCGGCACCCCCGCCGACGACGCCGACCGCTGGGCCGGGCTCCTCCAGGGCGTGGGGTTCGCGGAACGCCTCTGCCTCGACTACCTGCACCACCTGGGCGCCCCGCTCGACGGCCCTCTCACCTTCACCGGCGGCGCGGCCCGCAGCCCGTACTGGAACCAGCTCCGCGCCGACATCCTCGGCCGCCCGGCCCGCGTACCCGAACAGACCGAACCTGCCCTGGGAATGGCCGCGTTGGCTCTGCACGGCACGACCGGCACCCCCTTGGCGGAGGCCGCCGAGCACATGGTCCGCATCCGCACGGTCGTGGACCCGCGCCCCGGCCGCACGGCCCTCTTCGCCGAGCCCTATGCCCGCCTCGTCGACGAACTCACGGAGCGGGGCTGGCTCCCCGCACCGGTGGCGGCCCACGCGCACAGCCGACTGGACCGGGACACCAGCCACGACGGCGCCGCACCTACCGACGGGACCACACCATGAGCACGACCACGACCACGACCCTGCTGCTGGCCCGGCACGGGCAGACCATCTGGCATGCCGAGAACCGTTACGCGGGCGTGAGCGACATCGGGCTCACCGACGAGGGCCGGGCCCAGGCGGAAGCGCTCGGGCGGTGGGCCGCCGTCCACCGCCCCGACGCGATCTGGACGTCCCCCCTGTCGCGGGCGATCGCCACCGCCGACCCGGCCTGCCGGGCCCTCGGCGTCACCCCGCACCGCGAACCCGGCCTCAGGGAGTGCGACTTCGGGGTGCTGGAGGGCCGTACCCTCGCGGAGTTCGCCGCCGAGGTGCCCGACGCGGCCGAGGCCTACCGTGCGGACCCGGTGGCGTACCCCTTCCCCGGCGCGGAGGACCCGACGGCCGCCGCTGCCCGGGGCACGCAGGCCCTGCGCCGCATCGCCGCCGCCCACCCGGGCGAGCGCGTCCTGGTCGTCGCCCACAACACCCTGCTGCGGCTGGTGCTGTGCACGCTGCTGTCGATCCCGCTCGGGCAGTACCGCAGAGTGTTCCCCCGGTTGCGCAACGCGGCGATCACCGAACTCCGCCTCGGCGAGGACGGATCCGCCGCACTTCTCTCCCTCAATGTGCCGTGCGAACAGGATCGGTCGTAGCACGATAGGCCCATGACGGAGATCGACACCTCGGTGCCGCATTCGGCCCGGATCTGGAACTACTGGCTCGGCGGCAAGGACAACTACCCCGTCGACGAGGCGGCCGGCGACGCCTACACGGCCGTCTTCCCCGGCATTGTCACGATCGCCCGCAGCAGCCGGGCCTTTCTCGGCCGCAGCATCCGCTACCTGGTCGAGGAGGCGGGCGTCCGCCAGTTCCTGGACGTCGGCACCGGGCTGCCCACGGTCGACAACACCCACGAGGTCGCCCAGCGCATCGCCCCCGAATCGAAGATCGTCTACGTGGACAACGACCCGCTGGTCCTCGCCCACGCCCGCGCCCTGCTCACCTCCACACCGGAGGGCGAGACGGCGTACGAGGACCTGACGCTCTACGAGCCGGAGAAGATCCTGGAGGCGGCCTCCCGGACCCTCGACCTCACCCGCCCCACGGCTCTGATCCTCAGCGGCCTGCTGGGCCATGTCGCCGACCACGACCTGGCCCGGGACCTGGTCCGCCGCCTGGTGGCGGGCCTGCCCTCGGGCAGCTACCTGTGCGTCAACGACGGCTCGCGCGGCACCGACCCGGACTACGAACAGGCCCAGGACGCCTACAACGAGACCGGCGCGGTGCCCTACTTCCTGCGTCCGGTCGACAAGATCGAGGCGTTCTTCGAGGGCCTGGAGCTGGTGGACCCGGGCGTGGTCTCCGTCCCGCTGTGGCGCCCGGCCGGCGACACGGTACCCGCACCCATCGGCCAGCACGGCGGTCTTGCCCGCAAGGCCTGACCGGACCCGGGAAGCCCCCGCGAGTCACGTCCTCGCGGGGGCTTCCGTCATTCCGCCCGCCGCATGAAGGCTGAGAAGACGATCACGAGGCGGGACGCTTCGGTGCGGGCCGGTCAGGGCGCCAGGAGCAGCACATCCGTACGGGACCTGGCGGCCTCGTAACGGCGGGCCACGTCCTGCCAGTTGACGACGGCCCACATGGCGTCGATGAAGTCGACCTTCTGGTTCTTGTACTGCAGGTAGAAGGCGTGCTCCCAGGCGTCGAAGACGAGGATCGGGGTGGCGCCCTGCCCGACGTTGCCCTGGTGGTCGTAGACCTGCTCGACGATCAGCCGCCCGCTGAGCGGCTCGTGGGCGAGCACGCCCCAGCCGGAGCCCTGCGTGGTGGCCGCGGCCTTGGTGAGCTGGGCCTTGAAGCCGGCGAACGACCCGAACGACTCGGCGATCGCGTCCGCGAGCGCGCCCACCCCGTCGGCCTCCAGCGGTTCGCCGCCGCCGTCGCCGGTCATGTTGTGCCAGTAGATGGAGTGCAGGATGTGCCCGGAGAGGTGGAAGGCCAGGTTCTTCTCCAGCCCGTTGACCGCGCCCCACGACTCCTTGTCCCGCGCCTCCGCCAGCTGCTCCAGCGTGTCGTTCGCCCCCTTCGCACAGGACGGCCCCTCCGAACCTCTTATTGCGTAGAGCTTGCAACTACACGCTAGCAACAAAAAGACCCCCGCAGGTGGACCGGGGGTCTTTCGGGGCGCGTGGGGATCAGTCCTCGGCGCGCGCCCTCTGCCAGCCGTATCCCGCGGCCGCCAGGACCAGCGTCATGCCGCCCGTCCCGTACAGCTGTACGCGGGTGTCCGGCTCGCCGGCCATCAGGACCAGGATCGCCGCCATGCCGGCCAGGGCGACCCACGTCAGATACGGGAAGCCCCACATCCGGACGGTCAGGTTCCCGGGGGCCTCGCGCTCCAGGGCGCGGCGCAGCCGCAGTTGGGAGACGGCGACGAAGCCCCAGACGACCAGGACGACCGCCCCGATCATGTTGAGGAGCCAGGAGAAGACGTCGTCGGGGCGCCAGTAGCTCAGCACCACGCAGCCGAAGCCGAACGCGCTGGAGGCGAGGACCGCGGCGCGCGGTACACCGCCGCGGACACGGCCGAGGAACCCGGGTCCCATGCCCCGCTCGACCAGCGAGTAGGCGATGCGCGAGGAGCCGTAGACGTTGGCGTTCATCGCGGAGAGCAGGGCGACCAGGACGACGACGTTCATGAGCGGGCCCGCTCCGGGGATGCCCAGTTCGTCGAGGGCGGCGACGTACGGGCCCTTCTCCACGACCGCCTTCGCGTTCCAGGGGACCAGGGTGACGATGACCGCCATCGAGCCGACGTAGAACAGCGCGATACGCCACATCGCCGTACGGACCGCGCTCGCCACACCCCGCACCGGGTCCTCGGACTCGGCGGCCGCGATGGTGACCGTCTCCAGACCGCCGTACGCGAAGACGGAGGCGAGGAGGCCGACGACCAGGCCCTCGCCGCCACCCGGGAAGAAGCCCCCGCGGCCGGTGAGGTTCGCGGTGCCCGGGGCGGTCGTGCCCGGCAGGAGGCCGGCGATCGCGAGCACCCCCAGGACCAGGAACAGGACGATCGCGCCGACCTTCAGGGCCGCGAACCAGAACTCGAACTCGCCGAAGTTCTTCACCGCGGCCAGGTTCGTGACGCAGAAGACCAGCATGAACAGGGCCACCCAGGCCCATTCCGGGGTCCCCGGCAGCCAGCCGGTCACGATCTTCGCGGCGCCGATGCCCTCCAGGCCCACGGCCGTGCACAGCAGGACCCAGAACGACCACCCGGCGGTGAAGCCGGCCCAGGGACCGATCGCCCGTTCGGCATGCGCGGAGAAGGAGCCGGAGGAGGGATACGCGGCCGACATCTCGCCGAGCATTCGCATGACCAGCATCACGAGGAGGCCGGAGAGCGTGTAGGCGAGGACGATCGACGGTCCGGCGGCGGCGATCCCCGCGCCGGAGCCGACGAACAGTCCGGCGCCGATCACCCCGCCGAGAGCGATCATCGACAGGTGGCGCTGCTTGAGGCCGTGGGAGAGCGGAGCGTCGGACTCTTGTGGGGTCCTGACGGTGGGGCTGGGCATGGGCGCGGTTCGTCCAGTGCGTGAGACGGCAAAAACGCCCACAGTGTGGGCGGTCTTCCCTGGTCAAAGGGGAGACCGCCCACGATGCGGACCGGTCCGGCACCGGCTGTGACTACGCGGCTACGACCGTGTAGTGCGAGGCGTCGCCCTCGATCGAGTAGCTCTCCTTGCCCTCGATGCCCACCGGGACGTCCCCGGCGACCGTCACCCGGTGCAGCCGGCGCGGCAGACCGTCGTAGTTGTCGACGGCGTAGTGCTGGGTGATGCGGTTGTCGAACAGGACCAGCTGGTTCTCCGACCAGCGGTGGCGCAGCAGGTTCTCCGGCCGGGTGACGTACGCCTGGAGCAGGTCGAGGATCTTGCGGGACTCACCCGTCGACAGCCCCACGATCCGTTGCGCGAACCCGCCGATGAACAGCCCGCGTTCACCGGTCAGCGGGTGCACCCGGACCACCGGGTGGACCGTGCGGTACTTGATCGAGGTGAACTGGGCGCGCCGCGCGGCCTGTTCCTCGTCCAGGCTCTCCTCCGGCACGGCGTAGTCGTAGTCGTTGGTGTGCTCGGCCCACAGGTCGTCGGCGAGGCGCCTGAGCGGCTGCGGCAGATCCCGGTACGCGGCCGCCGAGTTGGCGATCAGGGTCTCGCCGCCGTACGGCGGGATCGTCAGGCTGCGCAGGGTGCTGGCCTGGGGCGGGTTGAGGACGAAGGTGACGTCGGTGTGCCAGTGGTTGGCGGCCCGGCCGCCCTCGCTGTCGACGGGCAGGACGTTCGGGGTGCCGTCGACGGCCGGCACCGTCGGGTGGGCGGTGGTGAGTTCGCCGAAGTGCCGGGCGAAGGCCTGCTGGCCCTCGTCGTCGAGGTTCACGTCGCTGAAGACCAGCGCCTTGTGGGTGTTGAGGGCGTCGCGCAGCGCGGTGGCCGTGTCCTCGTCCAGAGGCTTGGAGAGGTCGACACCGGCCACGTGGGCGCCGATGTTCGCGGTGACCTTGCGGATCTCGATACCGGACATGGGAGGGGTCCTTCCTAGGCGTAGACGTGCTGGACGGGCTGGACGTGCTGGTTGGCGGGGCGGGGGAGGCCGTAGCGCTCCCGCAGGGTCCGGCGCGGTCCGTACTCGGTGCGCAGCAGGCCGCGGGTGCGCAGGATCGGGACGACGTGGTCGACGAAGGTGTCGAGTCCCGAGGGGAGCACCGCGGGCATGATGTTGAAGCCGTCGGCGGCGCCCTGCGTGAACCAGGTCTCGATGGCGTCGGCGACCTGCTCGGGCGTGCCGGCGAAGGTGAGGTGGCCGCGGCCGCCGCCGAGCCTGCCGATCAGCTGCCGCACGGTGAGGCGGTCGCGCCGGGCCAGCTCCACGACGAGCGTGTACCGGCTCTTGGCGCCTTCGACGGCGGACTCGGGCGGCAGGTCGGACGGGAGCTGCCTGTCCAACTCCAGACTGCCCGCGGGGAGTTGCAGGAGCCGCTCCAGGTTGGCCACGCCGTGCCGGTGCACGATGTGGTCCTCCAGCTCCTGTTCCTTCGCGAGCGCCTCGGCCTCCGTGGCGCCGATGACGGGGACGATGCCGGGCAGCACCTTGATGTGCTCGGGGTCACGACCGGCTCGTGCGGTCCGTGCCTTGAGGTCGGCGTAGAAGGCCCGCGCGTCCTCGATGGTCTGCTGGGCGGTGAACACGGCCTCCGCGTACCGGGACGCGAACGCCTTGCCGTCCTCACTGGAACCGGCCTGCACGAGCAAGGGGTAACCCTGGGGCGTGCGGGGCACGTTGAGGGCGCCCTCGACGCTGAAGTACGTCCCCCGGTGGCGGGGCGGGTGGATCTTCGCGTCGTCGCCCCAGACGCCGGCCGCCTTGTCGCCGAGGATCGCGTCGTCCTCCCAGCTGTCCCAGAGCTTGAGGGCCACGTCGAGGAACTCGGAGGCTCTGGCGTACCGCTCGGCGTGTGCGGGTTCCGCGTCCAGGCCGAAGTTGCGGGCGGCCTCCGCGCCGGCGGTGGTGACGATGTTCCAGCCGGCCCGGCCGCCGCTGATGATGTCCAGCGAGGCGAACTTACGGGCCAGGTTGTAGGGCGAGTTGTAGGACGTGGAGGCGGTCGCGATCAGCCCGATGTGCTCGGTGGCCGTCGCCAGCGCGGTCAGCAGAGTGAGCGGCTCCAGCGCACCGGCGGGCCGCTGGGCGAGGTTGCTCCACAACTGCGGCCCGTCGGCGAGGAAGAGCGAGTCGAAGGTCCCGCGCTCGGCGATCCGGGCGAGGCGGATGTAGTGGTCGAGCGAGACGTGCGCGAAGGGATCGCTCTCGGGCAGCCGCCAGGAGGCTTCGTGGTGGCCGGTGTTCATGAGGAAGGCGTTCAGGTGGAGGTGGCGGGGCATGGGGGTCCTTTGCGGCGTGCTCGGGGGAGTGGCTTCGGGTGCCGGCCGGCTGCGCTCAGCCCGTCCGGCGTGTGAGGACGAGGCCCCTTCAGGGCCGATGAGGGTCTGGGGGCGCAGCCCCCAGGGGCGGTCACCCGGCGTCTGCGGTCACTCCGAGCGCCGGGCTCGGGGGTGTGCTTTCGGGCGCCGGTCGGTTGCTGTCGGCCGGTTCGGCGGGTGAGGTTCTTGACGGCTGATGGCGTCTGAGGGGACGGTCACCTGATGTCCGCGGTCACTCCCAGTGCCGTCAGCAGCCGCGCCCGGTACTCGTCCCGGGGCCGGGCCCGGTCGATGGTCTCGTCGAGGCCGATCCGTCCCTCCTCCAGGACCAGCACCCGGTCGGCCAGCGCGATCGCCTCGTCCACGTCGTGCGTCACCAGCAGCACCGACGGCTGATGCCGCTTCCACAGCTCCCGCAGCAGCGCGTGCATCCTGATCCGGGTCAACGCGTCCAGCGCCCCGAACGGCTCGTCCGCAAGCAGGAGTTCGGGCTCCCTGACCAGCGACCGGGCCAGTGCGGCGCGCTGTTGCTCACCGCCGGACAGCTCGTTCGGCCAGGCCCGCTCGCGCCCGGCGAGACCCACCTCGGCAAGCGCCTCGCGCCCCCTCTCCTCCCCGTCGGTCCCCAGCAGGACGTTGTCCAGCACCCGCCGCCACGGCAGCAGCCGGGAGTCCTGGAACACCACGGACACCCTCTCGGGGGCCGTCAGCTGCCCGCTCCCCACCACCTCGTGGTCCAGCCCCGCCACCGCCCGCAGCAGCGTGCTCTTGCCGGAGCCGCTGTGCCCGAGCAGGGCGACGAACTGTCCGGCCGGGATGTCGAGATCGATGCCGTCGAGGACCGTACGCCCGTCGAACGACCGGGTCAGCCCCCGGATCCGTACGGCCGGCCGGGTCAGCTGCTCAGTGTGCGGCGCCATGACAGAACCCTCCGTTCGACGAGACGGACCGCGCTGTCGGAGACCAGGCCGAAGACCCCGTAGACCACGAGACCGACGAGGATCACATCGCTCTGGCCGTAGTTCTGGGCCTGGAACATCATGTAGCCGAGTCCGCTGGTGGCGTTGATCTGCTCCAGGACGACCAGGCCCAGCCAGGAGCCGGTGACACCGAGCCGGAGTCCCACGAAGAATCCGGGCAGCGCGCCGGGGATGACGATCTGCCGCACGAACGCGAACCTCGACAGCCCCTGCACCTCGGCGAGTTCGACGAAGCGGTGGTCGATGCCGGCCAGTGCGGCATGGGTGTTCAGATAGATCGGGATGTAGACGACGATCGCGATGATCGCGACCTTGAAGGACTCGCCGATGCCCAGCCAGAGGATGAACAGCGGGATCAGGCCCAGCGTCGGAATCGCCCGGTTGAGGTTGACCGTCCCGTCGATCAGTGCCTCACCGACCCGGCTGAGCCCGGCGGCCAGGGCCAGCAGGACACCGGCGGCCAGCCCGATGGCGAAGCCGGACGCGGCCCGCTGGAGCGAGGTCAGCATGTCGGTGGGCAGGGTTCCGGCGGTCCACAGATGGACGCCGGTCCTGACCACGGTCCAGGGTGCGGGGACCGCGGCCGGGTCGAGCCGCCCCGCGGCGGAGGCCGCGGCCCACAGCGCGAGCAGGAGAACCGGGCCGACGAGCCTGGCAGCGGGCAGGCGCTTGCCGGGGGAGAGCCGGCGGCGCCTGCGGACCTGGGGAGCGTCCGGGGCGACCACGGCCGCAGCGGTCACGGTGGTCACGGCGCTCACCTCCGGTACTCCGCGGCCACGGCCTTCGCGGCGATGCCCTCGAAGCGGTGGTCGAAGAGGCCGCCCACATCGAACTTCTTCACGAAGCCGCCCTCCGCCAGCAGATCCGCGGTCTCCTGCTCCCACTTGATCGCCTCGTCCCAACTCGGCGGGAACAGAGGCTTGTTGGCGAGCGCGGTGACGGCCTTCGCCTGGGCGAGGGTTAGGTTCTGTGTCTTGACGTAGAACTCCTCGTTCCAGATGTCGGGGTTCTCGTACGTCCACACCTGGCCCTTGGCCCAGTACGGGATGTAGGCGGCGACCGCGGCGGCCTTCGCGGGGTCGCTCAGCACGGAGGCCGGCGCCCACAGCAGGTTGAGCAGGTCGACCACGTCGGTGGTGATGGCGCGGGCGCCCTTGCGCTCGTACTGCTGGAAGTAGGCGGGGGACTGGCTGTTGGGCAGCGGCGCCACGTCCACCTGGCCGGACTGCAGGGCCGTGAAGAACTGGTTGCTGGTGAGCGGGACGAGCTTGACCTCGTCGTAGGCGAGCCCGGCCTTCTTCAACGCCCGCAGCAGGACCACTCCTTGGGCCTGACCCTGCGAGAACGCGAGCTTCTTGCCCTTGAAGTCCTCGACCGAGCGGATGTCGCTGCCGGGCTTGGTGGCGAAGAGGTAGTTCGGCTTACGGGTGATGTTGATCGCGACGATCTTCGCGTCGTAGCCCTGGAAGTGCGCCTGGATCGGCGGGATTCCCGCGTTGTTGGCGACGTCGAGGGAGCCGGAACGGAAGGCGTTGATGACGTCGGGGCCGGCGCTGATATTGGCCCAGGTGCTCACCTTGAACGGCGGAGCGCCCAACTTTCCGAGTTTCAGCTGTAGTTGCTGGGTGCCGGAGTACGAGGCGATCTTCAGGCTCGTGCCGGCCGGGACCTTGGCGGCGAGCGGGGCGGACAGGGCGTCCTTGCTGTCGGCGGCGGCACTGCTGTCGGCGCAGCCGCTGAGGCCGGCGACACCGGCCGCGGCCCCGAGGACCGAGGTGAGGAACAGTCGCCGGTCGATTCCGGACGTGCGGGAAAAGGGCATGGGAAGGCTCCCTGAATCAGTGCATGAGAAATTCACGGAGAAATGAGTTCATGCAGGGGAAATGAGCGCGTCACGCGGGGCAACGTGTCAGCAACAAAGGGCGCGACAGTACAGGTGCGGGCTCATGAACAGGATGTTCGCGGCCACAAGGAGCCCCTGTCAACATTCGGAGTTTCTGAATTAAATAGCCTCAGGTGACGCGGCCAATGGATCCCGGTAGAGCACGTCGAGGGCCACCGAACCGCCCGCCACGGCAAGGACGGAATCCGGGAAACTCGACGGAATGACGGAAGCAGCGCGGTCGTCGCCGACGCCCTCGCGCAGGGCGACGAGGCAGTCCTCCCGGTGGAGGATGCCGACCTCGGTCACCACGACCGTCTCCGGGTTCAGCACGTCGAGGAGCAGCCGCGCCGCCCGCCCCACGGCGCCCGCCCGCTCGGTCAGCAGCCGGGCCGCCACCGGGTCGCCCGTGGCCGCCGCCGCGACCACGTGCATCGGGTTCACGCCCTCGACGATCCCCGCCTGCCGGGCCCGTCGGCACAGTGTCCGCTCGCTCAACTCGGCCTGCAGGCACCCGGTCCGCCCGCAGTCGCAGGGCTCGGTGCCGCCCGGCACCGGCAGATGGGCGATCGCGCCCGCCTGGGAGCGCGGCCCGTGATGCACCTCGTCGTTGGTGGCGAACGCCGAGTCCACCACGTTGCCGACGAACAGGTGCAGCACGCTCCGGCTGCCGCGCGCCCGCCCGAACAGCCGCTCCGCGTTGACCAACGCCCGCGCGTGCCCGTCCACATGGACCGGCAGACCGGTCCGGGCGCCGAGGACCTCCCGCACCGGCACCTCGTGCCAGCCCAGCAGGGGGTGTTCGACGACGGTCCCGGAGTCCCGGTCCACCCAGCCACCGGCCGCGAAACCGACGCCCAGGCAGCGCAGTCGCGGTGACCGCCCCAGCAGTGCGGCGAGCCCGTCGGCGGCCCGCGCCAGGATCTCGGAGGCGCCGGCCCCGTTGTGCCGGAGCTCCCGTGCGGCCACCACCCGGCCGCGCAGATCGAGCAGCGCAACGGTCGTATAGGGGACGGCCACATGGACCCCGCCCACAACGAACCGTGACTCGTCCAGGTCGACGGGCACATGGGGGCGGCCCACACCATGGGACTGCCGGGGCGTCTCCGACTCACGGATGAGACCGAGCTCGGTGAAGCGCGAGCAGTAGTCCGTCACGGACGCCGGGGACAGTCCGGTCAGCCGGGCGATGGTGCTGCGTGCCACCGGCCCGTGCTCCAGCACGGACCGCAGGACGACGCTGGCGCTCGTACGGCGCCGGGACGTGGAAGGGGGAGTGGAGGGGCGAGTGGCGGGAGCGGTGGCAGGGGGTGCCGCGGTACGGGGCATGGAAAACCGTCCTCGGGAACGGGGGCCGACACGTCTCGGAGAGTGAGGCGCGCCGGAGCCCGCCTCACACCGGACGGCGACAGACAGCCGTGCCCACGCGTCGCAGGTCGACGTGGCGACGCGAGGAGAAGTACCGGGACTGGGCGACCATGCCTGGAAGGGTAGGCCAGAAACGGTGAATCCGACCAGACCACTAGGGTTCGTTCGGTGATTCCGTTCGTTTGGTGATTCCCCACAGCGGCCCGACGCCGCCCCCCTGTAGCCGGTGCCACCTCACCTCAGTGACCGGCATCACGCCGAACCGGGTGTAACCGGCATCCTTTGTCCGGAGCCCACCAAGCCCCGGCTCCCGCCTTTGTCGGGCGCTGACGGTGATCGGCCGGAACACGCTGGGATAGCGTCACGATGTCCCCCGCCGTTCACACCCTCGCGGAGTCCCCATGAGCACCGCCGTCGCCCCCGCCCGCACCGGCCAGGTCCTCGCCGACCTGATCCCCGCCTCCCGCGTCCGGGACATCGCACTCGTGGCCGGCGGCGCCGCGCTCACCGGCCTCGCCGCACAGCTCTCCGTGCCCGTGCCGGGCTCCCCGGTGCCGGTGACCGGCCAGACCTTCGCCGCGCTGCTCGTCGGCACCACCCTCGGCGCCCGCCGCGGTGTCGCCTCCCTCGCCCTGTACGCGCTGGCCGGCCTCGCCGGACTCCCGTGGTTCGCCCAGGGCACCTCCGGGATCTCCGTTTCCTTCGGCTACATCCTCGGCATGATCCTGGCCTCCGCCGCCGTCGGCGCCCTGGCCCGCCGTGGCGCCGACCGGAACGTGTGGCGGACGGCGGGCGCCATGCTGGCCGGTGAGGCGATCATCTACGCGATCGGCGTCCCGTACCTCGCCTACGCCGCCGACATGTCGCTGTCCGCCGCGATCGCGGCCGGCCTCACCCCCTTCCTCCTCGGCGACGCCCTCAAGGCCGCCCTGGCGATGGGCGTTCTGCCCACCGCCTGGAAGCTCGTCAAGCGCTGACATTCCTCCGGTATCCCGCAGAGGTTCATGCCGGACAAGCCGAAGGCGTGACCTGACAGCCCGTCAGGTCACGCCTTCACCGTTTTCCCGCCCCGGATCAGCCGGTGCGCTGCGGCCGCCGCTGCGACCACCACAGCCCGGCCACGCCCGCCGCCATCAGCGAGGCGCCCGCGGCCCCGAGCGGCAGCAGGTCCCGCCCGACACCGGTCTTCGGCAACTCGCCCGGGGTGTCACCGCCGGGCGCCACCGGCTTGTTGTCGGTGCCCAGCAGCAGCGGGGTGGCCGGGGCGTTCGGCGACGGATTCGTCGTACCGAACGGAACCGGGCCCTGCTGCCAGAACGTCTTCTTCCCGTCACCGGCCTGCACCGGAAGACAGATCTTTCCGGTCTTGTCGAGATCGAATGTCGCGTCGACGGCGTACGACTTCGACTTACCGGCCGCGAGATTGTCGATGGGGCAGGCGAAACCGCTGTTCGAGCCCTCCGGTAGATCCTTTTCTGCAATCTGAGAGCAGCCTTGAACGTTTTTGACCGTCATGCCGTCGAATCCGACGACCAAAAGCCTGATCTTTCCGCTGTCCTTGCTCCCGTCGTTCTTCACGGTGGCCGTGAGATCGGTCTTCTGCGAGCTGTTGTCGACGGAGATCGTTCCGGGCAGTGTGGTCGTCAGCTCCACGCCCGCCGGCGCCTCGTCAACGGCCTTTCCCCCCTTGCTGCTTGCGGGTCCCTCGTCCGCGCTCGCGGTGAAGGAAAAGATCATCACCGTCGAGAAGGACGCCGTGACCAGCGATCCGGCAATGGTCGTCATACGACGAGAACTCATGTTCGCCCCCCTTGGCTGCGCCTGAATTCGCAGTACTTGAAGAGGTACCACAAGATTTCTCCGCACTATGCTGGTACGGCGCGAAGTGTGACCATTGTGTTCCACTCGGGGCATCGTTGAGGGGGTGCAGCGGATTGCCGGGGAATGCGGGAGACACGGGAAATGCGAGGCGCGGCGGAGTTCCAGGGCTCCTGGTGACCGGACGCTATCGTCTGGTCGAAAGTATCGGCCAGGGGGGAATGGGGCGGGTGTGGCGGGCCGCCGACGAAATGCTCGACCGGCAGGTCGCGGTCAAGGAGATGCGGATCGACGGCCTCGACGCCGAGGACACCCGCACCCGCCGTGAACGGACCCTGCGCGAGGCCAGGGCCACGGCGCGCATCGACCACCCCAATGTCGTACGGGTCTACGACGTCGTGGACGAGGGGGAACGCCTGTGGATCGTGATGGAGTTGGTCAACGGCCGTTCCCTGGAACGGATGACGGTGGAGGACGGCCCACTGGGCCCGCGCGAAACGGCGCTGCTCGGGCTGGGGCTGGTGCGGGCCCTGCGCCAGGTCCACGCGCGGGGCGTCCTGCACCGGGACATCAAACCCGGGAACGTCCTGGTGGAGTCCGGCGAGCGCAGTGCCCGCCGGATCGTGCTCACCGACTTCGGCATCGCCGCGATGCAGGACGCCGAGGCGCTGACCATGGTCGGCATGCTCGTCGGCTCCCCCGACTACATGGCCCCCGAGCGGGTCTCGGGCCGTCCCCAGGGCCCGCCGTCGGACATCTGGTCCCTGGGAGCGACGCTGTGCGCGGCACTGGGCGGCCGCTCCCCCTTCTCCCGCGACACCACCCTGGCCACGCTGCACGCCGTCCTCTACGAGGAGCCGGAACTCCCCGCGACCGCAGGCCAGTTGACCGACCTCCTGACGGCCCTGCTGGAGAAGGAACCGTCGATACGCCCGGGCCTGGACGAGGTGGAGTCTGCCCTGCACACGGTCGCGTTTCCGGCGCCTACGCCGACTTTGAGGATGGGGACGGGGGATGGCACCGGTGACACGGGGACGTCGGAGCGGGTGCCTTGGGTGGGAGGTCTGGCGGAGTCCGGTCAGGTTGACGGGGATCGTGTGTCGGGCGCGGCGCCGGGATCGGAGCGAGCGGGGAGTTCTGCGCCGGCGTGGGTCCAGGGGGAGTTGAGTGGCCCTGGGGATCCAAGGGGGCCGGGAACATCTGGGGCCACGGCTGTTCCTGGGACTGCGGGGGCTCCAGGAACGCCGGGTGGTTCGGACGCTTTCGAGGCGCGGGGTGCCGATGGAGCCGGCGGGGCGGGAGGAGGGTCCGAGGGGCCGGGCGCTTCGGGAGTTCCTGGCGGATCCGAGGTGCCGGGCGACCCGGCAACACCGGGAGCATCACGGGATGCGCGAGAAAACTCGCCGGACGCGTCGGGTACGTCCAGCTGCTCACCGGACACGTCAACTGTCCGAGGGGGCTCATCGGAGACCCCGCCGATCCCGGGGCCGTGGATACCGCGGGAGTCGCCCACCCCGGCCTATCTGGAGACCGGAGTCGTACGGGCGGTACGGGATCCGCGGGTGCCGGAGCCGGATGCCGGGCCCGAGGCGGCCGTGGACGAGCCTGCCGATTTGGAGCCGGCGGATGCGGTGCCGGGCTTCTCGGGTGCGGGGGTTGCATGGGCTTCGGACTCAACGCCGGGGGAGTTCCTGTCTGCGGCCGAGGCAGCGGAGGCAGGGGAGCCGTCGGACCGTGTGGTGTCCAGGCGTGGGTCCTCGGAGTTGGCCGGGACCGGGACCGGGAGCGTGGGCCCGGACGGAGCGGGTGACGACGCCGTAGCCGCGCAACCCGAACACCCCGCCCCAGCCGGGCCATTCCTGCCGTCCGGATCCCAGGAGGCCTCGGCCGACCACATCGCCAGTGCTTCCACCGAGGCCGCCTCGGAGGAGCGTTCGGAGGTCCGGTCGGAGGCGCCGTCCGGGAGTTCGGTGGGAGCCGTACTCCGGGCAGGGGCCGCCACGACCAGTACACCTCTCGCGAGCGCCCCCACCCAGGACTCCCTCGCGGCGGGCGCCCCCACGGAGTACTTCCCGATGCCGGACGCGCCGACCCGGGACGCCCTCACGCGAGCGGCCTCCGCCCCCACCCGTGTCGGTCCGGCACCGACGACTCACCGTGGCCCCCACCACCCCGGCCAGGACCTCGATCCAGGCCCCGAGCAAGGCCCGCCGACGCAGGAAGGCGCAGCCGGCGGCGGACAAGGCATCGACACCGCCGACCCCGCCGCCGATCCCCGCACTCGACCCCGCCCGGGCCAGGATCCCGGCCCCCACCCCGCACAAGGGCCAGGCGCAGCCGGCGGCGGACAAGGCATCGACACCGCTGACCCCGCGACCGATCCCCGCACTCGACCCCGCCCGGGCCAGGATCCCGGCCCCCACCCCGCACAAGGGCCAGTGCAGGAAGGCGACGGCGGCAGCGGACCCGGCATCGACACCGCTGACCCCGCGACCGATCCCGGTACCCGACCCCACCCCGGTCAGGACCCCGACCCCGACCCCGGCCCGGCGCTGGTCCTCGGCCCGCACCCCCACCGCATACCCCCGGGCGAACCCTCCGCCACCCCCCACCGCGGCCGGCGCCGCACCACCCTGGTTGCCGTCGGAAGCGTGGTCGCCGCAGGTGTCGCCGTGGTCGCGATCATCCTCGCGACCACGTCCGGCCCGCCCGGCGACGACAAGGCGGGCGGCTCCCCGTCCGCCTCGGCTTCGGCCTCCGTCTCCTCCTCGGCACCCGGCGGGACCCCGTCCGCCACCGTCGAGGGCACCTCCCGCCCCCGTTCGCTGGCGCCCGGCGCACACGAGGAGGCCGGCGGATTCGCGTGGGCGACTCCGACCGGCTGGCGGCGGGACGTGAAGACGGGGGCCGAGGTCCACTACACCTCGCCGGACGGGAAGCAGGAGCTCGCGGCCAAGTCGTCCCTCGCCCGAGGCGACCTGATGGAGACCTGGCGGACCTCCGAGCAGAACGCCCACCAGGGCCAGGACTACGCCAAGATCCGCCTGGAGGAGACGACGTTCCGCGATCACCCCGCGGTCGTCTGGGAGTACACCTTCACCCTCGGCGGCGTCCCCTGGCACGCCCAACTGCTCGGCTTCAACGTGGGCGACAAGTCGTACCAGATCAACACCTGGTACCAGCCGGACATCGAGACGCAGGCCCTCACGACGTACGAGAAGGTGAAAAACAGCTTCACGGTGCTCTGAGCCTGCACGGAGAAAGGGCCCCGCGGCACACGCCACGGGGCCCTGCTCACATGTCCGTTCAGCCGTCCGTTCAGCCGACCGAAACCTTGTCCGTCACCTCACCGGCCGAAGCGGCACCCACCCGCCCGCGCCCGACCTTCTCCTTCACCACGGCGATGACCAGCACCACCGCCGCGACGAGCAGCGACAGCAGCACGGTCTCCCGCCCGTCGTGCTCCGTGTCGGTCAGCATGTAGCCGAGGACGAACACGATCAACGCGGCCGTCGCCCAGGTCAGATACGGGTACAGCCACATCTTCACGACCAGCTTCTCCGGCGCCTCGGCCTGGATGATCTTCCGCATCCGCAGCTGCGAGAAGCAGATGACCAGCCACACGAACAGGGCCACCGCACCGGAGGAGTTGACGAGGAAGAGGAAGATCTTGTCGGGGGAGAGGTAGTTGAAGAACACGGCGACGAAGCCGAACACCACCGACGCGAGGATCGCGGCCATCGGCACACCCCGGCCGTTGACCCGCGCGAACGCCTTCGGCGCATCACCCCGCTCGCCGAGCGAGAAGGCCATCCGGGAGGCCGTGTAGAGGCCGGAGTTGAGACAGGACAGCACCGAGGTCAGCACGATGAAGTTCATGATCTGACCGGCGTGCGCGATCCCGAGGGAGTCGAGCGCGGCGACGTACGAACCGCTGTCCTGGATGGACTTGGAGTCCCACGGGATCAGCGTGACCACGACGAAGATGGATCCCAGGTAGAAGACCGCGATACGCCAGATGATGCTGTTGGTCGACTTGGTCACGGCGCGCTGCGGGTCCTCCGACTCGCCGGCCGCGAGGGTCGCGATCTCGCTGCCCATGAAGGAGAAGACGACGAGCAGTACGCCGGTGAGGATGGCACCGGGCCCGTGCGGCAGGAAACCGCCGTGGTCGGTGAGGTTGGAGAGCCCCGCCTGGTCGGCGTCGACACCCGGCAGCACGCCGAACACGGCGAGCAGGCCGATGACGATGAACGCCCCGATCGCCACGACCTTGATCCCGGCGAACCAGAACTCGAACTCGCCGTAGGACCCGACGGAGACGAGGTTGGTGGCGGTCAGCACCACCATCACGATCAGCGCCCACCCCCACTGCGGTACGGCGGGTATCCACCCTTCGAGGATCTTGGCGCCGGCGGTCGCCTCGACGGCGAGCACGACGACCCAGAAGAACCAGTACAGCCAGCCGATGGAGAAACCGGCCCAGCGGCCGAGGGCCCGGTCGGCATGCGCCGAGAAGGAACCGGAATTGGGATTCGCGGCGGACATCTCACCGAGCATCCGCATCACGAGGACGACCAGCGTGCCGACGAGCGCGTACGACAGCAGGATGCCGGGTCCTGCGGTGGCGATACCGGAGCTGGAGCCCACGAAAAGGCCCGCCCCGATGACACCGCCGATGGCGATCATCGAGAGGTGACGGTTCTTGAGTCCCGCCTGGAGACCAGTCATACGGGGAATTCCTTCGTGCCGGGTGTGGGGATACCCGTACGAGCGGTGTACGGGTCGGTCCAGTGAAACGGAGGCGAAGAAGTTCGTGAACCTTTGAATCCAGATTGTTACTTGAGGTTTGCTTGAGGTTCCATTGTCAGGCTCACTGTTTTCCTGGCTGACACCCGGGGCTGCTGCCCCGAAACAGCCGTGTCACACTCGTTCCATGCGCGTGTATCTCGGCTCCGACCATGCGGGCTTCGAACTCAAGAACCACCTCGTCGACTGGCTCAAGGCGGCCGGCCACGACGTGGTCGACTGCGGCCCCCACATCTACGACGCCCAGGACGACTACCCGCCCTTCTGCCTCCGCGCCGCCGAGCGCACCGCCGCCGACGCCGACTCCCTCGGCATCGTGATCGGCGGCTCCGGCAACGGCGAGCAGATCGCGGCGAACAAGGTCAAGGGTGTTCGGGCGTCCCTCGCCTGGAGCGAGGAGACCGCTTCGCTGGGCCGCCAGCACAACAACGCCAACGTCGTCGCGGTCGGCGCTCGCATGCACTCCACGGAGGAGGCGACGAAGTTCGTCGAGACCTTCCTCGCGACGCCGTTCTCGGGCGACGAGCGCCACCAGCGCCGCATCGACATGCTGTCCGACTACGAGACCACGGGCGACCTGCCGGCGATCCCGGCGCACCACCCCCAGCAGTAGCCCCCAGCGGGGTTCGTGGCCGGGTGCGGGTGCGGGTGCGGGTGCGGGTGCGTGGGTGCTGGTCGCGCAGTTCCCCGCGCCCCTGAGTGGGTGACCTGCACGAAATCCAGCCCTTGGGCATGTGACGAAAGAGGAACCGCCGTGCCCGAGGGCCACACCATCCACCGCCTGGCCCAGGACTACGCCGCCGCATTCCAAGGCAGCACCCCCCGCGTCACCAGCCCCCAGGGCAAGTTCTCCGACGCCGCCGCCCTCCTCACCGGCTCCGAACTCACCCGCACCGAGGCCCACGGCAAGCACCTCTTCCTCGGCTTCCGGGACACCGACTGGGTCCACATCCACCTCGGCCTCTTCGGCAAGGTCACCTTCGGCGCGGCCCCCGCACCCCCGCCCACCGACACGGTCCGCCTCCGCCTCGCGAACACCAGGGCGTACGTCGACCTCCGCGGCCCCACGACCTGCGCTCTGATCACCCCCGCCGAGAAGCAGTCGATACACGAGCGCCTCGGCCCGGACCCCCTGCGCGAGGACGCCGACCCGCACGCCGCGTACCGGCGGATCTCCCGCAGCCGTACGACGATCGCCGCCCTGCTGATGGACCAGAAGGTCATCGCGGGCGTGGGCAACGTCTACCGGGCGGAGGTCCTCTTCCGTCACCGCATCGACCCGTACCGCGCGGGCAAGGACATCACCCCCGCCGAGTGGCACGCGATCTGGACCGACCTCGTCGCGCTCATGCGCGAGGGCGTCCGGAACAACCGCATCGACACCGTCCGCCCGGAGCACACCCCCGAGGCGATGGGCCGCCCGCCCCGCGTCGACGACCACGGCGGCGAGGTCTACGTGTACCGCAGGGCCACCCTGTCCTGTCACCTCTGCGGCGGCGAGATCCGCACCGCCGACCTCGCCGCCCGCAACCTCTTCTGGTGCCCGACCTGCCAGAGACCTTGAGCGGGACCCAGAGGCCTTGAGAGGGACCCAGCGACCTTGCGAGGGGCCTAGAACCCGTGCGGCAGCCAGGGCGCCACTGCCGACCCGAACCCCACCGCCGCCTCGGCCAGCGCCCCCTGTCGCAGCTCCCGCACCAGGCCCGCGCCCGCCAGCGCGGCGAGGCTCACGCCGCCGAGGTAGGCCGCTCCCAACTCCCTTACCGACAGCGCGAGGTCGGCCGGATCCGTCGTACGGTCGCACGACGCGCCCTTCGGGTCCCCGCTGAGCCGCCAACGCCCCGCGTTCCAGGGGCAGAAGGAGTCCTCGACCTCCAACACCACGTCCACCGGCGCCTGATAGGTCCGCGCCTGGAGCGCGGCCCCCACGTCCACCAGCCGTACGTGCAGCGAGTCCCGCACCAGCAGTGAACAGCGCCGGACGTCGGAGACGAGGTACTGCCAGGCCTCGTCGACCGGCCGCCGCCGCAGATCGATCCGCGAGGTGAGGTCGAGGTCGAACAGGAACCGCCACAGCGCGCCGTGCGTGGCCGGATCCAGTGCCTCCAGGTCGGAGACCACCACCGTGCCCTTGGGCCCGGCCGGTTCCCAGTCCGCCTTGACCCGGTACCGCACGAACCCCACGACCTCCCCGTCCCGCTCCGCGACCACGCACTGCAGGGGTGAGGCACCGCCCCGGTCGCTCTCCGGGTCGAGCAGCCACATCCGCTCCCAGCCGGGAAGCCGGGCGACCATCCCGGGCCGCCGCGGCACGAGCCGGGCGTACACCGCCTCGCACGCGTCGAGCACGTCTGCGGGCGCCGCGTAGCGCAGCCGTACGTCGTCGGTGCCGGGCGGCACGGACAGCCGGACCCGGGTCGTGTCGATGTCGGCGTTGAGGTGGTAGGTGCCGACGCCGTACCCGAACCGGCCGTAGATCACGGGCTCGGAAGCCGTGAGCACGGCCAGCGGCTCGCCCCAGGAGCGCACGTCGTCCAGCTGGCGGCGCATCATCGAGGTCAGCACCCCGCGCCGCCGGTGCGTGCCGGCCACGCCGACCATGGTGACGCCGGCGGCGGGCACCGAGGCGCCGCCCGGCACGGTCATCCGGAAGCCGAACGCCCCCGCCGTCCCCACACACCGCTCGCCGTCCCAGACGCCGATGGAGCGGTCGTAAGCGGTGAGCTCACGAAACAGCTCCCGCTCCTCGGCCGACTCCGGAACCCCGCCGAAGGCGCGGATCAGGTTGTCGTACCACTCGTCCCAGTCGTCCTGCCGTAGCACCCGCAAGTCAGTCCCCATGAACCATGCCTACCAGGGCATTGCGGGACGAGCGAGGGAATTTCACCGGGGCCCTCATCGGCCTGAGCGTGTACGGCCCTTGAACAGCTGTGAAGTTGAACCTCGCACGGGGGACAAGTCGTACCTCCTGTGCCAAGCAGAGGGTTCGACGGATAAGGTCCCGAACTAATGGCAGCAGGACGAGAGCGGCGCGCGGAAGCCGAGACGTTCACGGCCCGGTGGAAGATGCAGTGGCACCGGGTCCGCGTCGGCCTGCGCAGAAGCGCCGTGGACTACTTCCGCGGCGACGGCTCGGACTGGGTCGCGCTGGCCGGTCTGCTCCTGACCGTCCCGGTGATCGCGTCCGTCACCCTGATGAACTCGGTGTGGTGCTCACCGGCCGCGCTGGTCCTCCCGATCGTCGCCGGCGGTCTGCTGCTGCGCCCGGCGAGCCTGCTGGGCCTGTACGCGGCGGCGGCGACCGCCCTGATCGTGGAGTCGGTGCGGCTGGGGCCGTACACCGAGGGGCCGTCCCGGGTCACCCCGGGCGTGGTCCTGGTCGTGGCCGCCTGCGGTTTCTTCGGCCTGCTGATCGCCCAGTTCCGCAGCCGGGTCGGCGTGCCCTGGCGGCGCGGCGGCACCATGCTGTTCGACCTGCGCGAACGCATCCGGGTCCAGAGCAAGCTGCCGCACCTGCCGCAGGGCTGGCACCGGGAGATGGCGCTGCGTCCCGCGGGCGGACAGTCCTTCTCCGGTGACTTCGTGGTCGCGGCCCGTACGAACGGCGGCCGGACGATGGAGGTCGTCCTGACCGACGTCTCCGGCAAGGGCATGGACGCGGGCTCGCGTGCACTGCTGCTGTCGGGGGCGTTCGGCGGCCTGCTCGGTTCGCTGCCCCCGCACGCCTTCCTGCCCGCCGCGAACGGCTATCTGCTCCGCCAGGACTGGGACGAGGGCTTCGCGACCTCGATCCACCTGGTCCTGGACCTGGACTCCGGCGACTACGAGCTCTACTCGGCCGGCCATCCGCCGGGGCTGCAGCTCAGCGCCGGCAGCGGCCGCTGGGAGGAGAAGGCCGCGGAGGGTCCGCTCCTCGGGGTCTACGACGGCGCCCAGTTCGACCCGGTCAAGGGATCACTGCGGCCCGGCGACGTCCTGATGCTGTTCACCGACGGCCTGGTGGAGACGTCCGACCGCGACATAGTCGAGGGCATCGACCGGCTGACGGGGGAGGCCGACCGGTATGTCGCCGGCGGCTTCCACGGCGCCGCCTGGCACCTGATCGAGGCGGTGGCGAAGGACGTCAACGACGACCGGGCGCTGCTGCTGATCTGCCGCGAGGGCCCCACGGCTCAGTCGATGCCGCACTAGGCACGATGTCCGTACCGCGGCACGCCACACTGGAGGAATGACCGACGAGTTGACCCCGGCCGAGGTCGAGACCCTCGCTCGCTCCGCACACGAGGGCCAGACCGACAAGGCCGGCCGGCCCTACGCCGAACACCTGCGGGCCGTCGCCGAGGGCGTACGCGCGCGTGGCGGTGACGACGACCAGGTCGCGGCGGCGTGGCTGCACGACTCCGTCGAGGACGACGCGCTCTCCGCGCAGTGGCTCGCCGAGGCCGCGCTGAGCCGTCGTACGAAGGACATCGTGCTCGCCGTCACCAAGCGGGCCGGTGAGCCGCCCGAGGCGTACGCCGGGCGCATCCTCGCGACCCCGGGCGCGCTGCTGGTCAAACAAGCCGACCTGGCGCACAACGCGGACCCGGCACGCCTGGCGGTCCTCGACGAGGCGACCCGGCAGCGACTCACCGAGAAGTACGCGGGGATGCGCGCCCTTCTCGGTCTGCCGGCGTCCGGCTAGGCGCTGACCTCTGGCCGCCGGCCTCTAGGCGCTGACCTTCTCCCGGGGAGCCGCCGCCTTCTGATCGTCTCCCCGCCTCACCTCGGCCGGCTCCCGCCTGAACGCCCAGTTCATGTCGGGCTCCATCACGCACCGGAAGACCCGGCGCACCGGCGCGGTGCACAACAGGGTGACGGCGACCGCGGCGAGGGCGCTCACGAAGAGCTCACCGGCCGGACGGTGCAGCCAGGCCTGGTCGAACCAGCCCGCGAAACCCGCGCCCTTGATCAGGAAGCCGTGCAGCAGATAGCCGTACAGCGTGCCCGCGCCGAGCGCGGTGAACCACATGCGCCGGCCCGGCACCCAGGCGAAGAAGCAGGCCGTCAGCAGCAGCGAGGCGCCGAACATGGCCAGCACCATGACCGGTCCCGTCCACCAGGGAGCACCCATCTCCTGGGCGGCGTTGCGGTGGTAGAACCACTCGGTGTTCATCCGCGGCACCGCCCACCAGCCGACGGCGAGGGCGGCGGCGAACACCGGCACCGCCGCGATCCGCATCGAACGCCGGCGCACCATCCGGAAGTGCTCGGGCTTCATGACCAGGCCGAGCACGAAGTACGGCAGGAACTGCAGCACCCGCTGGAGGTCCAGGTCGTCACCGATGTCCGGGGTCACGGACGCCAGCATCGCGATGCCGAGCGCGAGCGGCAGCGGCCACCGCACCAGGTTCCAGATCGGCGTGGTCAGCCGCCAGATGAACAGCGCCACCAGGAACCAGGTCAAAAACCACGGGTCCAGGAGGCTGATCTCCATGCCCGGGTCGTGGTCGGCGAAGCGCTTGAAGAGGGAGTACGCCGTCTCGAAGACGATGTACGGCACCGCGACGCCGGTGACGAGCCGCTTCAGCCGGTCCGGGCGCATGTCGAAACTGCGCGAGAAGAAGCCGGAGATGACGATGAACGCCGGCATGTGGAACGAGTACACCACCGTGTACACGCCCTCCAGGATCCTGCCGTCGCCCTTGAGCGGCTCCCAGGAGTGCGCGACGGCCACCAGGACGATCGCCAGGTACTTGGCGTTGTCGAAGAAGGCGTCACGCTGCTTGGTGGGCGGCGGGTCCTGAGGCGAGCGCGGACGGGGGACTGCGTCGGCGGCGGCTGGAAACATCTGAGGCACCCTAGCCCCGGCTGTGTGTCTCCGTAAAACCGGCTGTCTCGTTGCCGGTTGTGCACTTCTGAGCCGTCTTCAACAGACCTGTTTTGTCACCATCAATCCCCCCGAAATGCCGCATAACCACGCCCGTCGCACACCTGTGTCGGTGCTTCGAATTCCCTGCGGACGGAATGTGCGGACGCGGTGACCGCGGACCGAAAGGAACCGGCCAGGGGGTGCGGGGCGTGTATCGGCATGGCCAAACGTTGGCTCACCGGCCGCATATGCGGGCCGCGTTGGTGGCACGATGGTTCTGGCGGGGGTCGCGGGGTCGCGTCCCCGGGCCGGGAGAGCGGGACCGACCGAGGGTGTGATCAGTTGTGGCCATTTCGCTGTCAGTGGTGCTGCTGTTGGGGATCATCCTCGTGGTGTTGATCCGGGGAGGCTCCATCAAGGCCGGCCCCGCCATAGTCGCGGTGCTCTTCGGCTTTTTCCTCGCCTCGACCGGCATGGCCGACGACATCCAACGCTTCCTGGACTCGATAGCGGAAACCATCAACTCGATCCAGTTCTAGCCCGGGACACGTCCCCGACGCACGGTGGATCATGAGCACATGCATCCTCGATTAAGCCGCATCGCCGGCATGGCGCTCCTTCTGCTCGGTATCGCCCTCGTGCTCTGGAGGGTCTTCGGCAGCCCTCAGGACTGGGAGGGCGGCATGAGATGGCTTCGTACCGGCCTCATGCTGGGAGCTCTGGGGGCGATCGGCCTCAGCGCACGACTGATCTTCCCCGACACCGGGGGCGATGCACCGGATGAGGTGTCCGAGAAGGCCCCCGGAGCAGCTCCGGATGAGAGGCCATGAGCCGGTCCGTTGCTCAACACCCGTACGGGCCCGGAACACACCGAAGGCCCAGGGAGAGGGAATCCGCCTCTTACCTGGGCCTTCGGCCTTGAGAGCGGGCGACGGGAATCGAACCCGCGTAGCTAGTTTGGAAGATCGCGTATGCGGATGCAGGCTGAGCTGGCGAGACGCTGAACTGCACGTTCTTCGGTTGCTCGCTGAGGCTCCCCGTGGTTCCCCCTTGCATGCCTCAGCATCGGGCACGCAAGGGGCACGGTTGCTCGGTCAGCTTCGGTACAGCAAGAGGGTCGCAAGTCCCGTCAGAGCAGTGATCAGGTTGGCGAGAGCTGAGATCAGCGAGGCTGTGTTAGGGGTCCCGACTGTTCTGCACGTTTCCCCGGGTGTACTATTCCGGGACGGGAGACGGTTGTCTCCTGTCTTCGATGGTTTCGAGCGGTTGTTGTGCGCCATGACTTCCATTCGAGCGTCGAGTGTCGAGTGACCCGTACGGCGCGTCCGCCAAGACGCAGCGCCTTACGGGTCTTCGGTGTGCAATGGAGCACTTTAGCAGTCCGACTCGTAACCGGCCGCCTTTCGTTGGCACTTGCACTGTCTGTAGCGGTCGACGGAGGATTGTGTATCCAAGCCTCAGGCGTGCCTCTAAGGTCCGGGCATGAAGCTGATGTTGACCTTGATGACCGCTGCGGGGGGACTCCTCCCGTTGGCCGCCATCATCTGGGGTGGGCTGGCCCTTCGGAAGGACTACCGGAAGTTGGTCAGTGACCTGGAAGCGATCGATCGAGTCATCGAAGCTCCAGAGGGTACGTACGAGTCTTCCCAGGCTCAGAGCGCTGCCATGTATGCCATCCGCCAACCGGCGTTCAACTTCGGACGCCTCACCTACACCTATGAGTGGGCCCAACGGTTGGTCTGGGAGCAAGCTATGAACGATCTTCGCGGCCCGGCATGGCTGGCCGTCGCCGGCCTGGTGGTAGCTACGGTCGCCGGGTCTTGGTCCATCTGGATCTGATCGGACGTGCGACCTCTTCTCTGCCTTGGCTGCAACTTCAACCCACCACCTCCCCCGCTCCCATCCCGTCCGCCGTCGACCCACACACCGTGGAGCAGGCGTGGTTCATGGCGTCCAGGTGGAGCGCGCCACTGTACGAACGACCTGGACGCCATGGGCCGCGTCTGCTCGGCTCTGCCTGGGTTGATGGTGGTCGGGATGGGAGCTCCCCGCGCACGCCACTTCGGACCCGCAGTCGGAAACGGCGCCCCCTCCATCCCGGTGCCGGCCGATCCCCGCCGGAGGCATCGTTCTGACCGTGGCCTGCCCGTCTAGGGCTCTACCAACTGGGCCGTAACATGCTTGCGGCCCCAGGGCCAGGCCCCGGCGCCGAAGGCGCAGAGGGGCCAGGACCAAGGGGCCAGCCCGCGCTTTGCGCGGCCCCTTGATGAGGTAGAGAAACCTGTAACAACACGCACATGGCCAATGCGGATCTTGATGCGGTCGTGCCTCCGTGGCGGCCTAGAACGACGTGGGTGCACGGTGGGCAGGGTGCTAGCCGACCGCACTTCGCTCGGCCAAGTCGCGAAGCGTCTCGGGAATCCGAGGGTCCGAAAGCTGGATCAAGTCGCGGATGAGTTCGCGGGCCAAGTGGTGATCGTGGATTTGTTCGGGTGTCAGGGCCTCGGCCTCCAAGAGCGCGGCTGTGGCCTCGCCGACGTGTCGCCGCTGCGCGTGTGCTCGCGCCACGTCAAGCAAGAAACGCGCCTGTCGCTCGGACGAGAGCCCAGCTGCATCGACTCGCTGGGCTACCTCTAGAGCAAGTCCCGCGTCCCCCAACTCGACGGCTGTGCTCACTGCATGGATCTCGACGTTCGTCGGCCCGAACTCTGTGTCGAAGTCGTTCCGGTCCTCGCCCAACCGCGCTGCGATCTCTCGCGCTCGGTCGATGTGCGTATGCGTCTGCCCTCGATTGCCCTCCCTCGCGTTGATCACTGCGAGGACCAAGTTCATGGCGCCTAGGAGCGACAGCTCTTCCGGCGGGCATGCGGGCTCGGCTGCTCTGGGGTCCATGACGGCTACCGCCGACTTCGCGGCCTGCTCAGCCTGCTCCATGTGCTGCTGGCGCATGAAAGCGTGTGCCATGCGGAACAGGCTTGCGACCACCTCTAGTGGCTGGCCGGCAAGCTCTGCCGCCTGTAGCGCTCGGTCAGCCGAGACCCAGGCCGCATCTGCTTGATCCTGCCGAGTGAAGCTCGCCGCGGCCACCTGGTACGCCTTGGCTCGCAACGAGTGAAGTTCAACCCGCTCACCTGCTGGCGCATGCCGCACTGCAGCTTCGATGGCTGGGAGAAGCTTCACAAGGTGATCGCTTAGTGCTGCGTAGCGGGACGCGTGCGCAAGCGTCCACGCCTCGTCAACGCTCCGCCGGAAATCGGCAAGCGATGGAGCCGGATCAGCCGGTGTTTGGTCAAAAAGGCTGCTCAGCGCTGGATGGCCAGTTAGGGCCACACGGAGGCCGTCAAGGTCATTGCTGGGGGGCAGATCCGTGGGCTCCGCTTCCTCGACCGTGACGGCGGTGTCGGGCCGAAGTTCCCGTACGGACACGCTAAGAGCATCGGCGAGAGCCTGAAGCACTGACAGCCGCTCGACGGGTTGCACGCCTCTTTCGACCTGTGACACCCAGCTTTCGGAACGTCCCATGGCCGTGGCTAGGTCGCTCTGCGCCATGCCGGCCACGCGACGGAGCTCCTTAACCCTTTGGCCCATGGCCTTGGAGTCGGAGGTTGTCACTTGGTGGCCCCGGTGGGGTACTTGCCGGCGTACGGCTGAAGGCGGTCGACCTCGGTCTTCTCCACGTACTTCGCGCGCTCGGCCAGAAAGTGGCGTGTGTGCGGCTGGCGCTCGTGCTCTTCGAACGCGTCGCGATCGGCGTACAGCTCGAAGAAGATCCGCTCATTGGGAGCGCCCTCGACCTCGTGGCACGCGTAGACGAGCGTTCCGGGCTCGTGTGCCCGAATCCCCGCAGTGGTCTCTTGCATCAGCGCGTCGAACGCCTCGCCTGCCCCGTCGCGCAGCGTGAAGCGAACAAAAAGCCCGTAAGTGCTCATTTTGCCACCTTCCTTGTCACTTGCAGTCTCGCAGACTCGGACTTCTACTGCTACTCGCAGTTTTTCTGTTGACTCGCAGTTTTCCTGCGAGTACGGTCGTAGTGAAGCTGCTACCCGAGGTGATCGGGTGGCTCAACTGCTGTGCAGGGGAGATGCGTTCATGCCGTCGTTCAAGATCGACACTTCGACCGCTGTGGTGTTCGTGGCGACCGCCCCGGAGCCGAAGATGGTCAACAAGAAGACCGGTGAGCGGGCCGTGGACCGGGAGACCAACGCGAGCCTCTCGACCGTGGGCCTGCTGGTCTCGGACGAGGGGGAGGGCAACCTCTACCAGGTGACCGTGCCGGAGACGGGCCTCCCCGAGGGTCTGGCACCGGGCATGCCGGTCAAGGTCATCGGGCTGAAGGCGCGGGACTGGGAGAACGAGTTCAACGGCCAGAAGCGGCACGGGATCTCGTTCCGTGCGGTCGCGATCACCCCGGCGGCCTGATCATGGCTGACTGGACGGTGTGGCTGGAGGCCACGGGAGCCGCGGCGGGTGCCGGCGGGCTCGGCTACGCGAAGGTCCGCGCTCCGCGCGTGTACTGGTCGCTGGTCGGTCTGCCCGCGACCTGGGGCCGGTTCTCCTACTCGTACCGCTCGACGATGGACGTGTGCGGTCTGACGGTGCAGCCGTCCGGCCTGCGGGCGTTCATGGCCCGCAACGTGGCCCGCCGCGAGGTGCAGCCGGTAGCTCCGAAGATCCGCCGGATACGGCCCACATCGACCGGACTGCGGGTGACCCTGCGGCTCCCGGCCGGCCTGGAGCCCGCCGACGTGATCGCCTCGACAGAGCGTCTGCGGCACGCCTGGGGTGTCCACGCGGTCCGCGTGGTGGTGCTCAAGCCAGGGTTTGTTGAACTGCGGATGACCGGGTATGACGTGCTGCGCCGGGTGCGGATGCCGCGCAAGGCCCAGCCTCGCGACATGGCCGTACCCGTCGCGCTGAGGGATGACGGGACCATGTTCGAGCGGGACTACCGCAAGGTCCCGATGGCCCTCACCCTGGGCGCCAACTTCTCGGGCAAGTCGATGTATCAGCGGAACCTGATCAACGGGCTCGCTCAACTGCCGGTCGCGCTGGTGGGGATGGACTGCAAGCGCGGGGTGGAACAGTCCCCCTTCGCGCCCCGCCTCTCCGCCCTGGCGACCAACCCCGACGATGCCGCCTCGCTCGCTGACGTGCTGGTCACGGAGATGGAAGACCGCTTCGACCTGCTTCAGCTCCACGGAGCCTCGGACATCTGGGAACTCCCGGAGGACTTGCGACCGGCGCCCATCGTGGTGCTGATCGACGAGATCGCCGAACTCTTCCTGATCTCCCGCCGTGAGGACGAGGACCGCCGCACCCGGATCGTCACGGCGTTGATCCGCCTCGCGCAGATGGCCCGCGCGGTCGGCATCTACCTGGAGATCTGCGGCCAGCGCTTCGGCTCCGACCTGGGCAAAGGCGCCACCATGCTCCGTGCCCAGCTCACCGGACGGGTCGTGCACCGCGTCAACGACAAGGAAACCGCCGAGATGGGGCTCAAGGACGTCGCCCCGACCGCCGTCCCCACCGCGTGTGTGATCCCCGCGAACCGGCCCGGGACAGCCGTGGCCACCGATGCGGAGGGCGGCTGGTGCAAGATCCGCACCCCGCAGATCTCCCGCGACAAGGTCGCCGCGACCTGCCGCGACTTCGCACACCTGGTCCCGGACTTGCCGTTCCTCAACGCTTTCCAGCCCCACGTTCCCGCGTCCGCCACCGGTGCTCCCTCGCTGGTCAAGTGATCGCCATGGCCGCATCCAAGACCACTGCGCCCCCGCCGGTTGAACCGGCGAAGTGCCCGACGTGCAAGGGCTCCGGCGAGGTCTCCCGCACCGTCCTCGTCGGTCGCAAGCGCCGTTCCGTCGGCAAGCAGACCGGTATCTGCCTGACCTGCCTGGGCTCCGGTGAAGCCACCGACTGAACTCGTCGGGGCCGGGCGGCTGGACATGATCCCCGCCCGCTCCCGGCCCGATCCCCTGAAGGAGGTGAAGACCGTGACCCGATCGCTCCGCGTGGACGCTGTGCTGATCCAGGCTGTGATCGCTGGCGCGTTGTCCTTCGCCCACCTGCACGACCTCGCCGAAGCTGCCGGACAGTCCGGCTGGAAGGCCTGGGCGTATCCGATCAGCGTTGATCTGCTGTTGGTCGCCGCCTGGCGTCGGCTGCGTACGGCCCGCCGGGACCGATCCGCCTGGACCTGGTTTGTGATCGCCCTGTTCGCCTCGCTGGGTGCGAACATTGCCACCGCCGGCCTCCTCGACCTGGCAGCCGTGCCCGCGTGGCTGTGCATCCTCGTCGCTGGCTGGCCCGCCCTCGCGTTCCTCGGCGGCACGCTCCTGGTCCACGCCCCGGCCCAAGCGGCCCAACCGACCGCTCCCACACAGACTGTGGAGGACGAACCGGCCGCGCCGGAAGTCGACGTGCACCGCCCCGATCAACCCGCCCCGGCCCCGGTGCCGGAACTGGCACCCGCCACCCCGGAGGTGCCCCCGGTCCAGACGACGGCCGTGCCGGTTGCACTGCTGGATCACGCCCGGAAGATCGCCGACGCGCACCGCGCCTCCACCGGATCGCCGATGCCCGCCGACGCTCTGTCCGCGCGGCTCCAACTGCCCGCCCCGATGGCGGACGCGATCGCCGCTCAACTCCAACTCGCCTGATCTGAAAGGAAGTTCGCCCATGCCGGCTTACCGTCGCTTCCGCGATCGGCGCCGCTTCGGTCCGGTTGAGGTCGCCACGTACTACGACGGCCGTGGCCGCGACAAGCACACCGCCGCGTGCACCGCTCCCGGTTGTGGCTTCTCCGCCGACTACGCCGACCGCTCCGCCGCCGAACTCGCCGCCAACACCCACCGCTGCAAGGCCTGAAGGGAGATCCCGTCATGGACGTTCCGCTGTGGCTCGCCGTGATCGTCGTCGGATACCTCGGTATCAAGCTCGCCCGCCCGCCGATCTGGCTGGTCGTGCTGCTCCTGCTCGGTGGCTACCTCGTCGCCGGAAGCTTCCTCGGCCCCACCGTTGACGGCCTCGTCAAGTAACCCGCCCCGAAGGGACACCGCCCGTGTTCACCCCGAAGTACCCGCCCAAGGACACCGCTCCGCCGGCCACCACCATGCCGCTCCCGGCCTCCGCCCACCCGGCCCCGGCCCCGGCCACGTCGGCTCCGGTCCCGGTCACCTCGAACCGTCCGGTCGTCCAGCTCACCCCGGGCAGCGCGCTCGCCCTCGCCGCTGGCGGTGGCGCCGTGGTCCTGGTCGTCGGTGCCGTGCTGGTCTCCATGCTCCTCGCGGTCGCTATCACCGGCATGTCGGTGGCCGTGTGCGCGCTCGTCATCCGCTCGATCCTCAACCAGGAAAGGAACCGCTGACATGCGCTTCTTCAGCCGCAGTAACAACGACACCCCGTCCAACTCGGAGATGGCCGAACTGGGCCGCGAGTACGCCATTGCCAAGCGCCACGGCGACCGCAAGACCGTCGGCCGCATCAACCGGCAGATCGGTGAGTCCGGGATGAGCGACAGCGACCGTACTTCGTTCGAGCAGGGCCGCGAGTCCTACGACTCCATCCCGCCCATCCCGCGCGGACGCAACCGCCGCAAGTAACGCCCGTCCGGGGCGGCCTCTACCGCCAAGTATCCGCCGCCCCGGACGGCTCACCAATCCAGATCCAAAGGACCCGAAAGGGAAGTCTCATCATGCCCCAGCACGCCCCGAACACGCCCGTCTGCCGCGACTGCGACGGCTTCCCCACCGTCGCCATCACCACCGGCACCCGCAACGACGACGGCACCCGCACCACCCTCACCGTCACCTGCCCGACCTGCAAGGGCACTGGCCACGCGACCTCCACGGTTGCCCTCGTCCGGGTCGGGAGGTGATGGGCATGTTCCGCAAGCTCCCCGCCGACCTCACTCCGACCGAGGAAAGCCCCGGTCTGCGTGTCAAGGGCGCCACCAAGTACACGCGATCGCAGGGCGACTACGTCTGCGGTGGCTGTGGCGCTGAGGACCACGCCAACGGCAACGACGACGTCAAGAGCCTGGTCGACGACTACACCGCCCACCACGGACCCGCCCATCGTGGGGGCCGACAGTGAACGGTCTGCGCACCTTTAGTTTCGGCGGCGGCTGGCAGTCCATGGCCGCTCTCGTCCTCGCCGCTCAGGGCCGATTCGACTTCCGCACTTTCCTGTTCGCCAACGTCGGTCCAGACAGCGAAAACCCTGCGACGCTGCGCTACTTCGAGCAGTACGCCGCTCCTTACGCCGCTGCCCATGGACTCGACCTGATTGAGCTGCACCGCGAGACCAAGAACGGGACGGAGACGATCCGCCAGCGGATCATGACCAGCAGCGGCCGCCGACAGACCATCCCGGTCTTTTTGACCAACGGCAAACCCGGCTCCCGCGTCTGCACCAAGGAATTCAAGATCCTGGTCACCGGAGCTTGGCTGAAGGCCCACGGCGCCACCCCCGACAACCGCGCCACCGTTGCCATGGGCATCAGCCTGGACGAGATCGGTCGCGCCAACGAGTCCAAGGCCATGCCCTATGAACGGCTCGTATACCCGCTTTTGGGCCTCAAGGTGCGTCGCGCGGACTGCCCGCGCATCATCCGCTCCGCGGGCCTGCCCGTGCCGCCCAAGAGTTCTTGCGACTTCTGCCCGATGAGGAAGATCCCCGAATGGCAGGCCATGGCTGAGCAAGAACCCGAGCGGTTCGCCCGGGCCTGCGAGGTCGAAGACACCATCAACACCCACCTGGCATCCAAGGGCAAGCGACCGGTCTACCTCACCCGCACTGGGCGCCCGCTACGCGAGCTGTTCAAGGCGGGCACCCAACTACCGCTGTTCGACTCCGACGATGAGGGCTGCGACAGCGGGTGGTGCTGGACATGACCGACACCGCCACCATGGCGGGCCTGGACCCGGCCACCCTCGCCGACGTGCTGAGGCTGGCCGGGTCTGACGGCTTCGACCGCATCCAAGACCAAATCCGCCGCACCGGCGGCTGCTCCGACCCTATCCACCTTCAGGGCTCGACGGTCACCCGCGACCGGATCTCCGGCCAGGTCCTGCACGCCTACTCGACCGACACCGAGCCCGGCGGACGGCTCCGCATCGCGTGCGGCAACCGCCGCGCTTCTCGCTGCCCGGCCTGCGCCTGGACGTACGCCGGAGACACCTACCACCTCATCCGCGCCGGGCTCGTCGGTGATCCCACCAAGGGCACCCCGCACACGATCCGAGATCACCCGCGGGTCTTCGCCACTCTCACCGCGCCCTCGTTCGGTCCGGTTCACAACCGCCCCGGTAACCGTCCTTGCCGCTGTGGCACCCGGCACGGCGAGGACGCATCGGAGCTGGGTACTCCGCTCGATCCAGCGTCGTACGACTACGCGGGCGCGGTGCTGTGGAACAACCACGCCTCCGACCTGTGGCGCTACTTCACGATCTACCTCCGCCGCGAGATCGCCAAGCGGGCCGGGCTCACGCAGAAGGACGCACGGGAACAGTCCCGGGTCTCCTTCGGCAAGGTCGCCGAATACCAAAAGCGCGGGGCCGTGCACTTCCATGCCGTGATCCGCTTCGACGGACCCGGCGGCCCCGACGATCCGCCCCCGGCCTGGGCCACCCTCGACCTGCTCACCGACGCAATCCGGGCTGCCGCCGCTCGCGTTGCGGTCGACGTGCCCCCGGCCTCGTATCAGCCGGACCCCGACCAGCCAGCCCGCACCGAACCGGCCCGCACCCTGCGATGGGGCACCCAACTCGACGTGCAGCCGATCGGCGCCTTTGGCCACGGCGAAGAGATCACCGAAGCGGCCGTGGCCTCCTACGTCGCCAAGTACGCCACCAAAGCAGCCGAGACCACCGGCACGGTTGATCGTCGGATCGGTAACAAGGAAGCGCTGGTCCTGCTCGGCGTACCCGACCACCCCGCCCGGCTCATCACGGCATGCCTCGACCTGCACGCGCTGTACCCGGACCGCAAGCTCCGCGACTGGGCCCACATGCTCGGCTTCCGCGGCCACTTCAGCACGAAGTCCCGCCGCTACTCCACCACCCTCGGCGCCCTCCGCCAGGTCCGCGCCGATTACCGCGCTACCCAGCAACGCGCCGCCCTCGGCCTGCCCGACCCCGACGACGGGCAAGCAACCACGCTCACCCTCGCGCACTGGACCTACGCCGGCCACGGCCACACGCCCGGCGAGTCCTGGATCGCGGCCAACATCCGCCGCGACATCCAGCACAACCGCGAGACCGCCCGCGAGGAACTACCCGCCTTGCTCGAACTGGAAGGAGCCGCCGCATGACTGATCGTCTGTTGGACGTGGCGGAGGTTGCCGTACGCCTCGGCACCTGGAAGGAGAGCGGCGAGCGCTTCCCGCGTCGCCTGATCGAAGAGCGCCGGATCAGCTACGTCAAGGTGGGCCGGTACGTCCGGATCAAGGAGAGCGTCGTAGAGGCGTACATCGAGGCAAACACCGTGCAGCCGCGTCGGCGTGGCTCCCACCTCCGGGGGGTGGCTGCCTGATGGCTGGCAAGCGTCGGCAGTTCGGCCGCGTCCGCAAGCTCCAGTCCGGCCGCTATCAGGCCCGCTACGTTGGCCCTGATGGGCAGCTCCGGCCCGCTCCGGAGACCTTCCGCACGAAGCGCGAGGCTGATGACTGGCTGGCCGACATCCAGACCGAGATGCGCCAGGGCGACTGGCGTGATCCGGATGCGGCCAAAGTCCCGTTCGAGAAGTACGCCGTGGCCTGGGTGGCTGAGCGTCCGGTGGGGGAGACCACACGGGAGCTGTACGGGATCCTCGTGCGCGTGCACCTGGCGCCCACCTTCGGGCGGATGACCATCGCGGACATCACCCCCGCGGCGGTGCGCTCCTGGAGGCGTGCCCGGCTCGATGCCGGAGTGGGACCGACCACCGTGGCCAAGGCGTACGCCCTGCTGCGGACCATCATGGGCACGGCTGTCGAGGACGGGCTGATCCGCCGCAACCCGTGCCAGATCAAGAACGGCGGCACGGTCAACACGCCTGAGCGGCCCACTGCTTCGGTCCTCGATGTGTTCGCCATCGTGGACGCATCGCAGCCGCGCTACCGCGCGCTCGTCCTGCTCGGCGCGTTCTGCGCGCTGCGCTGGGGCGAACTGGTCGGGCTACGTCGGCGCGATGTCGACCTGGAAGCGGGCATGATCCGGGTGCGCGGCTCGATCGCAGAGCTGAACAGCGGGAAGCGGATCTACAAGGCGCCCAAGAGCGAAGCGGGCAAGCGGTCCGTGGCCATCCCGAACTCGATCCTGCCAATGGTCGTGGATCACATGCGGCAGTTCGCGGAACCCGGCGCCGATGGCCGGGTCTTCGTCGGCGCGAAGGGGGCGACTCCTCGCCGCAACCACTTCAACGGGCTGTGGCACAAGGCCTGCGCAGAGGTGGGAATCAAGGGCCTGCGGTTCCATGATCTTCGGCATACGGGCAACACCCTGGCGTCCTACACCGACGCCAACACGCGGGAGCTGATGACCCGGCTCGGGCAGAGTTCGACCCGTGCCGCGCTGATCTACCAGCACGGTTCCCGGAAGCGTGAGCGGGAGATCGCTGATGGTGTTGACGCTCAGATCGTGGACGCGTTGAAGCGCCGGCCGCGCTCGAAGGGGCACGCGGGGGGCACACAGGCCTGAAACGCCCCCAGGAATGCGGAAGGCCCAGGGAGGGGAAATCCACCTCTTACCTGGGCCTTCGGCCTTCAGAGCGGGCGACGGGAATCGAACCCGCGTAGCTAGTTTGGAAGACTAGGGCTCTACCATTGAGCTACGCCCGCACAGCACGCGCCGCGGCCCGATGACCGGCGGCACGAAAGCATCGTACCGGGTCGTCACCCCTCGTCGCACACCCCTTCCGCCCCGCCGCCGACCGCACGGCGCACGAACCGGGCGCACCGGGGCGCGTACAGGCGCGGCCCCGGAGGCGACGCGCGGGCCGCGCAGCATCGTGCTGCAAGTTGCGGGGCGCGTTGCAGGCGACGGGCCGGCGGCGGCGCAGAGGGCCCGGGACCCGCCGTACGTGCTCGTTCCAGTAGCCCGGAGGGGGCGCGCGGCGGTGTGGTTCTGCACGGGGCTCGTGAAATGCGGCAACCCCGCTGCCTGCGGGCATGTACCCTACGTGTCGCACCAGACGGGGTGTGGCGCAGCTTGGTAGCGCGTCCGCTTTGGGAGCGGAAGGCCGTGGGTTCAAATCCCGCCACCCCGACCACCTGCGCGATCAGTCGCGTGACCGAGTCCGTGATCGCCTTTGGGGCGTGTCGCCGCTGCCGTTACTATGCAAGCTGCACGCCCGTGTGCCTCTCCATTCCAGAAGATCCTCCGGGCGGCGATCCGCCGGAGCCGCTCTGGCCCCGGCAGAATCCGAGAAGTCAGCCACAAGGAGACCGAACCGTGAAGAGCGCCGTGGAGACCCTGAACCCGACTCGGGTTCGGCTCAGCATCGAGGTGCCCTTCGAGGAGCTCAAGGACAGCCTCGACGCGGCGTACAAGAAGATCAACCAGCAGGTCACGGTGAAGGGCTTCCGCAAGGGCAAGATCCCGGCGCGCGTCATCGACCAGCGGTTCGGCCGCGGTGCGGTCCTCGAGGAGGCGGTCAACGACGCGCTTCCGAAGTTCTACACCGAGGCGGTCAACGAGGCCGAGATCGACGTCCTGGGCCAGCCCGAGGTCGACATCACCGAGCTGAAGGACGGCGAGACGCTGAACTTCACCGCCGAGGTCGACGTCCGCCCCGCCATCGAGATCCCGGACTACTCCGGCATCGAGGTCGAGGTCGACGCGGTCGAGGTCAGCGACGAGGACGTCGAGAAGGCCGTGACCGAGCTGCGTGAGCGCTTCGCGTCGACCTCCCCGGTCGAGCGGGCCGCCGAGGACGGCGACGTCGTGACCATCGACCTGGAGGCCAAGGTCGAGGGCGAGGTGCTGGAGGACGGCGTCGCGAGCGGCGTCTCCTACACCATCGGCTCCGGCGAGCTGCTGGACGGCATCGACGACGCCGTGAAGGGCCTGGAGGCCGGTGGCGAGGCCACCTTCACCTCCGAGCTCAAGGGCGGCACCGCGGCCGGCAAGGAGGCCGAGGTCACCGTCAAGGTCACCCAGGTCGCCGCCCGCGAACTGCCCGAGCTGGACGACGAGTTCGCGCAGCTCGCCTCCGAGTTCGACACCCTCGACGAGCTGAAGGCCGACAGCCGCAAGCGCCTCGAGAACATGAAGCAGTACGACCAGGCCACCCAGGCCCAGGAGCGCGTCCTGGAGAAGCTCCTGGAGCTCGTCGAGGTGCCCGTCCCCGAGAAGCTCCTCGAGGACGAGATCAACACCCGCAAGCACAACCTGGAGCACCACCAGCTCGGCCAGATGGGCCTCGACCTCGAGAAGTACCTCGAGATCCAGGGCAAGACGGCCGAGGAGTTCGACACCGAGACCAAGGAAGCCGCGGTCAAGGGCATCAAGACCCAGTTCGTGCTCGACGAGCTCGTCAAGCGCGAGAAGCTGAACGTCAACCAGGAGGAGCTCACCGAGCACCTCATGCGCCGTGCCGCCTCCTCCGGCATGTCCCCCGACCAGTTCGCCCAGGCGGTCGTCGAGGGCGGTCAGGTCCCGCTCCTCGTCGGCGAGGTCGCCCGCGGCAAGGCCCTGGCCGTCGTGGTCGAGGCCGCCACGGTCAAGGACACCAACGGCGAGGTCGTCGACCTGGACGACGACGAGGACGAGACGGCCGAGACCGTCGAGGCCGTCGAGGCCGCGTCCGAGGAGACCCCGGCCGAGGCCGAGGAGAAGACCGAGGGCTGAGCCCACGGCACCTCGGACGTCGCTCGAACGTCGTAGGAAGGGCCCCGGAGACCATGTCTCCGGGGCCCTTCCCGCATGGGCCCCGAGGACCCCGGCCGGGGACGCGGAGAACAGCGCGACGGGTCACGGATCGCCCGCGCCCGGCCCCGAACCGGCGATACCACGGCGCTACGCCCCCGGCGAACACCCCCCTTACCGGGATTCCCCGAGGGGACCAGCGCGTTAGGGTCCATGAGTACCAGGGCAGGGAAGTCCCTCGAACTGCCCAGCCCCCGGACGGGAACACGTAAGACGGCCCGGTGCCGTCGTAAGACGAGCAGGTGGATACGTGACGAATCTGATGCCCTCCGCCGCCGGCGACCCCTCCATCGGTGGTGGCCTCGGTGACCAGGTCTACAACCGGCTGCTCGGCGAGCGGATCATCTTCCTCGGCCAGGCGGTCGACGACGACATCGCCAACAAGATCACCGCGCAGCTGCTGCTCCTTGCCGCTGACCCGGAAAAGGACATCTACCTCTACATCAACAGCCCCGGCGGATCGATCACCGCGGGCATGGCGATCTACGACACCATGCAGTACATCAAGAACGACGTGGTGACCATCGCCATGGGTCTCGCGGCCTCGATGGGCCAGTTCCTGCTCAGCGCGGGCACCCCCGGCAAGCGCTTCGCGCTGCCGAACGCCGAGATCCTGATCCACCAGCCGTCCGCCGGCCTCGCCGGTTCGGCCTCGGACATCAAGATCCACGCCGAGCGGCTGCTGCACACCAAGAAGCGCATGGCCGAGCTCACCTCGCAGCACACCGGCCAGAGCATCGAGCAGATCACCCGCGACTCGGACCGCGACCGCTGGTTCGACGCGCACGAGGCCAAGGAGTACGGCCTCATCGACGACGTGATCGCCACGGCCGCCGGCATGCCGGGCGGCGGCGGCACCGGGGCCTGAGCCCCATGCGGGGCCACAACGCCCCCGCACAGCCCCTCAGCCGACCGCCTAAGCCCCTAGGAGACAGACAGTGAACGACTTCCCCGGCAGCGGCCTCTACGCCCGCACCGAGGCCGAGTACACCGGCCCGCGTGCCGAGTCCCGCTATGTGATCCCCCGCTTCGTCGAGCGCACCTCGCAGGGCGTCCGCGAGTACGACCCGTACGCGAAGCTCTTCGAGGAGCGCGTGATCTTCCTCGGCGTGCAGATCGACGACGCCTCCGCCAACGACGTCATGGCGCAGCTCCTGTGCCTGGAGTCGATGGACCCCGACCGGGACATCTCGGTCTACATCAACAGCCCCGGCGGCTCCTTCACGGCGCTCACGGCCATCTACGACACGATGCAGTTCGTGAAGCCGGACGTCCAGACGGTCTGCATGGGTCAGGCGGCCTCCGCCGCCGCGATCCTGCTGGCCGCCGGTACGCCCGGCAAGCGCATGGCACTGCCCAACGCGCGCGTGCTGATCCACCAGCCCTACAGCGAGACCGGCCGCGGTCAGGTCTCCGACCTGGAAATCGCCGCCAACGAAATCCTCCGGATGCGCGCGCAGCTGGAAGACCTGCTGGCCAAGCACTCCACCACGCCGATCGAGAAGATCCGCGAGGACATCGAGCGCGACAAGATCCTCACGGCCGACGACGCCCTGGCGTACGGTCTGATCGACCAGATCATCTCCACCCGGAAGATGAACAACGCCGCCGTCCGCTGACGCGGACCCGTAGGATATGCCGCCCCTTGGCACAGCGCACGTCGAAGTGAACCCTGCCAAGGGGGGCCCGAACGGGGGGCCCGGCAAGGTACCGTCGGACATAAGGCAGCACCAGGAGCCGCTGGACCTAGGCGTCTCCCAGGCGAAGGGGAAGCACACCGTGGCACGCATCGGTGACGGCGGCGATCTGCTCAAGTGCTCGTTCTGCGGCAAGAGCCAGAAGCAGGTCAAGAAGCTCATCGCAGGGCCTGGTGTGTACATCTGCGACGAGTGCATCGACCTCTGCAACGAGATCATCGAGGAGGAACTCGCCGAGACGAGCGAGGTGCGCTGGGAGGAACTCCCCAAGCCCCGCGAGATCTACGAGTTCCTGGAGGGCTACGTGGTGGGCCAGGAGCAGGCCAAGAAGGCCCTCTCCGTGGCGGTGTACAACCACTACAAGCGCGTCCAGGCCGGCGAGCACGGCGGCGGCAGCAGCCGTGACGACGCGATCGAGCTGGCGAAGTCCAACATCCTCCTGCTGGGCCCCACGGGTTCCGGCAAGACGCTCCTCGCCCAGACCCTCGCCCGCATGCTCAACGTCCCGTTCGCGATCGCCGACGCGACCGCGCTCACCGAGGCGGGCTACGTCGGCGAGGACGTCGAGAACATCCTGCTGAAGCTGATCCAGGCGGCCGACTACGACGTCAAGAAGGCCGAGACCGGGATCATCTACATCGACGAGATCGACAAGGTCGCGCGGAAGAGTGAAAACCCGTCGATCACGCGCGATGTGAGCGGCGAGGGCGTGCAGCAGGCCCTGCTGAAGATCCTGGAGGGCACCACGGCCTCCGTGCCGCCGCAGGGCGGACGCAAGCACCCGCACCAGGAGTTCATCCAGATCGACACGACGAACGTCCTGTTCATCGTGGGCGGTGCCTTCGCGGGCCTGGAGAAGCTCATCGAGTCCCGGGCGGGCGCCAAGGGCATCGGCTTCGGCGCGACGATCCGCTCCAAGCGCGAGCTCGAGGCCAAGGACCAGTTCGAGGACGTCATGCCCGAGGACCTGGTCAAGTTCGGCATGATCCCCGAGTTCATCGGCCGCCTTCCCGTCATCACCTCCGTCCACAACCTGGACCGCGAGGCCCTCCTCCAGATCCTGGTCGAGCCGCGCAACGCGCTGGTGAAGCAGTACCAGCGCCTCTTCGAACTCGACGGCGTGGAGCTGGACTTCGAGCGCGAGGCCCTGGAGGCCATCGCCGACCAGGCCATCCTCCGCCAGACCGGCGCGCGCGGCCTGCGCGCCATCATGGAAGAGGTCCTGCAGGGCGTCATGTACGAGATCCCGTCCCGCAAGGACGTGGCCCGCGTCGTCATCACGGCGGACGTCGTCCACTCCAACGTCAACCCGACGCTCATCCCGAGGGACGCGCGCGGGCGGGGCCCGGGCGAGCAGAAGACGGCGTAGTTTCCCAGGACATGCGAAGGGGCCCCGGTCAACCGACCGGGGCCCCTTCGCCGTTGAGGTGCCGACGCTTCCGTCAGGCCTTGACGCGCACGTCGTTGCGGACCTTGGCGGTCAGTTCGGCAGCTTCGTCCATCGAGGTGCTCTGGCCCTTGGCGAGGCTGGCCACGTCGAACGCCAGCACATAGGTGACCGTGCTGTGGTCGGCCCAGATGCAGAACGGCATCGTCACGGTCTGTCCGGACTCGGTGGTCTGGACTTCCTGGCACTTCATGACGCCGTTCTCAAAGCCGGTGGGCTTGAACTCCTTGGGGCTGCCGACGACCTTGCCGCTGTCGGTGCCCTTCGTGACCCGGCTGAACATCTCATCGACGACCCCCTCCGGGTTGTCGATGGTGCCGTACACACCGGCGAACACGAGGTTCTTGGAGGTGAGACCCGAACCTGCCGTGTAGCCCGCGCTGACGCCCTTGGGATCCTTGACGCCCCACGACTCCGCGTCGTCGATGTCGTCCTTGGTCATCCCGCCGATCCCGGCGTCGCTGCCCTTCTTGTACTCCCCGCCGAGGATCGTCGCCGGTGTGGCCAGCTTGTGCGCCCCGTCGTCGTTGATGTCCGACCCGCCGCCGGACCCGCCCCCGGCGAACACGAGGGAGGCGCCGACCGCGATCGCGGCGACGACCACCACCGCGCCGACGATGATGCCGATCTTCTTCCCCTTGCCACCGCCGGCCGGGGGCGGCTGCGGGACGCCGTAGGGGGCCTGACCGTAAGGCGGCTGCTGGCCGTACGGGGCCTGCTGGCCGTAGGGGGCCTGCGGCTGGCCGTAGGGCGGAGTCTGCGGCGGCACCCCGCCCTGCTGCGGATAGCCGTAACCGGGCTGCTGCGGCTGCTGTCCGGGCTGTTGCGGATACCCGTAACCCGGCTGCTGCGGCTGCTGGGGCGGCGGTGTCTGCTGGGGGTAGCCGTAGCCGGGCTGGGGCTGGCCCTGCGGAGCCTGCGGCGGCTGGCCGTAGGGGCCCGGCTGGCCGTACGGCCCGGGCTGCGGCGGCTGCCCGGGCTGCTGGGGCTGCCCGTACGGGCCCGGCTGGTTGTGACTCATCCCTGGGTTCCCCTCCAGATGCTTATGTGTTCCCGACATCCTGGCTCAGGCACCGGCGGCGAACCGCATCGGGGCCCCCACCGTTACAGAACAAACGCGTTTCGGGACACGCCCGCGGCACCCCTAAACTGACCCCGTGACCGAGAACGCTCAGCAGCAGCCCACAGCGCCCAGCACCGAACTGCCGACCCAGTACGCGCCGGCCGAGGTAGAGGGGACGCTGTACGAGCGCTGGGTGGAGAAGGGTTACTTCACCGCCGACGCGAAGAGCGACAAGCCGCCGTACACCATCGTCATCCCGCCGCCGAACGTCACCGGTTCGCTGCACCTGGGCCACGCCTTCCAGCACACGCTGATGGACGCGCTGACCCGCCGCAAGCGCATGCAGGGCTACGAGGCGCTGTGGCTGCCGGGCATGGACCACGCCGGTATCGCCACCCAGAACAAGGTCGAGCAGCAGCTCGCCGAGGAGGGCAAGTCCCGCCACGACCTGGGCCGCGAGGAGTTCGTCGAGCGCGTCTGGCAGTGGAAGGAGGAGTACGGCGGCCGGATCCTCGGCCAGATGCGGCGCCTCGGCGACGGCGTCGACTGGAGCCGCGAGCGCTTCACGATGGACGAGGGCCTGTCCAAGGCCGTCCTCACCATCTTCAAGCGGCTCTACGAGGACGAGCTGATCTACCGCGCCGAGCGCATCATCAACTGGTGCCCGCGCTGTCTGACGGCCATCTCCGACATCGAGGTGGAATACCAGGAGGACGCGGGCGAGTTGGTCTCCATCCGCTACGGCGAGGGCGAGGACAGCCTCGTCGTCGCGACCACGCGCGCGGAGACGATGCTCGGTGACACGGCCGTCGCCGTCCACCCCGACGACGAGCGGTACCAGCACCTCATCGGCAAGCAGATCAAGCTCCCGCTCACCGACCGCACCATCCCGGTCGTCGCCGACACCCACGTCGACCCCGAGTTCGGCACGGGCGCGGTCAAGGTGACCCCGGCGCACGACCCGAACGACTTCGAGATCGGCCGCCGCCACGACCTGCCGTCCCTGACGATCATGGACGAGCACGGCGTGATCACCGTCCACGGTCCCTTCCTCGGCCTGGACCGCTACGAGGCCCGTTCGGCCGTCGTCGGCGCCCTCAAGGAGCAGGGCCGGATCGTCGCCGAGAAGCGCCCGTACATGCACTCCGTCGGGCACTGCTCGCGCTGCAAGACCACGGTCGAGCCCCGCCTGTCCCTGCAGTGGTGGGTCAAGGTCGGCCCGCTCGCCAAGGCCGCCGGTGACGCGGTCCGCGACGGCCGCGTCAAGATCCACCCCGAGGACATGTCGAAGCGCTACTTCGACTGGGTCGACAACATGCACGACTGGTGCATCTCGCGCCAGCTGTGGTGGGGCCACCGCATCCCGATCTGGTACGGCCCCGACGGCGAGGTCGTCTGCGTCGGCCCCGACGAGGAGCCGCCCACCGGCGAGGGCTGGACCCAGGACTCCGACGTCCTGGACACCTGGTTCTCCTCCGGCCTGTGGCCGTTCTCCACGCTCGGCTGGCCCGAACAGACCGAGGACCTGCGGAAGTTCTATCCGACCGACGTCCTGCTGACCGGCCACGACATCATCTTCTTCTGGGTCGCCCGGATGATGATGTTCGGCCTCTACGCCATGGACGGCCAGGCCCCCTTCCACACCATCGCGCTGACCGGCCTGGTCCGCGACGAGTTCGGCAAGAAGATGTCGAAGTCGAACCCCAACGCGGTCGACCCGCTGGTCTGGATGGACGCCTACGGCTCCGACGCCGTCCGCTTCACCCTCGCCAACGGCGCCAACCCGGGCGCGGACGTGCCGATCGGCGAGGACTGGGTCAAGGCCTCCCGGAACTTCACCAACAAGCTCTGGAACGCCACCCGCTTCGCCCTCATGAACGGCGCCACGGTCGAGGGCCCGCTCCCGGACGCCTCCGAGATGTCGGCGACGGACCGCTGGATCCTGTCCCGCCTCAACACCACGGTCGCCCAGGTCGACGCGTACTACGACGACTACCAGTTCGCCAAACTCGCCGACGCGCTCTACCACTTCGCGTGGGACGAGGTCTTCGACTGGTACGTCGAGCTGTCGAAGACGACCTTCTTCGCGGGCGGCGAGCAGGCCAGGGTCTCCGGCCGGGTCCTCGGCGAGGTCCTCGACGTGACGCTGCGGCTGCTGCACCCGGTCATCCCGTTCGTGACGGACGCCCTGTGGACCACCCTGACCGGTGGCGAGTCCCTGGTCGTCGGTGAGTGGCCGGCCGACAGCGGCTTCCGCGACAAGGACGCCGAACTCGAGATCGCGCTGGTCCAGCGGGTCGTCACCGAGGTCCGCCGGTTCCGCAAGGACCAGGGACTCAAGGACGGCCAGAAGGTCCCGGCCCGCCTGGAGCTCACCGGCACCGACCTCGCCCCGCACGAGGCCGCCATCCGCCAGCTCCTGCGCCTCCAGCCGGAAGGTGAGACCTTCGCGGCCACGGCGACCCTCCCGGTGGCCGGTGCCACGGTCGCGCTCGACCTCTCCGGCACGATCGACGTGGCGGCGGAACGCAAGCGCCTCGCGAAGGACCTGGCGGCGGCCGAGAAGGAGAAGGCCCAGGCCAACGCCAAGCTCGGCAACGAAGCGTTCCTCGCGAAGGCCCCGGACAACGTGGTGGACAAGATCCGCGGCCGCCTGGCCAAGGCGGACGAGGACATCGCGAGGATCAAGGCCCAGCTGGAAGGCCTGCCTCAGGCGTAGGGCTTCATGGGGGCCCGGGGTCTTCTGGACTCCGGGCCCTGCGCCTACCCGGCCGCCCCCGAAGCTCAGCCGCCCCACTCCGTGGGCGCTCTGTCGGTCGCCGTCCGTAGACTGACCCCGTGAGTGACACCGACCCCTTCGACGAGATCGTCGCCGCCGAGACCGACCGCGACCCCGACCTCGCGGTCATCGAGGCCGGCAGCCGCACCCTGCGCACCCAGGGCGCCCCGCCGGAGGCCGACGTGCCCGGACGCCCTGAGGACCCGGAGGTCGACAAGGCCCTGCGCAAGGTCGAGGCGGAGCTCGCCGGCCGCTGGGGCGAGACCAAGCTGGAGCCCTCGGTCAGCCGTATCGCCGCGCTGATGGACCTGTTGGGCGAGCCGCAGCGGTCGTACCCCTCGATCCACATCACGGGGACGAACGGCAAGACCTCCACGGCCCGCATGATCGAGGCCCTCCTGGGCGCCTTCGAACTGCGCACGGGCCGGTACACCAGCCCCCACGTCCAGTCGGTCACCGAGCGCATCAGCCTGGACGGCGCCCCGATCTCGGCCGAGCGGTTCATCGAGACATACGACGACATCAAGCCGTACATCGAGATGGTCGACGGTCAGCAGGAGTACCGGCTGTCCTTCTTCGAGGTGCTGACCGGCATGGCGTACGCCGCCTTCGCGGACGCGCCCGTCGACGTGGCCGTCGTCGAGGTCGGCATGGGCGGCTCCTGGGACGCCACCAACGTCATCGACGGCGATGTCGCCGTGATCACGCCCATCGATCTGGACCACACCGACCGGCTCGGCGAGACGCCCGGTGAGATCGCCGTCGAGAAGGCCGGGATCATCAAGCAGGACGCGGCCGTCATCCTGGCCCAGCAGCCGGTGGACGCGGCGCAGGTCCTGCTGAAGAAGTCCGTCGAGGTGGATGCCACGGTCGCGCGCGAGGGGCTGGAGTTCGGGATCGTCTCCCGGCAGGTCGCCGTCGGCGGGCAGCTGCTGACCCTGCGCGGTCTCGGCGGTGAGTACGAAGAGGTGTACCTGCCGCTGCACGGCCCCTACCAGGCGCACAACGCGGCGGTGGCGCTCGCCGCCGTGGAGGCGTTCTTCGGGGTGGGGGCCCAGCGCCCGGACCCGCTCGACATCGACACCGTCCGCAAGGCCTTCGCGGCCGTCTCCGCCCCGGGCCGCCTGGAAGTCGTACGGCGTTCCCCGACCGTCGTCCTGGACGCCGCCCACAACCCGGCGGGCGCCCGCGCGACCGCCGAGGCGGTCGGCGAGGCCTTCGACTTCAGCCGGCTCATCGGCGTGGTGGGCGCGAGCGGTGACAAGAACGTGCGGGGGCTTCTGGAGGCCTTCGAGCCGATCCTCGCCGAGGTCGTGATCACGCAGAACTCCAGCCACCGCGCGATGGACGCCGACGAGCTCGCCGCGATCGCCGTCGAGGTGTTCGGCGAGGAGCGCGTCCAGGTGGAGCCGCAACTGCCGGACGCCCTGGAGGAGGCGATCACGCTGGCCGAGGAGGACGGCGAGTTCGCGGGCGGCGGTGTGCTGGTCACCGGGTCGGTCATCACGGTGGGCGAGGCCCGGCTGCTGCTGGGAAGGGGCTGAGCCGCAGCCATGCGTACGCTCTGTGCATCGACCCTGATCGGCGAGTTGTTCGTCATCGGCTTCGCCGGACTGGTCGCGATGAAGGACCCCGACCTGGCCACGTCCACGGTGTGGACCGTCAGCGGTATCGCCATGTTCCTGTGCCTCGCGCTGTGCGGGATGGTGACCCGGCCCGGCGGCATCGCCCTCGGCTGGGCGCTCCAGATCGTCCTGATCGCCTCCGGCTTCGTCATCCCGACCATGTTCTTCATGGGCGCGATCTTCGCGGCGCTGTGGTGGGCCTCCGTGCACTACGGCCGGAAGATCGACGAGGCGAAGGCGAGATTCGCCGCGCAGGCGGACCAGGCCGCCCAAGCCGGCCCGGCGCACTCCACTACACCTGACGCTGTGTGACGAACGTACCGACACGCCCTGTAATCTCGTCCCACCGCACATGTCAGCAGGTTAGGAGCCCCTCGTGAGCCAGCGCACCCTCGTCCTTCTCAAGCCCGACGCAGTCCGTCGTGGCCTGACAGGCGAGATCATCAGCCGTATCGAGCGCAAGGCCGGCTGGCAGATCACCGCGCTGGAGCTGCGCACCCTGGACCAGGACACGCTGGAGCAGCACTACGGCGAGCACAAGGGCAAGCCCTTCTACGAGCCGCTGGTGGAGTTCATGGCCTCCGGTCCGGTCGTCGCGCTGATCGTCGAGGGCGAGCGGGTCATCGAGGGCGTCCGCGCGCTCGCCGGCCCGACCGACCCGATCGCCGCCGCGCCCGGCTCCATCCGTGGCGACTTCGGCGTCATCGTCCGCGAGAACCTGATCCACGCGAGCGACTCGGAGGAGTCCGCCGAGCGCGAGGTGAAGATCTTCTTCCCCGGGCGCGCATAGGGCCCTTCCAGTCCGGCGCGTAGGTTTCGTGGCATTTTCTGACAGGGTGTCAATTCACCCGACCGTCTGACCTGGGGCGGCCGTACCTTTTCGGCCGTCCTCCGGCATATGCGTGCCGATCGGGGGAACGCGTGCCCCCTATGGACCGTCTCCACAAGCGAGGCGGCGTTCGATCTGCTGACAATGGCGAAGACCCTCGCGCAGTGTTCGTGCAGGCGCGTCTACGATGGAAGCCTTCACGTCACAGCACCCACTTCGCCGACCTGAAATGCCCTCAAAAGCTCCCAGGAAGGCCAGACGAATCCTGATGGGGAACTCAATGTCGTTCATCGGCCGTGACATGGCTGTCGACCTCGGGACCGCCAACACGCTGGTGTACGTCAGGGGTCGCGGGATCGTACTCAACGAGCCGTCCGTCGTCGCGATCAACACGAACACCGGTGGAATCCTCGCTGTAGGCGCCGAAGCGAAGAAGATGATCGGGCGGACCCCCGGCAACATCGTTGCCGTGCGGCCGCTGAAGGACGGCGTGATCGCCGACTTCGAGATCACCGAGCGGATGCTGCGCTACTTCATCCTGAAGATCCACAAGCGGCGGTATCTCGCCAGGCCGCGCGTCGTCGTGTGTGTCCCCTCGGGCATCACCGGCGTCGAGCGCCGCGCCGTCATCGAGGCGTCGTCCCAGGCCGGCGCCCGCCAGGTGCACATCATCGAGGAGCCCATGGCGGCCGCCATCGGCTCCGGCCTGCCGGTCCACGAGGCCACGGGCAACATGGTGGTGGACATCGGCGGCGGCACCACGGAGGTCGCGGTCATCTCGCTCGGCGGCATCGTCACCGCCCAGTCCATCCGCGTCGCGGGCGACGAGCTGGACAACGCGATCATCCAGCACATCAAGAAGGAGTACTCCCTCCTCCTCGGTGAGCGGACCGCCGAACAGATCAAGATCACGATCGGTTCGGCATACGACCTCGACAATGACGAACACACCGAAATCCGCGGCCGGGACCTCGTCTCCGGGCTGCCCAAGACCGTCGTCATCTCGGCCGCCGAAGTCCGCAAGGCGATCGAGGAACCCGTCAACGCCATCGTCGACGCCGTCAAGACGACCCTCGACAAGTGCCCGCCGGAGCTCTCCGGCGACATCATGGACCGCGGCATCGTCCTCACCGGCGGCGGCGCCCTGCTGCGCGGGCTCGACGAGCGGCTGCGCCGGGAGACCGGCATGCCGATCCACATCGCCGAGGACCCGCTGGACAGCGTGGCGCTCGGCTCCGGAAAGTGCGTCGAGGAATTCGAGGCGCTCCAGCAGGTGCTGGACGCCCAGCCGCGCAGATGACGTAACTCTTCGATTCCGCCGTACGAGATGATCTCCTCTCGTGCGGCGGATCGTTGATATCGAGGCATAAGCTCCCACAAACGCAACTCCAATGAGAAGGGCACGGCCGCCGCACGTGAGGGACACACGAGAGAGCCGGCTGCTCCTGGTGCTGCTGATCGCCGTCGCGTTCGCGCTGATCACGGTGGACATCCGCGGCGGGGAGGACTCGCCGGTCGACGGTGCCCGCCAAGGCGCGGCCGCCGTGTTCGGCCCCATCGAGAACGGTGTGTCCGCCGCGGTCGACCCGGTCGGCAACGCGGTCTCCGCCATCCGCGACTCCGGCGAGCGGCACGACCGGCTCGCCGAGCTGACGAAGGAGAACGCGGCCCTCAAGGCGCGACTCGGCAGCGACGACCGCAACTCCAGCCGCCTCAAGCAGCTCGACAAGATGCTGAAGATCGCCGGCGAGGGCCAGTACGGCATCAAGGGCGCCGAGGTCATCGCCATAGGAGCGGCCCAGGGCTTCTCCTGGACCATCACCATCGACGTCGGAGTCAACGACGGCATCCGGCGCGACATGACCGTCCTCAACGGCGACGGACTGGTCGGACGCGTCACCACCGTCGGCCCGAACACCGCCACCGTGCTCCTGGCCAACGACCCCGACTTCACCGTCGGCACCCGCATGGAGTCCACCGACGAACTCGGCTTCGCCTCCGGCCAGGGCGACCGCCCGCTGCGCGTCGAACTCCTCAACGGCAAGGCCGAGATCAAGAAGGGCGACCGCCTGGTCACCTTCGGCTCGCAGGCCGACAAGCCGTTCGTGCCCGGCGTGCCGGTCGGCGTGGTCTCCCGCGTCGACCCCTCCGGCGGCGACCTCACCCGCACCGTCTACGTCACCCCGTACGTCAGCTTCACCAAGCTCGACATCGTCGGCGTCGTCGTCCAGACCCCGAAGAAGGACCCGCGCGACACGGTGCTGCCCGCCAAACGGAAACCGACGCCCACGCCGACCGTGACGGTCACCGTCACCCCGTCCGCCAATGCGCCGGTCGACGGCGAGATCCAGCAAGAGCAGTAGGAGCTGTAGTCATGCGCGTCAACCGGATCCTGCTGTCCTCCGCCCTGATCGTGGTCGCCCTGGTGATCCAGGTGAGCGTCCTCGCCCGCCTGCACCTCCCGGGCGCCGTCCCCGACCTGCTCCTCCTCACCGTCCTCGGCCTCGCCCTGGTCTACGGCCATGTCGGCGGCGCCCTCGTCGGCTTCGCCGCCGGACTCCTCGCCGATCTCGCCCCGCCCGCCGACCACGCCGCCGGCCGCTACGCCCTGGTGCTCTGCGTCATCGGCTACCTCGCCGGTCTCGCCAAACCGGAGAACGGCAGACTCAAGTCGGCCACCGGCCCCATGGTCGTCGTGGTCGCCGCCGCCATCGGCACCACCCTGCTGTACGCCGGTGTCGGCGCCCTCGTCGGCGACACCGCCGCCCGTCATGTCGGCCTGCCCAGCCTGCTGTTCACCGCCGCCCTGTACGACCTGCTGCTCGCCCCGTTCGTCGTGCCCGGCATCATGGCGCTCGCCCGGCGCGCCGACAACGACCCGCTCGCCGAGGCCGGTTCCTCGGCCAAATCGGCGGACATCTCCTCGGGCTGGCTCTCCTCGGGCACGGGCCTGAAGATCGGCGGCCAGCGCGGTGGCCTCGGCGGCCTGAAGACCAGGACGCGGACCCGTACCGCGCGGGTGGGCCGCATCAAGGGGGTCAAGCGGCTGTGACCCCAGGCGAGTCGGCGGCCCGCGTTCACAGGTTCGCCGTATATGACACGTACACACACTGAGAGGGGGCGGCAGCCGCAGTGACCAATATCCCCGAGACCGGACGGACCCCACGGGTCCAGATCCGACTCGTCGTCATCCAGATCCTGGTGCTGTCCCTCCTCGGCACCCTCGGCGGCCGCCTCTGGTACCTCCAGATCCGCGAGGGCGACGCGTACGCCAAGGAAGCCTCCGGCAACCACGTCCAGCAGGTCGTCGACCCCGCCGTGCGCGGCTCGATCCTGGACGCCCGCGGAGTGCCCCTGGCGGACAACGAGACCCGCCTGGTGGTCTCCGCCTCCCGCACCGACCTGCTGAAGATGAAGGACGACGGCAAGGCCGTCCTCGCCAAGCTGGCCAAGGTCCTCGGCATGTCCGCCCAGGACGTCATGCTCAAGGTCCGGCTCTGCGACGCCAAGACGCCCCAGCCCTGCTGGAACGGCTCGCCCTACCAGCCGATCCCCATCACCGACGAGGCCACCCCCAAGCAGGCCCTGCAGATCCGCGAGCGCGCCGAGGACTTCCCCGGCATCAGCGCCGAACCGCAGGCCGTGCGCCGCTACGCCGCCCCCGGCAAGGCCAACACCGCCCAGGTCCTCGGCTACCTCTCCCCGGTCACCGACGAGGAGATCACCAAGGCTCAGAACACCGACTCGCCCTACCTGCGCTCCGACCAGGTCGGCCGCTCGGGCCTGGAGCGCCAGTACGACAAGGCACTGCGCGGCAAAGCCGGCGTCACCCGCTACGAGGTCGACAACCTCGGCCGTGTCATCGGCCAGGCCGAGGCCGACGAGGCCCAGCCCGGCGCCAACCTCGTCACCAGCATCGACGCCCGCGTCCAGCGGGTCGCCGAGTACGAGCTGAACCAGGCGATGAAGATCGCCCGCAAGCAGTTCGACAAGATCACCGGCGAGAACTACAAGGCCGACTCGGGCGCCGTCGTCGTGATGGAGGCCAAGACCGGCCGGATCGTGGCGATGGCGTCCGCCCCGACCTACGACCCCAACGTCTGGGTCGGCGGAATCTCCGCCAAGGACTACAAGAAGCTCACCGGCAAGGGCTCCGACTACCCGCTGCTCAACAGGGCCATACAGGGTCAGTCCGCGCCCGGTTCGACGTTCAAGGTCGTCTCCACGGCCGCCGCGGTCGAGGCCGGCTACGAGTGGGACGGCGGCTACCCCTGCACCAGCTCCTACTCGGTGGGCGGCCAGGTCTTCAAGAACTTCGAGGGGGAGAGCTTCGGCCCGATCTCGCTCGGCCGCGCCCTGGAGGTCTCCTGCGACACCGTCTTCTACGGCCTCGCCGACCGGGAGTGGAAGAAGGACGGCGGCATCAACCCCAAGAAGGGCGAGCCGAAGGACTACTTCTACAAGGCCGCCCACCAGTTCGGCCTCGGCAAGGAGACCGGCATCGACCTCCCCAACGAGGTCACCGGCCGCGTCCCCGACCGCCAGTGGAAGGAGTCGTACTGGAAGGCCAACAAGGACGCCTGGTGCAGGACCGGCAAGAAGGACGGCACCTACGTCGAGAAGATCGCGTACGAGAACTGCCTCGAAGGCAACAAGATGCGCGAGGGTGACTCCATCAACTACTCCATCGGTCAGGGCGACACCCTCGTCACCCCGATCCAGGAGGCCAGGATCTACGGGGCGCTCGCCAACGGCGGGACCATATACCAGCCGAGCATCGGCAAGGCGATCATCAGCGCCGACGGCAGGACCGTCCAGGAGATCAAGCCCAAGGCGACCGGGAAGCTTCCGATCGACCAGGCCACCATCAGGGGCATGGACGCCGCCCTGGAAGGCGTCGTCACCCGTGGTACGGCCGCCTGGAAGTTCGGCGGCTGGCCGCAGGACAAGATCCCGCTGCACGCCAAGACCGGCACCGCCGAGGTCTACGGCAAGCAGACGACGTCCTGGCTGGCCACGTACTCCAAGGACTACACGGTCGTCATGACGATCGCCCAGGCCGGTACCGGCTCCGGCGCGTCGGGTGAGGCCGTGCGCCACATCTACAACGCCATGTACGGCGTCGCGGCCGACGGCACCATCGACAAGAAGAACGCGCTGCTGCCCACCCCCGAGAAGAGCCTGCCCAAGGTCCAGACCGACGGGACCATCAAGTCCCCGAAGATCGGCAAGGACCCGGCCAAGGACCAGCGGGCGAGCCAGGAGGCCACGCCCGGGCCGGACGCGACGCAGCAGGGCGCGACCGTGAACACGCCGGCCAACGGGAACCGTGACACCCGCAGGCGGCGCCGCAGGAGGGGAAGCCGGAGGATGCTCACATGACCGGGGCGAACAGCTTCCAGGTCTCCGGGTACGGCCCCGCGCGCGCGGGCTGGACCCGGCTGCTGGCCCGCGACTCGCTCGCCCGCCGGCTGGACTGGCCGATACTGTTCTCGGCCCTCGCCCTGTCCATGATCGGCTCGGTCCTGGTCTTCTCGGCGACCCGCAACCGCACCGAGATCAACCAGGGCGACCCGTACTACTTCCTGATCCGGCACCTCATGAACACCGGCATCGGGTTCGCCCTGATGATCGGCGTGGTGTGGGTCGGCCACCGCACCCTGCGCACCGCCGTGCCCCTGCTCTACGGCGCCTCGCTCACCCTGATCCTGCTGGTCCTCACCCCGCTGGGCTCCACGGTCAACGGCGCCCACTCCTGGATCGTGCTCGGCGGCGGCTTCTCGCTCCAGCCCTCGGAGTTCGTGAAGATCACGATCATCCTCGGCATGGCGATGCTGCTCGCGGCCCGGGTCGACGCGGGCGACAAGCCCTACCCCGACCACCGCACCGTGCTCCAGGCCCTGGGCCTGGCCGCCGTACCGATGCTGATCGTGATGCTCATGCCCGACCTCGGGTCGGTCATGGTCATGGTCATCATCGTGCTCGGGCTGCTGCTCGCCTCCGGCGCCTCCAACCGCTGGGTCTTCGGACTGCTGGGCGCGGGCACGCTCGGAGCGGTCGCGGTGTGGCAGCTCGGGGTGCTGGACGAGTACCAGATCGCCCGCTTCGCCGCCTTCGCCAACCCGAGCCTCGACCCGGCGGGCGTTGGCTACAACACCAACCAGGCCCGGATCGCCATCGGTTCGGGCGGACTGACGGGCGCGGGGCTCTTCCACGGTTCGCAGACCACGGGCCAGTTCGTCCCCGAGCAGCAGACCGACTTCGTCTTCACCGTCGCCGGCGAGGAACTGGGCTTCCTCGGCGCGGGCCTGATCATCGTCCTGCTCGGGGTCGTGCTGTGGCGGGCCTGCCGGATCGCCCGCGAGACGACCGAGCTGTACGGCACGATCGTGGCCGCCGGGATCGTCGCCTGGTTCGCCTTCCAGGCCTTCGAGAACATCGGCATGACCCTCGGGATCATGCCGGTCACCGGTCTGCCGCTGCCGTTCGTGTCGTACGGCGGATCGTCGATGTTCGCGGTGTGGGTGGCCATAGGGCTGCTGCAGTCGATCAAGGTGCAGCGGCCGATGTCGGCGTAGCCGGGGTCAGCCGGGGTCAGCCGGGTGGCGGTGACCCTCTGCCGGAACCCCGGGCCGACCACTAGATTCGAATCATGGCGGACACCAAGCGGGAGATCGAACGCAAGTATGAGTCCGAGGACAGCGGCCTGCCCGACCTGACCAAAGTCGCCGGGGTCGAGACCGTCGTCGACAAGGGTGTCGCGCGGCTGGACGCCACCTACTACGACACACCCGACGAACGCCTCATGGCGTCCTCGATCACCCTGCGCCGCCGCACGGGTGGATCGGACGCCGGCTGGCATCTGAAGTTCCCCGTCTCCGAGGGCGTGCGCGACGAGATCCGGGCCCCGCTCTCCGACACCCTCCCCGACGAACTCGCCGCCCTGGTCCGCTCCCGCGTCCGGGACGTCGAGGTGCTGCCCGTGGTCCGGCTCCGCTCGGACCGCGACGTGCGCCACCTCCTCGACGCGGAGGGCCGGCTCCTCGCCGAGGCCAGCGTCGACACCGTCCACGCCGAGCGGCTCAGCGGCGGCGTCGGTGAGACCCAGTGGACCGAGATCGAGGTGGAACTCGCCGACGGCGGCGACCCCGCCTTCCTCGACAAGGTGGACAAGCGCCTGCGCAAGGCAGGCGTACGGCCCTCAGGGTCCTCCTCGAAGCTGGCCCGGGCCCTCGCGGAGACCGCGCCCAAGAAGAAGAGTCCCGTCACCGGGGACCCGGTGACCGCGGGCGACCATGTCCTCGCGTACGTCCGCGCCCAGCGCAATGCGATTGTTGAGCTCGACCCCGCCGTCCGCCAGGACGCCGAGGACTCCGTGCACGGCATGCGCGTCGCCACCCGCCGGCTGCGCAGCACCCTCAAGTCGTACGGCGAGGTCCTCGACCGTGCCGTCACCGACCCGATCGGCGACGAGCTGAAGTGGCTCGCCGGCGAACTGGGCGTGGACCGGGACCGCGAGGTGCTCGCCGAACGCCTGTCGGCGGCCCTCGACGAGGTGCCCGGGGCCTTGGTCTCCGGGCCCGTGGGCGAACGCCTCAGCGCCTGGTCGGGGGTCCGGCCCGGCGGGGCGAGCGCGCGGCTGATCGGAGTGCTCGACTCCCGGCGATACCTCGCCCTGCTCGACACCCTCGACGCGCTGATCGCCGACCCGCCGCTGCTCAAGGCGGCCGGGAAGAAGCCCCACAAGGTGATCGCCAAGGCGGTGCGAAAGGAGTTCCGCAAGGTCTCCGGGCGCGTCGGGCGGGCGCTGGAACTGGAGCCCGGCACCGACCGGGACCTCGCGATCCACGAGGCCCGCAAGAAGACCAAGCGCACCCGCTACGCGGCCGAGGCGGCCCGCCCGGCCCTCGGCAAGCCGGCCAAGACCATGGTCAAGGCCATGAAGGCGCTCCAGAACCTGCTGGGGGAGCACCAGGACAGCGTGATGGCCCGGCAGACCCTGCGCGAGCTGTCCGCGGTCGCCCACGCGCGCGGGGAGAGCGCCTTCACATACGGCCTGCTGTACGGGCGCGAGGAGCGGCGGGCGGCGGCGGTGGAGGCGGAGCTGCCCGGGTTCTGGGACGGGATCAAGGGAACGGCGGACGCCCTGTGATCTTTCGGGCGTACGGGGGCCGGCCACGGCCGCGTTAGGCTAGATGGTCACCCCTGTCCGTCCATGGAAGTGCGAGATGTCAGCCGAAACCGCAGTGTCGGTGTTCCCGCAGCTCGAAGCTCTGCTCCCGCATGTGCAGAAGCCGATCCAGTACGTCGGCGGTGAGCTCAACTCCACCGTCAAGCCGTGGGAGTCCTGCGATGTCCGCTGGGCACTGATGTACCCGGACGCGTACGAGGTGGGGCTCCCCAACCAGGGCGTCATGATCCTCTACGAGGTCCTGAACGAGCAGGAGGGCGTCCTCGCCGAGCGCACCTACAGCGTGTGGCCGGACCTGGAGGCGCTGATGCGCGAGCACCGGGTCCCGCAGTTCACGGTGGACAGCCACCGGCCCGTGGGTGCCTTCGACGTGTTCGGCCTGTCCTTCTCCACCGAGCTGGGCTACACCAACATGCTCACGGCCCTGGACCTGGCGGGCATCCCGCTGGAGTCCAAGGACCGTACGCTCGACGACCCGATCGTGCTGGCCGGCGGCCACGCGGCCTTCAACCCCGAGCCGATCGCGGACTTCATCGACGCGGCGATCATCGGCGACGGCGAGCAGGCCGTGCTCGACATGACGAAGATCATCCGCGAGTGGAAGGCGGAGGGCCGGCCGGGTGGCCGCGAAGAGGTCCTCTTCCGCCTCGCGAAGACGGGCTCGGTGTACATCCCGGCGTTCTACGACGTCGAGTACCTCCCGGACGGCCGTATCGCCCGCGTGGTCCCCAACAAGTCGGGCGTCCCGTGGCGCGTGTCCAAGCACACGGTCATGGACCTCGACGAGTGGCCGTACCCCAAGCAGCCCCTGGTCCCGCTGGCGGAAACGGTCCACGAACGCATGTCCGTGGAGATCTTCCGCGGCTGCACCCGCGGCTGCCGCTTCTGCCAGGCGGGCATGATCACCCGCCCGGTCCGCGAGCGCTCCATCACGGGCATCGGCGACATGGTGGAGAAGGGCCTGAAGGCGACGGGCTTCGAGGAGGTGGGCCTCCTCTCGCTGTCCTCGGCGGACCACTCGGAGATCGGCGACATCGCGAAGGGCCTCGCGGACCGGTACGAGGAGGACAAGATCGGCCTGTCCCTCCCCTCCACCCGCGTGGACGCCTTCAACGTCGACCTGGCGAACGAACTGACCCGCAACGGCCGCCGCTCGGGCCTGACCTTCGCCCCCGAGGGCGGCTCGGAACGCATGCGCAAGGTCATCAACAAGATGGTGTCCGAGGAAGACCTCATCCGTACGGTCTCGACGGCGTACGGCAACGGCTGGCGCCAGGTGAAGCTGTACTTCATGTGCGGCCTGCCGACGGAGACGGACGAGGACGTCCTCCAGATCGCGGACATGGCGACGAAGGTGATCGCCGAGGGCCGCAAGGTCTCCGGCCAGAACGACATCCGCTGCACGGTCTCCATCGGCGGCTTCGTCCCCAAGCCCCACACCCCCTTCCAGTGGGCCCCGCAGCTCTCCGCGGAGGAGACGGACGCCCGCCTGCAGAAGCTCCGCGACAAGATCCGCGGCGACAAGAAGTACGGCCGCTCGATCGGCTTCCGCTACCACGACGGCAAGCCGGGCATCGTCGAGGGCCTCCTGTCCCGCGGTGACCGCCGCATCGGCGCCGTGATCCGTGCCGTCTACGAGGACGGCGGCCGCTTCGACGGCTGGCGCGAGCACTTCTCCTACGACCGCTGGATGGCCTGCGCCGACAAGACGCTGCCCGCCTTCGGCGTGGACGTCGACTGGTACACCACCCGCGAGAAGACCTACGAGGAAGTCCTCCCCTGGGACCACCTCGACTCCGGCCTCGACAAGGACTGGCTCTGGGAGGACTGGCAGGACGCCCTCGACGAGACAGAGGTGGAGGACTGCCGGTGGACGCCTTGCTTCGACTGCGGGGTGTGTCCGCAGCTGGACACCCACATCCAGATCGGACCGACGGGGAAGAAGCTGCTGCCGTTGACGGTCAAGAACGCGGGGTCCCCTGCCGCGGGTGGGCATTCGCACTGAGGTGAGTGACGCCGAGGCCCCCTTCCTGCGCGGGAGGGGGCCTCGGCTGTCCATTGCGGGGTGCGGTGGGGCTGAGGGATTGCGGACCCGGGAGAACCTCGTACTCGGCGGCTGTCGCCTGGCTTCCTAGCGTGGCGATACCCGCTACGGAGGAGGCGCCATGACAGCGAGTGAGCAGTCTGAGGACGGTCCTCGGCAGTGGACATCGCCTCCCGGGCCACCCCAGAAGAAGCGACGGGGCCGTGGCTGTCTCTGGGGCTGTGCCGGCGCCCTGGCCGCAGTGGCCGTCATCGTCATCGTTGTGCTGGTGATCCCCACTGCGAAGACCCGGCAGGGGCAGACCCGGGAAGCCGCGAAGGAGCGGGCCGACCTCATCAGCTTCAAGCTCGACGACCGCTCGCAAGCCGGTATCACCGACATCTGGCTCGTTTGGACGATCAAGAACAGCAGCAGCGAGAAGTCCGACGACTCCTGGGACTGGGAGGCGGTCGACGCCGGCGGCACAGTGAGTTCTTCACGACACTCAAGAGCGTGAAGGGCGTCAAGCTCAACGTCACCAGCTTCGACCGGACTGCCGGCTACTGAGCTAGGGGAGTTGGGGCTTGAAGGGGTGGAGGATGTCCTGGCCCGGCTGGACGATGCCGTAGCTGCTCTCGGGTACTTCGTTCCAGGCGCCGGGCAGGTCGCCCAGGGGCTCGGAGACGACGAGGCGGGTCTCGTCCCCGACCTCTTGGAGGAACTCGGCGTCCGGGTGGAGCGCGCGCAGGGACTCCACCTGGGTGCTGTAGAACAGGGACCGCGACGAGCCCTCGCTGGAGTAGCGGAAGGCCCAGAGGCGGTCACCGTCGGAGAGGGCGATCGTCATCTGGAGGGGGTGGGGGACGCCGTGTCTGCGTCCCGTCTCCTCGACCAGACCGGCCATGCGGGCCACGGCACCCGGCGGGTCCTCGGTGAGACCGAACGTCAGGGCCAGGTAGAACATCAGCTCGGAGTCGGTGGAACCCTCCATCTCCGGGTAGAGGGCCGGGTCGACGGCCAGGGCCAGGTCACGTCGGAGCAGATGGAAGTCGTTGATCATGCCGTTGTGCATCCACAGCCAGCGGTCCCTTCGGAAGGGGTGGCAGTTGGTCTGCTGGACGGCTGTTCCGGTCGTCGCCCTGATGTGGGCGAAGAACATACCCGAACGGACGTGGTGAGCGACTTCCTGCAGGTTCCGGTTGTTCCACGCGGGGCCCACGTCCCGTAGCACCGCCGGTGTGGTGAGCTCCTGCGCGTACCAGCCGATGCCGAAGCCGTCGCCGTTGGTGGTCTCCACTCCCATGCGGGAGTGCAGGCTCTGGTCGATCAGATTGTGGCGAGGCTCGAACAGGACGCGGCTGAGAAGGACGGGTGTGCCCGAGTAGGCGATCCAACGGCACATGTGCGCACTCACCTTCCTCGTACGAAGGGCGGCGTCACTCCTGCCTTCAGTATGGACCGACCGGGCGAGGAGAGCAGGACGTGGAGGGTCCGCGGCGCCCCGCCCGGGTTCGGGCTCAGTGCCCGTCGGCCGGCTTCGGGCCGTAGAGCGCCGCGATGTCCTTCGACGTGGCCCAGCGGCTGTACGTGGGGGACTGGGGCCAGCCGTCCGGGGAGTCCTGCCATTCCTCCTGGCGGCCGTAGGGGAGGAGGTCGATCAGGGCGAAGGTGTGGCTCAGTTGCTCGGTGCCGCGGCCGTTGGTGTGCCAGGTGCGGTAGACGGTGTCGCCGTCGCGCAGGAAGACGTTGACAGCGAATCCTCCGTCGGGCGGGGCGCCGACGTCGGCCCCGAAGGGGCTGTTCGCGGTCGAGTACCACGGCATCCTGTTGCCGACCCGCTCCTTGTAGGCGAGGGCTTCCCCGATCGGGCCCTGGGTGGCGATTACGAACCGGGCGTCGTAGTTGTCCAGGAACTCCAGGCGGGTGTACTGCGAGGTGAAACCGGTACAGCCCGGGCACTGCCACTCCTGGCCGGCGGACCACATGTGGTGGTACACGATCAGTTGCCGCTTGCCCTCGAAGACGTCCGCCAGCCGTACGGGGCCGTCCTCGCCCTCCAGTGTGTAGTCGGGCATCTCGACCATCGGCAGGCGACGGCGCTCGGCCGCGATGGCGTCGAGCTCCCGCGTCGCGGCCTTCTCCCGGGCTCGCAGTTCTCCGAGCCGATGCTCCCACGTCGCGGCGTCGACGACGGGAGGCAGTGCTTGTGCGGTCATGGGTCCCCTCACAGAGTGAGTGCGTACGCGACTTTCGCTTCTGCGGAGGGCAGACCTCGTCGGGCTTCAGAACTCATCGGTCGAAGGAGAGCTGGAGCGGGGCGAGGGGGAGGGCTGCCCATGGTGTGGCCCCGGCCCTCTCCCCCGGACCTTCGTCCCGCCGTCGGCTACTTGCTCGCGGCGAAGCGCATCAGGGCCAGTTCGTCGCCCTGCTTGATCTTGCCGGTGGTGTTGATGACTTCGAGCTTCCAGGTGTTGCCGACTCGGACCGCCTTGGCGACCGCGCAGCCGTTGTCCGTGGTGAGCATGCTGGGCCAGATGTCGGCGACCTGCTGGGAGCTGCCGCCGGTGGCGTCGTAGACCTTGAAGCTGATGTTGCGGGCCTTCTGGAAAGAGCTGCCCTTCTTGTAGGCGGCGGCGACGAAGACGATCGACGTGATGTGCGGCGGGAGCTTCGCGAACTCGACGGTGACCGTCTCGTCGTCGCCGTCCCCGTGGCCGGTCTGGTTGTCGCCGCTGTGGAGCAGGGAGCCGTTGCCGATGGGGTCGAGCGAGTCGAGGCCCGCCAGGCGCACCGGGTCGCCGTCGTGCATGGCGATGGCGATCAGGTCGAGATCCGTGCCGGTCTTGCGGCGGAGCTTGCCGATCACTCCGCCGCTGGCGCCCGCGGTGGGGTCCCAGGAGACCCCTATGGACAGGTGGGTCACGCCGTCCAGGTCGGCGGGGCCGTCTTCCTTCGTAAGCGTAATCATGGGGACATAGTGCACGGGCTCTCACCGAGGTCCCAGACCGGACCCGCCTCGGTAGGCTCTCCGCACCGCGTCTCGTGCCGCGGTACTGGATCCGGACGGGGAACTGAGGCGTCTACGTCGTTATGGACCTGGAGAAGCAGCCCGCGCCACAGGCGCCCCCACCCCCGTCCCCGGCCCCGCCCGAGGGATGTCTCACTGTCGCGATTCGCATCCCCGTACGCATCGTCGTGCTTGTGCTGGTCGTGCCCGTGCGGCTCGTGTGGGACGCGCTCGTGGTGGCGGGGCGGTTCCTGCGGGACAGCCTGCTGCGGCCGCTGTGGCGGGCCCTGGTCGTGTGGCCCTGCGTAGCCCTGTGGCGATACGTGGTCGTGCCCCTCGCCAAAGCGGTCGGTTGGCTCGGCAAGGTGCTCCTCGTCGTCCCCCTGGTGTGGCTGTACCGGTCTGTGCTGACGCCCATCGGGCACGGCATCGCGTGGGTCGTGCGGGGGATCGTGGCGGGTCTGGGGTGGGTGTACGCGCGCGTGCTCACTCCGGTCGGGCAGGGGACGGTGTGGCTGCTCAAGGGCCTGGGCGCGGGGATTGTCTGGATTCTCACACTGGCCGGGCGCGGCCTCGCGTGGGTCGGGCGCGGGATCGTGGCCGGGCTGGTGTGGGTGTACGCCCGGATGTTCACGCCGGTCGGGCGCGGGATCGTATGGCTCCTCAAGAGCCTCGGCGCCCTCTTCGTCTGGATCTTCACGCCGATCGGGCGCGCGATCGCCTGGTGCGCCCGTGGGCTCGCCTGGCTGGTGAGCGCCGTCGTCGGCGCCGTCGTCAGTGGCATCGGTCTCGCCCTGTACTGGATCGCGCGCATCCTGCTGGTGCTGCCCGCGCTCGCCCTGTGGCGCTGGGTTCTCGCGCCGGTGGGAAGGGTTCTCGTCGTCGTCGGCCGGGAGGTCCGGGACGCGCTCGGGCACGCCTGGCGGATCGCCGGGCACATCTCCCTCGCCGTCGGCCGGTTCCTCGCGACCCTCTTCCGGTGGATCTTCGTCGAGCCGGTGCGCTGGGTGTACCGCGAGGTCCTGACCCCCGTCGGGCACGTGATCCGGGACGCCGTGCTGCGCCCCGTCGCCGAGGCCGCACGCAGTGTGGGCCGGGTCACCCGGGCCACGCTCGCCTCCGCCCGGGAGTCGGTACGGCAGGCCCGGGCCGATGTCCGGCGCATGCTGTTCGGGGATCGGGGGCAACCGCAGGTGGTGTCCCCCCGGGAACCGACGGGCGCCGACACACGTACTCTTGGTAGCAGTACGACCGCACTCACGAAGGACTGAGCGACACTGGGCAAGCGACAGCCCGAAGGCCCGCCGCCCGCACCGGCGGTGCAGCGCATCCGACTGCGCTACACCAAGCGCGGCCGCCTCCGGTTCACCAGCCACCGTGACTTCCAGCGCGCCTTCGAGCGTGCGCTGCGCCGCGCCGAGGTGCCCATGGCGTACTCGGCGGGGTTCACACCGCATCCGAAGGTGTCGTACGCCAATGCCGCACCCACCGGCACGGGCAGTGAGGCGGAGTACCTGGAGATCGCGCTCACGCAGGCGCGCGACCCGGAGAAGCTCCGGCTCCTCCTCGACGAGTCGCTGCCCGCCGGGCTCGACGTCGTCGACGCGGTCGAGGCCCGGACCTCGGGACTCGCCGACCGGCTCACCGCTTCCGTGTGGGAGCTCAGGCTGGACGGCGTGGACCCGGCGGAGGCCGGGCGCGCGGTCGCCGCGTTCAACACCGCCGAGGCGGTCGAGGTCCAGCGCACCACCAAGAACGGCCTTCGGACCTTCGATGCCCGCCCCGCGGTCGTACGACTTGAAACGCACAGTGAACCTGCTGATAGGCCGACCGACCAGCCCTGTGCGATACTGCGGCTGGTTGTTCGGCACGTGACGCCTGCCGTTCGACCCGACGACGTCCTGTCCGGTCTCCGCGCCGTGGCCGACCTGGCGCCGCCGGTCCCCGCAGCGGTGACCAGGCTGGCGCAGGGGCTGCTCGATGAAGAGACCGGCACGGTGACCGACCCGCTCGCACCCGACCGCGAGGCAGTCGAGGCCCACTCAACGGCCGAAGCGACTGCCGCCGCGAAGGCGCCGGCGTAAGGAAGGTCCCGCGAAGGACGGGCGTCGTAGCGCAGCCCTCGTACTCGGGAGCCACCTGGGTCGGGCAGCGCACCGACCACAAGACTTTCGCCAGGCCGTACCCAACAAGGGCGTACGGAACCGGCGAGACAGGACACAGAGAGCTCCCGTGCGGCGCCCGCGCCCCGGACGGCGGCACCGCGCATCGCGCGAGCCGCGGACGTCACCGGCATTATCGCCGGACCAGGTGCGGCGCCCGGGAGCCTGACGGGAGACAAGCCCGCATGCTCGAACCGACCGAACCCCTCGAGGGTTCCGAACAGAACACTCCGAGCGACACCCTGCCGCCGCGTCGTCGGCGCCGTGCCGCTTCCAGGCCGGCGGGACCTCCGGTCGCCGCCGCCCCGGGCGGCGAGGAGATCGTCGCTCCGGCCGTACCGGCTGCAGAGGCGGAGGACCTCGTCACGGACGAGGAGGAGAAGCTCGACGAGACCGTCGAGAACTCCGCGAACACCGAGAGCGCTGAGACGCAGGAGCCGGCCGAGACCGCCGCGCCCGCCGCGCGTCCACGTCGGCGTGCGACCCGTCGGGCGTCCGCCCCCGCCGGGGCGACCGCGGCTCCCGAGGCCGCCGAGACCGTGGTGCCGGTGGTCGCCGCCGAGGCGCCCGCCGTCGAGACAGCGACAGCGACTGAGACTGAGGCTGCTGCTGAGGTCGAGGACGCCACTCCGCCCGCCGGGCGTACCCGTCGGCGCGCCACCCGTCGGGTGTCCGCGCCCGCCGGTGCCGCCGCGGCCGGTGAGACCGAAGCCGGTGAGACCGCGGCTCCGGTGAGCGCCGAGACGCCTGCCGCGGCCGAGACCGCCGACGAGGCGCCCGCCGGGCGTACGCGTCGCCGGGCCTCGCGGCGTGCCGCCGCGCCCGCCGGTGCTCCGGAGGTCGCCGAGGTCGCCGAGGCCGTGGAGGCGGCGCCCGCTGCCGCTGAGGTCACCGGGGCCGTCGCGCCGGTGGTCGCCGAAGTGCCCGCCGAGAGCGCCGACGCCGAGGACGCGGGCCCGCGTCGTACCCGCCGCCGTGCCACGCGTCGTGTCTCCGCGCCCGCCGGTGTCCCCGAGGGCGAGGCCGTCCAGGCCGCGCCGTCCGAGCCGGCTGCCGAGGCCCCCGCCGTTCAGGAACCCGCCGCTGAGGCCCCTGCTCCCGCCCCCGCCGCCGAGGAGGCCGCCCCGCGCCGTGGCCGTCGGCGGTCCGTCCGGCAGGCCGCCACCGGGTTCTCCGAGCCCGCGCGCCGCGCCGGAGGCGCCGGAGGTGCCGAGGACGAGGACGGTTCGCGGCGTCGGCCGGCCCGGCCCGCGGTCGCCGTGTTCCAGGCGCCCGTCTTCACCGAGCCGCAGTTCCAGACCCCGCAGCGGGCCGCCGCCGAGGCCGCCGCCGAGGCGGAGGCCGGGCAGAGCGAGCCGGCCGAGTCCGTCGAGCCGGTCGAGGAGATCGCCGAGGAGCAGACCGGGTCGCGGCGCCGCCGCCGGCGCCGGGGTGCCGGTGACGAGCCCGAGGTGCAGGAGACGGTCGCCGAGACCGCCGCCGAGACCGTCGTCGAGGAAGAAGAGGCGGACGACGCCGGCGAGGACTCCGTCGAGGAGGACGACGCCGAGGAGAGCGGGTCGCGCAGGCGCCGCCGCCGCGGTGGCCGTCGCCGTCGCCGCGGTGAGTCCGCCGACGCGTCCGGTGACGACGACCCGGAGGACTCCGACGAACAGGACGCCGAGCAGACCGGGCGGTCCGGACGGTCCGTGCAGTCCGTGCAGTCCGCACCGGAGGAGGACGACGCCGAGCAGGACGACGAGGACGACGAGGACGCCCGTTCGGACGAGTCCGGCGGCTCCAGTTCCAGCCGTCGCCGCCGTCGCCGCAGGCGTCGGGCCGGTGACTCCTCCGTCGACGTCGAGCCCGGTGACGGCGACCCCGAGCGGACCGTCGTCAAGGTGCGCGAGCCGCGCGCCAAGGCCGAGCCGTCCGACGAGGTGCAGTCCATCAAGGGCTCGACCCGTCTGGAGGCCAAGAAGCAGCGCCGCCGCGAGGGCCGCGAGCAGGGGCGCCGTCGCGTCCCGATCATCACCGAGGCCGAGTTCCTGGCCCGCCGCGAGGCCGTCGAGCGCGTGATGGTCGTCCGGCAGAGCGGTGAGCGCACCCAGATCGGCGTCCTCGAGGACGGTGTGCTCGTCGAGCACTACGTCAACAAGGAGCAGGCCACCTCGTACGTCGGCAACGTCTACCTGGGCAAGGTCCAGAACGTGCTGCCGTCGATGGAGGCCGCCTTCATCGACATCGGCAAGGGCCGCAACGCGGTGCTCTACGCCGGTGAGGTCAACTTCGAGGCGCTGGGCATGGCCAACGGGCCGCGCCGCATCGAGTCCGCCCTCAAGTCCGGCCAGCCCGTGCTCGTCCAGGTGACGAAGGACCCGATCGGGCACAAGGGCGCGCGTCTGACCAGCCAGGTCTCCCTCCCGGGCCGCTACCTCGTGTACGTCCCCGAGGGCTCGATGACCGGCATCAGCCGCAAGCTGCCCGACACCGAGCGCGCCCGTCTGAAGACCATCCTCAAGAAGATCGTCCCCGAGGACGCGGGCGTCATCGTGCGCACCGCCGCCGAGGGCGCGAGCGAGGACGAGCTGCGCCGCGACGTCGAGCGGCTCCAGGGGCAGTGGGAGGACATCCAGAAGAAGGCGAAGAGCGGCAACGCCCCGACGCTGCTCTACGGCGAGCCGGACATGACCGTCCGGGTCGTCCGCGACATCTTCAACGAGGACTTCTCCAAGGTCATCGTCAGCGGTGACGAGGGCTGGGAGACCATCCACGGATACGTCTCGCACGTCGCGCCCGACCTGACCGACCGGCTGTCGAAGTGGACCTCCGAGGTCGACGTCTTCGCCACGTACCGGATCGACGAGCAGCTCGCCAAGGCGCTGGACCGCAAGGTCTGGCTGCCCAGTGGCGGTTCGCTGGTGATCGACCGGACCGAGGCGATGGTCGTCGTCGACGTCAACACCGGCAAGTTCACCGGCCAGGGCGGCAACCTGGAGGAGACGGTCACCAGGAACAACCTGGAGGCGGCAGAGGAGATCGTGCGTCAGCTCCGGCTGCGCGACCTCGGCGGCATCATCGTGATCGACTTCATCGACATGGTGCTGGAGCAGAACCGGGACCTGGTGCTCAGGCGTCTGCTGGAGTGCCTGGGCCGGGACCGGACCAAGCACCAGGTCGCAGAGGTCACCTCGCTGGGCCTGGTCCAGATGACCCGCAAGCGGGTCGGCCAGGGCCTGCTGGAGTCCTTCTCGGAGACCTGCGTCCACTGCAACGGCCGCGGTGTCATCGTGCACATGGAGACGCCGACCTCCGCCGGTGGCGGCGGCAAGCGCAAGAAGCGCGGGCGCGGCGGCGACGGGCAGGAGCACACGCACGAGGCCGTGGCCGCCGTGGAGGCGCCCGAGGACCTCGAGGTGGAGACAGAGGCGGAGCTCGCCGCCGAGGTGGCCGAGCCGATCGCGCTCGCCCCGGCGGAGTTCGCGCCCGACGAGGAGCTGTACAGCAGCGTCGCCGAGGCGGAGGCCTCGGCCACGCGTGGGCGTGGCCGTCGCAGGTCCGGCCGCCGGGCGTCCGCTCCCGCCGGTGCCCCGCGGGGTGCCGGGTCGAGGCGGTCGGGCGGTGCCGAGGCGCCGGCCGATCAGGAGAGCCCGGTCTTCGAGGACGTCGAGGTGCCGACCGCTCAGGCCGTGCCGGCCGAGGTCGAGGCCGAGCGTCCCGTGCAGCCGGAGCCGGCCGCCGAGGTGCAGGCCGAGCCGGTCGCGGCGGAGGACCCGGTCGTCGAGGCCGCTCCCGTGAGCGAGCCCGCCGTAGACGAGGCGGCTCCGAAGGGTCGTACGCGTCGTCGGGCCACTCGCAGGGCATCGGCGCCGGCCGGTTCCCCGACGGGTGCGGAGGCAGCCGTGGTGACGGTCGCCGAGGCCGCGCCGGTGGTCGAGCCGCAGGCCGAGGAGCCGGTGGCCGTGTCGGCCGAGGCCGAGCCCGAGGCGGTCGCCGAGAGCGCCGCCCCGGCCCGTCCGCGCCGCCGTGCCGTCCGCAAGGCCACCACGCCCACCGCGTCCGAGGAGGCGGCCGTCGTGGTCGTGCCTTCGGCCGAGGTGTCGGCCGAGGCGCCGGTCGAGGTGGCGGAGCCCGCCGAGGAGGCGGCTCCGGCCAAGAAGACGGCCCGCAAGACGGCCAAGAAGGCCACGGCGAAGAAGGCCGCGACCAAGAAGACCGCTGCCAAGAAGACGGTCGCGAAGAAGACCGCCGCCAAGAAGACGACCGCCAAGAAGGTGACGTCGAAGAAGACGGTGGCGGCCGAGCAGCAGTCGCCGCGGTCCGTCTCGACCCCGGCCGACGAGGCCTGACGGACGGTCACCGCCTAGTTTCGGCCGTCTGAAGATCGAAATCCGTTCCCGGTTCGCCGGGGACGGATTTCGTGATTCTGTGGCTATTGCGTCCGACGGAAAGTTGTCAACCGGTGATCGATCGTGTGAATGGCCGGTGAATCCCCGGCCTGTCCTCAGGGTTATGATGTGAGCCGAGATTGACACTTAATTTAGACAAATAGGGATTTTCGTGAAGGCTCTCGTGCTCTCCGGGGGAGCGGGCACCCGCCTCCGCCCGATCACCCACACCTCCGCCAAGCAGTTGGTGCCGGTCGCCAACAAGCCGGTGCTGTTCTACGGCCTGGAGGCGATCGCCGAGGCCGGAATCAGCGAGGTCGGCATCGTCGTCGGCGACACCGCGGACGAGATCCGGGAGGTGGTCGGTGACGGCTCCCAGTTCGGGATCAAGGTCACCTACATCCCGCAGGAAGCGCCGCTGGGCCTCGCCCACGCCGTTCTCATCGCGCAGGAGTTCCTCGGTGACGAGGACTTCGTCATGTACCTCGGCGACAACTTCATCGTCGGTGGCATCACCGGTCTGGTGGACGAGTTCCGCGCCGAGCGGCCCGACGCGCAGATCCTGCTGACCCGCGTCCCCAACCCCACCTCCTTCGGCGTCGCCGAACTCGACGGCAACGGCCGGGTGGTGGGCCTGGAGGAGAAGCCGAAGCAGCCCAAGAGCGACCTCGCCCTCGTCGGCGTCTACCTCTTCACCCCGGCCATACACGAGGCCGTCCGCTCCATCGAGCCCTCCTGGCGCGGCGAGCTGGAGATCACCCACGCCATCCAGTGGCTGATCGACCAGAAGCGCGACGTCCGCTCCACGACCATCTCCGGCTACTGGAAGGACACCGGCAACGTCACCGACATGCTGGAGGTCAACCGGTCCGTCCTGGAGACCGTCGAGCCGGTGAACGAGGGCACGGTCGACGAGACCAGCGAGATCATCGGCCGGGTCCGCGTCGAGGCGGGCGCCAGCGTCCGTGGCAGCCGGATCGTCGGCCCTGCCATCATCGGCGCCGGCACGGTCGTCAACGACGCCTACATCGGCCCGTTCACGTCCGTCTCCGAGGACTGCCGGATCGAGGACAGCGAAATCGAGTACTCCATCGTGCTGCGCGGCTCGTCCGTGACCGGCGTGCGCCGCGTGGAGGCCTCGCTCATCGGACGTGACGTCGAGGTCACGCCCGCGCCCCGTAACCCCAAGGCACACCGGCTCGTGCTCGGTGATCACAGCAAGGTGCAGATCTCTTCATGACCACTCGGATTCTGGTGACCGGCGGTGCCGGCTTCATCGGCTCGCACTACGTCCGTACCGTGCTCGGCCCCGAGGGCCCCGGTGATGTCTCGATCACCGTCCTCGACAAGCTGACCTACGCGGGCAACCCGGCCAACCTCGACGAGGTGCGCGAGCACCCCGGATTCGCCTTCGTACAGGGCGACATCTGCGACCCCGAGCTGGTCGGCAAGCTGATGGCCGAGCACGACCAGGTCGTCCACTTCGCCGCCGAGTCGCACGTCGACCGTTCCATCGACGGCGGCGCCGAGTTCGTGCGCACCAACGTGGTCGGCACCCACACCCTCATCGACGCGGCCCACCGCGCGGGCATCAAGACCTTCGTGCACATCTCCACCGACGAGGTCTACGGCTCGATCGACGAGGGTTCCTGGCCCGAGACGCACCCGCTGGAGCCCAACTCGCCGTATTCCTCGGCGAAGGCGTCCAGCGACCTGATCGCGCTGTCGTACCACCGCACCCACGGCCTGGACGTGCGCGTGACCCGCTGCTCCAACAACTACGGGCACCACCACTTCCCCGAGAAGGTCATCCCGCTGTTCGTGACCAACCTTCTCGACGGCAAGAAGGTCCCGCTGTACGGCGACGGCGGCAACGTCCGCGACTGGCTGCACATCGACGACCACGTCCAGGGCATCGAGCTGGTGCGCACCAAGGGCCGGGCCGGTGAGGTCTACAACATCGGCGGCGGCACCGAGCTCTCCAACAAGGAGCTCACCGGGCTGCTGCTGAAGGCCTGCGGCGCCGACTGGGAGACCAGCGTCGAGTACGTCGAGGACCGCAAGGGCCACGACCGCCGCTACTCCGTCGACTGCACGAAGATCCGCGAGGAGCTCGGCTACGAGCCCCGCAAGAGCTTCGAGCAGGGCCTCGCGGAGACCGTGCAGTGGTACCGCGACAACCGCGCCTGGTGGGAGCCGCTGAAGGAGCGGGCCGCGCTGTGACCGACAACCGCACCTGGCTGGTCACGGGCGCGGGCGGCATGCTGGGCCAGGACGTCCTGGCCCGGCTGTCCCAGTCGGGGGAGCGGTTCGTCGCCCTCGACCGCAAGGCGCTGGACCTCACCGACGCCGGCGCCGTGAGCGCGGCACTCGAAGAGCACCGGCCCGCCGTGGTCGTCAACTGCGCGGCCTGGACCGCCGTCGACGACGCCGAGACCCGTGAGGACGAGGCGCTCGCCATCAACGGCGACGGGCCCCGCCACCTCGCCGAGGCCAGCGCCCGCACCGGCGCCGTCCTGCTGCACGTCTCCACGGACTACGTCTTCGCCGGAGACGCCACCACGCCGTACGCCGAGGACGCCCCCACCGCGCCCCGCAGCGCCTACGGCCGCACCAAGCTGGCCGGGGAGAAGGCGGTCCTGGCGACCGAGCGCGGCTACGTCGTGCGCACCGCCTGGCTGTACGGCGCCGGCGGCCCCAATTTCGTCCGCACGATGATCAAGCTGGAGGGCGTCAAGGACACCCTCGACGTCGTCGACGACCAGCGCGGCCAGCCCACCTGGAGCGCCGATCTCGCGGGCCTGCTGGTCGAGTTGGGCCTCGGCGCCCTGGCCGGCACCGCCCCGGCCGGCGTCTACCACGGCACCAACTCCGGCGAGACCACCTGGCACGGCTTCACCCAGGAGATCTTCCGCCTGCTCGGCGCCGACCCGGACCGGGTCCGCCCCACCACCAGCGAGGCCTTCGTGCGGCCCGCTCCGCGTCCCGCCTACAGCGTCCTCGGTCACGGCCGGTTCGCCGAGGCCGGCATCGAGCCGCTGCGCGACTGGCGCACGGCTCTCACCGAGGCCTTCCCGGAGATCCACCGGGTCCATCTGAAGGAGAACACGGCGTGACGGTCAAGGTCAGCGTCGTCATCGCGGTCTACAACCCCGGCAAATACGTCGAGGACTGCATCACGGGCCTGCTCCGGCAGAGCCTGACCCCGGACGAGTTCGAGGTCTTCTTCGTCAACGACGGCTCCACCGACGAGACCCCGGCGCGCCTGGACCAGCTCGCCGCCGAGCACCCGCACTTCCACGTCATCCACCAGGAGTCCTCCGGCTGGTCGGGCAGGCCCCGCAACACCGGCATCGACGCCGCTCAGGGCGAGTACGTCATGTTCGTCGACCACGACGACTGGCTCGGCGACGAGGCCCTTGAGCGGATGTACGACTTCGGCAAGGCCAACGAGGCCGACGTCGTCGTGGGCAAGATGGCGGGCATCGGACGCCCGGTCCCGCAGGAGCTGTTCCGGGTCAACCGGCCGCGTGCCAGCGTCTCCGACGCGCCGCTGATCGACAGCCTCACCCCGCACAAGATGTTCCGGCGGGAGTTCCTCAACGAGCACGGGATCCGCTTCAAGGAGGGTCGCCGCCGGCTCGAGGACCACGTCTTCGTCGTGGAGACCTATCTGCGCGCGAAGAACGTCTCCGTCCTCGGTGACTACCTGTGCTACTACCACATCACGCGTGACGACGGCTCGAACGCGGGCTTCCAGCGCTTCGACCCGGTCGGCTACTTCGGCAACCTGCGCGAGGCCCTCGACGTCGTCGAGTCGCTGACCGAGCCCGGCGCGCTGCGCGACAAGCTGTTCAGCCGCTGGCTGCGCAACGAGATGGTCGAGCGGCTGCGCGGCAAGCGCCTGCTCAAGCTCCCCGAGGACTACGCCGAGGAGCTGTACACCGAGATCCACAAGGTGGTCACCGAGCGCTTCGGACCCGGTGTCGTCGCCCGTCTCGGCCTCACCCAGAAGGTCGTCGCCGGGCTGGTCTTCGCCGACCGCTACCAGGACATCCGCACCCTCGCCGAGTGGGAGGCCGGGATCAAGCCCACCGGCGAGCTCACCTCGCTGGAGTGGCGGGACGGCACCCTGAGCGTCGGCTTCGACTCCGAACTGCACATCGGCGACGAGCCCATGACCTTCCGTCAGGAGGGCGAGCGCCGGCTGCTCGGCCTGCCGCTTTCCGACGAGGCCCTCAAGGCGCTCGACGACCAGGGCATCGCGCTGGACGCCCCGCTGGCCAAGAGCGACGTGGACCTGGTGGTCCGGCACCGCGAGGACGCCCGGCAGTTCTACCTCCCCGTCAAGAGCGAGCTGCACGAGGTCGCGTCCGGGGACGGTGCCGTCCGGCAGCGGATCTCCGCCCGCGCCGAGCTCGATCCCGAGACCGCGGCCTCCGGCGCCCCGCTCGACAAGGGCATCTGGGACCTGCACCTCAGGATCAAGTCCTGCGGCTGGAGCAAGGAGACCCGGCTCGGCGCGGTGCGCGGCGAGGACGTCGAGGCCGGTCGCCTGGCCGCCCTCACCGGCGAACCCGCACGGCTCGTCCTGCCGTACTGGACCGACGGACCGGGCAACCTCTCGCTCGACGTCGACCAGCACACGAACAAGCTGGAGGGCGAGGCCGTCGCCGTCATGCCGCCCGCCGCGGGCGCGGTGGAGGGTTCCGTCGTACGGCTGCCCCTGCCGCTGCACGTCGCCGCGGCCGGCGGGGACACGGTCCAGCTCCGCTTCGAGCGCAAGAACGTCGGCAAGTACCCGGCGGAGGCCACCCTGGACGGCCGTACGGTCACCGCCGAGCTGCCGCTGGAGAAGCTCACCGGCATGCGCTGGGCGGTCCGGATCGGCGTGCCCTCCGCGGCTCGCGGTGAGCGCAAGTGGACCCGGCTCCCGGTGGACGTGGTGGTCGCCGCCGACGGCACCGCCACCGTGATCGACCGGCACACCCCGTCGGCCGCGAAGAAGGCCGCTCCCAGTGCCCCGAAGAAGAAGGCGGCCGCGCCGCGCCCGCTGTGGCGACGGGCCGCCGGGCGCATCAAGCGCGCCCTGACCAACCAGAAGAAGGGCTGAGACCCCGCGATGCGACCCCTTTCCATCTCCGGTGCCTGGGTGTTCGAACCGAAGGTCTTCCCCGACGGCCGGGGCAGCTTCCACGAGTGGTTCAAGGCCCCCGTCTTCGCCGAGGCCGCGGGCCACCCGCTCGGCCTGGCCCAGGCCAACATGTCGGTGTCCAGCCGGGGCACCCTGCGCGGCATCCACTTCGCCGACGTGCCGCCCGGGCAGGCCAAGTACGTCAAGTGCGTGCGCGGCGCGGTCCTCGACGTGATCGTGGACATCCGCACCGGCTCGCCGACCTTCGGCCAGTGGGAGATCGTCCGCCTGGACGACCAGGACCACCACGCCGTCTACCTGTCCGAGGGACTCGGCCACGGGTTCATGGCGCTCACCGACGACGCCACCGTGGTCTACCTGTGCTCCGAGGGGTACGCACCCCAGCGCGAGCACGGCATCCACCCCCTCGACCCGGAGATCGGCATCGAGTGGCCCGAGGGGATCGCCCCGCTGCTGTCCCCCAAGGACGAGCAGGCGCCCACCCTGGCCGAGGCCCGTGAGCAGGGGCTGCTGCCCTCCTACGAGGAGTGCGTGGCCTACCGGGAGAGCCTCGGCTCCCTCGGTTCCTGAACCCGCAGGTTTGAAGTGGGGCGGGGCCCGGTTTGACCCGTTCGGCCGTGGCCCCGTAACCTGGAGCGTCGGCGTGTCCACTGGTGACACGCCACATCCCCGTAAACCTCTTCCTCTCGGGCCGCTGTTCTGGCCGGGAGAGGCCGCTCGCTCTGCCGGGCGGCTGGACTGCGGGGGTGCCGTTCCCGAGCGAGAGAGTGAGATCCGCGTGTACGCCATCGTGCGCAGCGGTGGTCGCCAGCACAAGGTTGCTGTCGGCGACATCGTTGAGGTTGACAAGATTTCCACTGCCAAGGTTGGCGACACGGTCGAGCTCTCGACCCTGCTCGTTGTCGACGGCGACGCTGTGACCAGCGACCCGTGGGTCCTGGCCGGCATCAAGGTCCAGGCCGAGGTCGTGGACCACCACAAGGGCGTCAAGATCGACATCCTTCGCTACAAGAACAAGACCGGCTACCGCCGTCGTCAGGGCCACCGCCAGCAGTACACGGCGATCAAGGTCACTGAGATCCCCGCGGCTGCGAAGTAAGGGACTGAGGAGAGATGGCACACAAGAAGGGCGCATCGTCCACCCGTAACGGTCGTGACTCCAACGCTCAGCGCCTCGGCGTGAAGCGTTTCGGCGGTCAGGTCGTCAACGCGGGCGAGATCCTGGTCCGCCAGCGCGGCACCCACTTCCACCCGGGTGCGGGCGTCGGCCGCGGCGGCGACGACACGCTGTTCGCGCTGAACGCCGGCGCGGTGGAGTTCGGCACCCACCGTGGCCGCAAGGTCGTGAACATCGTTCCGGTCGCCTGATCGGAAGCTTTCGCGAGGCGGACCTCACTTCCCTGGTGGGAAGCGGGTCCGCCTTTCGCGTGTTGTACCCATAGGTATTCCGTACGTTTTTCTGGAGGCACTGAACCATGACCACCTTCGTGGACCGCGTCGAACTGCATGTCGCCGCGGGTAACGGAGGTCACGGCTGTGCCTCCGTCCACCGGGAGAAGTTCAAGCCGCTCGGCGGTCCCGACGGCGGAAACGGCGGGCGGGGCGGCGACGTCATCCTGACCGTCGACCAGTCCGTCACCACGCTGCTCGACTACCACCACTCCCCGCACCGCAAGGCCACCAACGGCAAGCCCGGCGAGGGCGGCAACCGCTCCGGCAAGGACGGCCAGGACCTGGTCCTGACGGTGCCGGACGGCACCGTCGTCCTCGACCGGCAGGGCAACGTCCTCGCCGACATGGTCGGGCACGGCACCTCCTACGTCGCCGCCCAGGGCGGCCGCGGCGGCCTCGGCAACGCGGCGCTGGCCTCCGCCCGCCGCAAGGCCCCCGGATTCGCGCTGCTCGGCGTGCCAGGCGACCTGCAGGACATCGTCCTGGAGCTCAAGACCGTCGCCGACGTGGCGCTGGTCGGCTACCCGAGCGCGGGCAAGTCCTCGCTGATCTCGGTGCTGAGCGCGGCCAAGCCGAAGATCGCCGACTACCCCTTCACCACGCTGGTCCCCAACCTGGGTGTGGTGACCGCCGGCGAGACCGTCTACACCATCGCCGACGTGCCGGGCCTGATCCCGGGCGCCAGCCAGGGCAAGGGGCTGGGCCTGGAGTTCCTGCGGCACGTGGAGCGTTGCAGCGTCCTCGTGCACGTCCTGGACACCGCGACGCTGGAGTCCGACCGCGACCCGATCTCCGACCTCGACATCATCGAGGCGGAGCTCAGGGAGTACGGCGGCCTCGGCAACCGTCCCCGCGTCGTCGTCCTGAACAAGATCGACGTCCCGGACGGCAAGGACCTCGCCGAGATGGTGCGGCCGGACCTGGAGGCGCGCGGCTACCGCGTCTTCGAGGTGTCCGCGGTCGCCCACATGGGGCTGAAGGAGCTGTCCTTCGCCCTCGCCGACCTGGTCGGCAGGGCGCGGGCCGCGAAGCCCAAGGAGGAGGCGACCCGGATCGTCATCCGGCCCAAGGCCGTGGACGACACCGGCTTCACCGTGGTCCGCGAGGAGGACGGCCTCTTCCGGGTGCGCGGCGAGAAGCCGGAGCGCTGGGTGCGCCAGACCGACTTCAGCAACGACGAGGCCGTCGGCTACCTCGCCGACCGCCTCAACCGCCTCGGTGTGGAAGAGGCGTTGATGAAGGCGGGCGCCCGCTCGGGCGACGGCGTCGCCATCGGCCCCGAGGACAACGCGGTCGTCTTCGACTGGGAGCCGACCGTCATGGCCGGCGCCGAGATGCTCGGCCGGCGCGGTGAGGACCACCGCTTCGAGGAACCCCGCCCCGCAGCCCAGCGCCGCCGCGACAAGCAGGCCGAACGGGACGAGGCGAGCCAGGAGTTCGACGACTTCGAGCCCTTCTGAGCGAACACCGGGCGGCGTCCCGGCCCACCGCAGGACAACCAACCGCCCTTCCTGTGAGTCGTATGGAGCAATCCGTACGACCGTCACAGGAGGGGGACGCGGCATGCGCGGACAACGAAGAGGGTGGCGCACGGGACTCGCCGTCGTCCTGGCGGTCGGCGGGGTCGTGGCCCTGCCCGCCGCCGCGGGGGCCGCTGAGGCCGCGCCGCACCAGGTGCGGGACGACTTCAACGGGGACGGCTACGCGGACCTCGCGGTGGCCGCGCCCGACGGCACCGTCGCGGGGAAGGCGAAGGCCGGGTTCGTCGGCGTGCTGTACGGCTCGGCGAGCGGCCCGAAGACCTCCACGAAGCGGGTGTTCAGCCAGAACACGGCGGGCGTCCCGGGCGGTTCCGAGGCGGGCGACCGGTTCGGCAGCGCGCTCACCAGCGCCGACCTCGACCGGGACGGGTACACCGACCTGGTCGTGGGCGTCGGGGGCGAGAACAGCGGGTCCGGTCTGGTGCAGGTCGTCTGGGGCGGTGCCCGCGGTCTGTCGGGCGGTGCCAACCTCGCCTCCGGCGCGGCCGGCGACCGGCTCGGCGCCCAGGGCCGACTCGCTGCGGGCGACGTCGACGGGGACGGCGCGAGCGACCTGCTGACCGTGGTGCACGAGCACGACCTGGTGGCGACCGGCGGCCCCTTCACCCGCGGTGGCTCCGCCACCGGGAAGCGCCAGGTGGTGAAGGACAGGTACGACAGCCGCGTCCTCGACCTCGACGTCGGCGATCTCAACGGCGACGGGATCACGGACGTCGTGGCCGCGGAGAACGGCACCGACACGTTCGACTCCCGGCGGATCGCGTACTGGTGGGGCACCAAGGACGGCCTATCGCCATGGACCCTGGTCTACGACATCGACGGCGCCGCGCTCCAGGGCGGCGAGAACCTCGCGGTCGGGGACGTGAACCGGGACGGCTACGCCGACATCGTGGTGGGCCGGACCGTCGAAGGCTACGAGAGCGACGGGGACACCTACCGCGCCAAGGGCGGCCGTATCACCTGGATACCCGGCACCTCGGGCGCTCCTGACGGTGTGTCGGCCCAGTTCGTCAACCAGGACAACCCCGGCGTGCCCGGCACCGCCGAGAAGGGCGACGGCTTCGGCACCGACGTCCAGCTCGCCGACGTCGACGGGGACGGGTACCTCGACGTGGTCACCGGCGTGCCCGGCGAGGACCTTGGCCCCGCCACCGCTCCGAACTCCGTCAAGGACGCCGGCGCGATCGTCGTGCTGAGCGGGCGGGCCGACGGGCTGACCGGAGTGGGCTCCCACCAGGTGGTCACGCAGGACAGTCCGGGGGTGCCGGGGGCCACCGAGAAGGGTGACGTCTTCGGCGGGGCCGTCCATGCGGGTGACACCAACGGTGACGGACTGGCCGACGTCGCGGTCGGCGCGCCCGGGGAGAACGCGGGCGCCGGGTCCGTGTGGTCCTTCCGCTCCCGGGCCCAGTACGTCGTCTCGCCCGGAGGCCTGCCGATTCCGGCCACCGTCCTGGGGCCGAACGGCACGCTCACCTTCGGCCACACCCTGCTCGGCACCACGGCCGCGAAGGCCCGTCTGGGCTCGGGCTTCACCAACTAGAACCCAAAAGATCGTCAGTCGGCAGTGTCCTGAAGGCCGTTGCGCCGGGATCACGTTCATCATGTGATACCCGAGTCGCAACGGCTCTTCTGTTGTCTACCTATTTGTCATGCACGCGAACACTCTGGTTCAACGCACGGATCACCCCGAAGCGTGAGCTTCCAGGGTGCCCAAGAGGTCAGCGACGCAAGGGAGTTCGCCCATGTACGGAGCAGCATCACCCGGCCGACGCCGCTTTCTGACCGCAGGCGCCGCTGTGCTCGGCGCCGCGGCCTCCGCGCAGCTGTGGCTGCCGGGCACCGCACGAGCCGCGGAGACCCCGCTGCCCGACGGGGTGTTCAGCCTCGGGGTGTCCTCCGGTGACCCGCTGCCGGACGGCATCGTGCTGTGGACGCGGCTCGCCCCCGATCCGCTGAACGGCGGAGGCATGCCCGACAGAGTGGTGCCGGTCGAGTGGGAGCTCGCCGAGGACGAACGCTTCAGAAAGGTCGTCCGCCGGGGCACCGCCCAGGCCCTGCCCGCGTACGGACACAGCGTCCACGTCGACGTACGGGGCCTGCGCGCGGGCCGCGCGTACTGGTACCGCTTCCGCGCCGACGGCCAGCTCTCGCGCACCGGCCGCACCCGCACCGCCCCCGCCCCGCACACCTCCGGGGGCACCCTGCGCGTCGCGCTCGCCTCCTGCCAGAACTGGCAGCACGGCTACTTCACGCCGTACGCCGACATGCTGGACCAGGACCCGGACCTCGTGCTGTTCGTCGGCGACTACATCTACGAGTCGGCGCCGTCGTCGGCCGGTCCGCGCCGGCACGAGGGCACGGGGGAGCCGTACACCCTCGTCCAGTACCGCAACCGGTACGCCCAGTACCGCACCGACCCGGACCTCGCCGAGATCCACGCGCACGTGCCCTGGGTGGTCAGCTTCGACGACCACGAGGTCGACAACGACTGGGCCGGCGAGGTCCCGCAGGACCCCGAGAAGCAGCCGCACGACGCGTTCGTGGCCCGGATCACGGCGGCTTTCCAGGCGTACTACGAGCACATGCCGGTGCGCGCCACCGCCGTCCCGAACGGCCCGCACATCCAGATGTACCGGCGGCTGGAGTTCGGCCGGCTGGTCCGGCTGAACGTGCTCGACACCCGGCAGTTCCGCAGCGACCAGGTCACCAACCAGGCGGCGGCCCAGGACCCGTCCCTCACCATGCTCGGCGCCGAGCAGAAGCAGTGGCTGCTGGACTCGCTGCACGGTTCACCGGCCCGCTGGAACCTCATCGCCTCGCAGATCATGATGGCCGAGACCGACATCCTGCCCGGCGAGGGCAAGCTCTGGTACTACGACGCCTGGGACGGCTACCAGGTCGAACGCAACGCCCTCCTGGAGGAGTTCACGCGCGTGCGCAACCCCGTCGTGCTCTCCGGCGACCGCCACCTCACGATGATCAGCGACCTCAAGGAGGACTACGCCGACCCGTCCTCCCGGGTCGTCGGCGCCGAGTTCGTCGGCACCTCCATCTCCAGCAACGGCGACCAGGACCAGGCCGCCTTCCACGCCCAGTGGGACCCGCTGCGGGCCGACAACCCGCACTGGAAGTTCATCGACGCCCACCGCGGCTACCACCTCTTCGACATCGACCGGCACGGCATCGACGCGCAGGTCCGCGCCGTGGACACGGTGGTCAGGCCGGAGGCGACGACGACCACGCTGGCACAGCTGCGGGTGGAAGCGGGCAAGCCGGGGGTCCGCCCCGTGTGAGCGGGGGCGGCCCGAGAGGGGCGTGGTCACCGGCGGGAAGACCTCCTTCTCGGGCTGCCCGAAAATCTTCTCCAGCCCGTTCCGGACAGCGCGAATCACTCTCTTGCCCTTGCCGAGACCGAAATGCTGCGGAATCTTGACAAGGAATTCCGGGGCAATGGACTGCCGGACCAGTTGTATTCCCGGCTGATCCGCAACAGGGCCGTCATGCATATGAAGAACACGTGCAGTCCGGTGCTCGACGACGTGATGCGGATCACGGGTGACCCCGGGCTCCTGTCCGCCGTACCGGGGCCGCCCGCCTCGCGGGCCAGCGCCCCGGGGCGCGGCCCGGGCGCTGTACGGGGCGCTCGTCGTCACCTCCAGTGCAAGATGAATGACAGGTAGCGCGCACATATGCGGTGAACGGCGGTCACCTTGCACAGCGGTAACCGCAAGTGGGACCATTTCCCCGTTCCCTGTCGCCCCGAGGTAGGTCTTCTGTGTCCCAGCACATCGCCAAGCCCCGTACCACCGCAGTGATCCTGGCCGGTGGTACCGGTCAGCGCGTGGGTCTCTCGATCCCCAAGCAGCTGCTGAAGATCGCCGGCAAGGCAGTCATCGAGCACACCCTGACCACCTTTGAGAAGGCCGACTCCATCGACGACATCATCGTCCTGATGGCGCCGGGCTATGTTCCGGACATAGAGAAGATCGTCGCCAAGGCCGGATTCACGAAGGTCAAGAAGATCATCGAGGGCGGCGCCACCCGCAACGAGACCACCGAGCGCGCCATCGCGGCCCTCGGCGAGGGCCTGGCCGAGGGAGAGGACCTCAACGTCCTGTTCCACGACGCCGTACGCCCCCTGCTCTCGCGGCGCGTCATCGACGACTGCGTGGTCGCCCTGGAGCGCTTCCAGGCCGTCGACGTCGCCATCCCGTCCGCGGACACCATCATCGTCACGCGCAAGCACGGCGACGACGGCGAGTTCATCACCGAGATCCCGGACCGCTCCCGGCTGCGCCGCGGCCAGACCCCGCAGGCCTTCAAGCTGTCCACCATCAAGCGCGCCTACGAGGTCGCCGCCGGGGACCCCAACTTCCAGGCCACGGACGACTGTTCGGTCGTGCTCAAGTACCTGCCGGACGTGCCGATCCACGTCGTCGCGGGCGACGAGTACAACATGAAGGTCACCCAGCCCGTCGACGTCTTCATCGCCGACAAGCTCTTCCAGCTCGCCTCGACCGCGGCCCCCGAGCAGGTGAGCGACGAGGCCTACCGCGAGCTGCTCACCGGCAAGACCGTCGTCGTCTTCGGCGGCTCCTACGGCATCGGCAAGGACATCGGCGAGCTCGCCGAGTCCTACGGCGCCAAGGTGTACGCGCTGGGCCGCTCCACCACCGGCACCCACGTCGAGAACCCGGAGGAGGTCGACGACGCGCTGTCCAAGGCGTACGCCGAGACCGGGCGCATCGACTACGTCGTCAACACCGCGGGCGTGCTGCGCATCGGCAAGCTGGCCGAGACCGACAACGCCACCATCGAGGAGGCGCTGAAGGTGAACTACCTGGCGCCGGTCCAGATCGCGCGCTCCTCGTACAAGTACCTGGCGGAGACCAAGGGCCAGCTGCTGCTGTACACCTCCAGCAGCTACACCCGCGGCCGCGCCGAGTACAGCCTGTACTCCTCGACCAAGGCGGCGATGGTCAACCTGACGCAGGCCCTGTCCGACGAATGGGCGGGTGACGGCGTCCGGGTGAACTGCATCAACCCCGAGCGCACCGCCACCCCCATGCGCACCAAGGCCTTCGGCCAGGAGCCCGCGGGCAGCCTGCTGTCCTCCGAGGCGGTGGCCCGCACCTCGCTCGACGTGCTGCTCTCCGAGCTCACCGGGCATGTCATCGACGTCCGTCAGCAGGACCCGACGGCCTCCGCGGGCCAGGCCTCCGGCTTCGAGGCCGCGCTCGCCAGTGTCCTGGACCGTCAGGACGGCGTGGCATAATCAGGGACAATTAGTCTTCGGTAAATTCAGGCCTCTGTGGCTGCCCGTTCCTGGTGCATTCACAGGGGCCTGAAGCCTTAAGCAACACCTGAAGCCTCAAGCAGCGTTAATTGGTAAACAACCGGCATCCCTCCCAGAGCAGGTTTTCAGTGATAAGCACCGCTATTCGCGTCGCCCGGGTGGGCAGCGCGGCCGAGCTGGCCGCGGCGGTCCTCATGATGGCGGGTTTCCCCGCCATAATGGTGGCCGCGCTCATTCCGAGCGTCCCTGCCTTCGCGGCCGCGACCGCCGTCACGTACCTTGCGGACCACTATCTGCACCGCCAGGGCAGTTATCTGATCAACCGCCTCAGCAAGGTGCGCGCCGGGCTGTCGATCCGCTTCCTGATCAGACAGCTCCTGCTGATCCTGCTGCTGGCCCGCCTCGACCTCTCCAACAACCTGATCTTCTACGGTGCCACCGCCTGCTTCATCGCGTTCTACGGCCTCCAGGCCCCGCACGGCGCGCTGGTCACCCTGATCCGCAACCGCCGCCGGCTCCCGGTCGCCACCCGCAACGTCGACCTGGCCTCCCGCCTCCGCATCCCGGACGCCCCGCCGCTGGGCCTGCTGAACCGGTCGGCCGAGAAGATGCTCCACCTCGACCTCGCGGCCGTGGTCGGCATACTGGTCGCCGCCGCGATGGACTCGGCGCTGCCGGGCTTCATCGGCATCGGCGTGACGATAGTGCTCGGCTCCCTGTACGTCCTGGCGCTGACGCCGTACGTGCGCGGCAAGAAGGTCCCGCCGAACGCCGACAAGGTGCTCGCCAGGGTCGACGAGTGGCTGCGCGACTACAAGCCGGAGACGGTGCTCTACTTCTCCGGGTCCAAGGACTCCGTCTACCAGGTCAACATGTGGCTGGAGACCATGGAGCAGCTGGACTCCAGGCCGCTGATCATCCTGCGTGAGCGAGTCATCCTGCAGAACCTCGCGCCCACCACGGTCCCCGTCATCTGCGTGCCCGGAGGGGTGCACCTGATGAACATGGACCTGTCCACGGTGCGGGTCGCGCTGTACGCGGCGAACGTCGGCAAGAACATCCACCTGCTGCGCGTGCCCACCATGAAGCACGTCTTCATCGGCCACGGCGACAGCGACAAGCTGGCGAGCGTCAACCCGTTCAGCAAGGCGTACGACGAGGTGTGGGTGGCCGGCCGGGCCGGCCGCGACCGCTACGCCATCGCCGACGTCGGGGTCCGCGACGAGGACATCGTCGAGGTGGGCCGCCCGCAGCTGGCGCCGATCCAGAAGCGGCAGGGGACGCCGGGCCCCCGCGGCGGAGCCGCTGATGGATACTGCCCGACCGTGCTCTACGCCCCCACCTGGGAAGGCTGGGACGGCGACCCGGGCAACACCTCGCTGATGCTGGCCGGCGAGAACATCGTGAGGAAGCTGCTGAAGGCGGACCCGCCGGTCCGTGTCCTCTACAAGCCGCACCCCTTCACCGGCACGGTCCTGCCCAAGGCGGCCGCCGCGCACGAGAAGGTCACCGCGCTGATCGTGCAGGCCGCCGCCGAGCGCGCCACGGACCCCCGCTTCCCGACCGACGCGGCCGCACTGGCCGCCGCCACGGCCGAACTCGCCCGCATCGAGGCGCGGCTCGCCGTCCTGGTCGGCAGCGGCGGCGAGAAGGGCGACGAGGCCGAGGCCAGCCGTGACGGCGTGGTCGACGTGGCCAAGTACGAGGAGATCGCCCGGCTGCGCGGCGAGTGGAACGACGTGTACTGGCGTTCCTTCCCCCAGTGGCAGCACCGGGTGGTCACGGGCGCCGAACCGCGGCTGTACGACTGCTTCAACGTCTCGGACGCGATGGTCTCCGACATCTCCAGCGTGGTCTCCGACTTCATCGCGAGCGGCAAGCCGTACGCGGTCACGGACTCCGCGGAGCTGGGCATCGAGGAGTTCAAGCGGCAGAACACCGCGGTGCGGGCGGCCACGATCCTGTCCAACCAGGCCACCGAGCTGGGCGAGCTGCTCGACGCGGTCCGTGACCCGGCGGCCGACCCGCTGGCCGAGGACCGGGTGGAGCTCAAGCAGTACCTGCTCGGACCGGACGAGCCCCTGTCCATCGAGCAGTTCAACACCGCGGTGGCGAACCTCGCGATCAAGGCCGAGGCGCGCAATGTCGGCCAGGAGTCGCGGCCCGCGGCCTCGGCGGCGGAGGCCACGACCAAGGCCTGACCCCCCGTTCGTAAAGAAAGGGCCCGGTTTTCGGGGGTGATCCCGAAAACCGGGCCCTTTCTGCGTATGTCCCAGTGCCGGAAGCAGAATCGGACCGTGGCTGGGGGAGAAGTGACCGTTGCGCAGCCTGATGTGACCGTGGTCATCGGGGCGTACGAGGCGATGCCCTATCTGGTCGACTGCCTGGCCTCCGTCGAGGCACAGACCATCGGCCACGCGCGCGTCGAGGTCATCGCGGTGGACGACGGCTCGGCGGACGGCACGGGGGAGTACCTGGAGGAGTTCGCGGCGCGCACGCCCCTCGACGTCACGGTGGTCCGGCCGGACAACTCCGGCGGCCCCAGCGGCCCGCGCAACGTCGGTCTGGGCAAGGCGACCGGGCGGTACGTCTTCTTCCTCGACGCCGACGACCGGCTCGGCCCCGAGGCCCTGGAGCGGATGGTCGCGATGGCCGACCGCAACGGCACGGACGTCGTCCTGGGCCGGGTCGAGGGCGTCAACCGCAAGCCGCCGACGTCGATGTGGGGGCAGACCCTGGAGCGCACCGACGTCTTCTCCTCCAACATCAAGTTCACGCTGAGCGCCCAGAAGCTGTTCCGCCGCGCGTTCCTCGAACGGCACAGCATGCGCTTCGACGAGTCCCTGTGGACCGGCGAGGACGCCCTGTTCACCATGGAGGCCTATCTGCGGGCCGACGGCGTCTCCGTGATCGCCGACCATACCTGCTACTACCTGGTGGGCCGCGAGGACGGCAAGCACGTCACCAGGACCGGCAGCCACACCCTGCGCTTCGACTCCGCCCGCGCCCTGATGAACCTGATCGCCGACATGGTCCCGGCGGGCGCGAGGCGTGACGCGCTGATGGTGCGCCCCTTCCTCGTCACCCTGCTCCCGCAGTTCGGGCCGAAGTTCCTGAAGGACGGCGAGGCGGTCCGCCAGGAGAAGCTGGAGCTGGCGAAGCCCCTGCTGGACGCCTACTGGACCGGTGAGGTGGCCCACCGCCTCCGCGTCCACGAACGGCTGCGGCTCCAGCTGGTGGCGATGGGCCGCCCGGATCTCCTGATGGAGGTCCTGGAGTTCATGAGGGCGAAGAAGGCCCCGGAGGCGGCGCTGGAGAAGGGCGGCCGCCGGGTGTATCTCGCCTACCCGTTCTTCCGGGACCGCTCGACGGGCCTGCCCGACTCCCTCTACCTCGCCGAGCCACGGGAGGCCCGGGAGGTACCGGGTTACCGGGAGGTCGGCGTCGACCAGCTGCTGCGCCGGGCGGTACGCAAAGCACGCAGGGTCCTCATCCCGACAGGGTGAGCGTCCCGGAGGCCGACCCGGTCTCCTCCTCCCGCCGCTGCCCCGGCAGCCTCCGCGCCCGGGCCACCGCCCCCAGAGCCTGTACGGCCCTGTCGAACCGTTCCTGCGAGGACGGCTCGTCCGGCCCCAGCAGCCGTCGCTTCAACTCGGCCCGCGCCCCGGCGAGTTCGTCCAGCTCGGGGTGGCGTACGGCATCCAGCAGCGCCCGCACCCCCACCGCGTCCGGGGTCAGCACGGTCGCCGCCCCCGCCGTGGGGAACGCCGCGCGGAACGCGGCCTCGCTCAGTCCGCTGGTGTTGGCGACCGCGTAGGGCTTCCCGCTCGCCAGGAAGTCGCTGACCACGCTGGACACATCGCTGATCAGCAGGTCGGCCCGGTTGAAGCAGGCGTACAGCGCGGGCCGGGCGTCGGTGACGACCTGGTGCTCCCACTCCGGCAGCGAGGCCCAGTACGCCCGCTCCCAGGCCGCCGTCGCCCGGGCCACCGCCTCGGCCCGGCCCGGTTCCGGCGTGGACTGCAGCAGCATCCGCTCGACCGAGTCGGCCGCCACCCGGAAGGACGCGGTGGTGAGCCGGTCCAACTCCCGTGTGATGCGGGAGAGTTCGCCGTCGTCGGCGGGTCGTTCCCCCGCCCGCTCCCGGTTCGCCGCCCGCACCAGCTCACGGATCCTCAAGTCCGCCGCGCCCGCCCGCGCGTCCACCGACCCGGTCAGCGGATGCGGCTTGTACAGCAGCCGCACCCCCGGATCCGCGAGCAGCGCCCGCACGATGTTCTCGCCCGCCTCGATCACCGAGGTGTTGCCGGGGTTGCCGTCCCAGCCCTCCCAGGTCGGCGCGTACAGCACCGTCGTGTACGTCCCGGCCGGCGGTCCCTCGTACGGCCGTACGACCTCCAGCTGCGGGCGGCCGATCTCCACCACGTCCTTGTCCTCGACGCCCACCTGGGCCGCCGCGTACCGCTCGCGGGCCGCGGGACCGGCCACCCACACCTCGTCGTACGCCTTCGCGTACGGGTTGCAGGAGGACAGCTTGTCGCTCTCGCCGTGGTTGACGAAGGTGTGCTTGATCGTGGGGATGCGCAGGACCTGGGAGGTCTTGCCCGAGTTCGACGGGTGGATGAGGACCTGGAGCGTGGACTGCTCCAGGCGCAGCAGCGTGGACACCTTCGGCAGGCAGACGATCGGGACGTCGGTCGCGGCGATCTTCTGCATCATGAACCGCTCGCGCAGGATGATGACCGGCTTCCCGTCGAGCTCCGCGAGCGGCTCCAGCCACATGTTGGCCTGGTAGGCGGAGGAGACCCCGCCGGAGAAGTACAGGCCGACGGTCGGCCGGTACTCGGCGAGCCACGCGTCGAACCAGTCCAGCACCTCCTGCTCGCCCGCCGGACGCCGGCTCGGCAGCAGCCGTACGAGAAGGTCGTACAGGCCCATCAGGGCGAGCCCCAGGGACATCGCGATGCCGAAGGCCGCGCAGCGGGGCTCGCCGTTGGCCGCCGTGACCAGCAGGCCCGTCGTGGCGGGCAGGCCGTGGACCAGGAGGCGGGGTCCCGGGCGGCGCAGCAGGGCGGGCGGGGCCGGGGTCAGGCGGAGCGCGGAGGCGTCGATGTTGCGGGTGACCACCGGGAGGGTGCGGGTGCGGCGGACCAGGACGGAGGCCGCCTGGATGGCGCAGTGCAGCGCGTAGCAGGCGAGCAGTCCTGCCACCAGCGCGGTGTACGCCGTCTCCTCGTCCTCCGGGGTCAGCCGCAGCAGGCCGAGCACCAGCAGCAGGTCGCGCAGGACGTGCCGCACGGTGATGTCCGCGTGGGTCTTGGCGAACAGCGACACCATGCCGCGCTGCCAGCGGTGCAGGACACCCTCGACGGCCAGGGAGGCGGCCGTCGCGGCGAGCAGCAGCGGGACGTGCGGACGCAGGGCGGCGACGGCCTGGGCGACGACGGCGGCTGCCAGGACGGCGGCGACGAGCGCTCTCGTCGCGGTCTGCCGGCCCGGCAGCCGCAGCGCGGACCGGAGGTGGGAGAGGCGTTTTCGCACGGGGGCACTCCAAGGTCGTCGCGAGACGGACGCCCTGGTTAACGCGTGCCGACCTCCGGACGACACGCGCGTGTCTCCTGCCCTGCGGGACGGCCAGGTGCTATGCGCCCGACCGGTCCGGCCGGGCCGCGCGACGGCCCGGGCCGGGAGATCCACCGTCCGCTGTGGGTCCGGGACGTGGACGGATGCGCGTCGGCAGGTCCCGTTCGCGTACATTGCGGGCGAGGACCCACACGTGGCGCGAGGGGACAGGACACAAGGTGGCAGGGGCAAGGCAGGCCGTGGGCGAGGCCCGCAGGATCGTCGTCAAGGTCGGTTCCTCGTCGCTGACCACCGCTGCCGGCGGCCTCGACGCCGACCGGGTCGACGCGCTCGTCGACGTCCTCGCCAAGAGCCGCAGCGGAGGCGAGAAGGAGATCGTCCTCGTCTCCTCCGGAGCCATCGCCGCCGGCCTCGCCCCGCTGGGCCTGCGCCGCCGCCCCCGCGACCTCGCCCGCCAGCAGGCCGCCGCCAGCGTCGGCCAGGGCCTGCTCGTCGCCCGCTACACCGCCTCCTTCGCGCGCTACGGCGTCCGCGTCGGCCAGGTGCTGCTGACCAGCGACGACATGAGCCGCCGCGCCCACCACCGCAACGCCTCCCGCACCCTCGACAAGCTCCTCGCGATGGGTGCCCTGCCGATCGTCAACGAGAACGACACCGTCGCCACCGACGAGATCCGCTTCGGCGACAACGACCGGCTCGCCGCCCTGGTGGCCCACCTGGTCCACGCCGACCTGCTCGTCCTCCTTTCCGACATCGACGGCGTCTACGACGGCGACCCCAGCAGGCCCGGCACCTCGCGGATAGCTCAGGTGCGCGGCCCCGAGGATCTGGCGGGCATCGAGATCGGCAGCGCCGGCAAGGCGGGCGTCGGCACCGGCGGCATGGTCACCAAGGTCGAGGCAGCCCGGATCGCGGCCGCCGCCGGCATCCCCGTGGTGCTGACCAGCACGGTCCACGCGGCCGAGGCGCTGTCCGGCGGTGACACCGGCACCTACTTCCACCCCGCCGACAAGCGCTCCGCCGACCGGCTGCTGTGGCTCCAGCACGCGTCCACCCCGCAGGGCTCGCTGACCCTGGACGACGGCGCGGTGAAAGCGGTCGTCGACCGCCGCAAGTCGCTGCTGCCGGCCGGGATCGCCTCCGTCGAGGGCGAGTTCGTCGCGGGCGACCCCGTCGAACTGCGCGACGGCACCGGGCACGCCGTGGCCCGCGGGCTCGTCAACTTCGACGCCAAGGAGATCCCGCGGCTGATCGGCCGCTCCACCCGGGAGCTGGCACGCGAACTGGGGCCGGCCTACGAGCGGGAGGTCGTCCACCGGGACGATCTGGTGATCCTGCACCCCTGAGGACCGTCTGAGGACCGCCCGGCACCCAACGGGGCCCCGGGTGCCGGGGTACCGCCCGAAAACGGGGTGAACGCCCTGCCAAGGGCGTCGCCCTGAGGTGGACGTTCCGCAAAACCGCCCCACGAGCCCTTGCGGCCTGCTCAACTTTGTCCCAGGGACAACAACATTCCGCCCGACCCGTGGGGTCGACCTGTGCATGAAGGAGGCCGTCGTGAGACGAGTGCGCCCTGGGGCGGCGTCCCGCGCTGGTGCGGCGGCTTCATCCGGTCGCCCCGGGGGGACCGTGGCGCGGGCGGCCGCCGGTTCCCCGGCCCCGGCCGAGGACGAGACCGGGGGCCCGGCCACGCGGGCGGCCGGTGAGGAGCGGACCCTGACGAGCGTCGCGGCCGGCGACCGCTACCAGGGCGAGGAGCCCCAGGATCTGCCGCGCCTGTGGCATGTCACCCTCAGCGTCTCCGGTGACGAGGCCCCGCTGAAAGAGGTCCGGCGCGCCCTCGAACAGCTCGCCCACGACCACCCCTTCCTGCTGACCAGCCGCTACGCCAACGACCACGCCGAGATCCGGTACTGGGAGGAGGCCCGCGACCTGCACGACGCGGCCGCCGTCGCCCTGCGCCTGTGGGGCGAACACCGCCAGACCGCGGGACTGCCGCCGTGGGAGATCGTCGGCCTGGAGGTCATCGACCGCCAGACCTACCACCAGCGCATCGCCGAGGGGTACGGTCCGCCGCCGGCCTCGCCGGTCGGGGCCCACCCGTTCTGATCGTGTCCCGGCGGGTGTCCCTTTGATCCCGTCTCGCGCTGTGGAACAACGGGTGGACGGCCTCGCCCGGCGCACTACCCTTCCGGTATGACCTCGCTCTCGCCGTACGACTCCATGACCCCGGTCACCCAGGCCGCCTACCGGGCCAAGGCCGCCGCCGCCGACCTCGCCCCGCTGCCGAGGGCCGAGAAGGACGACGCGCTGCTCGCCATCGCGGACGCCCTGGAGGTCCGCACGAGCGAGATCGTCGAGGCCAATGCCAAGGACATCGCCAAGGCCCGCGAGGCCGGCACCAGCGAGGCGATCATCGACCGGCTGACCCTCACCCCGGAGCGGGTGCGCGCCATCGCCTCCGACGTCCGGGACGTCGTCGCGCTGCCCGACCCGGTCGGCGAGGTCGTGCGCGGCTCGACCCTGCCCAACGGCATCGACCTGCGCCAGGTCCGCGTCCCGCTCGGCGTGGTCGGCATCATCTACGAGGCCCGCCCGAACGTCACGGTCGACGCCGCCGCCCTCTGCCTGAAGTCCGGCAACGCCGTCCTGCTGCGCGGCTCGGGCTCCGCCTACGAGTCGAACACCGCCCTCGTCCGGGTCCTGCGCGACGCCGTGGGCGGCGCCGGACTGCCCGCCGACGCCATCCAGCTCGTGCCCGGCGAGTCCCGCGAGAGCGTGCGCGAGCTGATGCGCGCCCGCGGCCTGGTCGACGTGCTCATCCCGCGCGGCGGCGCCTCGCTGATCCAGACCGTCGTGACGGAGTCGATCGTCCCCGTCATCGAGACCGGCACCGGAAACTGCCACGTCTACGTCGACGCCCAGGCCGACCTCGACATGGCGATCGACATCCTGATCAACTCCAAGGCCCAGCGGGTCAGCGTCTGCAACGCCGCCGAGACCCTCCTGGTCCACCAGGACATCGCCCCCGAGTTCCTGCCGCGCGCCCTGGACGCCCTCGCCGAGGCCGGGGTGACCGTCCACGCCGACCAGCGGGTGCTGGCGTACGCCAAGGACACCAAGGCGACCGTCGTCGAGGCCACGCTCGAGGACTGGGACACCGAGTACCTCTCCTACGACATCGCCGCCGCCGTAGTCGACTCGCTCGACAAGGCCGTCGAGCACATCCGGCTGTGGACCTCCGGCCACACCGAGGCCATCGTCACCACCTCCCAGCAGGCCGCCCGCCGCTTCACCCAGCTGGTCGACTCCACGACCGTCGCGGTCAACGCCTCCACCCGCTTCACCGACGGCGGCCAGTTCGGCTTCGGCGCGGAGATCGGCATCTCCACCCAGAAGCTGCACGCCCGCGGCCCGATGGGCCTGCCGGAGCTGACGAGCACGAAGTACATCGTCACCGGCGACGGCCACATCCGCCGCTGAACCGGGGCGTCCGGGGGCGCGCGAGAGGTGTCTCACAGGGCGGATGAATTTCCCTACCGTCTGCCCAAAATGACCCCCCAGGTCTACTCTGGACTCGTGCCGGAGGACGTGGGGGGCACGCCGTTCCCTGACGGCTGGGAGCCCGACGACGACCACGACCGCGGGGTGTCGGACGAAGAGTTCGCCTCCGTGGTCTTCGACGAGGCCTTCGTACAGGCGGCCGTGGTGCACGAGCCGACCGCCGTCGAGCGCCTCCTGGCCGCGGCCCGGGCGAGAGCGGAGGCCTCCGAGGCCGAGGCCCGCCGCGCCCGCCCCCGAGCCGATCGGTACGACGACGGCTACGGACCCGGCGGTTTCGGCCATGATCCGGAACTCGACGACCTGGACGACACCGACATCCTCGAGGGCCGCTACGGCGCCCCGGGGACGTACGGCAAGCAGGTCCGCTGGCACCGCCCCGTGGCCTGGATGCTTGCGCTCGTCATGGGTATCGGCATGGTCGCGCTGGCCTTCACGGCGGTCTACCGGGGCGCCTCCTCGGGCAGCCGCGACCGGGTTCCGCCGCCCGCCTCGACCGGTCTGGAGCAGGGCAGCACGGTGACGCCCTCGGCGTCGGCCGACTACTCCCAGCCAGCCGTCTCCGCGGTCCCGCGAACGCCCTGACGCTCCTGGTGAGAACCTGTCAGAACTTGTCGCACAGCGGGGCGTTTACCTGAGCGCCCCGAGACCTACCCTGAAGATATGGGAGGGCCGGCAGACCCACCCGAGGGGACACCCGAGGGCGGCCCCGTGGGTGGTGAGGACGAGTACCGATCCGTCGTCTTCGACGAGTCGTTCGTCCGGGCTGCCCGCCTCCAGGAGTATTCCGCGCAGGAGCGCATCACCGACCACGCGCCCGCCGTCCGCCGCCGTCCGCCGTTGCGCCGGGGACTGTCCCGGCAGGTGCTGATCCTGGTCCTGCTGATCGCCGTCGCCTTCGGCACCGCGATCTACATGGGCGTACGGCACCCCTACCAGAACTCCGCGGTCCGGCAGCCCGTGGAACCCCTGCGGATGACCGTCATCCCGCTGGCGCCCGAGGGCGAGGTCCCGGGACACCCCGACGCCGAGTACCTGTACGCGCACAGCCCCGCCGCGCAGTACCGCGTCGGCGCCGAGGGCATCCCGCTGCCGGCCTCCCGCCGCACCGCACACTTCTCCGACAGCCAGGTCGTGTCCGCGCTGACCACGGCCAAGGACTACATCGTGCGGTCCTCGCTCGACCCGGACGTCCTCGTCCGCGACCAGGTCCGTGCCGTGCGGGTGCTCCTCGACACGGAACAGCTCGACCAGTTCGACCAGAGTTTCGCCCACCCCGCCGCCGACGGGCGGCACGCGCCGACCGGGTGGCTGGTCCGTTTCGACCCCGCGCAGGTGCGCCTGGCCGACGCCGGGATCCGGGTGCAGGGCAGCCTCCAGGCCGCCGAGACCGACGCCTCGACGCTGGAGGTCACGGCGGACCACACGTTCGTGTACGCGTTGCGGGCGGCCGGTGCAGGTGCCTCCCAGGCGGCCGCGCTGTTCACCGTCCGGCGTGAGCTGCACTTCCGGTTCGACCGGGACGATCTGAGGATGCACACGGCCCAGCTGGTCGTGTCGTACGTCCAGGCCGGGCCGCTGTCGTGCGCGGAGGACTCCACGAACCGGTTGCATCCGTTGCTGGCCGGCCAGACCGCGAAGGCGGGCGGACCGGCCGGGACCGATCCGTATGCGACGGGGAGCGCGACGGCGCTGTGCGGGTCGCTGGCCACCAGCGCGCAGCCGAAGGTGTGACGGCGGTTCGTCGTCGGCTGCGGGTGCGGTGGGGCCGCGGGATCGGTGGAACTGCGGGATCGGTGGAACTGTTCGGTGGGTCTGTGGGTTCGGTGGGCGTGGGTGGGTTCAGTCGCCCTGGGCCGGTCCGTTCCCTTCGGTCGGCCGGTCGTCGTCCCTCGGGGCCGAATTCGAGAATCCGCCGAAGCCCCTGCGCACCCTGCCGCCCAGGTCGCCCGCTCCGCCCGCGATGTCGCTGACCAGCTTCATCAGGGGGTCCTTGGAGCTCTTGACGTTGGTCGCGTAGCTCGCGGCCGACTCGCGGAAGGAGTCCGTGACCGAGGTGTCCTTGTCCTCGGTGCGGCGCGGGTAGTGGCCGTCCATGATCCGCTGGTAGTCGCGGGACTCGGCCCACTTCTTCAGCTCGGCCGCGCGCACGGTGGTGAAGGGGTGGGAACGCGGCAGGACGTTCAGGATCTTCAGCACGGAGTCGCGCAGGTCGCCGCCGGCCTCGTACTCCTCGGCCTGCTTCAGGAACGCGTCCACGTTCATCTCGTGCAGATGGTGACCGCCGGCCAGCTTCATCAGACCGCGCATCGAGGCCCGCAAATCCTGGCCGACCAGGAGACCCGCCCGGTCCGCCGACAGCTCCGACTTGCGGAACCACTCGCGCAGCGCGGTCACGATCGCCATGATCGCGATGTTGCCCAGCGGGATCCAGGCCACCCTGAGGGCGAGGCTGGTCAGGAACAGCAGGATGGTCCGGTAGACCGAGTGACCGGAGAGGGCGTGGCCCACCTCGTGGCCGACGACCGCCCGCATCTCCTCCTCGTCGAGCAGGTCGACCAGGCCCGTGGTGACGACGATGATCGGCTCGTCCAGGCCGATGCACATCGCGTTCGGCTGCGGGTCCTGGTTGACGTACATCGGCGGGACCTTCTCCAGGTCCAGGATGTAACACGCGTCCCGCAGCATGTCGTTGAGGTACGCGAACTGCTGGTCGGACACGCGCACCGAGTCGGACAGGAACAGCAGCCGCAGACTCCGCTCGGGGAGCAGTCCGCTGAGTGCCTTGAACACCGTGTCGAAGCCGCTCAGCTTGCGCAGCGCCACCAGGGCGGAGCGGTCGGCGGGGTGCTCGTACGCACGCGAGGAGATACCCGGGAAACGCCTGCGCTGCCTGCTCGGCACCTGCTCGTGTCCGTTGTTCTGATGGCCGTCGTCGGACATGTCTTCCCCCATGTGCGTCTTTGGCTGTGCCTCTTCGGCCTCTGTGATCCTTTACGGACCCTTGTGCGGCCCTTTGCGCCCCCCGAAGCAGAGCCCAGCCTAGGCGGAGATAGCGTGGACGGGCAGTACAGCGAAGGAGTCCACATCATGGAGCACACCCGGGCCGCCTGGCTCACCGAGGCCGCGAGCGCCGCCGAGCAGCAGGGGTCCGGAAATCTGCTCCGGGTGGTACTGGTCGTGATGTTCCTGGGCTGTGCGTTCACCGCGTGGTTCCTGCTGCGGGGGTACAAGCGGAAGGACGACTGAGGAAGGGCGAAGGTTCCCCGACGCCCTGAGCGCGGCCTTCAATGGTGGAGTCGGCGTGATGGCCCCCACCGCGCCCGCTTACCATGAGCCGACGTCTTTATCCCGCCCACCGGATAGGTCCTGCCGAAGATGAGCTTCCACAGCACCGCTGCCCAGTTGGTCACCCTCGCCGCTGAGGGCGAGGAGCACGGCGGCAACCACGAGAGCCTCAACCCCCTGGTGACCGGCGGTGGCGCGTTCATCATCCTGCTGCTCCTGCTGTGGATCACCACCCGTTTCAACCGCGACCGCTGAGGCACCGGGTGCCCGAAGCGGGACACTGCGGGCCTCCGCCTGCCCGGTTCCTCAGGCCGGGCCGGTAGGGTCTGCACGCATGGGAGAGCAGGACATGCCTACCGGCCCGGGCAACGGCCCGTCGAGCCCCGGCAAGCGCCGACTGGGCGTCATGGGCGGAACGTTCGACCCGATCCACCACGGGCACCTCGTGGCGGCCAGCGAGGTCGCCGCGCAGTTCCACCTGGACGAGGTGATGTTCGTACCGACGGGCCAGCCGTGGCAGAAGAGCCACCGCGCGGTCTCCCCGGCCGAGGACCGCTATCTGATGACGGTCATCGCGACCGCCGAGAACCCGCAGTTCTCGGTCAGCCGCATCGACATCGACCGCGGTGGCGCGACCTACACCACGGACACCCTGCGCGACCTCAAGGCCCTCAACCCCGACACCGACCTCTTCTTCATCACGGGCGCCGACGCCCTCGGCCAGATCCTCACCTGGCGTGACACGGAAGAGCTGTTCGCCCTGGCACACTTCATCGGAGTCACCCGGCCCGGCCACACCCTGGCCGACCCGGGACTCCCCGAGGGCGGCGTCTCACTCGTCGAGGTCCCCGCCCTCGCCATCTCCTCCACGGACTGCCGGGTGAGAGTCGCCAAGGGCGACCCCGTCTGGTACCTGGTGCCGGACGGAGTCGTGCGGTACATCGACAAGCGCGAGCTGTACCGCGGCGAGTGAGCCGAGAGGGGCACCGGTGAACGACCGATACGACGCGGGCTACGGCGACGACCAGGAGAACCAGTACCAGCTCGTCGGCTACGACGACTACGGCCGGCCGGTGTACCAGCAGGTCCCGCCGCAACAGGCCCCGCAACAGCAGTACGACCCCTACGCCCAGCAGGGGTACGGCTACGACCCGTACGCCACCGGCGGGCAGCAGGCCACGCCGTACGACACGGGCACCCAGAACCCCGTGCCGCCCTACGACCCCTACGCGGCGGACACCGGTCGGCAGGCGCCCGTGCCGCCGTACGACCCCTACGCCGACGGGGGCGGCCAGGGCGGCGGTCCGGCGACGGCGTACGACCCCTACGGCCGGGCCGCCGCGAGCGGCCGGCAGCCCCGCGTCGCCGAGCAGACCGCCTACATCCCGCACCAGGGTGGACCGGCCGAGGGGACGCAGGCGGGCCAGGGGTACGCCGGAGGGACGCAGGTCGGCCAGGGCCACACTGCGGGAGCACCGGCCGGCCAGGGGCGGGTCCGTGCCAGTGCGGAGCCCGCCGACGGGGACGAACGGCAGTACCACACCGCGCAGTTCGCGTTCGTCGAGGAGCCGGACACCGACTCCGAGGACGTCATCGACTGGCTCAACTTCACCGAGAACCGCACCGAGCGCCGCGAGGAGGCCAAGCGTCGCGCCCGCAGCCGGCTCGTCGCCCTGGTCGTCGTCCTCGCCCTGGTCGCGGTGGGCGGAGTCGGTTACCTCTGGTACGCCGGGAAGTTGCCAGGACTGTCGGATCCGGAGAGCAAGAAGGGCACCACGATCGCGGCGAGCGCCCAGAACCGCGACGTGATCGTCGTCCATCTGCACAACACCACGAAGGGCGGCACCTCCACTGCGCTGCTCGTCGACAACACCACCACCAAGCAGGGCACCACCGTCCTGATCCCCAACTCCCTCAACCTGACGGCCGACGACGGCTCCACGACGACCCTCGCCAAGTCCGTCGACGACGACGGCTCCTCCGGAACCGTCGACTCCCTCGACACCGTCCTCGGCACCGACATCGAGGGCACCTGGCGCCTGGACACCCCCTATCTGCAGAACCTGGTCGACCTCGTCGGGAACATCGACGTCGACACCAACGCCGCCGTGCCCGACCCGGACGCCGGGAAGAAGGGCCAGGCGCCTCTGGTGAGCAAGGGGAAGGACCAGACCCTCAGCGGCAAGATGGCCGTCGCCTACGCGACCTACCGTGCCTCCGGCGAGGCGCAGAACGCCCAGCTGGAGCGGTTCGGCCAGGTCCTGCAGGGCGTCCTGCGCAAGCTGTCCTCCGACCCGACGGCGGCGACCACCACCGTGCAGACGCTGGCCCAGATCCTCGACCCGTCCCTGACGGACAAGGACCTCGGCACCTTCCTCGCCAAGCTCGCGGACCTCGCCAAGAGCGGCGACTACAGGACCGCGCTGCTGCCCGTCCAGCAGGACGGCACCCTGAGTGCGGAGGCCAGTGCGAGCGTCGTCAAGGACGTCCTCGGCGGCAAGGCGAAGAGCCCCGACAAGGACGCGGCCGTGAGCGTCTCGGTCCAGAACGCCACCGGCACCAGGGACAACACCGAGAAGGCCCGCGTCGTCCTCCTCAACGGCGGCTTCACCTTCATCGACGGCGGCACACCCTCCTCGGCCCGGGCCACCTCGAAGGTCGTCTACGCCGACGCCGCCGACAAGGCGAACGCCACCGAGGTCGCCAAGACCCTGGGCCTGCCCACCAGTGCCGTCGGCAAGGGCACGATCTCCTCGAGCGCGAACGTCTCCGTGATCCTCGGCCAGGACTACAAACCCGACTCCTCGTCCTAGGCCCGGCTCAGGGCCCGCAGCGGCACCCCGCGTGATCTCCGCCATCGCGTGGGGTGCCGTCGGCGGTCCGTGAGACCCTTGGTGTCAAGTGACCGCCGACCGAAAGCCTTGTAGTGACCGCCACTGACCGTTCCCTCGAGCTCGTCCACACCGCCGCGCAGGCGGCCGCCGACAAGCTCGCCCATGACGTGATCGCGTACGACGTCAGCGACGTCCTCTCGATCACCGACGCCTTCCTGCTGGCGTCCGCACCCAACGACCGCCAGGTCAAGTCCATCGTCGACGAGATCGAGGAGCGGCTCTCGAAGGAGCTCGGCGCCAAGCCGGTGCGCCGCGAGGGCGACCGCGAGGCCCGCTGGGTCTTGCTCGACTACGTGGACATCGTCGTCCATGTCCAGCACAGCGAGGAGCGGGTCTTCTACGCCCTGGAGCGGCTGTGGAAGGACTGCCCCGAGCTGGAGCTGCCCGCCGACGCCAAGGCGACCCGTGGCAAGGCGCAGGAGCACGCCGCGCTGCGGACCGAGGAGGACGACGCCGAGTACGGGGAGCCGCGGTGACCGCTCCCGCCGACCGCAAAGGCCGGGGCCGCCGCGTCATCCTGTGGCGGCACGGCCAGACCTCCTGGAACGTGGAGCGTCGCTTCCAGGGCACCACCGACGTCGAGCTCACCGAGATCGGTGTCGGCCAGGCCCGTCGTGCCGCCCGGCTGCTGGCCTCCCTCGAGCCCGACGCGATCGTCGCCTCCGACCTCCAGCGGGCCGCGAACACCGCCGCCGAGCTCGCCGCGCTCACCGGCCTGGACGTGACCCACGACGAGGGCCTGCGGGAGACCTACGCGGGTGTCTGGCAGGGGCTGACGCACGAGGAGATCATCGCCCGGCACGGCGATGAGTACGCCGCGTGGAAGCGCGGTGAGCCGGTCCGCCGCGGTGGCGGGGAACTGGAGACCGAGGTGGCCGACCGCGCCGCCCCCGTCGTGCTCCGGCACGCCGAGAAGCTCCCCGAGGACGGCACGCTCGTCGTGGTCAGCCACGGCGGCACGATCCGCACCACCATCGGCCGGCTCCTCGGGCTGGACTCCCGGCACTGGGAGAGCCTCGGCGGCCTCTCCAACTGCTGCTGGTCCGTCCTCGGCCAGGGCGCCCGAGGCTGGCGCCTCCTGGAGCACAACGCCGGAACCCTCCCCGAGCCGGTGCTCGGCGACGACGACTGAGGGCTCCGGACCGGATTTCACTTTCCGGCAGGTCGCAGGCTAAAGTTCTTCTTGTTCGCCCGCCGAGCGGGAAGAACACAAGGGGCTATAGCTCAGTTGGTAGAGCGCCTGCATGGCATGCAGGAGGTCAGGAGTTCAATTCTCCTTAGCTCCACAGATCGACACTCTGTTGAGTTGTCAAAGATCGGTGATCATCAGGGTCCCGTCTCCGTCAGGAGGCGGGATTTTCTGTGTGCTCCTGTGCTGTGTGCTCCTGTTCCGTGCGCTTTCGCAGTCGCGCCGCCTTCTCCCGTGTCTCCTCGTCCTCCGGTGTGTAGACCACGATCCGGCACTCGGGCATCCCGTCGATCGACAGCGACTGGGAGGTCATCCGCAGTTCGCCCACGGCCCGATGGCGGAAGGTCTTCACCCGGGGCCCCGGCGGCACCACCTGGCCGCTCGCCCAGAGTTCGGCGAAGTACGGGCTGGCCGCCGACAGTCCGCGAATGAACTCCTCCCAGGCCGGCTCGCCCACATGTCTGCCGTACGAGGACCGCAGCGTCGCCACCATCACCGGCAGCTCGCGTTCCCGGTGCAACAGGGGGCAGGCCTCGTCGGACACCGTGAACAGTGTCCACAGCGCGTTCGCCCTCCCGAGGCCGATGATCTCCGGTATCAGGAACAGGTCGCGGTAGCCCGTGTTCGTGGCCAGGATGTCGTAGCGCGAGTTGTAGACGACCGCCGGGAGCGGGTCGAGGGCGTCGATGATGCCCTGCACCTCCGGGCCCGCCGACCGCGTCAGACCCTCCGGGTCCGGGGCGAACGGCACCTGTGCCAGGCGGTACAGATGCTCCCGCTCCGGCGGGTCGAGCCGCAGCGTACGGGCCACGGCGTCCAGGACCTGCGCGGACGCGTTGATCGGCCGGCCCTGCTCCAGCCACGTGTACCAGGTCACACCCACACCGGAGAGCTGGGCGACCTCCTCGCGGCGCAGGCCCGGGGTGCGGCGCCTGAGACCCGGCGGCATGCCCACGTCCGCCGGGGTCACCCGGGCCCGCCTGCTGCGCAGGAACGAGGCCAGCTCGGGCCGTCGTCGCTGTGTCGTCCTCATCGTCACGTCCCCCTCGTCACGACCATCCTCGGTGCCGCGCCCGGCGCTTGCCAGGTGCTGGCAGTACCAGCATCGGCGGGCTCTCGGCACCCGTACCGGGATGTCCTCATGCTCAGCGGCATGACGACAACGCCCCGGACGGGACCGAATCCCGCGTCCGTTTCCCCACCTGCCAGAAGTGAAGCACCCGCCACTGACAACCGGCCCCGGCCGCTGCTCGCGCTCGTCCTCGCCGCCCAGTTCATGGCGCTGCTCGACGTGTTCATCGTGAACGTCGCGGCCCCCACGATCGGCACGGAACTGCACGCCTCGGGCGCCCAACTCCAGCTGGTCGTCGCCGGGTACGCCATCACGTACTCCGTGCTGCTGATCACCGGCGCCCGGCTCGGCGAGCGGTTCGGCCACGGCCGGGTCCACCTCGTCGGGCTCGCCCTGTTCACGACGGCGTCACTCGCCTGCGGGCTGGCCCAGGGCGCCACCGAGTTGATCGTCTTCCGGCTGGTGCAGGGCGCCGGATCGGCGGTGATGATCCCGCAGGTGCTCAGCCTGATCCAGCGCAACTTCACCGGCGAGGCCCGGATGAAGGCGCTCGGCGCGTACTCGGCGGTCCTCGCGGTCGGCGCCGCCGCCGGCCAGGTCGTCGGCGGAGTCCTGGTCAGCGCCGACCTGTTCGGCACGAGCTGGCGGCCGGTGTTCCTCGTGAACGTCCCCGTCGGCCTCGTCCTGCTGGCCGTGGGCGCGCGGGTCCTGCTGCCCGGGGACCGTCCGACACCACGGGACCGGGCGCGCGGCCTCGACCTGCCCGGCCTGGTGCTGCTCGGCGCGGCCGTGTCGCTGTGCACGGTGCCGCTGGTGCTCGGGCAGGAGGAGGACTGGCCGCTGTGGTCCTGGTTCTCCCTGGCCGCCGCCGCGATCCTGTTCGCCGTCTTCTGCGGCTACGAGTCCCGGCTGGCCGGGCGCGGCGGTGCCCCGCTGATCACGCCGAGCGTCCTGCGCCATCCCGGCATGGGGCTCGCCGTCTTCCGGATCATGGCGGTCATGGCCGTCAACGGCGGCTTCCTCTTCGTGCTCACCCTGTACGTGCAGGGCGGCCTCGGCTACAGCCCGCTGCGGGCCGGACTCTCCTTCGCGCCGACCGCGGCGGTCTTCGGCATCGTCGGACTGACCTGGCGCCACTGGCCCGCGTCCTGGCAGCGGCTGCTGACGCCCGCCGGGTTCCTGATCACCGCCCTGTCCGCGCTGGGCGTGGGCCTGGCGCTGAAGGGCGGCGGCGACGGCGGTGTCGCGCTGTACGCCGCGTACGCCGGCGTGGGCGTCGGGCTCGCGCTCGCCTTCAGCCCCACGCTCACCGGGGCCCTGGCCACGGTGGAGCCCCGGCACGCGGCGGACGCCAGCGGCCTGCTCGCCACGGTCACCCAACTCGGCCAGCTGATCGGCGTCGCGGGGTTCGGCACACTGTTCTTGAACCGGCTTGAGTCACTCGGCCCCTCCGAGGCGTATACCTCTGCGGAGGCGCTGTGGGCGTGCATGTTCGCGCTGGCCGGGACCGCCGCGGTGGGCGCCGTGTCCGGACTGGTACTCAGGCGTCGCTGACCGTATTGGTCCGGCCGTGGCAGAATCAAACGGCCGGAAGGGGGCGCGGCCCGACGGGAGGGAGTAGTGATGCCTGCGAGCATCCTCGTGGAGGGCGGCCACCTCCGCGAAGCGGCGTCGACGAAGGACACGACGGTCCGCCTCATCTGCCCTTCCTGCGGTTCTGTCCACGTGGCCCAAGTACTCGGCGACAACGGCGGAATCTCCTACGTGTGCACGGCCTGCGGCCACAGCTGGAGCTGAACGATGGGTGCACACAGGCGAAAGTGCGACTGGTGCGGCAGCGGGACGCCGATCGTACGGGACATGGAGCCGGTCAATCCCGACTACCAGTACTGGTGCGAGGAGTGCGCGCGGGCGCTGATCATAAAAGGCGACCCCATCGAGACGTACCGCGAACTCGAGGGTGAGCCGATCTACGGCCGTCTCCTCGAAGAACACTGCACACTGAAGCGGTTCTACTCGTTCGTGACCGCTTGACGTCGTCCCTGCTGCCCGCAGGGAAACGATTTGGTGTTCCCCCCGGTGGACCGTGTAATGTTGGCGTCGCCGCCAGGGAAGCCGGGCGGAGCGCAGCACGGGGCTATAGCTCAGTTGGTAGAGCACCTGCATGGCATGCAGGGGGTCAGGAGTTCAAATCTCCTTAGCTCCACACAAAGATCCCGCCAGATCATTTGATCCGGCGGGATTGCTGCGTTTCCAGGGGGAGTTGTCCGCATACGACGAAGGGGGCCGCCCGGATTCCGGTCGGCCCCCTTCGTGACGTCGGCTCAGCGGCCCAGCGCACGCCTCCCGCGACCCTGGGACAGCACCGGCAGGTTGCGGGTGGGGCCCTTGTCGCGCGGGCTCTCGTCCTCCAGGCGCAGGGCGAGCGCCGGGCAGCGACGCACCGCGCGTAGAGCCTTGGCCTCGGCGTAGCGCGGCACCTGAGCCTGGGCGACGGTCGGGAAACCGTCGGCGCCGAGCTCGAACACCTCGGGGAGGATGTCGGCGCACAGGCCGTGGCCCCGGCACAGCGTCCAGTCGACGTAGATCTTCTGACGGCTGGGACCGGTCTCCTCGGACTCGCCGCCGCCCGCGATGCCCGTGGGCATCTTCCCGCCCTCGAAGAGCGGCAGAACGCCCTCCACGGGCCGTCCGCAGCCATTGCCGAGGACATGGGCGGCCAGGTCGTCCGTGAACGCCTTGATGGTCGACTCCAGGAACATCGCGGAGCCGTCCGGGTGCGAGCACGCGCCGCGCCGCTTCACGTTCTTGGCGACCTGCTTGAGCGCCTCCAGGGCGGCGGGACCGCCGCCGTTGAGGATGTCCTCCATGCCGCGCGCGGCGGCCGGCAGACCGAGGTAGCAGGGGCCGCACTGGCCCGCGCTCTCCTCGGCCAGCCACTGCGCCACCCGCAGCGACTCGCCCAGCGGGCAGGTCTCCTGAGTGATCGGCAGGATCGCGCCGGCGCCGAGCGCGCCGCCCACGGCGTCCAGGGAGTTGCGGGAGACGATCGCCTCGTTGACCGTGGCCGCGTCGATCCACTTGCCGTGGTAGCCGCCCGTCAGTACACCCTGCGGGACCGGCGGGGCGCCGGCCAACTGCAGGACGTAGCGCAGGGGTACGCCGGTCGGGACCTCGATCACCATGGGGCGCGCGACGGCGCCGGAGACCGTGAGCAGGACGGTGCCCGGCTCGTCGTACAGCCCGGTGTTGCCGTAGCGCTCCGGACCGATGCGCGCGGCGATCGCCAGCTGCGCGAAGGTCTCTGCGTTGGACAGGAGCGTGGGTGCGCCGCCGACGCCGTTCTGCGAGGCGCTGACCTTGCGGCCGGGCGGGATGGCCGGGCCGCCGTCGATGGAGCGGATCAGCGACGCCGCCGCTCCGGTGACCATGCGGACGGGATTGCGCTGCACGCGTGCGCGTAGCGCCGATCTGCGGCCGTTGCTGAGGCCGCGCTCGGCGAGGGCGGCCTCCATGGAACGCTGCGTGGACTCCCGGGTGACCCCGATCACGAGGGTGCGGGCACCCAGGGCCTCGGCGGCCAGGAGGGCGCCGTCCAGGATGAGGTGAGGGGCACGGTTGATGAGGACCGTGTCCTTGCGGCAGGCGGGTTCGTCCTCGCTGCCGTTGACGACGACGACCGGCCGGACGCCGCGCTTGATCGCCGCTTCGGCGACCGAGCGCAGCTTCTTGTGGAAGGGGAAGCCGGCACCGCCGCGCCCCTTCAGGTTGATGGCTTCGGAGAGCTTCGCGAGTTGCTCGCCGCCCATGGGTTCGAGCGGCCCATGCACCTTCAGGTGCATGGGCAGGTCAAGTCGTTCGACAAGGTCGAAGCCCGACGTGAGCTGGGGAAGACCGACCACGCGGACTTCTGGTACGTCGGGCAGGGCCTCGTTCACCTATAGCCTCCGGAAGGCGTGTTCCAAGGTTCGCCCGGCCCCGGTGAGTCGAAGTCGTACGACTGACCGGGCGTTGGTTCAGCGGCGGGACCGGTGTTGTACGTGTCATTCGGGTTGTACGTGCCGTACAGGGTGTTCGTCTCACCTGTGTCGCGTACATCACTTGTGAGATAGCTGGCCGTGCCCGAATTACCGCCATAGGTCGGGATGTTGTACCCCGTGTCCTGGAGTGGGTCGTAGACCGAGGCGGGCGCCTCGCCGACCGGCGGCGGGGACGGGATCGGCCAGCTGCCGGAGGTGCTGCCGCCGCCGTCCACGCGCGCGATGGGGTCGGTGGCGGCCTGCATGTCCATCGGCATGTCCATGCGCGCGGTCTGGCCGGTGTCGTAGCCCTGCTGTGCGCCCGGCGACATGGCGCGGTAGGCGGCGGCGAACCCGCTGCCCGCCGGTTCCGGGGCCGGCGGGGCCTGGTAGGCGGGTATGGAGCCGGTCTGCGTCAGGCCCTCGTAGCCGGGCAGGGAGGACTCCGAGCGCCGGCCGGCGGACTCCGGTGCCCTGCGGCGGCCCTCGCGGCCCGGTCCGGCGCTCTCCGCGGCCCTCCTGGCCCGGCTGGCCTCCAGCTCCTCGCGGCCCGGCCGCTCCTCGGCGCCGAGGAGCATGGCGACCCGGTCGGTGACCTTGCGCTTGAACGGGCGCGGAGCCGCGCGCAGGGCGAGGGCCGCGATGACGCCGAGCACGCAGAGCGCGTACATGTAGGTGAAGATCGGGGCCTTCACCGCGCGGCCCGCGTACAGGCCGTGGATCAGGCCGGCGCACCAGGCCGGGTAGGCCAGCATGTGCATCGCCCGCCAGCGGGCCGCGACCGGGGCCGGGGACGCGAACCGGTTGCGCAGGGCGCCGGTGATGCCGACGAAGATCATGAGCTGGCCGGCCAGGGTGCCGAGACCTATGAGGCCTCCGCTGCTGCTGAAGCCCAGCCCGAACGGGATGAACGCGGCGATCCACGTCGTGTGCTCAAGGGTGAGTTTGATCCCGATGTGCAGCAGAAGGAAGGCGATCGAGCCGACGGCGGTGATCCGGTGCACACCCTGGGCCACGATCCGCTGCCGGGTGTTGAGGACCAATCGGTCCTGTGCGACCAGCCCCCAGATCACGGAACAGGTGAGGAGGACAAGCGTCACCACGCCCGCTCCGAAGTTGAGGAAGTCCTGGAGCCAGACACCTCCGTACACCACGACCAGAGGAATGGTCAGCAGAAAGACGGCCGTCGCCACCCCGTAGGCCGACCGGCCGGTCCTGGGGAGCGTGTTGTTGCTACTACGAGGGTTCATGGGGGCAACTCCGAGCGGTTCGGGAAGGCGGTCCCGCTGCCGCACTCTAAGTGGCGCCATACCGATGGGTACGGCGTTTGAGTTATTGCGTTGTTATCAAACGGCCGTGGGGCTGGTGCGATGCCCCTTAGTAGCTGTTACGCGAAGTAAGCATTGACCTTGGTTCAGTTCCTGTCGGATCGGACGGTGCTCTCGACTGCGGCGGCGAGTGCGGCACCCGGTGCCAAAGAGGCATACGTAAGCTCGTCGCGGCTTGCTCAACGGCTGCGGTACTCTGACGCCATGCGTGCCGTACGCCTTCTGCTTAGCGAGCCGCGCTGATCAGTCCCGACCACCGGTGAAGACGTGGTCGGAATCGGCGCGGCGTCCCCTCCTGTGCGAGGGGATTTTTCGTTTCCGGACGACACAGCCGCTGGCAGAGACGATCGATGGAGCTTTGAGGACCATGAGCGAGACGAACCCCGCTGCCCCCGCCGAGGTGGCCGCGCCGCACCGCTACACGGCCGCCGTCGCGGCCGAGATCGAGGCACGCTGGCAGGACTTCTGGGACGCCGACGGCACCTACGCGGCGCCGAACCCCAAGGGTGACCTGGCGGGCGACCCCGAGCTGGTCGCGCGGCCCAAGAAGTACATCATGGACATGTTCCCGTACCCCTCCGGTGCCGGTCTGCACGTCGGCCACCCGCTGGGCTACATCGCCACCGACGTCTTCGCCCGCTTCCAGCGGATGACCGGCCACAACGTCCTGCACACCCTGGGCTTCGACGCCTTCGGCCTGCCCGCCGAGCAGCACGCCGTACAGACCGGCGAGCACCCCCGGGTCACCACCGAGGCCGCCATCAACAACATGAAGTCCCAGCTGCGCCGGCTGGGCCTGGGCCACGACAAGCGCCGGTCGTTCGCCACGATCGACCCGGACTACTACAAGTGGACCCAGTGGATCTTCCTGCAGATCTTCAACTCCTGGTACGACGACGAGGCGAAGAAGGCCCGCCCGATCTCCGAGCTGGTCGCCGCCTTCGAGTCCGGTGAGCGCGCGGTACCCGGTGGCCGTTCCTGGGACGCCCTGTCCGCGGCCGAGCGTGCCGACGTCCTGGGCGAGTACCGCCTGGCGTACGCCTCCGACGCGCCCGTCAACTGGTGCCCGGGCCTGGGCACCGTGCTGGCCAACGAGGAGGTCACCGCCGACGGCCGCTCCGAGCGCGGCAACTTCCCGGTCTTCAAGGCCAAGCTGCGCCAGTGGAACATGCGGATCACCGCGTACGCCGACCGTCTGCTGGACGACCTGAACGAGCTGGACTGGCCCGAGGCCATCAAGCTGCAGCAGCGCAACTGGATCGGCCGCTCCGAGGGCGCCCGCGTCGACTTCCCCGTCGACGGCGAGGCGATCACCGTCTTCACCACGCGCCAGGACACGCTGTTCGGCGCGACCTACATGGTGCTGGCTCCCGAACACCCGCTGGTCGACAAGTTCACACCGCAGGAATGGCCCGAGGGCACGCACGACGTGTGGACCGGCGGACACGCCACCCCCGCCGAGGCGGTCGCCGCCTACCGCGCGCAGGCCGCCTCCAAGTCGGACGTCGAGCGGCAGGCCGAGGCCAAGGACAAGACCGGCGTCTTCACCGGCGTGTACGCGACCAACCCGGTCAACGGCGAGCAGATCCCCGTCTTCATCGCCGACTACGTCCTGATGGGCTACGGCACCGGCGCGATCATGGCCGTGCCGGCGCACGACACGCGTGACTTCGCCTTCGCGCGCGCCTTCGAGCTGCCGATCCGCTGCGTGGTCGAGCCGAGCGACGGCCGGAGCACGGACACCTCGACGTGGGACGACGCCTTCGCCTCGTACGACGCCAGGATCGTCAACTCGCACGGCGAGGACGTCTCCCTGGACGGCCTGGACGTGACCGAGGCCAAGGCGCGCATCACCGAGTGGCTGCAGCACAAGGGCATCGGCGAGGGCACCGTCAACTTCCGGCTGCGCGACTGGCTGTTCAGCCGCCAGCGCTACTGGGGCGAGCCCTTCCCGATCGTCTACGACGAGGAGGGCATCGCCCACTCGCTGCCCGAGTCGATGCTGCCGCTGGAGCTGCCCGAGGTCGAGGACTACTCGCCCCGCACCTTCGACCCGGACGACGCGGACACCTCCCCGGAGACCCCGCTGTCCCGCAACCAGGACTGGGTCGACGTCACCCTGGACCTGGGCGACGGACGCGGGCCCCGCCCGTACCGCCGCGAGACCAACACCATGCCCAACTGGGCCGGTTCCTGCTGGTACGAACTGCGCTACCTGGACCCGCACAACAGCGAGCAGCTGGTCGACCCCGAGATCGAGCAGTACTGGATGGGTCCGCGCGCGGGACAGCCGCACGGCGGTGTCGACCTGTACGTCGGCGGCGCCGAGCACGCCGTGCTGCACCTGCTGTACGCGCGCTTCTGGTCCAAGGTCCTGTTCGACCTGGGACACATCTCGTCGCCCGAGCCGTTCCACAAGCTGTACAACCAGGGCATGATCCAGGCCTTCGTCTACCGCGACAGCCGGGGCTTCCCGGTGCCGGCCACCGAGGTCGAGGAGCGCGACGGCCAGTTCTTCTACGCAGGCGAGCAGGTCAAGCGCGAACTGGGCAAGATGGGCAAGTCCCTGAAGAACGCCGTCACCCCGGAGGCGATCTGCGAGGAGTACGGCGCCGACACCCTGCGCCTGTACGAGATGGCGATGGGCCCGCTGGACGTCTCGCGCCCGTGGGACACGCGCGCGGTGGTCGGCCAGTACCGCCTGCTGCAGCGCCTGTGGCGCAACATCATCGACGAGGCCACCGGAGAGGTGACCGTCGTCGACGCCGAGCCCGACGAGGCCACCCTGCGTGCCCTGCACAAGGCGATCGACGGGGTGCGCCACGACCTGGAGGGGCTGCGCTTCAACACCGCCATCGCCAAGGTCACGGAGCTGAACAACCACCTGACCAAGGCGGGCGGCCCGGTCGCGCGACCGGTCGCCGAGGCGCTGGTGCTGCTGATCACGCCGCTGGCCCCGCACATCGCCGAGGAGCTGTGGCGCAAGCTGGGCCACACCGACTCGGTCGTCCACCAGGACTTCCCGGTCGCCGACCCGCAGTACGTCGTGGACGAGACCGTGACCTGCGTGGTCCAGGTCAAGGGCAAGGTCAAGGCCCGCCTGGAGGTCTCGCCGGCCATCTCCGACGACGAGCTGGAGAAGGTCGCGCTGGCCGACGAGAAGGTCGTGGCGGCGCTGGACGGGGCGGGCATCCGCAAGGTGATCGTGCGGGCGCCGAAGCTGGTGAACATCGTTCCGGCGTAAGGCCCCCTAAGGGTCGCGTGCGGGCAGGTTCGGGGTTCTTCCGGAACTCCGGACCTGCCCGTCGCGTTTACCTTTGAAGAGCGGCGAGTGCCGTGTCGGGGCGGAGGAGGAGTTTTCGTGGAAGCAGTGATCGCGGTCGTGGCCCTGCTTTTCGTGCTCTTCGTGGCCCTCGGCGCCTACGCGACGGTGAAGGTGGTCGGGGCCGCCAAGCGCGGTGTGGACCGCACCATCACCCAGGCCCGGCGCACGGTCAAGGACCACACCCTGCGCGCCAAGTCTTTCGCCCAGCTCGGCCCGGCGGGCGAACTGGCCCAGCTGCGGCTGAAGCTGCGCACCTCGATGCGGGCCACCCAGGACGCGCTGCACGCGGGCGTGGCCGAGGACGCATCCCTCAAGGAGTCCCTCGGCCTCTTCCAGCGGCTCAGCGCGCACGGCCACGAGCTGGACGGCGAACTCAAGCGCCTGGAGTCCGAGCCCGACCGGGCAACGCTGGCCGAGCGTCTGCCGGGCCTGCGGGAGCGCACCGAGCGCATCACACAGTCGGCGGACTCCCTGCGCTGGGCGGCACGCGACCGCGCCCACCGCTTCGCCGGCGACGACCTGGACACACTGAGCGCGCAGATCGACGTCGAGTCCGGCGCCCTGCGGCACTGGACGAAGACCGAGCCCGCCGCGACACCGCCCCCGTGGCCCGAGGCGCCCGCCGCCGACGCCGGCCCCGGACAGCAGACCTGGCCCGAGACGTCCCGCTCCCGCACCGCCGAGGAGCCGACGCGGCCCGCGATCACTCCGCCGGGCCCTCGAACCACCTATCCCTGGCAGAAGAAACCCCGTCCTGAGAGCACGACTTGATCCCGACACGGCGGCCCCGGGTGACAGGGGCCGGGCTGCCACCCGGACGCTACGGCAGGTAACCTCCAGCTCATGTCCCGCCATGTCGCGATCGTCACGGATTCAACGGCCTACCTGCCGCAGGGGACGATGGAGCGGCACGGCATCACAGCGGTACCCCTGACCGTGGTCCTCGGTGACCGCGCGCTGGAGGAGGGCACCGAGATCACGGCCCGGTCGCTGGCCCAGGCGCTCCAGAAGCGACGCCCCGTCACCACCTCGCGACCCAGCCCCCAGACCTTCGCGGAGCACTACCGCAAGGTCGCCGAGTCCGGCGCGACCGGCATCGTGTCGTTGCACCTGTCCGCCGAGCTCTCCGGCACCTACGACGCCGCCGTCATGGCGGCGCGTGAGTCGCCGGTGCCGGTGCGCGTGGTCGACACCGGCATGATCGCCATGGCTCTCGGGTTCTGCGCGCTCGCCGCCGCCGAGACCGCGGAGTCGGGCGGCACGGTGGACGAGGCGGTCACTGCCGCGGAGAAGCGGGCCGCGGGCACGTCCGCCTACTTCTACGTCGACACCCTCGACTATCTGCGCCGCGGCGGCCGGATCGGGGCCGCGCAGGCCCTCCTCGGTTCCGCGCTCGCCGTCAAGCCGCTGCTGAAGCTCGTCGGCGGTCGGATCGAGCCGCTGGAGAAGGTGCGGACGGCGTCCAAGGCCATCGCCCGCCTGGAGGAGATCGCGGCCGAGCGGGCCGGCAGCGCGCCGGTCGACATCGCGGTCCATCATCTGTCCGCCCCCGACCGGGCGGCCGCCCTCGCGGACCGTCTGCGCGTGCGGGTGACGGGACTTGCCGACCTGCATGTGAGTGAGGTCGGGGCGGTGATCGGGGCGCACACGGGGCCCGGGCTGCTGGGGGTCGTGGTCTCGCCCCGGTGACGGTACCGCCCGAGGTGCCGGAATCACTCGTGAGGGTGGCGAAGTTTTCCACAACCGGTGGGTAATCCCCGGGAATTGACCAAGATCATCGCGAGATCGCGGACCTGTCCGATCCTCGGCGCATGGCACTTCGATCACGCTCCAGCACAGCGACGCCGACCAGCGGGCCGGGCCGTGGCCCCCATTCCGACGGACGCTCACGACACCGCCGACCGCCCCTCACCCGGGGCCGGGTCCGGCCTCGGCAGGCCGATTCGGCGGAGGAACTCCAGCGACGGGCGGAGGTGCTCTTCGCCGAACGGGCGCGGGAGCGGGGGGACTTGGGGAAGGGGCCGCCGGGTGGGGACGGTGAGGTGGCGGGGGGCGGTCCGGAGCGTCTGGAGGCTGCCGGTGCCGTCGATGGTGCCGAGGCCGGTTCGGCGGGCGGTGCGGTCGGGTTCGTGGAGGAGGCCCGGTGGGGGGCGGGTGCTGCCGAGAGGGCTGTGCGGGACGGTGGTTTCGTGGAGGGGGCGCGGTGGGACGGCGGTCCTGCTGAGAGGGTCCGGCCTGATCCTGGTTCCGCGGAGAGGGGCTGGTCTGACGTTGATTCCGCTGCCGGGTTCCTGCGGGACGGTCGTTCTGCCGGGACGGGCCTGCGAGATGGTCGTTCTGCCGGGACGGGCCTGCGGGACGGTCGTTCCGCCGGGACGGCCCTGCGGGACAGTGGTGCTGCGGAGGGGGCTCTGCGGAATCGCGGTTCTGTGGACGAGGTCCTGCGGGGCGGCGATCCCCGGGAGGAGGCTTGGCGAGACGCCGATGGCGGGCGTGATGCCTGGCGAGGTACCGATTCCGGCGGCGGGGACTGGCGGGAGCGGGCCGGGTCGGCTCTGCGGGAGCGGATGCCCGTGTGGCTGCAGACGCGGTGCGGGCTGGAGCGGCGGAACGTGGTCGCGCTCTCGGTACTGCTCGTCGTGGCCGCGGTGTTCGCCCTGCAGCACTTCTGGACCGGCCGGGCACAGTCCGTCCAGGCGCCCGAAGTGGTGCGCGCGGCGGCTCCGTTCGGGCAGTCCGGCGCGGGTGGACGGCGAGAGGTGGCCGAGCCGGCTGTCTCGGGCGGGACTTCGAACGCGACGGGACCGGCCGGGGCCGAGATCGTCGTGGACGTCAGTGGAAAGGTCCGGGAGCCAGGAATTCAGCGGCTGCCGGCCGGTTCGAGGGTCGCCGACGCGCTGAAGGCGGCCGGTGGCGTGCGGCCGGGTACGAAGACCGACACGCTCAACCGCGCGCGGTTCCTCGTGGACGGCGAGCAGGTGGTCGTCGGGGGCCAGGCCGCACCAGCTCCCGTGCCCGCGCCCGGCATGGGAGGTCCCGTCGCCGGGGTGCCGGCCGGTGCGGCGGCCGCTCCCGTCTCCTTGAACACAGCCACCCTGGACCAGCTCGACACCCTGCCCGGCGTCGGCCCCGTGCTCGCCCAGCACATCGTCGACTACCGCACCCAGCACGGCGGCTTCCGCTCGGTGAACGAACTGCGTGAGGTCAACGGCATCGGCGACCGCCGCTTCGCCGATCTGCGGAATCTCGTACGGCCATGAGGTACGGCTCGGAGGTGCGGCGAAGGCAGGAGGACGAGGCGCGTGCGCGGGCCACCGTGCACGCCGCCTCGGGGAAGCGGCTCGGGGATGCTCACCCGCGGCAGGAAGGGCCCACGGATCTGCGGCTGGTACCCGCGGCGCTCGCGGCCTGGGCCACGGCCGCCGTGACCCTGGACGCGTCACCATGGTGGATCGCGGGGGTGGTGGCCGGCTGTCTGGTCCTCGCCTGCGCGCTGGTGTCGGGACGATGGCGCGGAACGCGGGTCCTCGGTGGGGGCGGCCGGATGCCGGTCGCCGCTGTGCTCCTCTGTGTCGCGGCGGCCGCCGCGTCCGCCGGACTGCACGGGGCCGATCTGCGGCGGGGACCGGTGCCCGCGCTGGCACGGCAGTACGCCACCGTGACCGCCGAGGTCCAGGTGACCTCCGACCCCCGGCTGACGCGACCCCGGATCACCGGGGACCACGCGGCCCCCACCGCCGTCGTCATCGGCGCCGACGTCCGGCGGGTCGAGACGGAGGACGGGAGGGTGGTGGCGACACGGGCGCCGGTGCTGTTGATCGTCGACGCGCGTGCGGGAGCCGGCTCGGGCACGGAGGTGGTCGCCACCGGTCGCCGTGGGAGCGGTGGGGCGACGCCCGGCCCGACGCCCGGACCGGCGCCGGCCGTCGAAGGTCCCGCTCGGTCGCCCTGGCTCGGGTTGTTGCCGTCCACGCGGGTGCGGGTCACCGCGCGTGCCGCGCCGCCGTTGGTGGAGGACGACCGAGTCGCGGCTGTACTACGGGTGCGGGACCGGGGAGGGCCCGAGGTTGTCAGGGAGGCGTCGGGGACGCAGCGGTTCGCGGGGCGGTTGCGGGCGGGGCTGCGGGAAGCCACCGACGGGTTGCCGGCGGATGCCCGGGCCCTGCTGCCGGGGCTGGTCGTCGGGGACACCGCGCGGATCACACCCGAGTTGGACGAGGCATTCAAGGAGACCGACCTCGCGCACACGCTCGCCGTCTCCGGCAGCAACCTCACGATCCTGCTCGCCCTGCTCATCGGGCCGCCCGGCCTCGCCCAACTCGTCGAGCGACGGGGACTGGCGCCCCGCCTCGGGGTGTCACTGCGGACGACCGCGCTGCTCGGCGGCGGACTCACACTGGGATTCGTCGTGGTGTGCCGGCCGGACCCGAGCGTGCTGCGGGCCGCGGCCTGCGGGGCTGTCGCCTTGCTCGCCCTCGCGACCGGACGCCGCCGCTCACTGATCCCGGCGCTGGCGACGGCCGTACTGCTGCTGGTGCTGTACGACCCTTGGCTGGCGCGCAGCTACGGCTTCCTGCTCTCCGTGCTGGCGACCGGCGCCCTGCTCACGCTCGCGCCTCGCTGGAGCCTGGCGTTGCGCCGACGCCGGGTGCCGCCGCGGCTGGCGGAGGGGTTGGCAGCCGCGGCCGCCGCGCAGGCCCTGTGTGCGCCGGTGGTCGCCGTGCTGTCGGCGCGGGTGAGCCTGGTGGCGGTGCCGTGCAATCTGCTCGTGGAGTTCGCGGTCGCCCCGGCCACGGTGCTGGGCTTCGCGGCGCTGGCGACGGCACCCCTGGCGATGCCGGTGGCCAAGGCGCTTGCCTGGTGCGCGAGTTGGCCCGCCGGGTGGATCGCGGACGTCGCCCGGACCGGGGCGTCGTTGCCCGGCGGGGGAGTGGACTGGCCGGGCAGCTGGGCGGGGGCGGGGCTGCTCGCCCTCGTCACCGGGCTCCTGCTGCTCGCCGGGCGGCGGTTGCTGCGACATCCCTGGTGGTGTGCCGTCTGCGCGATGGTGTTCGTACTCGCGGTCGTGCAGCCGCCGCCGCTGACCCGGGTGATCACGGGATGGCCGCCACCGGGCTGGCGGTTCGCGATGTGCGACGTGGGCCAGGGCGACGCGACGGTGCTCGCGGCAGGGGAGGGGACGGGCGTGGTCGTGGACGCGGGCCCCGATCCGGCACTCGTCGACGGCTGTCTGCGCACACTCGGCATCACCAAGGTGCCGCTCGTGGTCCTGACCCACTTCCACGCCGACCATGTGGCAGGGCTGGCCGGGGTGCTGCGGGGGCGGTCGGTCGGAGCGATCGAGACGACCGGGCTGGAGGAGCCGGTGGACCAGGCCGAGTCCGTTCACCGGGAAGCGGCGGCCCGGCGAATTCCGGTGACGCGTGCGGCAGCCGGGGAGGAACGGCGCACGGGAGCCCTGGCCTGGGAGGTGCTGTGGCCGCCGGCGGATCCGGCGGTGGCCGCGGAGGACGGCCCCAACGACGCCAGCGTCACGATGCTCGTACGGTCGGGCGGGCTGCGCTTCCTCCTGCTCGGGGACCTCGAACCCCCGGCCCAGCAGGAGCTGTTGAGCTCGCCTGCGGGTTCGCGGCTGGCCGGGGTGGACGTTCTCAAGGTCGCTCACCATGGTTCGGCCTACCAGGACCCGGAGCTGATACGCCGGGCCGCCCCGCGGGTCGCGCTCATCTCCGTCGGCGCCGACAACACGTACGGCCACCCGGCTCCCACCACGGTCGCCGCGCTGCGGGCCGGGGGTGCGGTGGTGCTGCGGACGGACCGGGACGGGTCGCTGGCGGTCGCCGGGACGGGCGACGGAAACGGTGGTGGTGGACCTGGCGGCCGCACCGGTGGTGGCGCGGGCGGTGGGGGACTGTGGGTGGCGCGAGACTGGGGGCATGAATCCGACACAGGTTGACGCATACCTCCGCCGCCTGGGAGTCCAGCATCCGGCGTGGCCCACCGTGGAGGTCCTGCGCGAGCTGCATCTGCGCCATCTGCAGACCGTGCCCTTCGAGAACCTGTCGGTCCACCTCGGCGAGGAGATCGTGCTGGAGGAGGAGGGGCTGGTGGAGAAGGTGGTCGGTGCCCGGAGGGGAGGGTTCTGTTACGAGCTGAACGGGGCGTTCGGGGCATTGCTGGCCGCGCTCGGCTTCGACGTCACGCTGCTCGCGGGCCGGGTGTACGGGGAGGAGGGGCGGCTCGGGATCCCGTACGACCATCTCGCGCTGCGGGTACGGACGGTGGACGGGGGTGAGTGGCTGGCCGATGTGGGGTTCGGGGCGCACAGTCACTATCCGCTGGCGTTCGGGGCGCGGGGTGAGCAGGAGGATCCCGGGGGCACCTTCCGGATCGTCGAGGCGGGGCCCGACGCGGCGGGGGTGCGCGGCGGGGAAAGCGCGGTGAAGAAGGGAGGGGGTGACGCCGCGGACCTGGATGTCGTCATGGACGGCAGGAGTCAGTACCGGCTGGAGGTGCGGCCCCGGGTCCTCGGTGACTTCGCGGCCGGGGCCTGGTGGCACAGCACCTCGTCGGCCTCGCACTTCACCCAGTCCCTGGTGTGTTCGAGGGTCACGGAGGACGGCGGGCGGATCACGCTCAGCGGACGGGTCTTCAAGGTGACGGCCGCCGACGGGGCGCGGGAGGAACGGGGGTTGGAGACGGACGAGGAGGTGCTGGGGGTGTACCGGGAGAGGTTCGGTATCGAGCTCGGCCGGGTGCCGACCGTACGCGAGCCGGAGGGGCGGGGCGGGCCGCGGGGATGAGCGGCCCGGGCACTGGGGCCGGCCTGGAGAATGGTCCCGTGAGCGATGTGAGACATGTGCTGGTGCTGCCTGATCGGGATGCCGTGGAGGAGGTCGTCCAGGCTCTCTCGGAACGGTTCGGGGTGGATGAGGAGCCGCAGGTCGTTCGGGACGCGTTGGCGGGGGAGGACGATGCGGAGGACGCGCAGTGGCTCGTGGTGCTGCGGGATGCGGCGGGGCGGTTGGATCCCGGGGAACTGGAGGAGTTCGTGGGGGAGTGGGACGGGTGGCGGGAGGAGCCGTGAGGCCGGGGCTCGGACGGCCCGGGGGGGCTTGAGGTGGGCTGAGGGCTGCGTTCACGGCGGGTGGGGCGTAAGGAGCGGCGAGAGGTCGGTTTCACTCGTCCGCTGTCGCGGGCCGCATCTTCGCAGCGGGACGATCTCTCGGAGGGGGCCATAGCCGGGCTTCCCTGCGAACGGCCGTCGAGGGCGGATGGACGAAGCCGGCCGGTCCGGCTGCGCGGACGGCGTTGCCGGGCGGCGTGATGGTGCCCCTCCCAGGGTGTGGGGACTGCGCGAGCAGCCTCGTGGGCGCCCGCAGCTACGGCGCTGTCAGTGCCCCGTGCCATGCTGTACGCGATGGCCAAGAAGACTGCTCATGACGACCCTCTCGCCTCCGTGACCCTTGCTGTGGGGCAGGAGGAGCTGCTGCTCGACCGGGCTGTGCGGGAGGTGGTCACCGCTGCCCGGGTCGCTGATGCGGATACGGATGTGCGGGATCTGACTCCGGATCAGTTGCAGCCGGGGACGCTCGCCGAGTTGACCAGTCCGTCGTTGTTCGCGGAGCGCAAGGTCGTGGTCGTGCGCAATGCGCAGGATCTGTCCGCCGACACCGTCAAGGACGTGAAGGCATATCTCGGGGCGCCCGCCGAGGAGATCACCCTGGTGCTGCTGCACGCGGGGGGAGCCAAGGGCAAGGCGCTGCTCGATGCCGCGCGGAAGGCGGGGGCGCGAGAGGTCGCCTGCCCGAAGATGACCAAGCCCGCGGACCGGCTGGCCTTTGTGCGACAGGAGTTCCGGGCGACCGGGCGGTCCGCCACGCCCGAGGCGTGTCAGGCGCTGGTCGATGCGATCGGGAGCGATCTGCGGGAGTTGGCGTCCGCCGTGACCCAGCTGGTCGCCGATGTCGAGGGCACGATCGACGAGGCCGTCGTGGGGCGGTACTACACCGGGCGGGCCGAGGCTTCCAGCTTCACCGTCGCCGACAGGGCCGTGGAGGGGCGGGCCGCGGAGGCGTTGGAGGCGTTGCGGTGGTCGTTGTCCACCGGGGTCGCGCCGGTCCTGATCACCAGTGCGCTGGCGCAGGGCGTGCGGGCGATCGGGAAGCTGTCGTCGGCTCGGGGCGGACGGCCCGCTGATCTCGCGCGCGAGCTGGGGATGCCGCCGTGGAAGATCGATCGGGTGCGGCAGCAGATGCGGGGGTGGACGCCGGATGGTGTCTCTGTCGCGTTGCGGGCCGTGGCCGAGGCGGACGCCGGGGTGAAGGGCGGGGGGGACGACCCCGAGTACGCCTTGGAGAAGGCAGTGGTGGCGATTGCTCGGGCGGCCCGCTCTCGGGGGCGGGGCTAGTCGGGCGGCGTTGCCGTTCGACGGTGTTCCTCGGCTTCTAGAAGCCGGTGTTTCTCGCTCGTAGAGGCCGGTGTCGTGGCCGGCCGGCCGGCCTTGCTGGTCTGACGGAGTCGTACGGGGCCTGATCAGGCCCCGCGGACGCGGCTGTTCGAGGGGCGTGGCTCCGGGTCGGGAATCCGAAGCCCTCTCGCGCTCCCCCCACCGACCTATCGGACGAGGGCGGAGACAAGCAGGGTGAAGGCGGCGATGATGACGGCGACGCGGACGTAGTGCCAGCGCTCCCAGCGGTGCAGCTGCTCCTTCCAGTCGGCGGGCCGGTTCTCGGGGGTCCAGGTCTTGTTCCGGTTGTTGATCGGGACGAGCAGCAGTATCGACATGACCACGCTGACGATCAGCAGCCCGGCGGCGGTGACGACGAGTCCCGCACCGTGGTGGTGCCATCCGGCGATGGCCCAGATCGCGCTGAGGACGAGCGAGCCGATGTACCAGAACGGCATCAGGGCGCCGAGCATTCGGCCGCCGTGGGCGTGCCCGAGCTGGCGGCTGTCCTCGGGAAGCGCGTCCAGGATCCGGCTCATGATGAAGGCGACGCAGAACTCCACTCCCACCATCAGGCCGACGACGACGGTGGTGACGACCTCGAGTGCGTTGAGCATGACGATCCCTCCGTTGAACTAGCGTTGCTAGCAGATGAGGCAACGCTAGTACTGCTACCGCTCGATTGTCTAGCGGTGCTAGGATTGGTTTCATGTCGGTACAGGAACGCAAGCAGCGCGAACGGGCGGAGCGCGAGCGCCTCATCGTGGCGACAGCCCGCGAACTCGCCGAGCAGCAGGGCTGGGACGCGGTCACCACCCGCCGGCTCGCCGAGCGCATCGAATACAGCCAGCCCGTTCTCTACAGCCACTTCCGGGGCAAGCGCGAGATCATCGGCGCCGTTGCCCTTCAGGGGGCCGCCGAACTGGCGACGGCGGTGCGGGCCGCGACCTCCGCCGCGGACCGCCCCCGCGCCAGGGTCGTCGCCCTGGCCCGCGCCTACCTCGACTTCGCCGCGCGCAACCCGGCGGTCTACGACGCCTTGTTCCAGCTCGACGGAGGCCTGGCGTACGCGCAGGAGGACACCCCCGAGCCCTTGAAGGACGCCTTCGCAGCCCTGCTGGAGACGCTCGGCGAGGTCGCCGGCGACGACGTCCAGCCGGGGCTCTTCACCGAGCTGTTCTGGGCGGCCCTGCACGGCCTGGCGACCCTGACCCGCGCGGGCCGTCTTATGCCCGAGGACGCCGAGCCGAGGGTGGAGCTCCTGGTGGACCGGCTCGCCATCCTCTGACACACCGCCCCGACGGGCCGGCAGCCGGGGCTTTCGGCCCGGTCGCCGCCTGTCTGCGCCAAGGCTTCCGGTCACTCGCGCCCGCACGGCGCAGCCGCGGTCACCGGATCCCGCCACCCGGACCGCACCCACAGCGCACCACCATCGAACCCGGCCCCCACCCGCCCTCCCCAAGGTGCTCCCCCCACCCCCCAGGAGGAGAATCGGACGCGTCAGCCGAACATCGCCGACAACGGAGAGGTGGCGGTCGTCATGGCTGAGCATCCGCACGCAGCGCTCGTTCGCAAGGGGTTCGAGGCGTTCGCCCGTGGGGACATGGACACCCTGCGGGAGTTGATCGCGATGGACGCCACGCATCACGTGCCTGGTAGTCATCCGCTCTCGGGAGACTTCAAGGGGCAGGACGCGATCATCGACATGTATCAGAGGCTGGGGCAGGAGACCGGCGGGTCGATGCGGCTGGAGATGCGCGGGATCGCCGTCGACGGGCGTGGGCACGCTGTCGGGATGTTCCGGGTCACGGCCGAGCGGAAGGGGCGGCGCCTGGACGACACCGGATGCATCGTGTTCCGGATCGTCGGGGACAAGGTCACCGACCTCGACGAGTGTGTCGCGGACATCGACAAGAGCAATGAGTTCTGGGCGGACTGAAACCCCCACAACAAAGACCCCGGCCCCCCGCCCTGGGGAAGGGCGAGCGGACCGGGGTCTTCGGTTCAAGCTTTCGGAGTCACGCCCGCGTGGCGAACGCAGGCCGCGCGTGGCTCCTGGGGGCCGGTCGGGAGCGGATGAGAGAGGGCCCGCTCTGGTCCTTCCGGCGGTTCGGTCCCGTAGCTGTATGTACGGAACCGGTCAGATCAGAAGAGGTCAGCCCTGGAGGGAAGCAACCTTCGAAGCAAGCGCCGACTTCTTGTTGGCGGCCTGGTTCTTGTGGATGACGCCCTTGGAGACGGCCTTGTCGAGCGCACGCGCAGCAGCGCGCTGGTACTCGGTGGCCTTCTCGACGTCACCCGCGGCAGCGGCCTCGCGGGCCTTGCGGATCGCGGTCTTCAGGGAGGACTTGACGGCCTTGTTGCGCAGCCGGGCCTTCTCGTTGGTCTTGATCCGCTTGATCTGGGACTTGATGTTCGCCACGAATGAGCCTCTACAGGTTCAGGCACGGGCAAGAAGGGTTTCCACGAAGGGAAACCCAGGGTCCCGTACCAGGTGATTTCTCGGAGTTGTGCCTCGCGCTGAGAGGGCATGAGGACACAGCCACTCAGAGTACCAGCGGCTCCACGAGTGGCCCAAACCGGTCGCCGGTCCCCGCCCGTGGGACCATGGAGGCTACGTATCGATCCGACCCGAGACCGCAGACACTGCGGACGCCTCAAGAATCAGGACCCTGCGTGCCCGCGATCCCCAGCCACGTGCCCGAGCCGAGCCGTACCGACCCGGCTCTGATCCGCAACTTCTGCATCATCGCGCACATCGACCACGGCAAGTCCACGCTCGCCGACCGGATGCTCCAGCTGACCGGCGTGGTCGATGTGCGGCAGATGCGTGCTCAGTACCTCGACCGTATGGACATCGAGCGTGAGCGCGGAATCACGATCAAGTCGCAGGCGGTGCGTCTGCCGTGGGCCCCGACCCACGACAAGTCCGACACGCACATCCTCAACATGATCGACACCCCGGGGCACGTCGACTTCACCTACGAGGTCTCGCGGTCGCTCGCCGCCTGTGAGGGCACCGTCCTCCTCGTCGACGCCGCTCAGGGCATCGAGGCCCAGACCCTCGCCAACCTCTACCTGGCGATGGAGAACGACCTCAAGATCATCCCCGTACTGAACAAGATCGACCTGCCGGCCGCCCAGCCGGAGAAGTTCTCCGAGGAACTCGCCAACCTCATCGGCTGCGACCCCTCGGACGTCCTCAAGGTCTCCGCCAAGACCGGGCTAGGCGTCGAGGCGCTGCTCGACAAGGTGGTCGCGGAGGTTCCCGCCCCGGTCGGCGTCCAGGACGCTCCGGCCCGCGCGATGATCTTCGACTCCGTCTACGACTCCTACCGGGGCGTGGTGACGTACGTACGAGTCATCGACGGACAGCTCAACAAGCGCGAGCGCATCCGGATGATGTCCACGAACGCCACGCACGAACTGCTGGAGATCGGGACCAACTCGCCGGAGATGCTCTCGGCCGACGGTCTCGGTGTCGGCGAGGTGGGCTACATCATCACCGGCGTGAAGGACGTCCGCCAGTCCAAGGTCGGTGACACGATCACCACCCTCAACAAGGGGGCGACCGAGGCGCTCGGCGGCTACAAGGACCCGAAGCCGATGGTCTTCTCGGGGCTGTATCCGCTGGACGGCTCCGACTACCCGGAGCTGCGCGACGCCCTCGACAAGCTCCAGCTCAACGACGCCGCGCTGGTCTACGAGCCGGAGACCTCCGCCGCCCTCGGCTTCGGCTTCCGCGTCGGCTTCCTGGGCCTGCTCCACCTCGACGTGATCCGCGAGCGCCTGGAGCGCGAGTTCGGGCTCGACCTCATCGCCACCGCGCCCAACGTGGTCTACCGCGTGGTGATGGAGGACGGCACCGAACACACGGTCACCAACCCGAGCGAGTTCCCCGAGGGGAAGATCAACGACGTGTACGAGCCCGTCGTACGCGCCACGATCCTCGCGCCCACCGAGTTCATCGGCTCGATCATGGAGCTGTGCCAGACCCGGCGCGGCACCCTGCTCGGCATGGACTACCTGTCCGAGGACCGGGTCGAGATCCGCTACACGCTCCCGCTCGCGGAGATCGTCTTCGACTTCTTCGACCAGCTGAAGTCCAAGACGCGCGGCTACGCCTCCCTGGACTACGAGCCCACCGGTGAGCAGGCATCCAGCCTGGTCAAGGTCGACATCCTGCTCCATGGCGACAAGGTGGACGCGTTCTCGGCGGTCACGCACAAGGACGCGGCCTACGCCTACGGGGTGCGGCTCGTCGCCAAGCTGCGCGAGCTCATCCCCCGGCAGGCCTTCGAGGTGCCCATCCAGGCCGCCATCGGCTCCCGGGTCATCGCCCGCGAGACCATCCGCGCCATCCGCAAGGACGTCCTCGCCAAGTGCTACGGCGGTGACATCTCCCGTAAGCGGAAGCTGCTGGAGAAGCAGAAGGAAGGCAAGAAGCGGATGAAGATGGTGGGTTCCGTGGAGGTTCCGCAGGAGGCCTTCATCGCGGTGCTCTCCAGCGATGACAGCGCGGGATCGGGCAAGGGCAAGAAGTAACCGGGGGTTACAGACGGTTACCCGTTGAATCGGATGGAAAGGGGTCCGTCGTGCGCAAGTGCGGCGGGCCCCTACGCATGCGTAACGTCGCGCTCTGTACGAAGTGACAGGCCGCCGCCCCTTTCGAACGGGTCGGCCGCGCTTTACTCTAAGTCTCTGCTCGATAGTTACTCGCGAGTTAAACAACAGCCGCAAACCTGAGAGCCGGCCGCACTGCCGCGGGCCCCGGAGGATGTCGTGAGCGACACACAGACACTGATCGAGAACCGCCCGCCGAGTGTGGCGACCCTCTTCCTGGAGCGCGTTGCGAGCACACCGGACGCCGAGGCGTACCGCTACCCGGTCCCGGCCTCCGGCCAGGGCCCGGACGAGTGGAAGTCGCTCAGCTGGGCGCAGGCCGCGGAGCGGGTGCACGCCATCGCGGCCGGGCTGATCGAGCTGGGGGTGCAGCCCGAGCAGCGGGTCGCCCTGGCCTCCTCGACCCGTATCGACTGGATCCTCGCCGACCTCGGCATCATGTGCGCGGGTGCCGCCACGACCACGGTCTATCCGCAGACCAACGCCGAGGAGTCGGCGTTCATCCTCTCCGACTCCGACAGCCGGGTGCTGATCGCGGAGGACGCGGCGCAGCTCGCCAAGGCGGTCGCGAAGAAGGCCGAGCTGCCCGACCTCACCCACGTGGTCGTGATCGACCCGGCGGGCGTCGAGACCAGTGACTGGGTCCTCACCCTCGCCGAGCTGGAGGCCCGTGGCGCGGCCCGGCTGGAGAAGGACCCGGACCTGATCAAGGAGCGGGTCGGTGCCATCAGCAAGGACCAGCTCGCCACGCTGATCTACACCTCCGGCACCACCGGCCGTCCCAAGGGCGTACGGCTGCCGCACGACAACTGGGCGTACATGGCGAAGGCCATCGCCGCGACCGGTCTGATCAGCGGCGAGGACGTGCAGTACCTGTGGCTGCCGCTCGCCCACGTCTTCGGCAAGGTGCTCACCTCCGGGCAGATCGAGGTCGGCCACGTCACCGCCGTCGACGGCCGCGTCGACAAGATCATCGAGAATCTGCCGGTCGTGCAGCCGACGTACATGGCGGCCGTCCCGCGCATCTTCGAGAAGGTCTACAACGGGGTCGCGGCGAAGGCCCGTGCGGGCGGCGGCGCCAAGTACAAGATCTTCCAGTGGGCCGCCGAGGTGGGCCGTGAATACGCCAGGGCCACCCAGGACAACTTCCGGCGCACCGGGGTCGCCTCGGCGCCCTTCGGGCTGGGCGCCAAGCACAAGGTGGCCGACGCGCTGGTCTTCGCGAAGATCCGGGAGGCGTTCGGCGGGAACCTGCGGGCGTGTGTCTCCGGGTCCGCCGCGCTCGCGCCCGAGATCGGGTACTTCTTCGCCGGCGCCGGCATCCACATCCTCGAGGGCTACGGCCTCACGGAGTCCTCCGCGGCCTCCTTCGTGAACCCGGGCGAGGCCTACCGCACCGGTACGGTCGGCAAGCCGCTGCCCGGCACGGAGGTGCGCATCGCGGACGACGGGGAGATCCTGCTGCGGGGCCCGGGGATCATGGAGGGCTACCACGGGCTGCCCGAGAAGACCGCCGAGGTCCTCGAGGCCGACGGGTGGTTCCACACCGGGGACATCGGTGAGCTGTCGCCCGACGGGTACCTGCGGATCACCGACCGCAAGAAGGACCTCATCAAGACGTCCGGCGGCAAGTACATCGCGCCCGCCGAGGTCGAGGGGCAGTTCAAGGCGGTGTGCCCGTACGTGTCCAACATCCTGGTGCACGGCGCGGACCGGAACTTCTGCACCGCGCTCATCGCGCTGGACGAGGTGTCCATCCTGGAGTGGGCCAAGGAGAACGGGCTCGAAGGGAAGTCGTACGCCGAGGTCGTCGCCGCGCCCGTCACCGTGTCCATGGTCGAGGGATACGTGAAGCAGCTCAACGAGGGGCTTCAGCGGTGGCAGACGATCAAGAAGTTCCGGCTGCTGCCGCGGGATCTCGACGTGGAGCACGGTGAGATCACGCCGAGTCTGAAGCTGAAGCGGCCTGTGGTGGAGCGGGAGTACAAGCACCTCATCGAGGAGATGTACGCGGGCTCTCGCGAGGCGTAGGGGGTGGTGGGGGACTGCTTGGCGGCCGCGAGTTCGTCGTGGCTTGTCGCGCAGTTCCCCGCGCCCCTGAGGAATCTCACCGTTTCTCCAGAAGGTGGCGGAGTTCTTTGATCCTGGTGCGCTGAGGGTCCGGCAACTCCTCTTCGAGGTCTGCCAGTTGCCTGCTCACCTCCTCGTAGTCCGCCCGTTGCCGTGCCAGCAGCCGCTCCAGCTGCTGGTTCTTCCTGTGCAGTTCCAGGAACACGCTCACCTTCGCCCGCAGCACCCACGGGTCGAACGGCTTGGTCAGATAGTCCGCCGCGCCCGTCGCGTAGCCGCGGAAGGCGTACCCCGAGTCGTCGTCCGTGCCCGTGAGGAAGATGATCGGGACGTCCTTCGTCTGGTCCAGGCGTTTGATGTTCGCCGCCGTCTCGAAGCCGTCCATGCCGGCATGCGCACGTCCAGGAGGACCAGCGCGAACCGGCGGCGGAGCAGGGCCTTCATCGCCTCCTCGCCCGAACGGGCGCGGACCAGTGGTTCGTTGAGGGACCCGAGGACCGCCTCCAGTGCGATCAGGTTGTCCTCCATGTCGTCGACCAGGAGGATGCCGGCACCGTCGTCGGTCCTTGCCTCAGCGTTCATGTGACTGCCTCATTCAGTCGTCGGTGGGCTGAACCACCGCCTCCTCGGTCCCGGTCAGCTCCTGCGTCCGGGCGCCCTCGGGGTCCAGGAGGGCGCATACGACGGTCAGCAGCTGGTCGACGTCCACCGGCTTGGGCACGTAGTCGTTGGCGCCGCGCGCGATCGACTTCTCACGGTCTCCGGGCATCGCCTTCGCGGTGAGCGCGACGATGGGCAGACCGGTCCAGCGCGGGGTGCGGCGGATGGCGGCGATGGTCTCGTAGCCGTCCATCTCCGGCATCATGATGTCCATCAGGACGAGCTCGACGTCCGGGTTGCGCTCCAGGGTCTCGATGCCCTCGCGGCCGTTCTCCGCGTACAGGACCGGCATGCCGACGCGGCCCAGCACATGGGTGAGGGCGAAGACGTTGCGGATGTCGTCGTCGACGATCAGCACCCGCCTGCCGGACAGCACCTGGCCCGCCCGGCCCGACTTCCACGCCTCCAGCCTGGTGGGCGCGGGCCACGAGTCCTCGGCGTCGTGGGCGGTCGGATAGGGCTCGGTGGACAGGTCCTCCGGGCTCGGCAGGGGGTGGTCCTCGGTGGTCGGGCCGGTCGCCGTGTGGCCGGGGCTGACGACGGGGACGTAGAGCGTGAAGGTGGACCCCTTGCCGGGTTCGCTCTCGGCGACGATCCGGCCGCCCAGCAGACCCGCGATCTCCCGGCTGATGGACAGACCGAGCCCCGTGCCGCCGTACTTGCGGTTGGTCGTGCCGTCGGCCTGCTGGAACGCCTCGAAGATCACCGGGAGTTTCTCCCGCGCGATGCCGATGCCGGTGTCGGAGACCGCGAAGGCCACCACGTCGTCGCTGTCGCGGACGTACCGGCGCTCGGGGTCCTTGATGCGGGTCACGCGCAGTTCGACCCGGCCCGAGGCGGTGAACTTGATCGCGTTGGAGAGCAGGTTGCGCAGGATCTGCTGGAGGCGCTGTTCGTCGGAGTACATCTCGCGCGGCACGGCCTCGCCGACCGCCAGCTCGAAGGCGAGCCCCCGGTCCAGGGTGAGCGGGCGGAAGGTGGCGTGGACGTAGTCGAGCAGCTTGATGAGCGGCAGCTTCTTCGGGCGTACGTCCATCCGGCCGGCCTCGATCTTCGACAGGTCCAGGATGTCGTTGATCAGCTGGAGCAGGTCCGAGCCCGAGCGGTGGATGGTCGTCGCGAACTGCACTTCCTGGTCGGAGAGACGGCCGTCCGGGTTGTCGGAGAGCAGCCTGGCCAGGATCAGCAGGGAGTTCAGCGGGGTGCGCAGTTCGTGCGACATGTTCGCCAGGAACTCCGACTTGTACTGGGAGGAGGTCGCCAGCAGGGCCGCCTTCTCCTCCAGTTCGGCGTTCGAGCGCTGCAACTCCGCCTGCTGCATCTGGAGTTCGTCCGAGCGCTCCTGGAGCTGCATCGCCAGGCGCTGGGACTCGCCCAGCAGGGACTCGGTGCGGGAGTTGGCGATGATGGTGTTGATGGCGACGCCGATGGTGTTCACGAACTGGTCGAAGAACGCCAGGTGGACATCGGAGAAGCGGGAGAAGGACGCCAGCTCGATCACGCCGAGGAGCTTGTCCTCGAAGAGGATCGGGATGATGACGACACTGCTCGGGGCCGCCTCACCCAGCCCGCTGTTGATCTTGATGTAGTCCGGCGGGGCCTCCTCCACCAGGATCCGCTTCTTCTCGCGGGCCGCCTGGCGCACCAGACCGTGCACCGGCATGCCGCCGGTGTCGACGGTCGCGCCCTGCGCCGAGCCGTAGCCCGCGATGAACGCCAGTCCCTTCGCGGGAACGGCGGTGTGCAGCGAGGCGCCGTCCTCGTCCGGGTCGGCCAGGAAGAACGCGCCGTACTGGGCGTTCACCAGCGGGGTCAGCTCGCGCAGGATCAGGTCGGCGACCTCCATCAGGTCCCGGTGCCCCTGCATCAGGGCGGCCAGGCGGGCGAGGTTGGACTCCAGCCAGTCCTTGGCCCGGGTCGTCTCGCGGAGGTTGGCCACCATCAGGTTGATGTTGTCCTTGAGCTCGGTGACCTCGCCCTGGGTCTCCACGGTGATGGCGCGGGACATGTCTCCCTGGGCCACCGCGGAGGCGACCTCGGCGATCGCGCGGACCTGGGTGGTCAGGTTGGAGGCGAGCTCGTTCACGTTGGTCGTCAGGCGCTTCCAGGTGCCGTACACGCCCTCCACGCGTGCCTGGCCGCCGAGTTGGCCCTCGCTGCCGACCTCGCGGGCCACGCGGGTGACCTCGGAGGAGAAGGAGGAGAGCGTGTCGACCATGGTGTTGATGGCGGTCTTCAGCTCCAGGATCTCGCCGCGCGCGTCGACGTCGATCTTCTTGGAGAGGTCGCCGTTGGCGACGGCCGTGGTCACCTGGGCGATGTTGCGGACCTGCGAAGTGAGGTTGTCGGCCATGTAGTTGACGTTGTCGGTCAGGTCCCGCCAGACCCCGGAGACGCCGAGGACCTGGGCCCGGCCGCCGAGCCGGCCGTCGGTGCCGACCTCGCGGGCCACCCGGGTGACCTCGTCGGCGAAGGCCCGCAGCTGCTCCACCATCGTGTTGACGGTGTCCTTCAGTTCGAGGATCTCGCCGCGGGCGTCGACCGTGATCTTCTTGGAGAGGTCGCCGTTGGCGACGGCGGTCGTCACCTGCGCGATGTTCCGGACCTGTGACGTCAGGTTCAGGGCCATGAAGTTGACGTTGTCGGTGAGGTCCTTCCAGACGCCGGACACGCCCCGCACCTGCGCCTGACCGCCGAGGTTGCCCTCGGTGCCGACCTCGCGGGCCACGCGGGTGACCTCGTCGGCGAAGGCGGAGAGCTGGTCGACCATGGTGTTGATGGTGGACTTCAGCTCCAGGATCTCGCCCTTGGCCTCGACCGTGATCTTCTTGCCGAGGTCGCCCTGGGCCACCGCGGTCGACACCAGTGCGATGTTGCGGACCTGCGAGGTCAGGTTGTCCGCCATGAAGTTGACGTTGTCGGTGAGGTCCTTCCAGACGCCCGACACGCCCCGCACCTGGGCCCGGCCGCCGAGGTTGCCCTCGGTGCCGACCTCGCGGGCCACGCGGGTGACCTCGTCGGCGAAGGCCGACAACTGGTCGACCATGGTGTTGATCGTGGACTTGAGCTCAAGGATCTCGCCCTGCGCGTCGACCGTGATCTTCTGACTCAGGTCGCCGTTGGCCACCGCCGTCGTCACCTGGGCGATGTTGCGGACCTGCGACGTCAGGTTCGAGGCCATGAAGTTGACGTTGTCGGTGAGGTCCTTCCAGACCCCGGACACCCCGCGCACCTGGGCCCGGCCGCCCAACTGCCCCTCGGTGCCGACCTCGCGGGCCACCCGGGTCACCTCGTCGGCGAAGGCGGAGAGCTGGTCGACCATCGTGTTCACGGTCAGCTTCAGTTCGAGCAGCTCGCCCGTCGCCTCGACCGTGACCGTACGGGTCAGGTCGCCGCGGGCCACCGCCGTGGTCACCAGGGCGATGTCCCGGACCTGGGCGGTCAGCCGGGAGGCCATGGTGTTGACCGCCTCGGTCACATCGCGCCAACTCCCCGAAAGCCCGGTCACCTTGGCCCGCCCGCCGAGCCGGCCCTCGGTGCCGACCTCACGGGCCACCCGGGTCACCTCGCCGGTGAACAGGGAGAGCTGGTCGACCATCTTGTTCACGGCCCGGCCCAGCCGTCGCAGATCACCGCGCAGCTGCCGGTTGCCGTCGTGCAGGTCGACCCGCTGGGTCAGATCGCCGCCGGCCACCGCGTCCAGGACCCGGGTCGCGTTGGCGGCCGGGACCACCAGGGCGTCGAGCAGCTGGTTCACGTCGTTGACCCGCGAGGTCCAGGTGCCCTGCCCGGGGCTGGGGGAGAGGCGTTCGTCGAGCCGGCCGTGCCGCACCAGCTCCCGCTTCACCCGGTTGACCTCACCGGTGAAGTGGACATTGCGGTCCACCAACTGGTTGAAGACAGCCGTCAGTTCGGCCACGATCCCGTCCCCGGACTCCGGCATCCGGCGGAAGGCGCCGTCGCGGGCAGCGGTCATCGCGGCGAGCAGGGGACGCAGATCCGATGCTCGAATCCGGTCGGCGTGCTGTCCTTCTTCGAGCACAGGCGTACCACTGTTCTCACTCATGGCGGCCCACTTCGGTAACTCGGCGCTTATGGGCGTGGCCAGTCTGTCACTCTGTCCGCATCGACCGAGGTGTATTCGTCCGAACTGCTCCGGGAGACGGACATGGGGGCCATTCCTGCGCAACGGGAGTCCGTTGCCCGTGCGTCCGACCCGCCCGCGCGGGGCGGCGACGGCACGCTCCCGCACGTCCACGCAGCCTTCCCCGGCGGCCCGCTCGCCCCGGGCTCGGCCCGCGCCCTGTTACGGGCGGCGGTCGCCGAATGGGCCGAACTCGCCCTGCCCGGAACCGAGTTCCTCAGCGACCGGCAGGGCGACGACGCCGTGGTCGTGGTCAGTGAGCTCGTCACCAACGCCGTCGTGCACGCGGGCACCGACATCGAGGTGGACTGCCGTCTGGAGGCGCACACCGGCGCCCTCGTCGTCGAGGTCCTCGACCACCACCCCTCCCGCGCCCCTCGCGACGGCGACCCCGAAGCCTCGTACGGCACGGCGGAGTACGGGCGCGGACTGCGCCTGGTCGCCGCCCTCGCCGAGACCTGGGGCATCACCTACCGCACCGGCGCCAAGACCGTGTGGGCGCAGTTGCCGCCGGGAGGGAAGGACACCCTCGACGGGCTCCAGGCGTACGCCGGGGAGAAGGCGCGCGAGCGGGGGCTGCGGGTCGCCGGGATACTCGCCCCGGAACCACCCCCGAACCAGGCCCCGGCCCCCGCCCCACCCGCCTCCCACGGTGAGCCGGACCGGGACTGGCTCGATCGCAGTGCCCTGTCCTTCCTCGCCGAGGCCTCCGACCTGCTCGCCGGGCAGCTCGACGAGAACCTGGTCGCCGCGCTCGCCGGCCAGCTGATCGTGCCGCGGCTGGCCGACTGGTGCGCGGTGTGGATGGAGGACGAGGTCGCCGGCCGCTGGGGCGCCCCTCGCCCGGGCGAGGACGGGACGGGCCGGGGTGAGGGCGCTGTGTCCGGGCCCCGGCTGGCCCGCGTGTGGCACTGCTCCGAGACCCGGATCGAGGAGCTGCGGCAGGCGCTGGAGAAGGAGCCACCGGGCCCCTCGGGGCCGGACCACTCCGGGCCCGTGCCGTTCCCCTGGCCCGGCGAGGCGCTGGGCCCGCACGGCACACACGGCTCCGCGCTCGCCTACCGCCTCACCGCGGGCGGCCGCCCGCTGGGCACCCTGGTCATCGGCAGGGCCGGGCTGATCTCCTTCCCCGACGAGATCACCGGGCTCGTCGAGGATCTCAGCCGCAGGGTCGCGCTCGCCATCGGCGCGGCCCGCCAGTACGCGCGCCAGGCCACCATCAGCGCGGTCCTCCAGCGCGGTCTGCTGCCCGGCGCGGTCGCCGAGATCCCCGGGGTACGCAGCGCCCTGATGTACGAGCCGTACGACAAGGGCGGACCCAGCGGCGACTTCTACGACCTCTTCCCGGCCGGTGACGGCCGCTGGTGCTTCGCCGTCGGCGACGTCCAGGGCAAGGGCCCCGAGGCGGCCGTGGTGATCGGGCTGGCGCGGCCATGGCTCCGGCTGCTGGCCCGTGAGGGCTACCGCGTCGCCGACGTCCTGGACCGGCTCAACCAGCTGCTCCTCGACGACGCCACGGAGGCCGCCGACGCCGCCGCCCGAGCCCTGGCGGCCGCGGGCGGACGCCCCATGAACCCCGGTGACGGCCCGCAGAACCGCTTCCTCTCCCTCCTCTACGGGGAACTGGCGCCCTTCGACGGCGGAGTGCGCTGCACCCTCGCCTCCGCCGGACATCCGCTGCCGCTGCTGCTCGGCTCGGGCGGTGACGTCCGTACGGCCGCGCGGCCCCAGACCCTGCTCGGGGTCGTCGAGGACGAGACGTACACCAGTGAGACCTTCGAGCTGAAGCCCGGTGACACCCTGCTGTGTGTCACCGACGGGGTGACCGAGCGGCGCAGCGGCCCCCGGCAGTTCGACGACGAGGACGGGCTCGCGGAGGCGCTCGCCGGGTGCGCGGGACTGGACGCCGAGCTGATCGCGGAGCGGATCAAACGGCTGGTGCACGAGTTCGGGGCACGGCCGCCGGAGGACGATCTGGCGCTGCTGGTGCTGCAGGCGGAGTAGGCGTCCGCGGGGTGCTGGACAATGGAGGACATGCCTTCCGCACTCCCCGACGGCGAACCCGTCCCCGACGACGGCTCACTCCCCGCGTCCGCGCTCACCGGGTCCGCCGACCGCCCTCTCGGCTTCTACCTGCACGTTCCGTACTGCGCGACCCGCTGCGGCTACTGCGACTTCAACACCTACACCGCGACCGAGCTGCGCGGTTCGGGCGGGGTGCTGGCCTCCCGCGACAACTACGCGGACTCGCTGATCGACGAGATCCGCCTGGCCCGGAAGGTCCTGGGCGACGACCCGCGCCCGGTGCGCACGGTCTTCGTCGGGGGCGGTACGCCGACGCTGCTGGCCGCCGGGGATCTCGTACGGATGCTGGGGGCGATCCGTGACGAGTTCGGGCTGGCCGCGGACGCGGAGGTGACCACCGAGGCGAACCCGGAGTCGGTGGACCCGGCGTATCTGGCGGTGCTGCGGGAGGGCGGCTTCAACCGGGTGTCCTTCGGGATGCAGAGCGCGAAGCAGCACGTCCTGAAGGTGCTGGACCGCACGCACACGCCGGGGCGGCCCGAGGCGTGCGTGGCGGAGGCCCGCGCGGCGGGGTTCTCGCACGTCAACCTCGACCTGATCTACGGCACTCCCGGTGAGTCCGACGACGACTGGCGGGCGTCCCTTCAGGCGGCGATCGGCGCCGGCCCCGACCATGTGTCGGCGTACGCGCTGATCGTCGAAGAGGGCACGCAGCTGGCCCGTCGTATCCGTCGGGGTGAGGTGCCGATGACGGACGACGACGTGCACGCGGACCGCTATCTGATCGCGGACTCGGTGCTGGCGGAGGCCGGATTCGACTGGTACGAGGTGTCGAACTGGGCCACCTCCGAGGCGGGCCGCTGCCTGCACAACGAGCTGTACTGGCGGGGCGCCGACTGGTGGGGCGCCGGACCCGGGGCCCACTCGCACGTGGGCGGGGTGCGGTGGTGGAACGTGAAGCATCCCGGCGCGTACGCGGCGGCGCTGGCCTCCGGGAAGTCACCGGGGGCGGGCCGTGAGCTGCTCTCGGAGGAGGACCGGCGGGTCGAGCGGATCCTGCTGGAGCTGAGGCTGCGGGAGGGGGCGCCGCTGTCGCTGCTCCGGGAGGAGGGGCTCGCGGCGTCCCGGCGGGCGCTGGGGGAGGGGCTGCTGGAGAGCGGGCCCTACGCGGAGGGGCGTGCCGTGCTGACGCTGCGGGGGCGGTTGCTGGCGGACGCGGTGGTCAGGGACCTGGTGGATTAGGCGCCTGGTGGGGGTGACGCGCCGGGTTGTGGGGCGGCTGCGGATTCGTTGTGGCTGGTCGCGCAGTTCCCCGCGCCCCTGAGTAGGTTGCGGCTGCGGTCCGTCACACGCCCACGCAGCTGCACCCACCCAAGGGGCGTGGGGAACCGCGCGACCAGCCCGAACCGGCCCGCAGCCCTACGCCCCGCCCGCAGCTCGCCGCGCGTATCCGCTACGGCGCCGTGACGAAGTCGATCAGTTCCTCCACCCGGCCCAGCAGCTCCGGCTCCAGGTCCCGGTAGGACCCCACCCGCTTCAGGATCGCCTGCCACACCGCGCCCGTGTTCTCCGACGGCCAGCCCAGGGCCCTGCACACGCCCGTCTTCCAGTCCTGGCCGCGCGGTACCCGCGGCCACGCCTCGATGCCCAGGGCCGACGGCTTCACGGCCTCCCAGATGTCGATGTACGGGTGCCCGACGACCAGGGCGTGCTCGCTGGTCACCGACGCGGCGATACGGGACTCCTTGCTGCCCGGCACCAGGTGGTCCACCAGGACGCCGAGCCGGGCGTCCGGGCCCGGCGCGAACTCGGCCACGATCGACGGCAGGTCGTCCACGCCCTCCAGGTACTCCACGACCACGCCCTCGATGCGCAGGTCGTCGCCCCAGACCTTCTCCACCAGTTCCGCGTCGTGACGGCCCTCGACGTAGATCCGGCCGGCGCGGGCCACGCGTGCGCGTGCGCCGGGGACGGCCACCGACCCGGACGCGGTACGGGAGGGTCGTACCGGACCGCTCGAAGGCGGTTTCACCAGCGTCACCACGCGGCCCTCCAGGAGGAAACCGCGGGGCTCCAGCGGGAACACCCGGTGCTTGCCGAAGCGGTCCTCCAGAGTGACCGTGCCCGCCTCGCAGCGGATCACCGCGCCGCAGAAGCCCGTGCCCGGCTCCTCGACCACCAGGCCGGGCTCGGCGGGTACCTCGGCCACCGGTTTCGGCTTCTTCCACGGAGGGGTCAGGTCGGCGGAGTACTGGCGCATTCGGATGACGATAGGAGAACCGGCCCGGGGATCACTACGACACGCCGAAACGCGCGGCCAGCGCGTCCCGCTGCGCCCGCACGAACCCCGCGTCCACCACCGCTCCGTGACCGGGCACGTACAGCGCGTCCTCGCCGCCCAGTGCCAGCAGCCGGTCCAGCGCGGCGGGCCAGTGCGCCGGTACGGCGTCCGGTCCCGCCTGCGGTTCGCCCGACTCCTCGACCAGGTCGCCGCAGAAGACGACCTCCGGGGCGCCGGGGACGAGGACGGCGAGGTCGTGGGCCGTGTGACCGGGGCCGACGTTCGCCAGCAGGACCTGGCGGCCGTCGCCGAGGTCGAGCGTCCACTCGCCCGAGACGTGATGCCGGGGCGAGACGAGGGCGTCCACCGCCTCGTCGGCCACCGCCGGGTCCAGTCCGTTGCGCACCGCGTCCGCCCGCAGTTCCGCGCGGCCGCGCCGCCCCGCCAGCACCGTCTCCACGCCCACCGCGCCGAACACCTCCGCCCCCGCGAACGCCGCCGCACCGAAGACATGGTCGAAGTGGGGGTGGGTGAGCGCGAGATGGGTCACACGGTGGCCGGCCAGTTCCTCGGCCTGCGCGCGCAGCCGGGCACCCTCCGCGAGGCCCGAGCCCGCGTCCACCAACAGGGCCGTGCCCGCGCCGATCACCAGGCCCGCCGTACAGTCCCAGCCCGGCAGCCGGCACCGTCCCACCCCGGCCGCGACCCGCTCCCACCCGAGCTCTTCCCAAGTCACCGTCATACCGCGACGCTAGCCGTACGACCGGTCCTGCCAGGACCAGCCTTGCCCGAGGAGTACCCCACCGCCGTACACTGGCCCGGGGACGCTGGCACTCGGGGAGACAGAGTGCCAGGCAAGGCGCCAAGGGAACGACTTCTGGAGGTGTGCGCGATGCTGAGTGAACGCAGGCTTCAGGTGTTGCGCGCCATCGTCCAGGACTATGTCGGCACCGAGGAGCCGGTCGGGTCGAAGGCCCTGACCGAGCGGCACAACCTCGGAGTCTCCCCGGCGACCGTCCGCAACGACATGGCGGTCCTGGAGGACGAGGGGTTCATCGCCCAGCCGCACACCAGTGCCGGGCGGATCCCGACCGACAAGGGCTACCGGCTGTTCGTCGACAAACTGGCGGGCGTCAAGCCGATGACCGCGCCCGAGCGGCGCGCGATCCAGAACTTCCTCGACGGCGCCGTGGACCTCGACGACGTCGTGGCCCGCACCGTGCGGCTGCTCGCGCAGCTCACGCGGCAGGTGGCCGTCGTGCAGTACCCGTCCCTCACCCGCTCGACCGTGCGGCACGTGGAACTGCTCTCGCTCGCCCCGGCGCGCGTGATGCTCGTGCTGATCACGGACACCGGCCGGGTCGAGCAGCGCATGGTCGACTGCCCGGCCCCCTTCGGCGAGGCCTCGCTCGCCGATCTGCGGGCGCGGCTCAACAGCCGGATCGCCGGGCGGCGGTTCGCCGATGTGCCGCAACTGGTCGAGGACCTGCCCGAAGGCTTCGACGTCGAGGACCGGGGTACGGTCTCGACAGTGCTCTCCACTCTCCTGGAGACGCTCGTCGAGGAGAACGAGGAGCGGCTGATGATCGGCGGCACCGCCAATCTCACCCGCTTCGGACATGACTTTCCCCTCACCATCCGGCCAGTCCTCGAGGCGCTGGAGGAGCAGGTCGTGCTCCTCAAGCTCCTTGGCGAGGCCGGGGATTCGGGCATGACCGTACGCATCGGTCACGAGAACGCCTACGAGGGACTCAACTCAACTTCAGTGGTGTCGGTCGGCTACGGTTCGGGCAACGAGGCAGTCGCCAAGCTCGGCGTGGTCGGACCGACCCGCATGGATTACCCGGGAACGATGGGAGCGGTACGCGCAGTGGCACGGTACGTCGGACAGATCCTGGCGGAGTCGTAAGTGGCCACGGACTACTACGCCGTTCTCGGCGTGCGCCGCGACGCGTCGCAGGAAGAGATCAAGAAGGCCTTCCGTCGGCTCGCTCGCGAGCTGCACCCGGATGTCAACCCTGATCCGAAGACCCAGGAGCGGTTCAAGGAGATCAACGCCGCTTACGAGGTGCTCTCGGACCCGCAGAAGAAGCAGGTCTACGACCTCGGCGGTGACCCGCTCTCGCAGGCCGGCGGCGGTGGCGCGGGCGGCTTCGGGGCCGGTGGGTTCGGGAACTTCTCGGACATCATGGACGCGTTCTTCGGTACGGCGTCGCAGCGGGGTCCGCGTTCGCGCACCCGGCGCGGCCAGGACGCGATGATCCGGCTGGAGATCGAGCTCGACGAGGCGGCCTTCGGCACGACGAAGGACATCCAGGTCGACACGGCGATCGTCTGCACCACCTGCAGTGGTGAGGGCGCGGCGCCGGGGACCTCGGCCCAGACGTGTGACATGTGCCGCGGCCGCGGTGAGGTGTCGCAGGTGACGCGGTCCTTCCTGGGCCAGGTCATGACGTCCCGACCGTGCCCGCAGTGCCAGGGCTTCGGCACCGTGGTCCCGACCCCGTGCCCCGAGTGCGCCGGCGACGGCCGGGTCCGCTCGCGTCGCACACTCACCGTGAAGATCCCGGCCGGTGTGGACAACGGCACCCGGATCCAGCTCGCGGGCGAGGGCGAGGTCGGCCCCGGTGGCGGTCCCGCCGGTGACCTGTACGTCGAGATCCATGAACTCCCGCACTCGCAGTTCCAGCGGCGTGGCGACGACCTGCACTGCACGGTCACGCTCCCGATGACGGCGGCGTCACTCGGCACGAAGGTGCCGCTGGAGACCCTCGACGGCCTGGAGGAGGTCGACATCCGGCCCGGTACCCAGTCCGGCCAGTCGATCCCCCTGCACAGCCGGGGCGTCACCCACCTGCGCGGCGGCGGCCGGGGCGACCTCATCGTCCACGTCGAGGTCCAGACCCCGACCAAGCTGGACCCCGAGCAGGAGCGCCTCCTGCGCGAGCTGGCCATACTCCGCGGCGAGGAACGGCCCACGGGGCAGTTCCAGCCGGGGCAGCAGGGGCTGTTCTCGCGGTTGAAGGACGCGTTCAACGGCCGTACGTGAGCTGTCCAAGGGCCGATTCGGACTTGTTCGGAGGACGTGACAACATGCCGTCATGTCCTCCGCACTGACCGATCTCTTCCCTCATCCGATCGTGCAGGCCCCCATGGCGGGCGGCGTCTCCGTGCCGCGCCTCGCCGCCGCCGTGTCCGATGCGGGCGGGCTCGGATTCCTCGCCGCCGGGTACAAGACGGCCGACGGGTTGTACCAGGAGATCAAGCAGCTGCGCGGGCTGACCGGACGCCCCTTCGGCGTCAACCTCTTCATGCCGCAGCCCGAGTACGCCGACCCGGCGGCCGTCGAGGTCTACGCCCACCAGCTGGCCGGCGAGGCCACCTGGTACGACACCGAGCTCGGCGACCGCGACAGCGGCCGTGACGACGGGTACGACGCCAAGCTCGCCGTACTGCTCGACAACCCCGTGCCGGTGGCCTCCTTCCACTTCGGCATCCCGAGCAGCGAGGCCCTGGAGTCGCTGCGCCGCGCCGGCACCTTCACCCTCGTCACCGCGACCACCCCCGAAGAGGCCCTCGCCGTGCAGTACGCGGGCGCCGACGCGGTCATCGCGCAGGGCGTCGAGGCCGGCGGTCACCAGGGCACCCACCGGGACTTCCCCGAGCAGGACGGCTCCGGCCTCGGACTCCTCTCCCTGGTCGCCCAGATCCGCGAGACGGTGACCATCCCGGTCGTCGCCGCCGGCGGCATCATGCGCGGCAGCCAGATCGCCGCCGTCCTCGCCGCCGGCGCGTGCGCGGCCCAGCTCGGCACGGCGTTCCTCGCCAGCCACGAGTCCGGCGCCCACGACGTGCACAAGCAGGCGCTGACCAACCCGCTCTACGTCCGCACCGAGCTGACCCGCGCCTTCTCCGGCAGACCGGCCCGTGGCCTGGTCAACCGGTTCCTGCGCGAGCACGGACCGTACGCGCCCGCCGCCTACCCCGAGGTCCACCACCTCACCGCCCCGCTCCGCAAGGCCGCCGCCAAGGCCAAGGACGCCCAGGGCATGGCGCTGTGGGCGGGCCAGGGCCACCGGATGGCACGGGACCTGCCCGCGGGACAGCTCGTGGAGATACTCGCGGCCGAACTCGACGCAGCGAGGACAGCGTTGTCGGGCAAGGGAGACCTGCGATGACCGCACCGGTGTTCGTGGTCGAGCACTTCGACGCGGGCGGCGACGGACGGTACGTCCTCGACGGCCCCGAAGGCCGCCACGCCGTCTCAGTGAAGCGGCTCCAGCCCGGCGAGGACGTCATCCTCACCGACGGCGCCGGACGCCGGGCCGACTGCGTGGTGCTCGCCGCCGAGGGCAAGGACCGGCTGATCGTCCAGCTGGACTCGGTGACCGAGGAACCTCAGGCCCAGCCCCGTATCACCGTCGTCCAGGCCCTCCCCAAGGGCGACCGCGGTGAACTCGCCGTCGAGACCATGACCGAGGTCGGTGTCGACGCCATCGTGCCCTGGCAGGCGGCCCGCTGCATCACGCAGTGGAAGGGCGACCGGGGCCTGAAGGCGCTCGGCAAGTGGCGGGCCACCGCCCGCGAGGCCGGCAAGCAGTCCCGCCGGGTCCGCTTCCCCGAGATCGCGGACGCGGCAAGCACCAAGCAGGTTGCCGCACTTCTCGCCAAAGCCGACTTCGCCGCCGTGCTCCACTCCGACTTCGAACGCGGCAGCGAGCCGCTGGCCACGGCCGGACTCCCCGACGAGGGCGAGATCGTGCTGGTCGTCGGCCCCGAAGGAGGCGTCGCGAAGGACGAGTTGGCGCTCTTCGAGGAGGCCGGTGCGCGCGCCTACGTCCTCGGGCCCACCGTGCTGCGTACGTCGACCGCCGGAACCGCGGCGACCGCTCTGCTCCTCGGCCGTACCGGCCGCTGGTCCTGACCCCTGGAAGGACGGCTGTGGAACTCGCCCAAGTACGCCTGCTCGTCACCGACTTCGCCGCCTGCTACCGCTTCTACGCCGAGGTCCTCGGCCTCAAGCCCCAGTCGGGGGCGACGCAGGGGCCGTACGAGAAGTTCAGCCCCGCCACCGGCTCGGCGGGCATCGCCCTGCAGGACCGGTCGATGATGGCGGCGGTCCTCGGCGAACTGGGCGACACGGCCAACGGCCACCGCTCCCTGGTCGTGCTGCGCGTCGATGACCTGGACACCTACTGCGAGCAGATCGCCGCCCGCGGCGCCACCCTGCTGCACGGCCCGTCCCCGATGACGGACCGCATGCGCGTCGCCCACCTCAAGGACCCGGAGGGGAACCTGGTGGAACTCCAGGAGTGGCTGCTGCTGCGCACCTGAGCACCGCGTCGAACAAGTCCCAGCCGTCCAACTCGGCTGCACCGGGCAGGAGTCCGCGGTCCGTCGCCTCGTCGACGAGACGGCGTACGGTACCGGGCTCGTTCAGATGGAGCGCCCTGCCGGGGCCCGTCGCCACAAAGCCGTCGTGCGCGTAGCAGCAGGAGATGCCCCGGCCCTCGCCCTCCCGGAAGACGATCCGGGTGCGGACCCCGTCGAGGACCAGGTGGAGCACATCGCGGCAGCCATCGCCGTCGCGGTGCTTGTGCCGGAGGCTCCACCTGTAGGTTCGGTCGCCCACGACGAGCTTTCTCACCGCACCGTCTTTGCGCATCCGCCCACCGTAGCCCGACCGGCGCACAGGTGGCCGTATGCGCCCTACCATCCCGGGCGGGACGGTGGCAGGCTGCCCTCCATGGTGGCGTTGAGACGGAACGGGCGTCGGCCGCGCGGGGTGCGAGTGGCCGGTGTGGCCGGGGGTGTGGTGCTGGCCGTGGGCGGGGTCGCCGCCTGCGATCCGACCGGTGCGGTCAGCTCCGCGACCGTGGCGTACACCACCGACCAGCTGGTCACCAAGGAGCTGAACCGACAGAAGGCCGACGTGAGTTGGCTGACCTGCACGGCCTCGTACGACAACGGCGACCGGACGCCGAGTTCCAGTGTGAACACCGTCGCCACCGTCGACTGCGACGGGAAGACACGGGACGGCAAGGACATCACCGTCAAGGGCAAGGTGACCCGGACCGTCAGCGGCGCGTGTGTGCGCGGGGACCTCACCGCCACCGTCGGCGGCAGACAGTGGTTCCGCGTCGACGGGCTCGGCGACTGCAACGCCACACCCACGCCCCCGGCCGGCAACCCGCGGCAGCCCGGCCCGACCGTCACCGTGACCGTCACCAAGACGATCTGGTGCCAGAACGACCCGCAGTGCTGGCCCGACGGCAAGTGATCGAAACCTCTGTGCACGGGCACCGCCCGTGCGTAGGGTAATCGGGTGACACAGCCTGCGACGTCTGCATATCTCCGGTTTCCGCACCTGCGGGGCGAGTTGGTGGCCTTCACCGCCGAGGACGACGTGTGGCTCGCGCCGCTCGACGGCGGGCGCGCCTGGCGGGTCAGCGCGGACAACGTGCCGGTCACCCACCCCCGTATCTCGCCCGACGGCACCACCGTCGCCTGGACCTCCGCCCGCGACGGCGCCCCCGAGGTGCACATCGCCCCGGCCGACGGCGGACCGGCCAGAAGGCTGACCCACTGGGGCAGCGCACGCACGCAGGTGCGCGGCTGGACCCCGGACGGCGAGGTCCTCGCGATCACCACGCACGGCCAGGCCAGCCTGCGCCGCAGCTGGGCGCACACCGTCCCGCTCGACGGCGGCCCCGGCACCACCCTGCCGTACGGCCCCGTCGGCCATGTCGCCCACGGCCCGGCGACCGTGATCCTCTCCGCGCCCATGGGCCGCGAGGCCGCCTGGTGGAAGCGGTACCGGGGCGGTACGGCGGGCAAGTTGTGGATCGATCCCGAGGGCGACGGCGAATTCGTACGCCTGCATGAGGAGTTGGACGGAAACCTGGAGTACCCCGTGTGGGCGGGCGACCGGATCGCCTTCCTCTCCGACCACGAGGGCACCGGGGCCGTCTACTCCTCCCTCGCCGACGGCTCCGACCTGCGCCGGCACACCCCCCTCGACGGCTACTACGCCCGGCACGCGGCGGGCGACGGCACCCGGATCGTCTACACCTCCGCCGGCGAGCTGTGGATCCTCGACGACCTCGACGGCGCCGAACCGCGCCGCCTGGAGGTCCGGCTCGGCGGACAGCGCGCCGACCGGCAGCCGTTCCCCGTGGACGCCTCCCGCTGGTTCGGCTCGGCCGCCCCCGACCACACCGCGCGCGGCAGCGCGGTCGCCGTACGCGGAGCCGTCCACTGGGTCACCCACCGCTCGGGCCCGGCCCGCGCGCTGGCCGCCGAACCCGGCGTCCGGGCCCGGCTGCCGCGCACCTTCCGCACCGAGGGCGAGGAGTGGGTGGTGTGGGTGACGGACGCGGAGGGCGACGACGCCCTGGAGTTCGCGCCCGCCACCGGACTCGCCCCCGGCGCCACCCCGCGCCGCCTCGCCGCCGGACAGCTCGGCCGCGTCCTGGGTCTCGCCATGGCCCCCGACGGCAGCCGGGCCGCGGTCGCCGCGCACGACGGCCGCGTGCTGCTCGTCGAGCGGGAGACCGGCGAGGTCCGCGAGGTCGACCGCAGCGACGACGGCGACGTACGGGGCCTGACCTTCTCGCCGGACTCGGCCTGGCTCGCCTGGTCGCACCCCGGCCCCGCCCCGCTCTGCCAGCTCCGCCTCGCCAACACCACCGACCTGTCGGTCACCGAGGCGACCCCGCTGCGCTTCCAGGACTACGCCCCCGCCTTCACCCTCGACGGCAAGCACCTGGCCTTCCTGTCCAACCGCTCCTTCGACCCCGTCTACGACGAGCACGTCTTCGACCTCGCCTTCGTGGTCGGCGACCGCCCGCACCTGATCACCCTGGCCGCGACCACCCCGTCCCCCTTCGGCCCGCAGCGCCACGGCCGCCCCTTCGAGGCCCCCGACAAGGACGAGACCCCCGACAGCGAGGGCACCCCGGCCACCCGTATCGACTTGGAAGGGCTCGCCGACCGGATCGTGCCCTTCCCGGTGGAGGCCGGCCGCTACTCCAACCTGCGCGCGGCCAAGGACGGCGTGCTGTGGCTGCGCCACCCCGTCCAGGGTGTCCTCGGCTCCTCCCGGGCCACCCCCGACGACCCCGACCCCAAGACCGACCTCCAGCGCTACGACCTCGCCCAGCAGCGCCTCGAACACCTCGCCGCCGACGCCGACCACTTCGCCGTCAGCGGCGACGGCAAGCGGGTCCTGCTGTGGACCGACGGCCGTCTGAAGGTCGTACCGAGCGACCGCCGTGCCTCGAGCGACGACGACAGCGACACGAACATCTCCGTCGACCTCGGCCGCATCCGGCAGACCGTCGACCCGTCGGCCGAGTGGCGGCAGATGTACGAGGAGACCGGCCGCATCATGCGGGACCACTTCTGGCGGCCCGACATGAGCGGCGTCGACTGGAACGGCGTCCTGGACCGCTACCGCCCGGTCCTTGACCGCCTGGCCACCCACGACGACCTCGTCGACCTCCTGTGGGAGGTGCACGGCGAACTCGGCACCTCCCACGCCTACGTCACCCCCCGCGGCGGCCACGGCGGTCACGGCCCCCGGCAGGGCCTGCTCGGCGCGGACATCTCCCGCCACGACGACGGCCCCCAGGGCTCGGCCCAGTGGCGCATCGACCGCATCCTGCCGACCGAGACCTCCGACCCCGCCGCCCGCTCCCCGCTCGCCGCACCCGGCGTCGCGGTGCGTGCCGGGGACGCGATCGTCGCGGTCGGCGGCCGGCCGGTCGACCCGGTCACCGGCCCCGGCCCGCTCCTGGTCGGCACGGCCGGCCGGCCGATCGAACTCACCGTCTCCCCGTCCGGCGGCGGCGACCTGCGCCACGCCGTGGTCGTCCCGGTCTCCGACGAGGAGCCCCTGCGCTACCACGCCTGGGTCGCCGACCGTCGCGCCTACGTGCACGAGAAGTCCGGCGGACGGCTCGGGTATCTGCACGTCCCGGACATGCAGGCCCCCGGCTGGGCCCAGATCCACCGCGATCTGCGCGTCGAGGTGGCCCGCGAGGGCCTGGTGGTCGACGTGCGCGAGAACCGCGGCGGCCACACCTCCCAACTTGTCGTCGAGAAGCTGGCCCGCCGGATCGTCGGCTGGGCGGTACCGCGGGGGATGACCCCGTACAGCTACCCGCGCGACGCGCCGAGGGGCCCGGTCGTCGCCGTGGCCAACGAGTTCTCCGGCTCCGACGGCGACATCGTCAACGCGGCGATCAAGGCGCTGGACATCGGCCCGGTCGTCGGCACCCGCACGTGGGGCGGGGTCATCGGGATCGACAGCCGCTACCGCCTGGTCGACGGCACGCTGATCACCCAGCCGAAGTACGCCTTCTGGCTGGAGGGCTACGAGTGGGGCGTCGAGAACCACGGGGTCGACCCGGACGTGGAGGTCCTCCAGCGGCCGCAGGACTACGCGGCGGGCCGGGACGCCCAGCTGGACGAGGCGGTGAGGATCGCCCTGGAGGCACTGGACAGCGCTCCTGCCAAGATTCCGCCGACTCTGCCTGACTAAGATGCCCCCGAGATCCGAGGCGAAAGGAACACCATGCCAGGGGAACCCCAGGGCGACTGCCTGTTCTGCAAGATCGTCGAAGGCCAGATCCCGGCCACGATCGTCCGGGAGACGGACACCACCGTCGCCTTCAGGGACATCAACCCCCAGGCCCCCACCCACGTCCTCGTCATCCCCAAGGCCCACTACGAGAACGCCGCCGCCCTCGCCACCGCCGCCCCGGAACTGGCCGCGGACGTCCTCCGGGCGACCGAGGCCGTCGCGGAACAGGAAAAGCTGGAGAGCTACCGCACCGTCTTCAACACGGGCACCGGCGCCGGACAAACGGTCTGGCACGCCCACGCCCATGTGATCGGCGGCCGCGGCCTCCACTGGCCCCCCGGGTAAATCCCCGTGTCCGTACGTGAATTGGTCGTCCTCGGCACCGCCAGCCAGGTCCCCACGAGGCACCGCAACCACAACGGCTACCTGTTGCGCTGGGACGGCGAGGGCCTCCTCTTCGACCCCGGCGAGGGCACCCAGCGCCAGATGCTGCGCGCCGGGGTGGCCGCCCACGACCTCCACCGGATCTGTGTCACCCACTTCCACGGCGACCACTCCCTCGGCCTCGCCGGCGTGATCCAGCGCATCAACCTCGACCGGGTCCCGCACCAGGTCACCGCCCACTACCCGGAGTCGGGGCAGCGCTTCTTCGACCGGCTGCGGTACGCGACGGCGTACCGGGAGACGGTTCAGCTCACCGAGGCACCGGTCGCGGCCGACGGGGTGCTCGCGCGGACCGGCGGCTACACGCTGGAGGCCCGCCGGCTCTCCCACCCCGTCGAGTCCTACGGCTACCGCCTCACGGAACCGGACGGCCGCCGCATGCTCCCCGACCGCCTCACCGCGCACGGCATCGAGGGACCCGACGTCGGACGGATCCAAAAGGAAGGCTCCCTGAACGGCGTCCTCCTCGACGACGTCAGCGAGGTCCGCCGGGGCCAGCGGTTCGCGTTCGTCATGGACACCCGCCTGTGCGACGGCGTCCACGCCCTCGCGGACGGCTGCGACCTGCTCGTCATCGAGTCGACCTTCCTCGACGAGGACGAGCAACTGGCCGTGGAGCACGGCCACCTGACCGCCGGTCAGGCCGCGACGGTCGCCCGGGACGCCGGCGTACGGCATCTCGTGCTCACCCACTTCAGCCAGCGCTACTCCGAGCCGGCGGAGTTCGAACGGCAGGCGCGGGCGGCCGGGTACGAGGGCGAGCTGACCGTGGCCCACGACCTCCTGAGGGTGCCGGTTCCGAAACGGCGGTAAAACGGCCGTACGATGCTTTGATGTCCCTCCCCAAAGCTGAACTGCACCTGCACATCGAAGGCACCCTGGAACCGGAGCTGGCTTTTGAGCTGGCCGCGCGCAACGGCGTCGAGCTGCCGTACACCACCACGGACGAACTCCGCGAGGCGTACCGGTTCGAGGATCTCCAGTCCTTTCTGAACCTGTACTACGAGCTCATGGCCGTCCTGCGCACCGAGCGGGACTTCGAGGACCTGGCGAACGCCTACCTCGCCCGGGCCGCCGCGCAGGGGGTGCGGCACGCGGAGATCTTCTTCGATCCGCAGGCGCACAGTGCGCGGGGCGTGGAGATGGGGACCGTGGTGGAGGGGCTGTGGCGGGCGCTGGGCAGCAGCTCGCAGAACCATGGCGTCTCGACGCAGCTGATCATGTGCTTCCTGCGGGACGAGTCCGCCGAGTCGGCCCTTCGGACGCTGGAGGCCGCGAAGCCGTACCTCGACCGGATCGTCGGGGTCGGGCTCGACTCCGCCGAGGTGGGGCATCCGCCGGTGAAGTTCCGCGAGGTGTACGAGGCCGCCGCGGCCCTGGGGCTGCGGCGGGTGGCCCACGCCGGGGAGGAGGGGCCGCCGGAGTACATCGTCGAGGCGCTGGATGTCCTCGGGGTGGAGCGGATCGACCACGGGCTGCGGTGCGTGGAGTCGCCGGAGCTGGTCGCGCGGCTGGTGCGGGACCGGGTGCCGCTGACCTTGTGCCCGCTGTCCAATGTGCGGCTGCGGACGGTTGACGTGATGGGCGATCATCCGTTGCCCGCGATGCTGGATGCGGGGTTGATGTGCACGGTGAACTCCGACGACCCGGCGTACTTCGGGGGTTATGCGGGGGACAACTTCGAGGCCGTTCAGCAGGCTCTGGGACTGAGTGAGGAGCGGCTGCGGGAGCTGGCCCGCAACTCCTTCCTCGCGTCCTTCTTGGAGCACGATGAGGAGCTGCGGGCCCGGTATCTGGCGGAGGTCGAGGCTTACGAGTTCTGAGGTGCGTTGTCGGGTGCGGGTGCTTCGTGGCTGGTCGCGCCCGCGCGGCGGAGCCGCATATCGACACAGCCCCGCGCCCCCTGAAGGGGCGCCTTACGCCGCCGTCGCCTTGTCGTAGGCCTGGGTCTCCACCTGGATCTCCACCACCGGCAGTGTGCGCCTGCCCGCGCCCATCGCCACCGCCGTCATGGGTACGGCGATCAGCAGCAGGCCCGCTGCCAGGACCGTGCCCATCACGGGGAAGCCGGCCTCGGATGCGAGCAGGCTTCCCGTCAGGGGACCCGCTGCCGTGCCCAGTGACGACGCCGAGCCGACCAGGACCGCCCAGCGGCCCCGGGGGTCCAGGGAGGCGGCCAGGCCGATCACGTACGACAGGACGATCGGGTAGAGCGTGTTCCAGGCGATCTCGCCGGTCGCGAAGGACGTCAGGTCGCTCGCGGAGGCGCTCAGGGTGATGCAGGCGGCGATGAGGACCGTGCCGCCGCCGATGGGGAGTGCGCGGCCCAGCCGGGGGCCGAGGGCGCCCGCGCCGACGACGCCCAGCAGGCCCGCGCCGAGCGCGATCGCGAATACCGCGCCGACCGTCGCCTCGGAGAGATGGGCCTGGGTGAGGCCGATGCGGCCGCTGACGCCCCAGAGGGCGTTCTGGGCGAGAGACCAGCAGGGGAGGGTCGCGGCGAGGAGGAGGCCGGCGCGGAGGTGGGGGAGCGGGGTGCGGGGCTCCCGGCTCCGGGCGGGGGCCGTGCGCCGGGGGAGCCGGCTCGTCAGGGGCCAGACCGCCAGTGCGGTCAGGGCGATCGCGGCGAGGGGCTGGCCGTGGCCGGAGCCCAGGTGCGGGACGGTCAGGTAGACGGCACCGGCGAGTGCGGAGACGCCGAGCAGGCCGACCGTGGTGGCGCGGTGCGGGTCCGGCTGGGCGGCGATGCCGGTGGCGGCCACCGCCGTCGCCGTACCGGAGCCGAAGCCGCCGATCAGGGCGCCCACGACGACGGCCGGGACGGCGTGGGCGAGGGCGGCGCCCCCGTAGCCGAGGACGGCGAGGACGAGACCGACGCGGGCGAGCGTGCGGGGGCCGACGCGGTCGACGCGGGAGGCGAGCAGGAAGCCCGCCGCCGCCGAACTCAGCAGCAGCGCGCTGCCGACGGCACCCGCCTCGGTAGCGGTGAGCGCGAGCCCGGAGTCGAGTCTGCCGACGGTCGTCGGCAGGAGGTAGGGGGCGAGGTACCCGGCCGTGAAAAGGGCAATGAGGGGCCAGGGCAGGGTGGAGCGAGGGGCGGACACGGGCGTTCCCAGGGCATGCGAAAGAAGCGGCTCGAAAAGGGGGTTGGGCGCAGGCCGTCGACGGACAGGAACGCGCGAGGAATTTGTATCAAGCACACGGTTGGGGAAGAAGACCGGGTCGCGTGATGTGGATCACGTGCCGTTTGGGCTGAGGGAAGCCGGGTAGAAGCGGTCGTTCCCGGCCCGCCCCTAACGCCAGCTGGGAGCGCCCCCCGCACCCGGTGCCGTCGCCTCGATCTTGCTTCTGATCTCGCGCATCACCGCGATGATCTGCTGTTCGTGGTCCGGCGTCAGCCGGGCGACCGGGACCGAGCAGCTGACGGCGTCCTGCGCGGGGGAGTCGTAGCGCAGGGCGAAGCCGAAGCCGACGATGCCGAGGACGCCCTCCTCCCGGTCGACCGAGTAGCCGCGGGCGCGCACCTCGGCGAGGTCGGCCAGCAGGGACTCGCGGGTGGTGTGGGAGTTCGGGGTGAGTGCCTCGTACGGCCCCTCGGGGAGCCTTTCGTCGGGCCACTCGGCCAGCAGCGCCTTGCCCAGCGCGCCGACATGCGCGGGCAGCCGCCGGCCGACCCGGCTGATGGTCCGCAGGTACTCGTGCGACTCGCGCGTCGCCAGATAGGCCACGTCCCGGCCGTCCAGCCGCCCCATGTGGATCGTCTCGCCCAGCGCCTGGGACGCCTCGTCGAGATAGGGCCGTACGACCCGGACGCGCGGGTCGGAGTCCAGATAGCTCGTGCCGGTGAGCAGGGCGTGGATGCCGATGCCGTAGAGCGAGCCGGTGACGTCGGTGCGGACCCAGCCGCGCGAGATCAGGGTCTGGAGCAGCGCGTACATCGAACTGCGCGGCACGCCCAGTGCGTCCGCGAGCTCCTGGAGCCGTGCCGGGCGGTCGCCGCGCGCGGCCAGCAGCTCGAGGAGCTCTACCGTGCGGGCCGCCGACTTCACCTCGCGGACACCGCCGGTCTCCGGGCGCTCGGCCCCTGTCTCTGACATGCACCGATCGTAATCGGCCCCTCAAACCTGACACCGACCCATTGACGGACGGGATTCGCCTACCTAATCTCCATCTTCATACGTAGATTTTGTCTACATAGGGAGATGAGGGTGACTCCGGACCCGGACACGGCCCGACGACTGCGGGACGGCATGGCACGCGGCGTGCTGTCGTTCCCGCTCACGAGCTTCCACGACGACGGCACCCTCGACCCGGACGGCTTCCGCGCCCACGTCGCCGCCCAGATCGCCACGGCTCCCGGCGCGGTCTTCCCCGCCTGCGGCACCGGTGAGTTCTTCTCCCTGGACGAGGACGAGTACCGGCAGGTCGTCACCATCACGGTCGAGGAGGCCGGCGGGCGGGTGCCCGTCGTCGCCGGCATCGGCTACGGCTGGGCGCAGGCCGTCCGCTTCGCCCGGATCGCCGAGGAAGCGGGAGCCGACGCCCTGCTGGTCCTCCCGCACTATCTGGTCGCCGCCCCGCAGGACGGCCTGGTCGCCCAGCTGGAGCAGATCGCGGCGCGGACCGGGCTGCCGCTCATCGCCTACCAGCGCGGCCAAGTCGCGTTCGGGGTAGGCGCGTTCAAGCGCATCACCGGGATCCCCGGAGTCATCGGGCTCAAGGACGGACACAGCGACCTCGACCGGCTCCAGCGCCTCACCCTCGCCGCCCCCGAGGGCTTCCTGTTCTTCAACGGCGCCTCCACCGCCGAGATCCAGGCCCGCGCCTACGCCACCGTCGGCGTCCCCGCCTACTCCTCGGCCGTCCACGCCTTCGCCCCCGAGATCGCCGACGCCTTCTTCAACGCCCTGCGCGACGGCGACCGGGGCGACGGCACGGTCGAGAAACTGCTGCGCGACTTCTACGTACCGCTCGTCGAGCTCCGCGACCGGGTGCCCGGATACGCCGTGTCGCTGGTGAAGGCGGCGGCACGGCTGCGGGGACGTCCGGTCGGACCCGTGCGCGCGCCGCTCACCGATCCGTCCCACGCCGACCTGACGGACCTCCGCCGGCTGCTGACCACCGGTCTCGACCTCGTAGGGGCCGCCCTGTGAACCTCACGATCACCGATGTCCGGTTGACGCCGATCCTCGTCGCCGATCCGCCGCTGCTCAACACCCAGGGCGTGCATCAGCCCTACACACCCCGGCTGATCGTCGAGGTCGAAACCGCGGACGGGGTCGTGGGCGTCGGGGAGACGTACGGCGACACCAAGTACCTGGAGCTGGCCCGGCCGTTCGCCGCGAAACTGATCGGGCGTCAGGCAGGCGATCTCAACGGACTGTTCACGGTCGCGGACCAGGTGGCGGTCGATTCCTCCCGGGTCTCCGGGCAGGTCGACGTCGGCGGGCTGCGGGGCGTGCAGACCGCCGACAAGCTGCGCCTGTCCGTCGTCTCCGGCTTCGAGGTGGCCTGTCTCGACGCGCTGGGCAAGACGCTCGGGCTGCCCGTGCACGCGCTGCTCGGGGGCAAGGTGCGGGACTCGGTCGACTACAGCGCGTACCTGTTCTACAAGTGGGCCGCCCATCCCGAGGGCGTCGCCTCCGAGAAGGACGACTGGGGGGCGGCCCTCGACCCCGCGGGAGTGGTGGAACAGGCCCGGCTGTTCACCGAGCGGTACGGCTTCACGTCCTTCAAGCTCAAGGGCGGCGTCTTTCCGCCGGACGAGGAGATCGCGGCGGTCAGGGCCCTTGCCGAGGCGTTCCCCGGGCACCCCCTGCGGCTCGATCCCAACGGGGCCTGGAGCGTGGCGACTTCACTGAGGGTGGCCCGGGAACTCGGGGACGTCCTGGAGTATCTGGAGGATCCCGCGCTGGGGACCGCCGCCATGGCCGAGGTGTCCGCCGGGACCGACGTGCCGCTGGCCACCAACATGTGTGTGACGACCTTCGCGGAGATCAAGGAGGCGTTCGCCCGGGACGCCGTCCAGGTGGTCCTCTCCGACCACCACTACTGGGGCGGACTGCGGAACACCCAGCAACTCGCCGCGATCTGCCGGACCTTCGGGGTGGGGGTGTCCATGCACTCCAACACCCATCTGGGCATCTCACTGGCCGCGATGACCCACGTGGCGTCCACCGTGCCGAACCTTCACCACGCCTGCGACTCGCACTACCCGTGGCAGTCGGAGGATGTGCTGACCGAGCGGCTGGTCTTCGAGGACGGGGCCGTACGGGTCTCCGACGAGCCCGGACTCGGTGTCGCACTCGACCGGGAGAAGGTGGAGTTCCTGCACCGGCGGTGGCTCGACGACGACGGATCGCTGCGGGAGCGCGACGACGCGGCGGCGATGCGGGTCGCCGAGCCGGGATGGGAGACCCCTGCCGTGCCTCGCTGGTAGCAGCCGTGCCTCGCTGGTGGCGCCGGCAGGAGGTCACGGCCCCGACGGTTGCCGAGTGCGGGCATCCGTCGGGGCGCACGGTCGTGACGAAGGACATCAAGGCGGGGCGGAAAGCACCCTCGGCCGTCTGTCCGGTTACAGGCCCCAGCCCCAGCGCAGTTGTGCCACGCCCGAGGAGTTGTTCACCGCGAGTCCGCTGCCGCTCTGCCGGGTGATCGAATAGGTGTCGCCCGAGCGCAGGCCGGGCCAGTAGACGACGCCCATCTGACGGGACCTCGTCAGGTCCGTGGTGGCGGCGAAGTACGCGGTGAAGGTGTTGCCGTCCTGGTTCCCGCCGTAGTAGTTCAGCCCGGTCGTCATCGGGGCACCGGCCTCGTCGATGATGGTGCGGGACGAGTACGAGCCGAGCCGGTTGCTCAGGTTGGTGGTCCACGCCGAGCGGGTGGTGTCCGAGGCCCAGTATCCGTAGAAGTGCAGCGACAGCAGCGTGCCGTTCAGGGCGCTCGCCGCTCCGACGCCCGTGACGTTGTCGTTGTAACCGGTGCCGCTGATGAGGACCCGCCCGCGGGGGGTGCTCGAATGCCGGGACAGCCACGTCGAGCAGAGCGACACCCAGTCGTTCAGGCTGTAACCGAACGGCTCGTTCATCGGTTCGAAGTAGACGTTGCCGTTGCTGCCGTAGTCGCTGATGACCTTGTCCCACATGGTGTTCCATGCGTTCAGGTCATCGACTTTGCCGTCCTTGTTCGCTTCCCAGTAGCCGAAGATGACCTTCATGCCGTGGGACAGGGCCGAGTCGGCGGCGCCCTTGTACCGCGCCCACCAGTCCGAGTTGACGCTCTGCGGGTTGATCGGCAGCCGCACGGTGTTCGCGCCGAGCTGCTGCTGGAAACCGCTGATGATGCCGTCGGCCTTGGAGCGGACGCTGTCATAGCTGTCCCCGGCCGTGAGGCCAGTCGGGATCACCCAGCCGTCCACGTAATTGTCGCGGCTGTCCGCCCAGTTGACTCCGCGGAAGTCGTTCGTGGCGGCGGATGCGCCATGGGAAACGGTCAGCAGTGGCGCGAGGAGTGCTGCGACCAGGAAGGCGCGCAGACGGGTGCGGGAGCGGAGGCGATTCACACGAACTCCATTGTTCGATTGCTCGATTCTCACTTCTTGATGTTTACGTAAACATCGCCCTGACGTGGGGCTACCCAGCTGATGAAGGGGGAGTTTCTGAATGCTGACCCCCCATGGATTTAGTGTCAAGAGCCTGTCAGGAGCCGTATCCCGTGTGACAGCGGCGGGTTGTCGGTGCTGTGGTGCAGACTGGCCTGATCCGCACCACGTCAGGGAGCGCACCGTGATCGCCTCCACCGCCTCCACCGCCTCCGCCTCGTCCGCCGGCAAGCACCACCGCGACCGGCCCCGGGTCGACCCGCTGGCCGCCCTGCGCACGCCGGACGACCCGCCCTGGGACGTGTACCTCACGGGCCCCGTCTTCCTCGACATCGTCTTCACCGGACTCGACTCCGCCCCGGTGCGCGGGACCGAGTCCTGGGCCCGCGGGATGGGGTCGAGCCCCGGCGGCGTCGCGAACATGGCGACGGCCCTGGCCAGGCTCGGGCTGCGCACCTCGCTGGCCGCGGCCTTCGGCGACGACCACTACGGCGAGTACTGCTGGGACGCCCTGGAGCACGGCGAGGGCATCGACCTCTCCCCGTCGCGCAGGGTCCCCGGCTGGCACTCCCCGGTCACCGTGTCGATGGCCTACGAGGGCGAGCGCACCATGGTCTCCCACGGCCACGAGCCGCCCCCCGAGGAGCCCGCGCCGGACTGCCCCCCACGCGCGCGTGCGGCCGTCGCGTCGCTGGAGCCGGGCAAACGCGCCCCCTGGATCGCCCAGGCCGCGAGCAAGGGCACCTGCATCTTCGCCGACGTCGGCTGGGACGAGACCGGCGCCTGGGACCTCGCGGGCCTCGCCGACCTCGAACACTGCGAGGCCTTCCTGCCGAACGCGGAGGAGGCCATGCGCTACACCGGCGCCTCCTGCCCCCGCGAGGCCGCGCACGCGCTCACCGCGCATGTGCCGCTCGCCGTGGTCACCCTCGGCGCGGAGGGCGCGTACGCGGTGGACCGGCGTACCGGGGAGGCCGCGGAGGTCCCGGCGATCGAGGTCGAGGCGCTCGACCCGACCGGCGCCGGGGACGTCTTCGTGGCCGGCTTCGTCACCGGCACCCTCGCGGGCTGGCCGCTGGCGGACCGGCTGGCCTTCGCCGGCCTGACCGCCGCGCTCTCCGTCCAGGAGTTCGGCGGCTCCCTGTCCGCGCCGGGCTGGTCCGAGATCGGCGCCTGGTGGCGCAAGGTCCAGTCCGTCACCTCCCAGGACCCGACCGCGCTGCGGCGGTACGCGTTCCTGGCGGCCCTGGTCCCGGAGGAGGAGTCCCCGACCTGGCCACTGCGCCGGGCGGTACCGACGATCGGGTTCGGCCGGTCGGCGTGAGGGTGGGGGCGGGGGTGGGGGCCGGGGGTATTGCTGCGGAGGGTCGGGTTGGGTGAGAACTGCACTGGTGGACCTGTCTGTGTGGCTCGTCGACAGGTCGGCCCGTCAGTGTCCGCCCGCTCGCTCCAGTACCGACGCCACCTGCTCCCGGACCACCCCGCGGGCCGCGGCCGGCAGCGCACCGATCGGCGTACCGCTCAATGCGTCGAGCACGCTGTCCGCGCCCGCGTCGCAGGGCACGCTCTCGCTCAGGAAGTCGTAGCCGTCGCGGACCGCGACGCGCAGGACGGGGCGGTCGCCCGCGTGGACGGCCGTGGCGACGACCAGGGGCGGCGGGCCGCCCGGGGCCTCGGCCACCTTGCGGTAGCCGCTGACCAGCGGATCGCTCCAGTGCAGGCTCAGCAGCAGCGGCTTCTTGGCGAGCACCTCGGCGAGATCGGCCTCGAAGGGACCCTCCGCCGCCAGCACCCGCGCGCGGGCACCCAGCACGAGGGCCGCGGGCAGCAGACAGCGCAAGGTGCTGCCGACGAGGTTCCCGCCGACCGTGGCGGCCCGGCGCACCGCCCCGGTGCCGATGCCGGCCGCGGCCCGGTGCAGCACTTCCGGAACCCGCTCGTCGATCCGGTGCAGCAGGACCGCCGCCCCCACCTCCCCGGCCCCGAGGACGTTCGCCTCCGGCACCTCGCGCAGCGACACGGCCTGCTCCGGGAAGCCGTCGCGTTGCCAGGCAGCCCACACCAGCGTGGCACCGCCGACGGGTACCGCCCCGTCGGTCAGACACTCCTGTGCCTCGGACAGGGACCTGGGCAGACGCAACAGCACGGTCTTCCTTCTTCGAACAGTCGATGTCTTGAACGGTCGCGGACTTCGAACACGCATGCAGTGAGCGCATTCTTTCCGGGGGCCCGGGGGAGCATGCAGGGCTCACCGCTGCATACAGGGCGCCCCGACCGTCGAAAAGCCCTACGGCGTTGTCAGTGCACCGTCGTACTCTTGACACCGTGAGGCCGCCTTCCACTGCGCGGCCATGACGAGGAGGAACCGCAGGCGTTGATCGCCGGCCCATGACTCAGACACCCACAGGTCACAGCCCCGCGCAGGGGCAGGCGAGAGCACAGTTCACCGTCCCCGCCCAGCACCCCATGGTCTCGGTCCTGGGGTCGGGCGACTCCCTCCTGCGCGTGATCGAGAAGGCCTTCCCGGCGGCCGACATCCATGTCCGGGGCAACGAGATCAGCGCGACAGGCGCGGCGGTGGACGTCGCCCTCGTCCAGCGCCTGTTCGACGAGATGATGCTGGTGCTCCGCACCGGACAGCCGATGACGGAGGACGCAGTGGAACGCTCGATCGCCATGCTGCGGGCGAGCGAGAACGGGACGAGCGACGGCCAGGAGACCCCGGCCGAGGTGCTCACGCAGAACATCCTGTCCTCGCGCGGCCGCACCATCCGCCCCAAGACCCTCAACCAGAAGCGGTACGTCGACGCGATCGACAAGCACACGATCGTCTTCGGCATCGGCCCCGCCGGTACCGGCAAGACCTACCTCGCCATGGCGAAGGCGGTGCAGGCCCTGCAGTCCAAGCAGGTCAACCGCATCATCCTGACCCGCCCGGCGGTGGAGGCGGGAGAGCGGCTGGGCTTCCTGCCCGGCACCCTCTACGAGAAGATCGACCCGTATCTGCGCCCGCTGTACGACGCCCTGCACGACATGCTGGACCCGGACTCGATCCCGAAGCTGATGGCTTCGGGGACGATCGAGGTGGCGCCGCTGGCGTACATGAGGGGTCGCACTCTGAACGACGCCTTCATCATCCTGGACGAGGCCCAGAACACGAGCCCCGAGCAGATGAAGATGTTCCTCACCCGGCTCGGCTTCGACTCGAAGATCGTCATCACCGGTGACGTGACGCAGGTCGACCTGCCGAACGGCACCAAGTCCGGGCTGCGGCAGGTGCAGGACATCCTGGAGGGTGTGGACGACGTGCACTTCTCCCGCCTGTCGTCCCAGGACGTCGTACGGCACAAGCTGGTCGGCCGTATCGTCGACGCGTACGAGAAGTACGACACCGAGAACGGTACGGAGAACGGCACCCACAAGGGCGGCCGGAACAAGCGGAAGTAGACAAGCCAGCACCATGTCGATCGACGTCAACAACGAGTCCGGAACCGAGGTCGACGAGCAGGCGATCCTCGACATCGCCCGCTACGCGCTCGCGCGGATGCGCATCCACCCGCTCTCCGAGCTCTCGGTGATCGTCGTGGACGACGACGCCATGGAGCAGTTGCACATCCAGTGGATGGACCTGCCGGGGCCCACCGACGTCATGTCCTTCCCGATGGACGAGCTCAGGCCGCCCAGCAAGGACGACGACGAACCCCCGCAGGGCCTCCTCGGCGACATCGTGCTGTGTCCCGAGGTCGCCAAGCGGCAGGGCGAGGAGGCCGAGACGCAGCACTCCATGGACGAGGAGCTCCAACTGCTCACCGTGCACGGCGTGCTGCATCTGCTCGGGTACGACCACGAGGAGCCTGACGAGAAGGCCGAGATGTTCGGTCTGCAGGCGGCCATCGTCGACGGCTGGCGGCAGGAGAAGGGGCTCACCGGTCCGTCCCCCGCGCCGACCGTCTCATGAGCCTGCCCCTCGTCTCCGGCGCGATCGCCCTGGTCGTCGTCGCCTGGCTCGCCGCCTGCGCGGAGGCGGGCCTCGCGCGCGTCTCCAGCTTCCGCGCCGAGGAAGCCGTACGCAACGGCCGGCGGGGCAGCGCCAAGCTCGCCCAGATCGCCGCCGACCCGACCCGCTATCTCAACGTGGCGCTGCTGGTGCGCGTCGCCTGCGAGATGGCGGCGGCCGCCCTGGTCACCTACGCCTGTCTCCAGGAGTTCCCGGGCACCACCCGCGCCCTGCTGGTCGCGATCGGGGTCATGGTGCTCGTGTCGTACGTGGCGGTGGGTGTCTCCCCGCGCACCATCGGGCGTCAGCATCCGCTCAACACGGCGACCGCGGCGGCGTACGTCCTGCTGCCGCTGGCCCGGATCATGGGGCCGATCCCGTCGTTGCTCATTCTCATCGGCAACGCGCTCACCCCCGGCAAGGGCTTCCGCCGGGGCCCGTTCGCCTCCGAGGCGGAGCTGCGCGCTCTGGTCGACCTCGCCGAGAAGGAGTCCCTGATCGAGGACGACGAGCGCCGGATGGTGCACTCCGTCTTCGAACTGGGTGACACGCTGGTGCGGGAGGTCATGGTGCCGCGCACCGACCTCGTCGTCATCGAGCGGTACAAGACGATCCGGCAGGCGCTGACCCTCGCGTTGCGTTCCGGCTTCTCGCGCATCCCCGTGTCCGGGGAGAGCGAGGACGACATCGTGGGGATCGTGTATCTGAAGGACCTGGTCCGCAAGACGCACATCAGCCGGGACGCGGAGTCGGAGCTGGTGTCCACCGCCATGCGGCCCGCGGCCTTCGTGCCCGACACCAAGAACGCCGGTGACCTGCTGCGCGAGATGCAGCAGGACCGCAACCACGTCGCCGTCGTCATCGACGAGTACGGCGGCACGGCCGGCATCGTCACCATCGAGGACATCCTCGAGGAGATCGTCGGCGAGATCACCGACGAGTACGACCGGGAACTGCCGCCCGTGGAGGACCTCGGCGACGACCGTCACCGGGTCACGGCCCGCCTCGACATCACCGACCTGGGCGAGTTGTACGGGCTGGACGAGTACGACGACGAGGACGTGGAGACCGTCGGGGGGCTGCTGGCGAAGGCGCTGGGCCGCGTTCCCATCGCCGGGGCGTCGGCGGTCGTCGAACTTCCGGACGGGCGGGAACTGCGGCTGACCGCGGAGGCCGCCGCGGGGCGCCGGAACAAGATCGTGACGGTTCTTGTGGAGCCGGTGGGCGCCCTCGAACCCGCCGAAGAGGAGAAGGTGTCCGAGTGACCCCCCAGGAGCTGCGCGCCCTGTGCCTGTCCTTCAACGAGACCGTGGAGGACTTCCCCTTCCGGCCGGAGGTCTCCGTCTTCAAGGTGCTCGGCAAGCTCTTCGCCCTGACCACGCTGGACGCGCGGCCCCTGACGGTCAACCTCAAGTGCGACCCGGAGGACGCGATTCGGCTGCGCGCCGACCATCCCGGGCTGATCGTTCCCGGCTACCACATGAACAAGCGCCACTGGAACACCGTCACCGTCGACGGCGAGCTCCCGGACCGTCTGGTCCGGGAGCTCGTCGAGGACTCGTACGACCTGGTGGTGGCCGGTCTACCGCGCGCCGAGCGGCTCCGCCTCGACCGCCCCTGAGCGCACCCGCAGTCCCACCGCGACCAGTGCGGCCGCCGCCAGCACGACGACCGTGTCCAGGGCGAGGACCGTGTGGACGCCGGACAGCAGGTCGTCCGAGGTGGTGGCGAGGACGCCCAGCAGCGGGATGCCCACGGTGAGGCCGACCTGCTGGGTGGAGGTGACCAGGCCGGTGGCCAGGCCCTGCTCCTGGTCCGGGACACCGGAGGTCACGGTGATGCCGTACGAGATGATCGCGCCGAGGTGGCACATGCTGGCCAGGGAGACGGCGGCCGTGGCGAGCCAGACGGACCAGTTCCCGGTGCCCAGGCCCAGTAGGGCGGCGATCAGGGCGCCCTGGCCGACGAGCGAGCCGACCAGTGTGCGGCGCGGGCCGAAGCGGCCGATGACCTTCGGGGCGTAGGTGCCGGCCACCGCTGACAGGACGCCCTGCACGCCGAAGACCAGGCCGGTCTCGAAGGCAGACAGGTGCAGGACCTCCTGGAGGTAGAGGGTCAGCACGAAGACGACCGTCGACATCATCGAGAAGGTGACCAGACCGCCGATGTTGCCCCACGCCACTGTGCGGCGGCGCAGCATGGGCAGGGACACCAGGGGTTGTGCGGTACGGGACTCGATCGTGACGAAGGCGGCGAGGAGCAGCAGGCCGGCGATCAGGGTGACGAGGACGTCCGTACGGCCGAAGCCGTGGTCGGCGGCCGTCGAGAGGGCGTAGATCAGGGAGAGCAGGCCGCCGGTGACCGTGACCGCGCCGGGGATGTCCAGGCGGGGGCGGTCCGGGGTGCGGGATTCGGGCAGCAGGCCGGGGGCCAGGGGCAGCACGATCACGGCGAACAGGGAGAGCAGCCCCATCGTGGAGCGCCAGCCGAGAGTGTCGGTGAGGGAGCCGCCGGCCACCATGCCGACCGTGAAGCCGAGCGAGAGCAGGGTGCCGGAGATGCCCAGGGCCCGGTCGCGGGCCGGGCCCTCGGGGAAGGTCGTGGTCAGCAGGGACATGCCGGTCGGCACGATGGCCGCCGCGCCGAGGCCCTGCAGGGCGCGTCCGGCGAGGAAGGACGCCGGGTCCCAGGCGAGGGTCGCGAGCACGGAGGCGGCGCCGAAGAGGGCCAGGCCCGTGAGGAACAGCTTCCGGCGTCCGTACAGGTCGCCGATGCGGCCGAACAGGAGCAGGAAGCCGCCGGACGGCAGCGCGAACGCGGTGACCGCCCACTGCAGGGCGGAGGGGCTCATGCCGAGGTCGGCGCCGAGGACGGGCAGGGCGACGTTCAGGACGGAGAAGTCCAGCGCGACCATGAACTGGGCGGCGCACAGGACGAACAGGACGAGCTTGTCGCGCGTCGACAGCCGGGGGGTGTCGAGCGCATCGGGGACGGGGTCTGTGGTGTCGATCGCCATGGGCAAGAGCCTGCGGGCGCCGGAATAGCCGTGGGGAGCCGCAAGTTGTGCTGGTGGTGGCACCACCAGGCAGCAGCGAGGGGGATGCGTTCGTGCCCGAGGTCGTACCCAAGAGTGAGCGGCACCGTGAGCTGCGGGAGTTCCTGATGAGCCGGCGGGCCCGGGTCTCGCCGGCCGAGGCCGGGCTGCCGGACGGCGGGGCGCGGCGGCGGACGCCGGGGCTCAGGCGGGAGGAGGTCGCGGTGCTTGCCGGGGTGGGTGCCTCCTGGTACCAGTGGCTGGAGCAGGGGCGGGACATCTCGGTGTCCCCGCAGGTGCTCGACTCCGTGGGGCGGGTGCTGCGGCTCAGCAACGCGGAGCGGCGGCATCTGTACGTCCTCGCCGGGCTGAACCCGCCCGCGCCGGAACCGGCCGCCGACCATGGGTGCGAGGGGCTGCGGCGGCTGATCGACGCGTGGATGCCGTATCCGGCGCACATCATGGACGCGTACTACAACTGCGTGCTGTACAACGACGCGGCGGGCTGGGTGCTCGGCATGCGGCCGGAGAACACCCAGAACTGTCTCGTCGACTTCTTCACGGACCCGCTGTACCGGTCGCGATCGCACAGCTGGGAACAGAACGCGCGCACGGTGGTCGCCCAGTTCCGGGCGGCCTCGTCCGCGCGCCCCGAGGACGAGGGCTTCCAGGAGGTGCTGGCCCGGGTGCGGTCGGCGAGCGCGGAGTTCACCGAGCTGTGGGAGCGGCGGGACATCGAGGACGCCGGAGTGATCCGCAAGGAGCTCGACCATCCGCTGGTCGGTCTGCTGTGCGTGGAGTCCACGGCGATGAAGGTACCGGCCCGCTCCGACCTGACGGTCGTCCTGCACACCCCGCTGGACGAGGCGAACACAGCGGCCAAGCTGGAGTGGCTGGCGTCCCCGGAGGGGCGGCGGGGGGCGATGTATCCGGTGGCGGGGTGATGTGACCGGTGACGGCGGACGGCTGCCGGCCGGGGGGTGTCTCCCGTGGCGGGCGGTGTGTTTGGCGGCGGACGGGTGACGGGGAGAGCCTCCGGAGGCTGGTGGGCTCCCGTGGTCCGCGGTGCCCCGGTGGTGGGTGGCGGACCCTGGCCGGTGACCCGGTGACCCGGTGGCCCGGTGACCCGGTGACCCGGTGGCCCGGTGGCCCGGTGGCCCGGTGGCCCGGTGGCCCGGTGGCCCGGTGGCCCGGTGGCCCGGTGACCCGGTGGTGGGCGGACCCGTGGCGTCGTCGACGTCGGTTCGGTTCGTATGCTCGGTTCCATGACCGACAACAGTGCGCTTGACCCCGAGGACCGCAAGATCGTCACCCTGGCCCGTTCGGCGCGGGCCCGTAACAGCGTGCCCGAGGGGGCGGCCGTACGGGACGACACCGGGCGGACGTACGTGGCGGGGACCGTCGAGCTGGCGTCGTTGAAGCTGAGCGCGCTGCAGACGGCGGTGGCCATGGCGGTGGCGTCCGGGGCGAAGTCGCTGGAGGCGGCGGCCGTGGTGACGGATGCCGAATCGGCCTCCGAGCAGGACCTGGCCGCCGTCCGGGATCTGGGCGGGCCCACGACTCCGGTGCTGGTGGCGGGAGTCGACGGCACCGTGCGCAGTACCGTGACCGCCGGCTGACACCCCCGATGACGGTTGGCCGGAATTCCGGCTTGCCGTTCCTCGTCCCACGCGCATCAATGGAACCGGATATTCCGACGGACCGTCAGATTCCAGTTCACCCGGCGTCCCGCACCACGCCCCGTGAACGCCGGCCGTCCGTCGGGATGCACCCCCCCGTCCATCCCCACATGGCACTCCCCACCACGGGAAGGGAACCGGATACCATGAAAGGCAAGCGCACAGGCACTGGTGCGGCACTGGCCGTCGGCACGCTCGCGGCCCTCGGGCTCGCGTTCGCCCCCACCGCCGCGGCCGTCACCCCGGACACCGCGACCATCGACGCGGACTGCGGCCTCTACGGCAGCGGACAGGCCACCCTGACCGCGACCCAGGACGGCACCGCGGCCACCGTCACCGTCACCTCGGCGATCAACGCCCCGCTCGCACTCGACGAGGACTCGATCTCCTCGACGCTCACCTTCGTGAACGCGAACGGCGGCACCACCACCTTCTCCGGCACCGAGAACCCCGCCATCGCGGCCGGCGATCCTGTCACCGTCGGTCCCCTCAACGGCACCGTGGCCTCCGGCGACAGCCTGGAGTCGTACGGCGGTTCGCTCCAGATCGTCGTCTTCGGGATCACCGTCACCTGCACGGCGACCGGTCCGCAGTCGCCCGGACCCTTTGTGTTCGACTGATCCTCCCGGCACGTCGCGTGGTTGCCGCAGGAACTGACAGAGCGTCAGGTTTCTGCGGCAACTCCATTGACTTCTCACGCGATCCACACATCAATGCCCCCTGTCGGCACAGGACTTCAGGAGCTTCCGGAGGGGGCACATCCATGGGTTCGACGACTCGAAGACGCCGTATGGCGTCCTTTGTCGGGGCGACCGCACTCGCGGTCACCGCGGGCGGCGCACTGGCCTGTCCGGCCGGTGCCGCCACCAACGTGGACTTCGCCACGCACTGCATCCCGCCCGCGGTCGCGGGCATCCCACCGATCGACGGCACCACGACGGCCGCCATCGCCGTGGACAACACCAGCCCCAAGGTGGGCGACACCGTCACCGTGACCTACACGGTGGTCAAACCCGCCGCCAGCAACCCCACCGCCATCGCACTGCCGGCCGACATCATGACGCCGACCGGCAAGGTCACCCTCGGCGGGGCCCAGACCGGCGCCGTGACGGTCGCCGGACCGAAGAAGAACGACCCGGTGCCGGGCAACGGCGCCTTCCCGTCGTTCTCGATGACCGGCACCTTCAAGGTCACCTCACCCGGCGCGATCACCCTGTCGCCCGGCGACTACAACATCCACACCAGTTACATCCTCGAACTGGACACCCCCTGCACGGTGATCACCCCGCCCGCCCCGGTCTCCGAGACGGTCACCGCGACGGACGCGAACCCCGTCAACCAGCGGGACATCGCACTGGGTTCGGCCTCCGGGAAACCCGGTGACAGCGTCACGGTCACCGGCAGCAAGTTCACCCCCGGTGCGGCGGTCACCCTGGCCGGGCGGGCCGGCGCCGCCCAGACCGCGGACACCGCCACCGTCACCGCCGACTCCTCGGGCGCCTTCAGCGGATCGCTCGTCGTCAAGGACAAGACGACGACCGGTGTCGTGGCGTACGAGGGCAGCGCGTGGAGCGACGCCAAGGGAGCGGGACCGAAGGCGTACGTCGTCGTCGACGACACGCCCGTGCCCGCAGGCAGCCAGAAGGTCACCACCACGGTGAAGGCCGGCACGCTGTCCATGTCCCAGGCCGGGGACACCGTCAGCCTCTCGCCGGTGGACTACGGCAAGGGCGGGCCCTCGACCGGTGACCTGAACAAGGTGACCGTCAAGGACTTCCGCGGCGGACCCGCCGGCTGGTCACTCACCGGCAAGGTCACCGACTTCACCGGACCCGGCGCCAAGATCGACGCCGGTGCGCTGAGCTGGAGTCCCACCTGCGCTACCAAGGCGGGCAGCCCGAGCACCTGCCAGGCCGGTTCCGCCGGCCCGGTCGGATCCTCGGGGGCGACTCTCGCGTCCACGCCCAACGCCGCGCTCACCGGCGGCGAGTTCACCGCGGGCGCCGGACTCTCCCTGAACGTACCGGCGTTCACGCCTCCCGGCACGTACTCCGGCGTTCTCACCCTCACGCTCAGCTGACCGTACGGGCGCCCGCACCCGCCCGTCCGTCCTTCTCGCACCCGTGGGGGTCCGCACCCATGCGCAAGCTGTACGTCCTTCTCCCGAGTCTTCTCCTCAGCCTGTTCCTGGCCACGGCCGCCGCGCCCGCGTACGGCGCCGACAACGGCAGCTGGTCCGTGTATCCCGCCGCCTCGCAGATCGCCGCGCGGCCCTACTTCTATCTCTCCGCCGACCCCGGGCAGAGCATCGACGACAAGGTGGTCGTCAGCAACAAGACCGGTCGGCCGCTGACCTTCCGGCTCTACGCCGCCGACGCCTACAACACCGCCCGCGACGGCGGTTTCGCCGTGCGGACGGTCGTGGAGAAGCAGCGCGGGGTGGGGGTCTGGGCGAGGCCCGCGAAGTCCCGGGTGACCGTCCCCGCGCACGGCGAGGTCACCGTGCCGTTCACGCTGTCGGTGCCCGAGGGCGCCGAACCGGGCGACCATCCCGGCGCGCTGGTGGCCCTGGACGAACGGATCGACAAGGGCGACGGCGCGGTGGCGCTCGGCGTGCAGCGGGCCGTCGCGGCCCGGATCTACCTTCGCGTCGGCGGGCCCACCGTGCCGGCGATCGCCGTCGAGGACGTCCACGTCAGCCACCACCAGCCGTTGGTACCGGGGTTGGGGGACAGCAGTGCGACGATCTCGTACACCTTGCGCAACACCGGCAACGTCACCCTGAACCCGAAGGTGGAGCTGCGGGCGACGGGACTGTTCGGGCGTACGCTGCTCGCCCGTGAACTCGCGCGGATCCCGGGGGAGTTGCTGCCCGGCCAGCGGGTGCGGCTGAGCGAGCCGTGGCGGGGCGCACCGCAACTCGACTGGGGCGACGTGAAGTTGACGGCGAGCGCGAAGGACACGCGGGAGTCGGTGAGCGCGTCCTTCTTCGCGTTGCCGTGGCTGGTCGCGGTGGTGCTGTTCGTGGCGGTTGTCGTGGGTGGGGTGTTGGGGATCCGTCTGCGACTGCTGCGCCGTCGTGGCTTGTCGCGCCCCGCGGCGGAGCCGCACATCGATGCAGCCCCGCGCCCCTAAAGGCCCTTCCGCGCCCCCGCTCTAAAGCGCGTCCGGCCCGCGCTCGCCCGTCCGTACCCGTACGACCGTCTCCACCGGCAGCGCCCACACCTTGCCGTCGCCGATCTTGCCCGTGTGGGCGGCCTTGACGATCGCGTCGATGACGGCGTCCGCGTCGGCGTCGCCCACGACGACCTCGATGCGGACCTTGGGGACCAGGTCGACCTGGTACTCGGCGCCGCGGTACACCTCGGTGTGGCCGCGCTGACGGCCGTAACCGCTGGCCTCGGTGACGGTCAGACCGTGGATGCCGATCTCCTGGAGCGCGGTCTTGACCTCGTCGAGGCGGTACGGCTTGACGATCGCGGTGATGAGCTTCATGCCTGGGTCTTGACCTTCTGGGCGTGGGGGACGGAGGACGCGCCGACCGGGGCACCGTGGCCCAGGACGCCGTGATCGTATGCGGTCTCGGCGTGCACCGTAAGGTCCAGGCCGGTCTGCTCGTGCTCCTCGTCGGCCCGGAAGCCCAGCACCTTGTCGATCAGCTTCCCGAGGCCGTACGTCACCAGGAAGGCGTACGCCCCTACGGCGACCACGGCCACCAGCTGCTTGCCGAGCTGGGCGAGGCCGCCGCCGTAGAGCAGTCCCTCCGTGCCGCCGGTCATCTCGCGCACGGCGAACACGCCGATCAGGAGGGTGCCGACGACTCCGCCGACCAGGTGGACGCCGACGACGTCCAGCGAGTCGTCGTAGTTCAGCCTGAACTTCCAGCCCACCGCGTAGGAGCAGACGACACCGGCGGCGAGGCCGACGACGAGCGCGCCGAGGAGGGAGACCGAGCCGCAGGACGGGGTGATCGCGACCAGCCCCGCGACCGCGCCGGAGGCCGCGCCCAGGGTGGTGGGGTGGCCGTCGCGCTTCTGCTCGACGAAGAGCCAGCCGAGCAGACCGGTGCAACCGGCGGCGAGGGTGTTGAGGAAGGCGGCGGCGGCGAGGCCGTTGGCGCCGAGGGCCGAGCCCGCGTTGAAGCCGAACCAGCCGAACCAGAGGAGCCCCGCGCCCATGATGACCATGGGGAGGTTGTGCGGGCGCATGGCGTCCTTCTTGAAGCCCAGACGGGGGCCGAGGACCAGCGCGAGGGCGAGACCGGAGGCGCCGGAGGTGATCTCGACGGGCAGACCGCCCGCGAAGTCGAGCGCGCCGAGCTTGTCCAGGACCCAGCCGCCCGGGCCCCATACCCAGTGGGCGACCGGAACGTATACCAGCAGCGCCCAGACCGGGACGAACACCAGCCACGCCCCGAACTTCGCGCGGTCCGCGATCGCGCCGCTGATCAGCGCCGCCGTGATGATCGCGAAGGTGAGCTGGAAGGTGGCGAAGAGGAGGGTGGGGACGGTGCCGTGGACGCTGTCGGGGCCGAGGCCGCTCATGCCGGCGTGCTCCAGGTCGCCGATCAGGCCGCCGAACGTGTCGTCACCGAAGGCGAGGGAGTAGCCGGCGGCCAGCCACACCACTGTGACCAGGGCGATCGACACGAAGCTCATCATCAGCATGTTGAGGACGCTCTTCGTGCGGACCATGCCGCCGTAGAACAGGGCGAGCCCCGGGGTCATCAGCAGGACGAGGGCGGTGGCGGCGAGCAGCCAGGCGGTGTCACCGGTGTCGATGCGCGCTGCTGCTTGTGCGGCGGCGAGGGGCATGGAGGTCTCCAACGAGGTGGGGGCTCGTCAGAGGGTCACCGGAGTGCGTTTCCGGTTGAGCACGCCGGTGTTTCCGTGATGTTTCATTGCGTGGAGGTTTCGGGAAGCTCACCGGAACGCGGACACTCGGGCGCTTGTACGGCGGGGCTCTGTGGATCAGGGAGAATGGGGCGCATGAGCGTTCGCAGTCAGTCATCCGAGCCGTCGGCCTCGTCGCAGGCACCCCACCGCGCCGGCTTCGCCTGTTTCGTGGGCCGCCCCAACGCGGGCAAGTCCACCCTCACGAACGCTCTCGTCGGGCAGAAGGTGGCGATCACCGCGAATCAGCCGCAGACGACGCGGCACACGGTACGGGGGATCGTGCACCGGCCCGAGGCCCAGCTGATCCTGGTCGACACCCCGGGGCTGCACAAGCCGCGCACGCTGCTGGGTGAGCGGCTGAACGACGTCGTACGCACCACCTGGGCCGAGGTCGACGTGATCGGGTTCTGTCTGCCGGCGAACGAGAAGCTCGGGCCCGGGGACCGTTTCATCGCGAAGGAACTCGCGGGGATCAAGAAGTCCCCGAAGGTCGCGATCATCACGAAGACGGACCTCGTCGACTCCAAGACGCTGGCCGAGCAGCTGATCGCCGTCGACCAGCTCGGCAAGGAGCTGGGCATCGAGTGGGCGGAGATCGTCCCGGTCTCCGCGACCGCCAACAAGCAGGTCGACCTGCTGGCGGATCTGCTGGTCCCGATGCTTCCCGAGGGCCCGGCGCTCTACCCCGAGGGCGACCTCACGGACGAGCCCGAGCAGGTCATGATCGCCGAGCTGATCCGCGAGGCCGCGCTGGAGGGCGTCCGCGACGAACTCCCGCACTCCATCGCGGTGGTCGTCGAGGAGATGCTCCCCCGCGAGGACCGCCCCGCCGACAAGCCCCTCCTCGACATCCACGCCTTCGTCTACATCGAGCGCCCCAGCCAGAAGGGCATCATCATCGGCCCCAAGGGCAAGCGCCTGAAGGAGGTCGGCATCAAGTCCCGCAAGCAGATCGAGGCCCTCCTCGGCACACCCGTCTTCCTGGACCTCCACGTCAAGGTGGCGAAGGACTGGCAGCGGGATCCCCGACAGTTGCGGAAGCTGGGGTTCTAGGAGCCTTTACGGGGTCGCTTCCTGCGTGGTCAGGTCCTGCAGCCCCACCACCCTGAGCAGTTGCAGTCGTTCGTACGCCTCCGTTCCCGGGCGGGCCGTGTGGACGACCAGGAGGTGGTGGTGTTCGTGGCTGACCATGACCTCGCAGTCGAGTTCCAGCAGGCCCACCACGGGGTGGACGAAGCGTTTCGTCGCCCTGTTGCGCTGGGACACCTCGTGTTCGTCCCACAGGCGCGCGAACTCCTCGCTGCCCGCCCGGAGTTCGGCGACCAGCGCGGCCGGTTCCGGATCGTCGGGGCGGGCCGCGGCAACCGCGCGCAGGGTGGCGACCTGGGTGCGCGCGTGCTCCGCGAGGTCCTCCTCGGGGAAGAGCGTGCGCGCGGCCGGGTCCAGGAAGAAGCGCCGGACCAGGTTGCGGTCGCGCCGCGGGCGGGACATCGCGTCGCCCACCAGCGCCTTCGCCATCGCGTTCTGCGCCAGCACCTCGCCGCAGTCGTTCACGACCTGCGCCGGGGTGTCGTGCAGCCGGTCCAGGATCAGCAGCAGCCCCGGACGGACGTGCGCCGACGCCGTCTCGCGGCGCGGGGGCTCCTCGCCGGTCAGGTGGAACAGATGGTCCTGCTCCACGTCGGTCAGGCGCAGCGCCCGGGCCAGCGCGGTCAGCATCTGACGGGACGGCCGGGGGCCCCGGGACTGCTCCAGCCGCGTGTAGTAGTCCACCGACATCCCCGCCAGCTGCGCCACCTCCTCGCGGCGCAGCCCCGGCGTGCGGCGCCTGGCGCCCGGCGCCAGACCCACGTCGGACGGGTTCAGCCGGGCACGGCCACGGCGCAGGAAGTCGGCGAGTTCGGCTCGGTTCACCCCTCCAGCGTGCGTCACCCGGTCCGGCTTATCCAGGGTCTGCCGATCCCCCGATCAAGAGGTCTCTCCCGGTGCCCGCCCGGCCGTTCCACGCTGGTCCGGACGAGAGGAGCAGCACATGCTGACATTGGTGACAGGTACGACGGGACAGGTCGGCCGGCGCTTCGTACCGAGGCTGCTGGCGCAGTCCCGGCCGGGCGAGCAGGTACGGGTGCTGGTGCGGGACACGGCCCGCGGTGAGCCCTTCGCGGAACTCGGCGCCGAGGTCGTCGTAGGAGATCTCCGCGATACGGACGTGCTCGGCAAGGCTGTCGCCGGGGTGGACGCGGTCGTGAACGTCGCCGCGTCTTTCCGGGGCGTGCCGGACGAGGAGGCTTGGGCCGTCAACCGGGACGCGGCCGTGGAGCTGGGCCGTGCCGCGGTGGCCTCCGGTGTTCGGCGGTTCGTGCAGGTCAGCACCGGTCTGGTGTACGGCGAGGGGCGGGGGCGCCTGCTGACGGAGGAGGACGAGAGCCGGCCCGGCGGGTCCATGTGGGGTGCCTATCCCGCGTCCAAGGCGGAGGCCGAACGGGAGCTGTTCGCGCTGGAGGGGCTCGACGTGCGGGTCGGGCGGCTGCCCTTCGTCTACGGCGAGGGGGATCCGCATCTCGCCCAGTCCCTGATGTGGGCGAAGAACTGGGCGTCGGCCCAGCGGCTGCACATGGGGCACCACGCGGATGTCGCCCAGGGGCTGTTGCGGATCCTGCACGCACCGGGCATCTCGGGGCGGGTGTACAACATCGCCGACGACGCACCCGTGACGGCGGTGGAGTTGTATCAGCTCAACGGGGTGGAGATCCCGGGCGAGTTGTACGAGCGGGTCGATCCCGACCCGTGGCTGGTGATCATGTCCACGGAGCGGATCCGGCGGGAGCTGGGGTACCGGCCGGTGTATCCGTCGGTTTACGCGGCTCGGGAGGCTGGAGCGCTGTAGCTCTGGGCCGGTTGTCGTCTGCGGCGCGGTGGGGGCTGGTCGCGCCCACGCGGCGGAGCCGCACATCGACACAGTCCCGCGCCCCTGGGTGTGTCTACTCGACGTTTCTTATGCGGCCGACCAGCGCCGCTCCCGCCAAACCCACCACCGCCGCCAATCCGTACAGGACCCGGTACCCCCCGAGGTGCGTGACGATCGGTGCGGCGATGGCGGGGGCGGCCACCTGGGGCAGCGAGTTGGCCACGTTGATGACGCCCAGGTCCTTGCCCCGGTCGAGAGCAGTCGGCAGGACATCCGTCATCAGCGCGAAGTCGACCGACATGAACACCCCGAGGCCCACCCCCAGCAGCGCCGCCACGACGATCGCGCTCGGCCAGGTCTGCCACACGGCGAGCACTCCCGTGGCCACCGCCATCAGCACGCCGGACCAGCGCACGAACGGCTTGCGGCGGCCCACCCGGTCCGACCAGACGCCGCCCACGACCACGGTGGCCAGCAGCGCCACGCTGTCCACCACGGTCAGGATCAGCACGCCCCGCTCGGGGTCGTCGTAGTGCAGGCGGTCCCGCAGGTAGTACAGCAAATACAGAAGCACCAGCGCGTTGCTGAGGTTGATCAGGAAGCGGGTCAGCCAGGCCCAGGCGAAGTCCGGGTGGCGGCGCGGGCTCAGCCAGAAACCGCGCGCGAACGACCGCCAGGACCAGGCGGGACGGTCTGCGGGCCTGAGTGTGAGATCCCGGTGGCGGAGCACGTACGGCAGGACGCCCGCCAGCGTGAACACCGCGCACGCCGCATAGCCCGCCGCGATCCCGCCCGCCGCCGTCGCGAGGCCCGTGCCGACGACCGCGCCCAGGATCTGCGCCGCCCCGATCCAGCCGCCCACCGCGCCCCGCTGGAACCGCGGCACCCGGTCCGGGACGGCCGCCGTGACCGCCGCGAAGGACGCGTTCAGGGTCAGCTGGACCAGACACCAGCCCAGTGTCATGACCCACAGCCCGCCCGCCCCGGCGAGCACCAGCAGCGACAGCGCGCCGCCCGCCGCACCGGCCACGATCCACGGGCTGCGGCGGCCCCAGCGGGCCGTGGTGCGGTCCGAGAGCGCGCCGAAGAACGGGTTCGCCGCCAGGGACACCACCGCGGCCACCCCGGTCACCCAGGCCAGCAGGGTCTCCTTCGACATACCGGTGCCGGGCGCGAAGTCCTCCGCCTGCCGGGCCAGCAGGATCTGGAGCGGGCCGTACCAGCCCACCCAGATCGCCACGTTGGCCAGCGAGAGGGACGCGGTCCAGCCCTTGCCGACGCGCTCGACGGGCTCCGAGAGGGCCGTGCTCACCGCTGTGCCCGGAGCAGCTCCCGGTACCACGCGTACGACGCCTTCGGCGTCCTGGCCAGCGTCTCGAAGTCGACGTGCACCAGCCCGAACCGGCGCGCGTACCCCTCCGCCCACTCGAAGTTGTCCATCAGCGACCACACGAAGTACCCGCGTACGTCCACGCCCGCCTCGACCGCCTGGTGCAGGGCGCGGATGTGACCGTCCAGGTAGGCGATCCGGTCCTGGTCGTCGACGCCCTGGTAGGAGCAGCCGTTCTCGGTGATGACGACGGGCGGGAGACGGTCGCCGTAGCGCGCGTGGAAGGCGGTGAGGAGTTCGGTGAGCCCCTCGGGCACCACCGGCCAGCCGAAGTCCGTCACCGGGACGCCCTCGATCTCCTGGACGGAGAAGGGCAGTTCGGCGGGGATCGTCAGTCCGCCGAACTCGATGTCCTCGCCCTGCGGGGCGCCCACGCGGGTCGGGGCGTAGTAGTTGACTCCGTAGAAGTCGAGCGGCTCGCTGATGACCTTGAGGTCGGCGGCCACGTCGCCCGGCATCAACTCGCCGAGGCCGGAAGGGTATTCGCCCAGCAGCAGAGGGTCGGCGAACAGCCGGTTCAGCAGCAGGTCGTAGAAGTCCGCCGCCTCCAGATCCGGTTGCTCCTGGGAGGCCGGCCAGGTCGGGCCGTGCGAGTTGGCGATCCCGATGTCCGTGGCGCCGGCCGCGCGCAGGGCCTGGACGGCCAGGCCGTGGCCCAGGAGCTGGTGGTGGGCGGCGGGCAGCGCGTCGAACATCAGCTGCTTGCCCGGGGCGTGGGCGCCGAGCGCGTGGCCGAACAGGGTGTGTTCGGCGGGCTCGTTGAGGGTGATCCACTTCTTGACGCGGTCGCCGAGCCGGTCGGCCACCAGGGACACGTACTCGGCGAACCGGGAGGCCGTGTCCCGCTCCAGCCAGCCGCCCCCCTCCTGAAGCGTCACCGGCAGGTCCCAGTGGAAGAGCGTCGGGACGGGACGGACGCCCGCCGCGACCAGTTCGTCCACGAGACGGTCGTAGAAGTCGAGACCGCCCTCGGAGCGCACCCGCGGCCAGGAGACGGAGAAGCGGTACGCGTCCACGCCCAGTCCGGCCAGGAGGGACACGTCCTCCTGGTAGCGGTGGTAGTGGTCGCAGGCCACCTCCGCCGTCGAGCCGTCCTTCACCCGTCCCGGTTCGGCCGTGAAGGTGTCCCACACGGACCGCTCGCGCTTGTCCGCCGCGCCCTCGATCTGATGGGCCGAGGTGGAGACGCCCCACAGGAAGCCGGCCGGGAACTGGGGGAGGGGATGCTCTTGAGTCGCCATGCGCCGGATCATCCGTACCGGCGGGTAGGGAAGTCAACGGGCAGGCGGGAACAAGCAGTTACGCGCCCTCTTTGAGTACTTTCGAGATCAGCTGCCGCTGCTCCTCCGTGAGCCGGGGATCGGCCGCGTAGACGGTCCTGCCGTCCACGGTGATCTCGTAGCTGAAGCCGTCCGGAACCCCGATGGGCCGGGTGCCCCGGCCGGCGGCGAGAGCCTTCTCGGCCAGGGCCTGCCATTCGTGGGCATCGGGCCGCCCGGAGGTGTCCACCTCCTTGTGCCGCTCGATGCCCGCGAACCCGCCCGTGCGCCGCACCTGAATACGCATGGGTCCCTGTCTAGTACGGACTCACAGGATCCGCACCCCGACCTGCTCCCAGGCCTTCGACACGGCCTGGAGTTCGTCGCCCTCGTTGAAGCGGGCCTTCGCCGCCGCGACCGTGAGCTTCGCGAAGTCGGTGAACAGGGCCCGCTCGGAGAGCTCGCCGCCGGTCAGGACGTCGTACCAGATCTGTCCGGCCTTCTCCCAGGCGTGGCCGCCGAGGGCGCTCGCCACCAGGTAGAACGCGTGGTTGGGGATACCGGAGTTGATGTGCACGCCGCCGTTGTCGCGGCCGGTGCGGACGTAGTCGTCCATCGTCGCCGGCTGCGGGTCCTTGCCGAGCACGTCGTCGTCGTACGCCGTGCCGGGCGCCTTCATCGAGCGCAGTGCCTTGCCGGAGACGCTGGGCGCGAGCAGGCCCGCGCCGATCAGCCAGTCGGCCTCCGCGGCGGTCTGGCCGAGCGTGTACTGCTTGATGAGCGAGCCGAAGACGTCGGACATCGACTCGTTCAGGGCACCCGGCTGACCGTAGTACGTGAGGTTCGCGGTGTGCTGCGTGACGCCGTGGGTGAGTTCGTGGCCGATGACGTCGATCGGGATGGTGAAGTCGAGGAAGATCTCGCCGTCGCCGTCGCCGAACACCATCTGCTCGCCGTTCCAGAAGGCGTTGTTGTAGTTCTCGTCGAAGTGGACGGTCGCGTCGAGCGGGAGGCCGTCGCCGTCGATGGAGTGGCGCGCGTAGGCCTTCAGGTAGAGGTCGAAGGTGGCGCCGAGACCCGCGTAGGCGCGGTTGACCGTGGCGTCCTGGCCGGGCTCGGAGCCCTCGGCGCGGACCTTCCTGCCCGGCAGGTCCGTCTTGTGCCCGGCGTCGTAGAGGGTGCGCAGCGGCTGGTCCGACGGTGCCTTCGCCGTGGGCGCGGCCGCGAGGCCGAACTCGGTCGTCACGCGGCGGCGGCCGCGCAGCTCGCTGTCGCGCATCAACGTGCGCCGGGCGGGACCGGAGAGTGCGGGGTCGTCGTTGCGGGCCAGCTTGTCCAGGACGTGTGGCGGTACGACGGTGCAGAAGACGGGCTCGAAGCCCCCGTGAGTCGTCATGCCCGGCACCCTTGCACTGAGTCATGACCGTGTCACTAGCCGCAACCATGATTGGTGAAATATACGGACAGGGAAGCGCACGCTCCGTGACGAAGTGGTATGGCGCACTTTTTGTCCGCTTCACTCCCTTTCGATTCCCTGGTCCCGCATACTGATACAGCGCCCCGCGCCGAGAGCGGCTCCGCTAGCATTCTGCGCATCATGCGTTTCGGGCTGCTTCTTCTTAGCTGCCGCGGCGAGGGCCTGTAGTCCAGGTCGACTCCCTCCCCGCGGAGCTTCGCGTTGCGTGTCGGCCGTCCTTCCCGGACATCCTGAGGAGCCCCGCAATCATGGCGAACCGCCAGCAGCCCACCACCATGCCGATCCACAAGTACGGCCAGTACGAGCAGGTCGACATCCCGGACCGCACCTGGCCGAACAAGCGGATCACCGTCGCCCCCCGCTGGCTCTCCACCGACCTGCGCGACGGCAACCAGGCGCTGATCGACCCGATGTCTCCCGAGCGCAAGCGCCGGATGTTCGACCAGCTGGTCAAGATGGGCTACAAGGAGATCGAGGTCGGCTTCCCGGCCTCCGGCCAGACCGACTTCGACTTCGTACGCTCCATCGTCGAGGAGCCGGGCGCGATCCCCGACGACGTCACGATCTCCGTACTGACCCAGGCCCGCGAGGACCTGATCGAGCGGACCGTCGAGTCGCTGAAGGGCGCCAAGCGCGCCACCGTCCACCTGTACAACGCCACCGCGCCCGTCTTCCGCCGCGTGGTCTTCCGCGGCTCCAGGGACGACATCAAGCAGATCGCCGTCGACGGCACCCGCCTGGTGATGGAGTACGCGGAGAAGCTGCTGGGCCCGGAGACGGAGTTCGGCTACCAGTACAGCCCCGAGATCTTCACCGACACCGAGCTGGACTTCGCCCTGGAGGTCTGCGAGGCGGTGATGGACGTCTACCAGCCGGGTCCGGGCCGCGAGATCATCCTCAACCTGCCCGCCACGGTGGAGCGTTCCACCCCGTCCACGCACGCGGACCGCTTCGAGTGGATGCACCGCAACCTCTCCCGCCGCGAGTACGTGTGCATCTCGATCCACCCGCACAACGACCGCGGTACCGCCGTCGCCGCCGCCGAACTGGCGCTGATGGCCGGCGCCGACCGCGTCGAGGGCTGTCTGTTCGGACAGGGCGAGCGCACCGGCAACGTCGACCTGGTCACCCTGGGCATGAACCTGTTCTCGCAGGGCGTCGACCCGCAGATCGACTTCTCCGACATCGACGAGATCCGTCGTACGTGGGAGTACTGCAACCAGATGGAGGTCCACCCGCGCCACCCGTACGTGGGCGACCTGGTCTACACGTCCTTCTCCGGCTCCCACCAGGACGCCATCAAGAAGGGCTTCGACGCCATGGAGGCCGACGCGGCCGCGAAGGGCGTCACCGTCGACGACATCGAGTGGGCGGTGCCGTACCTGCCGATCGACCCCAAGGACGTCGGCCGCTCCTACGAGGCCGTCATCCGGGTCAACTCCCAGTCCGGCAAGGGCGGTATCGCGTACGTCCTGAAGAACGACCACAAGCTGGACCTGCCGCGCCGGATGCAGATCGAGTTCTCGAAGCTCATCCAGGCCAAGACGGACGCCGAGGGCGGCGAGGTCAAGGGCTCCGACATCTGGGCGGTCTTCCAGGACGAGTACCTGCCCAACCCCGAGAACCCGTGGGGCCGTATCCAGGTCAAGAACGGGCAGTCGACGACCGACACGGACGGCGTGGACACGCTGAAGGTGGAGGCCACGGTCGACGGCGTCGACACCGTTCTGACCGGCTCGGGCAACGGCCCGATCTCGGCCTTCTTCGACGCGCTGGCCAAGGTCGGCATCGACGCCCGGCTGCTGGACTACCAGGAGCACACGATGAGCGAGGGCGCCTCCGCGCAGGCCGCCTCCTACATCGAATGCGCGATCGACGGCAAGGTTCTGTGGGGAATCGGGATCGACGCGAACACGACGCGTGCGTCGCTGAAGGCGGTCGTCTCCGCCGTCAACCGATCCGCTCGATAATCACTCTGACCGGCGGTTTCGGGGCCTTGGTCGCTGTATACGGCGATCAAGGCCCCGTCGTTTATCGGCCATCGGCGCGTGGAGGTCACGGGTAGGTCTCGTCGGGGGTGCTGACTCCGCCTCACTCATGTGGCTAACATCACGCAAGCGCGGCGATGTTGCCGCGGGGTTACGCGGAGGTGCGACGTGCTGCCAGAACGGGGACGAAACGGCCGTGCCACCAGGCCTGCGCGCCTCCTGGGTACCCGTACCGCGTGGACGACCGTCGGCGACGGCGAGTTCTTCTGCCCCGGCTGCGGGGGCGACCGCAACTTCCGGCGGCTGACGGGCCGTCGCCGCCTCGTCCTGCTGGGGGTCCCGGTCCTGCCGCGCGGGGACACCGGCCCGGTGGTGGAATGCGCGGCCTGTCAGCGCCACTTCGGCACCGACGTCCTCGACCATCCGACCACGACCCGTTTCTCGGCCATGCTCCGCGACGCCGTCCACACGGTCGCGCTCGCGGTCCTGGCGGCGGGCGGCACCTGCTCGCGCACCTCGCTGGAGACCGCGGCCGCCACGGTCCGCGCGGCGGGCTTCGACGACTGCACCGAGGGCCAGCTGGAGGCCCTGGTCGAGGCCCTCGCCGAGGACACCGGCCGGGTCTACGACCGCCCGTGCGGGGCCGGCCTGGCCATAGAGCTCCACGAGGCCCTCGACCCGCTCGCCCCCCACCTCGCCCCGCCGGGCCGCGAGTCGATCCTCCTCCAGGCGGCCCGCATCGCCCTCGCGGACGGCCCGTACACCCCGGCGGAACGGGACGTCCTCACGACGGTGGGCTCGGCCCTGACGATCTGCGCGGACGACGTGGCGAGGCTGTTGGCAGCGGCGCGGACGCCGTCCTGACATTCCAGTGGCGGGGCCCGCGAGTGGGGCCTGCTGCGGACGGCCCGTGGGACCTCCTCACCACCGTGGGCTCGGTCCTGACGACGTGACCAGGCTGCTCGTGACGGGCCCGGACGCCCTCCTGATACTCCCCGGGGAGTAGTCCGCGCCCCGGGTCACCCCTGGCAGTAGCCCCCGACTCGCCCTCCCGCCCGACGAACCGCGGGTCTTGCGCCGGGAGTCTGGAAGCGATTCAGACGTCCGACCGGAGGGAGGCCCGTCATGGGGGCCGCAAAGATGAGCGCACGGCGACGACGTGCCGTGCCCTGGCTCGTGCTGGGGCTGTGGATCGTCGTGCTGGCGGCCGTGTCGCCGTTCGCGGCGAAGCTCGCGGACGTGCAGCGGGACCGGGCCGTGGACTATCTGCCGGCGAGCGCGGACTCGACGCAGGTCGCGAAGATCCAGGACCGGCTGCCCGGGGGCGAGGCCACGCAATTGGTCGTCGTCTATCACCGGGACGGCGGACTGACGGCGGCCGACAGGGCGACCGCGGCCGGGCAGATCGGGCGGATCGCGGACGCGCACCCGCTCACCGCCGAGCCGCAGGGCATTCCGTCCAAGGACGGGACCACCGTGATGTATCCCGTCGCCAGCACCGAGCCGGGCACCGACGAGAAGGCCCGCGACCTCCTCGTCAACGAGATGCGGGACATCGCGAAGGGCGGGAAGGGGCTCGGCGTCGAGGTCGGCGGGGAAGGGGCCCTCGCCACCGACGCCGGCGAGGTCTACGACTCCCTCGGCGGCCCGCTGCTCTACACCACCGCCGCGGTGGTCGCCCTGCTGCTGATCGTCATCTACCGCAGCCCGCTGCTGTGGCTGGTGCCGCTCGGGGTCGCGGGCATGTCGGAGTTCCTGGCGCGGGCCGTCGCCTACGGCCTCCACCAGGGGTTCGGGACCGCCGTCACCGGTCAGAGCGGCGGCATCATGACGATCCTCGTGTTCGGCGCCGGCACCGACTACGCGCTGCTGCTCGTCTCCCGGTACCGCGAGGAGCTACGGCGCGCCGAGCGGCCGTACGACGCCATGGCGGCCGCGCTGAAGGGCTGCGGCCCCGCCGTGCTCGCCTCCTCCGGGACCGTGGCCGCGGGACTGCTGTGCCTGCTCGCCGCCGACCTCAACAGCAGCCGCGGAATGGGCCCGTTGGGGACGGTCGGGGTGCTGGTCGCGCTCGCCGCGATGATGACGCTGCTGCCCGCGGTCCTGGTGCTGCTCGGCCGCCGGGTGTTCTGGCCGCTCGTGCCCCGCTACGGCAGCACCCCCAAGGTCCGCCGGTCGCTGTTCGCCGCGATGGGCAGCTCGGCCGGGCGGCGGCCGCTCACCGTGCTGGCCGGCGGGGCCGTGCTGCTCGGGGCGCTCGCGCTGGGCGTGCTGAACCTGCCCGGCAGCCTCAAGCAGGAGGACTCCTTCACCAGCAGGCCCGACGCCGTCGCCGCCATGGAGACGCTCGCCGAGGCCTATCCGGAGCGGGGCACCCAGCCCATCACCGTCATCACCCCGGCCGACCGCGCCGACGCGACTCTCGCCACGGCCCGCGGCACCGCGGGTGTCGACAGCGCGCGCAAGGGCCGTACCGGAGACGGCTGGACCGAGATCTCCGTCACCGCGAGGAACGCTCCCCAGTCCGCCGGGGAGACCGCGACCATCAAGGCCCTGCGGGACGGACTCGACGGCTCCTACGTCGGCGGGCCCAGCGCACAGCAGCTCGACCTGAAGGACACCAACGCCCGGGACCGGACAATCGTCGTGCCGATCGTCCTCGTCTCCGTGCTGCTCATCCTGATCGTCCTGCTACGGTCCCTCGTCGCGCCGCTCCTCCTCGTGGCCGCCGTGGTCGCCGTGTGGGCCGCGGCCCTCGGCATCGGCGGGCTGGTCTTCGGGCCGGTGTTCGGGTTCGAGGGCACCGATCCGGGGCTCGGGCTGCTGTCCTTCGTGTTCCTGGTCGCCCTCGGTGTCGACTACGGCATCTTCCTGATGCACCGCATGCGCGAGGAGTCCCTGGCCGGCGCCGAACCGGTCACCGCCGCCCTCACCGCGCTGCGGACCACGGGCGGGGTCATCGCCTCCGCCGGACTCGTCCTCGCGGCCACCTTCGCGGTGCTCACCAACATGCCGCTGGTCCAACTCGTGGAGCTGGGCTTCGTGATCGCGGTGGGCGTGCTCCTCGACACCTTCCTCGTACGGACCTACCTGGTCACCAGCGCGGCCGTCGCGCTGCGGCGGAAGGTGTGGTGGCCGGGGTCGCTGTCCCGGGCGCCCGAGCCGCCGGTCCAGGCCGAGCGTCAGCCGGAACCGGTGTGACGAGGTCACTCATGGGCGCCCTTCCCTCCCGGAAGGGCGCCTTCCGCCCCGAGGATGACACCGTGCAGGAAACCACGAGACCCCGCCCGGGGGACCGCGTCATGGCGGCGGTCAACCGCGACCCGCGGACCGCCCCGCACGGCACCCGCAACGACGCGCTCCTCGCCGTCGCGCTGGCGGTGGCGGCCGTGTGCGGAGCGCTGTTCACCCACGAGGCCCGCCGCCCGGACGCCCTCGGATGGACGCTGCTGCTGGCCGCCCATGTGCCGATCGTGTGGCGGCGGCGCCGCCCGCTGCTCGTGCTGGCCGTGGTGGTGGCGGTGATCGTGCCGTACCACGCCCTCGAGTACAACCACCTCGCCCCCACCCCGGTCGCCTACGTCGCCCTCTACACCGTCGCTGTCACCGGCCGCCCCCTGCGGACGGTCCTGACGGGCGCCATCGTCCTCGGCGTCTCCACGAGCGTCATGCTCACCGTCAGCGCCCATCAGGCCGTCGAACTGCTGCGGACCTCCGGCTGGATCATCGCGGTCCTCTTCTGCGGCATCGACGTCCGCTACTACCGCCAGTACGTCGCCTCCATCGTCGAACGCGCCGTCCGCGCCGAACGCACCCGGGAGGAGGAGGCCCGCCGCCGGGTCGCCGAGGAACGGCTGCGCATCGCCCGTGACCTGCACGACCTGCTCGCGCACAGCATCACCCTGATCGGCGTGCAGACCTCCGTCGCCGCGCACGTCCTGGCCGCCGACCCCGAGCGCCTGGACCGGGAGGCGGTCGCCACCGCGCTCGACGACATCTCCGAGACCTGCCGCACCGCGCGCGGTGAACTCCGTACGACGCTGGAGGTGCTGCGCGACCACGGCCCCGCGGACACCCGTGGCCCGCTGCCCGGCCTCGACGGTCTGCCCGACCTCGTCGCGGCGGCACGCCTCGCGGGCGCCCGCGTCGAACAGGACCTGACAATCCGCACGGACCCACCGCCCGCCGTCGGCGCCGCCGCCTACCGGATCGTCCAGGAGGCGCTCACCAACGCGGTCCGGCACGCGGGCCCCACCCCCGCCGTACGCCTGAGGCTGTACGACGAACCGGGCGCCCTGCGGGTGTCGGTGACCGACGACGGCACCGGGCCCGTCCCGGGCGGCAGCCCCGGCTTCGGACTGGTCGGCATGCGGGAGCGGGCCCGCAGCGTCGGTGGCACACTCGACGCCGGACCACGCCCGGACGGCGGGTTCGAGGTGACGGCGGCGCTGCCGCTCACCGTGGGGGAGGGAACCGTATGACCATCCGCGTGCTGCTCGCCGACGACCAGACCCTGGTGCGGGCCGCGTTCGCCATGCTCGTCGAGTCGGCGCGGGACACGGAGGTCGTCGCACAGGCGGGCAGCGGACGGGAGGCCGTGGAGGCGGTCCGCGCGGTGCGGCCCGACCTGGTGGTCATGGACATCCGCATGCCCGACCTCGACGGCATCGAGGCGACCCGGCTCATCGCGGCCGACGAGGAGCTCGCCGGGGTGCGGGTGCTCGTCCTGACCACCTACGACACCGACGAGAACATCGTCGAGGCGCTGCGCGCGGGGGCCTCCGGCTTCCTGGTGAAGGACACCCGGCCGGCCGAACTCCTCGACGCCATCCGCACGGTGGCGGCCGGCGAGGCGCTGCTGTCCCCGGGACCGACAGGGCGGCTGATCGAGCGGTTCCTGCGCAGCCCCTCGATGCCGGCGCCGGGAGGTGGGCCCGAGTGCCTCTCCGACCGGGAGCGCGAGGTGCTGGCCCTGGTCGCGCGGGGCCTCAACAACACCGAGATCGCGGGCGCACTGGGCCTGAGTCCCCTCACCGCGAAGACCCACGTCAGCCGGATCATGGGGAAGCTGGGGGCGCGGGACCGGGCCCAACTGGTCATCGTGGCGTACGAGTCGGGCGTGGTGACTCCGGGAACCACGGAGACCCGCGACCAGTGAAGGGGCGCCGACCCCTGTACGGCGCCCCTCGAGCCCGATGCGCTTCGCTACTGCACTTGCTGGTACGACGTGTCCTCGGCGGAGTCGTAGATCAGCCGGCCGGTCTTGTCGTAGCCCTTGATGTGCGGGTTCCTGGTGACCTGTTCGGTCAGGGTGCCGGAGGCGACGAACCAGCCGTGGTCGAGGACGGCTTCGCTACTGGCGCCGCCGTAGGAGACGGTCACCTTGGCCACGCTCGGTTCGACCGTGCCGATGAAGCCCCAGCCGAACGGCAGCTTCCAGTTGCCCTTGTCCATGAAGGACTGCTGGTAGAGCTTGTTGTTGTTCGTGTCGGCCAGCACCGGCGGGGAGTCCGGTTGCCGGTCGCTGCCGACACTGATGCCCAGTCCGGAGGCCTCGCCGCCCTTGATGTTGCAGACCAGCCGGGTCTCCTGCGGCTCCTCCTTCACGGCGACCACGAAGATGCCGTCGCCGGGCGAGTTGAGGTCACCGGTGCTGTTCAGCGCCAGGATGATCCGGTACTCGTCGGGCTTGCCCAGGTCCGAGGACGCGGTGCCGCCGTGGGCCACACGGTCGCGGTCATAGGCGAGGCACTTGTCGAGGCCCGACGCTGCCTGCTCCAGCGTGATCCCGTCCCGGAGCTGCCCCGCAGTGGCCGGTCCCGCCGGCCCGCTGGGTGTGGGGGAGGGGGTGGGTGCCGGTGTGGCGCTCGCCGACGCCGTGGGTGTCGTCGCCGTGTCGGCCGTCCCCGTTCCCGCGCCGCCCACCGCGAACGCCCCCACCGGCACCGCGGCCAGGGCCACCAGGGCCGCCCCGGTCACCGCCACCCGGCGTCGTCGCTCGACCACGCCCTGGCGGCGGATCCGCGGATACGGCACCGGCGAGGGCCGGATCGTGTACGCGTCCTCGGAGAGCAGCTCCCGCAGTCGCTCCTCGAAGTCCCGCTCCTCTTCGCTCATTTGGTGCCTCCCTGCGGTGCGCGGTCCATGACCTGCGCGAGCCCCGGATACGTACGCAACTTCGCCAGTCCCTTGGACGCCTGGCTCTTGACGGTGCCCTGCGAGCAGCCGAGCACCTCGGCGGCCTCCGCCTCCGACAGGTCCTCCCAGTAGCGCATCACCACCACGGCCCGCTGCCTGGGCGGCAGTTGGGCCAGGGCGGCCATCAGCACCCCGCGTTCGTCGACCCGGGCCACGGCCTCGTCGCGACCCGCCAGCTCCGGTGGCGCGTCGGTCAGCGACTCCTTGACGCGCCGCTTGCGGAAGCGGTCACTGTTGCAGGTGACGAGCATCCGGCGGACGTACGCCTCCGGGTTGTCGCTGCCCGCCACGCGCCGCCAGGAGCGGTACGCCTTCGCCAGCGCCGTCTGCGTCAGGTCCTCGGCGTGATGGGCGTCGCCGGTGAGCAGATAGGCGGTCCGCACGAGGTGCGACCACCTGGCTCTGACGAATTCCTGGAACCGGTCCTCTTGTTCGGCCTGCATCTTCTGGCACCCTCCCTCGCCCACCAGACCACGGTGGGGGCGGATTCGGTTGCCCGGTCCTCGATGACGGGTTCGAATGGGGTCATGAAGGGGTGGGACGAGAACTGGGACCAGGGCTGGGACGAACACGACCCGGGCGTCCTGCGGCTGCCGTCCGGACGCCTGGTGCGCGGTCGCGGCCTGAGGCACCCGCTGGATCCGGCCGCGCCGGCACCGTCGTACGGCGTCTATCTGCTCGGCGGTACTCCGCCGGAGGTCCCCTGGGCCTCCCGCTGGGTCCGCTGGCCGGACTTCCGCCTGCCGGCGGACCACGGGGAGGCCCGCGAGGCTCTGGTCGACGCCTGGGAACGGTCGGCCGCCGAACGGGTCGAGATCGCCTGCGGGGGCGGCCGGGGCCGCACCGGAACGGCCCTGGCCTGCCTGGCGGTTCTGGACGGGGTGCCCCCGCGGGAGGCGGTCGCGTACGTGCGCGAGCACTACGACCGCCGAGCGGTGGAGACCCCCTGGCAGCGGCGGTACGTCCGGCGGTTCTGACCGGTCAGCCCAGGGCGCCGGCGATCACTGCGGCTGCGTCGGCGATCAGCGCGTCGACCCGTACGGCGTCCTGCGCGGGCATCGTCGACAGCACGGACAGGACGATCGGGTCACCGGCCTCCGTCCAGACGACACCGACGTCGTTGTTGGTGCCGTAGGAGCCGCCGCCCGTCTTGTCGGCGATGGTCCACGTCTTCGGCAGGCCGGCGTGGAAGCGGTCGACGCTGGTCTTGTTGTTCAGCAGCCAGTGCGTGAGCAGTTCCCGGTCCCGCTGGTCCAGCGCGTCGCCGAGGACCAGCCGGCCGTAGGTGCGGCCGATGGCGTACGGGCTCGTCGTGTCCGTGCGCCGCCACGGCTCGGCGGTGTTCAGCTCGGGCTCCCAGCGGTCGAGGCGGGTGATCCGGTCGCCGAGGGAGCGGGCGAAACGGGTGATCGCGGTGGGGCCGCCGAGTTCGCGCAGGAGGAGGTTGCCGGCCGTGTTGTCGCTGTAGGTGATGGCCACTTCGGCGAGCTCGGCGATCGTCATGCCCTCGGCGAGGTGTGCCTCGGTCTGGTCCGAGCCCGGGATCACCAGGTCGTCCTCGGTGTAGTGGATCCGCCGGGCGAGCACCTCCCCGTCGCGGTCGAGGTCGCGCAGGACGGCGGCGGCCGCGAGGGCCTTGAATACGGAGCACATCGGGAAGCGCTCGTCGGCGCGGTACCGGACGGACCGCCTGGCCGTGAGGTGGTGCGCGAAGACGCCGAGCCGGGCGTCGTACCGCTCCTCCAGTGCGCGCAGCCGGGTGGCGACGGCGTCCTCGGCGGCGTACGCGGTCGTGCCGGTCAGGACGGTGGCCGTGCCGGCGGCCAGGAGGGCGCGGCGGGACAGTTTTCCGGAGCCTAAGATCTGTCTCTCCTTCGCTCGGGGACGGAAGCCGATCTCTTCAGTGATCGACGCCCGCGGTCATCCCTTGGTTGCACCGCCGTAGACCATCGGCCGACGGACAGGCCCGCCCGCGGCCGACACAGTGGCGGCATGGAGAAGACAACGGGGATCAGCCGGGCACAGTTCCTGACGGGAGCGGCGGCGCTGGGGGCGGCGGCGGTGCTGCCGGCCGGCCGCGCGGAGGCGACCGGGCGCGGACTGAAGCGCCACGGTGTCGTCTACACCGTCGGCGCGGGCGAGACGCCCGGCACCGCCTGGAGCACCGCCCGGATGCGCCGGGACATCCGGGCCATCCGCGAGGACCTGCACGCCGACACCGTCGACGTCACCGGCGACGGTGTCGAACGCCTCACCGCCACCGCCGCCCAGGTGGCCGAACACGGACTGCACGTCTGGCTCCAGCCGACCCTCGGGGACGTCCCGCAGCGGGACATCCTCGACCACCTGGCGGAGTGCGGCCGGTTCGCGGAACGGCTGCGCCGGCAGGGCGCGAGCGTCGAGCTCAGCGTGGGCTGCGAGTTCTGGCTGTTCGTGCCGGGCATCCTGCCGGGGGACACGGCCCTGGAGCGGATCGAGAACCTGAGGAACGGCACCTACGACCCGGTGCGGATGCAGCGCGAACTGGCCCGCTTCACCGCGAGGGCGGCCAAGGTCGGCCGCTCGGTCTTCCAGGGCCGCCTCAGCTACGCCGCCGCCCAGGACGACGAGGTCGACTGGAACCTGTTCGACGTGGTCGGCATCGACTACTACTCGTACTTCCGCCGACCACGGGACTACGTACGCGAGTTGAGGCAGTACCAGCGCTTCGGCAAGCCCGTCGCCATCACCGAGTTCGGCACCTGCACCTTCGTCGGTGCCCCCGAGGCCGGCGGCATGGGCTGGGACATCGTCGACTACGACAAGGACCCGCCGGAGATCAAGGGGCACGTCGTCCGCAGCGAGCACACCCAGGCCGTCTACCTCACCCGACTCCTCGATGTCTTCGAGTCGATGGGCCTCTACGCCGCGATGGCCTTCGAGTTCCTCACCGCCGACGCCCCGCACCGCCCCGACGACCCGCTTCACGATCTCGACATGGCGAGCTACGGCATCGCCAAGGCGATCAAGGACCGCCCCGACGACCCGCGTTCACCCTGGCACTGGGAACCGAAGGAGGCGTTCCACGCGCTGGCCCACCGGTACCGAAGGTGCGGTCAGCGGCAGTAGAGGTCCTTCGCGGGCCGCTTCCCGGTGGCCAGGAAGCGGGACACCGTGGCGTCGCCGCACGCGGTGCCGTTGTCGAGGTAGGCGTCATGGCCGGTGGAGTCGTTGGTGACCATCACGGCACGCCGGCCGAGCGCCTCACGGAGCTTGAGGGCACCGCTGAGCGGGGTGGCCACGTCCCGTTCGTTCTGCACCATCAGGATGTTCGACGGGCCGCGGTCGCCGACGTGCACGGGTGCCTCCCTCGGCTCCCACGGCCAGGCGGTGCACGGCATGGCGTTCCTCGGCATGCCCCCGGTCAGCGGGAATGCGGCCCGGCTCCTGGCCACGCCCTCGCGGTAGAGCGCCGGGTCGCCCGGCCAGTCGACGTCGTTGCAGATGGTGGCGGCGCCGACCGCGGCGACGTTCTGGAGGACGGCCTCGGGCGGGCCCGCCGGCGCGGGCGGCACCGTGCCCTTCCGGGCGGCGAGGATCAGCTTGGCGAGGGCCGGGTAGTCGTCGGGGTCGTAGAAGGAGTCGAGCATCGTCTGGCGCAGGACGTTGCCGTTCAGCTCCTCGGGGTTGGCGCCCGGCCAGGGGATCGGCTCGCGGTCCAGGCGGGCGGCGAGCTCCAGGAACAGGGGGCGGACCTCGGCGGCGGTGTCGGCGAGGCGGTCCGGGTTGCCGGGTGCCGAGGCCCACGCGGCGAACTCGGGGAAGTTGTCCTCGGCACCCCTCTCGAACGCGGCGAGCCAGGCGCGCTCCCCCAGCACCGGGTCCGGGTTGTCGTTGCTGTCCAGGACGACACGGTCGGTGCGCCGCGGGAACAGCTGGAGGTAGGCGTCGGTGACATAGGTGCCGTAGGACACGCCCCATATGGACACCTTGCGCTCGCCGAGCGCGGTGCGGACGCGGTCGAGGTCACGGGCCTCGTTGAGGGTGCTGATGTGCCGGACGAGCTCGCCGCCGTTGCGGGCGCAGGCCTCGGCGACGCGCTTGCCCGCGGCCATGTTCGCGTCGACCGAGCCGTCCGGGGCGGCCCAGGGCAGCAGGGTCGTGCGGGCCAGGTCCCGGTGTTCGAGCCCGCAGTCGACGGCCGTCGAGGGCGCCATCCCGCGCGGCGCGAACCCGATCAGGTCGTAGGCCTCCCGCACCTTCTCCGGCAGCTTCTGCCCCTTCCCGGAGGGGTCGTTCATGCTGTCGCCGCCGGGCCCGCCGGGGACGAGCAGCAGGGCACCGCGCCGGGCCTCCGGGTTCTCGGCGGGAATGCGGGAGACGGCGATCTCGATCTTCGGGCCGTCCGGGTCGGCGTAGTCCATGGGCACGGAGACGGTCGCGCACCGCTGGCGCGGATCGAGGCCGCCGCCCTCGCACTCGGTCCACCGGAGACCCCCGGCGGCGGACGCGCTGAGCGGTGTCAGGACGCCGAGGACGACACCGGAGGCGGCGGCGATCAGGGCGAGGCTCTTCGTCATCTGCTTCATGCCAGGAGCCTCGCGGATCATCCGCCCCGACCCCATCCGGGCAACTGCCGTATTCCCAGGGGGGTTTACCCCAGGGCAGCCATTCGTCGCCGCGGACTCCGCCGACCACGGTTCCCGCGTAGGGGAGAATGGGTCCATGAGTCTGTTCCGCCACGACGGCGTCGCGCCGCGCACCCGGTGCGGAGGCGTGCGATGAGTCTCTTCCGGGACGACGGGGTCGTGCTGCGGACGCAGAAGCTCGGCGAGGCGGACCGGATCATCACGCTGCTCACGCGCGGGCACGGAAGGGTGCGGGCCGTGGCCAGGGGCGTGCGGCGGACCAAGTCGAAATTCGGGGCGCGGCTTGAGCCCTTCTCCCACGTCGACGTGCAGTTCTTCGCGCGGGGCAGCGAGCTGATCGGCCGCGGGCTGCCGCTGTGCACACAGAGCGAGACCATCGCGCCGTACGGTGGCGGCATCGTCTCCGACTACGCCCGGTACACCGCCGGGACGGCCATGCTGGAGACCGCCGAGCGGTTCACCGACCACGAGGGCGAGCCGGCCGTGCAGCAGTACCTGCTGCTCGTCGGCGCCCTGCGCACCCTCGCCCGGGGCGAGCACGCGCCCCACCTCGTCCTCGACGCCTTCCTGCTGCGCTCCCTCGCCGTGAACGGCTACGCGCCCAGCTTCAGCGACTGCGCGCGATGCGGCATGACCGGCCCGAACCGCTTCTTCTCCGTGGCCGCCGGCGGCTCGGTCTGCGTGGACTGCCGGGTGCCCGGCAGCGTCGTACCGTCGCCGCAGACCCTGGAACTGCTCGCCGCGCTGCTTACGGGAGACTGGGAGACCGCGGACGCGAGCGAGCCGCGATACGTCCGGGAGGGCAGCGGGCTGGTGTCCGCCTACCTGCACTGGCACATGGAGCGCGGGCTGCGCTCCCTTCGGTACGTGGAAAAGTCGTAGAGCACCACTGAGGAGACGAGAAGCACCATGGCCGTAAACGGGATCCTGGGGCGCCGGCGGCGCGAGTACCGGGCGCCGGAGCCGCACCCCTCCGGTGCCCGCGCGCCCAAGCTCCCCGGTGAGCTGATCCCCGAGCATGTGGCGATCGTCATGGACGGGAACGGGCGGTGGGCCAAGGAGCGCGGGCTGCCCAGGACGGAAGGGCACAAGGTCGGCGCCGAGCGGGTCCTGGACGTGCTCCAGGGCGCGATCGAGGCCGGCGTGAAGAACATCTCGCTCTACGCCTTCTCCACCGAGAACTGGAAGCGCTCGCCCGACGAGGTCCGCTTCCTCATGAACTTCAACCGCGACTTCATCCGCAAGACGCGTGACCAGCTCGACGAGCTGGGCATCCGCGTCCGCTGGGTGGGGCGGATGCCCAAGCTGTGGAAGTCCGTAGCCAAGGAGCTCCAGGTCGCCCAGGAGCAGACCAAGGGCAACGACAAGCTCACCCTGTACTTCTGCATGAACTACGGCGGCCGGGCCGAGATCGCCGATGCCGCCCAGGCCCTCGCCGAGGACGTGAAGGCGGGCCGCCTCGACCCGTCCAAGGTCAACGAGAAGACCCTCGCGAAGTACCTGTACTACCCGGACATGCCCGACGTGGACCTGTTCCTGCGGCCCAGTGGCGAACAGCGCACCTCCAACTACCTGCTCTGGCAGAGCGCCTACGCCGAGATGGTCTTCCAGGACGTCCTGTGGCCCGACTTCGACCGCCGCGACCTGTGGCGGGCGTGTGTCGAGTTCGCCTCCCGGGACCGCCGCTTCGGCGGGGCCGTCCCGAACGAGGAGCTTCTCAAGATGGAGGAAGCGATGAAGGGCGAGCCGGAGGACTGACCTCCGACCCGCCCCGTCGTCGTCGTTCAGGGGATCAGCTCGTCGTCACCGCCGTGTCGTCGATCACGAAGCTGGTCTGGAGCGAGGAGTCCTCGACGCCCGTGAACTTCAGGGCGACCGTCTGACCGGCGAAGCCCGCCAGGCTGAAGGACTTCTGGACGTACCCGGAGGCCGCGTTCAGGTTGGAGTACGTGGCCAGGGTCGTCGACCCGGCGGTCACCGTCAGCTTGTCGTACTGCGTGCTGGTGCTGGTCTCCGCCGTGTCGACGTGCAGGTAGAAGGTGAACTTCGTCCCCGTGCAGGCGCTCGGGACCGTCACCGACTGGGAGAGCGTGTCGGTGTGGGTGGAGCCGTAGCCGTCCAGCCAGGCCTTGTAGGAGCCGGTGCGGGCGGCCTGGCTGCTGGAGTTGGTGATCACTCCGCTGCTCGTGGTCCAGGTGGTGCTGCCCGACTCGAAGCCCTGGTTGCCGAGGAGCTGGCTCGAGGTGCAGCTGCCGCCGCCCGACGAGTTCACCGTCCAGGTGAAGGACGCGGTCCCGGTGGCTCCGGTGCTGTCGGTCACCGTGACCGTGGTGCTGTAGCTGCCGGCCGTGGTCGGGGTGCCGGAGATCACGCCGGTGGAGCCGCTGATCGACAGACCGGTGGGCAGTCCGGAGGCCGCGTAGGTCAGTGAGCCGCTGTTGGTGCTGCTCGCGCTGACCTGGAGGCTCACGGCCGTCCCGACCGTGGTGGTCTGGCTGCCCGGGTTGGTCACCGTCACGCCGGTCGACGGCACGGTGATGTGGCTGCCGACGTTGATGCCCGCGAAGGCGTTGCCGACGCCGGCGTACTGCGCGGAGCTGGTGCCGTAGAGGGCGGCGGCCGCGTTCAGGGCGGCGGTGCGTGCGCCGGCGTAGTTGGTGCTGGACGTCATGTACGTCGTCAGCGCCTTGTACCAGATCTGCAGGGCGGCGGCCCGGCCGATCCCGGCGACGGCGACCCCGTCCGAGGTCGTGCTGTTGTACGTGACCCCGTTGATGGTCTTGGTGCCGCTACCCTCGGAGAGCAGGTAGAACATGTGGTTCGCGGGACCGGACGAGTAGTGCACGTCGAGGTTGCCGACCCCCGAGTACCAGCTGTCCGCCGAGCCGCCGTCCTTGCTCGGCTTGTCCATGTACCGCAGCGGCGTGCCGTCGCCGTTGATGTCGATCTTCTCGCCGATGAGGTAGTCGCCCACGTCGGAGGAGTTGTTGGCGTAGAACTCCACGCCGGTGCCGAAGATGTCGGAGGTGGCTTCATTGAGGCCCCCCGACTCACCGGTGTAGTTGAGCCCCGCCGTGTTGGAGGTGACACCGTGGCTCATCTCGTGACCGGCCACGTCCAGCGAGGTCAGCGCGTGGGTGCTGCTGGTGCCGTCGCCGTAGGTCATGCAGAAGCAGTCGTCGTCCCAGAAGGCGTTGACGTACGCCGAGCTGTAGTGGACGCGGCTGTAGGCGGCGACCCCGTCGTTCTTGATGCCGCTGCGGCCGAAGGTGTTCTTGTAGAAGTCCCAGGTGGTCTGGGCGCCGTAGTGGGCGTCCACCCCGGCGGTCTGGGTGTTGGAGCCGGAGCCGGTGCCCCAGACGTCGTCGGCGTCGGTCATCAGGGTGCCGGTGCCCGAGGTGCCGTTGTTGAGGCTGTACGTCTTGTGGCCGCCGCGCGAGGTGTCGTACAGCTGGTACGTCGAACCGGAGAGCGTGGTGCCCATGGTGACCGTGCCGCTGTACTGGCTGTTTCCGGTGCCGGTCTCGACGCCCTCGTAGCGGGAGAGCTCGGCGCCGGTGGTGGCGTCGGTGATCACGTGCAGCTTGCTGGGGGTGCCGTCGTCCTGGAAGCCGGAGACCACTGTCTCCCAGGCGAGCTTCGGGGTGCCCGAGCCGGCCCAGATCACCTTGCGGGCGCTCTGTGCGGCGGGCTTGTCGGCGTCGAGCGCCTTGGCCGTCCTGAGGGCCTTCGTCTCGGCGGCCGCCTTGCCGAAGGTGGCGGCGGTGGACTTCACCGAGACGGTACGGCGGTTGTTGTTGAAGGTCGCGCCGAGCGTGCCCGTCGCCTGTGCGGCCGGGGGCGTGTGCACGACCAGGTCGCCGCCGAGGACGGGCAGACCGTCGTAGGTGCGCTCGTAGCGGGTGTGGAGGGTGCCGTCGTTGTCCTTGACGACGTCCTTGACGACCAGTTTCTCCTTGGCGCCGAGGCCGAGGGAGTCGGCGGTCGCCCCGGCCCTGCCGGACGCGCTCTTGATCAGTGCGGTGCGCTGGGCGGGGGAGAGCTTGGCTTCCAGACCTCCGGTGCGTGGCGGACCGAGGTGGGGGGAGGCGGGCCCGGCGGCGGCGGGGACTGTCTGGATGCCTATGGCGAGGAGGGAGGCCGCGGCCACCAGGGACGCGGCGGCGGCTGATCTTCGTGGGGAGGGTCTCACTCGTACTCCTACTGCTACGACGGGGTGGAGGTGCCGTGCGGGAACTGCGTGAGAGCTGGGGGGAGCGTGGCACTGTTGACCCGTCCATGTCATGCAAAGGAGGCCGAGACAAGGGTTAACCCTCGACTCGGCTGTGATTTCCCTGTGGGGTCAGGCCTGGGCGGCCGCGCAGTCCGCGCAGGTGCCGAAGATCTCCACGGTGTGCGCCACGTTGACGTATCCGTGCTCGGCGGCGATGGCGTCGGCCCACTTCTCGACGGCCGGTCCCTCGACCTCCACCGCCTTGCCGCAGACCCGGCAGACCAGGTGGTGATGGTGGTCGCCGCTGGAGCAGCGGCGGTAGACGGACTCGCCGTCGGAGGTACGCAGAACGTCGACCTCGCCCGCGTCGGCGAGGTTCTGGAGGGTGCGGTAGACCGTGGTCAGACCGACGGCGTCGCCCTTGTGCTTGAGCATGTCGTGCAGTTCCTGCGCGCTGCGGAACTCGTCGACCTCGTCGAGGGCCGCCGCCACGGCGGCCCGCTGCCGGGTGGCGCGGCCCTTCACGGGCGGTCCTGCGGTCGTCACGGGTTCCTCCTTCGTTCGGCACCTGCCGGGCCATTGTGCCAGCCCGGCCTGTGCCCGGTCAGACGCCGACCGTACCGTCCGCCTCCCGACTGGCCGGAATCACACACTCCGCGGGGTCCGGGGCGGGCTGCGCGGCGGCGGCCGCCCGGGCCCGTCGCCTGGCCAGCGGCGTCGCGAGACCCGTCAGCACGATGAAGGCTCCGATGGTCAGCAGCACGATCGTCGCGCCGGGCGGGACGTCCTGGTAGTACGAGGTCACGGTGCCGCCGATCGTCACCGTCACGCCGATCGCCACCGCGATCGCGAAGGTGGCCGCGAAGCTCCGGGTGAGTTGCTGCGCCGCCGCCACCGGCACCACCATCAGCGCGCTGACCAGCAGCAGGCCGACCACGCGCATCGCGACGGTCACCGTCACCGCGGCCGTGACCGCCGTCAGCAGGTTGAGTGCCCGCACCGGGAGACCGGTGACCCGTGCGAACTCCTCGTCCTGGCTGACCGCGAAGAGCTGCCGGCGCAGCCCCAGGGTGACGAGCACCACGAACGCGGCCAGCACGCAGATCGCCGTCACGTCCGACTCGGAGACCGTGGACAGCGAACCGAACAGGTACGACGTCAGGTTGGCGTTCGAGCCGCCGGGTGCGAGGTTGATGAACATCACGCCGCCGGCCATACCGCCGTAGAAGAGCATCGCGAGGGCGATGTCGCCCCGGGTCCTGCCGTACCAGCGGATCAGCTCCATGAGGACCGCGCCGAGGACCGAGACCACGGTCGCCATCCACACCGGCGACCAGGAGAGCAGGAAGCCGAGGCCGACGCCGGTCATGGCGACATGGCCGATGCCGTCGCCCATCAGGGCCTGGCGGCGCTGGACGAGGTAGATGCCGACGGCGGGGGCGGTGATGCCGACCAGGACGGCGGCGAGCAGGGCCCGCTGCATGAAGGCGTAGTCGAGGAAGTCCATCAGCTCAGCAGTCCCGTACGGATCGGCTCGTGGTCGTGGGGGTGGACGTGGTCGTGGCCCGGCAGGGCGTGCTGGCCGACCGCGCGCGGGGGCGGGCCGTCGTGCTGGACGCACCCGTCGCGCAGGACGACAGCCCGGTCGATCAGGGGCTCCAGCGGGCCCAGTTCGTGCAGCACGAGCAGGACCGAGGTGCCCTGGGCGACCTGCTCCCCTAGCGTCCGCGCCAGCACCTCCTGGCTGGCCAGGTCCACGCCCGCCATCGGCTCGTCCATGATCAGCAGTTCGGGTTCGGCGGCGAGCGCGCGGGCGATCAGTACGCGCTGGTGCTGGCCCCCGGAGAGGGCGTTGACGGAGTCCTTCGCGCGGTCCGCCATGCCGACCAGCTCCAGGGCCCGGCGCACGGCTTCCTTGTCCGCCTTGCGGAGCACGCCGAAGCGGGCGCGGGACAGGCGCCCGGAGGAGACGATCTCGGTGACGGTCGCGGGGACGCCGCCCGCGGCGGTGGTGCGCTGCGGGACGTACCCGACCCGGGCCCAGTCCCTGAAGCGCCCGCGCGGGGTGCCGAAGAGCTCGATCTCCCCTGCGGACGCGGGCACTTGGCCGATGATCGTGCGGATCGCGGTGGACTTGCCGGAGCCGTTGGCGCCGAGCAGCGCGACTACCTCACCGCGGTGCACGGTGAGGTCGATGCCGCGCAGGACGGGCCGCGAGCCCAGGTCGGCGCGGACTCCGCGCAGCGCGATGACGGGCTCGCTCATGCCGTCCTCCGGTGTCATTTCGCTCCCAGGGCGCTCTGCAGCGCCTTGAGGTTGGCTTCCTGTACCGCGAAGTAGTCCTTGCCGCGGGACTTCTTGGTGATGCCCTCGATCGGGTCGAGGACGTCCGTCTTCAGCCCGGCGTCGGAGGCGATGGTCTTCGCGGTCCTGTCGCTGACGAGCGTCTCGTAGAACACGGTCGTGACGCCGTCGGCCTTCGCCATCTTCTCAAGGTCCCTGACGCGGTTGGCGCTCGGCTCCGACTCCGGGTCGAGGCCGTTGATGGCCTCCTCGGTGAGGCCGTAGCGCTCGGCGAGGTAGCCGAAGGCGGCGTGGGTGGTGATGAAGACCTTGGTGCCGGTGTTCTTCAGCCCGGTCTCGAACTTCGTGTTCAGGGCGTCGAGCTTCTTCACCAGTGCCGCGGTGTTGGCCTTGTAGTCGGCCGCGTGGTCCGGGTCGGCCTTCTCGAAGGCCTTGCCGACGCCCTCGGCGACCTGGGAGTAACGCACCGGGTCGAGCCAGATGTGCGGGTCGAGGCCGCTCAGTTCCTCGTCGGCGTGGTCGTCGTGCTCGGCCGCGTGGCCGCCGACCTCGTTGCCGTGCTTCTCCAGCTCGGTGAGGGAGGAGGCGTCGATCTTGGTGGTGACCCCGGACTGGTCCACCGCCTTGTCGACGGCGGGCTGGAGGTTCTTGAGGTAGAGCACCGCGTCGGACTTCTCCAGCGCCACGGTCTGCTTGGCGCTGATCTCCAGGTCGTGCGGCTCCTGGCCGGGCTGGGTGAGACTGGTGACGCTCACATGGTCCCCGCCGATCTGCTCGGCGAGGAAGGCCATCGGGTAGAAGGACGCGACGACGTCGAACTTGCCGGTGCTGCCGGCGGCGGCGCTGTCGGTGGAGCACGCGGAGAGGGCGGCGAGAGCACCGGCGGCAGCGACCACGGGTATGAGGCGACGTCGTACGTTCATGACAGTCATTTTCATCAAATATGGAAACGGTTGTCAACAAAGCCCGGGCCGTGAACCGATTTGATACGAGGGGTGGCCGCGCCGGTAACCTGAGGCATTCGCTGCCGTCCCGTAATGAAGAGAGCACCGTGGCCGCCGACAAGATCGACACCATCGTCAGCCTGAGCAAGCGCCGTGGCTTCGTATTCCCCTGCAGTGAGATCTACGGCGGTCAGAAGGCCGCCTGGGACTACGGACCGCTGGGTGTCGAGCTCAAGGAGAACCTGAAGCGTCAGTGGTGGCGCTACATGGTGACGTCCCGCGAGGACGTGGTCGGTATCGACTCGTCCGTGATCCTGGCGCCCGAGGTCTGGGTCGCGTCCGGTCACGTGGCCACCTTCTCGGACCCGCTGACCGAGTGCACCTCCTGCCACAAGCGGTTCCGCGCGGACCACCTGGAAGAGGCCTACGAGGCCAAGAAGGGGCACGCCCCGGAGAACGGCCTCGCCGACGTGAACTGCCCCAACTGCGGCAACAAGGGCCAGTTCACCGAGCCCAAGCAGTTCTCGGGTCTGCTCTCCACCCACCTCGGCCCGACCCAGGACACCGGCTCCATCGCCTACCTGCGTCCCGAGACCGCGCAGGGAATCTTCACCAACTTCGCCCAGGTGCAGACCGCTTCGCGCAAGAAGCCGCCGTTCGGCATCGCGCAGATGGGCAAGTCCTTCCGCAACGAGATCACGCCCGGCAACTTCATCTTCCGCACCCGCGAGTTCGAGCAGATGGAGATGGAGTTCTTCGTCAAGCCGGGCGAGGACGAGAAGTGGCAGGAGTACTGGATGGAGCAGCGCTGGAACTGGTACACCGGCCTCGGTCTCCGCGAGGAGAACATGCGCTGGTACGACCACCCGGCGGAGAAGCTCTCCCACTACTCCAAGCGCACCGCCGACATCGAGTACCGCTTCCAGTTCGGCGGCAACGAGTGGGGTGAGCTGGAGGGCGTGGCCAACCGCACCGACTACGACCTCACCGCCCACTCCAAGGCCTCCGGCCAGGACCTCTTCTTCTACGACCAGGAGGCCGGCGAGCGCTGGACGCCGTACGTCATCGAGCCCGCTGCCGGTGTCGGCCGCGCGATGCTGGCGTTCCTGCTCGACGCCTACGTCGAGGACGAGGCGCCCAACGCCAAGGGCAAGCTGGAGAAGCGCACGGTGCTGCGCCTCGACCACCGCCTGGCCCCGGTGAAGGTCGCGGTGCTGCCGCTGTCCCGCAACCCGGAGCTCTCCCCGAAGGCCAAGGGCCTCGCCCAGACGCTGCGCCAGAACTGGAACATCGAGTTCGACGACGCCGGCGCGATCGGCCGCCGCTACCGGCGCCAGGACGAGATCGGTACGCCGTACTGCGTGACGGTCGACTTCGACACCCTCGAGGACAACGCGGTGACGGTCCGCGAGCGGGACTCCATGAAGCAGGAGCGCGTGTCCCTCGACCAGATCGAGGGCTACCTGGCGGGCCGGCTGATCGGAGCCTAGGCAGCGGCCGGTGACATGAGGCTGACGGGAGACGTGGTGTCTCCCGTCAGCTTTTTGCCGTCGGGGCGGTAGACGGTGCACATCACATAGCGGAAGCCGCCCTGCCAGTCACTGTCGTTCGTCCAGCCCTGCAGTTCCGTCCCGGCGGGCTTGCTGATCGACTGGTACTTGTTCGCGCAAAGTTTGTACGCTTCGTCCCGGCCCTCTTTCTGGTCCAGGCCAGCGGGTGCCTTCACGAAGCCGACGACCTGCTCGTCGTGCGGGGTGCCGCAGTCGGCGAGATAAAGCCTGCTGTTGTCTCCCGTCTTCTTCTTGCTGAAGCAGTCCCCGATTCCGCTGTTGGTCAGATAGATCTCCTCGCTCACCCTGCGGAAGTCGCCGACCGGGCCGTACAGCGTGACCGTCTTGTTGAAGACGAGGCACGCCGTCCGGTGCATGCCGGTGTCCCACCCGTCCTTGCTCGGTATGAGTGCGTACGGCTGGACATCGGGCATGGCCTTCACGGTGCCGGCGAGGAGGCTCCGGCACCGCCCGAGGCCGTTCTTCTTCGCGTCGCCCAGGGATGCGGCCGCATCTGTTTTGATCACCTGCCCGTCCACGGAGTCGCGCTCATTGAGACAGTCGACGACTCCGACGGAATTGGGCTCGCCTTTCAGCTTCCCCTGACCCCAGACGGTGGAGACACATTCCCCAGGCTGTAGTTCCCTGGTCAGGTCGACGTTCTGCCCATAGGGCCGTACCGAGGTCGGTCTGGTGGGGATCGTCGTGATCGCCTTCGATACCGGCTTCTCCGAGCCGCCGAGCAGTGCTGAGCCCGCCCACACCCCGCCGCCGACAAGCAGCACCGCTGCGGCGACGAGGATGATTACCGTCTTACGGGTCCTCTTGAAGGGTGAGTCGGGCTCGGGCCCAGGGTCGGGCAGGTGCCCGGGGCCATGCCCGGATGCGTCGCGCTGGATGATCGCTTCTGTTTTCGTCGGTGTCGTAACTGGCGTGGGGACAGGTGTCGTCGGGGGATGCGTCTTCTGGATCCGGTCCGGCCTGTGGGTTGTCGCCGCCACTTCAGCCAGCCTGCGGGCCGCCTCCGGGCCGTCCATTCGTTGTTCCGGCTCCTTGGCCAGCAGGCCGGTCAGGACTGCGGTGAGTTCCCCGGCTCCCTCGGGCGGCGCCGGCTCCTCGAAGAGGAGGGCTGTCAGGGTGGAGGCCTCCGAGTCGCGGTCGAAAGGGCCTTTGCCCGTGACGGCGAAATAGAGCGTGGCACCGAGGGAGAACAGATCCGAGGCCGGGCTCGGCTGCGCGCCGCGCGCCCGTTCCGGAGCCAGGAACCCGCTGGTGCCGACGACCTTGGAGACGGAAGTGAGGCGGGGCTCGCCGGAATCGGCCCTTAGTGCAATGCCGTAGTCAGCGAGCAGGATCTGGCCGGAGCTCTCGTGTGCGGAGGTGTGTTGCCCGGGCCTCGTCAGCAGGATGTTGGCCGGTTTGACGTCGCGGTGGAGTACCCCGAGCCGATGGCCCGCCATGAGCGCGTCTAGAACGGCCAGACCGATCCGGGCCGTCTCCACGGTGTCGTAGGGGCCGTGCTGCCGTACGTGTTCCTGCAAGTCCGTCGCGCCCGGCACGTAAGCCATCACGATCCACGGCAGGCCGTCCTCCTCGACGACGTCGTGCACCGTCGCCACGTGAGGGTGGTCGCGCAGTCGGGCGGCCAGACGGGCCTCCTGCCGGGCCCGGGCCACGCGGGCGGTGAGGTCCGCCTCCGGAAGGTTTTCCGGCAGGGAGATCTCCTTGACAGCGACCTCGCAGGCCAGCCGGAGATCGTAGGCGAGCCAGACTCGGCCCATACCGCCGGTGCCGATCCTGCGCAGCAGCCTGTAGCGCCCCGCGATCACGCGTCCCGCGCCGTCGTTGGAGTTCGTCATGGCACACCTCCGCCAGGACGTTCAAATGTGCACGATCCCCCTGGCGTTGCCGCCGACTATGTAGCAGCGGTGTGCAGCAGCCGTCTTTATGACGGTAGACCTCTGCAACCGAAGGTGCAATTCAGGCAATTCCGGCCGGAGTTGGTTGCCCCGTCAATCGTTCTTCTTCCCAGTCGCTTGGCCGCGTCATCAGACCTCCGGGTGCGGAGCCGGAGTGCCTGTGTGTCCAGGGAACTGGTTGCGTCCATTGCCGTCCCGGATGACAGCTGACAGATATTGAAATCTGTCAGCTGTCATGGCAGGGTGGTCGCCATGACGATGCCAACCCGAACCCTCGGCACCACCGGTCCCCAGGTCTCCGCCCTCGGCCTCGGCTGCATGGGCATGTCCGGTATGTACGGCGAGGCGGATCGTGCCGAGTCGATCGCCACCATCCACGCCGCTCTGGAGGCCGGCGTCACCCTGCTGGACACCGGCGACTTCTACGGCATGGGCCCCAACGAGCTGCTGATCAGCGAGGCACTGCGCACCGCTCCCGCCGCCCTGCGCGAGAACGCGCTGCTCAGTGTGAAGTTCGGCGCCCAGCGCGGCCCGGACGGCGCGTGGCACGGCTACGACGCCCGCCCGGCCGCCGTGAAGACATGGGCCGCGTACTCCCTCCAGCGCCTCGGCGTCGACCACATCGACGTCTACCGCCCCGCCCGGCTCGACCCGCAGGTGCCGATCGAGGAGACCGTCGGCGCGATCGCGGAACTCGTCGAGAAGGGGTACGTCCGCCACATCGGGCTGAGCGAGGTCGGACCGGAGACCATCCGCCGGGCCGCCGCCACCGCCCCGATCGCCGACCTCCAGATCGAGTACGCGCTCATCTCCCGCGGCCCCGAGCGGGAGATCCTCCCCGTCCTGCGCGAGCTCGGCATCTCCGTCACCGCGTACGGCGTGCTCTCCCGCGGGCTGATCTCCGGCCACCTCACGGCAGAGCGGCAACTCGCCACGAACGACTTCCGCGCCCACTCGCCCCGCTTCCAGGGCGAGAACCTCCAGCACAACCTCGCCCTGGTCGAGTCCCTGCGCAAGATCGCCGAACAGAAGGGCGTCACGGTCGCGCAGATCGCCATCGCCTGGGTGGCCTCCCGGGGCGACGACATCGTGCCGCTGGTCGGCGCGCGGACCCGCGAGCGGCTCGGTGAGGCGCTGGGCGCCCTGGACGTGACCCTGGACGCCGCCGACCTGGCCGCCATCGAGGACGCCGTACCGGCGGACGCGGCGGCCGGCGAGCGGTACCCGACGCCGCAGATGGCCATGCTCGACAGCGAGCGATGAGCGGTGAGCGGTGAGCGGTGAACACCGTGCCGGGTACGGTCTAGGCATGCCCCCGACCACCGAGATCCTGACCGCCGAGCGCATCCTCGAAGCCACCGAGGAGGTGCTGCGCCGCCACGGCCCGGCCAAGGCCACCGTGGTCGACGTGGCACGCGCGCTCGGCGTCAGCCATGGCAGCGTCTACCGGCACTTCCGGACGAAGGCGGCGCTGCGGGAGGCCGTGACGAAGCGGTGGCTGGACCGGGCGACGGGCATACTGGCCGCGATCACCGACGCGGACCGTGACCCGGAGGCCCGGCTGCGGGACTGGCTCGCCGCGCTCTTCGAGGCCAAGCGCCGCAAGGCGGGCGACGATCCGGAACTCTTCGCCACCTACTCGGTCCTGGCCGGTGAGAACGGCGTGGCGGTCACCGAGCACCTCACCGAGCTGACCGACCAGCTGACCCGCATCGTCCAGGACGGCATCGACGCGGGCACCTTCACCGTCACCGCCCCGGCCACCGCGGCCCGGGCCCTCTTCCAGGCCACGGCCCGCTTCCACGATCCCGGCTATGCCGGTGAGTGGGAAAAGCCGGGCGCCGAAGAGGAGTTCGCGGCGCTGGTGGACCTTCTGGTACGGGGCCTCGAGGCATGACCGCCACCACCGCCCTCTTTACGTCTTCGACGGGTCCACCGTCGCCTGGTGGGCCTCCGCCAGATGTTCCTCCGCCTTCAGCCAGGGCAGGAACTGGGCTGCCTTGCGCCAACCGCAGGTGTCACAGCTGATCGTGCGTTGCGCGCCCTTGCGCTGCACCTGGACGACGTGCTCGCGGCCGTGCTGGTCCCAGCGGCTCACCTTGCTCGTGTTGCTCGTGCCGATCTGCACCATGTGCCTCGCCTCCGGCTAGGAGTGTGCAGCAAGAACAACATCAACAGCAGGGGCAACAGCAGTATCTTCACGGGGCGTTCGCCGGGCCCGGGCCCGGTCGGCGGCCCGGTCAGTCGATCGTCCGCGGCAGCCGCAGGCTCAGTGCGCCGGTCAGGGCCACCCCGGCCAGCTGGACGAGGAGCGTCGTGACCAGGGCGTCCCGCATGCCCATGCCCGGCACCAGGGCCAGGAAGAGACTGCCCAGCGTGGCCACGCCCAGGGCCAGGGCGGACTGCTGGGTGGTGACCATCACGCCACTGCCCACTCCGGCCCGCGCGGGCGGCACCTCGGACAGGACGATCCTGAAGATGACGGGCAGTTGGAGGGCCTGGCCGACTCCGGCGATCGCGCCGCCCGGCAGGAGAGGCAGCAGACCGAGGTCCGGCCACGAGGAGCGGGCCGCCACGATCATCAGGCCCAGGCCGACCGCCTGGATCAGCGCGCCCGCGGTCACCACCCGGGTGCCGTAACGGGAGATCAGCCGCGGCCCGGCGATCGACGTGCACAGGAACGTCACCGCGAGCGGCACCAGCGCGAGGCCCGCCTGCACAGGGCTGCGGCCCGCTCCCTCCTGGAGGGCGACCGCGATCACGAACATGAAGCCGGCGAAGCCCATGGAGAAGGGCAGGATCAGCAGCAGCCCGCGGCGCAGGGACACCAGCTCGAACAGGCTCGGGGGGACGAGCGGCGTACGGCCCTTGCGGTCCGCCCTGCGCTCCACCGCGAAGAACGCCCCCGCCAGCAAGGGGAACGCCGCCAGCGACAGCCACGTCCACAGCGGCCAGCCCGCCGCCCGGCCCTCGGTCAGCGGGGCGAGCAGCGCCAGCAGGGTCGCGGCCAGCAGGACCGTGCCCGGGCCGTCCACCGGTTCCGGGCGGGGGGAGCGGGTCTCGGGGACCGTACGGGCCGCGAGGACCAGGCCGGCCAGGACGACCGGGACGTTCACCAGGAACGCCGCCCGCCAGCTCGTGCCCGCGATGTCGGCCGCCACCAGGACCCCGCCGAGGATCTGCCCCGCCACCATCGCGAGGCCGGCGGTGGCGCCGTAGAGGCCCATCGCCCGCGCCCGGCGGGGCCCGGCCGTCGCCGACTGGATGGTGGCGAGGACCTGCGGCAGCATCGCGGCCGACGCGGCGCCCTGCGCGACGCGCGCCGCGACCAGCGTCCACGCGGTCGGTGCGAGCCCGCACGCCAGGGAGGTCAGCCCGAACGCCAGCATGCCGCCCAGGAACAGCCGGCGCCGCCCGAACAGGTCGCCGAGCCGGCCGCCGAGGACGAGCAGGACGGCGTACGCCAACCCGTAACCCGCCACGACGAGTTCGAGGACCGACTCGCTCGCGGACAGGTCGGCGCCGATGCTGGGCAGGGCGACGTTGACGATGAAGAAGTCGATGAGAGGCAGTGCCGCGGCGAGCAGCACCGTGAACAGTCCGAGGCTGCCCAGCTCGGACGGCGCTGCGGCGCGGACAGGGCGTGGAGTGGTGGTTTCGGTCGTCACACCCATGAGCCTGCGCCCGCCCCCAGACGGGTACCAGAGTCTTCTTATCCTGGTAGAAGAACCACCTGGCAACAGGGTCCCGGTGCGGGCAGGCTGGAGGCATGACCACCATGGCCCAGGAGACAGCCGTACCGGAGACCGCGCCCCTGTCGTCCTTCTCGTCCCTCTCGTCGATCCGGCGCCATGAGCTCGCCGCCTTCCTGCGCCACCGGCGTGAGCACATCACCCCCGAGCAGGTCGGTCTGCCCCGCGGCCGCAGGCGCCGCACCCCGGGCCTGCGCCGGGAGGAGGTCGCCCAGCTCTCCGCGGTCGGCGTCACCTGGTACACCTGGCTGGAACAGGCCCGGGACATCCAGGTCTCCGTGCAGGTCCTGGACGCCGTCGCCCGGGCGCTGCTGCTGGACCCGAGCGAGCGCTCGCACCTCTTCCAGCTCGCCGGGGCGGTCGATCCGGCCCCGGCCACCGTCTGCCCGTCCATCACACCGGGATTGCGGGAGATCCTGGAGCAACTGGAGCCGCTCCCGGCCTGTGTGCAGAACAGCCGGTACGACATCCTCGCCCACAACCGCACCTACGGCCTGCTGCTGTGCGACCTGGACGCGGTGCCGCCCGAGGACCGCAACTGCATGATCCTCTCCTACACCAACGACGACTGGCGCTCCTCGATCGTCCACCTGCCGGAGGTGCAGCGGCTGATGGCTGCCCGCTTCCGCGCCACCATGGCCGGCCACCTCACCGAGCCCGGCTGTCAGATGCTCCTGAAGCGGCTGCGCACGGAGTCCCAGGAGTTCCGCGAGGTCTGGGACCGGCACGAGGTCATCGAACACCGCAGCCGCCGCAAGGAATTCATGAATCGCTACGTCGGCCATGTCAGCGTCGACCACACCGACCTCTGGCTCGGCCCCGAGGCCGGCCCGCGCCTGGTGACCTACGCCCCGGCGGACGCGGAGTCCCGGCGGCGGCTGGAGAGGCTGCACGCGATCGCCCTGGAGCGGAGCCCCGCCCGCACGGCGTGAGCGAGATCTCGGCGCGCCCTCTCCTATGACGCCGTCGACCCCCGCGCCTGACCTGTTGTCGCCGGTGGGGATGAGTGTGCGGAGTGCGGGAACCCGGTCGGTCGGAAGAGAAGCCCCCCCCACAGGCGAGGCGCGTCATGGCCGAGCAGAAGTCGTCGCAGCAGACAGCAGAGTCAGGGTCACCGGCACCCGCACAGCAGCTTCCGCAGCCGCTGCGGGCGGCCGTGTCGGTACTGGGAAGGGTTCCCGGGGCCGGGACGGTGGGCCGGGTGGCGGAGGGAGCGCTGGACCGGGTCGGCGCGGTGTCGCCGCGTGGCCGACGGCTCGCGGTGTACGCCGGGGCCGGGGTGCTCGGTGTCGCGGGCATCGTCGAGTGGCCCGTCGCGGTCACCGGGGCGGCGGTGGCGTGGCTGACGCAGCCCAGGCCGGGGGAGCAGCAGGAGCCGGAGGACGCCGGCCGGCCCACACCCCGGGTACTGGCGTCGTCCCACGGCACACCGCGCACCTCACCGGGCAGGCAGCCGGTCTCGTCCCCGGCAACGCCCTCCGACCGGCTCCCTCCCCATGAGACGGCGGCGGAGCCGCCCGGCCGACGCGGCCCTGGGGGCTCCACGGCAGGCCGTACCCGTTCCGGCGACTGAGGACGCGCGATGAACCGAGGACTCACGACGGCCGCCGCGGGCCTCGTTTTGGCCGGCCCCCGCCTGCTCGCCCGGGGCACTCCCGCCGCGGTCGGCGTGGCCGCGGGGGCGGTGGCCGGAACGGCCCGGGCCGGCGTACGCACCGCGGACTTCGCGGCCCGCGCGACGCGGGCCGCCCGAGCGGCCCTGCCCGGCGCGCCCCAGCACTGGCGGGCGGGCCAACGGGTCCATGTGCCACTGCGCACGGAGGCGGACGCGGGACACGGAGCACAGGGTGCCGCCACCGAACCGGCCACCGAACACGCCACCGGACACCGCGCCCGCCGCCTCGCCGTCGCGCTCGCCGAGCATCCCGACGTCGCTCTCGCCTACTGGGACCAGGGCCTCGGGCGGCTCGTCGTGACCGCGGTGGAGGAAGCGGCCACCGAGCGGGTCACGGAGCGGGTCTCGGCGCTCGCCGAGCGGTACGGCCTGGTGGCGGACGGCCAGGATGTCGAGGAGCTCGCCCACCCCGGTGACCCCGGCTCCATACGCACCGCCGCCCTCGCGCTCGCCGCCGACGCCGTCGGAGTCGCCGCCGCGTTCACCGGGTCCGCGCTGCGGCTGCCCGCCTCACCGCGGCCGGTGACCGCGGTCGCGACCCTGCTGCGGGAGAACCCCCGCTTCAGGGGCTGGCTGCGCGGACGGCTCGGGAGCGCCCGCATGGACGTGACGCTGGCCGTCGTGAACGCTGCCGTGCACGGCGCCGGCCAGAGCCCCACCTCCCTGCTGCTCGACGGAACCCTGCGCACCTGCCAGCTGACGGAGGCGGTCGTACGGACGGCCACCTTCGAAGCCGTCCACGACGACCTGTGCGTCCCGGACCGGGACAGCCTGCCCGCCGACCTCGCCCTGCGCCCGCCCCCGCGCCCCTCACCCGCCCAGGAGTACGCGGGCAACGCCGCCGCCGGCAGCATCGCGGGCGCCGTCGCCGCGCTCCTCGTCAAACACGACGTGACCGAGGCCGCCGAAGCCGTCCTCGCGGGCTCCCCCAAGGCCGCGCGCTATGGCCCCGCCGCCTTCCACGCCGTACTGAGCACAGCCCTGTCCCGCTCCGGCGTCCTGGTGCGCGACCCGGACCGGCTGCGGCAGCTGGAGACCGTCGGCACCGTCCTGCTGCACCCGAGCGCCCTGCGCACCCCGGGCGCGGGCGCCGACCCCTGGGCCGAACCCGTGCTGGACGCGGCCCGGCGCGCCGGACTCCGCGTCGTCGTCGTGGACGACCCCGCCCTGGCCGACTTCACCGGTCTCGCCGACCAAGTCGTGGACGCCGGGCGGCCGTTGCGGGACATCGTCGACCAACTCCGCGACGACGACAGCGAAGACGAAGGTGACGGGAACGGCGGTGGTGTTCTCACGATCGCCCGCCCCCAGGACGCCGACGTCGTCGCCGGACTCCTCCGCGGTGACGTGGCGGTCTCGCTCACCGACGGCGGCTGCGCGGTCGCCTGGGGCGCGGACGTGCTCGCCCCGCACGGACTGCCCGACGTCTGGCGGCTGTTGACCGCCGTACCGGAGGCCCGTGCGGTCGGCCGCCGCTCCCAGACCCTGGCCCGCTCGGGTGCCGCCCTGTCCGGACTCCTCGTCGCCGTCGGCGAGTCAGGCCGCGGCCGACGCCGTACGCCACTCCCCGGCCTCCGGCACGCACCCGTCGACGCCGCCGCGGCCGCCGCCCTCTTCACCGGCACCCGCGCCGCCCTCCGCGTGGCCGGCGCGAGCCCCCCGCACCCGCGTCCCCGGGTCGCCTGGCACGCCCTGGACCCGGACGACGTACGCGACCGGCTCGAACAGGAGGCACCCCCGGAGCCGACGCTCGTCGAGCAGACGACCGAACGGGTCCGCACCGCCGCCGACACCGTCGTACGACTGCCCGTGCTGGCCCCCGTCCGGTGGTCGGCGCAGCTCGCCCGGGCGGTGCGCGGGGAGCTGGACGACCCGCTCACCCCCGTCCTGGCGGTCGGCTCGGCCGCGTCCGCGATTCTCGGCTCCGCGATGGACGCCCTGCTGGTGGTCGGCGCCCTCGACCTGAACGCCCTCGTCGGAGGACTCCAGCGGCTGCGGGCCGAGCGGGCCCTGTCCGGGCTGCTCGCCCAGCAGAAGCAGAAGGCCCGGGTCGCGGAGGAGGACGCGGAACCGCGTGTCGTCGACGCCGCCAAGCTGAGCCCGGGTGACGTCATCGAGCTCACGCTGGACGACGTCGTGCCCGCCGACGCCCGGCTGCTGTGGGAGGACGGCCTGGAGGTCGACGAGTCCGCGCTGACCGGCGAGTCCCTCCCGGTGGACAAGTGCACCGACCCGAGTCCGCGTGCCCCCGTCGCCGAACGGCACTGCATGGTCTTCGAGGGGACGACCGTGGTGGCCGGAAACGCCCGCGCGGTCGTCGTGGACACCGGCGACCGTACCGAGGCCGCCCGCGCCGTCACGCTCGCCGCCCGCACCCCGGCCGCCGCCGGAGTCCAGGCCCGGCTCCAGGAACTGACCCGCAAGGCAATGCCGTTGACGATGGCGGGCGGCGCCGCGGTCACCGGGCTCGCCCTGGTACGCGGCACGCCCCTGCGGCAGGCGGTCAGCGGCGGGGTCGCGGTCGCGGTGGCCGCCGTACCGGAAGGGCTGCCGCTGGTGGCCACGGTCGCGCAGCTGGCGGCCGCCCGCAGGCTCAGCGCGCACGGCGTCCTGGTCCGCGCCCCGCGCACCCTGGAAGCCCTGGGCCGCATGGACACCATCTGCTTCGACAAGACCGGCACGCTCACCGAGAACCGGCTGCGCCTGGTCCGGGTCGCCGACGCGGAGGGCACGGTCCACCGCCTCGACGAGCCCGGCGCGGACGGCCCGCTGCGGATCGCGGCCCGCGCCTGTCCGCAGCTCGACGGCGACTCCGGGCAGCGCCCGGCCCACGCCACCGACGAGGCCGTCCTGGACGCGGCCGCCCCCGACGAGGAGTGGACCCAGCTGGAGGGCCTGCCCTTCGAGGCCGGCCGCGGTTACGCCGCCGCCGTCGGACACCCGGGCGACGGCTCCCCGGTCCTGGTGCTCAAGGGGGCCCCGGAGACCGTCCTGCCCGCCTGCGCCGACCTGCCCGCCGACGCCTCCGACCTGGCCCACTCCCTGGCGGCCGACGGCCTGCGCGTCCTGGCGGTGGCCCGGCGTCCCCTCGGCAGCGACGGCGACGGCGACGGTCACGGTGACGAGAAGGCCGTCCTCGAAGAGCCCTTGCAGGACCTGGAGTTCGTGGGTCTCCTCGCCCTCGCCGACGTCGCCCGGGAGACCTCCCCGGCCCTCGTACGCGGGCTGCGCGAGGCCGGCGTACGGCCCGTCGTGCTGACCGGCGACCACCCGCAGACCGCCCACGCCATCGCCACCGACCTCGGCTGGCCCGAGGACGCCACGGTCGTCACCGGCGACGAACTGGCCGCCGCCGACCGCTCGGCCCGCTCCCGGATGCTGCGCGACGCCGATGTCGTGGCCCGGGTCGCGCCCGAGCAGAAACTCCAGGTCGTGGAGGCCCTCAGGGACGCGGGCCGGGTCGTCGGCATGGTCGGCGACGGCGCCAACGACGCGGCCGCCATCCGCGCCGCCGACATCGGCGTCGGCATCAGCGCCCGCGGCTCGGCCGCCGCCCGCAACGCTGCCGACCTCGTCCTGACCGGCGACGACCTCACCGTCCTCATCGAGGCCGTCCGCGAGGGCCGCGCCCTGTGGCACAGCGTCGCCGACGCCATCGCGATCCTGATCGGCGGCAACGCGGGCGAGGTGGGCTTCGGCATCCTCGGCACCCTCCTGTCGGGTGCCGCGCCCCTGTCCACCCGCCAGATGCTCCTGGTGAACCTCTTCACCGACCTGTTCCCGGCGATGGCCGTGGCGGTGACGCCGACGGAGAAGCCGACGGAGGACGAGCCCTCGGTCGACACGATCCTGGGCGCCGCTCTGACCCGCCAGATCCGCAACCGCGCGATCACCACCTGCCTGGGCGCCACCGTGGCCTGGCTGATCGGCCGCTTCACCCCGGGCACGGCCCGCCGCTCGACGACGATGGCACTGTGCGCGGTGGTGGGCACACAGCTGGCCCAGACACTGGCGGACCGCCGGGAGAGCCCCCTGGTCCGCTTCACGTCCCTGGGCTCGGCGGTGGCGTTGTTCGCCGTAGTGGAAATCCCGGGCGTGAGCCAGCTGTTCGGCTGCACACCGCTGGGGCCGCTGGCGTGGGCGGGGGTGGCGGCGGCGATCGTGCTGGCGCTGGCGGGTCAGAGGTTTGTACCTGCTGTGGAGCGAACGGTGCTGAATCGACTGCGTTGAGCCGACCCACGTAGGGGCGCGGGGCTGTGTCGATGTGCGGCTACCGCCGCGCGGGCGCGACAAGCCCCCACCGGCTAGCCGCCGCAGAACTACGCGCTGACCCCCGCCGCCTCGCGAACCTCGACCGACTCCAGCCGCTCAGCCGTCCGCTCAGCAGAACGCCGGGCCCACGGCCCAGTAGTCACCGCCCCGAGTACCAACACCGCGACGCCGCACGCGGCCAGAATCCACCACCCCGGCACCGCGGCGGACACGAACTTCTCCTTGTACGACGAGGAGCTCACCCCGGCAGCCAGCACCGCCCCGATCACCGCGACACCCAGCGTCTGTCCCAGCTGACGGCTCGTGGACGCGACCGCGGCGGCAACCCCCGCCTGGGCCCGCGGCATCCCCGACACCGCCGTGTTCGTGATCGGCGCGTTGACGAACCCGAACCCGATGCCGAACAACAGGTACCCGAGGAACAGCGTCAGGTCGGACGTCTCCGCGTCGAAGGCCGCGAAGAGCACCCCGCTCACCGTCATGGCGATCCCGGCGACCACCAACGGCAGCCGCGGCCCCCGGCTCCCCACCAGCCGCCCGGCCAGCGGTGCGCACAGGAACATCGGCACCGCCATCGGCAGCATCCACAGGCCGGCGTGCAGCGCGTCCAGCCCGCGGACGTTCTGCAGGTACAGCGTCGACAGGAACAGGAACCCGCCGAGACCCGCGAACGCGCTGATCGCGATCACGGTGGCCCCGCTGAACGGCGCGGACCGGAAGAACCGCAGGTCGATGAGGGGCTCGTCACGCCGGGGCTCGTACCAGAGCAGTCCCACCAGCGCGACGACGGCGACGACGGCGAAGGGCAGGACGTACGAGAACCCCGAGGACGGCGCCTCGATGATCGCGTACGTCAGCGAGCCGAACAGCGCGATCACCAGGAGCTGTCCGACCGGGTCGGGGCGGCGGGCCCTGGGCGCCCGGGACTCGGGGACGTACCGCAGGGTGAGCAGCAGGGCCGCGAGCCCCACCGGCAGGTTGACCCAGAAGATCGAGCGCCAGCCGACCGAGTCCACGAGCACCCCGCCGACCAGCGGCCCCGCGGCCATGGAGATGCCGACGACGGCGCCCCACACGCCGATCGCCCGCGCCCGCTCGCGCGGGTCCGTGAACGTGTTGGTGATGATCGACATCGCGACCGGGTTGAGCATCGAACCGCCCACCGCCTGCACCATCCGGAAGGCGACCAGCGCCTGCAGGTTCGGCGCGGCCGAGCACAGCGCGGAGCCGATCGTGAAGACGATCAGGCCGGCCATGAAGACCCGCTTGCGGCCGATCCGGTCTCCCGTGGAGCCGGCCAGCATCAGCAGCGAGGCGAGGACCAGCGTGTACGCGTCGATCGTCCACTGGAGGCCCGCCGTGCTCGCGTCCAGGCCGCGCTGCATGGCGGGCAGGGCGACGTTGAGGGCGGTGGTGTCGAGGCTCACGATCAGGAGGCTCATGCAGCAGATCGCGAGCACCAGCATGCGTCGGCGAGGACTGAGCTCGGGCATGCGCTCCATCGTACGCCGGTATCAATAGTGCGTCTAACTAATGGTCACTACATGATCGATGTACGAGGCGTTCGCGCGGTGCGTGACAATGGGGGAATGTCCACGACCGCGCTCACCGAGAAGACGCCCCTGCGGATCGGCCCGCACACCGCCCAACCGCCCGTGGTTCTGGCCCCGATGGCCGGGATCACGAATGCTCCCTTCCGCACCCTGTGCCGGGAGTTCAGCGGGGGCAAAGGGTTGTTCGTCAGCGAGATGATCACGACCCGGGCGCTGGTCGAGCGCAACGAGAAGACCATGCAGCTGATCCACTTCGACGAGAGCGAGAAGCCTCGCTCGATCCAGCTGTACGGCGTCGACCCCGCGACCGTAGGCAAGGCCGTCCGCATGATCGCGGAGGAGGGTCTCGCCGACCACATCGACCTGAACTTCGGCTGCCCGGTGCCGAAGGTGACGCGCAAGGGCGGCGGATCCGCGCTCCCCTTCAAGCGACCGCTGCTCCGGGCGATCCTGCGGGAGGCCGTGAGCGGGGCGGGGGACCTGCCGGTCACGATGAAGATGCGCAAGGGGATCGACGACGATCACCTCACGTATCTGGACGCGGGGCGGATCGCGGTCGAGGAGGGCGTGACGGCGATCGCTCTGCACGGCCGTACCGCCGCCCAGCACTACGGCGGCACCGCCGACTGGGACGCGATCGCCCGTCTGAAGGAACACGTGCCGGAGATTCCCGTCCTCGGCAACGGGGACATCTGGTCGGCGTCGGACGCGTTGCGGATGGTGGCGTCCACCGGCTGCGACGGGGTCGTCGTGGGGCGGGGGTGTCTGGGGCGGCCGTGGCTGTTCGCGGACCTCGTGGCGGCGTTCGAAGGGCGTCCGGAGGACATCGCGCGGCCTTCGCTGCGAGAGGTGGCGGATGTGATGGTCCGCCACGCCACGCTCCTCGGCGAGTGGATCGGTGACGAGTCCCGCGGTGTCATCGACTTCCGCAAGCACGTGGCCTGGTATCTGAAGGGCTTCGCGGTCGGCAGTGAGATGCGCAAGCGGCTGGCGATCACGTCGTTGCTGTCGGAACTGCGGTCCGGCCTGGACGAGCTGGACCTCGACCAGCCGTGGCCGACGGGTGCCGACGGGCCGCGTGGCCGTACATCGGGCAACAACCGGGTGGTGCTGCCGGACGGTTGGCTGAAGGACCCGTACGACTGCGCGGGGGTCGGCGAGGATGCGGAGCTGGACACGTCGGGGGGCTGAGCGGCTTTCGGCTGCGGCTAGGTGGGGGCGGGCGTTTGTGCGCAGTTCCCCGCGCCCCTGAACGCCTGCGGCGGCCCGTGCGGCGCCGGTGGGGGGTAGCGCCCCCACCCCGGCCCCGTCCCGGCGCAGGTGACTGCAACCCCTTAGGGGCGCGGGGAACTGCGCGACCAGCCCCCACCGGCCGATAGCCGCCCGACAACCTGACCCGGCACCCCGACAGGTGCCCCGCCAAGCCCGCGTCACCCCTTCGACGGATGCCGCGTCGAGCCGTACGCCGTCAGGAAGCGGTCTCGGAAGGAGCTCATCTTCCAGACCGGGGCGTTGTGGGCCGGCTTCAGGCCGTCCGTCCAGTTCCAGGACGCGATCCTGTCGAGCACCTTCGGGTCCTTGGCGACGATCGAGATCGGCACGTCACGGCTGGCGTTCTCACCGCTGACCCGGGCGATCGGCTGGTGGTCGCCGAGGAAGACGAGGACCGTGTCGTCGCTGCCGTAGCGCTCCAGCCACTGGGTCAGTGCAGTGACCGAGTACGAGATGGACTTGCCGTACTCCTGCTTGGAGCGGGTGGGGTCGGCGATGATGTCGGAGGCTTTGTTGCCCGCCTTCTGGATGGCCTTGAAGACCGAGCCGTCGCCCAGGTCGTTCCAGTCGACCATCTTCGGGATGGGTGCCCATGGCTGGTGGCTGGAGGTCAGGATGATCTCGGACATGAGCGGCTTGTCGCGCTTCTTGCCGTGGACCTGGCGCTGGTAGGCCTCCAGGGCGTACTGGTCGGGCATCGTCGACCAGCTGAACTTTGGTCCCTTGTAACCGAGTTGGAAGGCGTTGTAGACCTTGTCGAGGTCGTAGTACTTCTGCTCGGGCCAGCCCTTCTGGACGCCCGGCATCACCCCGACCGTGTCCCAGTCGCCGGTCTTCTTGAAGGCCTTGGTGAGGCTGAGGTGGTCGCTGGCCATGACCGTGCGGTAGCGCTGCTGGTTGTCGATCCAGAGGCCGGACAGGGTCGTCGAGTGGCCGAGCCAGCTGCTGCCGCCGTACGTCGCCGAGGTCAGCCAGCCGCTCTTCGCGTGGAAGCCGGCCTTCGCGAGGGCCGCGGTGCTGGTGTCGAGGGTCTTGTCGACGCCGGGCGCGATGGCCGGGTCCTCGACGGCGCTGCGGCCGTAGCTCTCGATGAAGGTGAAGATCATGTCCTTGCCCCGCAGGTCGGGCACCAGCTGGGAGCCCGGCGTGTTCCCGAAGGCGTCGACCTTGGCCACCTTCGCGAAGGCCGCCTCGTCCCGCACGGTCTGCAGCACCTGCTGGCCCTCGCGCGCGGTGAGCGCGGCGGTGTGCTGGGAGGCCAGCGGGACGCCGGCGATCTGGAGGCCGAGAGCGGAGCAGGTGACCCAGACAGTGGCGGCGAGGAGGGTTCCGCGGGTGGCGGTCCGGCGGTCCAGGACCAGCAGGCCGCTCAGTCTGACCATCGCCAGCGTCATGAGGGACAGCAGCAGGAGCACGAGGACGATGACGCCGATCACGGCTCCGACCGCCACGGCCCGGCCCATCGAGTCCGCGACGTACGACTGCGCGTCGTCGAGCAGCTCCCAGTCGAGGACGGGATTGAAGGGCCGCCCGAGGTAGTCGTTGAACCCCATGTCGAGCAGGTTCAGGATCGTCATCACGCCGAGCGCCGCACCGGACACCACGGCCACCACCAGGCGAGGCCGACGCGGCAGCGCGAGCGCCACGGCCGCCCCGAGGATCGCCTCCGCCGGAATCCGCGCGAACTCCCGCAGGTGCAGATGGGTGAGCTTGTTCGGCAGGAGCAGGGCTCCGAGGACGAGAAGGGCGGCGAGGATGTTGAGGGCCCAGCGGATGTTGCGTACGGCGGTGGGGTGCGCGGCCCGCCAGGACGGCTTCCCGGCCGGCGGACCGTCCGTACCCGTCGCCTCGGCCTCGGGTGACGTGCTCTCTGCAAGGGTCTCGGACACCCGAGGGTCCTTCCGTACGGCTCCTGGGAGAAGGCGGATCCGATATGGGGTCTCGGATCCGCCACAGTCCGGTACGGAGGGGTCAGGTCCGGAGTTCACCGGTCAGGGCAAACTCCGGGCCAACGCTTGGTCAACGGTCAGATGCCGGCCCTCGGCCCATCCCCTCGCTCACGCGCCCCCCACCGCCGTCAGCAGGGCCAGCGGGGCCGCGGCGGACCGGGACTCCCGCACGCACGCGTGCGGGTACGGCACCGGCTCGCCGTGGGTGTCCCGTCCGTACCCCGCCAGCACCTCCGGCAAGCGGTGGCCGGTCGCCGTCGCCGCGTCCACCAGCCCGTGCGCCACCGCCCGCGCCTCGTCGTGCAGGCCGTAGCGGGCGAGCCCCAGCGTGATCAGCGCGTTGTCGTGCGGCCACACCGATCCCCGGTGGTACGACAACGGGTGGTACGCCGCCTGTCCGGCCGCCAGTGTCCGCACCCCCCACCCGGAGAAGAAGTCCGGGGCCAGCAGCCGCCGCCCCACCAGCTCGCCGTACTCCTTGTCGAGCAGGCCCGACCACAGCAGATGCCCGGCGTCGGAGGCCAGCGCGTCGACCTGCCGGCCCTCCCCGTCCAGGGCGAGCGCCGGGAACGAGCGGTCCGGCATCCAGAAGTCCCGCTGGAACCGGTCCCGCAGATCCGCCGCGGCCTGTTCGAGGAGCGCCGCGTACGTCTCGTCGCCCCACACCGTGCGCGCGACCGACGCGGTCCGGCGCAGCGCGTCGTACGCGTAGCCCTGGGCGCCCGCCGCCATCACCGGCCCGCTCGCCCGTGTTCCGTCGGCGCCGCAGATCGCGCCGGGGGAGTCCTTCCAGTTCTGGTTGGCGAGGCCGCCCTGGTCGGAGCGGTAGACGAGGTAACCGCGCGAGGTGAGGCCGCCGTGGTCGAGCATCCAGCCGATCGCGGCGCGAGCGTGCGGCTCCAGGCGCCGGGCGAGCGCGACGTCCCCGGTGTGCTCCACGTACGCGCCGAGCAGGACGAGGAACAGGGGAGTGGCGTCGACCGAGCCGTAGTAGCGGCCGTACGGCACCTGCTCGAAGTGCGCGAGCTCCCCGTGCCGTACCTCGTGCACGATCTTGCCGGGCTGGGCCACGGAGGCCGCGCCGGTCTCGGTGGCCTGGGTCGCGGCGAGCGCGGGGAGGGTCGCGGCGGCGAGCTGGGGGCGGTAGGGCAGGGCGAAGAGCGCGGTGAGAAGGGCGTCACGGCCGAGGAGGGTGAGGAACCAGGGGGCTCCGGCGGCCGGGACCCGCAGTTCCTCACCGTCCGGGCCGGTCGCCGGGACCTGGAGCGAGGCGAGGTCCGCGAGACCGCGGGCACAGGCGGCCGCCAGCTCCGGCCAGCCGGTCGGGAAGGCGACGCCCTCCACGAACTCGCCCTCCATCGCGAGGAGTTCGCGGTTCAGGGCGGCGGGGGAACTCGGCACCCGGCGGGCCCGCCGGTCGCCGTGCGGGCGGGCCATCACGCGCAGGGTCAGCTCGGCCGTGCCGTGCGGCTCCAGGTCCAGCGTCCAGACCAGACGCCTGGCCCCGGTGCCGGTCTCCTCGACACCGTCCGGGACGGGCTCGGCCGTCACCGTCGTGGAGGACCGCCATTCGCGGCGCTGGTAGCTGAACTCCACGCCGTCCTCGCGGACTTCGCGGAAACGGGTCGCGCCGGTCTTCGGGTAGGTGCGGTGGTCGGAGCGGAGTTCGAACTGGTCGGCGAAGTCGGCGTCCGCGGTGACCGCGAGCCGGACCGTCGTCGGGACCGGGCGGTTGCTGGTGACCCGGAGACACTCGACGAACGAGCCGTCCCCCACCGCCTGTTCGCGGAACAGGGTGTACGCGGGGGGTTCCTGACGGCCGCCCCGCGGGACCAGGACACAGCGCGCGGTGTCCCCGTCGGCGACCGGCGACAGAGCCTCCGGGACCGCGCCGTCGACCGTCAGCTGCCAGCGGCTCAGGTGCCGGGCGTCCCGTACGAACAACCCGTCCGGTGAGCTGCCGTTCCGGACACCGCTGATGTCCCCGCCGTCACCCACGGCAGCGAACGTCCCACCGTGCACAAGCAGATGATGCCGGTCCGTCATCGCCGGTCCCCTCCCTTGAGTCCCTTGAGTCCCTTGAGTTCCATGTCCGCCGTGACCGTGGTGCCGAGCGTGACCGCGGTGTCGCTGTGCAGCAGGTCGAGCGCGAGCGCGGCGGTCCAGCTGAAGCCGGTCGCCCCGCAGGCCTCGCCGGTGTACGGGTCGACGTACTCCGCGAAGTCGGTGGCCCCGGCGAGTTCGAGGACCGACTCCCGCAGCGTGTCGGCCTGTCGGCGCCTGCCGTGGGTGCGCAGCCCTCGCTCCAGCAGCCAGGCGGTGTTGAACCAGGCCGGGCCGCGCCAGTAGCGGTGCGGGTCGAAGGCCTCGCCGAGGAGGTCGTAGCTGGGGAGCAGGCGGGTGCTGGTGCCCAGCCCGAAGTGGGGGCCGCAGACCGTCCCCACGAGCATCGCGACGAGGTCCCGCGGGAGGTCGGGGAGCAGGAGCGGGATCAGGCCGGAGACCGTGCGCTCGGGGATCAGGGCGCCACGCCCGTCCGCGGCGGGCGCCCGCAGGTCCCGGCACAGGAACATCCCGCTCGCCGGGTCCCACAGCCGCTCGACCAGCGCCGCCGTGAGCCGCTCCGCGCGCGCGTGCCGGGCCGTGCCGGGGGCGCCCAGTTCGGCGGCGATCCGGGCGAGGGCGTGCTCGGAGGCGATGAGCAGGGCGTTGAACGCGGGGTCCTCGACGGCGAACTTGCCGCCGCCGTCGGCGTATCCGGCGTCCCGGTAGTCCGTCGCCAGCCGCACGTACCGTCCGTAGTCCAGGTCCGTGGGCCGGTCCTCTGCGGCCCCGTGGTCCAGGTCGGCGCGGCGGAAGGAGCGGGCCGGGGCCGGTGTGACGCGGGAGAGCGGGAGGTCCCAGGCCGGGCTGTTGTCCATACCCTGTTCCCAGGGGTGCACGACGGACGCGAGGCCCCCTCCGCCCAGGTCCCGGCGGTGCAGGAGATAGCGGTGCCAGGCGGCCAGGCGCGGGTACACCCGGGCGAGGAAGCCGCGCGCCCGGGACAGTCCGGGGTCGGCGCGGTGCACCAGCCACGCGGCCAGGGCGTGCACCGGTGGCTGCACGATGCCGGACGTCTGTACGGTGCGCGGGGCGCCCGCGGTGTGCCCCGCGCTCGAGGAGCGCCAGAAGTCGGGGCTCGGGAAGTACGCGTCGAGCGGGACGGAGGGGTTGAAGACGATGTGCGGGATCCGTCCGTCGCCCCACTGGGCCGCCAGCAGGGTCTCCAGCTCGGTCTGCGCCCGCAGCGGCGAGAGGTGGCGCAGGCCGATCGCGATGAACCCGGAGTCCCAGGACCACTGGTGCGGGTACAGACCGCGCGAGGGGACCGTGGAGGCGCCGGTCCAGTTGCCGTTCAGCACCCTCGCCGCCCCGACGTGCAGCGGATGTGACGAACCCGGCGGATCGTATGCGATCGAGCGTTCCGCGGAACGGGTGATGAGCTGGGCAGTGCGATCCACTCGGGGCTCCCCGAAAGACGTATGGCTGACCGGTTCGGTCAGGGCTACCGTAGGGTTACGTCTATTTAACACGCAAAACCCAGAATGTAATGCAGAGTTGAGAAACACAAGGGGGTGCGCATGACCGGACGGAGTCAGACCGGTGCCGGAGATCTGCTCGAACTGGTCCGCAGCGGGCGAGCCGTCACGCGCGGAGCGCTCCAGCAGGCCACCGGACTGTCCCGGGCGACCGTCGGCCAGCGCCTGGACCGGCTCTTCCGCGCGGGCTGGCTGCGCGAGGGCGCCGGGGGCCCGGTGGACTCCCCGCTGGGCGGCCGCCCCTCCATCACGCTGGAGTTCGACGACGCCCACGCGGTCGTCCTCGCCGCCGACCTGGAGACCCGGCACGCCCGCGCGGCCGTGCTGTCCCTGACCGGCGAGATATTCGCCGAGCACAGCGGCACCCTGGCCATCGAGGACGGCCCGGACGCCGTGCTCGGCGAGCTGGGCCGCTGGTTCGCCGAGCTGGTGGAGAAGGCGGGGCACCGGGCCGAGGAGGTCTGCGGGATCGGGCTCGCCGTGCCGGGCCCCGTCGACAGGGAGAGCGGCCGGGTGGTCCAGCCGCCGATCATGCCCGGCTGGGACGGCTACGACATAAGAGGCCGCCTGGCCGGAGCCTTCAGCGAGCACACCGGGGCCGGCCCCCTCCCCGTGCTCGTCGACAACGACGCCAACCTCATGGCCTACGGCGAACAGCGCACGGCGTATCCGGACTGCTCGGGGTTCGTGCTGGTCAAGGTCTCGACCGGCATCGGCGCCGGAGTCGTGGTCGACGGCTCGCTCTACCGGGGCATCGACGGCGGCGCCGGCGACCTGGGCCACATCCGGGTGCCGGCGGGCGCGGAGGCGCTGTGCCGGTGCGGGTCCTACGGCTGCCTCGCCGCCGTCGCGAGCGGCGGTGCCGTGGCCCGCCGGCTGGCGGCGGCCGGGGTGCCGGCGGCCTCCGGATCGGATGTGCGGGACCTGCTGGCGTCCGGGCATCCCGAGGCTGCGGCGCTCGCGCGCGAGGCGGGGCGGCAGGTCGGCGACGTCCTGGCGACGGTCGTGACCCTGCTGAACCCCGGGGTTCTGATGATCGCCGGGGACCTGGCCGGAACCCCCTTCCTCACGGGGGTCCGGGAGCTGCTGTACCAGCGGGCGCTGCCGCGCTCCACCGCCCGCCTCGAGGTCGTCACCTCACGGCTCGGGGAGCGGGCCGGGCTGGTGGGGGCGGGCGCCCTGGTCGTGGAGCATCTGTACGCACCCGAGCGGGTCGAGGAGCGGTTGCTGGCCCTGGGCGTATGACGTCCGTGTTGCTGTCCGCAGAGCCGTCCGCATGGTGAAATCCGCGCGCCTGTGGCAGCGTGATTCTCGCCACCCTTGAGAAGGATCGCGCTCGGATGAGCGGATCATGAGCGACTGCACTTCTCCAAGGGGTGGCACTGAGTGCCACCCCTTGATCGTTCATCGATCGAAATCAAGCGTGCGAATACTCGCTCAGGTGAGCGCCTCAAGGGGGTTGTGAGGGTCGGTGCGTTCAAGAAGTGAAAACACTGGAGCTCCGTCGCTTGCCAAGCTTTGACTTTCGATCCGCTGGCAGACGACTGGTTACGGGCGTATGACGCCCGAGCAGACGTACCCAGAAGCCTTCGATCTGGGTATGTTCCTCGCCGTCAGGGCAGCCACCGCGTCCTCGAGGGAGTCGGACCCGTGTCGGAAAACAAAGAACCCCACGTAGCGAAGTTCGTTTACGACTTCACCGAGGGAAACAAGGACCTCAAGGACCTCCTGGGTGGCAAGGGCGCGAACCTCGCCGAGATGACCAACCTGGGACTCCCTGTTCCCCCCGGCTTCACCATCACGACCGAAGCCTGCAAGGTCTACCTCGACAGCGGCGAGGAGCCGGCGGCACTGCGTGACGAGGTGAGTGCGCACCTCGACGCGCTGGAGCAGCGCATGGGCAAGAAGCTCGGCCAGCCCGACGACCCCCTGCTCGTCTCGGTCCGCTCGGGCGCGAAGTTCTCCATGCCGGGAATGATGGACACGGTCCTCAACATCGGGCTCTCCGACAAGTCGGTCCAGGGTCTCGCCCAGCAGTCCGGCGACGACCGCTTCGCCTGGGACTCCTACCGGCGCCTCATCCAGATGTTCGGCAAGACCGTCCTCGGCGTCGACGGCGACCTCTTCGAGGAGGCCCTCGAGAAGGCCAAGGAGGCCAAGAAGGTCACGGTCGACACCGACCTGGAGGCCGCCGACCTCAAGAAGCTGGTCACCGCCTTCAAGAAGATCGTCAAGAAGGAGGCGGGCCGGGACTTCCCGCAGGACCCGCGCGAGCAGATGGACCTCGCCATCCACGCGGTCTTCGACTCCTGGAACACCGACCGCGCCAAGCTCTACCGCCGTCAGGAGCGCATCCCGCACGACCTGGGCACGGCCGTGAACGTCTGCTCGATGGTCTTCGGCAACCTCGGCCCGGACTCCGGCACCGGTGTCGCCTTCACCCGCGACCCCGCCTCCGGCCACCAGGGCGTCTACGGCGACTACCTCCAGAACGCCCAGGGCGAGGACGTGGTCGCCGGCATCCGCAACACCGTCCCGCTCGCGGAGCTGGAGCAGATCGACAAGAAGTCGTACGACCAGCTGATGCAGATCATGGCGACGCTGGAGAACCACTACAAGGACCTGTGCGACATCGAGTTCACCATCGAGCGCGGTCAGCTGTGGATGCTCCAGACCCGGGTCGGCAAGCGCACGGCGGGCGCCGCCTTCCGGATCGCCACCCAGCTGGTGGACCAGGGCTTGATCGACGAGGCCGAGGCGCTCCAGCGGGTCACCGGCGCCCAGCTCGCCCAGCTGATGTTCCCGCGCTTCGACGAGAACACCAAGGTCGCGCAGGTCGGCCGGGGCATCGCGGCCTCGCCGGGCGCGGCCGTCGGCAAGGCGGTCTTCGACTCGTACACCGCCGTCAAGTGGTCGCGTTCGGGCGAGAAGGTCATCCTGGTCCGCCGGGAGACCAACCCCGACGACCTGGACGGCATGATCGCGGCCGAGGGCATCCTGACCTCCCGCGGCGGCAAGACCTCCCACGCGGCCGTCGTCGCGCGCGGCATGGGCAAGACCTGTGTCTGCGGCGCCGAGGAGCTGGAGGTCGACACCAAGCGGCGCCGGATGACCGTGCCGGGCGGACACGTGGTGGAGGAGGGCGACCTCATCTCCATCGACGGCTCCAGCGGCAAGGTGTACCTCGGTGAGGTCCCGGTCGTGCCCTCTCCCGTCGTGGAGTACTTCGAGGGCCGTATGCACGCCGGTGCCAACGACGCCGACGAGCTGGTGGAGGCGGTCCACCGGATCATGGCGTTCGCGGACCGCAAGCGCCGCCTCAGGGTCCGGGCCAACGCGGACAACGCCGAGGACGCGATGCGCGCCCGTCGCTTCGGAGCGCAGGGCATCGGGCTCTGCCGTACCGAGCACATGTTCCTCGGAGACCGCCGCGAGCTGGTCGAGCGCCTCATCCTGGCCGACACGGAGGCCGAGCGCGAGGAGTCGCTGAAGGCGCTGCTCCCGCTGCAGAAGCAGGACTTCGTCGAGCTGTTCTCGGCGATGGACGGGCTGCCGGTGACGGTACGGCTCCTCGACCCGCCGCTGCACGAGTTCCTCCCGGACATCACCGAGCTGTCGGTCCGCGTGGCCCTGGCGGAGTCCCGTCAGGAGCCGCACGAGAACGAACTGCGCCTGCTCCAGGCGGTGCACCGCCTGCACGAGCAGAACCCGATGCTGGGCCTGCGCGGCGTACGCCTCGGCCTGGTCATCCCCGGCCTGTTCACCATGCAGGTCCGGGCGATCGCGGAGGCGGCGGCCGAACGCAAGAACGCCAAGGGGGACCCGCGCGCGGAGATCATGATCCCGCTGGTGGGGACGGTCCAGGAGCTGGAGATCGTCCGCGAGGAGGCCGACCAGGTCGTCGCGGAGGTCGAGGCGGCGACGGGTGTGGAGCTGAAGCTGTCGATCGGGACGATGATCGAGCTCCCGCGCGCCGCCCTGACCGCCGGTCAGATCGCGGAGGCGGCGGAGTTCTTCTCCTTCGGCACGAACGACCTCACTCAGACGGTGTGGGGCTTCAGCCGGGACGACGTGGAGGCGAGCTTCTTCACGGCGTACCTGGAGAAGGGCATCTTCGGCGTCAGCCCCTTCGAGACGATCGACAAGGACGGCGTCGGTTCCCTGGTCAAGCTGGCCGCCGAGGCGGGCCGCAAGACCCGCCCCGACCTCAAGCTCGGCGTCTGCGGTGAGCACGGCGGTGACCCGGAGTCGGTCCACTTCTTCCACGAGGTGGGTCTGGACTACGTCTCCTGCTCGCCGTTCCGTATCCCGGTCGCCCGCCTGGAGGCGGGACGCGCGGCGATCACGGCGAACGGAAGCGACCACCGGTAGGCCGCCGGCCGCTTCTGACGGCCACTGAACCCCGGATCCGCCGCCCGTCCCCGACCCTCATCCGATGGGCGGCGGTTCCGGATCACGAAGAGAGGGGGGCGCCCTGTGCGGGGGTGCCCCCCTCTCCCGTGTCCGCGCCTCAGCGGGTGGCGCGGCGCCTGCGGGCCGACGACACCAGCGCACCGCCGGTGAGCAGGACGGCCGAGCCCGCGGCGGCGAGGTACACGGTGGTGTCGCCCCCGCCGCCGGTCTCGGCGAGGTGCGTGCCCTTCTTGCCGGTGTCCTCGGCGGCCGCCTTGTCGTCGTGGGCCTTGAAGCCCGCGGGCGGCCGGTCGCAGGCGATGCCGTCGCCGTCCCGGTCGAGATGGCTGCCGTAGTGCTCGTCGCCCTCCGGGATGTTCGCGTAGCCGGCGGCGTACGCCTCCGAGCAGTTCTCGAACGGGTGGTCACCGCCGTGTGCCGAGGCGGCGCCCGGCAGCACGGCCAGCGCCAGCGCGGCGACGACGACGGCGCCGGGCTTGCGGAGCAGTTTCACAGCAGGTCCTTCCGGGTTCATGGTGATATCCGTGCACATGATCAAGAAGTGACGATCAGTCGGATATGAGGTGACGAACCTAGTGAGGAGCGGATGCCGTGTCGGCGACATGAGAAACCCGTGATGCGAACGTGACGTGACCGGAAGGTAACTCTCCGCAGGACCGTCGCCCATGGTTCAGCTGTCGCAGGCCACCCCGTCGTTGTCCCGGTCCAGGTGGGAGGCGTACCCCGGCTCACCGCGGTGGATGGGGGCGGCGCCGGCGGCGCGGGCCTCGGAGCAGTTGGCGTAGGAGACGCTGTCCGAGCCCTGGTCGGACCCGGAGCCGGGGTCCGCCTCGGCCTGTGCCGTGACCGTCCGGGTGACCTTGACCGTCTTGGTGGCGGTCACGGTCGGCGCCGGTTCCGGCTCGGGGGTCGCCGTGGCCGTTGCGGTCGTCGTCACGGTCACCGTCGGCTGCGGTTTGGCGGCGGCGGGCTTCGCGTCGGTCGCCGTCTTGTTCTGGTCGCCGCCGCCGCTGCCTATGCCGACGCCGAGGAAGAGGGCGAGCGCGAGGGCGGGCAGGACGTACCGCTTGCGGGCCCACTTGGGGGCGGGCCGGGAAACGGACGGAGGCGCCGGCTGCCACTGCGGTGCGGGCTGGGTGTTGTACGGGTTGGCCATGTCGTCCCCCTGGAGGCGTTACGTGAGGGGATGACCGTATTCCTGGTGTGGCGTTTGTGGAGATGAAGTGTTCATTCCGTGACCATTACATGTCAGACGGTGGTGACGCCTTTGGGCCGCCTCGGAGGAGCTCACGGGGGTGACCTACGACGCCCTGAAGGTCTGAGCTCTCAGGCCCCTTCCCTTCAGTCCTTGCGGCCGGTCACCGCCACCGTCACACCCAGCCCGATCATCGTCAGTCCGCCGACCCCGCCCACCAGGGACAGGCGGCGCGGCGAGCGGGCGAACCAGCCCCGCGCGGTCGCCGCGACCAGCCCCCACACGGCGTCGGAGACCAGCGCGATGACGTTGAACACCAGCCCGAGCAGCAGCATCTGCGCGGTCACATGTCCCTGGCCGCGGTCGACGAACTGCGGCAGTACGGCGGCGAAGAACACGATGGTCTTGGGGTTGGTCACGCCGACCGCGAACCCTTCCCCGAAGGTACGCAGACCGCCGTGCCTCTCCGCGGCCGCCTTCACGTCCTCGGCGAACGCCGCGCGCAGCGAGCCGCGTCCGCGCCACGCCTTGACGCCCAGGTACACGAGGTAGGCGGCACCGGCGAGCTTGAGCGTGGTGAAGACCAGCACCGAGCGCTCCACGACCGAGCCGACCCCGAACGCAACGGCGAGCACCAGCACGTACGCGCCGACCGTGTTCCCGGCCACCGTGGTCAGGGCAGCCCGCCGGCCCTGCGCGAGCGCCCGGCCGATCACGAACAGCACGCTGGGTCCGGGCACCACGATCAGCAGGAAGGACATGGCCGCGAAGGCGAGAAGACGGTCGGTGGACACCATGGCGCCCATGCAAGCACGGGGGCCCGGCGCCCTCCAGGGGATTTCCGCCGGTGGACCCCGAGGTGGGGTGCCGCCGCGCTCGTCACGATCTCCCCATGTCTCGTCCAAAACTTCTTCACAGCAGCCCCGACCGCCTCGTACAGTGCACGGGCCATGGCTCCTTTTCAGTCCATGTGCACATCAAAAACGGGGAGTTGATCGGGCATGACCACGCCCATACGGTTCGCGCGCAGAAGACCGCGCACCACCCGCACCACCGTCGCGAGACTCTGCACCGCCACCGCCCTGGCCGCGGTTGTCGCCACGGCAGCGCTGTGGTCGGCCGGCTCCGCGCCGACGACGGTGACCGCCACCGCGGCGGACGGCGGCGACGTCCGGACCGTCGCAGGCTCCGCGCCGATGCTGCCCCTGCTGGTACGCCGTACCTCGGACGGCCACCTGCTGACGTACGAGCCCAAGGGCACCGGTGGCGTCAAGGCCGCTCTGGATCTCGGAGCGGGCTTCAGCGCAGCCACCGCCATCGTCCGCGCCAACAACTCCGAGAGCGGCTCCCGCAGCGACCTCTACATCCGGATGGGCAACGCCCTCTACTACACCGCCGAACGCTCCACCGAGACCAGGCTCATCGGCAGCGGCTGGGACCAGTTCAACCTCCTCATGTCCCCCGGCAACCTCGGCGGCACCGCCCAGCCCGACCTCCTGGCCCGCGACAGCGCCGGCGCCCTGTGGCTCTACCAGGGCAAGGCCGACGGCACCCTCGCCGCCAAGGTCCGGGCGGGCACCAGCGGCTGGAACGCCCTCGACATCCTCGCCGGGTACGGCGACTACACCGGCGACGGCAAGAACGACCTTCTGGCCCGTACGCCCGCCGGGGCCCTCTACCTCTACCCCGGCACCGGTAACGCCACCGCCGACGCCGTCTTCGGCACCCGCGTCAGCGTCGGCAGCGGCTGGCAGGCGTACAACGCGCTCGTCTCCACCGGCGACAACGACGGCGACGGCAAGGCCGACCTCATCGCGCGTGACACGGCAGGGGCCCTCTGGCTCTTCAAAGGCACCGGCACCTCCACCGCGCCCTTCGCCGCCCGCGTCCAGATCGGCACCAGCGGCTGGAACGCCTTCAACACCCTCTTCTAGAACGGCGCTTCACGCCGATCACCGTTCGGCACGCCTGTAGTCCCTCATCCTCCCGGCCGACCCCGGCAACCCGCCCTGCCGAGCCCGCACCCGCGGCGCTCGCCCCGGGCGTGACCCCGGTCCGGCCCACCCCAGAAGGCTGACCACTGACGATGCGTACCAACGCGCCCCCGGCACAGTCACGTGCCCGCCGCGGGCACCCTCTGCTGAAGAGGTTCCTGTCGACCACCGCGGTCGTCTGCTCCGTCGCGCTCCTGGGCTCCACCGCGCAGCCCGCCGCGCCCACGCCCACCCGCCCGGCCGCCGCCACCGGTGTCGATCCGGCGACCGGCTACGACTTCGACCAGGCCGTCAAGATCCGCGACGCCCAGTGCCTGATGAACATCATGCAGCGCCGGGGCGGGCAGGAGATGAAAGCGGTCGCCCGCACCGGTCTGGCCGGCACGGACGCCGACCTCCTGACGGCCGGTGATCCGGAGTACTACAAGACCCCCGCACCCCCGCTGGCCGTCGCCTACGACAAGGACAAGGCGACCGCGTCCGCGAAGATGGACGAGCTCTACGACCGGCACAAGGTCTGGGAGACCTCCCTCAACGTCACCCCGCCCGCCAGCTACACGTACACCGGCTTCCAGTGGATCGAGCAGAAGGACAACCCCTTCGCCACCACCGGCCTCTCCGGCTGGATCGCCGACCAGTTCTGGCAGTCCGAGTACGACCTCTTCCACACGAACCAGGCGCCCGTGGCCGGGCAGGACTCGGTGGACGCGGTCACCGGCATCGTCAACAGCCGTTATTCCGAGGACCGTTACGAGGACTACGACGACTGGTCGGCGTGGAAGTGGGAGATGCAGTTCATGCACCCCATGTACGCCGACGACGCCCGGATCTTCCTGCAGAACGGCGGCTTCCCCACCACCGCCCCCGACCCGGACTCGGTCGAGTTCCGGATCGACGTGGAGGCGCTGAAGGCGCGCTTCGCCTCGTGCACCACCAGCAACCCGATCGACCCGCACAAGGTCCTGACCGCCGAGACCGTCGTCGCGTCCACCGAGTGGCAGGCCGAGATCTCCGGCCAGAAGACACAGCGCGACCGCATCCTCGCCGCCGAGGCCGCCGCCAACGGTGACCTCCAGGTCGCCACCCAGGCGCTCGGCGAGGCGCTCGGCCAGTCGACCATCGCGAGCCGGCTCGCCGACTGGCAGGCCTACTGGCTCAAGCAGCCCACCACCAACAGCAGTTACCCGGACGCCGCCGAGTTCACCAAGGTCGCCGCCGATATCGTCAAGGCCCAGGCCATGGCGCTCGGCCGGCTGTACGTGGCCTCACGGGCCGCCCAGTCCGCCCAGACGCAGGCCGCCAAGGCCACCGCCGCGCAGACCGACGCCTATGCCGTCGCCGACGCGGCCGGTCTGCCGCGCGGCCGGGGGCTGCTCTACGGGCAGCAGGCCGTCCAGGTCACCAAGGCCTCGGCCGCCGCCGCGACAGCCGTCGCCAAGGCCACCGAAACGGCGTCCAACGCGACCCGCGCATCGGCCGCCGACAGCAAGACGCTGATGGCGCTGGCCAAGACCCAGGCGCACGCCTCCGCCGCCGAGTTCCGGCGTGCCGCCGCCGAGGAGGCCGCCGCCCAGGCGAAGGCCGCCGCCGACGGTGCCGCCGTACAGGCCACCAAGGCCGCCGAGAACGCGGCCAAGGCCAAGGCCGCCCGGGTGAAGGCGGAGGCCGCCGAGGCCACCGCGAAGGCCGCGGCCGCCGATGCCAGGGCCAAGCGGGCCACCGCCGAGGCCGAACGCGACAAGGCCAAGGCGCAGAAGGACATCGCCGCCTCCGAGCGGGCCAAGGCCGCCGACGCCAACCAGCGGGCCCAGACCCAGCGGCAGGTCGCGGCGGACAAGCTGAGCGCCGCGCAGACCGCCGGCGGCACCGCGTCCGCGAAGAAGGACGAGGCGCTGGCCGCCGAACGCCGGGCCACCGTTGCCCGGGACAACGCGGTCAACGCCGAGGACACCGAGGACGCCCTGTCCGCCCGGGCGGACGCCGCGGAGTCCCGTGCCGCCGCCGACGAGGGCACCGACGCGGCCTCCGCTTCCCGTGCCGCCGCGACCCGGGCCCGTACCGCCGCCAACGAGGCCGGGGACGCCGCCCGCGCGGCACGCTCCGCGGCCAACGACGCCACCACGGCGGCCGCGAACGCCCGCGAGGCCTCGATCCGCGCCGACGCGGCGGCCGCCCGTGCCAAGGCCGCGTCCGACGCGGCGCAGCGCGACGTGGCGATCACCCACGCGGCGGTGCAGAAGGCCCACGCGGCCGCCGCCGACGCTATCGCCGCCTCGGGTGCGGCAGCGGAGAACGTCCGTGTCGCCAAGGCCCTCGCCGACACGGCGAAGGCGAAGGCCGCCGAGGCCAAGGCGAACGCGGCCATCGCCCGTGTGGAGGCCAACGCGGCCGCCGCCACAGCTGTCCAGACCGCCGGCTTCGCCTACGCCACCGCGCAGGCCGCACTGGCCGCGCGCGACGCGGCGGCCCAGGTGATCAAGCCCGCCAACGACGCCATCGAACTGGGCTCCCCGTACCAGGAGACCGACTCCTCGGCCGGCCTGGCCGTCCTGTCCGGGCAGGCCGCGAAGACGGCCTCCGAGCAGCAGGCGGCACTGGCCCAGGCCAAGGCCGCCCAGGCGGCGAAGGCGTCCACCGAGGCCGCCGCGCTCGCCGCCCAGGCCAGTGCCGACGCCAAGGCCGCCGCGGTGGCCGCCGCCGCCGCTGCCGAGTCGGCGGCCAAGGCCACCAAGTCGCTCGCCCAGGCCCGCGCCTCGGCGGCCGACGCGGCCGCCGACGCCAAGGCGGCCGTCAAGTCCGAGGCGAACACCGTCGCGTACGACCAGCAGGCCACCGCCGACGCGGCAGCCGCCGCCGGCGCCGCCACCGCCGCGAGCGGCTACGCGGACGACGCCCGGGCCTCGGCGGACGCCGCCGAGACCGACGCCGCCTCCGCGCGCTCCGCCGCCAGCGAGGCCGAAGCCGACGCCACCACCGCCAGTGGTGTCGCCGACCGGGCCGAAGCGGACGCCACCGCCGCCGAAGCCTCCGCGGCCCGCGCCCAGGAGGCCGCCACCGAGGCCGAGGCCGCCGCCACCCGGGCGGAGACTGCGGCGAACGCGCAGAGCGAGACCGTCCGGATGAGCGAGACCGGACCGGCCGGCGCGCAGGGCGTGATCGCCCAGCCGTACGGGGTCCAGGACACCATCTCCTCGGACGGCATGTGCACCGGCACGCACAGCGGCAGCGACGTCGGCTGCGAGATCAACGTCACGCATCACATCACCGGGACCATGATCTACCTGGTCCTGACCTGCCCGCTGCCCCATGCCACCGCCGTCGAGTGCATCGGCAGCTACACCGCCGACTACCTCGACAGCAAGCCGATCGACTTCACCTACGACGACCAGATCCACGTGGACGGCTGGAAGCTGACCGCCGAGATCCTCAAGACCGTCGCCTACGGCATGGTCCAGGACTTCGTCGGCTGCGCCCGCCTGGTCTTCACCGGTTCGGGAGGCACCGGCGGCGACTGTGCCTGGGCGATCGGCAGCATCGTGGTGCCGCCCCTGCTGAAGGTCGCCTCGCGGTACGTCGTCGCACTGCGCGCGGCCATGCGGACCGGTATCGGCCTGGACCAGGCCATCTACGACCTGCGCGGCTCCGGTCTGACCGCCGACGCGCTGGCCAACCTCACCAAGACCGGCCGGGCCGCGAAGGCGGCCGCCGCCGGGCAGTGCTTCCCGCCGGGCACACCCATCGCCACGGCCGACGGCACCAAGAAGATCGAGGACATCAAGGTCGGGGACCGGGTCTGGGCCGCCGATCCGGTCACGGGCAAGCAGACCCTGCGCAGGGTCACCCAGCTCTTCCACCGCACCGCCGACGGCCTGGTGCGGATCGACGCCGGCGGCCGCCACGTGCGGGCAACGCCCGGCCACCCCTTCCAGGTCAAGGGCAAGGGCTGGGTCGACGCGGGCGATCTCGAGCCGGGCGATCGGCTGGAGAAGCGGGACGGTACGACGGTCGCCGTGGACGGCGTCTCCGAACTGCCGGGTCCGGCCGAGGTGTTCAACTTCGAGGTGGAGGCCGACCACACCTACTACGCGACCGACCTCGACGTCCTGGTGCACAACACCTGCGGCGAGTACTCCGAGATCTACGAGAACGGCACCGCGATCCTCGCCTCCATCGACAGCAAGGGCATCCTCAACACCGCTGTCGAGGTCGTCAAGGACGGCACGGAGGCGACGGCGCCCACCGGCGGCGAGATGTTCGTCAACGCCATGAACGCCCTGGCCAAGGACGCCGAAGGGGTCCGGGGCACCTGGAACAGCGGGCTTCGGGACAACCTCGACAGCTTCAACGCCGGCATCCAGAACATGCTCTCCCCGGAGGACGCCGCCCGGGCGACCTTCACCGGGAAGATGGCCGTAAAGTACGGCTTCACCAAGGTGGAGATCGAGTCGACCGTCGGTTCGCCCGGCGAGTACACAGCGGTGAAGGTGGTGTTCAGAAGGTGACCGACCGAACCGCGATCGTGGCCGGCCTGCGCCGGCTCGGCGAGGAAGGCCGTCCGGCCTCCGAGGCCGCGCGCTGGGTGATGCGGGAGATGGGGGACGACTTCAAGGTCTTCCAGCTCATGGTCCACTTCTTCAGCGCCTACCACGTCCCGGTCGAACGCCTCCGGGAAATGGAACGCTGGGAGGGCCTGGGCACCGGCGGCCCCCTCACGGACGCGGAGTTGGACGCGATCGTCGGCCCGCTCATGGTCCGGGAGACGCCGCCGTCCTGAGGGGACGGAGACGGCACGGAGCATGAGAACAGGGGCGGTCACCCGAAGGTGACCGCCCCTTCCGTGTTCATACGGGCGGGAGCGAACTCCGCCCGGTTACGCCGCCCGCACCTCGTACGTCGTGATCCTGACCGACTCGTCGTCCAGGCACTGCCCGGTCTCCAGGTCGAACCGCTGCTTCAGCAGCGGTGAGGCCACGAACGGGCGGCCCTGGTGGGTGCCGGTCAGGCCGCGGGAGAGGACCGCCGCGCCGCCGAAGGGGTCGCGGTTGTCGATGGCGTACAGATTGCCCGCGCGGTCGCGGAACAGGGCCGCCTGCCGGCCGTCGGGCAGCAGGGCCGCCACTCCGCGGCCGGGGAGCAGGCGGGCCAGCTCGCAGACCGCGAACCAGTCGCCGTTCAGCTGGAGTTCGACCTTGAGGTCGGTGGTCTCGAGTGCCAGGGTCATCGCTGGGCGCTTCCTTCCAGGGGACGGTGGCCGATGGTCAGCAGCGGCAGGTCGGGCTTGATCTGCTCGCGCTCCGGGACGAAGCCGACGACCGGGTCGGGGGTGTCCGGGGCGTTCACGAAGGACACGAACCGGGCGAGCTTCTCGGGGTCGTTGATGGTGGTGGCCCACTCGTCGGCGTAGTGCGCCACGTGGGCCGTCATCAGGGACTCCAACTCCTCGCAGATGCCGAGGGAGTCCTCCACGACCACGTCACGGACGTGGTCCAGGCCGCCGGGGATGCGCTCCAGCCAGGTCGAGGTGCGCTCCAGCCGGTCCGCCGTGCGGATGTAGAACATCAGGAACCGGTCGATCAGCTTGATCAGTTCGGCGTCGGTGAGGTCCTGGGCCAGCAGGTCCGCGTGGCGCGGGGTCGCGCCGCCGTTGCCGCCGACGTAGAGGTTCCAGCCGCTCGCCGTGGCGATCACGCCGAAGTCCTTCGACTGGGCCTCGGCGCACTCGCGGGCGCAGCCGGAGACCGCCGACTTGAGCTTGTGCGGGGAGCGCAGACCGCGGTAGCGCAGCTCCAGGTCGATCGCCATGCGGACCGAGTCCTGGACGCCGTAGCGGCACCAGGTCTGGCCGACGCAGGACTTCACCGTGCGCAGCGACTTGCCGTAGGCGTGGCCCGACTCGAAGCCCGCGTCCACCAACCGGGTCCAGATGAGGGGGAGTTGCTCGACGCGGGCGCCGAACATGTCGATCCGCTGACCGCCGGTGATCTTCGTGTAGAGACCGAAGTCGCGGGCGATCTCACCGATCACGATGAGGCCCTCCGGGGTGATCTCACCGCCGGGGATGCGGGGGACGACCGAGTAGGAGCCGTTCTTCTGGATGTTGGCGAGGAAGTGGTCGTTGGAGTCCTGGAGGGAGGCCTGCTCGCCGTCCAGGACGTAGTTGCTCGCGCCGATCGTCGGGGCGAGGGAGGCGATGATCGAACCGACCGCCGGCTTGCAGATCTCGCACCCGTCGCCGCCCTTGGCACCGTCGCGGCCGTAGCGGTCCAGCAGGTCCTGGTAGGTGTTGATGCGCAGGGCGAGGACGATCTCGTAGAGCTCCTCGCGGGTCTGCGAGAAGCAGCCGCACAGGCCCTTGTCGACCTCGACGCCGGACGCCTCCAGCTCCGCGGTGACCAGCTGGCCGAGCACCTTGACGCAACTGCCGCACGTGGTACCGGCCTTGGTGCACTTCTTCACCTCGGGCACGGTGGTGCACTGGTGGTCGGTGACCGCGGCGCGGATGGTGCCCTTGCGGACGTTGTTGCAGGAGCAGATGATCGCGTCGTCCGGCAGCGCGGTCGGGCCGAGCTGGACGGACTCCCCGGCCCCGGCCGGCAGGACCAGCGACTCGGGCTTGACCGGCGGGACCGAACCTGTGAACGCCTTCAGCGTGCCGTACGCTTCCGCGTCGCCGACCAGGATGCCGCCGAGCAGCGTGCCGTCCCGGCCGATGACCAGCTTCTTGTACAGGCCCGCGCGGGAGTCGGAGTAGACGACGTCCAGGCAGTCCGCGGTCGCCCCGTGCGCGTCACCGAAGGACGCCACGTCCACGCCGAGCAGCTTCAGCTTGGTGGAGAGGTCGGCGCCCAGGAAGGCGGCCTCGTCGGAGGCGATGGTCGCCGCCGCCGTCTCGGCCTGCTCGTAACCGGGGGCCACCAGGCCGTACACCCGGCCGTCGGCGGCCAGCGCGCACTCGCCGATCGCGAAGACGTGCGGGTCGGCGACGGTACGGCACTGCTCGTCGACCGCGATGCCGCCGCGCTCGCCGACCGTGAGGCCGCAGTCGCGGGCCAGCTGGTCGCGGGGCCGGACACCGGCGCTGAACACCACCAGCTCGGTGGCGAGTTCGCTGCCGTCGGAGAGCTTCATGCCGGTGACGGCACCGGCCTCGTCGACCACGATCTCCTGCGTGCCCACTCCGGTGTGGACGCTCAGGCCCATCTCCTCGATGGTGCGCAGCAGGGCCGCGCCGCCGCCCTCGTCGACCTGCACCGGCATCAGCCGCGGCGCGAACTCCACGATGTGGGAGGTCAGTCCGAGACCCTTCAGCGCACCGGCCGCCTCCAGACCGAGCAGACCGCCACCGACCACGGCACCGGTGGTGCGGGTCTTCGCGTACTCCTCGATGGCGAGGAGGTCCTCGATCGTGCGGTAGACGAAGCAGCCCTTGGCGTCCTTGTTCGGGACCGGCGGCACGAAGGGGTAGGAGCCGGTGGCGAGGACCAGGGTCTCGTACGCGAAGACCTGCCCGGACCTCGCGGTGACCTTCTTCGCCTCGCGGTCGACCGCGACGGCCGGGTCACCGACGTACAGCTCGATGCCGTGCGTCTCGATGAACTCCATGTCCGTCACGGACAGTTCCTCGGGCGTCTTGCCCGAGAAGTACGAGGTGAGCGCGACGCGGTCGTACGCGGGACGCGGCTCCTCGCACAGCACGACCACCCGGTGCGTGGCGGTCATGCCGCGCTCGGCGAGTGCTTCGAGGAAGCGCTGGCCGACCATGCCGTGGCCGACGAGCACGATCGTGGGGGTGGCCTCCATGGCCTCCGGGCTGGCGGTCATCAGGAGCCTCCATCGTTGGTGAGCAGGTGGAGCAGCGGTCCGCCGGCGGAGGGCAGCGGCTCTGCTCCCTCCCAGGCGCGGGCGAGCGCGCCGACGGTGCCGAGTTCGCCGACGAGGACCCCGCCGACCAGGCGGTCGTCGCGGACGACGACCTTGCGGTAGGTGCCGCGGGTGGCGTCCGTGAGCTGGACGACGTCGTCGCCCGGGAGCGCCTCGGTCTCGCCGAACGCGGCCAGGTCGAAGGCGGTCTGTCCGGCGAGCGTGAGCCGGGTCAGCGAACGGGTGCCGGTGTAGCGGGCGTTCGTCCGGCCGGAGAGCAACTCGGCGAGTGCGTCGGCCTGTTCCAGAGCCGGGGTGGCGAGCCCGTAGACGTTGCCGTCGTGCTGGGCGCAGTCGCCGATCGCGTGGATGTGCGGGTCGGAGGTGCGCAGTTCGTCATCGACGACGATCCCCTTGCGGACGTCGAGGCCGGCGGTCTGCGCGAGGCCGATACGGGGGTGGACCCCGCAGGCCAGGACCACGATCTCGGCGTCCAGCGCGTATCCGTCGGCCATCTCGACCGAGCGGACCGCGCCGCCGACACAGCGCACGTCACGCACGCGCAGATCGGTGTGGACCTCGACGCCGAGGTCCCCGAGGTGGCGCCGGACGAGCTTGGACGCGCTCGGGTCGAGCTGGCGCTCCATCAGCCGCTCGGACTGCTGGGCCAGGATGACCTGGGCGCCGCGCTGGGCGAGCGCGCGGGCCGCGGAGACCCCGAGGAGGCCGCCGCCGATCACGACCGCCTTCACTCCCGGCCGGACCGCCTCGGACAGACCCAGGCAGTCGTCCATGGTGCGGAAGGCGTGGACGCCCCGCGGCAGCTCGTGGTCGGCGGTGAACAGCCCGCGCAGCGGCGGTAGTACCGGGTTCGAGCCGGTGGCCAGGACCAGCCGGTCGTATGCGATCTTCGAACCGTCCGCGCATTCGACGGTCCGTGCCCCGCGGTCGATGCCGGTGACCCGGGCACGGGTCAGCGCGGCCGGCGTCGGGAGCGCGATCACGTCGGGGGTGTACCGCCCGGCCAGCACCTCGGCGAGGAGCACCCGGTTGTACGGGCGGTGCTCCTCCTCGCCGATCAGCGTCACGGGCGTGCCGAGCTCGCCGAGCCGCCGGGCGAGCCGGACGCCCGCGAGCCCGGCGCCGATCACCACCACACGCGTATTCGAGGTCATGTCCACGAGCGTGCGTTGCGGGTGTTACCCGACCGCATCACCTCTGTTTCCCGCGAGGAACGCTGCCCTCAGCTGGGGCCGGGGGCGGGTGTGAGGGTTCGGGGCGCGCGGCGGGGGTGCGCTGTGAGGACTCCGTCCCCCGGGCGGGCCGGGTGGGTGGGACCTGCATGTATCCCGTCGTCCGGGGCCGCGATCACGCCCGACGGGCCGCTGACCGCGATCCGGTCCCGCTGCCCGGCCTCCCGGCCGCCGGGGACGTCGGCTGCCGGACCGGCGCGGGAACACCGGCGAGATCCGCTCGACCGGGCGCCGTCCGGTGGCAGCCGGCCGCCGCGTCGGCCGTCCTGGGGGCCCTCGTCTTCGCGCAAGTCGCGGATATTGCGTACGAACAACGGCTCCCCTGCCGCTACCGTGACGCCGTGACGACTCAGGTGATCGTGCTCAACGGCGGCTCCAGCTCGGGCAAGACAGCCATCGCCCGCTCCCTTCAGACCGTGCTGCCCGAACCGTGGCTGGCCTTCAGCATCGACGACTTCGTCGACTCGATGCCCCCGGCCCTGCAGGAGGGGGACGCGGGCCTGGAGATCACGGCGGACGGCGGGGTGAGCGTGGGGGCGGACTTCACGCGGCTGGAGGCGGCCTGGATGGCGGGCCTCGCCGCGACCGCCCGCGCGGGTGCCCGGGTCGTCGTCGACGACGTCTTCCTCGGCGGCCCGCACTCCCAGGAACGCTGGCGACACGCCCTGGCCGAACTGGAGGTCCTGTGGGTCGGTGTGCGCTGCGAGGCCGCCGTCGCCGCGGGCCGCGAGCTCGCGCGGGGCGACCGGGTCCCGGGGATGGCCGAGAAGCAGGCGGAGAGCGTCCACCAGGGCGTGGTCTACGACATCGAGGTCGACACCAGCCGCACCGGGTCCTCGGACTGCGCGCGCATCATCGCCGAGGCGGTCGTCAGCGGCTCCCCGTGAGGTGCGCGAACACCACCACGTTCCCCCGGTAGCCGGTCGAGCGCGAGTAGCCCCCGCCGCAGGTGATCACCCGCAGCTCGGGCCGCTTCGCGGCGCCGTACACCTTCTCGTCGGGGAAGTCCTTCGCGTCGTACACCTCGACCGCGTCCACCGTGAACACCGCGACGCTTCCGTCGCGCCGGTCCACCTCGATCGCGCTGCCCCTGCGCAGGGCACCGAGGTCGTAGAAGACGGCGGGTCCTTCGGCGTTGTCGACGTGACCGGCGACGATCGCGGTGCCCGTCTCACCGGGGGTGGTGCCGGCCTCGTACCAGCCGGCGAGGTTCTTCTTCGCGGCGGGCGGCACGTCGAGGCTGCCGCTCGCCGTCAGGGCCAGGGCCGTCAGCGGCGCGTCCACATGGATCGCGGGGATGCGGACACGGTCGGGCGGGGACGGCGGCAGGGCGGGCGCGGCGGACCGCCCGCTGTCCCCGTCCGTGTGCGCCTCGGCGGCCGACGGCTGCGGCGGGGGGTGCGTCTCGGCGCCGCTGCGCAGCAGCCACGCGCCGCTGCACAGGGCCACCACGGTGACGCCCGCTATGGCGGTGTTGCCCAAGCTGCGGTTGCGCACAGGAGCCTCCTCTACGGCTGGCCGGCCCGTCCCCCTCCGGGCCGCGAGGGGCGTCGGACCCGGAGGGGGAGGGGACATGCGGTACCGGCGGACGGACAGCGGAGGGTGTCCGTCAGATCCCGTCGCCTCTCGCCCGGCGATGCAGGAGCCAGGTACCGCCCGCGGCGGCGACGGCGAGAGCCGCCACGCCGGCCGCGGTCTGCACGGGATCGGGGCCCAGAGCGCCACCGACCCCCGTCTTCACACTTCCCCTGGGATACACCGGCTGACGCTGGGACGTCAGCGTGACCACCAGGTCGCCGGTCACCCGCCGGTCGCCCTGCGCACAGGTCGCGACGATCTCGTACGTCCCCGGCTGCGCGCTCGGCGGCACCCGGAACTGCCCGATCGCGTCACCCTCGTGCGTGCCGGGCGCCAGCGTGAAGGTGCCCGCGCCCACCGCGCTGGCGTCCCCCGCCGCCGTACCGCCGTCCCCGCACGCCGCCGTGTTCACGGTGACCTGCCCGCCCGGCACCACGGAGGACGGGAACACCTCGAGCCCGCCCGTGTCCCCGGCGTACGCGGGCGCACAGACGAGACCCGCGGCGGCGACGGCGAGCGCGCTGCCGGTCAGCAGGCGGGTGGTGGGGCGCATGGTGCTCCTTCGAGCTCTCGGAGGGTCCCTGTGCCTTCGAGGTAAGTGGCAGTGGGCCGAGTCCGCTCCCTGAGGGGGCGTCAGAAATGCGGTGAATGGGTGTCAGATCGCTGTGCCCCGGGCCGGGTCGGCCGGAGTTTCAGCAGGTCATCGGCGTGCGGCGGGCAGGTCGCGGAAGAGAACCCGAAGGGCGCAGGGTGCGCGTGTGAACGGGTGACCCACCGGCCGCGGTCCGCCCTTGACCTCAACTTTGGTCGAGGTATCAGGCTGTCCCTCATGCAGACAGACACCGCACCTCTCCGCGTCACCCTGGTCATCGGCAGCAACCGCCACGGCCGCTTCGGTCCCGTGGTCGCCGACTGGCTCCTCGACCGCCTCCGCGACCGCGACGACCTGGTCGCGGACGTCGTGGACGTGGCCGAGGCCGACCTGCCCATGTCCATGGCCCCGACCCCCGGGGCGGCCGCCGCCCTCGCCTCGGTGACCCCCAAGCTCGCCTCGGCGGACGCCTTCGTCGTCCTCACCCCCGAGTACAACCACAGCTACCCGGCCGGCCTGAAGAACCTGGTCGACTGGCACTTCACGGAGTGGCAGGCCAAGCCGGTGGCCCTGGTCTCCTACGGCGGCATCTCGGGCGGCCTGCGAGCCGTCGAGCACCTGCGCCAGGTCTTCGCCGAACTGCACGCGGTGACGGTCCGGGACACGGTGAGCTTCCACAACGCGGGAGGCTCCTTCACCGAGGGCCGCCTGAAGGACCCGTCGGGCCCGGACGCGGCGGCCAAGACGATGCTGGACCAGTTGGTGTGGTGGGGGAGGGTGCTGAGGGCGGGGAGGGCCGACCAGCCCTACGGCAAGTGACGCTCTCCGGGCCCGACGGGAACGGCCGCCCCGGAACCCGGGGCGGCCGTGTCCCACGCGAGGGCTCTCAGTTCACGTTCACCGCGCTCCAGGCCGCCGCCACCGCGTTGTACTCCGTGCTGCCCGCGCCGTACAGGTCCTTCGCCGCGTTCAGGGTGGCCGTCCGCGCCCCCGCGTAGTTCGTCGAGGAGGTCATGTAGACCGTCAGCGCCCGGTACCAGATGGCGCCCAGCTTGTCGCGGCCGATGCCGGTGACCGTGGAGCCGTTGGAGGTGGGGGAGTTGTAGCTGACGCCGTTGATGGTCTTGGGTCCGCTGCCCTCCGCCAGCAGGTACGCGAAGTGGTTCGCGACGCCGGAGGAGTAGTGGACGTCGAGGTTGCCGACCGAACTGCTCCAGGAGTCCGCGGAGCTGCCGTCCTTGGAGGGCTTGTCCATGTAGCGCAGGGCGTCCCGTCCGAAGCCGGAGCGGACGATCTTCTCACCGATCAGATAGTCGCCGGCGTCCGAGGAGTTGCCCGCGTAGAACTCCACCAGCGTGCCGAAGATGTCGGAGGTCGCCTCGTTGAGCCCGCCCGACTCGCCCGAGTACGTCAGCGCCGCCGTCTTCGACGTCACGCCGTGCGACATCTCGTGGCCGGCCACGTCCAGCGACACCAGCGGACCGAGCTGCGTCCCGTCACCGTCGCCGTACGTCATGCAGAAGCAACTGTCGTCCCAGAACGCGTTGTTGTAGTTGTTGCCGTAGTGGACGCGGTTGTAGGAGCCCTTGCCGTCCCCGCCGATCCCGTTCCGCCCGTGGACCTTCTTGTAGTAGTCCCAGGTGACGTCGGTCCCGTACTGCGCGTCCACCGCCGCCGTGGCCCGGTCCGAACTCGCCCCGGTGCCCCAGTGGTTGTCGGCGTCGGTGAACAGGGTCGCGGGCGCCCGGCTGAAGCAGATGTTCAGGAAGCACAGGTCGGTCTTGTTCGCCGCGTCGCCGGTGTACGTGTTCCCGCGCGTCGCGTCCTTGAGCTGGTACGTCGATCCCGACTGCGTCGTCTCCACGGCGACCGTGCCGCTGTACAGCGACTTCCCGTCCCCTGCGGCCTGCTCGATGCTGTCCCAGGCGTCGATCTGCGCACCCGTGCGGGCGTCCGTGAGGACGGTGCGCGCGACCGGGTTGCCGAGGGAATCCTGCGCGGCGGCGTCGGTCCGCCAGGCCAGCTTCGGCGCCCCGTGCAGCGCGTCGACGACCAACTGCGGCTTGGCGGTCAGCTTCTTCAGCGTCTCGCCGAGGTTGGCCGCCTTCAGCGCGTTCGCCGCGAGGTCGGCCGCCTTCGGGGCGGACAGGGCCGGAGTGACGCTCGACAGGGAGATCGCGCTCCTCGTGGCGCGCGAGGAGCTCTTGTACGCCCCGTCCGCCGCCAGGTGGACCACGAAGTCGCCGCCCAGCACCGGGAGTTGGCGGTACGTACGGTCGTAGCGGACGTGCTGTGTGCCGTCGGCGTCGACGATCACGTCACGGACCTTGGTGCCCTGGGCGGAGGTGAGCCCCAGCGCCGGGGCCCGGTCGGCCAGGACGGAGGCGGCGTTCTCGAGCGCGGTGGCCCTGGTCGGCCTGTCTGCCGCACCGGCGGCGGGGGAGAGGGCGGCGGCCAGCAGGGTGGCGGCGGTGGCGGCCACTCCGGCGGTGGCGAGACGACGGGAACGGGCACCTCGGACGTACGGCCGTATCCGACTCATCGGTCTCCTCTGAAAGGCGCCAACGGGGCGCGTGGGGGGTGGCGCGGACGTTGTCGAAGATTTAAGAGGTCATGACAAGCCGTGTCCATACCGCGTCACGTGCAGATCTGAGGGAGGAGAGAAGGGAGGAGAGAATCGTTTCTGTGACCCCTGCGAGCCTCCCCTTCTTCGTCTACGGCACCCTCCGCCCCGGCGAGGCCAACCACGACCTCTTCCTGCGCGGCCGTATCAGCTCCGATGAACCGGGCCGCCTCACCGGCGCGCTGCTGTACGACGGGCCCGGCTATCCGTACGCCGTCGAGGGGGCCGGGGGAGAGGTCATGGGGGAACTCGTCACCCCGCGGACCGACGCCTACGCCGAACTCCTGGCCATCCTCGACGAGTTGGAGGAGTACACCCCGGGCGACCCGCGCAACCTGTACGAACGGGTCGCACGCGAGGTGACCAGGACGGCCGACGGCAGGGCCGTGCGCGCGTGGGTGTACGTGGCCGCGCCCCCCGTCGCCGCCCGTCTGCGCACCCGCGGCAGGCTCATCGAGAGCGGCGACTGGCTGTCCGGCCGCTGAGCGGTGCGAGCCGTGCGGGCTGCGTGAATGAACGGTCCGCACGGGGCCCCGGCCGGCCTCGACCGTCGCCGTCGGTCCTGAAGGGAGGGCGCCGCCCCGGCGTACGGGCTCGGCGTCTGCCGTGGCCCACCGGCCGCCCGGCGTCCGCCCCGGCGCACAGCCCCTGCGAACCACCGCAGCCCATACCCAGCGGTTCGCCTCCACCCCCGCGAGCCAACAGGCGCTCGCCCCTACGACTTGACGGCCTCCACCCGCACCGCGCACGCCTTGAACTCCGGCATCCGGGACGTCGGGTCCAGTGCCGGGTTGGTGAGGGTGTTGGCGCGGCCCTCGCCGTACCAGTGGAAGGGCATGAAGACCGTGTCGGGCCGGATGCCGAGCGTGATGCGGGCCGGTGCCACGGCCCGTCCGCGCCGCGAGACCACGGCCACCGGGTCGCCCTCGGCCGCCCCGAGCCGCTCCGCGAGCCGCGGGTGCAGCTCCACGAACGGGCCCGGCGCCGCGGCGTTCAGCTCGTCCACGCGGCGGGTCTGCGCGCCGGACTGGTACTGGGCCACGACCCGCCCGGTCGTCAGCAGCACCGGGTACTCCGCGTCGGGCTCCTCCGCGATCGCCCGGTGCGAGACGGGGACGAAGCGGGCCCGGCCGTCGGGGTGGGCGAAGCGGTCCAGGAAGAGGCGGGGGGTGCCCGGGTGCACCGCCGTGTCCTCGGTCGGGCACGGCCAGAACACCCCGTTCTCCTCCGCCAGCCGACGGTAGGTGATCCCGGAGTAGTCGGCCGGGCCGCCCGCGCTCGCCCGGCGCAGCTCCTCGAAGACCTCCTCGGGGTCGGTCGGGAAGCCCTTCTCCACCCCGAGCCGGTCGGCGAGTTCGTGCATGACGTCCAGGTCGCTGCGGATGCCGTCCGGCGGCGTGATCGCCTGCCGGCGCAGCAGCACCCGCCCCTCCAGGTTGGTCGTCGTGCCCGTCTCCTCGGCCCACTGCGTGACCGGCAGGACCACGTCCGCGAGGGCCGCCGTCTCCGACAGCACGACGTCACAGACGGCCAGGAAGTCCAGGGACTTGATGCGCTCCTCGATGTGCGCGGCGTGCGGCGCCGACACCACCGGGTTGGAACCCATCAGCAGCAGTGACTTGATGTCCGAGCCGAGCGCGTCGAGCAACTCGTAGGCGCTGCGCCCCGGTCCGGGCAGCGAGTCGGGGTCCACGCCCCACACCTCGGCGACATGAGCCCGCGCCGCCGGGTCGTCGAGCTTGCGGTAGCCGGGCAACTGGTCGGCCTTCTGGCCGTGTTCGCGCCCGCCCTGTCCGTTGCCCTGCCCGGTGAGACAGCCGTAGCCGCTGTACGGCCGTCCCGCGCGCCCGGTCGCCAGGCACAGGTTGATCCACGCGCTCACGGTGTCGGTGCCCTTGGACTGCTGCTCGGGCCCGCGCGCGGTGAGCACCATCGCGGACTCCGGCTCACAGAACAGCCGTACCGTTTCCCGGAGTTGGGGCACCGGCACCCCGGTGATCCGCTCCACGTACTCCGGCCAGTGGGCCATCGCGGCGGCCCGCGCGTCCTCCCAGCCGACCGTGCGCTCGCTGACGTACTCCTCGTCGACCAGGCCTTCCGCCACCACCAGGTGCAGCAGCCCGAGCGCGAGGGCGAGGTCCGTGCCGGGCCGGGGCATCAGATGCAGGTCGGCCTGCTCCGCGGTCTTGGTGCGGCGCGGGTCGATGACGATCAACGTGCCGCCGTTCTCCCGCAGTTCGGTGAAGAACCGCAAGGACGGCGGCATGGTCTCGGCGAGGTTCGAGCCGACGAGGATCACACAGCCGGACTTCGGGATGTCCTCCAGCGGGAAGGGCAGCCCGCGGTCCAGGCCGAACGCCTTCATCCCGCCGGCCGCCGCGGACGACATGCAGAAGCGCCCGTTGTAGTCGATCTGAGAGGTGCCGAGGACGACTCGCGCGAACTTGCCGAGCGTGTACGCCTTCTCGTTGGTGAGGCCGCCCCCGCCGAAGACCCCGCACGCGTCCGGGCCATGCTCCGTGCGCGTGCGGGACAACTCCCCGGCGATCCGGTCCAGTGCCTCGTCCCAGGTGGCGGGCACAAGTGTGCCCCCGGAGCGCACCAACGGGGAGGTCAGACGCACCCGGGACGAGAGCACCGCGGCCGCGGTGCGGCCCTTGCCGCACAACGCCCCCCGGTTCACCGGGAAATCCGCGCGCTCGCTCACCTCGACGGTCCCGTCCGGAGCGGGGGTCAGGTTCATGCCGCACTGCAGGGCGCAGTACGGGCAGTGCGTGGGCGTCGCGGAGTTCTGCATGCCCTTCAGCGTGCGTCGGCCGTGTTACGCCGGGGGAGGCTCCGTGTTACGCGCCCAAGACGGCGACCTCCCCCGTGACATCCCCAAGCGGTGAGGAACGCGGCCCGCCCAAGGTCAGCGCGCCGAGGCCAGCGCCTTCGTCACGCCCAGTTCCTTCGGTCCCAGGAACCGCGGGTCCGGCCGGAAGACCACGTCCACGGCCGCCTTGCCCGCCGCGAAGATCTCCCGCGTACCGCCGTAGTACCAGGTGGCGTTGTGCTTGCCGGCGACGGCGACGCCGTACGACGTGATGCCCGCCGCCTGGCACAGCGCGACCGCGCGCCGGATGTGGAACCCCTGGCTGATGAGGACCGCCCTGTCCACACCGAAGATCTTCTTGGCGCGGACGCAGGAGTCCCAGGTGTCGAAGCCGGCGTAGTCGCTGACGATCCGGGTCTCCGGGACGCCGTGCCGCGTCAGATAGGCGCGCATCGCGTCGGGCTCGTCGTAGTCCCTGCGGCTGTTGTCACCGGTGACGAGGACGACCTTGATCCGCCCGTCCCGGTACAGCTTCGCCGCCGCGTCGAGCCGGTGGGCGAGATACGGCGACGGCTCGCCGTCCCACAGCCCGGCACCGAAGACCACGGCCACCTCGGTGCGGGGCGCGTCGGCCGTCGTCCGCAGCCGGCCGTCCGTCGCGACGTACATCCAGGTGGACGGCAGCAGCGCCAGCACACATCCCGCCATCACGGCCTGCACGAGCCTGCGCCGCCCGGTACGCGTGCGTGGCAGACGCGGTCCGCGTACCCTCGGCAGTCGCATCGGACGGCCCCTCCCGGTCGGTTGTTCGACAAGCAGAGACGTCCCGAAAGGCCGATCGGTTCGTCCGCCGGCGCGTGACCACGCTCACTCTTGAGGGCTAACCCCCAGGTCATGGCACGGGTCATGGCACAGGTCATGACGCCTCACATCCTGCCGCCCGCCCGCGTGAACCGTTGGAAAGGACGCGTCATTGTCAGGAAACGGGGAGGCAATCTCCGGCCGCGACCATCGATCCATGAACCGGATCAGCAGCCAGCCCAGTCTCGTCTCCCTCGACGACAGGCGCCGCGCCGAGCCGCCCGCGCTCGTCCTGGTGGCCCACGGCAGCCGTGACCCGCGCACCCTGAAGACGGTTCACGAACTCCTCGACCGGGTCCGCGAGCAGCGCCCCGGCCTGCCGGTGCACCTGGGCCACATCGAACTCAACGAGCCGCTGCTCCCGGACACGCTGGCGTCCCTGGGCACGGCGGAGGCGGTCCTGGTCCCGCTCCTGCTCTCCCGCGGCTACCACGTGAAGCGCGACATCCCGGAGATGGCGGCGGCCGCCGCGGCACGCACCCGCGTGGCCGCCCCGCTGGGCCCGCACCCGCTGCTGGTGGAGACCCTGCACGCCCGCCTGACCGAGGCGGGCTGGAGCACGGACGAGGAGACTCGCCGCACCAGTGCGGTGGTCCTCGCGGCGGCGGGTTCCCGCGACCCGGACTCGGCCGTGGACACCCGCCGCACCGCTCACCTCCTGTCGGACCGCCTGGGCGTCCCCGTGGTCCCGGCCTACGCCTCCGCGGCGACCCCGACGGTCGACACCGCGATCCGCGCACTGGCGGCGCGAGGCCGCGACAGGGTGGCGGTGGCGTCCTACTTCACGGCGCCGGGCCTGTTCGCGACCCAGTGTGCGCAGAAGGCGCCGTGGATCGCCTCGGCCCCGCTGGGCACGCACCCCGCGATGGCGGACCTGGTCCTGCACCGCTACGACCGGGCATGGGCGCGGCAGGCGACCGCGGCTGCCTGAGGGAGCAGGCGAATTGTCAGTCCGTGCCCGTACTGTCGAGGCATGCCGTACGACCTGCAGTCAACCGAACGCTGGGCCCCAGAACCCGACAAGCGCCCCGGCCGCACCGCCTTCCAACGCGACCGCGCCCGCATCCTCCACTCCGCCGCGCTCAGAAGGCTCGCCGGCAAGACCCAGGTCGTCACCCCGGGAACCCTCAGCCAGGCGTGGGACGCCAGCCCCCGCACCCGTCTCACCCACTCCCTGGAATGCGCCCAGGTGGGCCGGGAACTCGGCTCGGCCCTCGGCTGCGACCCCGACCTGGTGGAGGCCGCCTGTCTCGCCCACGACCTCGGCCACCCTCCCTTCGGCCACAACGGCGAACAGGCACTCAACGAATTCGCCGACGACTGCGGCGGCTTCGAGGGCAACGCCCAGTCCCTGCGGCTCCTGACCCGCATCGAGCCCAAGCGCTTCACCGAAGAGGGGTCGGTGGGGCTGAACCTCACCAGGGCCACCCTCGACGCGGCCACCAAATACCCCTGGCCCCGCGGCGGGCACCCGTCCCGCAAGTTCGGCGTCTACGAGGACGACCGCCCCGTCTTCGACTGGATCCGCAAGGACGCCCCCGACGCCCGCACCACCTTCGAGGCCCAGGTCATGGACTGGTCCGACGACGTGGCCTACTCGGTCCACGACGTCGAGGACGGCCTGCACGCGGGCCACATCGACCCCAACTGCCTGCACGCCGAACCGGAACGCCGGGCGGTCTTCGAGGTCGCTCTCGGCAGGTACGTCCCCGAGGACACCGACCCCGCCGAACTCGCCGCCGCACTGGACCGCCTCCAGGAGCAGCCGTGGTGGCCGCACGGCTATGACGGCTCGGCCGTGGCCCAGGCCCGCCTCAAGGACGCCACCAGCCAGCTCATCGGCCGCTTCTGCCTGTCCGCCGAGGCCGCCACGCGCGAGCGGTACGGCACCGGGAGACTCACGAGGTACGGCGCCGAACTCGTCGTACCGCACGAGACCCGCCTGGAGTGCGCGGTCCTCAAGGCCGTCGCCGACCGGTACGTCATGCAGCGCGCCGAGCAGGAGCGGCTGCGGGCCGACCAGCGGATCGTGGTCGCCGAACTCGCCGAGGCGCTCACCGCCCGCGCCCCGGACGGCCTCGACCCGCAGTTCCGCGCGCTGTTCGACCGGGCGTCCGACGACCGCGCGCGCAAGCGGGTGATCGTCGACCAGATCGCGTCCCTCACCGACGCGTCGGCGCGTTCGCTTCACGCCCGTCTCACGGACCACCTGTGATGCTTGCGGGGCAGAAGTCATGCGGAGAAGTCCGGAGTGACATGAATCGTGCCCGAATGTGACCCTCCGTGGCCTGATCGGGCCACTCCCTCTTCCCCCATCACGCTCCGTGCGGGACGCTCCCATGTGGGCGGCACCCTTACGAGGAGGAATCAAGTGGTCGACGCGGATCAGACTTTTGTCATCGTGGGAGGAGGTCTCGCCGGCGCCAAGGCGGCCGAGACGCTCCGGACGGAGGGCTTCACCGGCCGCGTGATACTGATCTGCGACGAACGCGACCACCCCTACGAGCGCCCGCCGCTCTCCAAGGGCTACCTCCTCGGCAAGGAGGAGCGCGACAGCGTCTTCGTCCACGAACCCGCCTGGTATGCGCAGCACGACATCGAGCTGCACCTCGGCGAGACCGTGGACGCCATCGACCGCGCGGCGAAGACGGTCCGCTTCGGCGCGGACGGCACCGCCGTCCGCTACGACAAGCTGCTGCTGGCGACCGGCGCCGAGCCGCGTCGGCTGGACATCCCCGGGACCGACCTCGCGGGCGTCCACCATCTGCGCCGCCTCGCCCACGCCGAGCGCCTCAAGGGCGTCCTGGCCACCCTGGGCAGGGACAACGGCCACCTCGTGATCGCCGGCGCCGGCTGGATCGGCCTGGAGGTCGCGGCGGCGGCCCGGGAGTACGGCGCCGAGGTCACCGTCGTCGAGCCCCTGTCGACCCCGCTGCACTCCGTCCTCGGCCCCGAGCTCGGCAACCTCTTCGCCGAGCTGCACCGCGAGCACGGCGTCCGCTTCCACTTCGGGGCCAGACTGACGGAGATCGTCGGGCAGGACGGCATGGTCCTCGCGGCCCGGACCGACGACGGCGAGGAGCACCCCGCGCACGACGTCCTCGCGGCGGTCGACGCGGCCCCGCGCGTGGCCCTCGCGGAGGCGGCCGGACTGGACCTGGCGGACCGGGCGCACGGCGGCGGCATCGCCGTGGACGGACAACTGCGCACCTCCGACCCGGACATCTACGCGGCGGGCGACGTGGCCTCCTTCCACCACGCCCTCTTCGGCAACCGGCTGCGCGTCGAGCACTGGGCCAACGCGCTCAACGGCGGCCCGGCGGCGGCGCGAGCGATGCTGGGCCGCCAGGTGACGTACGACCGGGTGCCCTACTTCTTCTCCGACCAGTACGACCTGGGCATGGAGTACAGCGGCTGGGCGCCCCCCGGCTCGTACGACGAAGTGGTGATCCGGGGAGACGCCGGGAAGCGGGAGTTCATCGCCTTCTGGGTGCAGCGGGGCCGTGTGCTGGCCGGGATGAACGTCAACGTGTGGGACGTCACGGAGCCGATCCAGAACCTGATCCGATCCGGGGCTCAGGTGGACACCGAGGCGCTGGCGGACCCGCACGTTCCCCTCGTCAGCCTCGTCCCGTAGGTGTCAGCACATCCCCGTAGACTTCACGCGTGGCAGGACGGATCAACGACGAGGACGTGAAGGCGGTACGGGACGCGGTCCCGATCGACGCCGTGGTGTCCGAGTACCTCCAGCTGCGCAACGCGGGCGGTGGCAACCTCAAGGGCCTGTGTCCCTTCCACGACGAGAAGTCGCCGTCCTTCCAGGTCAGTCCGAGCAAGGGCCTCTTCCACTGCTTCGGCTGCCAGGAGGGCGGCGACACCATCACGTTCGTGATGAAGGTCGACCACCTCACCTTCTCGGAGTCGGTCGAGCGCCTGGCCGCCCAGGCCGGCATCACCCTGCGGTACGAGGAGGGCGGCTACAACCCCTCCCACCAGCGCGGCGAGCGCATCCGCCTGGTCGAGGCGCACAAGATCGCCGCCGACTGGTACATGGAGCAGCTGGCCACCAGCCCGGAGGCCGACACCGGCCGCCAGTTCCTCGCCGAGCGCGGCTTCGACCAGGACGCGGCCAGGCACTTCTCCGTCGGCTACAGCCCCCAGGGCTGGGACCACCTCACCCGCTACCTGCGCGGCAAGGGCTTCAGCGACAAGGAGATCCTCCTGTCCGGTCTGGCCCAGGAAGGCCGCCGCGGCCCCATCGACCGCTTCCGCGGCCGTCTGATGTGGCCCATCCGCGACATCGGCGGGGACGTCGTCGGCTTCGGCGCGAGAAAGCTCTACGAGGCGGACAACGGACCCAAGTACCTCAACACCCCCGACACCGCGATCTACCGGAAGTCCCAGGTCCTCTACGGCATCGACCTCGCGAAGAAGGACATCGCCAAGGCGTCCCGCGCGGTCGTCGTCGAGGGCTACACCGACGTCATGGCCTGCCACCTCGCCGGCGTCACCACCGCCATCGCCACCTGCGGCACCGCCTTCGGCACCGACCACATCAAGATCCTGCGCCGGCTCCTCATGGACAACGGCTCGGCCCGCGTGATCTTCACCTTCGACGGCGACTCGGCCGGCCAGAAGGCCGCCCTGCGCGCCTTCGAGGACGACCAGAAGTTCGCCGCCGAGACCTACATCGCGATCGCCCCGGACGGCATGGACCCCTGTGACCTGCGCCTCGCCAAGGGCGACGACGCGGTCGCCGACCTGGTCGAACCCCGCACCCCGCTCTTCGAGTTCGCACTGCGCCAGATCGTCGTCCGCTACGACCTCGACACCCCCGCCGGCCGCGCCGCCGCCCTGGACGAGGCCGCCCCGATCGTCGCCCGCATCAAGAACAGCGGCGCCCAGCACGAGGTCGCCGTCCAGCTCGCCGGCATGCTCGGCATCCTCGACACCCAGTTCGTGGTCAAGCGGGTGGCCCAGCTGGCCCGGTGGGCCCGCGACCGCGGCGGCAAGGGACCGGCCCCCTCGGGACGCGGCCCGCAGCAGCGGCAGTACGACACCGTCCACCGGCCCGCCGTCTCCGGCCCGGCCCTCACCCTGCGCAACCCCGTCTACGCCACCGAGCGCGAGCTGCTCAAACTCGCCCTGCAGCGCCCCGAACTGGTCTCCCCGGCCTTCGACGCGTACGGCATGGACGAGTTCACCGCCCCGCCCTACGCCGCCGTCCGCCAGGCCATCATGGACGCGGGCGGCGCGGAGTACGGCGTCCAGGACTCCCAGGACTACCTCGTGCGGGTCCGTGAGGCCGCCCCCGACGACGCGGTCCGCGCGATGGTCACGGAGCTGGCCGTCGAGGCGATCATGCGGCGCACGGTCGACGAGAACTACGCCGGCGAACAACTGGTCACGGTCCGCCGCAGGGCCGTCGCCCGTCGGCTCACCGAACTCCAGAGTGTCCTGACCCGGCTCGGCCACACGGATCCGGCCCAGTCGGCCGCCGTCCAGAACGAGATGATGATCCTTACCCGCTACGACCGCGCCCTCCAGGACGAGGGCCCCTCCGCCCTCTGAGTCGTGCGCCACCCCTGATCAGCGGGTTCGTGTCCCGCAGGGCCGCCCACGCGCAGGGCGGAGTAACCACCCGGTCACGGACCGGACTCAAAAAGTCACCGCACGCCCCTCGTGGCGGTGATGTGTCGTACTCCACACTGGGTTCCGGTGCCTGAGTCCTCGGAGCGCGGCCGATCCGTCCCCAACGGGTCCCAGACCCCCGCGGTTCCGCTCATCGCGTACGGGACGGACAGCGGCGAGGCCGCCGACTCCGCCCCCGAAGTACCGCTGCCGCCCTCCTTGGCAGCGATCATCCTGGAGGTCGCCCCCGTGCAGACCCAGACCCTCACACAGACCCAGAACAGTACGGACGACACGACAGAGCAGGACGCCGAGCCCGACGTTCTCGTCGCGGTGCCCCCGCAGAACCGTGTCGCGCACCACCCCGAGGCGGAACCGGACACCCCGCCCGCCGAAGTCCTCGCGAACGTGGAGACCGAACCGGTCGAACCGCCCGAGCCGCCCCGCGGCCGCGTCGACACCGGCGGCCCGTCCTCGGACCTGTTCCGCCAGTACCTGCGGGAGATCGGCCGCATCCCGCTGCTCACCGCGGCCGAGGAGGTCGACCTCGCCCGCCGGGTCGAGGCCGGCCTGTTCGCCGAGGAGAAACTGACCAACACCCCCGACCTGGACAGCCAGTTGGCGCTCGACCTGGACCGGCTGGTCGTGTTGGGCAGGATGGCCAAGCGCCGCCTCATCGAGGCGAACCTGCGGCTCGTCGTGTCCGTCGCGAAACGGTACGTCGGCCGCGGCCTGACCATGCTCGACCTGGTGCAGGAAGGCAACCTGGGCCTGATCCGCGCGGTCGAGAAGTTCGACTACGCCCGCGGCTACAAGTTCTCCACCTACGCGACCTGGTGGATCCGCCAGGCCATGTCCCGGGCCCTCGCCGACCAGGCCCGCACGATCCGGGTCCCGGTCCACGTCGTCGAGTTGATCAACCGGGTCGTCCGCGTCCAGCGCCGGATGCTCCAGGAGCGCGGCTACGAACCGACCCCGGAAGAGGTCGCGAACCAGCTCGACCTCGCTCCGGAACGGGTCAGCGAGGTCCTGCGCCTGGCCCAGGAACCGGTGTCCCTGCACGCCCCCGTGGGCGAGGAGGACGACGTGGCCCTCGGTGACCTCATCGAGGACGGCGACGCGGCGAGTCCCGTGGAGTCTGCGGCGTTCCTGCTGCTCAGGGAGCATCTGGAAGCGGTGCTGTCGACCCTGGGCGAGCGTGAGCGCAAGGTGGTCCAACTCCGGTACGGCCTGGCCGACGGGCGGCCGCGTACGTTGGAGGAGATCGGGCGGATCTTCGGAGTGACCCGGGAGCGGATACGCCAGATCGAGTCGAAGACTCTGAACAAGCTGCGGGATCACGCCTTCGCGGATCAGCTGCGGGGCTATCTGGACTGAGGAAAGGGGGCCGTTTCCCAACGGCCCCCTTCAGCTAGTCCACCTCCGCCACCGCCTGCGCGAACTGCGCCTTGTACAGGCGCGCGTACGCCCCGCCGGCCTCCAACAGGTCGGTGTGCGTGCCTTGTTCGACGATCGAGCCGTTCTCCATCACCAGGATGGTGTCCGCGTCCCGGATCGTCGACAGGCGGTGCGCGATGACGAACGACGTGCGGCCGTGCGCCAGTTTGGCCATCGCCTTCTGGATCAGGACCTCGGTGCGGGTGTCCACCGAACTCGTCGCCTCGTCGAGGACCAGGATCACCGGGTCCGACAGGAACGCCCGGGCGATGGTGATGAGCTGCTTCTCACCCGCGCTCACCCCGCTGCCCTCGTCGTCGATCACGGTGTCGTAGCCCTCGGGCAGGGTCCGGACGAACCGGTCCGCGTGGGCCGCCCGGGCCGCCTCCTCGATCTCGCCCCGGGTGACCTCGCGCGAGGCGCCGTACGCGATGTTCTCCGCGATCGTGCCGCCGAACAGCCAGGTGTCCTGGAGGACCATGCCGATCCCGGCGCGCAGGTCGTCCCGGGACATCGTCGCGATGTCCACGCCGTCGAGGGTGATCCGGCCGCCCGAGACGTCGTAGAACCGCATGAGGAGGTTGACCAGGGTGGTCTTGCCGGCTCCCGTGGGGCCGACGATCGCGACCGTGTGTCCGGGTTCGACCTTCAGCGAGAGGTCCTCGATGAGCGGCTTCTCGGGGGCGTAGCGGAAGGAGACATGCTCCAGGGCGACCCGCCCGCGCAGTTCCTCGGGCTTCGCGCTCGGCATCGGGTCCGCCTCCTGCTCCTCCGCGTCCAGGAGTTCGAAGATCCGCTCGGCCGAGGCGACACCCGACTGCACGAGGTTCGCCATCGACGCCACCTGCGTCAGCGGCATCGAGAACTGCCGGGAGTACTGGATGAAGGCCTGCACGTCACCGATGGACAGCGAACCGGAGGCGACCCGCAGCCCGCCCACGACCGCCACCAGCACGTAGTTGATGTTCGAGACGAACATCATCAGCGGCTGCATGACCCCGCTGTTGAACTGCGCCTTGAACCCGGCCTCGTACAGCGCCTCGTTCTGTTCGGCGAACTGCGCCGCCGACTCGTCCTGGCGGCCGAACACCTTCACCAGGTTGTGCCCGGTGTACATCTCCTCGATGTGGGCGTTGAGCTTGCCCGTGGTGCGCCACTGCTGGACGAAGTGCGGCTGCGAGCGCTTGCCCACGCGCGTGGCGACGACGAACGACAGCGGCACGGTGACCAGCGCGACCAGGGCCAGCAGCCAGGACACCCAGAACATCATCGCGAGCACCCCGATGATGGTGAGCAGCGAGTTGATCAGCTGGCCCATCGACTGCTGGAGCGTCTGCCCGATGTTGTCGATGTCGTTGGTGGCCCGGGACAGGACCTCGCCGCGCTGGCGCTTGTCGAAGTACGACAGCGGCAGCCGCGACATCTTCGTCTGCACGTCCTCGCGCATCCGGAACATCGTGCGGTTGACGGTCCGGTTGACCAGCCGCGTCGCCACCGCCATCAGCAGCCCCGCGACGAGGAACACCCCGACCGCGAACAGCAGGACATGGCCCACGGCGGTGAAGTCGATGCCCTCGCCGGGCGTGAAGTCGGTGCTGCGGAGCATGTCGGCGACCTGACCGTCGCCGCGCGCCCGCATCTGCGCGAGAACCTCTTCCTTGCTCGCGCCGGCGGGCATCTGCCGTCCGACGATGCCCGCGAAGACCAGGTCGGTGGCCTCGCCGAGGATCTTCGGCCCGACCACGTTCAGGCCGACGCTCAGCACGACGCAGAACAGCATCGCGTAGAGGGTCAGCCGCTCCGGCTTGAACTGGGCGAGCAGCCGCCTGCCCGACACCTTGAAGTCGATCGACCGGGTCTCGGGACCGCCGCCCGCCATCATGCGCCCCATGGGCCCGGCCATCAGGCAGCCTCCGCTTCCGTGAGCTGGGAGAGCACGATCTCCCGGTAGGTTTCGTTGTCCGCCATCAGCTCGCGGTGGGTGCCGGTGCCGACGACCCGGCCCTCGTCGAGGACGACGATCCGGTCGGCCTCGCGGATGGTGGCCACCCGCTGCGCGACGATCACGACGGTCGCCTCCGAGGTCTCCTCGGCGAGCGCGGCGCGAAGGGCCGCGTCGGTCGCGTAGTCGAGGGCGGAGAAGGAGTCGTCGAAGAGGTAGATCTCCGGCCGCTGCACCAGCGTGCGCGCGATGGCGAGCCGCTGCCGCTGACCACCGGAGACGTTGGTGCCGCCCTGCGCGATGGGGGAGTCGAGGCCGTTCTCCAGCCCCTCGACGAAGCCCTTGGCCTGCGCCACCTCCAGCGCGTGCCACAGCTCCTCGTCCGTGGCGTCCGGATTGCCGTAGCGGAGATTGGTCGCCACGGTCCCCGCGAAGAGATACGGCTTCTGCGGCACGAGCCCGACGGTCTTGGCCAGCAGCACCGGGTCGATCTCGGCGACGGCCACCCCGTCGACGAGCACCTCGCCGTCGGTCACGTCGATCAGCCGCGGGACGAGCCCCAGCAGGGTGGACTTGCCGCTGCCGGTCGAGCCGATCACGGCGGTCACCTCGCCGGGCCGGGCCACCAGGTCGATCGCCCTGAGCACCGGCTCCTCGGCGCCCGGATAGCGGAAACCGGCGCCCCGGATCTCCAGATGTCCGTGCCGCCGCAGCTCGCGGACCGGGGCCAGGGGAGGCACCACGCTGGAGGAGGTGTCGAGGACCTCCTGGATGCGCTCGGCGCAGATCTCCGCGCGCGGCACCATCATGAACATGAAGGTGGCCATCATCACGGACATGACGATCTGCATCAGATAGGCGAGGAACGCGGTCAGATCACCGATCTGCATCCCGCCGTTGTCGATCCGGTGGGCGCCGAACCACACCACGGCGATCGAGGACAGGTTCACCGTCGTCATGACCACCGGGAACATCAGCGCGAGCAGGTTGCCCGTCTTGAGGGCGATCTCCGTCAGGTCGCTGTTCGCCTTCCGGAAGCGCTCCTCCTCGTACGAGTCGCGCACGAACGCCCGGATGACCCGGTTGCCGGTGATCTGCTCGCGCAGCACCCGGTTCACCGTGTCGAGACGCACCTGCATGGACCGGAACAGCGGCCGCAGCCGCCGTACGATCAACGTCACGCAGATGCCCAGCGTCGGCACCACGGCCACCAGCACCGCGGACAGCGGCACGTCCAGGCCGAGCGCCAGCACGATGCCGCCCACGCACATGATGGGCGCCGACACCAGCAGGGTGAACGTCATCAGGGCCAGCATCTGGACCTGCTGCACGTCATTGGTCGTACGGGTGATCAGCGTGGGCGCACCGAACTGGCCGACCTCGCGCGCGGAGAACGACTGCACCCGGTCGAAGACCGCCGCCCGCAGGTCCCGGCCGAGCGCGGCGGCGGTCCGGGCGCCGTAGAACACGGCCCCGATGTTGCACACCACCTGCGCCAGCGAGATGCCGATCATGAGAGCGCCGAAGCTGAGGATGTAGCCAGTGTCTCCGGTCACGACGCCGTGGTCGATGATGTCCGCGTTCAGCGTGGGCAGGTAGAGGGTGGCGCAGGTCTGCAGGAACTGCAGCAGCACCAGGACGGTGATGGGTTTCTTGTAGGGCCTGAGATAGGTCCGCAGAAGTCGTATGAGCACGCTACGTCTCTCGGAGTCGGCGACGGGGCGAGTGGTTGCCCCTGGCCCCTATCGTCGGACACTCCACCCGTGTTACCTCAACCGATTAAGCCGACAGCAGTGCTCCGTACGGCCTTCCGGGTCCTCGCGGCCCTCCGCTCCTACCGGAGTCTTACCTTCCGAGGTCTAGCGGAACGCCCCCGGATACGTCTGCTCCCGCACCGACACGTACTGCTGCCGCACCGCCTGCCCCACCGCCAGCTCCTCGCCCGGCTCCAGGACCTGCGCGGCCGGACCCTGCCACATCGGCGGGGTGCGCGGGTCGAGTGTGCCCTGCGACACCCCGAGCGCCCAGGCCGCCTGCCGGGCGGCACCGATCGCCGCGTAGTCCGCGGGCTGCGGCACGACGACCTGCGCGCCGAACAGCGCGGGCGCGGCGGCCTGTACCGCGGACAGCTCGGCGGCCGCCCCCAGCAGGAAGACCCGCCGCACCTCGACCCCCCGGCCGCGCAGCACGTCGAGCGCGTCGGCGAGCCCGCACAGCATGCCCTCGAACGCGGCCCGCGCCAGATGCTCCGGCCGCATCGACTCGCGCCTGAGACCGGTCAGCGTCCCCGCGGTGTGCGGCAGGTTCGGCGTCCGCTCACCTTCCAGATAGGGCAGCAGTACGAGGCCGTGGGCGCCCGGCGTCGACTTCATCGCCAGGTCGGACAGGCTCTCGAGGTCACCGAGGCTCAGCATCTCGGCGGCCCCGCGCAGGGTCCGTACGGCGTTCAGGGTGGTGACGACGGGCAGGTGCATGCCGGTCGCGTCGGCCAGGGAGGTGATCATCCCGGTGTTGTCGACGAGCGCCTCGGGGTGCACGGCCATCACGGACCCGGACGCGCCCAGCGAGACGACGGCGTCCCCGAGCCCGATCCCGAGACCGAAGGCGGCGGCCATGGTCTCCCCGGTCCCGGCGGAGATCAGCAGCCCCTCCGGGGTCGTACCGGCCGCGTCCGAGGGGCCTATGACCTCGGGGAGCATCGCCGGGTGGCCGAGGGCCAGCTCGACGAGGTCGGAGCGGTAGGCGCCGGTGGCGGCGGACCAGTAGCCGGTTCCGGAGGCGCCGCCGCGGTCGGTGGTCCTTCGCACCGGCCGGCCGAGCAGCTGCCACACCAGCCAGTCGTGCGCCTGGAGGAGCACGGCGGTGCGCAGGGCGGCGTCGGGCTCGGTCTTGTTCAGCCAGCGCAGCTTGGTGACGGGCTGCGCGGCCTGTGGCACACATCCCACCGACTGCGCCCACGCCTCGCGCCCGCCGAGCGCGTCGACCAGGTCGGCCGCGGCGACCTGCGCGCGCTTGTCGCCGCCGACCATGGCGGGGCGCACGGTGTTGCCCTGGGCATCCAGCGGCACCACGGCGTTCTGCTGGGCCGAAACACCGATGGCCTGCACGCCCTCCAGAAGACCGCCCCCGGCGGCCTCGCCGAGGGACAGGAGCCAGGCCTGGGGGTCGACGTCGGACGGGCGGCCTTCGACCGGGTGCGGCGCGTACCCCTGTTTGAGCACGGCACCCGTGTCCGCGTCGCAGACGACGATGCGAGTGAATTCGGGTGAGCTGTCCAACCCGGCGACTATCCCCATGGCGGAAATTCTATGGGCGTAGCGTCGCGATGGTGCGCGCGACCGCGGGGGCGGGACCGGCAGTGCCGGTCCCGCCCCCGCGGATGGGTCGCGTCACCGGGGTCAAGTGGTGCTCGTGCCCCAGTCGTCCTGTGCGGTGCCGTTCGGATTGCGATCCCTCAGCGAGCGCACCCGCTGGGTCACGGACTCCGGCACCCGGTCACCCACCTTGTCGCTAACCGCGTGGTACGCCTTGCCGGCGAACTGGCGGCCCTGCTGGGCCGCCGTCTCAGCGGTGTTGCGGACGGCGGGGTTCTGGGCGACCTGACGGGCGGATTTCTTCAACTGTTCGTAGCGCTCGCGCCCGGCACGGGTGCCCAGCACGTAACCCAGAGTCAGTCCGACCACGAACGTGAGCTTGTAACGCATGGCGGCCACCCTTCCTTGCGTAGGTATCCGGTGCGACGTCGGTGTCGGGGGAACCGATTGGCGGAGCACCCCCCTGCTTGCGCTAATGTATGTGTCGCAGCGAGCGTTCGCCCCCTGGCGAATACCCAGGGAGCTACGTTCGATGCAACGAGGCGATCCTCCGTAGCTCAATTGGCAGAGCAGCCGGCTGTTAACCGGCAGGTTACTGGTTCGAGTCCAGTCGGGGGAGCTTCGATCTTCCGTAGCTCAATTGGCAGAGCAGCCGGCTGTTAACCGGCAGGTTACTGGTTCGAGTCCAGTCGGGAGAGCAGGACGAGGAAGGACCCCCGATGGGGTCCTTTTTCATGTCCGACGGAACTGCCCAGGTCACAGCCGAGTCCTTGCGGGCAGGCGAAGTCGCCCCTGCGGAGCAGGAGATCGTATGAGCGGCTATGCTGCGGCAGACGGCGCGCACACATGTACGCGACACGCCGCTATGGGGCGGTAGCTCAGCCGGTTAGAGCAGCGGACTCATAATCCGTCGGCCGTGGGTTCGAGTCCCACCCGCCCCACCTGCGCAAGCCTCTGACCTGCGGAAACGTTCATTTTGTCCTGTCGGATCGTCAACTTTGCCTGAACGGACTGGATCCGCTGCTCGTGGGTTTGGGGTCCGGCGGCGGCCGGGGGAGCTCCAACCCGTCTGACCTGCGGCTGAGTAGATGATCGAGGTCGTCGCACGCGGTCCGGGCGACTGCCTTGAGGGCCGATGCCAAGGCCCAGGGGCCGTACAGGGGCCGAGAGGGCGCAGCGGTGTCCAGGCCGACGGTGTCTCCGGGGCGATTCGTTGTCCGATTCACCTGCTGTGTGGGCACCTAGCGGTGCGGCCGTTGGCCCTCGCGCGGACGGCCGTGAAGAACTCGTCGCCCGGGGCGTCCTTGAGCAGTTAACCCGCGCCCGCCTGGATGGTCGGCAGGGTGTTGGAGTCGGCGTCGAAGCCGACGATGACGGGACCGGCGTGGGGCTGTCCTATCGGGGTGACGGTGGCGAGGCGGCCGAGCTTTTGGCCCCCGGAGAGCACGCTCTCGTTTCCTGGGCCGCTACAACTTCACCGCCTCCACCCCGGCCGGCGGTGCCCTACGCCCGCTGCGCGGCCCGGACATACTCGGACTCGACGAGGGCGACGAGGGGTAGCGGGAGCGTACTCTGGCCAGATACGTGCGCTGGCGAGGCCGTACCACTCCGGTGTGTAGACGCGCTTGAAGCGTTTTACGCCTGACGATGCTTTCGCCGCTTGACCTTGACGCAACGGCAGGGTTTCTACTGGCGGCATGCGGATCGGAGAGATCGCCGCGCTCGTGGGGCTCACCACCCGGGCGGTCCGGCACTACCACCATGTCGGGCTGCTTCCGGAACCGGAGCGGCGCCCCAACGGCTACCGGATCTACAGGGTCCGTGATGCCGTCCTGCTCGCTCGGGTGCGCCGGCTCACCGAACTCGGCCTCAGCCTAGATGAAGTGCGCGACGCCCTCGCCGATGATGCGGGGCGCGAACTGGCCGAGGTGCTGGAGGAACTCGACGCCGACCTGGCCCGTCAGGAAGCCGACATCAGGGAGCGCCGTTGCCGGCTCGGCGCCCTGCTCGCCGAGCCGCCCGGCGTGACCGGGCCCGTCTCGCCCGCCCTCGCCGCACTGCTGGCACAGGCCCCCCGAACAGACTCACCGAGCGCGGCCAAGGACCGTGAGTACCTCAAACTGCTGGATGCCACCGGCACCGGTAACCAAGAGATTTTTGCGCTGCTCGGGACGCTGGTCGCCGATCCCGCGGTTGTTGAACTGTATGAGCGCCTTGACGCGCTCGCCGATGCCCCCACCGACGATCCGCGGATCGCACCCCTGGCAGCTGACCTGATGGCAGCGGTCCCCGAGGAGCTGTTCGCCGCGATCCCTGAGGACGGGGTGGTCGTGACCGGGTTCAAGGAGGCGTTGCTCGCCGAGTACGCCTCCGCGCAGGCGGAAGTCGTGGGCCGGCTCATGGAGGCGTTCGTGGAAAGGGGCCGGGGATGAGCGGCCGGCCAAGGGGCGTACGGGCGGCGCGGGTCGCGGTAGCCGCCGTGCTGCCGGGGGAACTGGTCCTGGCGGCCTGCCTGGTGGCGGGGGTCCGGCCGCCCGGGTGGGCGCTGGCGGGCGCCGAGGCGCTGGTGCTCGCGGTGCTGCTGCTGGAAGCCTGGGTGCTGCGCTCGCTGTACGTGGCCGCGCGCACCCGTGGCGCGGACCGCCGGGCGGCGCGGCGAGCTGCCGTACGGGAGGCGGTGCCGGTGACGGTCCGCCGCCTGATCCTCCACGAGCTGCGCGCCCTCGCCTCCCTGGGGCGGTGGGTCCGGCGCCGCACGCACGGGGTGCGCCCCGGGGACCTCGCTGCCGCGTACACCGGGCCCCAGACCTCGATGATGTACGGGCTGCTCTTCGTGATGGTCATCGAGACGGTGGTCCTGGCCTTGCTCATTCCTTGGCCGTTGGTCCACCGGGTGATCCTGGTAATCGACCTGTATGGCGTCGTCCTCGTGCTGGCCCTGCACGCCGCCTGCGTCACCCGGCCGCACGTCGTGCGCCCCGACGGCTCTCTGCGGATCCGCTACGGAGCCCTCTTCGACCTCGCCGTACCGCCGGACGCCGTCGCCTCGGTCCGGGTCGACCGACGCTACCCCGAAGGCCACCTGATCACCCTCTCCGAAGACGGGGTCCTCGACCTGATCGTGGGTAGTCAGACCTCGGTGACCCTGAAGCTGAACCGGCCACTCCCCTTCACCCGCCCCCTCGGCGCAACGGAAAAGGCCCACACCATCCGCTTCCACGCCGACGACCCGCGCGCACTGGTCAGCGCACTCCGTCAGCCCGCCTGAGCACACAGGTTGGTCCTCGCCGCGACGTGATGCCCGGCAAGGCGCTCCCTCTTGGCTGACCGGGCCAGCCTGGTCCCACGCCTGCCATTATGACGTCAGTGGTGTATGCTATCAGTGTAATAATTTGCAGATGGGGGACGCGTACATGGCCTGGAAGATCGTCGTGGTCGAGCCGGCCCTTTCGTGGCTTCACGGTCTGCGCCGTACTGACCGCGACACTCTGATTCAGGTCAGCCAGGCTGTCACTGCCCTTCAGGAGGAAGGTCCCGCGTTGGGCCGGCCTCTGGTGGACACGATCAAGGGTTCGGTGCTGTCGAACCTCAAGGAGCTGCGCCCCGGCTCGGCAGGGGCGACTGAAGTGCGGTTGCTGTTCGTGTTCGACCCGGACCGCCAGGCTGTGATCCTGGTCGGCGGTGACAAGGCGGGCAACTGGTCCGGCTGGTACCGCGTCGCGGTGCCCCAGGCGGAGCAGGCGTACGCGGAGCATCTGAAGCGAATCGATGGAGAGGACGGGGCACGATGACTGATCACCTCAAGGACCCGCAGGCCGTCTCCTGGGGAGACCTGGCCGAGGATTTCACCTTCACCGATGCCGAAAAGGATCAGATCCAGAAGGGGGCGCAGGCGATGGTCCTGGCCTCCCGTGTGCACCGCCTCGCCGAGTTGCGGAAGCGGCAGCACACCACACAGGTCCAGGTTGCCGAAGCCATGGGCGTCACCCAGGCCCGCGTCTCGCGCATCGAGAAGGGTCAACTGGAGCGCAGCGAGGTCGACACCCTCGCTGCCTACGTCAAGGCGCTCGGCGGCAAGCTGAAGATCGTCGCTGACTTCGGCGACGAGACCTACGTCCTCGGCTGATCCGATCGAGATGCTGCGACCCAGGTCCACGCGCAGTCCGGTGGGCAGGGTCGCCTCTTGATGTCAGGGATGATGCTCCACCCCGGTGCCTGGGATGGAGCATCATCGCGTCGGTAAGGGACTCCGCTGTGCGAGGGTTCTATCCCTTTGGCTGAACTGGGCGGACGCGGCTGTTGCAGTGGTAAGCGTCCAACTCATCGACCCCCAGGGGCCATTGAGGGGCCACAAGGACAGGAATAGACCGACAAGCACCGCACAGGGCTGACACGGATCAGCACGTCTGACCTGCAAGAACGGCGTGAATCGGCAATGATCGGCAAGGACCGCCAAGATCCCCAATGGACTCATAATCCGTCGGCCGTGGGTTCGAGTCCCACCCGCCCCACTGTGCAGGCTTCTGACCTGCGGAAACGTTCTTTTTTGGGTGTCGGATCGTCAACTTTTCCTGAACGGGCTGAATCCGCTGCGCGTGAGTTCAACAGTGTTTCCGCCACCTGGGAGGTGCCGTTCATCCCGAGACCGCAGATGTCGGCGACGGAGTGGCGCCGGCCGATCAAGGTGCCGTGCGGAGCCTTGGATCGTGGGCCAGGCGTCGACCGCCGTGCCTCCGCTCGCGCGAAGCGCGGCCCCTTCTACTGGATCACCGCCGTCCATGGACGGTCCTGTGTCCCAGACCTGGCTACTCTTCGGCGATCACGACGATGTCGAGCGTTCGCGGTCCGTGCACGCCCGCCACCCGGTCCAGTTCGATGTCGCTGGTGGCTGAGGGACCGGAGACCAGGGTCAGAGGCCGGCGCGGGGGAACATCATGTCGTTGAAACAGGTGATGAAGAGGGCTATGCGCATGGGGCTTCCTGGGCGGCCGGGGAGCCGGTGACGGTCAGGCCGTAGGTCCGCATGGCCGTGCCGGTGAAGACCTCGTGGCGTTCGGTGGGATGGAGTGCGGCCGTCAACTCCTGGGCGGCGGCGACGACTTCGGCATACGTGGCGACCAGTCGGCAGACGGGCCAGTCGGAGCCGAACATCAGCCGCCGCGGTCCGAAGGCGTCCAGCACGGTGTTCGCGTACGGCCGTAGGTCCTCGACGCTCCACTCGCCCCAGTCGGCCTCGGTCACCATGCCGGAGAGCTTGCAGACGGTGTTGGGCAGCGAGGCCAGCAGGCGCACCGCGTCCGCCCATGGCCGGAGCTCGCCCGAGGCGATGGGGGGCTTGCCCGCGTGATCGAGTACGAAGGTGAGGCCGGGAAGCAGTCGGGCGGCCTCATGCGCGGCCGCGAGCTGGTGGGGCCGGACGACCAGGTCGTACGCGAGCCCTGCCTCGGCCACCGCGGCCAGCCCACGCAGTACGTCCGGCCGCATCAGCCAGCGAGGGTCGGACTCGCCCTGCACCTGGTGTCGGATGCCCACCAGGTACTCGCCACCCGGCCCCTCCCGCAGCGCCGCGAGCGCGCGGGTGGCATCCGGGGAGGTCAGGTCGGTCCAGCCCACGACGCCGGCCACCAGGTCGCTGTCCTGGGCCAAGGCCAGGAACTCGGGCGTTTCCTCCGGCACGTCGATCGTCTGGACCAGGATCGTTGCGGTGACGCCGGCGGCCCGGGCCACGGGCTCCAGGTCGGCGAGCCGGAAGTCGCGGCGCAGCGGGGCGAGTTCCGGTCCGGTGATCCAGTCCTGGGCGCGGACGGAGAGGTCCCACACGTGGTGGTGTGCGTCGATGACGCCCTCAGCGGTGTTCGCCTGCATGCCCATGGCGGTCACCTCCGCGACTCCTCGACTTCTCCTTCGGCCGATCGGCTTCGTCGACCTGTGCGGCGGCAGGCACGGGGACAGGGACGTGCGGGGGCAGCAGACCCTCGGCTCGCAGTCCGTCCCAGAGCTCGGCCGGTACCGTTCGCCGCAGCTGGTCCACTGTGTCGCGGACCTCCTCGGCGGAACGCGCGCCGGACAGTACGCTCGCGACCGCCGGATGTCCGAACGGGAAGCGCAGAGCGGCTGCGCGCAGCGGTACGCCGTGGCGTTCGGTGACCGCCTTCATACACAGGGCCCGGTCCAGCACATGTGGTGGGGTGGGCGCGTAGTCGTACATGGACCCGGGTTTCGGGTCGGTGAGCAGACCCGAGTTGAAGACCCCTCCGACGATGACATTCCTGCCGCGGGCGGCGGCCTCCGGCAGTACCTCCGCGAGCCCCTCCTGCTCCAGCAGGGTGTAGCGGCCGGCGAGCAACACCACGTCGATGTCGGTCTCGCGCAGGAAGCGGGCGGGGAGCGCGCACTGGTTCACTCCGATGCCGATCGCCTTGACGACGCCTTCACCGCGCAGTCGTTCCAGCGCCGGGTAGGCCTCGGTGAGGGCCTGCTCGGCGTGGTGGTCCGGGTCGTGCAGCAGGGCGATGTCCACCCGGTCCAGGCCGAGGCGGTCCAGGCTCGCTTCCAGGGAGCGCAGGACTCCGTCCGAGCTGAAGTCCCAGACGCGGCGGTGGGTGTCGGGCACGGCGAAGCCGTGTGCGAGGTCGTCGCCGCGGCCACCCTCCGGGTGGCGTTCGAGCAGCCGCCCGACCTTGGTGGAGACGGTGTACGTGTCGCGGTCGCGTCCGCGCAGCGCTACACCCAGGCGGCGCTCGGACAGCCCGAGTCCGTAGTGCGGGGCGGTGTCGAAGGTGCGTACGCCCGCGTCCCAGGCCGCCTCCACCGCGGCGAACGCAGCCTCGTCCGTGACCGGGCGGAAGAGGTTGCCGATGCCGGCGGCCCCGAACGACAGCTCGGTGACCATGACACCGGTGCCGCCCAGCGTCGTCGCTCTCATGCGCCGACCGCCGGGCGCAGCCGGAGTCCCTGCATGCCGCCGTCGACGGCGAGGGCGATGCCGGTGACGGCGGCTGCGGCGGGGCTCGCCAGGTAGACCACGGCCGCCGCCACCTCGTCCGCCGTGACCAGGCGGCCCAGGGGTTGGCGTGCGTCGAGGGCGGCGCGTTCCGCCTTCGGGTCGGCCGCGGCGAACAGGAGTCGGGTCACCCAGGGGGTGTCGGCGGTGCCGGGGTTGACGCAGTTGACGCGGATGCCCTCACGGACGTGGTCGGCGGCCATCGCCAGGGTCAGCGACAGCACCGCGCCCTTGCTGGCGGAGTACAGGGCGCGCTGGGGAAGGCCCGTGGTGGCCGCGACGGAACAGGTGTTGACGATCGCCGCATGCGGCGAGCGCCGCAGATACGGGAGGGCGGCGCGGGTGGTGCGCACCGTCCCGAGGACGTTGACGTCGAGGACGCGGTGCCACTCGTCGTCGGGGTTGTCCTCGACGGTGCCGATGGCGCCGATGCCCGCGTTGTTGACCAGGATGTCCAGGCCACCGAGTTGCTCGGCAGCGGCGTCCACAGCGATACGTACCGAGGCGTCGTCGCCGAGGTCGGCCTTGATGGCGATCAGCTGCTCGGGGGCGCCGGAGGGGTCGAGGTCGAGGACGGCCACCGTGGCGCCGTGCTCGGCCAGCATCCGGGACGTGGCCAGCCCGATGCCGGACGCGCCGCCGGTGACGACGGCCTTGAGCCCTGACAGGCCGCTCAAGCTGCTCAAAGGGGTGCCTTTCACGCTTGGGCGAAGGTCTGGCGTTGGGTGCCAAGCCCGTCGATGGCGAGCTCGACGGTGTCGCCGGGGCGGAGGTAGGGGGTACCGGGAAGGCCGAGGGCCACGCCTGCGGGAGTACCGGTGTTGATCACGTCGCCGGTATGGCCCTGTTGCCGTTTCACGCCGTTGACGTTCAGTTGCAGCGCGAGGTTCTGTGGGTCGCCGACCTCGTCGGCGGAGATGAGCCAGGGGCCGAGCGGGTTGAACGTCTCGCAGGACTTGCCGAGGTCCCACTGGGACGAGTATTCGAGCTGGAACTCGCGCTCGGAGACGTCGTGGCTGATCGCGTATCCCGCGATCACAGCCCGCGCGGCCCCGGGGCCCTTGAGGCAGCGGGCCCGTCGTCCGATGACGACCGCGAGTTCGACCTCCCAGTCGGTCCTGGTGGAGCCGCGGGGGATCAGCACCTCGTCGTACGGTCCGACCACCGTGCCCGGGTCCTTCATGAACACCACCGGCCGCGCGGGAATCGCTGAGCCCGTCTCGGCGGCGTGGTCGCGGTAGTTCAGACCGACGCAGACGACCTTGCCGGGGCGGGCGACGGGTGCTCCGATGCGCAGCCCGACCGGGTCCAGCTCGGGCAGTTCAGCTGCCGTGACGGCCACCCGGGCCCGGTCGACTCCGCCCGAAGCCAGGAAGACGCCGTCGATGTCCGGCGTCACGGACGACAGGTCGAGCAGTCGGCCGTCGTCGGTGCGGACGGCGGGTCGCTCCTCGCCGGGCGCGCCGACTCGTTGAAGTCTCACTGGCTTCTCCTTGGCACGAGTGGTGGTCAGTCGGATGTCGCCGGGGGAGTCAGATGCCAGATCTCGGTCAGGTCCGACCAGCTGCCCCCGGTGCCGGTATGGGCCCAGGGCTCCTGGCAGGGGCCGGTGAGCTCCCACCAGGCGCGGGTGGCCGTGTCAGCGCCGATAGCGGCCATATCGGCCTCGAAGTCGTCGCCGTGGTATTCGAAGTAGCCGAACAGCGTGTCCTCGCGCAGAAAGATGCTGTAGTTGCGGATGTTCGCGGCCCGCAGCACGGCCTCGACGCCCGGCCAGACCGCGGAATGCAGGCGCAGATACAGGTCACGGTGCTCGGGCCGCAGGCGGATCGTCTGGGCAACCCGTTTCATCGGGGTCCTTCCGGCGAGTGTGGGAGGCGTCGCCATTTCGGCGGCGTAGCCACTACGGCGCGGCGCCGAGGGTGCGGTCGCCGCCTCATTCCTTTGTCGCGCCGGCGAGCATGCCGGACACCAGAGCGCGTTGGGAGAAGAGGAAGACGATCAGGACCGGCACGATGGTCACCAGGGTGGCCAGCGCCAGTTCGGGTCGCATGATCTGGTTGCCCGCACCGCTGGAGGTGTTGAACAGCGGCGAGGCGGCGAGCAGGTTGTTCAGCCCCACCTGCGCCGGGTATTGCGAGCTGTCGGGCAGCATCACGAACGGCAGGAAGAAGTTGTTCCAGTTGCCGACGAAGTTGAAGAAGCCGACCAGGGCGATCACGGGCTTGGCCAGCGGCATCGCGACGAGGCGGAAGACCTGCCACTCCGAGCAGCCGTCGATGCGCGCTGCGGACAGCAGGTCGGAGGGGACATTGGAGGAGAAGTAGATGTAGGTGAGGTAGACCCCGAACGGGAAGAAGGAGAACGGCAGGATCACCGACCAGATCGTGCCGTCCAGGTGCACGGCGTTCATCCCCAGGTACAGGGGAAGCACCATCGCGGCTGTCGGCATGAGCATCACCAGCATGGTGATGGTCAGCAGCATCCGGCGCCCGAAGAACTGGGTGAGAGCCAGCGCGTACCCGGCGGGGATCGAGGTCACGAGGGTGATGGCCAGTGCGCCGAAGGTGTAGAGCGCCGAGTTCTTCAGCCAGGTGAGGATGGCGCCTTCCTGGAAGGCGTAGAGGTGGTGCCAGGCGTCGGCGATCGCGGTGAGGGAGCCGAAGGAGAACGGGTTGTCCCGCACGATCTGGCCGTCGGTCTTGGTCGTGGCCAGCAGGAGCCACACCACCGGCACACAGAAGAACAGCACGGCCAGGCCCATGACGATGAGCCAGGCCAGCCGGGCGGCCAGTGAGCTCGGGCGGCGCTTGTGGCGCATGGGCTTCCTCGGGCTGGTGGGGGCGCCGGCGGTACGGGGCGGCGGGGTTCGGCGGGCCGCGGTCGTGGGAGCTGTGGTCATCTTTCGTCCCTGTCGAGCAGGCCGGTACGGAACACGACGAGCGCCGCGCAGGCGAGGCCCAGGATGAGAAGGTCGACGGAGAGCGCCGCCGCGCCGTTGAAGTCGCCTGCCTGGAAGGCGTACTGGTAGGACAGCTGGTTCGGTGACCAGCTGTCGGGGATCATGCCCCAGCTGGCGAGGGAGACCAGTTGCGGCTCGACGAAGAGCTGGGTGCCGGCCGCGAAGGCCAGGATCAGCATGTACGCGATCCACTTGGTGATCATCGGGATCTGGATGCGCAGGGCGATCTGGAGCGTACTGGCGCCGTCGATGCGGGCGGCCTCCAGGATCTCGTCCGGGATGCTGTTGAGCGCGCCGTACATGACCACGATCCACCCGCCGGCCCCGGTCCAGAAGGCGATGACGGTGAAGAGCACCGGCAGGTGCCCGGGGGCGTTGACCTGGGCGAGGGTGTTCCAGCCGAAGCCCTTCAGCAGCCAGCCGACGGGACTGGCAGCCGGGTCGAGGAGGATCAGGAAGAGCAGTACGCTCGCCACCCCGGCGAGGGCACCCGGCAGGTAGAACAGGAACCGCAGGCTGGTGGAGGCCCTGCGCATGCGGCCGTGCAGCATCAGGGAGAGCAGCACCACCAGGATCATCAGGCCGGCCAGCCACACCACCAGGTAGAGGCCGATGTGGAGGAAGGCCGGTCCGAAGCGGTAGTCACTGAACGTCCGGGTGAAGTTGCCGATCCCGACGAGCTGGTTGCGGGAGTTGGACAGTGCCAGCCACACCGCGTAACCGGTGGGCAGGACGCCGAAGGAGAGCAGGAGGAGGACATAGCCGGAGACGAAGACGTAACCGGCGCGTCCGACCGGGTTGCGGGCCGAGCGGCCGCCGCGGCGGCCGCTCCGCTCCGTTGCGAGGTGGGTGGTCATCGGTCCGCTTCGCTAGTTGACGGTGTATCCGAGGGACTTGGCCTTGTCGGTGATGGCCGTCTGCCAGGTGCCCAGGCTGTCGGTGAGGGTCTTGCCGGAGTTCAGGGCCGGGATCACGGTGGAGGAGTAGATCGCCTCCTGGCTGTACTGGGTGGCGGACCAGCCGGGCCAGATGAGCTCCGCCGCCTCCTGGAAGACCGGGCCGACGTCCTCGGCGAAGTAGCCGGTCTTCTTCTGGCCGGCGAGCCAGGCGACGGCTGCCTCCTTGTATGCGGGGTAGGTGGCCGCGGTGGCCTGGTAGTCGTCGGAGGTCGTCATCCAGCTGACCAGGTCGGAGGCCGCCTTGAGGTTCTTGCTGTGGGAGGAGACGAACCACAGGCCACCGCCGACGTTGCCGGTGTAGTTCTTGTCGTCGCCCTCGAACTTCAGCGGTGAGGCGGCGGTGATCTGCCCCTTGGGGATCTTGAACGTCGAGTTGAAGAGCACCTGTCCGTACCAGGACGGTCCGGGGAGCATGAGGACCTTGCTCGCCTGGTTCTTGATGAAGCCGGCGCTGAAGACGGTGTCCTTGGAGACCGAGCCCTTGGCGATCAGGCCGTCGAGCAGCTTGGCCATCCGGGTGCACTTGGAATCCTGCAGGTCGACCTTGACCTTCTTGGCGCCGGTCGCCGTGCCGGCCGGGCACTGGCTCGCCCAGAAGTACACCTCGGGGCTCCAGGCGTCCCCAGCGGTGCCGACCAGGTACCCGGGGTGCTCCTTGGCGACCTTCTCGCCGAGTGCCTGGTACTCCTCCCAGGTGGTCGGGACCTCGTACCCGAACTTGCCCATGAGGGACTTGTTGTACCAGAGCACGTTCTGGGCCAGGTCGTTCCGGAGGCAGTAGGTGTTGCCGTTGAAGGTGCAGGGATTCAGCGCACCGTCCGCGAAGCCCTGCAGCGTGGACGGGGAGATCACGTCCTGGTTGACGGGCGCGGCGTAGGGCGTCTTGCCCTGGGAGGCCCAGGTGCCGTCGTTGACGTTGGCGCTGAAGGCGACGTCGGGCCACCCGCTGCCGGTCCGGTCGAACAGCTGCACCTTGGTCTGCAGGTCGTTGGCCCCGTTGGCGTCGCCGCTGTACGTGACGATCTTCAGCTTCACGCCGGGGTGCGCCTTCTGGTACGCCTGCACGCCGGGCACACGGGCGGCGTCCGCCCAGACCGTGATCTCGCTGCCTTCCTGCTGCGCGACAGGCTTGAAGGCGGCGGGGGAGGAAGTCGCCGTGGGCGTGGGGTCCGCGCTGCCGCAGGCGGCGAGCGCGAGCAGGGAGAAGGCACCCAGGACGGCGACTGCCGTGTGTCTGAGCTGGCGGCGGGAGGAAACCGGAACGTCGTTGTTCATGTCTGACCTCGGATCTTGGGAAATGGCGCACAACAGGGAGAGGCGCCGCGTTCGGGGTGTTCGAGTCAGGCGGTCGGGCCTGCGGCTCCGGTCGTCAGGCCCGGGGCGGAGTGACGGTCTCCTTGTCGACAAATCCCTGAAGTGCGGGAGGGTAGTCCAGGCCCGCCGGAAGGGCGACGCCCGGACCGGTGGGGGCATGAACGAGGCCGTGGGCGTCGATGCCGCTTTCGCGACTGATGGGGTTGCCCATGACCAGCGACTCGTAATACGTGGTGTTCGAGATGGCCATGCACAGGTGCCGGTTGGGGATCTCCGGCCCATGCACCTCGGCGCGCAGCCGGTAGGCGTCGGCGAGGTGGGCGGTGCGCATCGCGCCGGTGAAGCCGCCGCGCAGTTGGGTGGAGGCGCGGACTCCGAAGGTTGCGGCGCCGGCCTGGATGAAGTCGGCCGAGTTCATGTGCGCCCCGTCGGAGGTCTCGGCCACGAGGAGGGGGACGGCCACCACGTCGGCCAGGCGCTTGTACGCGGTGACACTGAACTCCCTCATCGGCTCCTCGTACCAGAGGTAGTCGGCGTCCGAGAGGGCGTGCCCGAGACGGATCGCGTCGGGGAGGTCGAAGCCCGCCGACCCGTCGAACATCAGCGGGATGTCGTCCCCCACGTGTTCACGCAGGGCCACCGACAGACGGGCGTCGCGGCGGGCGTCACCCCAGGCGTGGAGCTTGATGGCGGGGTAGCCCAGCTCCAGGGCCTGGTCGGCGATGTCCAGGTACTCCTCGATGGAGGAGTAGGTGACGGTGGAGGCGTAGGCGGGTATCGAGGTGCGGTAGCCGCCGAGCATCTGCCAGGTGGGCCGGTCGGCGAGGCGTCCGGCCAGGTCCCACAGCGCGGTGTCGACCAGCCCCAGCAGGTAGAGCGGTAGCTCCTCCGTGCGGTCCAGCTCCCACATGCGGTGCCAGAGCCATTCCCGCTGCAAGGGGTCCTGTCCCACCAACTCCTTGCGCAGTACGCGGTCCAGCAGGTCCCTGAGGATGACCCCGCTGCCCCGGCGAGGGGACATCGCCACCCCCTCCGCCCCTTCGTCCGTGCGGATGCGCAGCACCGCGGCCTCGCCCTCGGACGGGCTGCCCAGGAGTCCGTCCCGCCAGACGAAGGGCGGACTGACTCCCGGCACCCGGACCGGATGGCACTCGACTTCGGTAACGCGCACGGCTTGCACCCCTTGGAGCGGGAAGTAATGCTGCGAAATTTTCGTGTAACGTAAGTCGTCATACGAATGCTGTCAAGAAGTCCCGCGCAGTAGAATCGCCGTCATCCGCACCAGCAAGGGGGACACACATGGCCCAGGACAGCGCCGGCAGAGCAGGAGAGCCGCCCGTTCTCAAGCCCTGGCCCAAGCGTCCGGCCCGACTGGCGCAGGCCGTCATGGAGAGCCTGACCGACACGATCGTGTCGGGCGCCATTCCTCCGGGATCGACCCTGCCCGTGGAACCCGAGCTCTGCGAGACGTTCGGCGTCAGCCGCATCACCATCCGCGAGGCGGTCAAGTCCCTGGAGGCCAAGGGGCTCGTCCTCGCCCGGCAGGGCTACGGCACCACCGTCACCCCGCCGGAAGAATGGAACCTCCTCGACCCTGTCGTGCTCGCTGCGACCGTCCAGCACGACGACCAGCTCGTCGTCCTCGACCAATTGGTCGACATCCGGTCGACGCTGGAGGCTCAGATGACGGCTCAGGCCGCGGAGCTGGCCACCGACGACGACCTACGGGACATCGAGCGGCTGCTCGCCCGGCTCGACGAGGAGACCGCCGTCCCGGCACGCTTCATCGAGACCGATGTGGCCTTCCACGACCGGATCCTGCAGGCGTCCCACAACAGGCTCGGCCGTTCCATCATCCGCATCCTCCATGCCCAGGCGCGCACGACGTACCTGTACAACGGCACACCGGACACGACCGCGTGCGAGCGGGCCAACGCGGAGCACCGCGCAGTCGCCGAGCGGCTGCTGGCCCGGGACTCCGCCGGGGCCGCGCAGGCCATGGCGGCTCACATCCAGACCGCGTGGAGCCGCCGCCGCCTGCCGAACGTGAGCTCCCCGGCCTCCTGAGTCCCCACGCCGCCTGAGAGCGCCCGCGCCGAACCTGCCCCCGAGCCGACAGGCCGGGGGCGTTCGCATGCCCGGGCCGCCCACGGCCAACTCCGACCGAGTCGGCATGCGCGCATCTCTTGACGAAATTCATATGACGTCTAATGTTACAGCCCTATTTCCCTTCCCCTCCTGTGCCTCTGGGCTCTCTCCTGCCCGCCACGGGCACCGCAGGTCCCTCTGAACCACCCGGAAGGTGTCACGTGCGAACAGCCCGCATCCGTCCCGCGGTTCCCGAACGGCTCAGAACATGGCTGGCCACAACCGCGGTGCTCACCGCCTCGACCGCCGCAGTCCTCGTCCAGGCGGGCCCCGCCTTCGCTGCCGGCACGACGCTCTACGCCTCGCCGAGCGGCTCCGGCACCACCTGCTCCGCGAGCCAGCCGTGCTCCATCACCCAGGCCAAGACCAACGTGCGGGCGCTCAACAGCGCCATGACGGCCGACATCACCGTCCAGCTCGCCGACGGCACCTACCGACTCTCCGCGCCGCTCACGTTCACGTCGGCGGACTCCGGCACCGGCGGCCACACGGTGAACTGGAAGGCCGCACTGGGCGCCCACCCCGTCGTCACCGGAGCACAGAAGGCCACCGGCTGGACCGTGCAGGATCCGGCCAAGAACATCTGGAAGAGCAACGTCGGCACGGGCTTCGACACGCGCCACCTCTCCGTCGACGGCGTCCTGGCCACCAGGGCCCGCACCGCGGTCAACCGCTCGGACCTGACCGCGACCACCAGCGGTTACACCTTCACCAACAGCTCGCTGAGCTACCTCAACAGCCTCGCGCAGCCCGGCCGGACCGAGATCCACGGCATCGGATCCTTCACCGACCGCTACGCCCCGGTGACCGGCATCAGCAGCGGCACCATCACCATGGCCCAGCCCTCGTGGGACAACAACACGTTCGGCTACGACACCCTGACCAGCCCCTTCCGGGCCGGCCCCCTCTACATCGAGAACGCCTACGAGTTCCTCGACGCGGCCGGTGAGTGGTACCTCGACACCACTGCCGGCACCCTGTACTACAAGCCGCTCCCCGGGCAGGACATGAGCACGGCCGACGTCGAGGTGCCGAAGCTGCAGTCGCTCGTCAACGTCGGAGGGACCTACTCCGCACCCGCCACCCACATCGCCTTCTCAGGCCTGCAGTTCTCGGGTACCAGCTGGCTGGACCCCACCACCGGCGGCTACGCCAGCCAGCAGACCGGCGCGTACCTCACCGGTACCTGGGACCGTCCGTCGGACGCGCTGACCTCCTGCCAGAGCGGCTGCCCGCTCTTCGAGGCGACACGCCCGCACTGGGAGCAGATGCCTTCCGCCGTCCAGGTCTCGGCCGCCGACCACATCACGTTCACCGGTAACCGGTTCACCCAGCTCGGACAGAGCGCCCTCGGGATCGGCAACGACGCCAACGCCCACACCACCGGCGTGGGACTCGGCGCCGACACCATCACCGCCACCGGCAACGTCTTCACCCAGGACGCGGGCGGCGGCATCGCCGTCGGCGGTCTTCGGGCGGACGCGCACCACCCTGGTGACCTCCGGATGGCCAACCGGAACATCACGTTGAGCAACAACCTCATCCACGACGTGGCGCTGGAATACCGCGACATGTCGGCCATCCTCGTCACCTACGTGAACGGCGCGACCGTCTCGCACAACGAGGTGTACAACCTGCCCTACTCCGGCCTCACCATCGGCTACGGCTGGGGCGCCAACGACGTCGGCGGCAGCCAGGACTACGTCAACCGGGGCCTGTACAACTACCAGCCCACCTACACGACCGCGACCACCGCCGCCGACAACCACGTCACCGACAACTACATCCACGACCTCATGCAGCAGATGACCGACGGCGGCTGCATGTACACCCTGTCGGCGTCACCGGGCAGCACCTTCGAACGCAACTACTGCCACAGCAACGGCGGTTGGTTCGGCTTCTACCACGACGAGGGCTCCCGGAACTTCACGGACACCAACAACGTCTTCCGCAACACCGGCAGTTGGGGCCACGAGAACAGCAGCTCGACCAACAACACCGGCGCCCTGACCCTCACCGACAACTGGACGAACAACAGTTCCGCGAACATCACCAACACCAACGGCCGCGGTGACGTGGTCAGCGGCACCGTCGTCGTCGGCAACGGCAACTGGCCGTCGGGCGCCAGGACGGTCATGGACAGTGCCGGCATCCAGCCGCTGTACCGTCCGCTGACCACCGACCCGGTCAGCTCGCCCTACAGTGCCTACTCCTCCACTCCCGCCAACACCGGTCAGGGCGGCGGCCGCTTCACCATCACCGACGCGGGCGCGGACATCTGGGGCGCGGGCGGACAGCATGACGACGCCTATGGCACCGTCTACCAGGCGGGGGCAGCTGTCGACGGCACCTCGGTGACCGCCCGGGTCGACAACGTGGACAACAGCAACGGGTGGGCCAAGGCCGGCGTCGTCCTGCGCAACGACCTCACGGGCAGCGGCTCCTCCGCCGGATACGCGGCTGTGGTGGTGACCCCGAACAACGGCGTCAGCTTCCAGCGGGACTCCAACGCCGACGGCTACCTCGACCAGCTCACGTCCACCGCCGCCACCGTCAAGGCACCGGTCTGGTTGCGGCTCACCCGCACCGCCACCCAGGTGTCCGCCTACTACTCCACCGACGGATCCACCTTCACCCAGGTCGGCTCCACGGTGACCCTGCCGTCCATGGCGGCCACCCAGGACGCCGGCGTCATCCACACCGCTCACAGCACCACCACCGGTAGCGCGACCTTCAGCAACCTGCAGATCGTCACCTCTCCGTACAAGGCCTACAGTTCCACTCCGGCCGCGGTCGGCCGGCACGGCGGAGTGACCTCCCTGACCAGCGCGGGCATCGACGTGTGGCGCTCCGGCACGCAGTACGACGACGAGTACGCCGCCGCCTACCGGACGGGGGCCGCAGGAACGTCCTCAACCGTCACCGTCCACCTCGACAGCCAGGACAGGACCAACAGCTGGGCCAAAGCCGGTCTGATGCTGCGTAACAACATCGCCGCCGCCGGCTCGTCCACCGGGTACCTCGTCCTCGCCGGCACCCCCGGCAACGGAATCGCCCTGTCGTCGGACTCAAACGGTGACGGCTACCTCGACACCAACACCATCAAGACATCAAGCGCCACCGTCGCCCCGGTCTGGCTCCGCCTGGTCCGGAGCGGTACGTCGGTCACCGGCTCCTACTCCGCCGACGGCGCCACCTGGACCACCGTCGGCACCGCGACACTGACCGGCGCGAACAGCACACTGGACGCGGGCATGTTCTCCACGGCCCACGCGGGAACTATGGGCACCGCGAATTTCAGCCAGTTCTCAGTCAGCTGACGAAGCGGTTCGGGTCACGATCTCCGGGCGGTGGTGCGGCTTCCGCGCCACCGCCCCCTCCCCAGCGGCGTGCCGACCACAAGCCCGGTCGGCCGCAGCAGCGTCGCCCTCACGCCTGGCCGGCCAGCCTCTGCCGCAGGGCGTCGTTGTCGTCGTGGTGGACGACCTCGTCCGTGCTCGGCCAGCAGGCCGGTCACGATCGCGTCGAGCTGCTCGCGGTGTTCCCTGGTGCGGGCTTGTGCGTACGCCTCGCGCACCTCGTCGGGTTCGTCGGCGAGGACCTGGTCCATGCGCTCGCGGATGTATCGCTTGAGGTTGATGTGTTCCATGAACACCTCGGTGATGCCCGCTTCTACGAGCTGCCCGAAGAGGTGGTCCAGGAGTTCCGGCTGGGTGGCGAAGTGGGGCAGGAGCGGGCCGACGAAGGCGAAGGTGGCAGCCGGTGCAGGGGTTGACCACGTAGTCGTTCGACAGGGTCTTCGACTCTGCTGTCGGCAACCTGCATCACATGGAACAATAATCCCTGGAAGTTGATTCCATGGAATCTAAATGGTTTGCTGGGTCGCCCGCCTTCGACAGGTGGGCCGCTGCTCTCGTCCCGATATACCGGACTCGCAAGGAGTGAGTGCCATGACCATTCCCGCCTTCAACAGTCGGCGGGCGGCGTGTGGGAGTCGGAGGGCAGGTTCCCCAACTACGCGATCTTCTACGTCCTCGTGCAGGACGTCACCGCGACCGTCGAGCGCGCCGGCGAACTGGGTGCCGAGGTGCTCATGGAGCCGGTTTCCGACGCCGCCGGCTTCGCCTTCGCCCGGCTGCGGGACACGGCCGGCAACCACTTCGGCGTCTTCTCTGTACCCGCCCCCTGAACCGGACGCGGTCCGCCGCACGACACCGCCGCACAGCCGACCTCACAGCGCGGCCCGCAGCCTTTCCCCTGCCGGAGCCACCGGAGATCGAGGCCGCGTTCACCGAAGCCGGCCTCGCCGACCGCCTCGACTTCGCCCGACAGCCACCACCCCGCACAAGAACCCAAGGAGCAAACGACATGACCAGCTCGAACATCGACATCGCCCGCACCTACTTCCAGGCCGTCCAGACCGGAGACATGGCCGCTCTCGGTGAACTCCTCGACGCCGACATCGTCTGGCATCAGCCCGGCGCCAACCGGTTCTCCGGCGAGCACAAGGGCCAAGGTGCCGTGTTCCAGATGCTCGGCAGCATGATGGAGGCCAGCCGGGGCACCTTCGCCATCGACAAGATCCACTCCCTCATGGGCAACGGCGACCTGGTCGCCGCCACCATCCACTTCACCGGCAGCCGTGACGAGGCGTCGATGAGGATGGACGGCGTCGATCTCCTGCGCATCGAGCACGGCAAGATCACTGAGATGTGGCTCTTCTCCGCCGACCCGGCCGCCGAAGACGCCTTCTGGGGCTAGAGCCCGGGGTGCCCGGGGCCTCTCGGCGCCGGGCACCCGCGAGTCGGTCCGTACGCACACGAAAGGCACCCACATGCGGAAGATGACCGAGCAGCAGTGGCGGGCGTTCGCCACGTACGGAACCCGTACCGGCAAGCTCTCCACCGTCCGTGCCGACGGCAGCCCCCACGTCACACCGGTCTGGTTCCTCCTCGACGGCGACGACATCGTGCTCACCACCGAGAAGAGCGGGGTCAAGGGCCGCAACCTCGCCCGCGACGGACGGTTCGCCCTCTGCGTCGACGAGGACCGGCCCCCGTACGCCTTCGTACTCCTCCAAGGCCGCGCGACGGTCTCCGAGGACCCGGAAGGCATGCTGCGCTGGGGAGGTCTCCTCGGTGCCCGCTACATGGGCGACGACCGTATCGAGGAGTACGCCGCACGCAACGGTGGCCCCGGCAACCTCCTCGTCCGGGGCCGCATCGACAAGGTCATCGCCTTCGCCGGCATCGCCGAGTGAATCGTGGACTGACGGGCCGGGAGCTGTGCTCAACAGGCCCGGCTGATCAATCCACGGGCACTGCCGAGCCGTCGCGGATCACGATGCCGGTCGGCCGGGCTGCTTCGGCGCCCGCACGGCCGGCGCCGGTGTCTGCGCGGCGCCCTTCCGCTCAGCGGCCAGGGCGCGTCCGGCCGCCCGCAGCGTCCTGAGGACCGCGGTCACCTCGCGCACGGACCGCTCGGGAATCACCGACCCGATACGCAGCTCAAGCTCCTCTTCGAACACCTTCAGCGCCCCGTCCACCAACTTCCGCCCCTCGGGCGTCAGTTCGACGATCGAGGAACGGCGGTCGTGCGGATTGGCGCGCCGCTCGCACAGGCCCGCCGCCTCCAGGCGGTCGATCACCTTGCTCGTGCCGCCCACCGTGATCGAGAACTCCTCCGCGATGTCCTGGATCCGCCGACCGGGCTGCTGCAGCAGCAGGTGCAGCACCTCGAACGAGGTCAGCGGCAGGTCGTACTCCGCCCTCAATCGCCCCTCAATGCCGTCCCACAGCTCGATCTCCAGCGAGACCAGCTCCCGGTACAGCAGCTTCAGGTCGGCGTCAGCCATCACTCATCTTCCGAAGAATTATCTTCCGTGGACAATTAAATTGTAGGCCGCCGTTCCAGTCCTGTGGACGGGAACTGTGCCCTCCGTGCGGCCGAACTGATCGCGAAGCTCACTGTGCCTGTTCTCCGCGGGAGCGGCGCGGAGGGCGCCCTCGCAGCGAACTGTCAGGAGGGCTCGCTGTCGAGAGCGTCATCGCCATGGAGGAACGCGGCCCAGGCCTCACCGGCGACGGTGAGGCCTGGGCCGCCGGGGTTTTTGGAGTCGTTGTCACCAAAACCGTCGACCTGCTGCGCCGCGTCATCCTGCGCGACCCCGGCTCCTCCAAGTCGGGTTGGCCCTGGTGTCGAAGTGTCGCGCGGTCCTGGTCGCCGAGGGCTACTCGGCAGCGACAGCGTCGGCCGGGACCCGGAATTCCGGATCCCGGCCGACGGCCGTACCGCGGTGGACGGGCGGTCAGGAGTTGAACGGTGTGGAGCCGTCGGCTGCGGCGATGCGCCACAGGTGGTCGGCGGTGCCGTTGTCGTCCCACTGCACGGCCTGGGCCCCGGTTGCGGTGGACATGTCCTGGATGCCCAGGACCATGCCGCTGTTCTTGTTGATGATCTTGCAGTAGCCGCCGCCCGCGTCCACCACGGACCAGAGGTGGTCGGCGGTGAGCGTGTCACCCCACTGCAGTGCGGTGGCGCCGGCCGTCTTGGACGCGTCCTTGATGCCGAGCACCTGCCCGCTGTTGGCGTTGAATATCTTGTAGTAGCCGTTCTCGGCGGGAACGATCTTCCACTGGTGGTTGGCCGTGGCGTCGGCCGTCTGCTGCTGGGCGGCGCCTCCTGCGGCGATCGAGGAGCCGGAGATGCCGAGCTCGAGGTTGCTGTTCTTGTTGACGATCTTCACGGCCGGTGTCTCCGGGTACCAGGACTCCAGCTCGGTGACGCCGACGAACTTGCCGGCCTGGGGGGTGAAGACGACCCGGAACTGGGAGGTCGTGATCGTCGGGAAGGTCACCTCGTTGGCGTTGTCGGCGACCGGGGTGGCAGGGCTCTTGGTCTGGTTCGGGACGTTCACCCACGAGCCGTTGCTGAGGTACTGGACGGTGTAGCTCGCCGGGACGCGGATGTTCGCGCCGTCGTCGTAGGTGTAGAACTTCACCTCGTTGATTTTCCGAGGGGCGCCGAAGTCGACGCCGAGGTGGTCGGTGGCGTTGGGCGAGCCGGAGTTGGTCCACCGGTCGTCGGGGATCTTGTCGTAGCGGATCCAGCCGTCGGTGGCCCGCAGCGGGGCGTCGAAGGTGGTGGGCTTGCAGGTCTGCCCGCTGTGGCAGTGCGGACCGTTGGAGACGGTGTTGGTGTAGGAGGCGAAGGCCTTCGGGTAGGGCTGGGTGATGGTCCGGCCGAGCCAGTCCTGTTCGGCGGTCAGCGGGTTGGCCGCCACGTTCATCAGCCGGGCGGCCGGTGCCGGGGTGACGGGGGCGGCCACGTTCACGGTGGTGTCGGCGAGCGTCGACGACTGCTGGATGCGCTGGCCGTCCTGGAAGATCTGCAGGCCGCTCCCCTTGCCGTAGTGCGTGCCGTCACGGTCCCAGCGGATCGAGTAGGTGTGTCCGTGGTAGGGCAGGGACTCCACCGCGAACCAGTCCCAGCCCGAGGGGGCCAGCGGCTTCAGCACCAGCGTGTTGTTCGCCTGCGGCTTGATGCCCAGCAGACCGGTGAGCACCAGGTCGTTGAAGCTGGAGTGGTTGTAGTTCTCGCTGAAGTTGAAGCCGTCGTAGATCCACGCGCCGGTGTCGCCGTCTGCGGCCTCGGCGATGTACGGCTTGCCGTCCTTGTGCTGGAGGTCGGCGAACTGCGCCAGCATCGTCTGGTAGTCCGCCTTGGTGACGTAGCTCTGCGCCGGGTAGTCCTGGAGCAGGTTCGCCATGCCGGTCAGGACCTGGCTCGTCTGGTACGGCCAGCTCGGGCCGTTCCAGTGGCAGCAGTTGGCGTCGTCACGCTGCTGCGTGGCGGGGATCGCCTGGTAGTCGAAGTACGGGTTCGCCGTGATCCGGTCGAGTTCGGCGAAGCCGGTGCCCTTGGCGAACTTCAGCGTGTTGGCGCCGGCCTTCATCGGGACCTGCACGGTGACGGACTGCGACTCCGAGAACTTCTGCCAGGCCCCGGTGGGCGCGTAGCTGACCGTGATCGGGTTGGCGGTGTCGTCGTTCACGATGAGCTTGTGGGTCGACGTGCCCGTGGTGCCGTTGGCGTAGTGCACGGTCACCGGGTACGTCCCGGCGCCGGGCGCGTCCACGGTGAAGGTGACGTAGCTGTCGTCGAAGTCGATCTGCCCGACGTACTGCCCGTTGGAGGCGGTCGACGAGCTGAACAGGTTGGCGTGGTTGCGGGTGGCCTGCTCCGCCTCGAAGTCGTGCACCCGCTCCAGCGTCGTAGGTCCGAACGGCGCCTTGAACCGCTTGGAGTCGGTCAGGTACTTCCACGCCGACGAGTACTGCGCGTCGGGCAGGTTGAACGCCCACGGGGCGTAGCCCATCAGCTCCCGCCAGGTGGTCCTGGTCTGCTTCAGGGTGCCGTTGGTGGTGTCCGTGTTGTAGACCTGCATGAAGAAGTTGCGCTGCGGGTCCCACAGCGAGTTCTGCACGGCCGACTTGAGCTGCGCGGCCTTGGCGTCGTAATCGTTCGCGGTCGCCGTGTCGCCGTTCAGCGTGGCGATCTTGCTGATGGCCTGGGCGGCACTGAACATGTACGCGTTGATCGTGGGCCGGTAGCCGCGGCCGCCGCCGAACCAGTCGCTGCTGTGCATCGACGTCTCGGTGTACTCCGTGGCGTCGGACAGCGGGGTCTGGTGGTACAGGTCGCTGGTGGACTGCGTGCCGTTCACCGTGACGTCGGTGGTGAAGTTCGAGTCCCAGCGCTTGTACAGCGCGATGAGGTGGGGGAGCGCGGACTTGATCTGGGCGGCGTCCCCCGTGACGAGATAACGCTGGTACGCGGCGCTCGTGATCCACTCGCTGAAGTTGCGGGCGCCCGAGTTGCCCGCCCCGCGCAGCCAGAAGTCCAGGTAGTCACCGGCGTAGTCCTGGTTGCGCAGCCAGCGCCCGTCCAGCAGGTGGTAGCCGGCCGCGTCCGGGAGCGCGGTGTACGGGTTCCCGGCGTAGCCGATCGGCACGTCGTACTCGGTCGACACATAACCCGTTCCCGGCACGGTGTAGCGGAGCGCACGCTTGTAGGTGCTCCACCGGTAGTAGTAGACATCGTCGATGTCGTTGTCGGGGGTGTCGAGGAAAGGGATGTTGTTCTTGTACCACTGCGGCTCGTCGAGCTGGTTGGCGGCGAGGATCGCGTCCTTGTCGAGCGCGATCGCGTTGGGGTCGTCGGCCGCCTGGGCGGGGGTCGCCCCGGGGCCGCCGGTCAACAGGGCCATGGACAGCGTCGAGCCGCACAGGGCGGCCACCAGGCGGGTGCCGGGTCTGGGTCGATGACGCATAGAGGTGTCCTCCATTGGGCACTCATGCGAGATATCCGTCGTTCGGAATATCGAACGACGTTCGAAATGCTGCCAGACGGTAATGACGGACGGCAGGGCAAGTCAAGAGATCTGGCAAAGCGAACCGACAGCCCGGGGAAGGAACCGGCGCGGTCGTACCGCTGGTCGCGGTGCTCGCCACCGCCTTCGCGCCCGACGCGCTCCCCCGCTACGCGGAGTTCTTCACCTCGTGGATCGACCTCGCCATCCTGCGCAACACCCTGGTGCTCGGCGCTCGTCCAGTGCTGTACGCGGCGCGGTGTCATCAGCCACGGTGTGTTCGGTGTGGAGTACGGCATCTAGGCCTCGACGGGCTGGTCGCGCCGTTCCTGCTGCACCGATGCGGTTGCCCGGCCGACAATGCCGGGCACTGTTGAGCCCGTAGTGCGACCAGAGGGGGGTGCCGGCGCTCTCCCCTGGAGGCGCCGGCATCCCGGTCTCAGGTCAGTTCGTCACGCGGAAGGTGGCGTCGCTGCGTGCTGTCGCGGTGGTGATCGGGTCGAGCTTCAGGTAGTAGGCGTAGTGGCGGATGTACCGGTCGGGGTGGTTGTAGGACTGGAACGACGACCAGCTCGAGTCGGCGAGGCCGGCGACCTGGCGGAAGGTCGCGTCCGCGGCGAACTGGGTGGTGCCGTCGTTGTGGGCGAGCCGGAAGTCGTAGTCGGAGTGCCGCAGGAAGTGTCCGGGGTAGTTCACCGACTCGAAGGAGACGGTGCCGGAGCCCGCCAGGCCGGGCCGCAGCCGGAACTGCGCGTCCGGGCCGGTGATGTTCTGATCGATGCGCACGTCGAAGTTGGTGTGCCGTACGTACCGGTCCTGGAAGTTGTACGACTGGAGCCGGTTGGCCGCGGTGTTGGGCCAGCGTGCGAGCACACGGCTCTCCTCGGCGGCCGTCAGGTTCATGATCCAGCCGTGGCGCTTCTTCGTGCCGCCCATGGTGTAGCTTCCCGACGCCGGCTTCTGGTAGGTCGCGGGGTTGGACGGGTCGGTCGTCACGACCGGCATGTAACCGCCGCTGGTGGCGTACTGGTCGAGGTAGAGCGCCCACTTGTTGGTGCCGTTGAACTTCATCCACATCGGGCCCTCGACCATCGACCCGGTCAGACCGATGCCGGAGAGGTTGCCCAGGTTCGTCCACGTCCCCAGGATCGAGTTGCTGCCCTCGAGGGTGATCTGCCCGTCGCCGGAGGCCCGCACGTAACGGTAGTTACCCACTCCGGAGGGCATCTCGATGATCTGGGTGTCGATGATTTCCTGGCTGCCGGGGCGGTCGATGTAGAGCTGCGGGGTGGTGATGGTGCGGAAGTCGCTGGTGCGGGCGTAGAAGATGCGGTGCTTCGTTGCGCCGTTGAGGGGCACGTTCGTCGCCCAGTACAGGACGTAGTCGTTGGTCTGGGGGTCCCAGATCGCCTCGGGCGCCCAGGCGTTGCGTCCGTCGGGGATCGCGCCGGCGACGTTGAGCAGCCACGGCTGCGACCAGGTGACCAGGTCCGTCGACTCCCACACCACCAGGTTGCGGCTGCCGTCGTTGATGGACTGACTCCACGTCTGCCCGCAGTCGATGCACAGGTCGGTCGCGATGATCCAGTACTTGCTGCCGTCGGGGGATCTCACGAATGCGGGGTCACGCACCCCCTGCGTGCCGACCGTGGAGCGCAGGACCATGCCGCCGCCGTTGAGGTCGTTCCAGTGCAGGCCGTCCGTGCTGTGCGAGAGGTACATCTGCTGGTTGGTCGCCCCCTCGCCGGTGAAGTGCACCATCAGGTAGCCGGGGTCGGCGGCGGCTGCCCGCTGAGGTGTGATCACGGACTGGGAGGTGAAGAAGAGGCCGACGGCGACCAGTATCGCCGCGACCCGGGTGAGAACCCTTGCCATGTGCGTTTCCTGTCTTTCTGCGGGTGCCGGAGCGGGGTGAAAGCGGAGTGTCGGGCGCGTGACCACTGGAGTCGGCGGACGGCCTGTTCCACACCGGCAGATGCGGGAGCAATGCTCATGACAGAGACATCCTTGTTTCGCGCCGCGGAGCGGGAGCGGAGGCGAGCCAGAAGGTCCGGCGAGCGCATCTTGTTCGAAATGCCGGACACTGTTCGTAATTTTGGCGAAAAGTTAGGGTGCGGTAAGAGCGGGTGTCAAGAGGGAGAGCAGAGAGGAGCAGTGTTGGTCCGCTGCCCAGGGTCGCCGAGCGTGCTGCTGGTGTTCGCCGGTGACGTGACGTGACGTGGCTCGACAAGACCGACGCGGCCGTCGTCGGGTTCGTCGTACGGCGCGTCACGGACGGTCCGGTCGAGCAGGACCTCGGGTGCCGCGCGGGCTCACCGGCCGCGGCGACAGCCATCCGGGCCAGGGGTGCCGCCTCCTGCGAGAAGCTCATGACCTGCACCGAGATCTGGTTGCCGAAGTGTCACCTGGTGACCACCGGGTGACCGCCACCCGCCGGGCGTTTTGTCGGATCCGGGGAAACGATGGGGGACGTCACCGCGAGCAACCAGCCGCCGAAGTACCGCGCGAACGCCCGAACCGCGCTGGAAGGAGATGTCATGACCGCTCCCGCTCTCAAGGCGCCGACTGCACCAGGGGTGCGGTCCTGGTGGGGGATCCCGTACGCCACCGCCGAGCGGTACCGCCGCCCCGTGGTCGCGGGCTTCGATCCGGGCCTCCCCCATGACCGCAAGGGCGTCGTCTCGGTCCAGCCCGACAGCGGTGACTGGCTCGAAGCGGACAGCGGGATGGGCGAGGACTGTCTGAACCTGAACGTGTGGGCCCCTGAGCAGCCGGCCGACAAGGCGCTTCCGGTGACCGTGTACATCCACGGCGGTGGATTCGAGTACGGCGCGAACACACAGATCACCTCCAACGCCGCCGGTCTCGCCGCGACGGGGCGCGTGGTGAGCGTGTCGGTCAACTACCGGCTCGGCGCCCTGGGCGCGCTCTCGCTCTCGCAATACGGCGGGCGGCTCGCCGAGGCAAGCAACCTTTTCCTGCAGGACGTCATCGCCGCACTCACCTGGGTCAAGCGGAACATCGCCCACTTCGGCGGCGATCCCGACCAGGTCACGGTCTACGGCCACAGCGCCGGCGCCTACTCCACCTTCGGTCTGCTCGGCGCCTCCTCCGCCGACGGCCTGTACCGGCGACTGGCCGGGTTCTCCGGCGGGCCCGCTCGTAGCGTCCCGGCCTGGTGGGCCGAGGAGCTCGCGCACCTGTTCGTCACCGAACTCGGCGTGGCGGACAACCCGGAGAAACTGCTCGACCTCGACGCGGTCTCTCTGAGGGACGCCCTGCGCAAGGTCGCCCCGACGGACCTCGGAATCCGCGGCGGGGTGGACAACAAGGCCACCGGCGTCGTCCTGGACATCGGGCAGCCCGGCGCGGTGGTGCACGCCCATCCCATGGACGTCCTCGCCTCGGGCGCGCACCGCGATGTCGACGTGCTGCTGAGCATGGCGAGTGACGACATGGGGTGGTGGGTGGCGAACGACCTCGACCGCTTCGACCCGCACACCCGCGACCGCGTCGTCGACGAGGTCGCGGGGTGGCGTATTTCCCGCTCCCGCGCGAAGAAGATCGTCGACGCCTACGACCAGGGCGGCCGTACCCCGGCCGAGGTCCGCGCCGCGGTCATGGCGGACTACCTCTTCGCGCTCCCGGCCGCCCGCGGCGCCCTGGCGCACGCCGCCGCGGGCGGCAACGCCCATCTCCTGATGATCGGGCCCGCCGAGGGCGCGCCCGCGGTGCACGGCACCGAGATGTACGCCCTGGTCGGCCAGGAACAGCCGGGCCGCAGCGCCGAACAAGCCGAGCGTGACACGCGGATCCGCGACATCGTGCTCGACTTCGCCACCGGTGAGCAGTCCAGTCTGTGGCCCGCCGTCACGGACGAACCCACCTCGGGAAGCGTCGGCAATCCGCCCTTCGAGGCCACCGCCCACTACCAGCAGGCCCTCGGCCTGTGGGAGGGCATCGACCGCCCCTGACGGCTGGCGGGACACCATCCGGAAGAGCACACCAAGGGGCGAAACAGAGTGAGGAACTCGGTATGAGCCGACCGATAGCAGCCGGCGACGGCGCACCGGCGACGATGCGGGCCGTCGTCGTCACCCGGCCCGGCGGCCTGGACGCACTTCGGATCAAGGACCTGCCGGTGCCGGTACGCGAGCCCGGCTGGGTGCGGATCAGGGTGAAGGCGTTCGGCGTCAACGAGTCCGAGGTCACCACCCGCAAGGGCGAGTCGGACGCGGTGGTCACCTACCCGCGGGTTCCCGGCATCGAGGGCGTCGGCGTGGTCGACGAGGCCGACGAGCACAGCCGGCTGCGCCCGGGCCGGCAGGTGGCCACCATGATGGGCAACATGGGCCGCTCGTACGACGGCGCGTACGCCCAGTACGTCACCGTCCCCGCGGCACAGGTCATCCCGTTCGAGACCACCCTGCCGTGGGACGTGGTCGGCGCCCTGCCCGAGATGTTCCAGACCGCCTACGGCTCCCTGACCCGCGGCCTGGACCTCGAGGCCGGACAGACGCTGCTGATCCGCGGCGGCACCTCCACGGTCGGGTTGAGCGCGGCGGCGATGGCCAAGGAGCTCGGCGCCACCGTCATCTCCACCACGCGTCACGCCGGACGGGCCGACGAACTGCGGGCCATGGGCGTCGACCATCCGATCGTGGACGACGGACACATCGCCGAGAAGGTTCGGGGCCTCGCACCGCAGGGTGTGGACGCCGCGCTGGAACTGGTGGGCTGCACAGCCCTGCCGGACACCTTCGGATGCGTGCGCGTGCACGGCACCGTCTGCTTCACCGGTGCCCTGGGCGGCGCGTGGGCCATCCCCGACTTCACCCCGTTCATGATCCCCAGCGGGGTGCGGCTGACCAGCTACGCGGGCGAGGCCGCCGACCTCCCGGCCGACGTCTTCGCCGATCAACTCCAGGCCATCGCGGAGGGACGCCTCAAGGTCCCGGTCGCGAAGGTCTACCACGGCCTGGAGCAGGTCCGGGACGCCCAGGCCGACCTCGAATCCGGCACCACGCCGGGCAAGCACGTCGTCGTCCTGGACGACTGAGAACTGATCGCGGGAAGCGCCAAGGCCATCGCCGCGAGACCGCTGCCGTCAGGCGTCGGACCTCGCTTCGCGGGCCGCGAAGGCGGCCGGGGTGAGACCGGTGCGGTCGCGGAAGAAGCGGCCGAAGTTCGCGGGATCGGTGAAGCCGAGGTGGACGGCCACAGCCCGGGCATCCCACCGGGCACCTCCCAGCAGGCGCCGGGCTTCCAGGAGACGCCGCTCGTCGATCAGTTCACGTACCCCCTTGCCGGTGGCGTCCCGGGCGGCACGGCTCAGGGTGCGGACCGAACAGCCGAGCAACTCGGCGTAGTCCGCGGCTTGGTGCAGCTCGCGAAAGTGCAGCTCCAAGGCGTCCAGGAAGCGCCCGAACCTCTCGGCACGGCCCGCGCCGGCCGCGGCCGTGCCGATGGGGGCGATGCCGGGGGAGTTGGCCAGGCGCAGCAGCAGCGATTCGAGCAGGCTGCGCCGCAGGGCGTGGTGGATGTCGAGGGGGCGGCGCCCGAGTGCGCGGTGTTCGTCCAGGAGCTGGAGTGCCGTCTGCTGGAGCCAGGCGGCGTCGTCGGGGTGCGGGCTGAGCACGGCAGGGGCCTCGTGCGCGGTGAGCGGGGCCAGGAGACGGGCGATGTCGGGCCGCAGCACGTCCGGTTCGAACAGGATGAACGGGCCGCGGGCCGCGCTCGGCGGATGCCAGCACTGCGCATGCCCGGGACGCACCCACAGCCACTGGCCGGGGGCGACCGTCCGCGTGACGTAGTCGACGTCATGCCGCAACTCCCCCTCGGTGACCCCGATGAGGTAGTGGAAGGTGGCACGGCCCGGACGGGGCGGGTTCCACGGCCAGTCATCGTGCTGGACGAAGAAATCCTCGACGGTACTCACCTCGAGGCCGTACGGAGTACCGACCGGGGGCTGGAAACCGTACAGCGGAACCGCAGCCGGTCCGGCCTGCCCGTTCGACCCCGAGTGTCGCTTCTCGACCATCACGTGTCCGCAGCCTACCGCTCTTCCCGTCGGCTTCGACGCAAGGATGGGACGTGCCACGGCGCCCGCGCGGCGCGCCCTCCGCCTCCTTCGATGCCGCAGTCCGTCACCACCCGAGAAGGCCCACCACCCATGAACCCATCGACCCTGCACAAGACCGCCGTCGACTGCGCGGAGAAGCTCCCCGGAGCCCAGCTGGAGCATCCCTTCGGCCCCGACTGGGAGGTCTACAAGGTGCGCGGCAAGGAGCTCGTCGGGGAGCTCGGCCCCGACTCCTACCGGCTCGTCGTCGCGCACCTGCCCGAGGCCGAGCGGCCCGTCGACCCGCACACCTACGGCACCGGCACGCGGGCGGCCCGGTGAGCGCGGCCGGTGACCGCCTCCAGGACACCGCCCGCCGGACGGCCCTGGCCCTCCCCGACGTCAGTCACGGCTACCCCTTCACCCCGGGACTCGACGTGTACAAGGTCGCGGGCAAGGTGTTCCTGATCGTCACCGACGACCCGGACGAGCAGATCATCACGGTCAAGTGCGAACCCGAACGCGCCCGCGCCCACGTACACGCCTACGCCTCGATCACACCGGGCCGCTACCTCGACAAACGCCACTGGATCTCCCTCGGTCCTGGGCCCGGCATCACCGAGCGGCTGATCACCGACGCGGTCGTGGATTCCTACGACCTGGTCGCCGAGCGGCTGCCGCGACGCGACCGCCCCGGTGCCCGATGAGCGCCGCGAGCTTCCCCACGAGCGGCTGAGCCGAAGCCTGTCAGTGCCCCGTGCACGGCTCGCCACGTCCGCACACGTCCGCACACGTCCGCTTCCGACCCGAGAGACCGATGGAACCGGCCGAAGCGACCCTGCCGCTCTTCGACGAGGAGCCCGCCCGACCCTCGCCGACCACCTGCACGCCGATGGCCATCGCCTCGTCCGGCTGCGGACACTGCGCGGAGGGCGATGTCGTTCAGGCCGTGGGGAGGGCCTGTTCGGCCCAGATCGTCTTGCCGTCGTAGGTCTGGCGGGTGCCCCAGCCCTGGGTGAGCTGGGCTACGAGGAGCAGGCCGCGGCCGCCTTCGTCGAAGGTGCGGGCGCGGCGCAGGTGGGGGGCGGTGTTGCTGGCGTCGGAGACTTCGCAGATGAGGTTGCGGTCCCGGATGAGCCGGAGCTGGATGGGGGCGCCGCCGTAGCGGATGGCGTTGGTGACGAGTTCGCTGACGACCAGTTCGGTGACGAAGGCGGCCTCGTCCAGGCCCCAGGTGGCCAGCTGCCGACGCGTGTTCTTACGGGTCTCGGCGACCGCTGCGGGATCCGCCGGCACGTCCCAGGTGGCGACATGTGCCGCGTCCAGGGCGCGGGTGCGGGCTATCAGCAGCGCCACGTCGTCGGCGGGGCGGTCGGGGAGAAGCCTCCGGATCACGGTGTCGCAGGTGTCCTCCAAGGACGCGGCCGGCCGGGCCAGCACCTCGCGCAGCGCGTCGAGGCCCTCGTCGATGTCGCGGCCACGCTCCTCGACGAGACCGTCGGTGTACAGCGCGAGAAGGCTGCCCTCGGGCAGTTCGATCTCGGTGGCTTCGAAGGGCAGGCCGCCGAGCCCCAGCGGCGGACCCGCGGGGAGGTCGGGAAACTCCACGGTGCCGTCCGGCGTCGCCACCGCGGGTGCGGGGTGGCCCGCGCGAGCCATGGTGCAGCGTCGGGAGACCGGGTCGTAGACGGCGTACAGACAGGTCGCGCCGATGTCGCCCACGGCGTCGGCTGTGGTTTCGGCCTCGGCGGACAGGCGGATGACCAGGTCGTCCAGGTGGGTCAGCAGCTCGTCGGGCGGGAGGTCGACATCGGCGAGAGTGCGTACGGCGGTGCGCAGCCGTCCCATGGTGGCCGACGCATGAATGCCGTGGCCGACGACGTCGCCGACGACGAGCGCGACCCGGGCGCCGGACAACGGGATCACATCGAACCAGTCGCCGCCGACGCCGGCCTGCGCGCTGGCGGGCAGGTAGCGGGAGGCGGCGTCGACGGCGGCCTGCGGGGGCAGCCGTTGCGGCAGGAGACTGCTCTGCAGGGTGAGGGAGGTGCGGCGCTCACGGTCGTAGCGGCGGGCGTTGTCGATGCAGACGGCGGCCCTGGCGGTGATCTCCTCGCCGAGGAGCAGGTCGTCCCGCTCGAAGGGTTCCGGGCGCCGGTGGCGGGAGAACGTCGCCACGCCGAGAGTGATGCCGCGGGCCCGCATCGGCACGGCCAGCACCGAGTGGAAGCCAAAGCGTCGCATCCGCTCGGCCCGGTCCGGGGTCTGGCTCGCCACCCGGTCCATCGCGGAAGCGGTCACGTTCTCGATCAGCGGTCGGCCGGCGCTCAGGCACCTGGCCGCAGTCGACTCGTCCGGGTAGGCGGCCACTGTTCCGCGCTCCACCACGACCTCGGGGCAGCCCTCCAGGACCGACTGGTAGGCGACACGGCGCAGCATGACCGGGCCGGCCGGCGAACTGGCGCGTGGGTCGTCGCCGCCTTCGATGGCGGGCAGCAGGTCGACGGTGACGAAGTCCGCGAGGTGCGGGATGGCGACGTCGGCCAGTTCCTGCGCGGTCCGGGCCAGGTCCAGGGTGCTGCCGATGCGGATACTGGCCTCGTTGAGCAGGGCCAGACGCCGTCGGGCCAGGTGCTCCTCAGTCACGTCGGAGGCGGAGAGGAGCACGCCCCGTACCGTTCCCCCGGCGTCCTTCACGGGGGTGAGCGACGTCGACCAGATGCTCTCGCTCCTGTGGCCCGCCAGGCGCAGGACCTGCTGCAGATGCTGCTGTTCTCCGGTCTCCAGCGCCCGCCGCATGCACTGCTCCGTCCGGTCGCCCTCGGAGTCGACCACGATCTCCGACACCCGAAGCCCCTGCATCGCCGCCTCGGGCAGGCCGATCACCCGCTCCATGTCCGCGTTCGCCCGCCGCAGCCGCAGACCGGTGTCGTAGAGCGCCGACGTGGCCGGGGACTGGGTGAACGCCCACCTCAGCAGCGCGTTGTCCTGCAGGGGCGACGGCGGCCGGGCCAGGGGGGAGACCAGGAGCCACTCGTCGCCCCCGTCGTCCTCGGAGTGGGGTTCCCGGCGGTGGGCCAGCAGGTTCACTGTGAGGTGGTGGCCGTCCGAGTGCAGGAGAGTCGCCGCCCCGTTCCACCTCGGCAGCGTGTGCAGGGAGCGCAGCGCCTCCAAGGGCGGCTCCGCGGCGAGCAACGGCGCCGCGGGCCGGCCGATGATCTCCGCGGCCCGGTATCCGAGCAGTCGCCGTGCGCCCTCGCTCCACCCGGTCACAATGCCGCGGGGATCCACGGTGGCTCTGGCCGTGGCCGACTCGTCGACGGGGTCCTCCGGCCGCAAGGCCGCCCGATCGTCGTCGGCGGCTTCAGAACCCGTCATCACGTTCATCCGCCCTCACCTCGGTCGGGAAGTGGTTGAACATATAAGCTTAACGAGGTCATAAGTCCCAAAAGGCTACCAATGATCGATGATGGGGGTCCTGCCATGACTGCCACCAGCGAGGGGACGTGGCCGGACGCGGCCGATTGGACCGGGAAGATCTACAGCGGCGGCTGGCGGCAGTCCGGGGGCGGGACCCAGCCGGTGACCGAACCGGCGACGGGGGAGCGACTGGCGGAGGTGGGTGTGGCGGCGCCCGCGGATGTCGCCCGGGCCGGTGCCCTGGCCGCCCGGGCTCAGCGGGCCTGGGCCGAGACGGCACCTCAGGAGCGCGCCGAGGTGCTGCTCGGTACCGCCCGGGCACTGCGCGACCACAGCGGGGACGTCCGCCAGTGGATCGTCAGGGAGTCCGGAGGCGTCCCGGCGAAGGGCGACTACGAGATCGCGGCCGGACTCAGTCAGCTGTCGCAGGCCGCCGGGCTCGCCTCGCTGCCTCGCGGCGAGATCCTGAGCCCGCCGACACCCGGCCCGGCCAGTTACGCGTGGCGGGTACCGCTGGGTGTGGTCGGCGTCATCAACCCCTGGAACGCCCCCCTGCTGTTCGCCATGCGGGCCCTCGCTCCCGCCCTCGTGCTGGGCAACGCCGTCCTGCTCAAACCCGATCCCCACACGCCGGTGTCCGGCGGCATCGTCGTGGCGCGGCTGTTCGAGGAGGCCGGACTTCCCGAGGGGCTGCTGCACGTGCTGCCCGGAGGCCCCGGCACCGGTGAGGCGGTCGTGGCCGATCCGCACGTCGCCATGGTCGTGTTCACCGGGTCCACCCAGGCGGGACGGGCGGTGGCCCGGGCCGCGGGCGACGGGCTCAAGCGGGTGGGCCTGGAACTGGGCGGCAAGAACTCGATCGTCGTGCTCGACGACGCGGACATCGACGCCGCCGCGGCGGCCGGGGCGATGAGTTCCTTCGGCTATCAGGGGCAGGCCTGCGTCGCCGCCGGACGTCATCTGGTGCACGCCGACATCATGGAGCCGTACACCGAGGCACTGATCGGACAGGCCGACGCGCTGCGGGTCGGCGACCCCCGCGAGGAGGGCGTGGCCCTCGGCCCCGTGATCAGCGAGCGCCAGGCGGCGAACATCGAACGCATCGTGGACGAGAGCGTGGCCGCCGGGGCACGGGTGCTGGCCGGCGGACGCCGCGACGGGCTGTTCTACCCGCCCACCGTCCTGGACCACGTCGCGCGGACCATGCCCGCCTTCACCGAGGAGATCTTCGGGCCGGTCGCCCCTGTCGTCGCCTTCCGTACCGACACGGAGGCCGTCGAGATCGCCAACGACACCGTGTACGGCCTCACAGCGGCCGTGCACTCCCGTTCGGTGCCGCGGGCCGCGGCCATCGCCGAGCAGTTGCGCACCGGCATGGTGCACCTCAACGACGTCTCCGCCAAGGACGCCGCGAACGCCCCCTTCGGCGGAATGGGAGCATCGGGCAACGGCTCCCGCATCGGCGGCACCGCCAATCTGGAGCAGTTCACCCAGTGGCGCTGGATGACGGTGGCCGAGGGGGCCTGACGGGCCGTTCGTTCGGCGGTCGGTGGCGGCGGCAGGGCTTGTGCCTGTACGCCCACGAGGACACGGTCTCGTCGTCACGCGTCGGTATGACGACCCGTACGGGAACCCGAGGTGCTCGGAGCCGCCGACGTGGGGATCGGCGGACGAGAACCATGCCTGCCTGGGCAAGCCGACGGACTCGGTGACCGGCTTGGACCTGCCCGGGGCGCGCAACTACGACCCGCCCTGGGGCGCTTCCCCATGCCCGACCCGCTGTTCCAGTCGGGCGACCAGAATCAGACGGGCGGGTGCACGTACGCGGCGGACGCCCGGCGAGCGGCTCGGATCCGACCGGGTTCGACGACTGGTATCGCGTACTCGGGCCGAAAGACCCCGTCGTGCCGGTCATCGCGCCGGGAGAACCGAGACGCCGCCCCCTGGAGCAAGTACGACTGGGGCGCCCGAACGAGCCCTTCGCCGCAGCGGCTCTCGGAGTCATGGTCACGTCACGGCTGCTGGTTCGTGCGAGGGCTGTAACAAACGCGGGCCGACGGTCATCCGGCTCCCCCGAGTGGCAAGACTAGCCATGTCGCGTACACATCGGCCGACTTCGGTCGGTCACGGGGGAAGAGGAAACGGCATGAACTCGAAGACGGTCGGAGCCGGCTCATCGCGTCGGGGCCTGCGTGGCGCCGTCCTGGGCGCGACCATGGTCGCGGCTCTGTTGACGGCCACCGCCTGCCAGCCCTCCGAAGGTGACGACAAGGCAGCCGCATCGCCGACCGCCGCCCGCTCGGGCTCCGCCTCGGCCGGGGGGAGTACGTCGGAGAGCACCGAGTCCACGGGCGACTCCGGGACCGGCAGCAGCAGCACGACGGGCGCGGGGACCGGGGACAGCGGCGAGACCGGCGGCGGCAACGGCACCGCGTACGCCGACTGCCAGGTCACCGGGCTCAACACCGCGGTCGAGCTTCAGGACGGTGCAGGAGAGACCCCCCGCCACTTCCTGCTGACCGTCACCAACAGCACCAGGACGCCGTGCGTTCTCAACGACGCGCCGCAGGTGCGGCTCAAGGCCGGCAACGACGCCCCGAGCGTCGATACGCTCGGAGAGCCGGACACCGAACCCGTCGTCGTCGAGGGAGGCGGCAAGGCGTACGCCGGCCTGTACGTCTTCGGCAATGACGAGGGCGGCGAGGCGGAGTACGACCAGTCCGACCGTTTCACCGCCACCCTGGTCGCCGGCGAGGGCACCGAACTGAGGGGCACGCTCATCTTCGACCTGCCCGACGGTCTCGACACGGTCTCCGTCGACGACGCGGCGCGGGTGAACGGCTGGGCCGGCACCGAGGGACTGGCGATGCGCCCGATCACCCAGCTCTGAGAAGTGGCGCGGGGGACCGCCGCACGCCCTCAGGTGGCGGGGCCGCGCCACTGCTTCAGGCGGTTGATGCACCGTTCGACGGTGTTGCGCTGCTCGTCGGTCGCGCGGTCGAAGGCCGGTGACCTGCTGCCGCGGCTGCCCGGCGTAGCCGGTGTCCGCGCGGGTCGGCGGGGACGGGGATCACCGCCCGGATACCGCGCTGCGCAGGTGCTCGCGGATCGCGCGGGAGGAATACGGGGACGCGCAGGCGGGCCATGACGTCGGTGAAGGCGGGCGCGTCACCGGCCTGGCCGGCGGTGAGGCGATGGACGACGGTCGGTGGGTGCTGATCCATCGCCTCAACGCGGTACCGGAGGACACGGACCGCGAGCACCGCATTGTCGGCCTGGTCGTCAGTGCGGGAAGCGGCGGGGCGGGCGAGTCACTGTGGATTCGCGGAACTCGGCAATCCGTGAATGGACTTGGCGCATCAGGTGGGTGTCCTCGATCCGGTCCAGGTAGAGGCAGCGTGCTGCCAGGCCCGGCAGGTCGAAGGCGAAGTACAGGGACATCAGCGGGTTCACGAACAACTCGCTGCCCCGGGTGCGGTCGGTGAACCGGACATCGCCGAACGAGCCGCGCACGGCTGCAGCGATGGAACCGTTCACGATGCTGGGGTGCTCCGGGGTGTGCTGCTGAGCGTGCGTCACCGCGTCGAGGTAGAGAGCGCCCTCACGGGTGGCACGCGGTATCGAGAACGCACCGAGGTATGCGCCGTCGCGCTCCAGCGCGGCGATGTTCTCCAATACCTGCACATGGTTCACGCCGTGGTACGCGTCCACCCCGAAGCCGACTGAAACGACGAGGCGGGTCGGTATACCGTCCAGCGCGGCCAGTGCCGCCACGCTGGCCAAGTCCTCTTCCGGAGTGCCGAGCCCGGCTTCGTCACCGCGCATCAAGATGTCCGTACCGCCGTCGACCAGTACCACGGCGTCAATACGGTGCAGCTCGACCAGTGCTTGGTAGGCGGCGCGCAGCGGACGTACCCCGGTCCGGGGGAAGGCGTACACGGTGAACGGGTAGCCGTGCCGGTGCAGCCACTGAGCGAGGGTCCGCTCCGGGAAGTAGCTCTGGTGCAGAGCGGAGTCGGGAGTGACAGCGGCCAGGTCGGGGGCGACCCAGTCATCGATCGGAAGACCCTCGAGCGCGCTGAAGGAAAGGTTCGCGAGATACACCTGCTTGCCCTGATGCAAGAGGGAAAGAGCCAACGGCAGGCCGGAGTAGATGTCGAAGCCCCCACCCGCGCCCGAGACGAGGATCCGTTCGGCGTCGGCAAGCCCAGTGAAAAGCGGGTTGGAGTGGAGAGACGTCATACCGATCATTGTCCCGGGACCCGGCGCCGGGCGCTCCCGAGTTCTCGAAGACGAGCCCTGAGAGACGGAGAACTGATGGAGCGTCACTTCTGATCGAGGTCGTGGCCCAGGCCGCCGACGGACTGCAGGCCCTCGAGCCGGCCGCGGCACACCGCATCGACGTGGCCCTCGTCGACGTACGGATGCCCCGCATGGACGGCATCACCGCCACGACCCGGCTACGGGCCCTCCCGCACCCCCCGAAGGTGATCACTCTGACCACCTTCGACCTCGACGAATACGTCTACGACGCCCTCGCCGCCGGAGCCGACGGGTTCCTCCTCAAGGACACCGACCCCGCCGAGATCCTGCGGGCCGTCCACCTGGTGGCCGCCGGGTCGGCCATGCTCCACCCCACCGCTGCCCGGCGCCTCATCGACCGCTACCACGCCACGAAACAATCCCAAGTCACAGCCGCCCAGGCCCGGTTGGAGCGGCTCACACCCCGCGAACGGGACGTGCTCGCGCTGCTCGCCCAGGGCGACACCAACGCCGACATCGCCACCCGGCTCGCCATGCGCGAGAGCACCGTCAAGGCACACGTGAGCCGCATCCTGACCGCGCTGGAGGTCACCAACCGCGTCCAGGCCGCCCTCGTGGCCCGCGACGCCGGCCTCACCAGCTGACCGCAACGGCATGCGTGCCCGTCACCGCTGCCGTGCCGTGCCCAGCTCGTCGGTGTACCGGGCGAGGGCGTCCTCGGCCGTGGGCACGGGGCCGAACAGCTGCTCCTGGCGGCGGGTGTCGGCGACGTAGCGGCCGGTGTCGAACCAGCTGAACATCGCGGCCATGTCCTTGACGAGGGGCAGGAAGCGGCCGGCGACGGCACCCGCGGCGCGGGCGACGATCGATGGCACGGCCCGCACCTTGATCTTCTTCCCGGCCCGCCTGCCCATCAGGTCGGCCATCTCGCGCATGCTGACCGGACGGTCCCAGCCGATGTCGACGCGCTCACCGTCGGTGGCCTCGGCGTCGACGGCGGCGGCCAGGTACGCCGCGAGCTCGGAGGTGTGGACGAAGGTCAGTGGGACGGTGGCCTTGCCGATCCACGTCAGACGGCCCTTGTCGATCGGGTCGCCCGCCATGGTCGCGATCTGGTCGAGGAACGCGCCCGGGCGCAGTGCGACGAAGGGGACGCGGAGCTGTTCGAGCCTGTCCTCGGCGAGCTTCTTGTGCCAGAAGTGCGGGACCTGGGGCGTCTGGTCGCTGGTGAGGATGCTGGTCAGGACGAACCGTCGGATGCCGGAGCGATGGGCGGCCTCGGCGAGGTTGGCGTTGCCGACGGTGTCGATGTCGTGCGCGTTCTTGCCGCCGCGGGTGTAACCGGCGGCGGTGGTGATGACGGCGTCGGCGCCGTTCATGGCGGCGACGAGCGAGTCGAGGTCGAGCATGTCGCCGCGGGCGATCTCGACACCCCGCTTTTCGAGCCTGCTCGCGTCGGTGGTCGGCCGGACCAGGGCGCGGACGTTTTTGCCGCGCCCCAGGAGTTCGTCGACGACCTTGCCGCCGAGGGATCCGGTCGCGCCGACGACGAGGACAGGGAGGGGGAGGGGGGTAGAGCCGGTGGTGGCCATGGAGGCCTCATTTCCATCAGGTCAGTGGGGGGGGGATGCCGTCGCCCGGGGGGCTCACGGGCGGGCCTGTGGTGGGCGGATCCGCGGTGGGGGCACGGCCGGCCCGCAGCTTGGGGGCGGGGGGGCGAAGGCGCCCGGGACGCGGGCGATGCGGTTGTCCTCGATGTGAGGCCCGACCGCGGCGGGGAAGAGCCGCAGCCCTGCCCCTGACGCTGAGGCACCGACCCCCGTGCTCCCGGCGTACGGGGGGAGTTGGGGCGCGTGGCACCGTTCAGTACGGGCCTTCGTCAACTGCCGCACTGTGTAGTCGAGTTACTCGGACTTTTCCGCCGCAGGGCCGCTGCTGTTGATCGCGTCCGTGATGGCGTAGGCGATACGGACGAAGGACTCCGCCTGCTCCGCCGACAGGTCCCGTGCGGAGGCGACCTCTAGGGTCCGCCACATGGCTGCCAGGGGTTCGCGCAGGGCGCGGCCCTTGTCGGTGAGGTGGACGACCATGACACGCCGGTCGTGCGCGGCCGGCTCGCGGACGAGCAGGCCCGCCTCCTGCATGCGGCGCAGGGACTTGGAGACGGTGGAGTGGTCCAGGCCGACGCTTTCGAGCAGTTCGGACTGGGTCTGGTCGTCCCGGTCGAGGAGCTGCATCAGCAGCAGTTCCTGTCCGGGATGCAGGTCCATCTCGCGGAGCATGGCGGCGGCGCGGGCGCGGTGGGCGCGGGCGAGCTGGAAGATCGCGTAACTCATCGGCCCCTCGCCGGCGGTGCTGGGGGTGCGGTGTGTGGAGCGGGGCATGAGCGGTTCCTCAGACGGTGTGGGTGGGGTAGTCGGTGTAGCCGGCCACTCCGCCGCCGTAGAAGGTCGACGGGTCGGGGGTGTTCAGCGGCGCGTCAGAGCGTAGCCGCTCGACCAGGTCGGGGTTGGCGAGCGCGAGGGCGCCGACGGAGACGAGGTCGGCCGTGCCGTGGTCGATGTCCTTGGCGCGGGTGGGCAGGTCGGTGCCCGCCCGGTTGAGGATCAGCGTGCTGGGCCAGAGGGTGCGCAGGGTGCCCAGCAGTTCCTCGTCGCCCGCGTGGAGGACGTGGAGGTAGGCCAGGCCGAGCGGGCTGAGGGCGCGCAGGAGTGCCGGGTACAGCTCGGCGGTGTCGGACTCGGCGACGTCGTTGTAGGGGTTGCCGGGGGAGATGCGCAGGCCGGTGCGGTCGGCGCCGATCTCGTCGGCCACGGCGGCGGCGACCTCTACGGCGAAGCGGATGCGGTTGTCGAGGGAGCCGCCGTACTGGTCGGTGCGCCGGTTGGTGTTGTCGGCGAGGAACTGGTGCACCAGGTAGCCGTTGGCGCCGTGGATCTCGACACCGTCGGCGCCCGCCGCGACGGCGGCCGCTGCGGCGCGGCGGAAGTCGTCGACGGTCGACTCGACCTCCTGCGTCGACAGGGCACGGGGCGTCGGCATCTCCTGGGGCCCGGACGCGGTGAACATCACGCCCTGCGGCTGGACCGCCGAAGGGGCGACCGGCTGACGACCGTGAGGGGTGTTGTCGGGGTGGGAGATACGGCCGGTGTGCATCAGCTGGATGACGATCCGGCCGTCGGCCGCGTGCACGGCGTCGGTGACCTTGCGCCAGCCGGCGATCTGCTCGTCGTTGTGGATGCCGGGGGTCAGGAGGTAGCCCTGGCCGTCGGCGTTGGGCTGGGTGCCCTCGGTGATGATGAGCGCGTGCGAGGCCCGCTGGGCGTAGTACTCGGCGTTGAGCTCGGTGGGGACGCCTTCCGGCGTGGAGCGGTCACGGGTCATGGGGGCCATGACCAGGCGGTGCGAGAGGGAGATGCCGCCGACGGTGGTCGGTGTCCACAGGGCGTTCAGCATGAATGGTCCTTGGGGTGGTGAGGGTGGTGAGGGTGGTCGGTGGGGTGGCGGGTGCGGTGTCGGATGTGATCAGTCGACGGTGAGGACGAGCTTGCCGCGGCCGTGGCCGGCGTCGCTGACCTGCTGGGCCGTGGCCGCCTCGGCGAGGGGGTAGGCGGTGACGGTGGTGACGACCTTGCCGGTCGCGGCGTCCTGTGCCAGGGCGGCCAGGCGGACGGCCGAGCGTTCCTGGCCACCGGTGGAGAAGGTGACGCCGAGCTGGTGCGCGCGGAAGTCGGCGATGGTGACGATGCGCTCGGTGCCGCCGCGCAGGGCGATGGAGTCCTCCAGGGCTCCCTTCCCGGCCAGGTCGAACACCGCGTCCACGCCGTCGGGGGCGAGTGCCCGGACCCGCTCGACCAGGCCCTCGCCGTAGAGGGTCGCGGTGGCGCCGAGCGAGGTGAGGTAGTCCTGGTTGGCGGGGCCCGCGGTGGCGATGACGCGCGCTCCGCGGGCCGTGGCGAGCTGGACCGCCAGGGTTCCGACCGCGCCGGCCGCGCCGTGCATCAGCACGGTCTCCCCGGCGGTGACGCCGAGCAGGTTCAGCACCCGCTCGGCCGTCTCGCCCGCCACCGGCAGGGCGACGGCGTGCTGCCAGTCGAGGCCGGCGGGCTTGGGGGCCACGGTGGTGGCCAGCGCGTACTCGGCGTACGAGCCGGTGTCCGACCAGCCCAGGACCTCGTCACCGACCCGCACGTCCCTCACGCCCTCACCCAGGGCGTCCACCACGCCGGCGAGTTCGGCACCGGGGACGGCGGGGAGCGGGGTGGGGAACGCGGCCTCCATCGCACCGGAGCGGATCTTGCCGTCCAGCGCGTTCAGCCCGGCCGCCCTGACGCGGACGCGGATCTGCCCGGGGCCGGGCTGCGGGACCTCGATGTCCGCCTCGTGCAGCACGTCCGTGCCTCCGAAACGGTCGAACAGGATGGCCTTCATGACGACTCCTCTCGTGTCGCCACCCATTTAGGTGGCTGGACACATAACCAAGGTAACAGCAAACATGTGGCTGGCCAAGTATTTGCTGTCACGGGTTGCGCCGGAGGGGTCGCGGGTGGCGTCGGTTGCTCGCGAGGCGGAGCCTCGTGGTCGGTCGGCATGCGTCGGCGGACGGGCCGGCGAATCCGGTCCGTCCGCCGATGGGGGGCGCGCGGCGCGTCAGTCCGTCAGTTGAGCGTCCACTGCTGGTTGCTCCCGCTGTTGCACGTCCACAGGTCGATCTTCGTCCCGTTGGCGGTGCCGCTGCCGGCGGCGTCGAGGCAGAGCCCGGACTGGTTGTTGGTGAGGGTGCCGTTGGCGTTGACGGTCCACTTCTGGTTGGTGCCGCCGGTGCAGTCCCAGATGATGACCTTCGTGCCGTTGGTGGTGCCGCTGTTGTCGGCGTCGAGGCACTTGTTGCCGTAGACCACGAGTTCGCCGCGCGACGTGGACGTGAAGGTCTGGTTGTGTCCGCCGACGCAGTCCCAGAGGGCGGCCTGGGTGCCGTTGGTGATGGAGTTCTTGGCGAGGTCGAGGCACCGGCCGGAGCCGGCTCCGGCGATCTCGTTGCCGTTGGTGCCCGTGATGCCCTGGAGGAGGACGGCGTCGAGGTTGGGCGACCAGCCGCCGCTGTTGGAGAACTTCATGGTGTTGGCGCCCTTGGCCATACCGACCTGCACGGAGACGGTGCCGGGGGTGCTCCAGGAGCCGGTCGGCGGGAACGAGACCACCGTGGGCTGCTGGCCGTTGATCTGGAGCGTCGCCGTACGGGCGGTGCTGTCGCCGTTGACGTAGGCGATGGTGGCGAGCTTCACGCCGGACGTCGGGGCGTTGACGTTCCTGAACGTCAGGGCGTTGGCGGAGCCGTTGCCGATCCAGCCGACCAGCGAGCCGCCCGAGCAGTTCGCGCAGGTGGCGTTGGCGGCGGTACCGGCAAGGGTGTTGGACGAGGACTCCGCCTCGTAGGTGGTGCCCGAGGCCTCGGTGCCGGAGACCGTGAGGAGTACCGCTTCACCGGCCGGGACGCCGGCGGTGTAACCGGTCCCGAAGCTGCCCGCGTCGGTCCCGGTCCATACGTCGCGTACGGCGGCGGAGGCCGAGGTCAGGCCCAGATCGGCCCAGCGGGCCGTGACGGGGGCGGCGGCGGAGGTGCGGTTGAGCAGCAGCACCGCCCGCTTGCCGGTGCCCGACAGGACCTTGCTGTAGACCTGCAGGCCCTTGGTGTCCTCGGCGACCTTGACGCCCTGAAGGCCCCGGGCGTCCTGGTCGATGGCGATGACCTCGGGGTTCTTGAGGATCGACGCGGTCGTGGAGCTCATGGTGGCGAGGTTGTTGCCGGCCAGCAGCGGGGCGCCGGAGATCGCCCACAGGCCCATGTGCGTGCGGTTCTGGGCGGCACTGAAGCCGTTCATGCCGACCATCAGCATGTCGGGGTCGTTGTAGTAGCCGGTGTGCTGGGACGAGGGGTGCAGCGTCTTGTCGAAGTTGGCCAGCATGTTGGCCGTGGACGGGCTGTTGCCCCAGAAGATCACGTCGGTGCTGGTGCGCCACATCGGGGCCGTGCCCGCGCCCCAGTTCCAGGGGTTGCCGGTGCCCCACTCGCAGAGCGACAGGACCAGTTTGCGGCCGGTGACCGCGGCGGCGGCGCCGTTGGCGGCGCTGATCGCCTTGTACGTCGCCTCCTGGTCGAGGCCCTCGGCGTTGCCGCCGCACCAGTCGATCTTGACGAAGTCGAAGCCCCACTCCTGGAACGTCTGCATGTCCTGCTGGTAGTGGCCCTCGCTGCCGGTGTTGGGCGCCGCGGGCCTGGTGGTGGGGTAGTAGTAGCCGCAGCCCTGCTTGCCGGCGTCGGTGTAGATGCCCGCCTTCAGGCCCTTGCTGTGGATGTAGTCCGCCATGGCCTTCATGCCGCCGGGGAACAGGCTCTCGTCGGTGACGATCCTGCCGTTGCTGTCGCGGGCGCCCTGCCACCAGCCGTCGTCGATGTTGACGTACTTGTAGCCGGCGGACGCCATGCCCGACGAGACGAGGGCGTCGGCCTGGGCCTTGATGGTGGCGTAGTCGATGCTGCTGGCGAAGCTGTTCCAGGAGGCCCAGCCCATCGGGGCCGACGGAACCGCGACCTGGTTGGTCGTCACCGCCAGCGGCTCGGTCCGGCCCAGGTCCGCCGACGCCGTCCGGCCACCGCCCATGACCATCAGCCCGGCGAAAGCCAGGCCGAGGACCGATGCCTGGACGGCCACACGTCGTGCCCAGTGGGACACGGCGGTTCTCCCTGATGACACGGGATCAACCCTTTCCTCATGCGAAATGAACGGTGGCAGCTGCGGATGTACGGGCAACGCCTTGTCCAGGCGTGTGCCGAGAGCCGGCGCGGATGGGAAGGTGGAGATTCGCCCGGTCCGGGCCCAGGGGCCCACGGCCACCTGACGGCTGGAGCGCTCTCCAGGACCCAGAAATGTTACCGTTCACAATTTTGGGCTCCGGGAGGGCCCGACGGCGGACGATGTGGTGGGGGGAGGTGATGCGGGAGTGGCGGAGAGCTGCAGCAAGGCTGCTGCATCAGGGCGGCCACGAGGCGGACTCGGGGAACAGGGCGCCCCGTCGGCCCCCGTCGTCGCCTGTGACGCGTCGGTGATGCAGGGGTAGTGTGAACGGTAACATTTGCCCTCCGCAATACTCCTCGCGAACTTTCCTCTCGAGGCCCCTCGGTGGGCTACGGTCGGCTACCCGTTGACCACCTCGTCGTCCACACGCAGAGTGAAGGTCCTTGCCCGTTCGGGCAGTCGGTCCGGTTCGGGTGACAGGCATACGAGGAGCCCTCCCCACATGCACGAAGTGACCCCCGCCCCCCGCCCGGCCGGGGGACCGCAGGCGTCGAAGGCCGTCAGCATCCGGGACGTCGCCAAAGAGGCGGGCGTGTCGCACCAGACCGTTTCCCGGGTCGTCAACGGTGACCCCAAGGTCAAGGTGTCGACCCGGGCCCGAGTCCTGGATGTCATCGCCGAGTTGGGCTACACGCCCAACCGGATGGCCCGGGCGCTGGCCGGCGGTGCGGTGCGTTCGGTGACCGTGCTGACCTCCGACACCTCCTTGTACGGTGCCTCGACGACCCTGAAGGGCATCGAGGAGGCGGCGAGGGCGGCCGGCTTCGCGGTCGGGATAAGCGTGCTCGACGCGGGCTCGGTCCAGCAGCCCGCGGATGTCGCGGCCCGGATCAGCCGGCCGGGGGAGGCGGTGCTGGTGATCGCCTTCGACGCACCCGGCGTATCGGCATGGCAGGCACTGCCCGCGGCGTTCCCGGCAGCGGCGGCCGTGGAACGGCCCGAGGACGGCCGCCCCGGCGACCGGCCCGAGCTCTGGCTGGACGACCGGGCGGCCGCGGCCCAGGCCACCCGTTATCTCCTCGGCCTCGGCCACGAGACCGTGCACTACCTGGCGATTCCGTCCTCCACCACTCGCATCGGCCAGCGTGGCGAGGGCTGGCGCGACGCCCTGAGGGTGGCCGGCAAGCCCGTCCCCGAACCCCTGGCCGCCGGCTGGAGCCCTCGCTCCGGCTACCTCGTCGCCCGCTCGCTGCTGGCCGACCCGTCGGTCACGGCCGTACTGTGCGGCAACGACGACCTGGCACTCGGCGTCCTCCGCGCGGCCAGGGAGGCGGGCCGTGATGTGCCGGGCGACCTGAGTGTGGTGGGCTTCGACGACGCCCCGCATTCCGCGTACGCCCACCCCGCCCTGACCACCGTCCGCCTCGACTTCGAAGGCCTCGGCCGGGGCTGCTTCGGCCTGCTCCACCGGCTCCTCGAGCCCGATACGGCCCCGGCCCTGCCCCTGTGGGCCGAGCCGGAACTGATCGTGCGGGAGAGCAGCGGCCCGGCTCCGTCCCGACGTGACCGCGGTTGAGGGGTCGGGCCCGTTGGGCCCAGGCGACGGCCCTGTTGCCGTGGTCGTCATCCGGGTCTAGGGAAGGCGGCCACCGGCAGGTGCGGGACGGCCCGTAGCGGAACCGGGTCGTCGGCGAGCGCGGCCCGTCAGATGGCCCCTGTAAGTGGAGCCGTGGCCACCGCGGCACCCCCGGATCAACAAGTCCGTGGCATTTCGGAAGCGTCACATCTCTTGTCACCGGGGTCGGCACCGTGTCAGTGTCCGGCCATGGTTACGTAACCATGGCCGGTTTACACGGGTCCGAGTGTCTGTATCCGGGCCCTGGTTCCTCACTGACGCGGCTCAGGTGACGAACCCGCACTCCGCCCTCCGCGCTTCCCGTCACTGGAGAACGACATGACCAAGACCCCGACGAGGTCGAGACGACTGGCCAGTGTGCTCATGGCCGGCTTCGGCGCGACCCTCATGGTGCTGACTGCCCCCGGCCCCGCCCTCGCCCAGCAGGCCCCCGAGACGCAGGCCGCCTCGCCCGCCTCTCACGTGTCGGAGAAGCCCGCGCCGAAGGGCAAGGGCGGTACCAGTGACTTCCGCGGCGTGAACTGGGCGGACCCGCGCGACAACTACGCCAGTGACGCCGTGGTGCCGAGCGGGCTGTCGGTGACCGACAACTACCGCACCGTGTACCGCACCACGAACAAGATGGTGCGCGGCTTCAAGAAGAACCTGGGCGCCAACACGCTGCGACTGCCGATCAACCCGGCGTCCGTGGGCACCACTTGGTGGAAGTCGTACCGGGCGACGATCGACGCGGCCACGGCAAGCGGTGACAAGGTCATCGTCAGCTACTGGGAGGCCGACACCAGCAAGGACGGCCTGGTCGACGACACGGCCGCCTGGACGAAGATGTGGAACACCGTGGTGCGGGAGTACAAGCACAACCCGCGGGTCTACTTCGAGCCCATGAACGAGCCGCACGGCTACACCCTGGACCAGTGGGTGTCCGTCACCAGCGGCTGGCTGAAGCAGCACAAGGACGTCCCGCGCGGCCGTGTCGTGATCAGCGGTACCGGCTACAACGACAACGTCACCGGCGTCGGCGCGGCGCCCGCACTGCGCGGAACTTTGCTGTCGCTGCACTTCTACGGCTTCTGGAACAGCTACACCAAGCAGTCGGACTGGACCGCCGACCTCGAGGCCCGCCTCGGCAAGTACACCGGCCGGACCATCATCGACGAGGCCGGCTCCCCGATGACCATCGGTCTGAACTACGGCGCCTGGAACGGCAACATCTACACCTCGTACCTCGCTTCCGTGGCCAACACCGCCCGCAGCAAGGGGATGGGGCTCGTGTACTGGCCGGGCCTGCGCTTCGGTGACTCCTACTCGATCGAGTCGCTGGACGCCGACGGCAACCTGGTGGACAACAGCGCCACCGGCGTCGCCCTGCTGCGCTGGGGCTACGGCTTCGGCAAGACCCCGCCCGTCAACGACCTGCCGCCCGCGCCTCCCGGTGAGGTCCTGCGCGGAGTGGCCTCCGGCCGCTGTGTCGACGTACCCGGCTTCAGCACCACCAACGGCACCCAGCTCGACCTCTGGGACTGCAACGCCGGCGGCAACCAGACCTGGAACTGGAACGCGGACAAGCAGCTCACCGTCTACGGCAACAAGTGCATGACGGTGGGAGGCACCGGAACCACGGCGGGAGACCCCGTGGTCATCAGCGACTGCACCGGCGCGGCTGCTCAGCAGTGGAACGTGAACGCGGACCTCTCCGTGACCAGTGCCGCCAACCCGGCGCTCTGCCTGGACGCGTCCGGAGCGGGCACCGGCAACGGCACGTCGGTCGACGTCTGGTACTGCAACGCCGGCACCAACCAGCAGTGGACCAGGAGCTGACGCCGGCTCCGATCCGAACCGCAGGCGCCGCCGTGCTTCGCCCCAGGGCGAGGCCGGCGGCGCTTCGGTGCTCGGGCGGCTCCAATGGGTTCGCCGGGTTCGCGGAACCGCCGTTGCCGCCGCCCTGGCAGCGGTCGTCCTCGCCTTCACCACCGGCCTCGGTGGCGGCAGCGAGCAGCGTCCGGCCACGGCGGCTTCGGCCACGCCCTCGCCGCGGCCCGCCGCCACGGTCGACCTCTCCCGGCGGCTGCTGACCATCGCCGGCCGCGAGCTCGCCGTCTCGTCGGGCACTGCCCGACACCCCACGCCGACCGGGCTGATGACCGTGACCGCCAAGTTAGTGGTCGCTCTCCATTGGAACGAGAAGGCACCCGGCAGGAGCGATGTCAGGCAGGGCTGGATCGGGCTGCGGACGGCCGACGCCAAGTGGCTGTACGCGAAGCTGAAACCCGGCATGGTGCTCAGCGTCGGCCAGAACGTGTCCCTGGGAGGACTTCGGGTCGGGTGACCTCGCAGGGTCGGCCACGCGCCCCGTTCTCAGGGTCGGTCGCGCAGCGCGAAGGCGATGAACTGGGTCACCTGGCGGGCGGCGAAGTTGTCGTCGGAGACCAGGACGACGGTGCGGCGGCCGTCCGGGAGACGAGGGCCCAGCGTGATGCCCTCGACGTTGTCGACCCGGGGCAGCCCCGGGACGTCGGACAGGTCGCTCACGAGCGTCTTGCCGACCGGTCGGACGGGCCCTGCGGCCGGGTCGGTGAGGGAGTCGCGGCCGAGGACATCGGTGGCGCCGTGCAGATCGACCAGGTAGATACGGGCCTTCCAGTCGTTGTCGCTGTAGATCGAGGCGCGTTCGAGGACCAGGAAGCGGTCGCGGTCGAGCGCCACGATGTCGCTGACGCCGTTGGTGTCGGTGCTGCCCGCCGGCGGTGTGGCGAACAGCGGTTCCAGGGGGTAGGCGTACTGGGCCGACGGCTGGCCGGTGCGGGTGTCGTGGACGGTGAGGCGGCTGAGCGCGCCGTGCTCGGGGGTGGGGTCGTCGCCGTCCTGGTAGAGGGGGTCCTCCATGGCGGTGACGATCCGCCGTCCGTCCGGGGTGAAGGTGACTCCTTCGATGGTCTGGTTCCTGCGCGGGCCGAACTCCTGCGCGTTCGTGTGGAGTTGTGGCGGGAGCGGGAGCTGTCCGAGGTAGCCGCCGGTCGTGGTGGCACGGCGGACCCAGGGATCGCCGAGGAGGGCGGGCCCGTCGGACGGCACGATGCGCTCGCCCTCGCTCGACCAGGCCAGAGTGCCGTCGCGCGGGTCGACGGCGATGCCCTCCGGGTCGGGCGCGACGGTGGAGGTGGCGGTCGAGGTGGGCGGGAAGGCGGTGCCGTCCGGGCGCAACCAGGGATGCGTGCTGGTGAGTTCGACGCCGGTGAGGCCGTCCTCGCCGAGGTCGATGTGAGCGGTGTAGAAGCGGGCGGGCCCCGTCTGTGACCGGTCGTCGCTGATCAGGTAGTACGTGTCCGCCCTGGCGTCGTAGCCGATCGCGGAGAGCCCGCCGACGGTGGTGCCCTGGAAGGCCATCGCGTCGGGCAGCTCACGCTCGCCGAGGAAGTCCAGCCCTACGGCCCTGTCGTGGGCGGCGGCCGGAGTGCCGACGAGGGCGGGCAGGGAGCCGAGGACCGCTGCGCAGGCGATGATCCGGGCACGGCGGGCGGCGCGGATGCTCATGGGGTCTCCAAGGAGGGCGGGGTGAGGGCGTACGGGATCGCCGGGACCCGGGAGGTTGCCGGGCTGGATGGTGAGGGGGCGTGGGCGGCGCTGTTGCTCACGTGGTGTGCGGCGAGGGAGGTGACACCGGTGCGGTGCGACTCCGGCGGCGGTGGGTGAAGAGGGCCAGGGCCAGCAGAGTCAGGACGTACGGGATCGCGGAGACCAGCTGGGACGGGATGTCCAGGTTGCCGAGCTGGACGGCGAGGGCCTCGGCGGTGCCGAAGCCGAGGGCCGCGAGGAACACGCCCCAGGGGCGCAGGGCGCCGAGGAAGACGGCGGCCAGGGCGATGTAGCCGCGGCCCGCGGTCATGCCGGTGACGAAGAAGGACACGGCGCCCATGCTCAGGAACACTCCCGCCGCCCCGGCCAGCGCGCCGCTGAGCGCGAGGGCGCGGAACTGGACCCGGTGGACGTGGATGCCGACCGAGCGTGCCGCCTCGGGGTGCTCGCCGACCGCCCGCAGGTGGAAGCCGAACCGCGCCCGGTACAGCAGCCAGGCGACCGCCGGGGCGGCGGCGAGGGCGGCCCAGGTCAGCACGTTCTGCCCGCTCAGTACCGCGCCGATACCGGGGACGTCCTCGACCAGGGGCAGCCGGACCGAGGGCAGCGCGCCGCTGTGGAGCCGGCTCGTCCCGCCCTTGTCGCCGAGGAGCGCGTACACGGTGTACGCGGTCGCGCCCGCCGCCAGGAGGTTGAGGCCGATGCCCGCGATGATGGCGTCCGCGCCCAGGTACAGATGCAGTACGCCGAGCAGCAGCGCGAGGACTGCGCCGGCCACGATCCCGCAGACGGCCCCGGCCCACACCGAGCCGCTGTACCCGGCGACCAGTGCACCGGTGCAGGCGGCCGACAGCATCGAGCCCTCCAGGGCGATGTTGGGCACCCCGGCCCGCTCGGCCAGCAGACCGCCGAGGGCGGCGAGGACGTACGGCGTCGACACCCCGAGGATCGCCGCGAGGAAGCCGGTGCTGAGCACGACATCGAGGACCGGACCCATCAGCGGGCCTCCCTTCGGGCGAGGTACCGCTTGACGAGTTCGGGCAGCGCCCGGGCGGTCACGAGCAGCACGATCACCGCCTGGATGATGGTCACGGCCTCGGAGCCGACATCGGTCTGCTGCTCCATCACATCGCCGCCGACCCGCAGATACGAGTACAGGAGCGCGGCGGCGACCACCCCGACCGGGTTGTTGCGGCCCAGCAGGGCGACGACGATGCCCTCGAAGGCCAGGCCGCCGGCCATGTCGGGCTGGAGCCCGCCGTAGATCCCGAGCGCGAGGTGCGCCCCGGCGAGGCCGGCCAGCGCACCGCCGATGACGAAGCTCCACTCGATGGTGCGCGGCACGTCGAGGCCGCCGTAGCGGGCGAAGTCCGGGTTGGAACCGGTGATCCGGATGCGGTAGCCGAGGGGGGTCCTGGCGAGCAGGAACCACACGGCCGCGGCCACCGCGAGCATGCCGAACAGGCCGATGTTCGCCTGGTCCAGGGGGACGCCGAAGAAGTCGGAGAGCAGCGGCAGCGCCGAGTCGGGGCGTACCGGGGCGGACTGCACGGCGCTGCTGCCGGGTGCCTTGAGATGGTCGGTGAGGAGATAGTCGAAGACCCGTACGACGACGGCGTTCAGCATCAGCGTGGCGACGATCTCGTTGGCGCCGAGGCGGGCCTTCATCACCCCCGGCACCGCGCCCAGCGTGGCCCCGGCGAGGGCGGCGGCGCCCAGCGGGACCAGCACGGCGGCAACGGGCGGCAGGTGGAGGTTGATCGCCACCAGCGCGCTCGCCAGGGCACCGGCGTACACCTGGCCCTCCGCGCCGAGGCTGATCTGCCGGGCCCGGAAGGGGATCGCGACGGACAGGCCCAGCAGCGCCAGGGTGGTTGCGTCGGCGAGCCAGCGGCCGATGCGCGGGGTGCGCTCCAGCGGGCCGGTGAGCAGGGCGTTCAGTGCGCCGGTGGCGTCCTTGCCGGTGGCCAGGACGACCAGGAAGGCGATGAGGACGGCCACGGCGACGGTCAGGACCGTCATCGTCAGCTCGACGACCACCGTACGGCGCCGGGTGGCCAGGAACTCCCGGCGGCCCTGCGTCTCGGGCCGCCGCTGCTCCTGCGCGGCCGGTTCCAGGGTCGAGGTCATCGGACACCCGCCGCGATCCGCTCGTCCGGATGCCGCTCCACACCGAGCATGTACAGGCCGGTGGTCTCCTCGGTGAGTCCGGCCGGGTCGTCGAAGCGGGCGACGAGACGGCCGTCCTTGATCACCAGCAACCGGTCGGAGAGCGCGAGGAGTTCGCCGAGATCGGCGGAGACCAGCAGCACCGCCGCGCCCGCGTCACGGGCTTCGAGGAGCCGCTCGTACATGAAGTGCATGGCGCCGATGTCGACGCCCCGGGTGAGCTGCGCGGCCAGCAACAGGCGTGGCCGGGCAGAGAGTTCGCGGGCGACGACGACCTTCTGCAGGTTGCCGCCGGACAGCGCCCCGGCCGCCGCGTCGGGGTGCGGGGCGCGGATCTCGTAGCGGCCGATCAGGTCCTCGGCGAGCTCGCGGATGCGGCGGGTGCGCAGGATGCCGCGGCGGGCGACGGGAGGGCGGTCGTGGCGGTCGACGATCAGGTTGTCGGCGAGGGAGCGGTCCAGGGCCGCCCCGTTGGTCAGCCGGTCCTCGGGCACGTGGGCGACGCCGGCCCGGCGCCGGCCCGCCGCGTCGAGGTGGGTGACGTCGGTGTCGTCCACGGTGACCGCGCCGGTGGTGGGGCGGCGCAGTCCGGCGAGGAGTTCGACCAGTTCCGTCTGGCCGTTGTCCTCGACGCCCGCGAGCCCGACGATCTCCCCGGCCGCGATGTCGAAGGAGACGCCGTGCACCGCCGGACCCGTGAGCCCGCGCACGCGCAGCACGTTCGCCCCGGGCCGTGCCGGGGGCTTCGGCACGTCGAGGGACATCTCCCGGCCGACCATCATGGTCGCCAGCTGGGTGGGCGTCGCGTCCTCGGTGCGCACCGTGCCGATCACCGATCCGGAGCGCATGACGGTGACCCGGTCACTGATCTCCCGCACCTCCTTGAGCTTGTGCGAGATGAACAGCACGGTCATGCCCGCGTCGCGCAGCCGGCGGACCGCGGTGAACAGGTCGGTCGTCTCCTGGGGGGTGAGCACGGCGGTGGGCTCGTCGAGGATCAGGATGCGGGCGCCGCGGTGCAGGGCCTTGAGGATCTCGGCGCGCTGACGCATTCCCACGGACACCGTGTCGACCCTGGCCTCCGGGTCGACGGCGAGCCCCGCCTCCTCGGCGAGTGCGGCCGTACGTTCGGCGGCGGCCGCGCGGTCGACCCGGCCGGCCCGGCCCGGCTCGACGCCGAGGACGACGTTCTCGGCGATGGTGAACGACGGGACCAGCATGAGGTTCTGGTGGACCATGCCCACCCCGAGGGCGATGGCGTCCTGCGGCCCGTCGAACCTGACGCGCCGTCCGTGCACGCTCAGGTGCCCGGCCGACGGCCGCTCCAGTCCGTACAGCAGCTTCATCAGGGTGGACTTCCCGGCGCCGTTCTGGCCGACGATCGCCCTGATCTCACCGCCGGGTACGACGAGGTCGACGTCGCGGACGGCGCGGGTGCCGTTGGGGTAGGTCTTGTCGAGGCCGGTGGCCTCCAGGGCGGGAGGGGCTCCAGCGAGGGTTGCGTCGGTTTTCTTCATGGGGTCCACCAGCGTTCCTCGGAGGTCAGAAGGCCGAAGGGACCTTGACGGCACCGGACTTGACCTTCGCGGCCTGCGCTTCGAGTTCGGCGCGCACGGCGGCCGGGACGAGCTTGTCGAAGTTGGCGTTGTCCACGTAGCCCACCCCGTCCTCGGCCAGGCCCACGGCGGCGGGCTTGCCGTAGGCGAGCGTGCCGGCCTTGTTCGCCTCGGCCGCCAGGTAGAGGGCGTTGCCGGCGTTCTTGAGGATGGAGGTGACGACGGTCTGCCGCTGGGCCGCGTCGGTCAGCGTCTTGTACTGGTCGGAGTCGACGCCGAAGGCGTACCGCTTGGCGGCGACGGCCGACTCGAACACCCCGAGTCCCGAGGACCCGGCGACGGGCCACACCAGTTCGGCTCCCTGCCCGTACATCGCCGAGGCGATCTGCTTTCCCTTGGCCGGGTCGCCGAACGGATTGTCGCCGCCGACGTACTGCACGAGGACACCGGAGGACGGATTTCCGCCCGCCGCCTTGAAACCTGCCTGGAAGCCGACGACGAAGTCCTCGATGACCGGGATCTTCACTCCGCCGATCACGCCCACCTTGCCGTTTCCGGCACTGCCGGGAAGAGCTTTGGCGGCGACCAGTTTGTCGGCGAGGAATCCCGCCAGGTAAGCGGCCTCGTTCTGCTTGAAGGTCACGGAGTAGACATTCGCGCACTTGTTGGAACAGCCGCTCTTGCCCGAGTAGTCGACGGATCCGTCGAAAAGCCAGAACTTCTTGTCCGGGTACTCCGGGGCCAGCTTGGAGACGAAGTCGACGGTGTCCACGGTGCCCGCGGCGAGCACGTCGTAATCGTCACCGGCGGCGGCGTCCTCGAAGCCGGAGGACCACTTGGTGCGGTCGCTGCCCAGCTCGACGACCTTCAGGCTGTAGCCGAGGTCCTTCTGCGTCTTCTGCAGACCCGCGTACGCGGAGTCGAAGAAGGAACGGTCACCGAGGTTTCCGTTGATGACGAACTTGATTCTCAGCTTTCCGGATTTCCCGGACGAGGCGGAGTCCGTGGCGGTCGACGCACCGCATCCCGCGAGGGTGAGGGAGAGCGCCGCTACGGCCCCCAGCATTCTGATCTTGCTCATCGTCTTGATCTCTTTCTCGAGCGGGGGCCGTTCTTTCCATTGGCCGAAAGCTATGCAATGCAAAACGTTTTGGCTATGGCCGTCGTGTTAGGGAATTGTTTCCGCGAGGAGTGCGGTGGCCGCGATGGTGACGGCGCGGTCGAAGTCCGTCTCGCGCTCGGCGGCGGTGAGCGCCTCCGCGTGGCGCACATGGTCGCTGACCGTCAGCACGGCGAGCGCCCGGCCGCCCTCGGCGGCGGCGGTCGCGTACAGGCCCGCGGCCTCCATCTCCACGGCCAGCGTGCCGTGCGCCTCCAGCCGTTCGAACAGCGCCGGGCGCTCCAGGTAGAAGTGGTCGGTGGTGAACACCGGCCCGACATGGACGTGCCCTCCGGTCCCGGCGGCCCGTACGGCGGCCGCGGCCAGACCGAACGAGGCGGCGTGGCTCAGATGCACCCCGTCGATACGACGGCTGCCCATCGCCGAGTCGGTATGAGCGGCGGTGGCCACGACGACGTCCCGCAGCCCCACGGACTCGGGTATGCCGCCCGCGGTGCCCACCCGCACGATGCTGCGCACACCGTAGAACCGGAACAGCTCGGTGGCGTAGATCGTGACCGACGGCATCCCCATGCCCGAGGCCAGGACGGACAGGGGGACGCCTCGGTGTGTTCCGGTGTAGCCCTCGATGCCGCGCACGTCGGTGACCAGCCGTGCGTCGTCGAGGAACGTCTCGGCGATACGGCGCGCACGGCGCGGGTCGCCGGGCATCAGGACGTTCGGCGCGAAGTCACCGGGGGCGGCCGAGAGGTGGGGGGTGACCATCAGCCGGCCTCGCTCGCCGTGCTCCGCGCCAGCCAGCCAACCAGCCGGTCCCAGAGTTCGGGATAGCCCTTCCAGTCCAGGAACGCGGGCGGGGCCCAGTGCGGCGCCAGGTCCGAGGTGAAGGCCGCCGACCTGCCCGCACCGTAGCCGCCCACGGCCAGCAGCGGATGGCCCGCGCACTCGACGAGCAGCTCCGCCCCGTCCCGTACCGTCACTTCGTTGAGCCCGAGCAGATCCGGCCAGGGACCCTCCAGGTCCGGTCCGTCGACGATCCGGTGCCGGGCCACGACCCGGGGTCGGGCCCCGGCCGGGAGCTCCACCCGGTCGTCCCGGTCGTGCAGAGCTACCGGCAGCGCGGCCGCCAGCGGGGTGCGCCCCCAACGGGCCTTGGCGTCGATGCCGGTGAAGGTGAGATAGCCGCCCACCATCAACAGGCCGCCGCCGCGCTCGACGTAGGCCCGCAGCAGTTCCGTCCGGTCCGGCGTGGGCACCGAGCGGGCGAAGGTGTCCGGCGTGAGCTGGAAGCTGTTGGCGCCGACGTCGCTGATCACCACGACGTCGTAGAGGTCCAGCCCCTCGGCGGTGGCGGGCAGCCTGCCCGGTATCTCGTGCGCGGGGACGTACGTCACCGTGTGGCCGCGTTCGCGCAGCGCGTCGAGGAAGACCTGCGCGCCCTCGACGTACTCGGAGGTGAAGAAGGAGTCGAACCCCTTCTGGTGGACGGAGTGGATGAACCAGGATTCACCCACGACGAGGACATGGGGCATCGCGGAACGACCTTTCGGGTGAGGGGTGTTGAGTGGTGCGGGGCCCTGTTCAGCGGGGTGGCCGTGCCGGTGCCGTGCTGTCACGGACCTTCAGCCGGACCGGCAGGATGTGCCGGGAGGCGGGGGGCACCTCGTCCCGGTGGACGTAGCTCAGCAGCTGGGCGCCGGCCGTGCGGCCGACGTCGTAGGCGGGCTGGTGGACGGTGGTGAGGCGGGGGTGGACCCGCGAGGCCAGCATGATGTCGTCGAAGCCCGCCACCGAGACGTCGTCGGGGACGCGCAGCCCGGCGTCCTCCAGGGCGGCGACCGCGCCGAGGGCCATGAGGTCGTTGGCGGCGAACACCGCGGTGAAGGGGCTCGGGCCGCCGTCCTTCAGGGCCGCGGCGACCAGGTGGTAGCCGGACCGCTCGACGAAGGCGCCCTCGACCTCGGTGACCCCCGCGTCGCCGAACGCCTCCCGGAAACCGGCGATCCGCTCCAGGCTGCTGACCAGGTCCACCGGGCCGCTGATCGCCAGGACCCGGCGGTGGCCCAGCTCCCTCAGGTGCTGCCCGATCAGCCTGCCGCCCGCGCGGTGGTCGGCGGTGACCAGGATGGTCTGCTCCAGCAGCCCGGGGACGACCTCGTCGGCCAGGGCGATGGGGAACCGCCCGAGCAGCGAGGCCAGCCGGCCGTGGGAGGGCGGCGACCCCGAGGCGTACACCATGCCGTCGATGAACCGGCCGCGCAGCAGTTCCAGATAGCGGTCCTCGCGGTCGGGGTCGAACTCGGTGTTGCACAGGATGACCCCGTAGCCCAGGTCATGGGCGGCGTCCTCGACGCCCTTGGCGAGCTCGGCGAAGAACTGGTTGGTGATGTCGGGCACCAGCAGCCCTATGACGTTGGTCGAACCGGCCTGCAGATTGCGTGCCGTCGAGGCCGGTACGTAGCCGAGCCGGCTCACGACCGCGCGGACCCGCTCGGCCGTCTCCTCCGCGACCGGCCGGTTGCCGCTCAGCACGTGCGACACCGTGGTCGGGCTGACCCGGGCGGCGGCGGCCACGTCCTTGATCGACGCGGGCCGCCGCAACCGGCGGCGCCCTCCGTCCTCGTCCTGCTCACGGGTCATAGTGCTGCACCGCCCTGCCGTGCGAGGTGTCCAGGAGTGCGGGCACGCGGGCCTCGATCTCGGTCAGCAGGTCCGGCAGGTCCACCGTCAGCAGCCGGCCGTCGCGCACGACGACCCGTCCGTCGACCAGGACCGTGCGCACATCGCTCGCCCGCGCGCTGTAGACCAGGGCCGCCACCGGGTCGTGCACCGGCCGGCAGTGTGCTCCGCCCAGGTCGACCAGCACGATGTCCGCGGCCCGGCCAGGCTCCAGCGCGCCGATCCGGTCCCCGAGCCCGAGCGCCCGGGCCCCGCCGCGCGTGGCCAGCCGGACCGTGTCGGAGACCGTCATCCAGGTGGCGTCCCGCTCGGCCTGCTTCTGGGTCAGCGCGACCAGCCGCATCGCCTCCCACACGTCCAGCGTGTTGTGTCCGGCCGCCCCGTCCGTCCCGGCTCCGACGGCGACACCGGCGTCCAGCAGGCTCCGCACCGGCGTGAGCGGATGCAGGGCGTGCTTCAGATACACCTTCGGGCAGCAGGCCACACCCGTACGGTCCCGGTGTGCCGCCAGCGTCGGCAGGTCGTCCGGCACGATGCCGCACCCGTGCGCGATCAGCGCGCCCGCGTCCAGCACACCGGTGCGCTCCAGCACCGTGATGGGCGTGATGCCACGCCGCGCCAGGCTCGACTCGGTCTGCTCCAGGTGCTCGGCGGCGTGCAGGTGGATCCGTACGCCCAGGTCCCGGGCCAGCTCCGCGACCCGGACCAGGTCCGCGTCCTCGACGGTGTACGGCGCGTGCGGGCCCAGAGACGCGGTGATCCGTCCGTCGCCCGAGCCGTGCAGGGCGGCGACGGTCCCGGCGCTCTCCTCCAGGGCGGCGCGGCCCCGGCTGCTGAAGTAGGTCGGCGCGATGTCGGCCCGGATGCCGGTCCGTACGACGGCGTCGGCGATCCGCTCGGCGTGGAAGTAGTGGTCGGCGAACGTGGTCACCCCGCTGAGCAGCATCTCCGCACAGGCCAGCTCCGCGCCGAGGCCGACGTCGGCCGGCGTGAGGTTGACCTCCATGGGCCACACCCGCTCGTTGAACCAGGCCTCGACACTCACGTCCTCGGCGGCGCCGCGCATCAGCGTCATCGGCCCGTGCGTGTGGGCGTTCACCAGCCCGGGCACGGCGATCAGTCCCGTGCCGTCCACGGTCTCGGCCCCGGTCGCGTCCGGCCCGGAGCCCGCCGGACCCAGCCAGGCGATCACCCCGTCCTCCACCAGGATGTCCTGCTCGGTCTCCACCCGGCAGGGGCCCTGCTCGGGCACGAGAAGCACCGAACAGGACGTCACGATCAGTCGGCGCATCATGCGGATCCTTCCGTCCGAACCGGACGCTAAGGATCCAAAACGTTTTGCACAACCCCGTCCCGCGGGTCCCTCTCGTCCGACCGGACGAGGGGTCGAAAAAGTTGGACGGCGAAGGCAGTCGAACCTCCCTCCGCACCCGTCTCTACGGGGGAACGAGGGAGGGCGCATTGAACGCCGACGAGGAACGCCAGTTCCGCGAGTTCGTGGCGGCGCGGTCGAGATCGCTGCTGCACACGGCCTACCTGCTCACCGGGGACTGGGAACAGGGCCGGGACCTGCTCCAGACCGCGCTTGCCGCCACCGCCCGGCGCTGGTCGAAGCTGCGGGACCGGGAGCAGCCGGAGATCTATGTGCGCCGGGCCCTGTACCACGCCCAGGTGGACCGCTTCCGGCTGCTCAGCTGGGGACGGGAGACGGTCACCGACACCGTGCCGGACGGGCCGTCAGCGCAGGGCACCGACTGGGCCGAGACCGTGGTCCAGCGGCAGGACATCATGGCCGCGCTGCGGCGGCTGCCCAAGCGCCAGCGCGCGGTGGTGGTGCTGCGCTACTTCGAGGACCGGCCGGACGCGGAGATCGCCACGATTCTGGGGGTCGCCCAGGGGACGGTCCGCAGCCAGACCCACAAGGCCCTCGCCTCTCTCCGTTCCGCCCTGGCCGAGGCGGGGCCGTCGGCCGCCTCCTCCTCCACCGCCTCCGGAAGGGGCTTCGTCGCATGAACGACTCGACCGAACACCCGCTGCACGACGCCCTGCACGCCCATGTCCGGGAGAACGGCGGTGACGCCGGTGTCCAGCTGGCCGGTCTCGCCGACGGCGCCCTGCGGATCGCCCGGCGCCGTCAGCGGCTGGCCCGCGCCGGGGTCGGCATCGTCGCCGCCGCGGCGGTGGCCACCGCCTGGGTGGCCGTCGCGGACGACTCGACCCCCCGCGCGAACGTGATCCGGCCCGCGGGGGGCGACAGCACCGGAAACACCGGGAAGGCGGCCCTGCTCTCCCTCCTGCCGGTCACCTCGGCCACCGAGCAGGCCTGCAAGCAGGGCAGCGACGGCTACCCCGTGCCCGCGAGCGCGAATCACCCGCAGTCCTGCGTCCAGGCCGACCGGGCCAAGGGCATGACGGACGTTCAGGTCGCCTCCGCGAAGGCCGACAAGAGCGGCGTGGACGGTACCTGGCAGGTCGAGGTGACCCTCGACGCCACCGACCGGGCCCGCTTCGCCGCCCTCACCGGCTCCATCGCGCCGGCCTCGTTTCCGCGCAACGCGATCGCCATCGTCATCGACGGCAAGCTCTGGGGCATGCCCTACGTGAGCGCCTCGATCACCGGGGGCCGTATCGAGATCGTCGGGCCCGCCATCGGAGAGCTCACCGGCGCCACCGCCCACGACCTCGCCACCCGCCTCGACCCGCACTGACAGCCGGTGCGGAACAGGCGGCTACACACCCTTCGCCGCCCTGCGCGTCGGCCTGCCCAGTGCCCAGAACAGGACGCCGAGGAGCATGAACCCGAGCAGTGGGAGTGCCTCGGTGAGGAGGTACTTCACCCGCTCGTGGTGGTGCCAGCCGTCCGGCGCGTACCCCTTGCCGAACCAGTGGTCGCCCAGGCCCGGGGCGACCAGCTGCACGCTCGCGAAGAGAACGAGCACGGTGAGGACGATGCTGATGGCGAGGGGCGCGGGCGCCTTGTACGGGCGGGGCACGCCCGGGGCCTTGTACCGCAGCACCGCGAGCGCCGGGAAGATGCCCAGGTAGCTGACCAGGGTGGTGGAGATCGCCAGGCCCAGGACCGCGCCGAAGAGCTTCGCCGCGCTGCCCGAGGTGAGTTCGTGGGCCAGGACCAGCACGGCCGTGGAGACCACACCGCTGAGGATGTTGACGCGGACCGGGGTGCCGAAGCGGCTGGAAATGACCCCCAGGAAGCGGGGGGCCGCGCCGTCGTAGCCGGAGACGGCCAGGGCGCGGTCGGAGCCCATCACCCAGGTCACGCCCGAGGAGAGCACCGTGAGGATGAACAGGACCGCGGCCAGGTCCCCGAGCACGCTCCCGGCGCCGCTGAGGGTGGCGGTGCCGTCGCCGGCGACATGGCCGCCGTAGACCGTGAAGACCTGGCGGATCGCGTCGATGAACCCGCCGAGACCGCTGATGGCCTTGACGGGCAGCACGAGCAGGATGCCGAGGATCGGCAGGGCGTACAGGAGTACGGAGAGGGCGGCGCTGCGGAAGACGGCGTACGGCACGTCCTTCTGGGCGTCGGTCATCTCGTCGCCCGCCGTGCTGGGCAGTTCGAAGCCGACGTAGTTGAACATCAGGACGGGCACCAGGCCGACGAAGCCCGCGTACGTCGGGGAGAAGTCACCGAGTCCGAATCCGTGCAGGCCGTGCTGGACGCCGTAGACGACGACCGTGGCGGTGAACAGGCCGAGCAGGAGGAAGCGGCTCCACGCGCCGACGGTGGGGATCCACTTGCCGACGTCGAAGGAGAGGATCGCGGCGAGGACCCCGATCCACACGAAGGCGAGGGTGAAGACGTAGAAGGCCGGGGTGCTCAGGTCCTTGCCGTCGTTGAAGAAGGTCGTGTACGCGGTGACGGCGGAGACGGAGAGGGTGCCGCCGAGCCAGACCGGATTGGTGATCCAGTAGAGGAAGTTGTTGACCGCGCCGGCCAGGCGGCCGAAGGCCCGGCTGGTCCAGATGTAGGGGCCGCCCTCGTCGGGGAACGCGGCGCCGAGTTCGGCGGTCAGCAGGGCCGAGGGGACGAAGAACACGACGGCCAGCACGATGAGCCAGGTGAACGCCTCCGCGCCGCGGGAGGCCACCGAGCCGATGGTGTCCACGCCGACGATCGTGCACAGCAGGAAGAACAGGATGTCGAAGCGGCCGAAGTGCTTGCGCAGCTTCTCGCGTTCCGACCGGGCTGCCGGCGGCGCGTCGGCCGGCTCTGAGGTGATGGGGCCAGCGGTCACCGGGGGCTCCTGCGGATGAGCGGGACAGGCGGAATTCGGCCAATGATCGGCGCGGCCCCACACACTCACAAGCGTTCATTGGGAAGTCTTGACCGGGTTTGCCGAAAGAGGGCCCTAACCGTCCCGGAGCTCCGCGCGCAGGGTGTCGCGCAGTCGCCGCAGGTCGTCCGCGGGGCGGCCCAGGCCGTTGAGGCGCAGACGGGCCGTCTCGGTGCGGTCGACGGGGCGGACGGTGAAGGCCAGGTTCATCGAGGCGCGCAGCATCCACAGGTCGTAGGCGAGCAGCCGGGCCGCGCGGGCCTGTGCGGCCACCAGGTCCGGGTCGGTGGTGCGCAGGTCCTGGAGGCGGGTGCGCAGCCGGTGCACGGTGATGCTCTGCAGCCCGCAGTCGCGTGCCGTCCCGCGTGACACCGGGCCCGGCTCGCCGCACGCGGCCACCGCCTCGTCGGCCGGCCTCTGCGCGGCCACCGCCTCGTCCAGCACGGCGACGAGCGCCCGCAACTGGTCGGGGCGCGAGGGGCCGACGGGGGCGGGGCGCCGGTGTGAGCCCATGGCCGAGAACTGCCGTGCGGCAGCGAGCAGTCGTACGGCGGCGAGCCACCGTCGGACACCGGGCCACTGTGCCGCTCGGGGCGCGGGCCGGTCCGGAGCTGTGCCTGTGCGCATGGCTCCTCCTGGCGTCCCTGACGGCCCGGGCTCCCTCGCCAGGCCCTCGCGCGAACCGGCTTCCGGGCGCCGCGTCCCTCCAGTGTGCGCCTCGTGCGCGGCCCGGTGTTCCTGCGCTTCCTGCCGGACAAGGCGTGATCGGGCGTTCTCAGGGGTAGTTGTCCTCCCCCGGGAGTAGCGGAAGGCGGTGCGGTCGTCCCGGAGAGGCAGGGCAGGTGCCTCCGTGGGCACGATGTGCGGGCGGGTCTCGCAGACGAGGCTGGTCCGTGTCGGGGAACATGAATCCAGGCCCGAGGAGGGCGCCATGAACCGCCAGATCCGCGTTCGCGTCACCCGTCAACCCTCGTCCTCCCGTGACACCCGGCAGCCCGAGATCGACCGCAGGACCCCCTCGGGACGGCTGCTGCCGTACTGACGCCGCTCGGGACCGGGCGCTCGGGACCCGGCCGCCGGTCAGTTCAGACAGCGGTCGATGGCCCTCCGCAGCGCCTCGCGCAGCTCGGGCGGAGGCTGCGGGCCACCGCTCCCGGCACCGGCCGTGACCACCGCGGCCACCGTGCGCAGCTTGGTGTTGGAGAGTTGTGACGCCTCCCGCAGGACGTTCCACGCCTCGTCCGGGGAACAGGCGTGGGTGGCCATCAGGACCCCGCGCGCCTGGTCGATGACCGGGCGGGTGAGGATCGCCTGCCGGAGCTGCTCGACCTCCGTGCGCAGCCGGTCCAGCTGCCGGGTGCGCTCCAGGACCACCGTGGAGGGCACCGGCTCGCGGCGCGTCGCGGGGCCGTGCAGCGGATCGTCGGGGTCCAGACCGGCCATCTCCAGGACGCGGCGCGGCTGGTCGTTCCAGCCGGTCGCCGACACTCGTGTGCCACGGCGGCGGGCGTAGGTGTCGAGGACCTCCAGGAACTGCAGTCCCGTCGTGTCCATGAAGGTCACGCCGGTCATGTCCAGGTCGACCCGGTCGGTGTCGTCCGGCAGCCCGGCCAGGGTCCTGGTCAGGGTGTCCGCACAGCCGTGGATCAGATCGCCGCGGGGGACGAGCACGGCCCTGCCCCCCTCCACGCTGCTGTCGATGGCCAGGGTGTCCAGCCGTCCTGCGAGCGATGTGTGTGTGGCTGAGCTCATGTCCGCCTCGCTGCTCCCCACAGTCGTCACGACGTTGAGTCACCGATCGCCGCCGGATCCCGCCCCCGGCCGTGGGTGTGGCGGTGCGGGGTCCGGCGGTGCTGGGATGCGCCTGCCCGGCCGGTCGGGGAGTACACCCGGCCCGCCGGGGCGTGACGGGCGCACTCCGGGGGTAAACGCGGTCTGGACCAGGTATCGGCACGAGACGTTTCGGGAGGGGAGACGTATCGAAGGGGACGGAGCGGGTTCGGCAGTGGGGAGTCGGTGTGAGGACTGGGTTCGAGGCACCACGGCGCCGCCGCCTTCGGGCGGTCGGCAACCCGGTGCGGCCGCTGTGAACGCCGTGGCCGAAGCCGTGGATCCGTTCGTGCATCCCGCGCTCTTCTACCGCGACGAGCAGGAGTATCTGGCCGCGGTCGTGCCGTTCGTGCACGAGGCGCTCGACGCCGGGGAACCGGTGGCCGTGGCCGTGCCGACCGAGAACCTGCGGCTGCTGAAGACGGAGATCGGCGCCGAGAAGGCCGTACGGTTCCTCGACATGCGCGAGGCCGGGCGCAACCCCGGCCGGATCATCCCGGGGGTGCTGCGCGCCTTCGCCGACGCCCAGCCGCCCGGCACCCGGGTGCGGATCGTCGGCGAACCGATCTGGGCCGGCCGCTCGGCCACCGAGTACCCCGCGTGCGTCCAGCACGAGGCGCTGATCAACGCCGCCTTCCAGGGCCGCGCGGTCACCATCCTGTGCCCGTACGACACCCGGCGCCTGGACCCGCAGGCCGTCGCCGACGCCTACGCCACCCACCCCGTGGTCCTCGACGCCGGCTCCGGGCGCCGGGAGGAGAGCGGACGGTACGACTTCGAGGGCGTGCACGCCCGCTACAACGCCCCGCTGCCCCCCGCCCCGGACGTCGCCGCCCACGCCTTCGTCTCCGATGTGCTCGGCGAGATCCGGCACTTCGCGTCCGACGCCGCCGAGCGGTTCGGGCTCGTGCGGCCCCGGCTCGACGACCTCGCGCTGGCCGTCGCCGAGCTGACCACCAACAGCGTGGTGCACGGCGGCGGTTCGGGTCTGCTGCGAGTGTGGGCCGAGGACGGGCACGTGGTGTGCGAGGTCCGCGACCGGGGACACCTCACCGACCCGCTGGCCGGGCGCCGGCCGCCCGCCCGGGACCAGTTCGGCGGCCGCGGCCTCCTCATGGTCAACCTCGTCGCCGACCTGGTGCGGGTGCACACCGGACCGGACGGCACGACGGTCCGCTGCTGGTTCGCCTTCTGACGGCCCGCACACCACGGTCACCGCTCTGGCCGAACTGCGCCGGTCCTTCCGGGTCCCAGCCCCCTTTGACCTGCGATTTCGTTTCGCCGTACGCCCGCGTGGGCAGGGTTCGGGCAGCGTGGCCCGGTCAAGGCCTCTGGTGGGGGGAGCGCGACGGTGCCCGACCAAGTGTGTACGGCGGACGGACGACGGTTACGGGTGGAGGTCTCGGGGGATCCGCACGGACGCCCCGTGTTCCTCCTGCACGGCATGCCGGGCAGCCGGGTGGGGCCCAAACCCCGCTCGATGTTCCTCCACCAGCGCGGCGCCCGCCTCATCAGCTACGACCGGCCGGGGTACGGCGGTTCGGACCGCATGCCGCGCCGCCGGGTGGCGGACGTGGCCCAGGACGTCGCGGACGTCGCCGACGCCCTCGAGCTGGACCGGTTCGCGGTGGCCGGCCGGTCCGCCGGCGCCCCGCACGCCCTGGCCTGCGCCGCGCTGCTGCCCGACCGGGTCACCAGGGCGGCGGCGATGGTGGGCTGGGCACCGCGCGACGCCGAGGGACTGGACTGGTACGCCGGAATGGCGCCGTCCAACGTCGCCGCCCTGAGCGCGGCCGCCACCGACCCCGAGCGTTTCGCCGCCGGGATCATCCCGCGCTCCGCCGCCATCCGCAGCGACCCCGCGCGCCTGCTGGAGGAGCTGCGCGAGGACCTCACCGCCGACGACCGGCTGATCGTCTCGGACAACACCATCCGCTCGATGCTGCTGCGCAACTACCGCGAGGCGCTGCGCACTTCACCGTACGGCTGGATCGACGACGCCCTCGCCCTGACCGCGTCCTGGGGTTTCGACCCGGCGCGGATCAAGGTGCCGGTGCTGTTGTGGCACGGCAAGGACGACGCCTTCTCCCCGGCCTCCCACGCCTCCTGGCTCGCCGACCGCATCCCCCGTGCCACGGCCGTCCTGGAACCCACATCGGCCCACTTCGCCGCACTGAGAGCCCTACCGGCCGTCCTGGACTGGCTCCTCGCGGACACCCGAACGCGCTGAGGGCGGGCGACTGCGGCGTGGGTGCATGCCCGCGCGGGTGCGCTGAGGGTGGGCACGTGGGTGTACGCGGGAGTGTTGCCCGGCCGAGTGCATGCCCGCGCGGGAGCCCTGCCGGGTGGGCCGCCACACCGTGCGTGTTCGCGCGGGTGGGCAGACGGGGGCGCGCCTACACGGGTGCATTGCCACGCCGGGCCCCTGCCCGGGCCGGTGTGCTGACCGGTGGGGTGCCGTCGCCCCCGTGGGATGCCGGCCCGGGCGCATGCCCGGGCCGGTGTGTTGGCGTTGTGGACCCGATGACCGGCGGCACCGCCTCGCGCGGGGTCACACCGACAAGGGCTCCAGGTCCCGGTAGATCCGTCGTTCGCGGCTTGCCAGCAGGGTGATGCCGTTGTCCTCTCCGAGCAGCAGGCGCAGTTCCGCCATCGCCTCCTCCCGTAGGGACCAGGCCTCGCTGTCGCGGCCCAGGGCCCGCAGGGTGAGCCCCAGGTTGGTGACCACGGCGAGGGTCTCGGGGTGATGGCCGCCGAGGGCCTCACGCAGCACCGGCAGCGCCGCCTCGTCCCGTTCCCGCGCCTCCTCGAAACGGCCCTGGTCGTACAGGACGTTGGCGTAGTTCACACTGGCGAACACGGCGTGCGGATGGTGCGCGCCCAGCACCTCCGCCATGCGGGGCAGCACCTTCAGGAACACCGCCTCCGCCTCGTCCAGGTCTCCGCAGCCCCAGTGGAAGATCCCCAGGTTGTTCAACGCCGCCTGGGTGTACGGGTGGGCCTCGCCCGGCACCTTCATGTACTCGGCGAGCACCTCCCTGGCCACCTCGCGGGCCCGGTCCCGTTCGTCGGCCGCGAACAGGTCCGCCGCCAGGTTCAGTTCGCAGGCCAGCGAGTCGGGGGTCGCGGCCGAGTACTGGTCCTTGTACTGCTTGCGGGTCGCCTCGGTCAGCCGGCGGGCGTCCTCCAGCTGGCCGTTGCGGCGCAGCGACACCGCCAGGGACTTGGCGCAGCGCAGGGTGCCGGGAAACTCCTTGGTCAGGATCCGTTTGTGGGCCGCGTACGCGCGCGACAGGATCGACACCGACTCCGCGTACCGCCCGACCTCCCGCAGGTCGCGGCCGAGGCGTTCGGCCGAGGCCAGCGTGTACGGGTGGTCGGGACCGAGGACGGCCATGCGCCGGTCGAGCGTGTCCTGGTTGATGCCGCGTGCCTCGCCGTATTTGCCCACCATCTGCAGGGCGAGGGCAAGGTTGTTGGCCGCGCTGAGGGTGCGTCGGTGCGACTCGTGGAAGATCTCGCTGAAGCCGGTGTGCGCCTCCTTGGCCAGCTCGACCGCCTTGGTGTACTCGCCGAGCGCCGCCAGGTCGCTGGAGAGCCCGGACATGGTGGCGTAGGTGTGCGGGTGCTGCTCGCCCAGCTCCCGGCGCTGGCGTTCCAGCAGGTCCTCGCCGATCTCCCGGGCCTCCACGTAACGCCCTTGCGAGCGCAGCACGTTGGCGAGGTGGAAGCGCAGGTAGAGGTAGTAGACGTCGTCCTCCCCGAGCACCGGCTTCCAGTCCTGGAGCAGGTCCTCCGCGAGGCGCCTCGCGGCCAGGAAGTCACCGCGTTTCCACTGGTAGCGGACCCGGTCGATGAGCAGCCTGCGGGTGTCGGGCTCACGGCAGTTGCGGGCGTCGGAGGCGGCCAGGTGCGGCCAGATGACGGCGAAGCGGGGCCAGGTGGTCGGGTCGTCTATGGGTTCGTCTCCGTCGGGCCGGGTGCCCGCCAGGACGGTGTGCACGGCGTGCCGGGCCTCCCGCTGCTTCTCCTCGGGCATCTGGGAGCGGATCACCGCCTGCACCAGCCGGTGCACCTGGAGGCTGTTGGTCTTCTGGTCGACCTTGGCGAGCGCGAACCGGCCGATCTCCCGGATGACCCGGCCGAGCAGCAGGCTCTCCTGGAGCGAGGGGTCGTACGGCTTGAGTGCCGTGATCATCTCCTTGCTGTAGAGCAGTTGCTGGGAGATCGGCTCGGGCGCGAGGAAGGCGCACAGCTGCAGCAGCCGTACCGCCGCGGGTGATCGTTTCTCCAGCTGTTCGATCGAGACGTTCCAGGTCGCCGCGACCGTCCGCGGGTAGTCGGGCGGCTGGTTGAGGTCCAGGACCTCGGTGGTCTGGCGGGCCAGCTGCCGCAGGTAGTCCTCGATCGGCGTGGCGGTCTCGGCCAGCCAGGCCGCCGCCTGTTCGACCGCCAGCGGCAGGTCGCCGACGGCCTCCGCCACCCGGTCGGCGTCCTCGGCCGTCAGGCCGCCCTCGGTGCGCCGGGTCAGGTGCTCGATGCTCTCCTGGCGCTCGAAGACGTCGATCTGCTGGGACGCCCCGTGCTGGGACCAGGCCTGGTTGCGGGAGGTGACGAGGATGTGCCCGCCGTCCCCGGTGGGGAAGTAGCGGGCCAGTTCCGCGGGATCACCGGCGTTGTCGAAGACGAGGATCCAGCGCTTGGTCGGCAACCCCCGGGACAGCCGCTGCACGGCTTCCTGGCCGGCCTTCGTCATGTCCTCCTCGGTGCCCGTCGCGCCTATCAGCGGGGCGAGTTCGGCGAGCGAGGCGACGACGTCGTCGGTGTGCTCGGCGGACATCCACCAGACCAGGTCGTAGTCGGCCATGAACCGGTGCACGTACTCGATGGCCAGCTGGGTCTTGCCCACGCCGCCCAGTCCGAACAGCGCCTGCGGCTGCGGCGGCCCGGACAGCTCGCCCAGCTGGGTGCGGATCCGGTCCATGATCGGGGCCCGGCCGGTGAACGTCGTGTTGCGCTGCGGCGCGTTCCAGATGCCGGGGGTGATGCCCGGGAAGCGCGGGGCCGTCGGGCTGCTCTCCGCCTGCTGCAACGGGAGTTCCAGCGCGCGCTGGAGCGCGGCCACGCACTCCGTCTCGTCGAGCCGGTGCAGGTCGGTGCACGGCTCCGGGAGCGGGACCTCCTCGACGCGCAGCGGCACCACCGAACCGCGGGCGCCGTCCGGGCTCCGCTCGCCGATGGCGCGCCAGACGGAGTCGGCGTACCGGGACTCCTGGAAGGTCTTCGACAGCAGCACCACGGTGTGGGCTGTGGTCTCCGCCGGCTCGACCGGACCGGTGGAGATCTCGTGCAGCGTGACCTCGCAGCCCGCCCGCTTCAGGAGGTGCTCGACCCAGTCGGCCCACATCCGCTTCTCGGCCGCGTAGGCGACCACGACGTCGGCCACGCTGGTCAGCGGCCGGCGCCTGAGGTACGCGTCCCGGCAGCGCAGCCGGACCGGCTCGGGGATCTGCGGCAGCGAGGTGACCTCGCGGTCGGAGATGACGGCGGTGAGCCGCTCGAAGGCGGACAGCAGCGAGTTGGCGATGCCGCTCTCGTCGCCGACGGTGGCGAGCGTCTCCTCGTAGGCGTAGTAGGGGCGGTAGGGGATCTCGACGCTGCCCCAGTAGGCGCTGAGTTCCTCCTGGCTCAGCGGCCGGCCGTCCGCCCCCTTGGGCAGCCCCTCGAACCGCATCCGGGCCAGCGCGCGACCGGCGTCGACCTTCTCCTTCTCGCCCTCGTCGATGCGCATCGGCACCGGCAGCACCCGTATCCGGCGCGGCCGGTAGCCCTCCTCGACACTGCGGGCGACGACCGCCGCGCCCTCCAGCGCCTGGTCGCTCAGGGTGAAGCAGTCCACCAGGACGTCGGGCATCTCCATGGTGCAGATGTCGGCGTTGTCCGACAGGCCGGTACGGCTGTCGATCAGCACGTAGTCGTACGTCGCCTTCATGCCGGCCCTGAGCGCCCTGAGGAAGGTGCCGCCGCCGAGGCGCTCGTAGAAGTTGTCCCATTCGAACGAGGTGACCGCCGCCGAGTAGGCCCGGTCCTGGCGGCCCGCGGAGAGGAAGTCCAGGGAACCGCCTTCGGGGAAGTGCAGGTCGAAGCGCTCGGGGCGGATGGACACGGCGTGCTGCTCGACCTGGGCGTAGGGCAGGTGCCAGTCGTCGGGGCGCTGGGTTCCGGTGGTCGCGGCCCAGGCGTAGTCCTGGATGATGTTGATGACGCCCGGGGTCGCGGACAGCGCCTTGGGGTCGAGGAACGGGTGGAAGAAGCGGTGCAGGCCCGGTGCCTCCAGGTCCCAGTCGACGGCGAGGACCCGTTTGCCGTTGGCGGCGAGGATCCAGGCGGTGTTGGCCAGCGCCATGGTGCGGCCCGTACCGCCTTTGTAGGAATAGAAAGTGATGACACGTCCGTCGCGCGGGCCCGTCATGCTTCTCCTCCGTGGTCGGGTCCGCCTTGCGGGTACGGCGGCTGGATGGGGCCCAGCAGACGGGGCCTGGGCACGAGCGGACCCGGCGGCGGATGGGCCTCCGCGTGTTTCAGGTACTGCCGGGTGGTGTGCGCCACGACGGTGGGCAGCACGTCGGTGAACGCCTTGAGCGTGGGGACGCCGTTGACCGCGCTACGGCAGTCGGTGCGTCTGCCGCGCTCGAGGAGTACGGGCAGCGTGCGCTCGAACTCCATGGTCAGGCGCTCCGCCTCGTCGCTGTGACACTGCGCGTCGGCGCGGTTCCAGGGCACGACCGCGCTCACCCACGGCTGGGCCTGGGCGTCGAACGCCCTTAATCGGTGCCGCTGTTCCTCGTTCATCAGCGTCCACCGGTCGACCAGCAGGATGCGCGGGCGGCCCGTCTTGCCGCCCTCCGCGCCGGGGTCGGCGGTCAGGGGGCCCTCGGTGTCCTCGTCGTCGAAGGAGGAGACCGTGGGCCGGTAGTCCAGCGAGCGGATCAGCTCCTCCGCCAGCGCGGGCAGCGGGCGCGTCGACTCGGAGTGGTACGGGTTCCAGTCCAGTGGGTCCTCGCCGTACGGGCGCGAGTCCCGGTCCTCGGGGACGCTGTCGAGGGTGGGCGCGGCCACCGTCAGATGGATGTGCCGGGGTTCCTCGCCGCGCGGCCGGAACGCGCTCGGGGTCGTCTCGTAGTCGCGCAGCCGGCCGGGCGGCAGCGGAGACTCCTCGGCCACCTGGACGATGCGCTGGGCGAGGGTGAGGACGGTCTCCTCGTACTCGTCGCGCAGTCTGCTGAGCTTGATGAGCCCGTAGAAGCCGTTGGTCGCGTAACGGTCGCCGAAGGTCGTGCGGTCCAGGTGGATGTGGCGTATGGAGTCCGGCAGTTGGTGGAAGTCGACGCGCGTCCACAGGGCCGGGACGATCGCGGACACCTCGCGTCCGCCGACGGCCCTGGCATGCAGGAGGCGCTCGTTGAACGCGAACAGTTCCCGGCCGCACATCTCACTGGTGAAGTAACGCGGGGACAGCAGCGGCACGAAGACACGGCAGCGGGCCAGGTTCTCGCTGAGCTTCCTCGGCCAGCCCACGCCGGAGCCCATCTCCCGGTCGATGAAGCCGACTTCGGCACCGGCGGGCAGGTCGGTCAGCGCCATGATGTGGTTGCACAGGTCCCGGTAGAGCTGGTGCACCCAGTGGTCGGGGTCGCCGCCGCCCGACCCCCACGGCGGGGTGTGGGCGTAACTGAGGAAGAAATAGGGCTGCCCCGCGGCCGGGGCCTGCCCCCACTCCCCGTCAGGTATGTCCAACACGCCCCCCTGCGCGTCGATGACCCCGTGGCCCGAGCCACCTGGAACCGGAAGAACAATGTGCCCGACCGAGGGCCCGGGCGGTTCACTTAATTCAGGTCATTCCGGGAGCGATATCTGGACAGTTGATCGCATACGTCATCGACGACGGCCCTCATGTCGAAAAGCGTGACCGGCTTTTTGGCCCATTCCCGCCGTACGAGGAGTTCCTCCGGAAGCCGCGCGCCCGCCTCCGCGAAGTCGCCGTCGTCCAAGGCCACATCCTCGTACGTGAACCAGTTTCCCTTGGTGCCCGCCACGCAGCGGTACAGTCGCCGGGGCGGTCTCGGGGTCATGCGGTACTCGGCGAGATGGAAGGCGCTGCACGCCTCGAACCCCACGCGCAGCAACAGCACTTGGGCGTCGGCGGCGTAGAGCCGGGCGAGCGGTGAGCGCTCGCCGAGATGGCAGCGCGGGTCGTGCCCGGCGAGCAGCTCGCCCGCCCGCGGACCGATCGCGGCCAGCGAGGTCTGCGGGTGGTCACTGCGCACGGCCCCCCGAGTGGTCCGCACGCACTCGGCCAGCGCGCCCATCGACGGGCAGGGGGTGGCGTCCGGCTCGAACGGGGGCATCGACGCACGGAACGCCTCGGCCTCCGCCGCGCTCAGGTGCGCGACGAGGGCCCGGTGAGCACGGGAGGTGTCCGAGTTCTCGGGCGTGAAGGCGGGCACGACGAGCGTGCCGCGCGGCCCGAGGGCGTCGAGCAGCGCGTCACGGACCCGGGTGGGGGACAGGCCGGTACCGCTCAGGGAGGCGTGCACCATGAGGGGGGTGCCGGGGCGGACGGGCAACTCCGCCAGCAGGTCCTCCAGTTGGTTCGTCACGACCGCCCCGCGATCGCCGTCCACTCCTCGCGCAGCTCCGCGGCCAGTACCTCGCCGCTCTCGGTGAGGTCGCGGGAGGGCAGTTCGGTCAGGGCGGCCAGGGCGCGTCCGGCCCGGGCCAGGGACTGCAGGCCCTCGGGGGTCTCAGGGCCCCAGTAGGCCACGTCGCCCAGGGCGTCGACGGCCTCGGTGAGCACCCGCCCTGCCTGGTTGCCCGGCACATGCAGATCGGTCGTCGCGCGCAGGGCGGCCAGCCGGGCCCGGCGCCCGAGGCGCGGCAACTCCCTGACGAACATGGTGGGTTCGAAGTCGACGGCCACACCGAGCCCGCCCAGACCGTCGACGGCGAGCCGCACCCCGGCTCCGGCGACGAGCGGGGTGACGGCGTCGACACGCAGGGCGTTGCGGTCGTCGTCGGCCGCGGCCCCCTGCTCCGCGCGGAGCTCGTAGGCCGTCCGCAACCGCTCACGGAACGCGGCGAGCTCGTCCGGGTCCAGCGGGGCGGTGACGGGGGCCGGGTAGACCGCACGGCGGGGGTCGGCGTCGTCGATGAGCAGTGGCTCGGTGGCCGCCACCTTGAGAACCGTCAACGGCCGCCAGGCGTCCGTGGGTTGGTCGCCGACGGTGAGGAGAGCCCCGTCGGCGGTGCGGACGTCGAGACCCCGCGCGCTCACCACGGCCTCCACCCGCCCCGGTGCGGGCAGGGTCAGGGTGCCCAGGGTCGGCAGGTGCAGTTCCCGGTCCGGCTGCTTCCAGGTCAGTCGCAGCGGGGTGTGCGCGTGGACGGCCGCGGCCACCGCGACGCGGGCGAAGCGGGCGGCGGTGTTGTGGGCCGCCTCGGCATGGCGCAGGGCGGCCCGCAGGTAGGGGTGGGACAGCACCCGGTTGAGGTGCTCCGCGGTGCTCCGGTCCGCGTCCAGCCGGAGCAGTGCCGGCCAGGCCGCGTCCCAGTCGGGGTGTCCGGCCAGCCGCTCGTTGGCGTAGGCGAGGAGGGTCCGGTCCAGTGCCTGCCGGGCGAACCGCAGGGCCTCGGGGTCCAGGACGGCGGGCGAGAGGGCGCGGTCGGTGATCCGCTCGGCGATCCCGTCGACCAGAGCGCGAAGATCACGGCAGAACACCGACGGGTTGTCGAACTCACGTTCGCTGCTGTAGCGGTGGGCGTAGAGACCGCCACCGCAGGACTGCACGACCGGGCACTCGCGGCAGGTCTCCGACAGCCCGAGCAGGCCGCGCTGCCGGGCCCGTACGCCGGGATGCCGGGCCACCTGCTCGAAGGTGTGCTCGTTGACGTGGTAGCCCGTGGCGGGGGCGCCGTCATAGGCCGTCTTGAGTGAGTCCACCTGCTCGAAGGAGCCGTCCGTCTCCACGACCGCCAGATCGGACGGGGCCAGGCCCATGGCCTCGGTCAGGCTCGGCCCGCCCCGCAGGGTGCTGAGCACCGAGTCGAAGGTCCGCACCCGCACCTTGCGGCCCTGTTCCGTCCAGCGGTCGAACACGGCGAGCAGCCAGTCGGCGTACGGGGTCGCCGAACCGGACGAGCCGCGCGGCGGCGGGGAGTCCCAGGTGGAATGGGGCAGCAGGTAGTCGATCCGGGGCGGCGAGAGAGCGGACAGCGTGTCGTGCACGACGACGGGATCGTTCGCCACGTCCACCGTGCAGAGCAGTCCGCCGAAGAGGTGGCGGTACTCCTCGGTGCGCAGCAGGTCGATCGCGCGCAGGACGCGGTGGTAGCTGCTCCGGTACCTGCGGTCGAGCCGGTGCCGGTCGTTGGCGGCCTGGTCACCGTCGAGCGAGACGCTCACGAGGACGCCGTACTCCCGGAAGACCTCCAGGTGACGGCGGCTCAGCTGCATGCCGTTGGTGTGGATCTTCAGCTCGAGCTCGGTGACGCCGGCCAGTGCGGAACTGAACTCGGCGCAGATGGACCGCAGTCGGGCGGGACCGGCCAGCAGGGGCTCACCGCCGTGCAGGATGACGGTGACGGAGGCGAGGTCGTGCTCGCGCGCGTACGTGGCGAACCGTGCCGCGGTCCGACGGACCGTGTCCTGATCGATGACGACCGGGCGGGTCTTCCAGCTCTTGTCCGCGTGCTCGTACACATAGCAGTGGTCGCACGCCAGATCACAGCGACTGTGGATCTTCAGGACGAGTTGCTGGAGTGGGTGGTCCCCCGGAGAAACGGTCACTTAGCACACGCTACCGCGCGCCGTCACCCCCGCACGCCCTGAATCGGCCAATTGGGCTACCGCACACGTGTGTTGTGGTATCAGACCCGAATCCCGGGCGGATCGACCGCGCGCCGCCGTGGACGGAGCGCGCGGTCGCGGCCGGACTGTCCGCCCTACAGTGCGGAGTTGAAGGGTGCGGGACGCCTTCCCGGGCCACCCGTGACCCGGTCGGCGGCCTTCGTCGTGGCAGAGGAGTCGATCGCACCCAGCGGGGTGTGCTGACCGTGGGGGCCGGAACCGGCGGCCGTCGCGCGTTCCGTGACCGTCTGAGCCTTCATCTGTCTGATGTCTCCTTCCAGGGGACCGGCATGTCCCCGGCCCACTGGGACCAGAGGCCCACTGTCGGATGCGCATCATGAGACAGAGACAGCCCGGTTTTAGGCGGACGATACCTCAGCTGTCGGGCTCCGGAGCATGGCTGGGGGGCGCGCGCGCCCGCATACTCGGATGTCCGGGGGAGCCTGTTGTCGGGGGTGGGCCATGAGGGTCGGTATTCCGGGGCCGGGTGGCACGTGGAACGACGACGACCTCCCCCCGCTGTTCCGCGTTAACGATCAACTGGCGATCACCCATCAGAGTGAATCCTTCCGCGCCGTCCGCGCCCAGTTGGTCGTCCTGCTGGCCGCCACGACCTCGGCCATGCTGGCCGAGCGCCTGGACAGTCATGTCCCGGCGCTCCTGGCCGCGCTGTTGTACGCCCTGACCATCGGCATCGGTCTGCACACCACGCGCCGCCGTGCCCGCGCACGCTGGCAGGCCCATCGTGCCGTCGCCGAGATGCTGAAGTCCCTGGCGTGGCAGTACATGGTGCACGGGGGCATCTTCCACTCCCAAGTGGCCAACGCGGACGCGCTGTTCGCGGAGCGGGTCGAGGAACGGCTCAGGGAGATGCGCAAGGTGGGCTGGGAGGACTCCAGGAACGGCGCCCACGCTCGTGGCGAGGGCCAGATCACGCCGGTGATGCGGCGGGTGCGGGCGAAGCCCTTCGCGGTGCGGCGCGACGTCTATCTGCGCGAGCGGCTCATGGAACAGCACGCCTGGTACCGGCGTCGTGCCGCGCAGGCCCACCGCGCCTCCGTGCAGTGGTCGTCGGTGACCGCCGTACTGACCCTGCTGGCCCTGCTCGCCGCCGTGCTCAGGGCGGCCGGAATGCTCGGCGGCTGGGACCTGACCGGGGTGCTCAGCGCGTCCGCGGCGGCCGGGGTGGCCTGGCAGGAGGTGCGCCGGCACCGGCCCTTGACCTACGCGCACTCGCTCGTCGAGCAGGATCTGGAGACCCTGCGGGTCGAGATGAGCACGACCGTGACCGAGGACCGGTGGGCCCTGGCGGTGGCCGAGGCGGAGCGGCTGGTGTCACCGCAGCACTCGGACTGGCTGGGCAGGTTCGGAAGTTGACGGGCAGTCAGGGAACGCGCCGTCAGGGCTCGCGGCGCACGTCCGGCTCCCACAGGACGGTCACCGGGACTCCCGTCCGGCGCGCGTAGGCCACCACGTCGCCGGTGCCTCCCCGGCCCCGGGCCGGGCGGCCGTCCCACACGGCGACCAGACGGTCGCAGTGGTCGACGATCCAGCGGCCCGCCGCGAAGTACGCCTCCTCGTGCGTCGGCTCGGGCGGCAGCTGGACGCGGTGCGCGCAGGCGCCGAGGATCCTGCGGTACCCGGCGCGTGCCGCGTCGTCGTCGAGGTGGGCCTCGTAGTCCATGCCCGGGATCACCGCCGTCACCGGGACACCGCTCTCCAGGGCGATGTCCGCGAAGATCTGGTCGGCGCCGGCCGCGAGACAGGTGAAGGCCTCCAGGGCGCCGCCGCCGAGCTGTCCGCGCATCTCCGCCCGTACGCCCGGCAGGACCGGTCCGGGGATGGAGCGGTGGCCGGTCACGCCGATCCGGGTGACGGAGACAGGAGCCGGCGTGGTCACGGTGGGACGGCTTGCGGCCTGTCGGGTCGTCGCGGTTCCGCTCGTCACGAGAGAGCCTCCCCCAGCCGTCGGAAACTCCACCGTAGCGCGACCGGCGGGGAGCATGCAGGGGCGCACCTGCTCACACCGGGCTCGTCGGACGCGGTCCGGCGAAAATCGTTTGGCGCCGTGAGTGCCGGGAGAGGGATGGTGCGACCCCGTCCCGCCCGGCGTGCGCGCCGACGACTCCCAAGTACCAGTCGGTTGGTTTCCTGTGGAGCCGGGAAGACAAACTGATCACCAGAGCACGTCGTGACACAGGCAGGGGTGGGACGCATGGTCGGACAGGAACGCGCGGAGGTCACCCGGTCGGCCATCCTCGACGCGGCGGCCCGTGCCTTCGACGCCGAGGGGTACCACGCGACGTCGCTGGGGGACATCGTGAAGGAGGCCGGGGTGACGAAGGGCGCGCTGTACTTCCACTTCGGCTCGAAGGAGGAGCTCGCCCAGGCCCTCGTCGACGAGCAGTTCTCCGCCCTGGAGTCCGTCACGGACACGGGCAGACCCGGGGTGCAGACCGTCATCGACATCGTGCACTCCATGGCCCGGCGGCTGGTGGCGGACGTCCGGGTGCGGGCCGGCATCCGGCTGGTCGTCGACCAGAGCTCCAGGACGGGCATCGTCAGCGAGCCGTACACCCGGTGGATCGAGCTCTTCCGGGAGTGCCTCGTCCAGGCCCAGCAGCGCGGGGACGTCAAGGCGGACCTCGACCCCGGGCGGGTGGCCCGGCTGATCGTCGGCTCCTGGACCGGACTGCAGCTCAGCTCCCAGGTCCTCAGCGGGCGGGCCGGCCTGACCGAGGAGACCACCCTCATGTGGGAGATGCTGCTGCCGAGCATCGTGCCGCCGCGACGACTGGAACGGTTCCATCCCGAGGGCACGGCGTTGGTGCCCGAAATGGTCTGACGGGGTCTGGCGGGGTCTCACGGGGGCGCGGGCCGTGGCGCCCGTCGTGCCTCAGGTGGCCAGCGGGTCGAGCGACATCGGCTCGATCCGGCCCTCCAGCATGTACCCCAGACCCTGTACGGCGCAGACGTCGGGCCGCTCGGCGATGTGCACCGGCATCCCGGTGGCCTGCCGCAGCATCTGGTCGAGCCCGGGGAGCAGGGCGGAGCCGCCGACCATCATGATCCCGCGGTCGGCGAGGTCGGCCACGAGGTCGGGCGGGCAGTTGCGCAGCACCCGGCCGATGCCGTCGAGCACGGCGGTCAGCGGGGTCTCGATCGCGTCCCGTACGGCGGCGGTGTCGACTCGCACGGAACGGGCCAGGCCGGTGGCGACGTCCCGGCCGTGGATCTCGGTGGAGGCGGGACCCTGCGGGGTGAGGCCGTTGCCGGAGAGGGCGAGCTGGAGCGGTCGTACGGACTGACTGGGCAGCATCAGCTCGTGCTCGTGACGCAGGTGCTGGACGATCGCGTGATCGACGGCCTCGCCGCCCACCGGGACGCGCTCGGCGGTCACGATCGACCCGAGCGAGAGCACGGCGACCTGCGTGGCGGCGGCCCCGCACACCATGATCATGGTGGCCTCGGGCCGCTCGACGGGCAGTCCGCAGCCGACGGCGGCGGCGATGAGGGTGTCCACGAGCTCCACGCGCCGCGCCCCGAGTCCCACCAGGGTCTCGATCGCCGCACGCTGGGCCAGCGGGTCGGCGTCGTGCGGGGTGCAGGCGGCGGCCCGCAGGCGGGGCTTGCGGCGCAGATTGCGGCGGATCTTGTCGCCGAGGAGGTGGCGCAGCATCCGCTGGGCCATCTCGATGTCCACGACGGTGCCGCCGGACACGGGCCGCACGACGCGGATGTAGTCGGGGGTGCGGCCCGTCATCTTCTCGGCGAACTCACCGACCGCGATCAGCGCGCCGGTACGGGTGTTCACGGCGGCGGCCGACGGCTGGTCGACGACGAGTCCGGCCCCCTTCACGTACACCCGCGTCCGCGCCGCGCCCAGGTCGACGGCGAAGTGGCAGCGGCGCAGCTGCTCCAGACTGGCGGTCATGGAGGTCCTCCCGAGAGCACAGACCGTGGGCCCCGCCGGGTGGCGGGGCTTAGTGGCATCGTGCGGGGGTGGGGGAGGGGGCGCCTGTATTAGGGGGCCGGGCGGGGTGCGGCTGAATGGGGGGTTTCTGTCGCTTGTGTCTTATGTAAGCGTCCCGTAAAGGTGGGTGATACGGAGTCAGGGGGCCGGGGGTCGCTCACGGCCGAGGTCTTTCTCGGGTGGTGCGATTACCCCGAGCTCCGCCAGATCCTGCGGCCGGATCCGCAACTGGTCCGCCGTCGACTCGGCCTCCTCCGGTGCTCGCTTCAGGATCGCCGCCGCCAGTTCCGGTGCGATGACGGAGAAGTAGCTGTCCGGTGTGGCGTACGTGGCCTCGGGTGCCGCCAGGGCGAGGGCGCCGCCGGAGCCGCCCTCGCCGATGAGGAGGGTGGTGATCGGGACCCGGGCGGAGGCGACCGTGGTGAACAGGTCGGCGATGGCCGCGCCCGCGCCCTGGCGTTCGGCCTCCGCGTCGTTGGCCGCGCCCGGGGTGTCCACCAGGGTGAGCACCGGGATGCCGAGCCGGTCCGCGAGGCGGATCAGACGGGTGGCGGTGCGGTAGCCGGCGGGCCGGGTCGCCGTGCCGGTCTGGGCGGCGTAGGCGATGGTGCGGCCCTCGCGCTCACCGAAGCCGCACAGCATGCCCGGGTCGGTACCGCCGCAACGGTCACCGGACACGGCCGCGCGGTGGGTGAAGTAGGCGTCCAGGTACGCCTCCGCGCGGGGGCGCTCGGCGGAACGGGCCCGACGGACCGCGTCCCACCCGGTGGGGGGAAGGTCGGTGGTGCCGAGCGGGTCCGGAACGGGGGCAGGCTCGACGGGCAGCGCGGGCAGCGCGGGCAGCGCGGGCAGCGCGGGGGGCGCCGGGGGCGCTGGGACGGGCGCCGAGTTGGCGGTACGACTGTGCGCGGCGCCGTCGTGGGGTGTGCTCGGCGGCGTGGCGGTCTGACCGGCCGCGGCCCTGTCGCCGAGGCGACCCGACGCCGCCACGCTATGACCGTCCGCCGTCCCGTCGCCGAGGTCTCCGCTCGACTGTCTCGCCAGCAGGCGCAGCCACCTGCCCAGCGTCTCCCGCAGCGCGACCGGCCGTACGACCGCGTCCGCCGCGCCCGCCGCCACCTGCGCCTCCGCCGTGTACGCCGCCGGGTCCGCGTCCGGAGGCCGGACCCGGGAGCCCGCGAAGCCGACCTGGGCGCCGGGGAGGGCGAGGATCACGTCGGCGCCCGCGCCCAGGGTGGCCCAGCCGCCGCCCGTGGTCGGGTCGCGCAGTACCGCGATCTGGGGGAGGCCCGCCGCCCGGGTGAGGGCCGACTCGCGGGCCACGCGCTGGAGTTGGGTCAGGGCGAGCATGCCCTCCTGCATCCGGCTGCCCCCCGTGGCCACCAACGGGACGACCGGCAGGCGGTGTTCGCGGGCGTACCGGTACGCCGCCTCCAGCCGGTCACCGGTGCGTTCGCCCAGCGAACCGCCGAGGAAGCCGAACTCGAAGGCGATCAGGACGGCCCGGGTGCCCTCGACGCGCGCGGTGCCGCAGATGACCGACTCCTGCTCGCCGGTACGTCCGGCGGCGCGGGCGCGCGAGGCGTCGTAGCCCTGCCAGGCGAGGGGCCCGTCGGGCCTGGACTGCCTTTCGGGGTAAGGGATTTCGGAGAAATCGTCGGTGAGCAGCGCGACCGTCTCGCGGGCGGACAGACGCTCAGCCATGCAGGGCCCGCTTCATGATCTTCCCCATGTCGTTGCGGGGGAGGGAGTCGAGGTGGTGGACGACCCGGGGCCGCTTGTGCGGGGCCAGGCGGCGGGCCACATGGTCCGCCAACTCGTCGAGCGACGGCGGTGCTTGGGGGTTCGCCGCGACGATCCACGCCACGATCCGCTCGCCCAGGTCCGGGTCCGGCTCCCCGGTCACCGCCGCCTCCCGCACCCCCGGGTGCTCGAGGAGCGCGTTCTCGATCTCGCCCGCCCCGATCTTGTAACCGCCGCTCTTGATCAGGTCGGTGGCCTTCCGGCCGACGATCCGCACGTATCCGTCCGCGTCCCGCACCGCCATGTCCCCCGTACGGAACCAGCCGTCCGCCGTGAACGCGGCCGCCGTCGCGTCCGGCCGGTTGAGGTACTCGGTGAACAGGTTCGGCCCGCGCACCTGGATCTCGCCCACCGTCTCACCGTCGTACGACGTGATCGGCGCCCCGTCCTCCTCCACCAGCCGCAGCTCCACACCCGGCAGCGGTACGCCCACGGTCCCGGCGCGCGGCTCGCCGTCCGCACGCACACTCGTGTTCATCAGGGTCTCCGTCATGCCGTAGCGCTCGACGACCCGGCGCCCGGTCGCGGCCGTGATGCGCTCGTGGTCGTGCACGGGGAGCGCCGCCGAGCCGGAGACGAGGAGACGGGCACCGGCCAGGGCCCGCACCAACTCCGGGTCATGCGCGAGGGTTTCGGCGATGCGGTGGTACATCGTGGGGACGCCGAAGAGCATGGTCGCGCCGTCGTTCAGCTCGCGGGCGACCCCGTCCGTGCTGAAACGGCCCAGGTGACGGACCGAGCCGCCGCGGCGGAGCGGGCCGAGGACGCCCAGCACCAGGCCGTGCACATGGAACAGGGGCAGGCCGTGCACGAGGGTGTCGTCCGACGTCCACTGCCAGGCGTCGGCCAGGGCGTCCAGGGTGGTGGCGACGGCCCGGCGGGGGAGCACGGCGCCCTTCGGGGGGCCGGTGGTGCCGGAGGTGTAGACGACCAGGGCGGGGTCGCCGTCCTGCGCCGAGTTGTCGCGGGCGGGCTCGCCCGTGGCGTGCACGTCGATGTCGATGCGCGCCAAGTCGCCGACAGCGGAAGGGAGTTCGGTGCCCGGTGCGGCGAGCAGCAGGCCCGGCGCGCTGTCGCCCAGGATGTGCCCCAGCTCCTTCTCGCCGGACTTCGGGTTGAGCGGCACCGCCGCGACACCGGCCTCCAGCGCCGCCACCACGGCCACCGCGGTCTCCAGCTCGGCGGTCGCCCAGACGGCCACCCGGTCGTACCGGGCGAGGCGACCGGCCAGGGCACCGGTCGCGGCGGCGAGTTCCGCGTACGTCAGGGAGCGGTCACCGAACCGCAGGGCGGGACGGTCCGCCGCGGCACCGGTCAGGGCCGGGAAGAGAGAGGACACGCGTCGTACTCCTTGACTGTCGTTGCTGCTCGGGGTGCGGTCGGGAGCCTGCCCGGTCTACCTTCGGGCGGCCGCCAGCACCGCCTCCACCACCGGCCGCAGCGACTGCGGGTGCAGGAAAAGGAAGAGGTTCGGCTCGACCAGCTCCAGTTCCATCACCCGCGGCTGCCCGTCCTCCCCGTCGACGAGGTCCACGCGCGCGTACAGCAGCTCCGGCGCGTCCGGTACGGCGGTCAGGGCGCGCTCGGCGACGGCGCGTTCGGCCGGGGTCGGCGTCCAGGGCTCCAGCCCCGGATGGGCGACCTTCGTGGCGTCGAAGGCCGTACCGGGGGCGAGGACGGCCCGCTTGCGGCTGGCGTGCAGCAGCCGGCCCCCGAAGAACTGCAGCGCCCGCTCCCCGCCCGCGTCGATCGCCCGCATGTACGGCTGCACCATCGCGGTCAGCCCCTCCGCGTGCATACGCTCCAGCTGCCGTACGGCACTGTCGTGCTGGTCCGGCGTGTACCGGGCGGCGTACCGCGCGCCCGCCCCGGACGTGGGCTTGACGACGTACTCGTGGTCGGCGGGCAGGTCGGCCGGGTCGCCGGGCGCGAGGTAGCGGGTCGGCACCACCGGCACCCCCGCCTCCGCGAGCTCCCCGAGGTAGCGCTTGTCGGTGTTCCAGCGCACGACCTGGGCCGGATTGGCGAGCCGTGTCACCTTGCCGCACCGCTCCGCCCACGCCACGAACTCGGCCGCCCGCCAGGTGTAGTCCCAGGTGGACCGGATGACGGCCAGGTCGTAGCCGGCCCAGTCGACGCCGCCGTCGTCCCAGAACACGGCGTCCGCCTCCGCTCCGGCCTCGCGCAGCGCCGCCACCAGCACGGGCAGGTCGGCGTCCTTGCTGGGCTCCGGGTGGGGGTCGTAGGTGACGAGGGCGACTCGGGGCACGGCGGGGGTCCTTTCCCATGGAGGCTCGTTCCGCAGGCTAACCGCAGCGGGGGAAACCGCGGCAACCCGTTTACCTTCCCCCTCGGTGAAGCCCCACCATCAGGAGCGAGGAACGGAGGACGCCGTATGGAGTGGCTGACGATCGGGGCCTTCGCGCGGGCGTGCCGTCTGTCGCCGAAGGCGCTGCGGCTCTACGACGAGCTGGAGCTGCTGCGCCCGGCACGCGTCGACGCGGAGACGGGCTACCGCTACTACACCCCGGCCCAGCTCGAACAGGCCCGGCTGGTGGCGTGGCTGCGGCGGCTCGGCATGCCGCTGGCCCGCATCCGCACCGTGTGCGCGCTCCCGCCCGCTGCCGCCGCCGGCGAGATCCGCGCGTACTGGGCGCAGGTCGAGGCGGAGACGGCCGTACGGCGGGACCTCGCCGCGTTCCTCGTCGACGAGCTGACGGCGACGCCGAGGAAGGACACCACCATGCTCGAACTGCGCTACTGCGCCCACTCGGACCCCGGCCGGGTCCGCCCCGCCAACCAGGACACCGCCTACGCGGGCGCCCGCCTCCTCGCGGTCGCCGACGGTTACGGCCCGGCGGGCGCCCCCGCGAGCAGCGCGGCCGTGGCGGCACTGCGGTTCCTGGACAGCGCGGAGCTCCCGGCCGGCAACGTCCTCAACCTCCTGGCCGACGCCGTGCACGGGGCGAGCGAGGCGGTGCGGGACGTGGCCGACGGCACCGACGAGAACGGCACCACCCTGACCGCCCTGCTCTGGACCGGCTCCCGCCTCGCCCTGGTCCACATCGGCGACTCGCGCGCCTACCTCCTGCGCGGCGGCGCCCTCTTCCGCATCACCCACGACCACACGGTGGTCCAGTCCCTGGTCGACGAGGGCCGGCTGACGGCGGAGGAGGCCGTCACCCACCCCCGGCGCGCCCTGCTCCTCAAGGCACTCACGACCGCTGGAGGCACCCCGGACCTGAAACTGCACGACGCCGAACCCGGCGACCGCTACCTCCTGTGCTCCGACGGCCTCTCGGCCGTCGTCCCCGACACCACCATCCGCGACCTGCTCACCACGGCCCCCGCCCCCGACACGGCCGTCCACACCCTGATCGACGCGGCGAACACCGCGGGCGGCCCGGACAACGTCAGCTGCGTGGTGGCGGACGTGGTGAAGACGACGACCTGACTCGCCCGCTCCCGGGCACAGGCTGAGGGGTGGGCACGGCGTGGCCGGCCTCGGGGGCACGGGAAGGGGTACGGCTCTTCAGCGTCGAGCGCGAGCAAGCGCGGGCCCGCGTCGCCGCCGAGGTGTTCGCCGACCGCCCCGGCGTGCGGATCCTCCAGGGCGACTGGCGGCGCATCGAGGGATCACGGCCCCTACGGCCTCCTCGTCCTCGATGGCGGAGGCACCGGCAAGGCCCCCGACGACACGCCGGCCGACCCGGCCCGCCTCCTCACCCCGGGCGGCAGGATCGTGATCGACGACTTCACAGTTGTCCTGAAGGGGCGATCAGCGCACCGCGAGCCTCTGCAGCAAGCCCCACGTGAACTCCGCCACCACCTCCCGGCGCACGCCCTTCCCGTCCGGGGCCGTGAACGTCAGGCCCCAGCGGGTCGGGGCCGTGCCCTCCAGGGGGCGGGCCGGGGGGAAGGCCCGGGCCGCCTCGTCCACCGTGCAGGACCAGGGGGTGAGGTCTTCCAGGGTGCGCAGGTCGGGGCCCTTGGATTCCGGCGCCCTGACCAGCCACTCGTTCCACACCGTCGAGCCGTTCGGGGCCAGCAGGATCTCGAAGCGGTGGTCGGGCCAGAGCGGCACGGGCCAGAGCCAGGCCTCGCACTCCAGGTCGCCGACCGTGCGGGTGAGGACGGTCTCGGGGGTGCCGAGGACCGAGCGGTACCGGGACGCGGCGGCCCGGGCCCGCGGGGAGCGGACCATCGCCTGCCAGCGCTTGTTTGCCTCCCGCATGTCCGCGATCGACGCGCCCAGGGTGTGTCTGGCGCCCTCCACCAGGTCGGGGTTGTGGTCGGCCATGCGGCGCAGCAGGACCAGCTGGAAGTCGTGGACGGTGAAGGGGCTAGCCGGGGGCTTTCCGGAGGGCATGTTCTCCATCGTCCCCCACCGCACTGACACCCGGGCGCCGGCCGTCGGGCAGGAAGAGCACCGAGTTGATGTACCGCGGGCGTTGGACGAAGGGCAGGACCCGGCGCAACAGCCCCTGGTCGACGACGTACGAGGCCGTCTCCTGGTGGGCCTCCAGGGGGAAGCCCGACAGCGGGACCCAGGTGGCGCGGGGCAGCACCCAGCCGTCGTAGCCGAGGAGGGACAAGTACGTCACCACCGGCGCGATCGGCTGGATCCGGGACTCCAGTTCGACGAAGAGCGCCGGTCGGTCGCGCGCGAGGATTCCCGTCGCCCCGCGCAGCACCGCCAGCTCGCTCCCGTCCACGTCGATCTTGATGAAACCGACGTCCTTCAGGCCCAGTTCGTCCAGCGTGACGCAGCGGACGTCCACCGCCCGGCCGTGGATGTCCCGCCGGACCAGGGAGGACACCCCGCGGTCGCCCTCGTCGCCGGGCGGCAGCCACAGCCGGGCGGTGCCCGGGCGGTCCGTGGCGGCGGCCTGGACGACCTGGACGTTCGCCGGGGCCGCCGAGGTCAGCAGCCGGGCCAGATGCGGGACCGGCTCGACGGTCACCACCTGCCGCGCCCGCCCGGCCAGCCGGCGCGTCCACGGCCCGTACCAGCCGCCCACGTCCACCGCCGTCCGGCAGTCCGCCGGGCACAGCTCGGCCAGGCGTGCCAGCTCCGGCTCGAAGCGCGGATACACCGCCCGGGCCGCCGCGGCGACGAGCCGGGTGGGCAGATGGGGGGCCACTCTCGCCGCCAGGGTACGGGCCGTTGCGGTCATGGAGTCATCCGTTTCAGGAAGTCTTCGTGTTCGTCGTCCGTCACCTGCTCACCGGAGGCCGGCAGCAGCTGCGGGATGCCGTCGACGATCGGGTAACGGCGGTGCAGCCGGGGGTTGTAGAGGACGTCGTCGGGCGGTACGAGGTGCAGGGGGCCCTTGTCGAGCGGGCACGCCAGGATCTGCAGCAGCGGGTCGTCGGGGTTCATGGGGGCGTCAACTCCTTGGCACCGATGGGCGGTTGGGGCGCCGGATCGTGCTTGGGCATGCTCAGTAGTACGCCGACCGCGAGCACCGTGCCCGCGAGCCGCAGCGTGAGCCGCAGCGGATCGTGGGGCAGGGACTCGCCGAACGAGAGCGTGCCGAGCACCGCGGTGTACAGGCAGGTCACCGTCGTGCACACCGGCACGATCAGCGAGGCCCGGCAGCGCTGCAGCGCCGCTTGCGACATCACCAGACCGAACGCCCCGGTGAACAACAGGAGATACGGATACGGAGAGGCCAACAGCTCAACTACCGCGCCGCCGAGCCCACTTGAGGTCAGATAACTCGACACGCCCTTGATCGCGAGCGAGCTGACCCCGTACAGCAGACCCACCGCCACGCCGTACTCGACACCGGTCGTCGGCATCCGGTGCCGGTGTCTCGTGCGCCGCTCGGCGGACCCGTACAGCCACACGCCCGCCGCCAGCGACGGCACGCACACCAGCAGGATCAGCTGGTACGGGGCGTCCCGGCTGACGTGTTCGGAACCCTCCTTCAGGGACAGCACGACCATGAGCAGCGCGGCGAGGATCGCGCCCAGGGCGTACCGCTCCCGCCCGGTCGTCTCCTCGCCCAGCAGCCGCGCCGACAGCAGCACCAGCAGCACCAGACCGGAGACGAAGATGCCCTGCGCTGCCGCGATCGGCAGCGTCCGGTACACCGCGAGCTGCGCCCCGAACCCGGCCGCCAGCGAGAGCGAGCCGCCGATCCACAGGGGGCTGCGGAGCACCAGCCCCAGCAGCTTGACCGGTTGCCGGATCGTCACCTCCGGCAGGGCGGTGAGCGCCCGTTTCTCCAGCACGAATCCGACGCTGTACAGGGTGTTCGCCAACAGGGCCGCCGCCACTCCCCACCACATGGTCCACGCCCCCTAGGTCTTGCGCGCGTGCAGCAGCAGGATCGACGCGAGCGACGGTCTGGCACACGCCAGCCGGTCCAGGGCGCGCAGCGGACGCGGCACCCCGTGGAAGGGCGCCCCCTCCAGCCGTACGACCTCGAAGCCGGCCGCCGCGACGAACTCCCGCAGCGCCCGGGCCGTGTAGAGCCGCAGATGCCCTACGACCTCCCGCCCCGGCCGCCCGTGGATCGCCCGCAGGCTCACCTCCGAGAAGACGGGCTGGACCCCGGCCAGCAGGAGTCCGCGGTTGTACCAGGCGGCCAGGTTCGGTGTGGACAGCATGAGATGGCCTCCCGGGCGCAGGATGCGGCGGATCTCGTCCAGTGCCGAGTCCGGGTCGACGAGATGCTCGACGACCTCGCTGAACAGCACGGCGTCGACCGAGGCGTCCTTGAACGGCAGCCCGGAGCCGGTGAGTTCACCGCGGACGGCGTACGGCAGCCTGCTGCGGGCCCGCTTGAGGGCATCCTGGGACCAGTCGACGCCGACGATGCGGTGGCCGGTGAGGAGCGGGGCCGCGGTGGCGGCCGCGGTGCCGTCGCCGCAGCCGATGTCCAGGACGGTGCGCGCGGCGGTTCCGGCCGTGCCGAGGGCCCCGGCCAGCATGCGGGCCTGGCGCAGGGAGCGGGGGGTGCCGGAGGCGACCGGGACGGCCGGGTCCTCGTAGAAGTCCCTGAGGCTGCGGCGCGGGGGTGCGGTGGTGTTCACGGGGCCACCTCCGTGGTGTGCAGGTAGTGCTCGAACAGGTCCCGCAGATGGGCGCCGTCGCCGTGGCTGAGCAGGGCCCGTGACCAGCGCAGGGCGAGGTGCAGCCGGCCCGCGGTCGAGGCGGTCGTGACGGTGAGGCCGCGGGGCATCCTCGCCGGTGCCGAGAACCACACGGCGTGCGCGCGCCCGGCCTCCTCACCGAAGTCCAAGGGGTACGGGATGCGGCCGATGTTGCTGAGGAGCGTGGTGGAGGTCCAGGGGGCGGCGGCTCTGCGCAGGCCCCGGGTGAGGGCCGCCCGCCAGGCCACCGGGGTGACCGGGGCGGTCAGCAGGCCCGCACCGTGGCCGAGTTGGGGGCGGGTGAGGGACTTGAGGGCGCGCGTGCGTTGTGCCGTGCGGCGCAGGAACGCGGGCATGTCGTCGGGGCCGTGCCGCAACTCGTCCGGCGCGAAGGGGACTTCCACCAGGCGGGTGCCGTTCCCTATCGGCATCGTCGTGTCCCTCGGGCGGTCGTCGACGGGCATCGTGATGCGGAGGGGGCGGGGTGGTTGTCCGTGTTCCTTGTTCCAGTGGGCGATCGTCAGGGCCGTGGTGACCATGAGCTGGTCGTTGACCGTGTAGGGGGAGCCCTTGGGGCGGTGGGGGAGGGCGAGTTCGGTGACGAGGAGGCCGTTGCCGGGGGAGTTCTCGGGAGTGCCTTGCGCCACGCGGGCGGGGCGGGACCAATTGGAGGGGGCGTTCTCGGGGGGTGCGGGGGGTTCTTGTGGGCGAGTGGGCGCGGGTGTCGGGGAGTTGTCCTTGCCGCCGTAGATTTCGGCTGCCGTGGCGAGTATGCGGAGGCAGGCGGGGCCGTCGAGGGCGGTGTGGTTGATGGTGAGGAAGAGGACGGTCGTATTTTGGCTGCGGCCAGGCGGGGGCTGGTCGCGCCGTTCCCCGCGCCCCTTGAGTGGGTGCAGCCCAACTAGGTCTGTTGCTTCGCTGCCTTCCGCCGGGCCCGCCCCCTCCACCACCTCCAGGCGTATCGGTGGGGACAGTGACAGCGGAGGCGCCTCCACCAGGGCCCTTGTGCGCGCGTCCCGCAATGCATCTCGCCCCGGCTCCGGGAAGCTCACCACCTCCACATCCGGCTCCGTCGTCAGCTCCCACTCGTAGCGGCGGCGGTACCGGCCCCCCGGCGCCTCCCGCATCAGGATCCGCGGGTGCCGGTGCAGGGCCTCCAGGAACGCCTTCCGGAGCCGTGACCGGTCCAGCCGTCCCGGCAGGTGCACCTCGATGTGGACCGTCTCCGGTTCCTCCTCCTGGAGGCAGTGGCGGGAGACCTCGTCGACCACCGGGAACGGGATGCGTGTCGGTGGGGTCATGTCGGTTCCGTCCTCCCCTTGCTCGCCTCGACCGGCGGCAGCTGCTGTGTCGGCGCCTCGGACTCGGGGGCTGTCTCACGCTCACCCACGCTCACCAGCGCCGCGAACAGGCCGATCAGCGCCAGCAGTTGGGCCACGTGCCCGAACGCCCCGTGCGAAGCGCCCACCGGCTCTCCCGCGCCCACCGCCGCGGCGATGCCCGCCCCCGCCAGGGCCGCGAAGGCGATCGGCACCAGGAACCCGTGCCGTCGGGACGCGAGCAGCGCCAAGGCCGGCACCAGCAGCGCGAACCACCCGGCGATCACCACGCCCACCAGAGTGAGCGCCACCACCCCGAGCCACACCCCCGGCGCCGGAGGCACCGGCTGCGGCTCGTCGGGGTTCGGGGAGCGCCTGCGCCACAGCACCAGGCCCACCAGTACCACCAGTGCGACCCCGCTGCCGATCAGCGCGCCGTCGTACGTCGTCGCGGGCTCGTACGACAGCTTCACCGTGCCGCCCGCTCCCGCGGGGATGCGCCAGCCCTGCTGCCAGCCGTCGAGCCGCAGCGGGGTGAGCGACTTGCCGTTCAGCGTGGCCTTCCAGCCGTCGTTGTAGTTCTCGTACGTCGTGAGGTAGGAGGCGGCGCCCGAGCCCACGTTCACCTCGCGCCGGTCGCCCAGCCAGTCCCGTATCCGCAACTCCCTTGACAGGGAGGTCGGTTCGGCAACCGTGCCGCGGGTCAGGGTGATGTCGGTCAGGGCGAGCGGGCCGGCGTCCCCGCCCTCGACGACGTGCTCACCGGACGGGAGGGACAGCTCGGCGCCAGAACGGCCCGACTGGCAGAGCGTCACGGTCAGTTCCCGCCGTTCGGTCAGGTCGCGGATCCGGCCCGACACGCCCGTCTGGTAGAGCTTCCCGTCGATGGCCATCACCGGGCCCTTGCCGCACGGCAGGGAGAACGTCCGGTCGGCCTTCGGCTGCGGGGTCCGGTACTGGTCGAGGGCCGGGAGGTAGGCCTCCGTCAGTCCCACCGGCAGCTGGAGGTCCTCGTCGGCGACCGGGTTGTGCAGGACCAGCGGGGCCGTCTTGGTGATCGTGATGTCGAGGCGGTCGGTCGTGATCGCGGGGAAACGCACCGCGCCGTTCTCGTCGACCCCGGCGACCGTCGCGCCGTCGGGTGAGGTGATGTCGACCTCGGTGGGCCGGGTGGAGAGGCCGCCCGCGGCCGCCAGCACCACCTCGGATATGGGCTGTTTGCCGTTCCAGCTGAGGTGGATGGTGGGGCGGTCGCCCGCGATCCAGGCCGTCGTGAGGTCGCCGTCGGTGAGGTTGCGGGCGGACAGGCCGGTGCCGAGAGTCGCCGTGGAGTCGGCGGTCGCGGTGATGCGGTTGCGCTGGTCGGGGGCGACCTCGTACAGCAGCCTGTCGAGCTCCTCCCCGGAGATCGGCACCGCGCTCGCCGTCACCGAGTACGTGCCCGAGGCCGCCGTGGTGAAGCGGCGGTGCAGGCCGGCCTCGGTGCCGGTCGGGGAGATCCCGGCCGGGTCGGGGACCCGGTGCAGGGAGACCACCTCGGCGGCGGAGTCCGCGGCGTCGGCATCGGCCGGCAGCCGCAGCAGCCGGGTCACCTGCACGTCCGGCAGGTCGATCTCGGAGAACCCGGCCCCGGCGAGCCCGGTCCGCCGCGCGACCGAGTCGACGATCGTCAGCTTCATCCAACCCGTCGTACCCGGAGGGGCCTTGATGCTCTGAGTCGACCCGTCGGCCCGCAGGAGGCTGGTGCGCGAGCCGTTCTCCGTCTCCACCCGCACCCTGGTCGCCGCCGACCGCACGCTGTCCTGCGGCAACGGCGTCACCTTGAACGACGAGGGCATGTCGTACGCCGGATCGGAGAACCCGATCCGCAGCCACTGCCCGTCCGGCGAGCCGGCGACACCCTCCGCCCAGGCGGTGTCCGGGTTGCCGTCGAAGGCGTTGACCGGGTCGAACTGCGGGAGGTGGAACAGCCAGTTGCCGTACGACGACGCCGTCACCGAGCGGGCGCCGCGCAGTTCCGCCACCGTCTGGTGGTCCTGGCCCGTCGTCGGCAGGATCTGGTGCGGTTTCTCACCGGCGTCCTGGGCGGCCCCGGAGGCGTTGCGCTCGTCGCTGGTGTACGTGTACGACGTGTTCGCGTTGACGAGCCCGAAGCGGGTGTCCGCGCGCCGCAGTCCGTCACCGACGATCTGGAGCGCCGGGGTGCCGAGCCCGGGGTGGTTGTCACCGGTCAACACCGTGGCCCTGCCGCGCAGTTCGGTCGCCAGCGGCAGCAGTGACTCGGGGCCGCCGGACACCTGGGCCGTGTCGGCGACCGGCAGCAGGCCGGCCTGTCCGGGCCGCGGCACGTCCTCGCTCGCCGGACGGTAGATCTCCACCGCCCGCTGCCTCGGGTACAGCCCCTCGATCTGGAGCGGGGTGTCGTTCGCGATCTTCCCGCCCGTCATGAGCGGCCCGAGGCCCGTCACCCGCTCGTAGCCGGACTGTTCGAGGGCCAGCTTGACGACCGAGGACGACACGGTGCCGATCTGGTCCGGGTCGAGGTCGTTGCGGACGACGACGTAGTAGACGCCGGCCCGGCTCAGGTAGTCGGCGAGGCCCGGGATCTCGCCGCCGGTCAGCAGCGCCTGCTCGACCGCGTCCGTCGCGCGCCGGTTGCCGGGGGTGCCGAAGGGGACGTAGTCGCGCTGCGCCCAGCGGGACTCGGCGAGGACGTCGAGGGGCTGGTCGATGGGGGAGCCCCAGGTGTAGATGCCGTGCGCGGTCGCGGGGACGACGAGGGCGCGCGAGTCGGGGGAGTACTTCTCCAGCCAGTCGGCCGTGCTGTGCCAGTACCTGGGCAGCTCCTGGAAGGAACCCGGGTTCAGGATCGAGCCGTTGAGATACGGCCACATCAGGCCGGGCAGGACGAGGACCGCCGCGATCAGCGGGGCGTACCGGCGGCCCCTGACCGCTCTCGCCCCGCGCGGCTCGGAGGCCACCCCCACCAGATGGGCGAGGCCGAGCACCAGGGCGAGCGCCAGCCCCGGCTGGAACTTGTAGATGTTGCGGAAGGGCGCGAGACCGCCGTTCAGCCAGTCCTGCACCACCCCGTGGAAGGGGGCGCCGAACGCGCCGCCGTACCCCGCGAGCAGCACCAGGACGGCCGTCAGCGCGGTCAGCACCAGCCACCGCCGCTCCGGCAGGTCCCGCCGCGCCAGCCCCGCTAGACCGAGCCCGGCCGCGAACGCCGAGCAGAGGATCACGATCACCGAGGAGGCCACGGTCCAGCCGGCCGGCAGCCACGCCTCCCCCAGGTGCAGATAGGCGACCCAGTTCCCGGCCCCGCGCAGGGCCTCCGTCGCCGACATCGTCTCGGTCGTGGTGTGCGCGCTCTCGACGTACGGCAGGAAGTTCTCGCCGTAGAGGCCGAGCAGCAGGAGGGGGATCACCCACCAGGCCGTCGCCAGGATCACGCCCGGCACCCACCAGGCGATCAGCTTGCGCTGCCGGGGTCCGGGCGGCCGGGACAGGAGATACAGCCCGACGGGCAGCAGAGAGGCCAGGGTGGAGACCGCGTTCACCCCGCCCATGAACGGGATGATGAGCGCCGAGCGCAGGGCCGCGATCCGGGCGCTGTGGCGCTCGTTCGTCAGCGGCAGCAGCACCCAGGGCAGGAAGGCGCCGGGCAGGGCGGCGGCGGAGGTCGAGCCGATGACGATGGTGAAGGTCGGCCACAGCGCGTACGCGACGGCGGCCAGCAGCCTTCCAGGACCGTTGCCGATGCGCAGCCGTTCGGCCAGCCGGAGCGCGCCCCAGAAGGCGACCGACACGATCAGCGACAGCCACAGCCGCTCCACGAGCCACACCGGCAACTGCAGGGCGTGGCCCAGCCAGTAGAACGGCAGCATCGGCCACAGATAGCCGACGTACTGGTCCTGGATGCCGCCGAAGGAGCCCTGGTCGTGCCACAGCTGCCCCAGGTCGGCGAGGAACCGCCCGGGGTCCGTGGTGACGCCCAGCTTGGTGTCGAAGGTCTGCCGGCCCGGGTGCACCGCGAGGAACAGCACGAAGACCACGGCCCAGAACCCCAGCAGCCAGCTCCGCGACCGCGGGCCCTCGGGAGGACCCGACATGACCGCGGTGCTGGGCACGGCTGCCGGAGGAGGGGCCTGGACCGTGGACGTCGTCATGGTGGACACCGCCGGAGGATGAGGAGGAGGTTCCAGGTGGCGATCTCGCGGATGCCGGGAGCCCGTACGACGGTCTCCGCGAGGAACGGCCAGTAGCGGGAGCGCGCCGAGACGACCGTGACGTCGTCCCGGGCACGCACCAGCCGCAGGGTCGGGCCGATGTGCACGGCGAACAGGTTCTCGCCGAGGGTGTGCTTGGCGGCCTTTCCGGTACGGCGCCGGTAGCGGGCGCGGGCCCGCTCGGCACCCAGGTAGTGCCAGGGCGCCCACTCGTGACCGCCCCACGGGGACAGCCAGTTGGTGAACGACACGTAGATCAGCCCACCGGGCCGGGTCACCCGGACGAGCTCGCTCAGGAAGATCTCCGGATCGGCCACGTGCTCGAGGACGTTGGAGGAGAAGGTGACGTCGGCGGCGCCGTCCCGCAGGGGGAGCAGGTAACCGTCGGCGATCACGGTGGAGTCGGGCGGTTTCTCACCCAGCTCGCGGGCGTCCGGCTCGAAGAGGAACGCGTCGGCCCCCCGTCTGCGGAACTCCTCGGTGAAGTACCCGCTCCCGCCGCCGACGTCCACGACGGTACGGCCGGCGACGGGACCGTCGTAGGCCTCGACCTGGTCGACGGCGTCGCGGGCGAGCAGCGCGTAGCAGGACTCGGGGTCGTCCTGTTCGTGGAGGAAGGCCCGGAAGAGAGTGAGGGAACGCCGAAGAGAGGGGTCCTTCGCCCGAGGCCGCGTCACGGTCCCCAGCCCCTCACCGCCTCGGCGGCAACGGCCCGGAACTGTCTGACGGTCCGGTCCCAGCGGTACCGGGCCGCCCGGTCCCGGGCAGCTTTGCCCATCAGCTCACGGCGGTGCCCCGACAGGGCGAGGGTGCACCAGGCGGCGGCGAACGAGGACTCACCCCGCGCGAGCACACCCGTCTCCCCGTCCACGACGGAGTCCCGCAGTCCGGGGACGTCGAAGGCGATGGTCGGCGTCTCGCGGGTGGCGGCCTCGGTGACGACCAGTCCCCACCCCTCGACGGCGGAGGGATGAAGCAGCAGCCATGCCTCGCACAGCAGCCGGTGCTTCTCGGCCTCCGTGACGTGTCCGGTGAACTCGACGCCGGGACCGGCGAGTTGTTCCAGCCGAGACCGCTCGGGGCCGTCCCCGACGATCACGAGACGGCCGCCGGTGACCGGCCGCACCCGTTCCCACAGTCTCAGCAGCAGATCGATCCGCTTGTACTCGACGAGCCGGCCCACGGCCACGAACAGCGGTTCCGGCGAGCGGCGGACCAGCGGTTCCGGTTCCTCGACGCCGTTGTGCACGACCCGGATGCGGTCCCGCTCGACACCGATCGCCCGCAGGGCGTGTGCCGTCGAGGGAGACACGGCGACCAGCAGACTCCGGTGCCGGGCCGCCGCACCGGCCAGCGCCCAGTGTTCGAGTCTTCGGCCGATCCGGGCGGCCGGCGCCAGGGGCCCGCCGAACCGCATCTTCCACAGGTCGGTGTGCACGTGGTTGACCAGGCACAGCGTGGGGCCGTGGTGCCACAGGGGCGCGAGGTACGGCATGCCGTTGCAGACCTCGACCAGCAGGTCCGTCTCGCCGACCTGGCGGGCGAAGGCGGTACGGGCGCGCAGGTAGTGGCCGAACTCGCCACCCGCCGACACGACCCGGTAGTCCCGGTAGGAGGCCGGGCCGCCGCACAGCAGGGTCACCTGGTGGCCCAGGCGGGTCAGTCCGTCGGCGAGCCGGTCCACGAGGAGCTCGGAGCCGCCGGCGGCCGGATTGTCGAGGTCACGATGGGCGAGAAAAACGATTCGGCGCGGAGGTGGGGGGAGCGCCGAAGAGTGGTGCGGGCCGTGCGAAGAGGGTTGCAGCTGCGACGCCTGGGGAAGCGCGCTGCGCAGCTGGTGGGGCACGTGCTGGGGCATGGGTGCTCCAACTCGTCTCAGGGTGCGGAACTCAGCAGTGTCTTTCAGGCTGGTTGTGGGGGGACTGAGTGCTTCCTAGGAGGAGGGTGTGGACGGGTTGTGCTTGGGTGGGGTGGCACAGTTTTCGCCCACCCGTACGCCGTGGCTACTCACGTACGTGACAATTTCCGGGCTTATTAGAGCTGACGTCCAGTCACTTCGTGAGGACGGGCTCGGGCGTACCGCTCATATCGGTGGACTCGGGGCGCCTGCGTCCCCGTACCACCAAAACGACCCCCACGGCAGCCAGTACGAATCCAGCCACAGCAGTCCCGATCGGCAACGTCTCGCCCACCGCGCGCAGTTGACCGCTGTCCCGCTTGGCCAGCCGTACCGCTTCCTTCTGGGTCGCGGTGGTGAACGCGATCTTCGGGCTGTCCAGCAGGACCACGGCGTCCTTCTTCGCGCCGGGCGCCCGCAGGGTGCGCTTGGGGCCCACCTGTGCGTAGACCACCCGGCCGGTGCGCTGGTCGACGACCAGCTCGATGCCGTGGTTGGAGTACCACTCCTCGGCCAGCACCTGCGGCCGGCCGGGCTGGTCCACGATCGTGCCCGGCACGAGCCGTGTCCCGACCTTCGCCGGGGCGACCGTGCCGGTGAACCGGTAACCCGTGTACCCCTGAACCTTCTTCGTACCCTGGTAACGCAAAGTCACCGTCGAACCGAGCGAGTTGTCCCACCACTGGTAGGAGCGTCGCTGCACGTCGAAGGGGAACTTCAGGTAGGCCTCGCCCTCGATGTACGGCTTCTCGCCGCAGCAGTGCACCGGCTTGTTGGTCTTGCGGTCCATGACCCAGCGGTGCGGGACGAACTCCAGCGCGTCGTGCGGGTCGGAGGCCGGCAGCGACTTGTCCGTGTCGACGGTGGTGGTGACGTCCCACACCGCGGCTCCGTCGCTGCGCTCACTGTCCTCGACGTCGGCGCGCACCCGCTGGGTGACGGTGATCCGCTGATCGGGAACCGTCTTCACTTTCTCGGTGTCGAAGACGCTGCCCGTCCCGCGGTAGACCGCGGTCTGGTCGATGTTGATCGGATTCACGGCCGCCCGCGGTGCCACGTACCACGCGAGCAACGGCGCCAGTACCAGCAAGAACGTGCCGAGTCCCAGCAGAATCAGGGAGATTGGAGAGGCTGTACGGCGCATCCGGACACTCCAGGGGCGTGAGATGACGGAGTTCGGGCCGCTCTGGGCCCTGTCGTCACACTCCCGTCGTCCGCCCGTAGGGCGGGCCGAGCGGCGTCTGGTGCGTGCAGCTGCAAGGCGGAGGAGGGCGTCGACGCGGAGCGTCGGCAACCGACGACAACGCCGCAGATGGGCGTGCCAGGCGTCGCTCGGCAGGCGGGAGTGTGACGACAGGGCCCTTGGGCCGGAGACCGTATGGCGTTTCAGCGCGGGGTGTCAACGTCTTGACGGATTGTCAGTCTCTTGTCGAGACTGGGCCGACAGGCAGGGTGGGTGCCGGGTCGGGGAACCCGATGGGTTCCGCGTTCCGGGTGGGGACGTACGCCGGATCGAGCCGCTCGAGAGAGGCGCCCCTGCGATGTCCAGACTGCTCGCCGCCGCACTGACCGTGGTGGTCGCCGCTTTGCTCGCCCTCGGTGCCGCGCTCGGCATCGTCGCGCTGCTGGAGGCGACGCCCGAGCAGCCCAACACACCCTTGATCACCTACGAGCAGACGGACCAGGGGAGTTGACCCGTGGCCGCCCGCCCGGCAGCCGTGAACGCCCGCTCGGCCTGGCATGACGTTCCGCGCCTCCAGGTCCGCCGTTTCGCGGCCATCGCCATGTCCGAGGCGCCGGCCCTCGCGGAGGAGATCCTGCGCGAGATCCGCCGCGAGTACCCGCATCTGCCGGTGGTCCTGGACGAGTCCGGCGAACCGATGGCGCTGGTCGGCATCCGCCGCGCGATCGAGGTCTTCGTCCAGCACCTGGAGACGGCGGAGGGCCGTCCGACGGTCCCCCCGGGTGTCTTCCAGGAGTTCGGCCGCGGCGAGGGCCTGAACGGCCGCAGCCTGGACTCGCTCCAGGCGATCTACCGCATGGGCGTACGCCTGGCCTGGCGCCGTTTCGCCGACATCGGCCAGCGCGTGGAGATCCCGCCGCCGGCGATGTACGAGCTGGTGGACGCGGGCTACGAGTACCTGGACGGCCTGGTCGACCAGTCGGTCCGGGGTTACGCGGAGGCCGCGGCGAGGCAGGCGGGCGAGCGCCTGCGTCTCCAGCGCCGCCTGATGGAGTTACTCCTGGCCGAACGCCACCGGGGCGATCCGGCGGACGCGCTGACGGAACGCGCGGCCCGCATCGGCTGGCCCCTCCCGAAGAAGGTGGCGGTCGGCGTCCTCCTGCGTCCGGCGCGCGAGGCGGTCCCTCCCGCGGTGGGCCAGGGAGTCCTCCTGGACATGGACTACGAACAGCCCCGCATGGTCGTCCCCGAACCGGCCGCGGCGGGCCGGCCCGAACTCCTGCACCGGGCCCTGACCGGCTGGGCCGGCGCGATCGGCCCCCCGGTCCCGCTGGCGGACGCGGCGAAATCCCTCCGCTGGGCCGAGGCCGCCGTACGCCTCATGGAACGCGATCTGCTCCCCGCCGGGGACGTCCTGTACTGCACCGAACACACCGAGGCCCTGGTCCTGCTCCAGCCGGAGGAACTGATCGACGACCTCGCCCTGCGCTGCCTGGCCCCCCTCCGCCACTGCGGCCCCACCCACGGCCGCCGCCTCGCCGAAACCCTGCTCGCCTGGCTGGAGACCCGCGGCGGAGCCCCGGAGGTGGCGGCCCGCCTGGGCGTCCACCCCCAGACCGTCCGCTACCGCCTCCGCCAGATCCGCGAACTCTGGGGCGACGAGATAGACGACCCGGACCGCCGCTTCGAACTGGAGCTGGTGCTGAGGGCCCGGCGGTTGCGGGGGGAGCTGGCGTGAAGGGCGGACCGCCGCCGCCCGTGGCTCACACCCTGGCCCGCTCCCTCACCCCCGTCCGTCGGGGCGCAGGACCGTCCAGGTGGACCATCACCGTGGAGTAGAAGCGGTGAACGGCGTCGTCGACGCTGCGGATGAAACTGGACTCGGCGTTGCCACGGCTGTTCCCCATGGTCTTGAGGAGGGACAGACGGAAACCGGTGATGGCCGCGCCGCCCTTCGGCAGCATGTCCGCCGGTTCGGGGCGCAGCCGCTCCAGCGTGCCCCGCGGGCCTCCCGCCTGGCCTTCCACCAGCGTCTCGACGTGCAGGTCCGCCGGTGCCTCGGCGAGGCGGCGGACCAGACGCTTGGCCCAGGCCAGGGGGTAGCCCTGCTCGGGCGCGGGAATCTCGATGGAAGTGCGCAGTCTGCCGGTGCGCAGGTCGGCGCCGATGGTGAGCAGGCCGGGCGCCTGCTCGACGCGGAGTTCCGCCTGAAGCCTGCCTTCCACGCAGAGCCGGTCGGCGAGCTGCAACCGGCGGGCCTCGGGATCGGTGCCCCGCCGGGCGCGCTGGGCGGGCAGCACCTTCTGCCCGAGTTCGCCGCCGAGTCTGAGACACACCTGGCGGACGAGCCGCTCCCAGCTCTCGACCACTTCGAGGGCACGCGGATCGCCCTGGCACAGGGTCTCGTCGCTGATCCCGTTGCGCACCGGCACCCAGGCCGAGCCCATGTTCTGGAAACCGTGGCAGCCGGAGTTCTCGTGCTGGAGATAGTGCAGCAACTCCTGGAGCAGCCAGGTCCGTGCCGCGTTCCCGACGCCCTCGTGCCGGATCAGCAACTGCGCCTGATGGGCCACCTCGGCCCACGACAGGTGCCACAGCGCCACCTGGTGCTTGCGCCGTCGGTCGATCTTGACATCGACCAGCGGGCTGCCCTCGAGTGCCACGTCGTTCGACAGTGTGATCACGGCCTCGTAACCGCGCCGGGCGGCGATGTCCATATAGGCCTGCACCTGGTCGGCCTTGAGCGCATTGCCGTTGGTCTTCGTCTCGACGAGAGCCGTCCAGAGCTTGCCGGCCCGCTCGATGCGGATCACTCCGTCGGGGCGCCGGGGTGTGTCGCCGTGCGGCAGGGAGACTTCGGTGAACGTCTCCATGCGGCCGGACGGTGCCCCGAACGCGGCGGTGAGGCGTCTGCCGAACCGTGGAACCTGGGTCATCACCGACAGCAGTACCGAAGTGGCACGCATCTCCCGGTCCGGGTCGCTCTTGAGCGCGGAGACCGGAAAGAGCCTGGCGGGTTTCCAGGAGTCGTTCTCCGCGAGCGACTTCGGAGGCGCGCTGGGCAGCGCCGCCTTCTTCTTGGCGGTACGGGGTCGGGCAGCCGGCCTGCGTGACCCGGTCTCGTCGGCGGACCGACGGGGAGCCGGCACGGCGTCCAGCGCGCCCGGCGCATCCGGCTCCGGAGCCGCGTCCGGGGGCACACCGACCGGCCGGCCGGCGTCAGCCGGTTCCGGAGTGGCCGCGACCGCCATGTCGTCCACGGCCTCCGCGGTCGTCTCCGCGTCGTCGTCGACGTCCACCCCGAAGTCCGTCGCCAGCCCGGCCAGCCCCGAGTCGTATCCCTGGCCGACGGCACGGAACTTCCAGTCGTCACCGCGTCGGTACAGCTCGCCGAAGATGATCGCGCTCACCGTTCCGGTGTCGCCGATGGCGAAGCGGAGGAGCGTTTCACCGACCGCGTCGGAGAGGGTGACGCGAAGGTCGTCCAGTTCGCCGAAGTGGGCGCCTTCATAGCGGCTCGCGGCCACCACCATGCGGTCGACCTCGGGCGGGACCGCGGTCAGGTCGAAGCCGATCCGGTCCTCGTTCCCGTCCTCCGTGGGTGTCTTGTCCAGCAGCTGCACGCTGCCGTCGGCCGCCACCGGGTTGTTGTAGAAGTAGAAGTCCGTGTCGCTGCGGACCTTGCCGTCCTGGTTCAGCAGTAAGACGGACACATCCGCGTCGCCGTCCCCCGTCGGGCTGCTCCAGCCCAGGCTCACGATCACCGAAGCGGCGTTCTCGCTCAGGGCCGACAGGGCAGTGTTCGACCCCTTGGTCATTTCAAGCACGAGATCCCCCCTGGAATCACATCCCCCAGAACACACCACGCAATGTGACGTGTCGCACACGAACACAGTAGTACCGGCGGCCCGCACCCGTGTCCATCCTGCGGAAACAGCTCCGATGAGGAGTTCGTGACCCGCATGGCCATTGCCGGAGGAAACAGCCTGTCGCTAGCCTGTGTTCGTCATTCCGATCGTCTGTTGAGATTTCGAACGCAGACGCCTTAGACGTAAAGGGAGGTGGCCGGTTGTGGGACGCCTCGTACCTGCCGTGACCCGGGCTCTCGACATTCTCGAGCTCTTCCTCGACGGAGACGGGACGCTCTCCGCCCCCGACATCGTGCGCAGACTGCAGCTGCCGCGCACCACCGTGCACGAGCTGGTGACCACTCTCGCCGCCCGGTCGTACATCGTCCAGGTTCCCGGCCAGCCGGGACGCTACCGGCTCGGGGTGCGGCCGTACCAGCTCGGCAGCCGGTACGCCGAGCAGCTCGACCTCGCCGCCGAGGGGCAGCAGGTCGCCCGGTCCGTCGCCGAGACCTGTGACGAGACCGTGCACGTGGCGATCCTGGAGGGCACCGACGTCATCTACATCGCCAAGGTCGACTCGACGCACGCGGTGCGGATGGTGTCCGCCGCCGGGCGGCGCCTGCCCGCCCACTGCACCTCCGTCGGCAAGATGCTCCTCGCCTCCCTCCCCGAGCCGCAGCTCGCCTCCCGCATCCCGGAAGGCACCCCGCTCGCCGGGATGACACCCAACAGCATCACCGACCCCGGCGCCCTGCGCGAGGCCCTCGACGAGATCCGACAGCGCGGGGTCGCCGTCGAGAACCGCGAGTCCAACCCGGACGTGTCCTGCGTCGCCGCCCCGGTCCGCGACCGCACCGGGCAGGTCGTCGCCGCGCTCTCCATCTCCGTGCCGATGATCCGCTGGAGCGAGGACCGCCGCGGCGAGCTGGAGCAGCTGGCCGCCAAGGGTGCCGCGGAGCTGTCCGAGCGCCTCGGTCACCGGAGCGTGGGATGACCCGCATGACCAAGTACGAGGTTGCCGTACGTGCCGAGGCCACCCTCGGCGAGGGGCCCACGTGGGACGGCGAGCGGCTGCTGTGGATCGACATCCTGGGGGCCCGGCTCCACAGCTACGACCCCGTCTCCGGCCACCGCACGGTCCGCGTCCTCGACCAGCACATCGGTGCCGTCAAGCCGCGCGCCGGCGGCGGACTCGTCCTCAACCTGCGGGACGGCGTGGCCCTGCTCGACCCCGACGGCTCCTTGCGCTGGCTCCACCACGAGCCCGTCCCCGGCCGCCGGGCCAACGACGCCGCCGTGGCCCCCGACGGTTCGCTGTGGGCCGGCACCATGCGCTACGACGAGGCGCCGGGCGGCGGCACCCTGTCCCGGATCACCGGTGACGGCATGCACCACACCGTCCTCGACGACGTGGCCGTCAGCAACGGCGCCGGCTGGAGCCCGGACGGCCGGCTCATGTACTACATCGACTCGCCCACCCGCCGCGTCGATGTCTTCGACCACCACGACGGGCACATCGAGAACCGCCGGACCCTGGTCGAGATCGAGGACGGCGCCGGTTTCCCCGACGGCCTCACCGTCGACGCCGACGGGTGCGTGTGGGTCGCCCTGTGGGACGGGGGAGCGGTACGGCGCTACACGCCCGGCGGCGAGCTGGACCGGGTGATCACCCTCCCGACCTCGCGTGTCACCGCGTGCGCGTTCGGCGGGCCCGATCTCAGCGACCTGTACATCACCACGGCCCGGGTGGGCCTGGACGCCCCGCACCCCGTGGCGGGCTCCCTGCTGGTGGTGCCGGGGGCCGGGAAGGGCGTACGGCAACAGCCGTTCGCGGGCTGAGCCGGCCTGACCCGGGCCGGCTACTCGAGCCCCGCCTGCTTCAACTCCTCGGCGGTCAGAGGCGGTTCGGTCAACGCCGGTTTCAACGGCCCCACCGCCGCCGCCAGCAGGACCCCCGGTGTCAGCAGCACCTCCGCCCGCCGCTCCAACGACGTGACGTCGGTGACGCGGCGGGCGATCCGCCCGTTCCCGGTGGCCGTGTACATCAAGCGGTCGACGTACGCGGCCACCACACGGTCCCGCAGCGTCGGTCCGTCCTGCGTGGCGCCCGGGTAGAACACGTCCTGCCCGATCGCCAGGTCCCACGCGGCCGAGACCGGCCGGGCGACCGCCTTCTGGATACGGCGGGACAGACCGGGCGCGCCCCAGCCGTGCCGTCGTACCACCGCACGCAGGGCCACCGCGCCCTGCGCCGCCACCGACATGCCGTGCCCGTACACCGGGTTGAACGCGGCGACGGCGTCGCCCAGCACGGCGAAGTTCTCGGGCCACGCCGGCATCCGCTCGTAGAAGTGGCGGCGGTTGGCCGTCGTACGGGTGAGGGCCACCTCCGTCAGCGACTCGGCCCGGTCGACGAGGTCGGCGAGGACGGGGTGGCGCAGCTCCGTACGGGCGTACCGGGTGAAGTCGGCGGTGTCGGCGGTGGGTTCGCCGCCCCGGGTGCCGTACAGCGTCACCAGCCACTGCCCGTCCTCGATCGGCAGCAGCACACCGCCGCGTCCGGGCCGGCCGGAGCGCGCGTCGGGCTGGACGCTGACGACGGGGTAGCCGTCGCGGGCGGGTTCGGGGGCGCGGTAGCGGCGGCTGGCGTAGGTGAGGCCGGAGTCCACGGTCCGGCTCCGGGGGACGGGCAGGCCGAGCTCGGTCAGCCACTGCGGGGTCCGTGAGGCACGGCCCGTCGCGTCGACCACCAGATCGGCGCGCAGAATGCGTTCGGCACCGTCCACCCGGACCCGGACGCCGGTGACCGCCGCGCCGGTGCCGTCGAGCCCCAGCACCTCGGCGTCCTGCAGCAGCTCGATCCGGTCGTCGGCCAGCACCTGGGCCCGCACCGCGGCGTCCAGCAGATCCCTGCTGGACAGCAGCATGAAGTGCGACTCGGTCCAGCGGCGGAACCAGCCCCGCGGGGACAGCGCCACCATGTCGGTGGTCACCGGCAGCCGGTGCGCACCCGCCGCCCGCAATCCTTGCGTGACCCCCGGCAGCAGTTCCTCCAGCGCGAGCGCCCCGCCGGACCAGAGCTGGTGGACATGGCGGGCCTGCGGAAGTCCCTTGCGGGGCGCGGGTCCGGCGGGCAGCACATCGCGTTCCACGACGACGACCCGGTCGGCGAGCCCGGCCAGGGCGGCTGCCGCGAGCATGCCGGTGTGGGACCCCCCGAGGACGACGGCGACTCTGGCGGGGGAGGGGCTTTCAGTCATGCGTGGACATGCTCTCTGCCGGGACGGCCGCGCGGGCGCGCACCGCCGTGATCTCGTCGGGACTGCGCAGGGCCGCGGAGACGGCGTGGATCTCCTGCAGCAGGTAGGCGGTGTCGGGAGCCGTCGTGTCGTCGCCGTCCCCGGCGTGCCGCCCGGTCTCCACGGCGTCCAGGATCGTCACCGCGGCGGCGAGGGCCCGGGCCCGGCCGGGGTCGGCGCCGAGGGCGAGGGCGGCGTCGTGGGAGCGCCGCCGCAGGTCCTCGTCGAGGTGGCGGGAGAGCTGGAGGAGCGCGTCGCGGATGTAGGTCTCGCGGCGGATCAGACGGATCTCGGGGGTGGCCTGCAGGGCGAGGGGCTCACGGCGGCCCGGCACGGCCCGCAGCAGGCGGGCCAGCGGCCTGAGGTTCCGGCGCCGGCGGCGGACCAGCCAGCGCTCCTGCAGGTACTGCCCGGCGTGCGGGACGATGACGCCGGTCGCGACCATGGTGGCGCCGATACAGGCGGCGGACGGCGCGATGTTGGTATTGAGCCAGTCCAGGTCGTGCCCGGTCCACCGGGCCACGATGGCGGTGAACTTGGACACGCTGAACAGGAGGTTGGTGACGTAGCCGACGCTCAGGAACCTGAGGCCCCAGCGCAGCCAGCCGTCGAGTCCCTCGGTGCGGATCCAGGTCCAGATGAGCCGGGCGGTGATCAGACAGGCCGCCGTGTGCACGATCAGGTAGAGGAGGATCTCCTCGCGCATGAAGGGCGTGGTGGCGTAGTACGTGTCCAGGTCCCGGATCTGTTCCACCGGTACGTCGGCGAGGGCGAACAGGACCCACAGCGCGACCACCACGGCCGTGTAGACGCCGACCACCCAGCGGGTCGCACGCCGTGTCTGCGCACGGCGGTCGGTGTGGCCGTTGCGCCAGTGCACGACCAGCAGCAGCCAGGACGCGGACAGCGCGGTGATCAGGGAGTACACCCAGGGGGCCGCGATGTTCGGGACACCGGTGACCCGGTTGGTCCAGGCGATGGTGCTCGGCGCCGCGAAGACGAACACCGCGCAGGCGAGCAGCAGCACACCGCCGACGGCACGCAGCAGCGGATCCCGCCACAGCTTGACGATGCTGGGCAGCTTGATCGCCAGGGCCGCGCCCAGGACCAGGCCCGGCAGCCAGAAGGAGATGTACAGACCGGTGAAGAACGCGGTCGGTCCCTCGGCCAGGTGCTGAGGTGTCACAGCGTCCCGCCTCCGCGGCCCCGGTAGCCGAGCGACCTCTGGAGGGGGTCGGGGGAGGCCGTGTCGCCTCGCCCCACCTGCAGGAAGGCGGCCGCGAGCCGGTGCCCGAAGTCGTCGGCCTCGGCCTCGTCCGCCTCCCGGGAGCCGTTGCGGGCGGCCACGGTCAGGGCGACGGAGTCCCAGCCGGGTCGTCCGGCGAGCGCGTCCGCCGCGGCCGCGTGATGGTGGGCGTGCCCCGCGTGCAGGTGCCACAACTCATGGCCCAGGATGACCAGTTGCTGCATCTCCTCGGCCCGCTCCTCGACGATGACGAGGTCGAAGTCCTCGAACTCCACCCACAGTCCGGTCACCGCGATCTCGTCGGGGAACCGCTCGAAACGCAGGTCGACGAGGCGGCCGCCGCGGCGCGCGCTCATCTCCCGGCACAGGATCCGGCACAGCTCGGGCACGTCGGCCGGGGGGCGGGGCCGGGCCCGGACCGCGTCGGTGAGGTCGCAGACCAGATCGCGCATGGCCGGGGTCGCACGGGTGCGTCGTAGCGCCGAGGCGATCCGGGCCGCACTCCTGCGCGCGCCCGCGATGTCCATCCCACCCCCTGAGCTCTCCCGCCGCCGTAGGACGGGCTGTTCGAGACTACGCGCCCCGAACTGTCCCGTCACGCGATCCGATTTTGCCTGCGCACCCCATTGACTAGAAAGCGCTTCCTGCCTACGGTCCCGTTCGAAGTTACGAGCGCAATTCGAGATATCGAACAGATGATATTCGACAGATGGGGCAGGGAATGGGACGACCTGACCTGAGCCGCCGGCATCTTCTCGCCGCGGCGGGCGGCCTGACCGTCGCCGCGAGCTTCGGCTTCGCGGCCCTCGGCACCGGGGCCGACGCGCTCGCCTCCGGTGCGGACACCCGGGTGCGCTACTGGAACCTGTTCAGCGGCGGCGACGGCGCCAACATGATCGCGATGCTGGACGCCTTCCGTAAGGCTCATCCGGACATCGACGTGAAGGACTCCACCCTCCAGTGGGGCAACCCCTTCTACACCAAGCTCGCCATGGCGGCCGCGGGCAACCGCGCCCCCGACCTCGGCGTCATGCACATGGGCCGGGTCACCGGCTTCTCGCCGGGCCGCCTCCTCGACCCGTGGGACGTCGACCTGCTCGCCAAGTACGGCGTCCGCGAGGAGGACTACAACCCTGCGCTGTGGAAGCGCGGCGTCATCGACGGCAAGCTCTACGCCCTCCCGCTCGACATCCACGTCCAGCTCTGCTTCTACCGCAAGGACGTCCTGGGCAAGGCCGGCCTGCTCGGCGACGACGGCCGGATGATCCCGGTCACCTCCACCGACGAGTGGTTCGACGTCCTGAAGAAGGCCAGGGCCGTCCAGAAGAAGGGCCTCCAGACGATCGGCCTGTGGACCAACGACCAGAACTTCCAGTGGTGGTTCTTCGTCGCCTTCTACACCCAACTCGGCGGCAAGTGGTTCAACGCCGACAACACCGAGGTCCTCTTCGACCCCGACAAGGCCACCCGGGTACTGGAGTTCCTCCGCCGGCACGTCACCGACGGGTACGTCGTCCCCGGCGCCCCCACCGGCGAACAGTTCATCAACGGCGCCCCCTTCACCTGGGAGGGCAACTGGTCCGTGCCGGTCTTCTCCGGCGCGAAGCTCGACTACGGCGCGACCCCGCTGCCGCCCGTCTTCGGCAGGCCGGCCACCCACGCCGAGTCGCACGCCTTCGTCCTGCCGCACCAGGCCGGCCGCGGCGGCGCCACCAACGAGGGCGCCCACGAACTCGCCGCGTACGTCGTCACGCACGCCCTCCAGTGGGCGGCCGGCGGTCACATCCCCGCGTACACGCCGACGCTCTCCACGGCCGCGTACAAGAAGCTCACCCCGCAGAACGAGTACGCCGGCGCCATGGACCACCAGGCCACCGAGCCGAAGGTGTGGTTCGCGGGCTCCACCGGCGTGCTCGCCCAGGACCTCGGCCCGGTCGTCGTCTCCTCGACGATGGGCTCCGCCAAGCCGGACAAGGTCGCGCAGACGATGAAGAGCCATCTCACCAAGCTCCTCGCCTCGAAGAACCCGATGGACGGCAGGACCGCCGCGCAGGGAGGTGCGGTCGCATGACGACCAGCGCTCACATGACGACCGGAGCCGTCGCCGCACCGGCCCGCGCCAGGACCGCGGCCGCGACGGCGACCGTCCGCCGCAAGCAGGGCTTCCAGCACGGGGGTTGGTTCGTCGCCCCGTTCCTCGCGCTCTTCGTGCTGTTCGTGATCTGGCCGCTGCTGCGCGGCGTCTACCTCAGCTTCACGGACGCCAACATCTCCGGCGACGGCGCGAGTTTCGTCGGCCTCGACAACTACCGCGAGGCCCTGGGCGACTCGGCGATGTGGGACGCGCTCGGCCACAGCGCGTACTTCACGCTGCTGGTCGTCCCGTGCATCACCGTCCTCGCCTTCCTGCTGGCGATGCTCGCGCACCACATCGAGCGCGGCAAGTGGCTGTGGCGGCTGTGCTTCTTCGTGCCGTTCCTGCTGCCCTCGACGGTCGCCGCCAACATGTTCCAGTGGCTGTTCACCCAGGGCATCGGCCTGATCAACGAGACCTTCGGACTCGACACGCCCTGGCTGACCGACAAGTCGTACGCGATGCTCGCCATCGTCATCGAGACCCTGTGGTGGACCGTCGGCTTCAGCTTCCTGCTCTACCTCGCCGCCCTCCAGGGCATCCCCGACCACCTCTACGAGGCCGCGAAGCTGGACGGCGCGAACGCCTGGCACCGCATGGTCCACATCACGCTGCCGATGCTGCGCCACATCACCGGCCTGGTGATCGCGCTCCAGATCCTCGCCTCGCTCCAGCTCTTCGACCAGGCCGTCGTGATGATGGACTTCGGGCCGGGGCCGGAGGTCAGCACGCGCTCCTTCGTGCAGTACACCCTCGAACAGGGCTTCACCAGCTACCGCGTGGGCTACGCCTCCGCGATGTCCATCATCTTCTTCGTGATCATCGCAGTCGTCGCCCTGTCGCGGATGTGGCTGCTGCGCAACCGTGAGGAGGGCGGCCGATGACCACCGCCGTACCGGCCCGCAAGAGCCCCCGTAAGCCCTGGACACCCAGCCAGATCATCCTCACGATCCTCGGCGTCGCCGTCTCCGCCGTCTTCGTGGCGCCGATCGCCGCGGCCCTGTTCACCTCCCTCAAGTCCGAGGCGGAGGCGGCCGAGATCCCGCCGCACTGGCTGCCGAAGGTCTGGACGGCCCAGGCGTGGAAGGCGCTGTGGGAGACCGGCAACATCACCAACTGGTTCGTCAACTCCCTGGTGGTCTCGGTCTGCGTCACCTCCGTGGTCCTGACCGTCAGCGCCCTCGCCGGATACGGCTTCGCCCGCACGGAGTTCCGCGGCAAGAACGTGCTCATGGGCATCGTGATGTCGGGGCTGATGATCTCCCCGGCGGTCCTCGGCGTGCCCCTGTTCACCACGGTCCAGCAGATGGGGATGGTCGACACGTACTGGGGCATGATCCTTCCCCAGTGCGCGCCGGCCGCGATGGTCTACATCCTCTACAAGTTCTTCCAGGGCGTCCCGCGCGAACTGGAGGAGGCGGCCTTCATCGACGGCGCGGGCCGCTGGCGGGTCTTCTTCACGATCGTGGTCCCACTGGCCCGTCCCTCCCTGGCGGCGGTGGGCATCTTCACCTTCATCGCCTCCTGGAACAACTTCCTGTGGCCCTACATGGTGACCAACAACCCCGACCTGATGACCATGCCGAACGGCATCGCGACCGTCATGAACTCCTACGGCATCCAGTGGGCCCAACTCATGGCCGGCGGCCTCATGGCGGGCCTCCCGCTGATCATCGTGTTCGTCTTCTTCCAACGCCAGATCGTGGCGGGCGTGGCCCACACGGGGCTGGCGGGTCAATGAGGAGTCCGAGTGTGAAGCGCCTGAGGTACGTGACTTTCCTGACCGCCGCCCTCATCGCCCTGCTCCCGACCACGGCCCAGGCCGATCCCACCTACCCCGACCCGCTTCCGATCAGCGGTCAGCAGATCATTCATGACCCGGCCGTCATCCACCTCAAGTCCGGCGGCTACGTGGCCTATTCGACCGGCGGTGTGATCGGGGCCCGGCTGTCCAAGGACCTCAGGCACTGGAGCGACGCGGGCAACGCCTTCGCCGAGGCGCCGAGTTGGTGGTACGAGTACAACGACACCGGTGACCCCTGGGCGCCGGACATCTCCTACCGCGCGGGCCGCTACTGGCTCTACTACGCCGTCTCCTCCTGGGGCACCAACCACTCCGCGATCGGCGTCGCCACCTCCCCGTCCGGTCTCCCCGGCACCTGGACCGACCGCGGCAAGGTCTTCACCTCCGAGACCACCGACTCCTGGAACGCCATCGACCCGGCGATCATCCGGGCGGACGGCAGGCTGTGGATGTCGTTCGGCTCGTACTGGACGGGCATCCGCATGGTCGAGCTCGGCCCGGCCACCGGCAAGGCCCTCCCCGGGGCCGGCGTCCACCACCTGGCCACCCGCCCCGACGCCCCGTACGCCGTCGAGGGCCCGGCCCTCGTGAAGCACGGCCGCTTCTACTACCTCTTCGCGTCCTACGACGCCTGTTGTGCGGGAGTGAACTCCACGTACAGGATCAGGGTCGGAAGATCCACCAAGGTCACGGGCCCGTACGTCGACAGCACGGGCAAGCCGCTCCTCGAGGGCGGCGGCGACCTGCTGCTGGCAGGACACGGGAGGTACATCGGCACGGGAGGCGAGTCGGTCTTCCGCACCCGCGGCCAGGACTGGCTGGCGTACCACTACTACGACGCAGAGGACGACGGCACACCGAAGCTGGGCCTGAACAGGCTCGGCTGGGTGCGTGACTGGCCCGTTGTCAAGTAACTCCGTTCCTGAAAGGTCCCCATGAGCAAGCCCACCGCCCGCTTCACGCTCGACCCCGCCTTCAAGGTCGGCGAAGTGAACCCCCGTCTCTTCGGCTCCTTCGTGGAACACCTGGGCCGCTGCGTCTACACCGGCATCTTCGAACCCGGTCACCCCTCCGCGGACGAGGACGGCATCCGCACCGACGTCCTGGAACTCGTCCGCGAACTCGGCGTCACCGCCATCCGCTACCCCGGCGGCAACTTCGTCTCGGGCTACAAGTGGGAGGACAGCGTCGGCCCGGTGGAGGACCGCCCCCGCCGCCTCGACCTCGCCTGGCGCTCCACCGAGACCAACCGCTTCGGCCTCTCCGAGTACATCGACTTCCTGAAGAAGGTCGGCCCCCAGGCCGAGCCGATGATGGCCCTCAACCTCGGCACTCGCGGTGTCGCCGAGGCCCTGGAACTCCAGGAGTACGCCAACCACCCTTCCGGCACCGCCCTCTCCGACCTCCGCGGCGCCCACGGCGACAAGGACCCCTTCGGCATCAACCTCTGGTGCCTCGGCAACGAGATGGACGGCCCCTGGCAGACCGGCCACAAGACGGCGACGGAGTACGGCCGGATCGCCGCCGAGACAGCCCGTGCGATGCGCCAGATCGACCCTGGCGTCGAACTCGTCGCCTGCGGCTCCTCCAGCCAGTCCATGCCCACGTTCGCCGAGTGGGAGGCAACGGTCCTCGCCGAGACGTACGACCTCGTCGACTACATCTCCCTGCACGCCTACTACCAGCCCGAGAACGGCGACGTGGACTCCTTCCTGGCCTCCGCCGTCGACATGGAGTCCTTCATCGAGAACGTGGTCGCCACCGCCGACCACGTGGGCGCGAAGCTCAAGTCCAAGAAGAAGATCAACCTCTCCTTCGACGAGTGGAACGTCTGGTACATCTCGGAGTGGCACGAGATCGAGAACTCCGGCGCGCGGGACTGGGCGGAGGCCCCCCGCCTCCTGGAGGACAACTACAGCGTCCTCGACGCGGTCGTCTTCGGTTCCCTCCTCATCGCCCTGCTGCGGCACGCCGACCGCGTCACCGTCGCCTGTCTCGCCCAGCTCGTCAACGTGATCGCCCCGATCATGACCGAGCCGGGAGGGCCGGCCTGGCGCCAGACGACGTTCTTCCCGTTCGCCCAGGCCTCGAAGTACGGCCGCGGCGAGGTCCTCGACGTACGGGTCGACTCACCGACGTACGAGACGAAGAAGTACGGCGAGACGGACCTCCTGCACGCCACCGCCGTGCGCGCCGAGGACGGTACGGTCACCGTCTTCGCCGTCAACCGCAGTCGGGGCGAGTCCCTGCCCCTCGAAGTCGCCCTGAGCGGCCTCGACCTGACGGACGTCGTCGAGCACAGCGTCCTCGCCGACGCCGACCCGGACGCCCGCAACACCCTCGACGCCCCCGACCGGGTCGCCCCGCACCCGGCCGAGGGCACCGCGCTGAAGGACGGCACCCTCACCGCCGTACTGGAGCCGCTGTCCTGGAACGTGATCCGGCTCGCGTGACCGACCGGGCTACCGGCCGGGGGAGTCCACCGGTGTCACCGGCACTCCTCCGGCCGCGGCCCCCAGCAGCGTCAGGCGTACGTCACCGGGCCCCGACTCCGTCGTCCCGTCGGACAGGACCGCGAGCGCCAGGGTGTTGGTGCCGCGCGTGCGCAGGATGCCGTTGGGCAGGACGAAGGTGTGCTGCGGGCCCACGTCGTTGACGTACTGGCCCATGTTCCAGCCGTTGAGGAAGATCTGGACGCGGTAGGCCCGCTTCGGGTCGTCGTCGAGGGTGAGGCCGATGGAGGCGTCGGTGCCGGTGTCCACGGCGAGCCGGAACGTCGTCCGGTACCAGGTGACCCCCTGACGCCGGTCGGCGCGGGGCAACTCGGCGGATTTCCAGTGCTCTTCGGCGAAGCCCGGCAGATGCCAGCCCTTGCGCTCCCCGAACAGTCCGCCGTTGTTGAGCGGCCCGCGCACCGGGTCGGGTGCCGTCTCGCCCTGGATGCGCCAACTCACCTTCGGTGAACCGCCCTTGAAGGTGACCTGCGTCAACCCCCGGGCCGCCTTGTGGGTGTCGGCGGACCCGCCGTCCATGTCGTGCGCCGTCCGCCGGACGAGGACGGACAGGACACGGGTCGAGGACCCGGAGGGCGGCGGCACGTCGAAGGTGGCCCTCGCCGTCCAACTGCCCTTGCGCGCTGAGCTCTTGTCCGGCACCGGCATCCGGTGCGTGCCCAGCGGCTCGCCGTCCAGCCACGCCATCAGCAGCCCCTGCGTGCCGGTGCTGTAGGACAGGGACACCGACTCCAGCTCGTCCGCGTCGGTCAGGTGTCCCCGGTACCAGACATCGCCGTAGTGGAAGCCGTAGTCGTCGGCGAACAGGACCGGCCCGTCCTTGGGGACCGGGGTGACGCTGAACGAGCTCGCGCGGTCGGCCCGTGTCCAGCCGGAGTCGTCGTAGTCCGGGAGGGACTCGAAGTTCTCGGTACGGCGCCGCCAGCCGCCCAGCGCGGGCAGCCGCACCTCGCCCACGCCGGGGATCGGGAGCTGCCCGGGTGTGGCCGGCATGTCCGCGCGCAGGCTGCCCATGGGGGTGGCGGAGGTGCGCAGCGGGCGGCCGTTCCAGGTGATCCGGTCCATGCCGCGCGGCCCCCACACCTCCATGCCCGTGCCCTCGACGGTGTCTCCGGTCAGGTGGGCGGTCGCGCCGTCCAGGGTGACCCCGCGCACCAGCGACGGCCCGTACACCAGCACCGGTCCGGTCGGGGTGTCCACCGGGAACAGCCGCAGCGACCAGGGGTCGTCGGCGAAGATCAGCAGCAGCGGCGTGTCGCTGCCGCCGCCCTCGATCCGCACCCGGGCCGGGCCGCCGACGCCCATCGGCACGGTGATCCTGAGGACGCCGAGGTCGTAGTTCCACGCGGGTTGCGCGTCGCCCCGGGTGACCAGCGGCTCCTCCGGGCACTCCAGCAGGACCTGGGCCATCTCGCCGTGCGGGGCGGTGAACACGGCGACGTCCATCCGCCCGACCTTCAGGTACATCATGGGCTGCGCGGTGGCGTACTTGAGGGTGTGCCCGCCCAACTGCAGGTTCGCGGCGAGCAGTCGGGCGTCATGGGCGGCGACGGTGAACGCCACGTCGATCCCGGCGTCCGGGATCGTGGTGGTGATCGGTGCGTCGGTGTCGTTGCGCGCGACGTACACCTGGGAGCCGGTGTCCGGGTTGGTCAGGTGGTACACCTTCAGCCGCTCGTCGGCGGCCCGCACCGCGTCGGCCCGGTCCAGCTTGGCGAAGTCCGGCACGGTCCGCAGGAGATGGCCGAGCTGGTGCGTCGGGGCGAGCTTCGGTGTCGGCCGGCGCGCCTCGTCGATCGCCGCCCCGTAGTCGTACGACGTGTAGACCTGCGGTGCGGGCAGCCAGCCCCACGAGGTGCCGCCGAAGGTCATGTAGACGTTGTGCACGGTGATGCCGTTGGCGAGGTTGGTGAGCTGGAAGCGCCGCTCGTAGGCCGCGTCCCGGGTCCGCCGCGCCTCGGCGTACCCCTTGCCGTCGAAGGTGGCCCCGCCCCACGGGTCGAACCAGCCGCCGCCGAACTCCGGGATGAACCCGGGTGTCCTGGGGCTGGCCGTGGCCCCGCCCTTCAGTCCGCCCACGCCGAAGTCGCCCCAGTCGGGCGGCACTTCGGACGGCGCGGGATACCCGTCGAAGCCGTAGAGCCAACCACGCTCCTCGCCCCCGGTGTTGAAGGACCCGGGCGTCCAGTAGCCGTTCCTGCCCTTGTCGTTGTGGAACAGCGGGACGTCGATGCCGTCGGCGCGCACCTTCTTGTACAGGTGGGACATGTAGTCGCGGCCGAGGCTCTCGTCGACGAAGGCGTCGTACTCGTTCTCGATCTGGTAGAGCAGGACCGTGCCCCTGCCCTTGGTGAACAGATGCCGGACGGCGATGGCGTTGACCTCGGTCAGCCACTCGTCGGCGTACGACAGATAGGCCGGGTCGGAGGTGCGGGCCCGGCCGGCGGTCGCCGCGAGCCAGCCGGGGAAGCCGCCGCCGTCGACCTCGGCGTTGATGTACGGGCCCGGCCGCAGGATCACGTACAGGCCGGTCTCGGTGGCGGTGCGCAGGAACAGGTCGAGGTCGCGGACGCCGGTGAAGTCGTACTGGCCGGGGCCCGGGGAGTGGTAGTTCCAGGCCACGTACACACTGACCGCGTTGAAACCGTGGGCGCGCATCTTCTGCAGGACGTCCCGCCACAGCGACGGGCTCGGCAGCCGGAAGGGGTGCATCTCGCCGGACCACAGCACCAGGCGCCGGCCGTCGACCACCAGCGAGTACTTGTCGTAACCGACCTTGTGCCGGACCCGGTCGGCCGCCGGGGCGCCGGGCGCGGGCCCGGTGGGCACGCTGTGGGAGGCGTAGGCCGGGGTGGTCTCCCCACCGCTGCCGCTCAGCGCGAAACCGAGCGCCGTGGTGCCGGCGAGGGCGCTGAATGTACGTCTGCTCAGCTCCAAGGGAGCGCCTCCTGGTCGTGCCGCGCTAGCGCCAGTCCGTCCGTGGGTGTGGGTGGTGTGCCTATTGTGGCGTGACCATTGTCTACGCCCGCACACCGCACAATTGCCGTATGAGGATCTCTGCACGGGCGGACTACGCGGTACGGGCGGTGCTGGAGCTTGCCGTGCGGCAGGACTCCGAGCCGGTGAAGGCCGAGGCCATCGCCGCGGTCCAGGACATTCCGCACAAGTTCCTGGAGGGGATTCTCGGCGACCTGAGGCGCGGTGGGATCGTCGACAGCAGGCGGGGCGGGGGCGGCGGTTACCGGCTCGCGCGCGAGGCCTCGGCCATCACGGTCGCGGATGTCATCCGCGCGGTCGACGGGCCGATCGTGTCGGTGCGCGGCGAGCGGCCCACCGGTCTGGAGTACACGGGTTCCGCGCAGCCGCTGCTTCCGCTGTGGATCGCGCTGCGGGCCAACGTCCGCAAGATCCTGGAGGGCGTCACCATCGCCGACATCGCGGGCGACGCGCTCCCGGAGCCGGTCCAGCGGCTCGCGGCCGAACCGGCCGCGTGGGAGAACCCCTGAATTCCAGCCGGGGGTCGACCGGGGTTCAGTAGGTGTCCAACTTCCCCTGTTTACACGTGAGTTCGGCCATCAGGGGAATGGCTGGAGTTCGCCCTGGCGGCGCCACAGAGTGCTCCCTACGATTCGATCGCCGCGGTGCTCCACAGAAACCACACAGGTTCTCCACGCTTCAACAACAGCGCAGAGGAGAGACCCCCCATGGCAAGTGGACTGCTTCTGGGCGGCGCCGTCGCCGCCCTTCTCACCGCGGCGGTGCCCGCGCACAACCCGTCCGGCGGGTTCGTCGACCCGCCCCCGGACAAGATCGTCATCGACGTCGCCACGGTGAACGGCTCCGGCTGTCGCGCCGGCACTGCGGCCGTCGCCGTCTCCGAGGACAACACCGCGTTCACGGTGACCTACAGCGACTACCTCGCCCAGGTCGGCGGCAACTCCGACCCCACGGCGTTCCGCAAGAACTGCCAGCTCAACCTGATCGTCCATGTCCCGCAGGGCTTCACCTACGCCATCGCCGAGGCCGACTACCGGGGCTTCGCCTCGCTCCAGGCCGGCGCGAGCGGCGTCCAGCGGGCCTCGTACTACTTCCAGGGCTCCTCGCAGACGGCCGCCAAGACCCACACCTTCCCCGGCGCCTACAACGACAACTGGCAGGCGACCGACACCACCGACTGGGCCCAGCTGGTGTGGGCCCCCTGCGGAGTTCAGCGCAACTTCAACATCAACACGGAGGTCCGCGTGAACGCGGGCAGCTCCTCGCCGTCCAAGGTCAGCTTCATGACGATGGACTCGACCGACGGTGACATCAGCACCGTGTACCACATGGCGTGGAAGGAGTGCCCGGGCAAGTGAAGGGGTGTCGCCCGCCGCTCCTGTGGGCGGCGGGCGACGCGTTGATCAGCGTTCGACGCCGAGCGTCAGGGTGCCGGAGTAGCCGGCCGAGGGGCTGCTGCCCAGGGCGGTCAGGGTCAGGAGGCCGGACGCGGCGCCTCCGTCGTCGTAGATCCCGTCCTGGGCGAGGGTGGTGCGGCGGACCGTGTTGGCCGAGTACGGCGAGAGCGCGCCGACCTTGGCGGTGACCGTCTCGTTGAAGAAGAGCTGGCCGGTGTGGAGTTCGGTGCCGCCGGTGAAGGAGCCGTCGGAGGTGAGGGTGACGTTCACGTGCACCTTCACGTGGATGTGGACGCAGCGGCCGATGTACCAGCCGGGGTAGACCGTCGTGATGCGGGCGACGCCACTGGAGTCGGTGAGCACGCCGCCGCGCAGGAAGGTGCCGCTGTCGGGCTCGTTGTGGCCGTTGTTGCCGACGTAGCCGGAGTACTCGCCGAGTGCGTCGCAGTGCCAGATCTCGACGAGGGCGTTGCTGATCGTGGCGCAGGTGTCGTCGTCGACCACGGTGAGGGCGAGTTTGAGCGGGAAGCCGGTCTTGCCCTCGGTGATGTCGGAACGGACGTACTGGCCGTCGAGGTAGTAGGGGCCTTCGGTCATCTCCCGGGTGAGAGTGCAGACGGCCGCGGCGGCCACGGGGGCCGTGTCGGGGGACGCCTGGGTGTCGGAGGTGGCGGCGCCCACGGCGAGGCTCACCGCGGTCGCGCCGGTGGCGACCAGGACGGTGCGGCGGGCGATGGTGTCTCTCGTGGGGGTCTCATTCATGGGGGTGTCTGTCATGAACACGGCACCCTAGAAGCCGTTTCTGTTGGTGGGCTGTCAGTTCGGCAAAGTGAGGGGCCGTCAAGTTTCTTGCGAGACAGCTTGCGGTCGGGTTGCGGTGTCGGGCGGAGTGGGCGCGGTAGCGTATAGGGGCGTATGCCGACAAGGAGGGTAAATGGGGCTTACCGTGCGGGTCGAACGGCGCATCGCGGAGGACTTTCCCGGCCGGGAGGGCGAGGTGGTCGGCGATCTCCTCACCGAACTGGTCAATCATCTGACCGACCGGGGCGACCAGGAGGACAAGGAGCGGATCGCCGCCGCGACGCTGCTGTGCGGACAGGGCCGGGTGGACCGGCTCCTGGACGCCGTCCAGCTGGCCAAGGAGGACTGGCGGGACGTGCTGGTGGGGGCGGGGCTGGCGGAGGCGGGGTGGAGAGAGCGGTTGGAGGCGGACTTCGGTCCGGCGGCTCCGGCCGGCTGACCTACGGGTGTGAGAGCCCCACCGCGGCTGTCGAACCGGTCGTCTCGACGCGCCTGGTGGGGCCACCCGACTGCCCCCGACTCACGGTGGCTGCACCGCGCCGTGTTTTTTTGGGCCAGCCAGGTGGCGAGTGCGGGAACGCGTGTATAGACGCCCACGTCGTCGATGCGGCAGCTGGGACCCCAGGTGACCAGGCCCCACACCGTGTTCGCGGCCACGACCGGGCTGCCGGAGTCGCCTGTGCAGGTATTGCGGGTGGCGTCGGCGGTCGGCAGGGCGCACAGCTGCCAGGCCGGGTTGGGAGTGATGTCAAGGTCGAGCTGGGCGCGGGTGCACCGCTCCCCGGCCACGAAGCGCAAGGGGACGGCGGTGCGGCGGCACGGGGCGACCCCGCCGTAGCCGTCCCGGCCCCAGCCGAACTCGGTGCCGGTGGCGGGCGGCCGTTCTGCGGCACCGGGAAGACGGGCGGGTGCGGCGGTTGCTCTGTCGGTCAGTACCAGGAGCGCGGCGAACGCCTCGACGGCTCGGGCCCACCACAGGGCCTTCTCGCAGCTCGCCCCGGGGGTCGGCCACCGCGTTGTGGTACCAGGCCGGGTGCGTGGGGGCACCTCCCATGGAGGCGACCACGGCGTGGACGCCGTCGTGCTCCGCGCGCATCACCGGGGTCTTGCGGATCTTGCCGCTCCCGGCCCCCAGGGCTGGTCAGGATGGATGACTCAGGCGTGGGCGTCGTCGTAGTCCAGGGCGCCGCCCAGTTCGCGGGAGGCCTCGGCCTGGGCGAGGAGTTGCTTCGCCTTGGCCTCGGCGGCCTCGATGGCGTCCGCGCCGGCGACGAAGCGCTCCAGCGGCTTGTCCTGGCCGGCGATGGTGAGCAGGGCGCGGGCGAGCTTCGCGGGGTCGCCGGGCTGCCGGCCGTTCATGCTCTTCATGCCCTCGACCCGCGGGGCGGTGCGCGGGGCGTAGTCCTCGATGGACAGCTCGGGCCAGACGGTGGAGCCGTCCACGAGGAGTTCGGTGCGGAAGTAGCCCGGCTCCACGACCGTGGTGCGGATGTTGTACGGCTCCACGTCGTGGCGCAGGGACTCCATCCAGCCCTCTTCCGCGAACTTGGAGGCCGCGTAGGCGGAGGTGAACTCCATTCCGACCAGGCCGGCCGTCGAGGTGATGGTGATGACGTGGCCGTCGCGCTGTGCCCGCATGACGGGCAGGACGGCGCGGGTGACGTTCATCGGACCGAAGAGGTTCGTCTCGAACTGCCGGCGCATCTGCGCGGGCGAGATCTCCTCGAAGTAGCCGGTGAAGAGGTTACCGGCGTTGTTGATCAGGACGTCGATACGGCCGAAGCGGTCGACGGCGGCCTGCGCGGCGGCCTCGGCGTCCTCGAGGCTGGTGACGTCGAGCTTGGTGACCAGCAGGTCGTCCTGCGGTCCGCCCAAGGCCTTCTCGACCTCTTCGGGGCGGCGGCCGGTGGCGACGACCTGGTGGCCGGCGGCGAGGGCCTCGCGGGCGATGTCCGTGCCCAGGCCGCGTCCGGCACCGGTGACGAGAATGACCTTGCTCATGCGGAGTTTCCTTTCAGGTGCCGCGATCCGGCGCCCGGTGTGTGCGGGGGTGTGCTTTCAACGAAACCCGCTGTCCCGCGCGGATGGGAGTCCCTGATGAGGGGGTCACTGACAGGGACCCCCTCCCCGGCGCAAGCGCTCGTAGAGTGAAGCGCATGACAGGCAGAAACGACCCACAAGGCAGCAATCGCGACATCCGTGATGATTTCCGCGCGGAGATCCGGGAATTCCTCGGCACGCGGCGCGCCAGGGTCACCCCCGAGCAGGCCGGACTGCCCCTGTACGGCGGAGAGCGCCGACGGGTCACCGGGCTGCGCCGCGAGGAGGTCGCCCTGCTCGCGGGCATCTCCAGCGAGTACTACACCCGGCTGGAGCGCGGCAACGCCACCGGCGTCTCCGAGAGCGTCATCGAAGGCATCGCGCAGGCACTCCAGCTCGACGAGGCCGAACGCCTCCACCTGAACGACCTCCTGCGCGGCGCCGGCACCACCCGCCCACCACGCCGCCGGCCCGCTCAGCAGCGCGTCCGGCCGACAGTGCGGCGCGTCCTCGACTCGATGGCCGGCACACCCGCGTTCGTCCTCAGCGGCCGCGGGGACATCCTGGCCGCCAACCACCTCGGGCGCGCCCTGTTCTCCCCGGTCTACGCCGACCCGCTGCGGCCGCCGAACAACGCCCGGTTCGTCTTCCTCAGCCCGCACGCGACCGAGTTCTTCCGCCACTGGGACGAAGTCGCCAACGACGCCGTGGCCATGCTGCGCGCCGAGGCCGGCCGTGACCTCTACGACCGGCGGCTCACGGACCTGATCGGGGAGCTGTCCACCCGCAGCGAGGAATTCCGGCGCCGCTGGGCCGCCCACAACGTCCGGATGCACACCACCGGCGTGAAGCTCCTTCACCACCCGGTCGTCGGCGACCTCGACCTGCCCTTCGAGACCTTTCCGCTGGGCGACGGCCCCAGCCAGTTCCTCCTCACCTACACCGCCGAGCCCGCGTCCCCCTCGCAGGACGCCCTGAACCTGCTGGCCAGCTGGGCCGCGAGCAACGACGACATCGAGCGGTCCGCCGCGGACGACGGCTCCGAGCCGGCCGAGACGCCCGACTGAGCGGATCGCCGTGCGCACCGCTTACTTCCCGGGTAATCGACCCCGGTCGGCCCCGCCTGCCAGGCTCGTCCGCGTACGGAGCCCCACCGACCGGGAGGACGCCATGACCGCCTACGCCATAGCCCACCTGCGGGAAGCCGCGCCGCATCCGGAGATCGCCGAGTACATCGAGCGCATCACCGCCACCTTCGAGCCGTACGGCGGGCGCTTCCTCGTGCATGGCACGCAGCACGAGGTGAAGGAGGGCGGCTGGCCGGGACATGTCGTGGTGATCGGATTTCCCGGGATCGCGCAGGCGCGGTCCTGGTGGGACTCCGCCGCGTACCAGGAGATCGCGCCGCTGCGTTCGCGGCACATCGCGGGCGACATCATCCTCGTCGAGGGCGTTCCCGACGGCTACGACCCGGCGGTCACCGCGAAGGCGATGCGGGACGCGCTCGCTTCCTGAGGACGCGCTCCCGACTCCCGTGACCCGCGGGGCTGTTGGATACTGGGGCGACTGGCGTACGGAAGGGGGAGGGGCGCATGCCGGACGGACGTGAGGTGGACCAGGCGGAGTTGCTGGATGTCGCCAAGGACGAGGACCGGGCCCGTAGCCTGCTCCGCGCGTTGCGCACCCTGAGCACCGGGCCCGATCCGAAACTGCGGGAGATGGCGCGCGGGGTGCTGCGCGGTGACCTCACCGCCGAACAGGCCTTCACCGACCCGGAGTACACCGCCGCACTGTTCTCCGGCGCGGACAAGATCCGCCGCGCGGGCGAGCTGCGCACCGACGCCGAGGCCCGCGAGGCCGGCGAGCGGTTCGGGGAGTGGCAGCGGGCGCGTCGCACGGAGGACGAGGGCGAGGATCAGGGCGAGGTCCGGGGCGAGGACCAGGGCGCGTCACAGTCCGACACGGATAGCCGTACGGATCCCCAGCAGCACTCCGGGCCTTGGCGAGGCGTGGGCGGACCGGGGGGCTTGGGCGGCCTGGGCGGCTCCCGGCCGGCAGGACCCTTCGGGCCGCGTTGAGTGTTTTTCGTCGGTCCAGGGGGCTTCGGCTGCCGCTGTGTGCGGGTTGAGTCCGGATCGCTGCCGCCTGGATGCATCTCTGGCCTTCCCACCGCGGGGCCTGTTGGTCACCGCTGAGCACCGCGGCGGTCCGGGTCGTTTCGGTCCCCGCAGAGCGCTTTCGCCGGTCCGGGGTTCTGTCGGCTGCCGCTGTGTGCGGGTTCGCCCGGATCACTGCGGCCTGGGTGGACCTGAGTCCCTCCGGGCCGGGGCTTGTGGGCACTGTTGAGTACCGTGCCTGGCGGGGTCGCTTCGGTCCTCGTCGAGCGCTGGGCCTATGTCCCTTCGGCCTCGGGGGCTTTGGTCACCGTTGACTACCGCGCCTGCTCAGGCCCACCTCGGTCCTCGTCGACCGCCCTCCCGGCCCCGGTCCTCTCGGCCACCGCCGAACACCGCACCCCCGCCCCGAACCCCTCCCCCCCTCCACCACCGAATTCCAGCCACCGAACACGAGACCGCCCCCACCCCGCCAACACGCACCGCTCTCGTCCCGCGCCCCCGGCAAAGCCCCCCGCCCCAACAACTCCACCCCATCCACTCCCTCCCGTACCCCGGGCAAATCCCGCCCCCCGTAGTAAAGTTCGGCCGTCGTACGCGTGACCTGAAATGGTCCTGCCAAGGCGAAGGGGGAACGAGCATGGGGGTCGTGCTGCCCGACGAGGCGGCCTGGGTGCTGGACCTCATCGGCGTCGAGTGGCCCAACGTCGACGAGGACGACTACCGGGACATGGCCGACGGCCTGCGTTCCTTCGCCTCGCAGATGCGGGAGGGCAAGGACGCCACGGCGAGCGTCGTGAGGGAGTTCCTGGAAGGGAACGAGGGCATCGCGACCGCCGCCTTCCAGCAGCACTGGGGCAAGGTCAGCGACGTACACCTGGAACGGCTCGGTGAGGCGGCCGACCTCGGGGCGATGGCCCTGGACGGTGCCGCCGTCGCCGTGGCCGGTGCCAAGGTCGCCGCCATCGTCCAACTGGGCATCCTCGCCGCCGAGATCATCGCCGCCCAGGCCGCCGCACCGTTCACCCTCGGGCTCTCCGAGGTCGGCGCGCTCGGTGCCACCCAGGCCACCCGCCTCATCGTGCGGCGGCTGCTGAAGGAGGCCGAGCAACTCCTCGTCGAGGAGCTCATGTCGGTCGCCATGGGCCCGGTCTACTCCGCGCTCGGCAACATGGCCACCGACCTCGTCCTCCAGCTCGGCGCCAACGCCGTGGGCCTGCAGGACGGTTACAGCCCCGGCAAGACCCTGCACGCGGGCAGCGAGGGCTTCTCCGACGGGCTGGACGCCGTCACGGGAGCAGACGGCACCAACGGGAGCTTCACCAGCAAGGGAGGCGCCGCGTGAGCGACACCGTACGCAGCGACCAGGAGCTGCACGAACGGCTCGCCGACCGGATCACCTCCCAGGCCGACGAGCACGAGTCCGGCGCCCGCCCCCACCTGCGCCGCAGCCGCGCCGGGCTGAACCGGACACGCGGCAAGGGCGCCCTCGCGGCGGCCGTCGAGACCGGGGCCGAGAAGATCCTCAAGGCCATCGAGGAGGCCGAGGACCAGCTCCACAAGCACCTCCAGGACGTGTCCAAGGGCGTGCGGGCGATGGGGGACAACCACGCGCGCAACGACAAGAACATCGAGACGATGCTGCAGAGCATCGTCAAACGCTCCCGCGACCAGGACACCGTCCGTGACGCCGGCGGGATCGGCAAGAACCAGCCGGACACGACCAAGGACCCCCACACGGTCACCCTGGAGTGGAAGCCCGGGATGCCCAAGCAGGCCTTCGAGCGGAAGGCACGGGCCCTCCAGCGGCTCGGCGAGGAGGGCAAGCTCTTCAAGTTCAAGGGCAGGACCGAGGACTACCGCGACAAGGAGATCACCGCCAAGTACAAGGGCGCACTGGAAGCGCTGATCCGCAGGAACCACAAGGACGACCCGGAGTTCGCCGAGGAGGCCGCGCAGGCCGCCCGTAAAATGCAACCCGACCACGTCAACGAACTCCAGACCGGTGGTCCGGACGCGTGGCGTAACCTGCGGATGCTCGACCGGACGACCAACTACGACATCGGTACGCAGCAGATACGTCCGCAGATCAAGGATCTTCCGGACGGCAATCCCATCAACATCGACATCAAGTGGTGGCCAGATGACTAGCGCGAGCCCGGCGTCGTCCCGTCTGATCGCGACGGTGGACGCCCTGCGGACGGCACTGGCCCAGAGCCCGGACGTGCTGTCGTTCACGCTGGGCGGGACGATCGACGAGGAGACGGCCGCCGCCGCGGAGGCGGACGGGGTGCCGCGGGAGTTCCTGGACTTCTGCCGAGTGCTCGACGGCGCGAGCTGCGGGCCGTCCGTGCAGCTCTTCGGGCTCGAGGAGGCGGAGGAGCACCAGTTCTACTGCGAGCCGGTGGTCGACTCCCCGCTGCCGCTGTCCCCCGAGAAGCTCTACTGTGTCGGGATGATCCAGGAGGCCCCGGTCTTCCTCGACCGCGCGGGCGGCGGCGTCCTCGGAGCCCCGGAAGCAGGCCCCGACTGGGTCGACGCGGAGCGCTTCGACCGGCTCGCGCCCGGCCTCGGGACGTTCTTCCTGGAGGGGCCGGCCACTGCCGACGCGTACAAGCGGCTCGCGCTGGTCGACGACGAACTGGTGGAGTACGACGACTGGCTGAAGCTGCTGCGACGGGCCGGTCTCGCCGACTGATCCGCCCGCACGTTCACGAAGGGAAAGCAGAGACGCATGGCCACCCATGACGAGATGACGGAGCTGTTCGGCGCGGACCGCGTGGTCACGCTGGACCGTGCCGTCGCCGAGGAGCGCGGACTGTCCGAGGCCGACGCCGAGGTGCTGTGCGAGGTCGGTGTCCCCGTCTTCGTCGACGTGTTGTTCACCCTCGACACCGCCGAGGAGGGACCCGATCCCTTCACCGTGGTCCCGGTGGCCGCGGGCGGCGACGAGACCCACATCCTCGTGCTCGGCGGCCCCACCGACGACCCCGCGATGCGGTACTGCCTCGACATGGACCGCGGCTACGTCATCCTCATGTCCTTCGACGCGGAGCCGCGCGCCGAGATCGTGAACCGCACCCTCGCCGACCTCGTCGAGTTCCTGTACCGCTTCGCGCTGCGCACCAGGCACCTGGAGCAGGCCGCGCCCCAGGACCGCGCCCCGTACACCGACAAGCTCGTCGAGTACCTCAAGGCCCGCGACCCGTACGCGTTCGCCCAGCCGGACAGCTGGTGGTCGATGGTCTTCGAGCAGGTCGCCTGAGTCCTGCGGAGAGCCGCGACCCCGGCGGCCCTCCCAGGCTCCGGAGGTCGCGCCGGCGCTCGCGCTGGGGGTCGCGGAGGAGCCGCCCTTGTAGAAGAGCGGGGCCTGGGCGTCGTACTCGATGAGGATCACCGGGCTGTGCACGCGGTAGTAGAAGGCACTCCAGCGCCGCAGGCCCGGGCGGTGGCATGGGCATGGGCGGCGGAACCCCGTCCCAGGAGGACCACTGACGGCGACCGAGGTGTGCGCGGACCATTGACGCGCAAGGGGTTCGATTCTACGGTCCCGTCCGAAGCTCTGATCGGTGATCGACCTGTCGAACACCTCCCCCCACTCAAGGAGCGTCGACGTGCGCCGCACCTCACTTCTGGCCGTCCCCGTGGCCTTCCTGCTGGCCCTGATCCCGGGCACCGCCTCCGCGTACCCCAACCCCGGAACCGTCACCGGTGCCACCACCATCCACGACCCGACGATGATCCGTACGTCGGCGGGCCGTTACCTGCTGTACGGCACCGGCGGCGGGCTCGGCTACCGCACCTCCACCGACCGGATCGCGTTCACGGCCGGCAGTGACGCCTTCTCCACCAAGCCCGGCTGGTGGTCGTCGTACGCCACCGAGGCCTGGGCGCCCGACATCTCCTACCAGGGCGGCAAGTACCTGATGTACTACGCCGTCTCGACCTTCGGCTCCAACAAGTCCGCGATAGGCCTGGCGACTTCGAGCACCGGCCTGCCCGGCTCCTGGAGCGACCAGGGCACCGTGTACACCTCCACCACCTCCAGCGACTACAACGCCATCGACCCGAACCTGTTCGTCGACGGCGACGGCAAGTGGTGGCTGTCCTTCGGCAGTTGGTGGACCGGCCTGAAGATGATCCAGATCAACCCGGCCACCGGCAAGCAGCTCTCGACGAACACGACCCGGTACTCGATCGCCTCCCGCCCGACCGGGACCAAGGCCGTCGAGGCGCCGTACATCGTCAAGCGGAACGGCTACTACTACCTCTTCGCGTCCTACGACACCTGCTGCGCCGGCACCAGTTCGACGTACAAGGTCAAGGTCGGCCGTGCCACCAGCGTCACCGGGCCGTACGTCGACAAGAACGGCGTCTCGATGATGAACAACGGCGGCACGGCGGTCCTGGAGTCCCACGGCAGCATCATCGGCCCCGGCGGACAGTCCATCATGAACGACTCCGACGGCGACCTGATCGTCTACCACTACTACGACGGCAACGCCAACGGCACACCCAAGCTCGGCATCAACCTGCTGAACTGGAGCAGCGGCTGGCCTGTCGCCTACTGACCCGGTCGGACCCGTGGGCGCCGCTCAGCCGGTCTGCCCCATCCCCGCCGCGTTCGGCCAGCTCTGGGCGTTGGGCCACCCGGTGGCGGGCGCCTGGGACAGCTCCTGCGGAGCCCCGGGTGCCGGGGCGGTCATGCCCCGCACCTGCGCGGCCGTGAGCCCACCACGGGCCGGCACTCCCACCGGAGTCGGCCCGCTGGGCGGTGCGAAGGGCGCCGGAGCCGGCGGAGGCGTCGGCATCTGGGCCGGCACGGGGGCGGGGGCTGGGGCTGGGGCAGGCATGGGGGCCGGCGCCGGCATCTGGGCCGGCATCGGCATCCCCGCGCCCATGGAACCCATGGAACCCATGGAACCCATGGAACCCATGGAACCCATGGACGCAGCCGGCGCCATCGGCGCCGGCGCGGCCACCGCCATCGGCTGGGCGACCGGCATCGGCATGCCGACGCCTGCGCTCATCCCGCCACCGCCGACGGCCATCGCGGCCAGGTCCTGCATGCCGGCCCCGTTGGTCTGGCCGACCAAGCGGTCCACTGCCGCCGTACCCGAGCTGTAGCCGGTCCCTTGAGCGAGCTCGGGCACGACGGCTCCCCTCCTGGTCCCGTAGAGCACCTGTTCCAGGCCGGACACCAGGCGACGCACGTCCACCTGGGGGCGCACCACGAGACGCAGGAAGCGGCTTGACGAGCCGATCTTGTTGCCGCACTCGCGGACGAGGATCCGGTGCTCGGTGAGCATCCGGTCCCGGACCACGGTGCCCTCGGCGCCCACGGGCAGGCGCACGAAGAGGAAGTTCCCCTGGGAGGGGTAGACGGTCAGGCCGGGCAGCGCGGAGAGCTGGCTCGCCATGTCGAGGCGGTCCCGGCGGACCTGGTGGAGGCTCTGCGCGTACTCGGCGCCGTGCTCCTTGAGCATGAACACCACGTACTCGGCGAAGGCGTTGAGGTTCCACTTCGGCAGCATCGAGCGGACCCGGCCCGCCAACGAGGGGTTGGCGACCATGTAGCCGAAGCGGATGCCGTGCAGTCCGAAGTTCTTGCCGAGGCTGCGCAGGACGATGACGTTCGGCCGGATCATCGCCTCCTGGACGACGCTCGGCTCCTGCTCGGCGTCCGCGAACTCCAGGAACGACTCGTCGATGACGATGAGGTCCAGGTCGGCCATGGCGTCCATGAACTGCACGAGCGCGTGCTTGTGGAGGAAGCCGCCGTCGGGGTTGTTCGGGTTGCAGATGACCGCGACCCGCGTGCCCCGGGTGCGTATGAACTCGGCGTACTGCGCGAGGTCCAGGGCGAATCCGCTGGACTCCTGGAGCGGGAACATGTCGACCCGCTTGCCGGTCTCCATCGGCTGGTCGGTCCAGCGGCCGAAGGTGGGGACCGGGATGGCGAGGGACTCGCGGACCAGCAGATGGTCGATCCAGGTGATCAGTTCGGTCGAGCCGTTGCCCATCGCCACGGCCTGCGGCGGGAGTTGGAGCAGGTTGCACAGCTCGGCGGTGATCGTGTCGGCACTGGACGGGTAGTAGGTGATGATGTCCTTCAGCCGCGCGGCCATGGTGTCCATCATCGCCGGAGTGGGGAAGTAGGGATTGCAGGGGATACAGAAGTCCACCGGCCCCGTCCCGTCGCCGCCCTCGCGCGCCAGCGCCGCCATGGACGGGCTGTGCGCAGCCGTGCTGCGGAACAACGAGGTGACGTTGTCGGCCATCGAACCTCCGTATGGGGCGGACCCGGCGGGGACGACCGGGTCCGTCGTCATTGGGTGGCCCGCGCGGGGGAGCACGGGCCGCCCTTACATACGGACGCCTGAGTGGCGCTGTTCAACGGGTGTGAAAGAAGTGTGAGTTCGGGAACCCCGGGCCCGAACTCGTCATCTGACCAGGTCAGACGCCGAACGAGTGAATCGTCGTGGTCCGGTACGTCTGACCCGGACGCAGCACTGTCGAGGGGAACGACGGGTGGTTCGGCGAGTCCGGGAAGTGCTGTGTCTCCAGGCACAGCGCGTCGCCCTGGCGGTAGGTGTGACCGCCGGTGCCGGTGAGGGTGCCGTCGAGGAAGTTGCCCGAGTAGAACTGCAGACCCGGCTCGACGGTGGAGATCTTCAGCGAGCGGCCCGACGACGGGTCGCGCAGGGTCGCCACGTGCTCGGGCTCGGCCGTGACGCCCTTGTCCAGGACCCAGTTGTGGTCGTAGCCCTTGGCGAAGACCTGCTGCTCGTGACCGGCTCGGAGGTCCCGGCCGATCCGCTTGCCCTGGCGGAAGTCGAAGGGGGTGCCCGCGACCTCCGCCGGCTCACCGGTGGGGATCAGACCCGAGTCGGTGGGCGTGTAGCGGGAGGCGGCGATGCGCAGCTCGTGGTCCTCGATGGTGCCGGCGCCCTCGCCGCCGAGATTCCAGTACACGTGGTTGGTCAGGTTGACCACGGTGGCCCGGTCGGTGGTGGCCTCGTAGTCGATCCGCCAGTCGCCGTACCGGGTGAGGATGTACGTCACCTTCACCGCGAGGGTGCCCGGGTAGCCCATCTCCCCGTCGACCGACGTGTAGTACAGGTGCAGGCCGACGTCCGAGCCCTCGGTGAACGGCTCGACGTCCCACACCCGCTTGTCGAAGCCCTGGGTGCCGCCGTGCAGGCTGTTGTCCCCGTCGTTGACGGAGAGCTGGTGGCTCTCGCCGTCCAGGGTGAACCGGCCCTCGGCGATGCGGTTGCCGTAACGCCCGATCAGCGCGCCGAAGTACGGGGTCTTGGTGACGTAGTCCTCGATGTTGTCGAAGCCGAGGCAGACGTTCGCGTACCGGCCGTCCCGGTCCGGTATCTCCAGCGACTGCACGATCCCACCGTACGACAGGACCTTCAGCCGGGTGCCGCCGTTCTCCAGCGACCAGCGGTGGATCTCGGTCCCGTCGGCGAGCCTGCCGAAGAGCGTCTTCACCGGTCTTTCCTCTCCTCCCATGGGAAGGGCCCCGCCTTCAGGCGGGGCCCGATCCGTTCGGTCCGGTCTACGAACCGACCCTGCGCTTGTTCCACACGTCGAAGCCGACCGCCGCCAACAGGGCCAGGCCCTTGATGACCTGCTGCCAGTCGGTGCCGACGCTGAGGAGGTTCATGCCGTTGTTCAGCACACCGAGGACGAGACCACCGATGATCGCGCCGAGGACGGTACCCACACCGCCGCTCATGGACGCGCCACCGATGAACGACGAGGCGATGGCCTCGAGTTCGAAGCTCAGGCCCGCCTTCGGAGAGGCCGCGTTCAGGCGGGCCGCGACCACCAGACCCGCCAGGGCCGCGAGCACGCCCATGTTCAGGAAGACAAGGAAGGTGACCTTCTTGTCCTTGACGCCGGACAGCTTCGCGGCCGGCAGGTTGCCGCCGATCGCGTAGATGTGCCGGCCGAAGACCGCGTTGCGCATGACGTAGCCGTAGCCGACCACCAGCACACCGAGGACGATCAGGATGATCGGCGCGCCCTGGTAGCTGGCGAGCAGCATCGTGACCGCGAGGACCGCGGCGGCGATCGCGACGAGCTTGAGCAGGAAGGCGTTCCTGGGCAGCACGTCCAGCGCGAACTCCTGCTGGCGCTTGCGGTCGCGGACCTCCTGGTAGACCACGAAGGCCAGCAGCGCGAAGCCCAGCAGCAGGGTGATGTTGTGGTAGTTGGTCTCCGGGCCGACCTCCGGCAGGAAGCCGTTGCCGAGCTTCTGCAGCCCGTTCGGGAACGGGCCGAGGGTCTGGCCCTCCAGGAGGATCTCCGTCAGACCGCGGAAGAGCAGCATGCCCGCCAGGGTGACGATGAACGACGGTATGCCGAGATACGCGATCAGGTAGCCCTGGACCGAGCCCGCGACCGCGCCCACCACCAGGGTCAGCACCAGCGCGACCGGCCAGGCCACGTCGTGCTGGACCGTCAGTACGGCGGCGAACGCGCCCACGAAGGCGGTCAGTGAACCGACCGACAGGTCGATGTGCCCCGCGATGATCACCAGCATCATGCCGATCGCGAGGATCAGGATGTAGCTGTTCTGGAGCACCAGGTTGGAGACGTTGCGCGGCAGCAGCAGGTCGCCGTCGGTCCACACCGCGAACAGCGCGACGATCAGACCGAGCGCGATCAGCATGCCGTACTGCCGCATGTTGCGGCGCAGCCCGTTCAGCATCAGCTGGAGCAGGCCCCCGTCGGAGGACGACCCCCCGCCCTTGCCCGGCGGCGCCGCGGCCGGAACCTTCGTCACATCGGTGCTCATCGCGTTACCTCTTTGTCCTTCGTCATCTGGCGCATCAGCACTTCCTGCGTGGCCTCGGCCCGCGGAACCTCACCCGTGAGCCGTCCGGCGGCCATGGTGTAGATGCGGTCGCACATCCCGAGCAGCTCCGGCAGCTCGGAGGAGATGAAGACGACCGCCTTGCCCTCGGCCGCCAGCTGGTCGATGACCGTGTAGATCTCGTACTTGGCACCCACGTCGATACCGCGCGTGGGCTCGTCCAGGATCAGCACCTCGGGACCCGCGAAGATCCACTTGCTGAGGACGACCTTCTGCTGGTTGCCGCCGGACAGCCTGCCCACCGTCTCGAAGACCGTCGGCGCCTTGATGTTCATGGATTTGCGGAAGCGCTCGGCGACCTTCCGCTCCTCGTGCTCGTCGACCACACCGTGCTTCGCGACCTTGTTCAGGGCGGTCAGCGAGATGTTGCGGTTGATGTTGTCGATGAGGTTGAGACCGTAGTGCTTGCGGTCCTCGGTGACGTAGGCGATACCGTGCTCGACCGCCTCCGCGACGGACTTGGTACGGATCTCCTTGCCGTCCTTGAAGACCTTGCCGCCCGCGTACCGGCCGTAGGTCCGCCCGAACACGCTCATCGCGAGCTCGGTACGCCCCGCGCCCATCAGGCCCGCGATACCGACGATCTCCCCGCGCCGCACATGGATCGACACGTCGTCGACGACCTTGCGCTGCTGGTCGATCGGGTGGTGGACGGTCCAGTCGCGGATCTCCAGCGCCGGGGCCGCGTCCGCCTCGCCCTTGTACGGGGTGCGCTCGGGGAAGCGGTGGTCGAGGTCGCGGCCGACCATGCCCGAGATGATCCGGTCCTCGGTGGTCTCCGGGGCCTTCACGTCCAGGGTCTCGATCGACTTCCCGTCGCGGATGATCGTCACCGAGTCGGCGACCTTGCGGATCTCGTTGAGCTTGTGGGAAATGATGATCGAGGTGATGCCCTGCTTCTTCAACTCCAGGATCAGATCCAGGAGTTTGCCGCTGTCCTCGTCGTTGAGAGCCGCGGTCGGCTCGTCGAGGATGAGCAGCTTCACCTTCTTCGAGAGCGCCTTGGCGATCTCCACCAGCTGCTGCTTGCCCACACCGATGTCGGTGATCCGGGTCTCCGGGTGGTCGCTCAGACCCACCCGGCGCAGCAGCTCGGTGGCGTGCTTCAGCGTCTCGTTCCAGTTGATGAACCCGCCGGAGGCGTGTTCGTTGCCGAGGAAGATGTTCTCCGCGATCGACAGGAACGGCACCAGGGCCAGTTCCTGGTGGATGATCACGATGCCGTGCTGCTCGCTCGCCCGGATGTCCTTGAACTGGACGACGTCTCCCTCGAAGAGGATGTCGCCCTCGTACGTGCCGTGCGGATGGACGCCGGAGAGCACCTTCATCAAGGTGGACTTCCCGGCGCCGTTCTCACCGCAGATGGCATGGACCTCGCCCTGACGGACGGTCAGTGTGACGTCCGACAGCGCTTTGACGCCGGGAAAGGTCTTGACGATCGAGCGCATTTCCAGGACGGGTCCCGCCATGGTCGTGCCTTTCAATCAGAGGAATGTGCCGACAGAGCTGACTAGTTGAGCTCGCTGGCCTTGTAGTAGCCGGTGTCGACCAGTTCCTTCGTGTAGTTGCTCTTGTCGACGCTGACCGGCTGCAGCAGGTAGGCGGGGATGACCTTGGAGCCGTTGTCGTACGTCTTGGTGTCGTTGACCTCGGGCTTCTTGCCGTTGAGGACGTCGTCCACCATGGTCGAGGCGACCTCGGCGAGCTTGCGGGTGTCCTTGTAGACGGTCTGCGTCTGCTGACCCGCGATGATCGACTTCACCGAGGCGAGCTCGGCGTCCTGACCGGTGATGACCGGGAGCGGCTTGCTCGCGGAGCCGTAGCCGTCCGACTTCAGCGCGGCGAGGATGCCGATGGAGATGCCGTCGTACGGCGACAGGACCGCGTCGACCTTGGCGCTGCCGTACGTCGAGGTGAGGATGTCCTCCATGCGCTTCTGGGCGGTGGCGCCGTCCCAGCGCAGCGTGGTGACCTGGTTGATCTTGGTCTGGCCGGACTTGACGACGAGCTTCTTGCTGTCGATGTACGGCTGCAGCACGCTCATCGCGCCGCCGAAGAAGTACTTGGTGTTGTTGTCGTCGTTGGAGCCGGCGAACAGCTCGATGTTGAAGGGGCCCTTGCCGCTCTTCAGGCCGAGCTTGTCGACGATGTAGCTGGCCTGGAGCTCACCGACCTTGGTGTTGTCGAACGACGCGTAGTAGTCGACGTTCGGCGTGCCGAGGATCAGGCGGTCGTAGGCGATGACCGGGATCTTGGCGTCCTTGGCCTGCTGGAGCACGTTGTTCAGCGACTTGTTGTCGATGGCCGCGACGATCAGGCCCTTGACGCCCTGGGTGATCAGGTTCTCGATCTGGGAGACCTGCTGGTCGGGGTCGTCCTCGCCGTAGACCAGCTTGGTCTTGTAGCCCTTGGACTGGAGGTTCTTGACGACGTTGTTGCCGTCGGCGATCCAGCGCTCGGAGGACTTGGTCGGCATCGCGATGCCGATGGTGCCGCCCTTGGCGCTGCCCGTGCTCTCCTCGCTGCCGCCCTTGCTGTCCTGGCCACAGGCGGTGAGGGTGAGGGCGAGAGAGGCGGCGCCGGCTATGGCGGTGAGTGCGGCTCGACGAGTACGCATGATCATCATCCTTGATCTTGATGTCGGGAGGCCGGGTGCGGTCCGGCGGTGAGGGTGTCTGGGGGCGGTGCGGGGGAGCAACCTGGAGAGGTTGGGTCGTGTCGGAGTCTGTGCGACTGCGTCGGGTTTTGTGAAGGGGAGTTGTCCGGAACGTTATGCAGGCGTTTCGAACCGCTTCAGGGCGCCCGGCAGCCGGGAGCCGAGCGGAGCCATGTCGGCGTCCGCTCCGTGCCGCGCGAGCAGGTCCAGGGCGAGCCGTCCGCGCCGCACTCTCTCCTTGGCGGTGGACAGTGTGAGATCGCGCATGTGGTGCCCGTACGGGTAGATCCCCGGGGCCTTCGACAGGCCGAACTTCAGATAGATCGGTGCGCCGCGCCGGATCAGCTCGGCGACCTCGTACATCCGTACATAGCCGCCGAGATCGTCGGGAGCCTCGATGTACATGTCCATCGGGGCGGCCGACACCCGCCGGATCTCGGTGAGGTGATCGAGCGTCAGATCGCTGGGCACGTTGATCGAGTCGCCGCCGAGGTTCTCGTACACGGCGTACGCGGCCGGGTTCACCGGCCCGATCAGCGCCGACACCTTCAGCGTCGTGTCGGCCGGGATGATCCCGGCGCCCCGCGCCCGGTGCAGCGTCCACAGCACGCCCTCGTCGGCGACGAGCAGGCACTTCACACCGAGCTCGGTGGCGCGGACGGCGTCCTCGACGCACCCGGCGACCGCGTCGTGGCCCCGGGCGCGCAACCCGCCGCCCCGGGAGTCGGTGCGGGTGGAGCCGCCGATGTCCCAGGTGCCGCGGGGGCCGGTGAACAGGCAGAGCTCGATGTCACGTTCGGAGGCCGCCTCCACCATCTCGGTGATCTCGGCGTCGGTGAGCATCCAGACGCCCGACCCCTGGCTGATCCGGTGGATCGGGACATCGAGCCGCGAAGACTCCTTCAGGACCACGCCGAGCGCCTCGGGGCCCTCCACGGAGGGCACCTCGGTACGCCAGCGCCCGCCCCCGGGGAAGGTGTGCGGGGACGCGTCGGAGGGGGCGAGAGCGGGCGCGCTCAGGCCCAGCGCGGCGAGTGCCTGCTCGCCGGGTCGTCGGGCCGCGCTGGCGGTGGTCTCGGTCACAAGCTGTCCTTCTGGTTCGGTATTTCGGACGACATTCGCGGCTCTGGGTACGCAAGGCTTTGGATGTACGCCGGTACGAAGTCGTCAGGTACCTCGTACCGGCGTACGGCTCAGCGGTGTGTCATGGCCGGAGGAGGACCTTTCCGACCTTCGGGTCACCGGACCCGACCAACTCGATGGCATGAGTGAACTCCTCCAACGGCAACTCGTGCGTGACGAGCGGCAGCGGATCGAGCAACCCGGCCCCGAAGACCCGCACGGTGTGCGCCCAGGCGTCCGGCGGCGCCCCGAACACGGTGTGCACCTCCAGTTGCCGTACGACGAGATCGGTGGGGTCGAGTCCGTCGGCGCCCGGGGCCGGGAGGCCGGTGAGGACGAGCCGGCCACCGCGTCTGAGCAGGGCGGCAGCGGTGGTGGCGGCGGACGCAGATCCAGCGGTCTCGATGACGATGTCGAAGTCGTCCGGCAGCTCCTGGTCCCGGGTGCGGAAGTCGGTGGCGCCGAAGGACCTCGAGAGCTCCGCCCGGTCCGGGCGGGTGCCCACCATCAGCAGCTCCGACGGCGAACCCGCCTTCAGGAACTGGACGGCGAACATCCCGAGCGTCCCGGTCCCCACCACGGCGACCCGGTCGCCGGGCCGCGTGTTCGCCTTGAGGGCGGCGGCGGCGATGCAGGCGGCGGGTTCGAGGAGAGCGGCCGCCGTCAGATCGGCGTCGTCCGGGAGGGCGTGCAGCAGCCGGGCCGGCAGGGTGAGCGTGGTGGCCATGGCGCCGGGCTCGGTGAAGCCCGTCTCCTCGTAGCCGGCCGCGCACAGAGTGGTCTGGCCCGCGTGGCAGCGGTCGCAGACCTGGCAGTTCCGGAAGCCCTCACCCACCACCTTGCGGCCGACGAGCGACGTCGGAACTCTGGCGCCCACCGCCTCGACCGTGCCGGACCACTCGTGACCGGGCGTGAGCGGGTAGCGGACGTAGCCCTCGGGCCGGTTGCCCTGGTACACCTCGCGGTCGCTGCCGCAGATGCCGACGGCGTGGACGCGGACCAGCGCCTCGCCGGCGGCGGGCTCCCGAGGGGTGTGCTCGACGAGGTGGTGCTCACCGGGCGCCTCGATGACGACCGCGAGGTTCACTCGGCGGCGCCCTTGGGCTGGCGCCGCTCCCAGCCCTCGGCCCACAGGTCGAACCGTGCCTGCTGCTGCGGGAACTCGGCGGCGGCGTCGACGTCCAGCTCGACCCCGAGGCCGGGGGCGTCGGAGAGATGGAAGTAGCCGTCCACGACCTGCGGGGCACCCTTGACGACCTTCTTGATCTCCGCGTCGGCGAAGTCGTTGAAGTGCTCCAAAATCTTGAAGTTCGGCGCGGTGAAGCCGACCTGGAGGGAGGCGGCGGTCAGCACCGGTCCGCCCACGTTGTGGGGCGCCACCAGCACGTAGTGGGTCTCGGCGGTCGCGGCCAGCTTCCGGGTCTCCCAGATGCCGCCGATGTGGCCGACGTCGGGCTGGATGATGTCCACGGCCTGGCTCTCGAAGAGCTCGCGGAACTCGATGCGGTCGTGGATCCGCTCACCCGTGGCGACCGGCATGTCCACCTTGGCGGCGACCTTCTCCAGCGCCTTCAGGTTCTCCGGCGGCACCGGCTCCTCGAGCCAGGCGGGCTTGAAGGGCGCGAGGTCCTTGGCCAGGCGGACCGCCGTGGCGGGGGAGAAGCGGCCGTGCATCTCCAGCATCAGCTCGGCGTCCGGCCCGATGGCGTCACGGACGGCCTCGATGAGCGAGACGGCGTACAGGCTCTGCTCGTGGTCGAGCTCGAAGTGCCCGGTGCCGAAGGGGTCGATCTTGAGCGCCTTGTAGCCGCGCTCCATGACCCCCTGGGCGGCCTTGTGGTAGGCCTCCGGGGTCCGCTCGGTGGTGTACCAGCCGTTGGCGTACGCCTTGACCTTGTCGGTGACCTTGCCGCCGAGCAGCTGCCAGACCGGAACGCCCAGGGCCTTGCCCTTGATGTCCCAGCAGGCCATCTCGATCACAGCGATACCGGACATCACGATCTCGCCGGCCCGGCCGTAGTCGCCGTACTTCATACGCTTGACGAGGTCCTCGACAGCGAACGGGTCCGACCCGAGAATGTGGTTGGTCTTCGCCTCGTGCAGATAGCCGAGCAGGGCGTCGGTGTGGCCCAGCATGCGGGTCTCGCCGACGCCGGTCAGTCCCTCGTCGGTGTGCACCTGGACGTAGGTCAGGTTCCGCCATGGCGTCCCGACCACGTGCGTGCTGATTCCCGTGATGCGCACGTCAACTACTCCCTAGGCTTTCAGCGTGTTCGAAATATCGGCTCACGTTCGAAATGCTGACACGACCGTAAAGACGACGTGGTCGGAGTGTCAATGGGTCAGATGGTCGAACGCGTAACGGTTTCAATGTGACCGCCCACATGCCCGCACATGGCGGGTGTACGGCCGCACGAAACCACCCAGCTCCTCGACTCCTGCAGGTGGTCGCGTTATTCAACCGTGACGACACTTCCCGCTGCAGCCCTCTTGACCGACGGGAATTGTTAGCGCTCACAATGACCTCCGCACACACCGATCGGTGCCCGCCGGCATCCAAGGAGGCACGAGGTTGTCCGGAACCCCGGAGTGACCCGGTCGGGGCGGAGTCGTCCGCCACGACGCAGGACCTGTCCACAAGCGATCGCCAAGGAGGTGCGGCCGTGAACCACGTACAGCTCCGACCGCCCACCATGGCCGATGTGGCGCGCCTGGCCGGGGTGTCCCACCAGACCGTCTCTCGTGTCCTGGGGAATCACCCCAATGTGCGGGACGAGACGCGTGCCAGGGTGCAGCGGGCGATCGAGGAGATGGGCTACCGCCGCAACTCCTCGGCACGGGCCCTGGTGACCCGGCGCACCCGGACTCTGGGGGTGGTCGCCTCCAACACCACCCTCTACGGACCGGCCAGCACGCTGTTCGCCCTGGAGGAGGCGGCGCGCGCCGAGGGGTACACGGTCTCGACGGTCAATCTGCGCAAGCTCGCGGTGGAGACTCTCTCCGAGGCACTGGACCACCTCAGTGAGGGCGGGGTGGAGGGCGTGATCGCCCTCGCTCCGCAGCGGTCGGCGGTCGAGGCCCTCGCCGAACTCCGTCGTCCCTTCCCCGTGGTGGCCGTGGGGACCGGCTCCGGCGCGGAGATCCCCAGTGTCAACGTGGATCAGGTGCTGGGCGGGCGGCTGGCCACTCGTCATCTGCTGGCCGCCGGCCACCGCACGGTCTGGCATCTCGCAGGGCCCGAGGACTGGCAGGAAGCGGTCGACCGGGCCGCCGGCTGGCGGGCGACCCTCGAAGCGGCGGGCGTCGAGCCGCCGCTGCCGCTGCGGGGGGACTGGAGTCCGCTGTCGGGCTATCGTGCGGGCCAGCAACTGGCCGGCTGGGTGGGCCGCGGACTGACCGCCGTCTTCGTCGCCAACGACCAGATGGCACTGGGGGTGTTGCGGGCGCTGCGTGAGGCGGGCGTACGTACTCCTCAGGACGTCGCGGTGGTGGGCTTCGACGACATCCCGGAATCGGAGTTCTTCGCTCCACCGCTCACCACCGTCCGGCAGGACTTCGCGAGGGTGGGCAAGCGGAGCATCGACCTGCTGCTGGATCTCATCGAAGGCCGGGAGCCCTCCGGGACGCCCGGAGTCGCCATCGAACCCCAACTCGTCGTCCGGGCCAGCACGGCCCCCGACTGACGCGGCACCAAACAGCACGAACCGGCAACATTCGCACACCAGTGTGACCGGTATTTCGAATAATGATCGACAGGCTGGACGCAGTGCGATCGGTCCTGGCTCTTCAAAGGAGAAGAACATGCTCAACAGAAGGAACTTCCTCACTGCGGCGATCGGCGTGGCGGCGGCGGGCACCCTGGCGGCCTGCGCCAAGGACGACAAGGGGTCCAGCACCTCCGCCGACGGCAGCAAGGCGATCACCCTCGGCTTCTCCCAGGTCGGCTCCGAGAGCGGCTGGCGCAGCGCCAACACCGACTCGGTGAAGTCCGCGGCCAAGGAGGCGGGTTACAACCTGAAGTTCTCCGACGCCCAGCAGAAGCAGGAGAACCAGATCTCCGCCATCCGCAGCTACATCGCGCAGAAGGTGGACGTCATAGCCTTCTCCCCGGTCGTCGTCACCGGCTGGGACGCGGTGCTCAAGGAGGCCAAGGCGGCGAAGATCCCGGTGGTCCTCACCGACCGCTCCGTCGAGACCTCCGACGAGTCCCTGTACGTGACCCTGGTCGGCTCCGACTTCACCGCGGAGGGCCGCCGCGCCGGCAAGATCCTGGAGAAGGTCCTGGAGAAGGCCGGCCACAAGGGCCCGGTGAAGATCGCCCAGCTGGAGGGCACCACCGGCGCCGCCCCGGCGATCGAGCGCGCCAAGGGCTTCAAGGAGGTCATGGACGCCGACCACAAGGACGACTGGAAGATCGTCGTCAGCCAGACCGGTGACTTCACCCGCGCCGGCGGCAAGCAGGTCATGGCGGCCTTCCTCACGTCCAACCCGGACATCGACGTCCTCTTCGCGCACAACGACGACATGGCCATCGGCGCCATCCAGTCCATCGAGGCGGCGGGCAAGAAGCCCGGCAAGGACATCCTGATCGTCTCGATCGACGGCGTGAAGGACGGCTTCGTGGCCATGTCCGAGGGCAAGATCAACGCCATCGTCGAGTGCAACCCGCTGCTCGGCCCGCAGCTGATGGACACCGTGAAGAAGGTCAAGAACGGCGAGAAGGTCGAGCGCTGGATCAAGACCAAGGAGGGCGACTTCATGCAGGACCAGGCCAAGGCCGCGCTCCCCAGCCGCAAGTACTGACCGACCGCGGGACCGACCGCACCCACCGCAGGGGAGCCTCCGGCAGGCCGAGCACACCTCGGCTCAAGGAGGCTCCCCGCAGGCCGTGAACGAGATTCGACGAATCCATGAGGAGCGCTGCCATGGCAGAGCCGCAGCCCGTCCTGGAGATGACGGGCATAGTCAAAGAGTTTCCAGGGGTAAGGGCTCTGTCGGGCGTCGACTTCCGGCTCTTCCCCGGCGAGATCCACGCCCTGATGGGCGAGAACGGGGCAGGGAAGTCCACCCTGATCAAGGTGCTGACCGGCGTCTACTCCCTGGACGGCGGCACCATCACCCTCGACGGCGAGGCCGTGCGGATCGACAGCCCGCTGCAGGCGCAGCAGGCCGGCATCAGCACGGTCTACCAGGAGGTCAACCTCTGCCCCAACCTGTCGGTGGCGGAGAACATCTTCATCGGACGGGAACCCACCCGCGCGGGCCGCATCCAGTGGAAGCGCATGCGCAAGGAGGCGGCGGAGCTCGTCGACCGCCTCGGCCTCGACATCGACGTCACCGCGCCGCTGTCCTCGTACCCCCTCGCGGTGCAGCAACTGGTCGCGATCGTACGGTCGGTGGGCACCGGCGACAGTGACGGCGAGGGCTCCGGCACCAAGGTCCTGGTCCTGGACGAGCCGACCTCCAGCCTCGACCGTGACGAGGTCCTCGAACTGTTCCGCCTGATGCGGCAGTTGAGGGACGAGGGCGTGGCGATCCTCTTCGTCTCCCACTTCCTCGACCAGATCTACGAGATCTGCGACCGCATGACCATCCTTCGCAACGGCACCCTGGTCGGCGAGCACATGGTCCGCGACCTCGACCAGGTCGGGCTGATCGAGCTGATGATCGGCAAGGCCCTGGACCAGCTGGAGGAGCTGCACGACCAGCAACTCCACGCGGACGTGGGCGAGTCGCTGCTGAAGGCCGAGGGCCTCGGCAGGACCGGTGGCATCGCCCCCTTCGACCTGGACATCAAGAAGGGCGAGGTCGTCGGCCTCGCGGGACTGCTCGGCTCCGGCCGCACCGAACTGGCCCGGCTGCTCTTCGGCGCCGACCAGCCGGACAGTGGCACGGTGACCATCGGCGGCAAGCAGGTCTCCCTGAGCGCCCCGAACGACGCCATCGGCGCCGGGGTCGCGTTCTGCTCGGAGAACCGCAAGACCGAGGGCCTGGTACCGGATCTGACGGTCCGTGAGAACATCATCCTCGCCCTGCAGGCGGCCCGCGGCTGGACCCGGCCCATCCCCACCGCACAGCGCGACGAACTCGTCGCCAAGTACATCAAGGCGCTGGACATCCGCCCCGCCAACCCCGAAGCCAGGGTCGGCCAGTTGAGCGGCGGAAACCAGCAGAAGGTGCTTCTCGCCCGCTGGCTGATCACCCAGCCGAAACTGCTCATCCTGGACGAGCCGACGCGCGGCATCGACATCGGCGCCAAGACGGAGATCCAGAAGCTGGTGGTCTCCCTCTCCGAGGACGGCATGTCCGTGCTCTACATCGCGGCCGAGCTGGAGGAGGTCCTCCGCCTCAGCCACACCATCGGGGTGCTGCGCGACCGAAAGCTGGTGGCACAGCTCACCAACGGGCCCGAGATCACCCCCAGCAAGATCCTCGAGACCATCGCGAGCGGAGCACACCAGTGACCACCACCTCCCGCTGGCGAGCTCTGACGCGCCATCACCTGTTCTGGCCGGTCGCGGTCCTGGTGGCCCTGCTGCTCGTCAACGTCCCCTTCACGCCCGACTTCTTCGCGATCCACATGACGAACGGCCACCTCTACGGCAGCCTCGTCTCGATCGTGCTGTTCGGCTCGCCCCTGATCCTGGTGGCGGTCGGCATGACCCTGGTCATCGCCACCGGCGGCATCGACCTCTCGGTCGGCGCCGTGGTCGCCATCACCGGGGCCCTCACCTGTTCGTACATCAGCGACCAGGCCGACCAGGGCGCCCTGTCCTCCGTGCTGCTCGCGATGGGCCTCGGCCTGATCGCGGCGGTGGTCTGCGGCCTGTGGAACGGCTTCCTCGTCGCCAGGATGGGCATCCAGCCCATCATCGCGACCCTCATCATCATGGTCGCCGGCCGCGGTGTCGCCCAGCTGATCACCGACGGCCAGATCATCACCATCAACAGCGAGCCGTACAAGCTCATCGGCGGCGGCTACTGGCTGACGCTGCCCTTCTCCATCTTCGTGGTGGCCGCGGTCGTGGCCGTCACCGTCCTGCTGACCCGCCGCACGGCCCTCGGCCTGCTCGTCGAGTCGGTGGGCGGCAACGCCGAGGCCAGTCGTCTGGTGGGCATCAGGTCGATGCGCATCAAGATCATGGTGTACGTGTTCTGCGCGGTGTGCGCGGGCATCGCGGGCCTGATGATCAGCTCCAACACCTCGGCCGCGGACGGCAACAACGCCGGCCTGTGGATCGAACTCGACGCGATCCTCGCCGTCGTCATCGGCGGCACCTCGCTGCTCGGCGGACGCTTCTCCATCGGCGGCACGGTCATCGGCGCCCTGGTCATCCAGACCCTCACGACGACGATCTACACCATCGGCGTTCCCACCCAGACCAACCTGGTCTTCAAGGCGGCCGTCGTCATCGTCGTGTGCCTGCTCCAGTCCCCGAAGTTCCGCGCCAAGGTCTTCGGCGGCCGCGCGAAGACCGCGGGCCCGGCAGCGCCCGCCGCGGTCGCCGAGCCCGCCGACTCCGCTCCCAAGATGGAGGTGTCGTGATGAGTACGACCACCAGGACTCCCGCGACACCGGGCGCGCCGGAGCGCCGTACGACGTCCAGGTCGGCCCGCCTGCTCGGCGACCGGCGGCTGCCCGTCCTGGTCACGGCCGCCCTGTTCCTCGTGATGTACATCGTCGGCCTCAGCCGCTACCAGAACTACGGCTTCGGCGACTCGCAGGTGTTCCTCAACCTGTTCATCGACAACGGCTATCTGCTGGTCGCCGCCGTCGGGGCCACCTTCGTCATCATGTCGGGCGGCATCGACCTGTCGGTGGGCTCGGTGATCGGCTTCACGACGATGCTCACGGCGTGGCTGGTACAGGACGTGGGTCTGCCCCTGCTCCTGGTGATCCCCATATCCCTGGCCGTGGGAGCGTTCGGCGGCTTCCTCATGGGCTATGTGATCCACAACTTCGAGATCCAGCCGTTCATCGTGACGCTAGCCGGTCTCTTCCTCTTCCGGGGCCTGTGCCTGGTCATCAGCAAGGAGTCGATCGCCATCGACGACTCCGACGTGAGCAGCCTCGCGCAGACACGGGTGCCGCTGGGCGTGGGGGACTTGTCGATCGGTGCCGTCGTGGCCCTGGTCGTCCTGGCCGCGGCCTTCTACATCCTGCACTACACCCGTTTCGGACGCCGGGTGTACGCCATCGGCGGCAACGAGCAGTCGGCCCTGCTGATGGGCCTCCCGCTGGGCGGCACGAAGATCGCGGTCTACACGATGAGCGGCTTCTGCTCCGCGCTGGCCGGCCTGCTCTTCATGCTCTACATCCAGTCCGGTGACCCGCTGCACGCCGTGGGCATGGAGCTCGACGCGATCGCCGCGGTGGTCATCGGCGGCACCCTGCTGACGGGCGGTTCCGGCTATGTCCTGGGCACCCTCTTCGGCGTCCTCGTCCTCGGCCTGATCAAGAGCATCATCCAGTTCGAGGGCACGCTCAGCTCCTGGTGGACGAAGATCGCCACCGGTGTGCTGCTCTGCGCGTTCATCCTGATCCAGCGCGTGATGACGGCCCGTAGGAAAAACTGAGCCGACGGGGAACCGGCGATGTCGGTTTCGATGCGATGGGAGTGGAACATCCTCGACTGCCGCACCGGAACGGCCGGTTCCCCACACAACCTTCACGACTGGCTCTAGGAACGCCACCGGTCCGGAACTTAATCTTCCCGCGTCATGGACTTCTGCCTCCCGTGCCGACGGCACCTCAACGGCGCCCTCGCCTGCCCGGGGTGCGGCACGCCGGCCCACCAACTGCACGCGTACGACGGCGCCGGATACCCGGTCGCGTACGGGAGCCAGGGCGCGGACATCGCGTACGGGGCCCCTCAAGTGGCCGCCTCGTACGAGAGCGCTCAGGGGAGTGCCGCATACGGCGATCAGGCCGAGGCCGGCGTGGTGGCGGAGGCCGGGGAGAGTCACGACGAGGTCGAGCGGCCGGAGGCGGCCGAGGCGACGGCCGAACCCGTGGGCGGCGGCCGGGCGGTGCGGCGACGCGCGCGAGGCCGTGGCGGCCGGGCCGCGCAGGCGCAGGACGTTCCCGAGGACCACGACGACGCCGACGAGTTCGAGGGCGACGACGAGGACCCCGACGGTTTCGCGGGCGGGGCGAGCCGGCGCGACCGCAAAGCCGCAGCGCACCGCCGGCGTCGTCGCCGGACCCTCCTGATCGCCGCCGGTTTCGTGCTCGCGGCCGGCGGTCTGAGCCTCGCGGAACTGGGCATGGACGCCCCGGGATCGTCCCCCAAGCCGGCCGCGGCGGGCGGGGAGTCCGCCGACGGCGGCACCTCCCCGGAGGTGAGTGCGTCGGCGTCGACGGAGGCCGACTCCGGAGGAGCCGTCCCCTCGAACTCGCCTTCCCCGTCCGGTTCCGAGTCCCCGTCACCCTCCGCGTCCAAGAGCGAGGAGGCCGACGCGAGCGAGAGCCCGGACGCCCAGTCGGAACCCACCAGGGCTGCCGGCGCGTCGACCCCCACCGCCACCCCCACGTCCACGAGCGGCGGTTCGGCCCCCACGGCCACCCCCACCACCGCGGCGCCGAGCCCGGACCCGTCCCCGACGGAGTGCGACCGCTTCCTGTGGTGGTGCACGTGAGTCATTCGCTCACGTAGAAAACCGCGTCACTCCTACGCGTCCCGCATCCGCCGCAGCAGATCCCGCAGTGACTCCCGCTCGCCGTGGGACAACCCGGCCAGCGGCTCCCGGGCGAAGCGCAGCCCCTCGCGCAGGTCCCGGGCCACCTGGACCCCCGCCTCCGTCGCCGCCGCCACCTTCACCCGCCGGTCCGCGGGGTCGGGCCGCCGCTCCACCAGCCCGCGTGCCTCAAGACGGTCCACTATCCCGGTGACGTTCGAGGGCTCGCACTTCAGTTTCTGGGCCAGCTTGCGCATGGGCAGCGGCTCCAGGGACAGCAGACTCAGCAGCCGCGCCTGCGCCCCGGTGAGGGCGTGCTCCGCGGCCGCGTCCTCGTAGTCCGAGTAGAAGCGGGCGACCACGTCCCCGATGAGCTCCACGACTTCCATGGTCAGCGCGTCGGGCCGGGTTCTGTGAGGAGTGGGCATGGGTTCCAGGGTACCCCTTTACTTGACAACCTGAAATATTCAGAGGCATGGTTGTTTCAGGTACTGAAGTAAAATGGAAAGGTCCAGGCATCATGATCAACCGCGAATGGCACCTCCTGTCCCGCCCGGTCGGCTGGCCCAAGCCGGAGGACTTCGCCCTGGTCGAAGCCGAGGTCCCGACCCCCGGTGCGGGCCAGGTGCTGGTCCGGAACAAGTACCTCTCCGTCGACCCGTACATGCGCGGCCGTATGAGCGCCGCGAAGTCGTACGTCGCCCCCTTCGAGCTCGGCAAGGTCATGCAGGGCGGCGCGGTCGGCGAGGTCGTGGAGTCCAACGCCGAGGGCATCGCCGTCGGCGACGATGTCCTGCACTTCCTCGGCTGGCGTGAGTACGCGGTCGTACGCGCCGAGAACGCCGTCAAGGTGGACGCCGACCAGGCCCCCCTGTCGACGTACCTCGGCGTCCTCGGCATGACCGGCCTCACCGCCTACGCCGGCCTCCTGCGCACCGCCTCCTTCAAGGAGGGTGACTCGGTCTTCGTGTCCGGCGCCGCGGGTGCCGTCGGCAGCCAGGTCGGCCAGATCGCCAAGCTCAAGGGCGCCTCCCGGGTCATCGGCTCGGCCGGCTCGGACGAGAAGGTCAAGCTGCTCGTCGAGGAGTACGGCTTCGACGCGGCCTTCAACTACAAGAACGGCAAGGTCAGCGACCAGCTGCGCGAAGCCGCCCCGGACGGCGTCGACGTCTACTTCGACAACGTCGGCGGCGACCACCTGGAGGCCGCCATCGGCTCCCTGAACCAGGGTGGCCGGATCGCGGTCTGCGGCATGATCTCCGTCTACAACAACACCGAGGCCGCCCCCGGCCCGCGCAACCTCGCCCGTCTGATCCAGACCCGCGGCCGCATCGAGGGCTTCCTGGTCGGCGACCACTACGACCTCCAGCCGGAGTTCGTCTCCGAGGTCGGCCCGTGGGTGGCGTCCGGGCAGCTCAAGTACCGCGAGACGGTCGTCGAGGGCATCGAGAACAACCTGGAGGCCTTCCTCGGGGTCCTGCGCGGCGACAACACCGGAAAGATGATCGTCAAGCTCTGACCTCTGGCGGTCCTCTGTGCTGAATTTCCGGCATGCGGTAACTTCTTTCCGAATCCCGCCGTCGATCGTGGGCGCGAGTCGCGGCGGACCGAGGAGGAAGACATCCGCATGCCGGAGATCCAGCAGTCCGACGTCCTGTACACCGCCGTCGCCACCGCCGAGAACGGCCGCGACGGCCGGGTCGCCACCGACGACGGCAGGCTCGACGTGGTCGTCAACCCGCCCGAGGAGATGGGCGGCAGCGGCAACGGCACCAACCCGGAACAGCTCTTCGCCGCCGGATACAGCGCCTGCTTCCAGGGCGCCCTCGGTGTCGTCGCCCGCCAGGAGAAGGCCGATCTCTCCGGCTCGACGGTCACCGCGAAGGTCGGCATCGGCAAGAACACCGACGGCTTCGGACTGATCGTGGAGATCTCGGCGACCGTCCCGAACGTCGACACGCAGACCGCCCGGGCCCTGCTTGAGAAGGCCCACCAGGTCTGCCCGTACTCGAAGGCGACCCGCGGGAACATCTCCGTGACGCTCGCCTGACGGAGCTCGTTGGTCGTGCAGGCGGAGGCGGTACCCCTGGACGTGGGGTACCGCCTCCGCTCATGTCATACGGCTCACCGACGGCTCACACGGCCAGAGCCGCCCGGTGCACGGCCCGCACGAACCGCTCGTTCTCCGGCGCCGCCCCTCCCGGGAACGCCATCCGGCGGCGGGTGTACCCGTAGGCCAGACCGCTGCGGGGGTCGGCGAAGGCCTGGGAGCCCCCGGCGCCGCTGTGGCCGAAGGAACCGGCGCCCAGGAAGGGGTGCCACATGTCGGCCGTGGCCTGGAAGCCGAGGCCGTAGGACTTGTGCGCACGGGCCACCAGGTCGTAGCCGACGGAGTGGATCTGACCCACCTCCGCGATCGTGTCCGGCTTCAACAGGGGCGGCCGGTCGGCCATGTCGCTGATCGCCGCCGCGTACATCCCGGCCAGGCCCCGCGCGGCCGCCACTCCGCCCGCCGACGCCGGCCCTTTCGCCCGTACGGCACGGGAGTTGGCGTAGCCCACCAGGTCGCCCGGGTCCGGCACCTGCTGGTTGAAGGCGATCGCGGCCAGGGTGTGCGGACCCGTCGGCGCCGCGTCCAGCAACGCCTGCTGCTCGGCGGTCGGGGCCATCGGCTGGACGGAGCGGTACCGGGGCTCCAGGGCCTCGGGCAGCCCCAGGTGGAAGTCCAGCCCGTACGGGGCCCGGATCCGCTCCTCGTACACGTCCTGGAGCGAACGGCCCGTCGCCCGCCGTACGATCTCGCCGCTGAGCGCGCCGATCACGAGCGCGTGGTAGCCGAAGGCCGTGCCGGGGCGCCAGAACGGCTTCTGGTCCGCGAGCCGTTCCGCCAGCGCCCGGTCGTCCGCCAGCTCCTGCGTGGAGAACCCGGCGTCGAGGCCCACCACTCCGGCCCGGTGCGCCAGCAGCTCCCGCAGGGTCAGCTGGCCCTTGCCCTCGGCGCCGAACTCCGGCCAGTAGTAGGTCACTTTGCGGTCCAGTTCCAGGGTGCCCTCCTGGACGAGGAGCGCGACCACCAGATGGGCGGCACCCTTGGTCGACGAGAACACGCCGTACAGGGAGTCCGGTCCGACGCCCTCACCGGTCCACAGGTCGACGACCTGCCTGCCGTGCACAAACGCGCTCAACTGCCCTTCGTAGTCGGGCCGTTCGCCCGCCACGAAGGCGGCGAACTCCTCGCGCACCGCCTCGAAGCCGTCCGTGACGGTGCCGTGGATCTCCTGCGTCATCCGCTCTCCTCAACTTCAGCCGCTGCTCGCGTGTGCCATGGTGAACAATGCCCGCCCGACCTGGGCGAACTCCCCCTTCGGATGGTCCCGGAAGAGGGGCTCGGTGCCGAACAGAACGGCTCGCGGGCCGCTGACGACCGAGGCCTGCCCGGCCGCGGCGGCGGGACCGCCGGTGCCGTCCGGCAGCGACCGCCAGTGCCCGGAGACCAGCGGGTTCCCGGTGGCGTACGACTGCTCCACCCGCACCCCCGGCCCGAGATCGGTGAACCAGACCGGCGCGTAGACAAAGCTGTGGTCCGGCGCCCCGGCCGTCACCGGACCCGAACGCGCCACCCGCACCACGCCGTTGGCGTCCCCGTTGCCCTCCACCGGCTTCGCGGCCAGCAGTCCCGTGTCCGCGCTCAGCCGGGCCCCGACGACCCCGCGCCCGACGAGCCCGTGCCCGGCGCCCAGGAAGGCGTCCAGGGCCGTACGGGCGCCGCTGGTGAGGGCGTCGCGGTCCAGCCCCGCCGACACGAACAGCGCGTCCACCGACGACCAGTCGAAGCCGGCGTTCAGGACGGCCGTCGAGACCGGGGTGACCTCGAAGCCCATCTCCCGCAGGGCGAACAGCTCGCCGGGAGTCACGGCGGCGGCCACCCGGATGCGGCGCAGTGGGGCCGTGCCCTTCTGCCCCGTCGCGTCGAAGACCACGTCATGGGTGCGAGCGGCCTCGGTGGCCAGGGCACGCGCCGACGCGGGCACGATCGCGCTGCCGTCGGCGGCCCGCCGTACCGGAACACCTTGCCGGAGCAGGGAGTTGAGCGCCGCGATCTCCTGCGGGTCGGTCAGCCGCAGCCGCAGGTCGCCGCGCGGGGGCACCCGGCCGGCGTGCGCGGCGGCCCGGACGGCCCTCAGGGGAGCACCGGCCAGGCTCCCGGACGTGACCGGCACGACCGTCGCGCCCCACAGCCGCCCCAGGCTCCAGCCCGAGATGTCGTACATCACGGAGACCTTGTCGCTGATGTCCCGGCCGTCCGCGAGCAGCACGTTCGCCAGGCCCCGCTTCGGCTGGCGCATGTCGACGACGTACGAGCCCTTGGGGTACGTCCGTCCGCCGAGCTGGAGTTGACGGCTCGCGCGGCTGACGCGGACGTCGTTGGCGAGGAGGTGGCCGACGAGACGGGCGGCGGCGGTGTCGGTCGTACCGGCCGGGATCACGTACGCGCGGGGGAAGTCGGCGGTGTACACGTCCTCGGGCCCGATGCCCGGCACCCCGGGAACCGTCTCCTCGGACACCGGCACCTGAGCGGCTCCCGCCGCCCCGCGCCGGAACACCTCGATCTGGTCGGCGATCAGCGAAGCGCGCCTGTGCTGGACGAAGTCGAGCGTCGCCCTGATGGCCGCGCCCGCCACCGCCGTGTTGACCGCGGACCGGCGCCGCAACTCCGCCACGGGCAGGCTGTCGTAGAGGGAGTTGTTGACGGCCAGCGGGATCTCGACCGTGTGCGCGGCGACCGCGCCGTGGAAGGCCGCGTACTGCGGGGTGAAGATCGGCGGCCAGTCGTCCCAGCCCTCCTCCTGGTCCCGGAAGGGGATCTGCGCGGGCTCGACACCGTCCTTCGCGGGTGTGTAGCCGAGGCCGTTGACGGCGGCCTCCATGCCCAGGGCGTTGGCATAGGTGTTCTTCAGGAAGAGGTCGTACTCGTAGTTCTCGCCGTGCGGGGGAGTGGTGGGCTCGATGAGCGTGCCGTTGACGTACCCGTGCAGGTCGAGCATCACGGCCGGCTGCTTGTCGATCTCGATCTGCCGCATCGCCCGCGTCTCGGGCTGCGAGGCGGTCACGAAGTCCCGGTTGAGATCGAAGCCGTTGGCGTTCGCCCGGGTGCCGGCGATACGGCCGTCGGGGTTGGCGGTGATGTTGAAGTACAGCCGGGAATGGGCGAGAAGGTCCTTCGTGCGGGCATCCTCGGCCGTCGCGAGCTGCTCGATCAGCTTCAGGGAGGCGTCGGTGCCCTCCCACTCGTTGCCGTGGATGTTGTTGTTGAAGAAGACCGGCGCTTTGTAACCCGCCTTGATCTCCCTCGACTTGGCGGCGGCCGCGGGCGCGTTCTCGATGAGTTCGCGCATCCGCTCCTGGGCACGGGCCCGGGCGGTGGTCTCCGGGGCGGTCACGGTGACGAGGTAGAGCCGGTGCCCGCCCGCCGAACGTCCGGCGACCTCCACGCTCACCCGGTCGCCCAGTCGCTGCAGGGCGTTGAGCCTCGGCGCGATCGCGTGGTACGGCGTGAGGCCCAGCTTGACGGACCTGTCCGACGGGTCGACGGGGTCCGGGGTGAGGACCTGCTCGCGGGGATAGCCGCGGGTGGTGTCCGTGAAGCCGGTGGTCGGGGCGGTGAGCGCCCGCCGGGTGGCGCTCTCCGGGGCCCGGGCCGGGCCCCGGTCGCCGGCGCTCTCGCGGATCGGGGGTTCCTGGTCCGCGGTCGCGCTGTCCGGGGTGAGCAGCAGGGCGCTCGTGAGGGCGATGAGCAGGACGGGTCTCGCAGGAACGGTTCTCGTGGTGTGCACGCGTACCTCCTCCTGGGCTTCCTGAGATCGGTACGGCGAGATGTACCTGTTCGACTCAACCGCAACAAGAGGGAGTTCGTGGCGCCGATGCCCCGGATGGCGCAACTCGAGTGTCCGGACCGGGCACAGGGCCGTATCCGCAGCTCCACAGGCACCCGATAGGGTGCGGGACATGCGTGATCTCGGGGCGGGGTTCCACTATCTCCTGAAGGGCCAGCGGTGGGTGGCCCGGCACGGCAAGCAGTACGGCTTCGGACTGGTCCCGGGCCTGATAACCCTGGTGCTGTACGTGGCGGCACTGGTGGCCCTGGCGACCTGGGGCGAGGACGCGGTGTCCTGGGCGACCCCCTTCGCCGACGACTGGTCGAGCCCGTGGCAGGGCCTGTTCCGGGGCTTCCTCACGGCCGTCCTGTTCGCGTTGGCCCTCCTGCTGGCCGTCCTGACCTTCACGGCGGTCACCCTCCTCATCGGCCAGCCCTTCTACGAGAACCTCTCCGAGAAGGTCGACCGGGACGTCTCCCCGGACGGCACGGCCCCCGAGTCCGGTCTGCCGCTCTGGCGCGAGCTGTGGATCTCGGCGCGGGACAGCCTGCGCATCGTGATCCGGGCCGCGCTGTGGGCGGTCCTCCTCTTCGCCCTGGGCTTCGTCCCCTTCATCGGCCAGACCGCGATCCCGGTGATCGGCTTCTTCGTGACCGGCTTCTTCCTCACCGAGGAACTGACCGCGGTCGCCCTCCAGCGCCGGGGCGTGGACCTCCGGGCCCGCCTGACCCTCCTCCGCTCCCGCAAGACCCTCATCTGGGGCTTCGGCACCCCGCTCGCCCTGGCCTTCGTGGTCCCCTTCGTCGCGGTGTTCCTGATGCCGGGCGCGGTGGCGGGGGCCACGCTGATGGCACGGGAACTGCTGGGGGAGGAGACACGGGACGGGTCCGAGGAACCGGAGGGGTCCGACGAGTCCGACGGTGAGTCCGTGTCCGGTGAGCTCGGAACCTGAGCCGACGGTCCGTCCGGCGACCGTCACGTTTCCCGAGGCCCTCCGCGCCGCCGCCGAGAACCGCGCCGAGTTCCTGGTGGCGGACCGGAACACCCAGGTGATCGGCTACGCCTACGCGGCCCGGATGCAGACCCTGTTCGCGGGCGGCACGGTCCTGGAAATGACCGTGCCGACACGCAGGGCCGCCGACTTCTACCGCCGCCTGGACTTCACGGACACGGCGACCTACCTCAAGTGGTCTTCTCCACCGCGACCGTCAGAATCCCCCGCACCTGCGCGATGATGTCCAGCCGGTTGCGCACGAACCCCGGGTCGGTCACCGTCCCCGTCGCCGGGTCCGTGTTGCCGGTCCCGAACTCCAGCACCGGCGTGTGCACATGCCCGCCCGGCAGGACGTCGTGCAGCCCCAGCCGGTCCCGCAGCAGCGTGGCCCGGTAGGCGATCTCGTTGGAGAGATAGTCCCCGCCACCTCCCGCCCGTGCCGTGGACCCCGGGCTCGGCCCGTCCGGACGGACCACGGGCTGTGTTGCGCCCGCGGGGATCTCGGTCACGCTGGTGTGGTCGTAGACGGGAAAGCGACCGGTGTCCGCGTCCACGATCGCCTTGTACGGCAGGGTCGTCGTCGTCCACTGCGGCTGCGAGCCCGGGTCGGAAACCGGCACCGACCCCGTCACCCCGACGTTGTCGTTGTCCGCGAACCCGCCCCGCCAGGCCCCGTTGGTCCGCTCGATGTCGAACCGCCCGACCCGCCCCTGACTCACGGTCGTGAAGAGATCCACCCGCTTCAGATACGGCCGCAGCGCCCGCTCCACGGTCCGGTCCGTGAAGTCCTGCCACCGCACCGGGAACACGACGGTCTCCACCCGCGCCGGCCCGTTCGCCGTCCGGATCACCGTCCCGTCGAGCGCGAGCGCACTGGCCCCGGACGGGTTCGAGATCCGTATGTCACGGTCCAGCGTGAACGGATCGAACCCGGTGACGAGCACCCGCTTCAGCCGGTGCCCACCGGGATACCGCACCGCGGTCTGCCCCCGCGAGGTCCGTTCCAACTCGTCCAGCAACGCGGTCCGTTGCGTATCCGTCAGTGCGAACGGCGCCTCCCAGGTCCGCACTTCCCGCGTCATCGCCAACCGCGCCCAGTACAGGGGCCGGTCGTCGTCCCGGCTGAGATCCCCGCCGGCCGGCCCCCGCCCCTGCGCCCGGTCGACGGCCCGCTTCCACAGCGCGGACCCCTGCCGTACGACGACCTTCCGCGCCTCCGCGTAGGAACGCGCCGACCCGAGCGCCCGCGTGAAGCGCAGCGGTACGGCGTCGAATCCGGACCGTTCGAGGATCTCCCGCGGCACGGCCCGGTCGAGCCGCCGCTCCTCCACCGTGGGCGAAAGCGTGGCCTCGGCCGCCGCCGGACTCACGGGGGCCGCCGACCCCGCCAGCAGGGCCAGTCCGAGAATGCCGATCCGAACACGTAGGGATGTCAAGGGAGTTCAGGTCCTTCCGTCGCTGTGGGGCGCGAGTGGTGCGGGACGACGGCAGTATCGCGTGACGGAAGTGGTCTACGCCATGGGGGGCGACGTGCGCGGGATCCGCCCCGCGGCCTCCCGCAGCGCCGCCACGAACGCCGCCACGGCCGGTGAGGGCGCCCGGCCCCGCGGTGTCGCCGTGTACACGGCTCGCGCCGGGGCCCCTTCGTCGAGTACCGGGAGCAGCACGACGTCCGGTCGTACGGCCTGCGCGGCGAGCGCCGGGACCAGCGTCACGCCGAGTCCGGCGGCGACGTAGCCCTGCTTGGCGGTCCACTCGCCGACGACATGCGCGATCCGCGGCCGGAAGCCCTGCCGCAGGGCCGCGTCGAGCAGCGTGCCCTCGGGCCGCGGGCTCCCGGAGATCCAGTCGGCGTCCGCGAGTCGCCCCAGCCGTACCGGGCCACCGCCCACCAGGGGGTGGCCGGTGGGGACGGCGACGTAGAGCGACTCGTCGAGCAGATGGCACCCGCCCCGCCTCTGTCAGCCGGACGCCCCGCGGTAGCCGGTCGAACAGCGGCGCCCCGCCCAACGCCCCCTCCAGCGAGGAGATCTGCCGGGACACCGCGGACTGCGTCCAGCCCAGCGTGCGCGCCGCCACCGTGAACGACTCGTGCCGGGCGACCTCCAGGAAGACCCGCAGCCAGACGGTGGCGAGGTCGGGAGGGAGGGCCCTGCGATGCGGGTTCGGCATGACATCCATGCTGGACATTCGCTTGTCGCATCGCAAGGGCGGACCTAGCGTCGACGACATGCGGATCACTCTGGACAACCCCGTCGGCGCGCCCCAGCCCCTGAGCCCCTACTACTCCCAGGTCGCCCGCGTCGAACAGGCCGACGGCAGCGCCCTGTTGTTCGTCTCCGGTCAGATCGCCGAGGGTGCCACGCTCGCCGAACAGTCCCGGGGCGTCTTCGAGACCCTCGCCGCGCTGCTTGGGGCGCACGGGGCGAGTCTGGCCGACGTCATCAACATCCGCACCTACCTCACGGACATCTCCGAGTTGGAGCAGTACGGCGCCGTACGGCGGGAGTTCCTCACCGGCACCCCGCCCACCAGCATGACCTTCGAGGTGTCCCGGCTGTTCCGGCCCGAGGCGCGGATCGAGATCGAGGTGGTGGCAGCGGTGCCGGCGGCCGGGTGACCGTGCGCCCGGAGCCGGTGACCCTCATTCCGCCGGCTCGCCCAGCAGTCGCAGAAAGTCCCGGAAGGCTCCCGGCATGTCCACCGACTCCGGGTCCAGCAGCCACTGGTACTGCAGGCCGTCCATGACCGCGACCAGCAGCGGTGCGGTGCGTTCCGGGCTCAGGCCGTTCGGGAGGCGGTCGCCGTACTCCGTGCGCAGGGCCACCGCCATCGACGCGCGCACCCGGGTGTAGCGGTCGGTGAAGTACTCCCGTGCCGGATGCCCCTCCGTCACGCTCTCGCCGAGCAGCGCCGAGAAGGTCTGGATGATGCCGGGCCGCATCGCGTTGTACTCGACGAGCGAGGCGAGCAGGTCGACGCGCCAGCTGCCGTTCGGCACTGCGTCCCACTTGTCCCGCTCCTCCAGCACCGCGACCAGCAGCGCGTCCTTCGTCGGGAAGTGGTGCAGCAGCCCCTGCTGGGTCAGCCCGACCCGCTCGGCCACCGCGGCCAGGCTCGCGCCCCGGTAACCGCGCTCGGCGATCACCTCCAGGGCCGCCCGGACGATCTCGGCCCGGCGTTCCCCGCTTCTGGTCCTGGCGCTCATGGCGTCACCGTACGACATCCCGACAAAGCAAATGTAACAGCCGCATAACAAAACCTACCGCTCACCAGGTAATCGATGCACGATGAGAGGACCGGCACGGACTTCAACGAGGAGGCACCGCCATGGCGGCACCCGAGGCACCCGCCGACCAGGCCCGCGAGGCGGCCGTCGAAGAGGCACTCGCCGCGCTCGACCTCGACGCCAAGGCAAGGCTCCTGGCCGGCCAGGACATGTGGACCCTGCCCGCGCTCCCCGAGATCGGCCTGGCCTCTCTCGTCATGTCCGACGGCCCGATCGGCGTCCGGGGTGTGCGCTGGAGCGCCGACGACCCGTCGATCGCCCTGCCCTCCCCGACCGCGCTGGCCGCCGCCTGGGACCCGGAACTCGCCCGCAGGGCAGGCACGCTGCTCGCCCAGGAGGCCCGCCGCAAGGGCGTCCACGTCCTGCTCGCCCCCACCGTCAACCTCCACCGCTCCCCGCTCGGCGGTCGCCACTTCGAGGCCTACAGCGAGGACCCGTACCTGACGGGACGGATCGGCGCCGGGTACGTGACCGGCGTACAGCAGGGCGGTGTCGGCACCACCGTCAAGCACTTCGTCGCCAACGACGCCGAGACCGACCGCTTCACGGTGAACAACCTGGTCTCCGAACGCGCCCTGCGCGAGCTGTACTTGGCGCCCTTCGAGCACATCGTCGCCAACGCCCACCCGTGGGGCATCATGACCGCCTACAACACGGTCAACGGCACGACGATGACCGAGCACCACCACCTCGTCAACGAAGTCCTGCGCGGCGAATGGGGCTTCGACGGCTACAACGTCTCCGACTGGATGGCCGCTCGCAACACCAAGGGCGCCATCGAGGGCGGCCTCGACGTCGCCATGCCCGGCCCGACGACCGTCTACGGCGAGGCCCTCGCCCGGGCGGTAAGGGACGGGGAGGTGGAGGAGAGCGCGGTCGACACGGCCGTACGCAACGTTCTGCGGCTCGCCGCCCGCGTCGGCATTCTGGACGGCGCCGAGCCCGTCGTCACCGACCTCCCGGACACCGTCGACGGCATCGAACTGGCCCGCGAGATCGCCTGCTGCTCCTTCGTACTGGTCCGCAACCAGGGGGCGTTGCCGCTGCGCAAGGGCACGGTCGCCCTCATCGGCGCCGCCGCCCGTGACGCCCGGGTCCTCGGCGGCGGCTCCGCCACCGTCTTCCCGGACCGCGTCGTCTCCCCGCTCGACGGCCTCACCGGAGCCCTTCCCGAGGGCACCCTCACGTATGCCGTCGGCGCCGACCCCAACACCGAACTCGCCGTCGCCGACAAGGGGTTCGACCTCCGGGCGGTCTGCCGGGGCGAGGACGGGAACGTCATCGGCACGGCGTCCGCCCCCAACGGCCACATCCAGTGGATGGGTTCGGACCTCCCCGAGGGCGTCACCCACGACCGGCTCCACACCGTCGAGCTCACCGGCACCTTCACCCCGCGCGAGAGCGGCCCGCACACCTTCGGCATCAAGGGACTCGGCGCCTTCACGCTGACCGTCGACGGCACGACGTACTACGACGACGTTCAGGGCACCGACAAGGACGACCCCTTCATCTCCTTCTTCGGCGCCCCCGAGCCCCGCGCCCAGGTCGAACTCACCGCCGGCGAACCGGTCGAGGTCTCCCTGACGTATGCCGTCGTCATCCCCGAGGACGTCCCGATGAAGGTCGTCACGTTCTCCCTGGCCCACCAGGACCCGCGGCGCGACCCCGACGAGCTGATCGCCGAAGCCGTCGAGGCGGCCCGGAACGCCGACACGGCCGTCGTCGTGGTCGCCACCACCGAGCGCGTCGAGTCCGAGGGCTACGACCGCAGCGACCTCGCGCTGCCCGGCCGCCAGGACGAGCTGGTCCGCGCGGTCGCCGCCGCCAACCCGAACACCGTCGTGGTCGTCAACTCCGGCTCCCCTGTGGAGCTTCCCTGGCGCGAGGACGTCGCCGCCGTCCTGCTCGGCTGGTTCCCCGGCCAGGAGGGCGGTGCGGCCCTCGCCGACGTGCTGACCGGCGCCCACGAACCCGGCGGTCGCCTCCCCACCACCTGGGGCGCCGCCCTGGCCGACGCCCCGGTCAGCCGGGTCGCTCCGGAGGGCGGCGAACTCCCCTACAGCGAGGGCGTGTTCATCGGATACACGGCCTGGGAGAAGGAGGGCCGCACTCCCGCCTACCCCTTCGGCCACGGCCTCGGCTACACCGACTGGACCTACGAGTCCGTCGAGGTCCGGGGCACCACCGTCCGGGTCCGGCTGCGCAACTCCGGAGCCCGTGCGGGCCGCGAGGTCGTCCAGGTCTACCTGGCGCCCGCCGAACGCGACGCCGAGCGCCCGGCCCGTCGGCTCGCCGGCTTCGCGGGGGCCGAGGCCGGCCCCGGCGAGAGCGTCGAGGTCACCGTCCGGATCCCGCGCCGGGCCTTCGAGATCTGGGACGAGAAGACCTCATCGTGGTCGTATGTGAAGGGTTCGTACGAAATCCAGGTGGGCCGCTCGATCGGGGACCGCAGGGTCACCGCGACGATTAACGTCTGTTCCCAGGGGGCACAGCCCTCACATGACCAGCCCCGGCCCGGGACCTGACCCCTGGGCCGGGGCTCGTGTGTGCTCAGCGCGTACCGAAGCCGTACACCGTCTCCGAGCGGTAGATCTCTCCCGGCCGCAGCACCGTGCTCGGGAACTCCGGGCGGTTGGGCGAGTCGGGGAAGTGCTGGGTCTCCAGCGCGATGCCGTCGCCGGGCGCGAAGGGCTCGGTGAGGTGGTCGGCGGTGTAGAGCTGGAGTCCCGGCTCGGTGGTCGCGACGGTCAGCAGCCGCCCGGACGCGGGGTCGTACAACTCGGCCACCTCGACGGCCTGTTCGGTGATCCCCTTGTCGAGCACGAAGTTGTGGTCGTAGCCCGCGCCGACCTTGCGCGACTGACGGAAGTCGAACCGGGTGCCCGTGACCTCCTCGACGCCGGTCGGGATCAGATCCGCGTCGACCGGCGTGAACCGCGAGGCGTCGATGCGCAGTTCGTGCCCGCCCGCGTTCCCGGACCCGGCCAGGTTGAAGTAGCTGTGGTTGGTGAGGTTGACGATGGTCGGCGCATCGGTGACCGCCTCGTACGCGATCCGCAGCGCACCGGACTCGTCCAGGCTGTACGTCCCCGAGACCTCCAGGCGCCCCGGAAAGCCCTCCTCGCCGTGCGGGCTGACCCGGCTCAGCCGCACCCCGTGCTCACCGGCGGGCTCCATGTCCCACACCCGCTTGTCGAAGCCGCGCTCGCCGCCGTGCAGGGAGTTGGGCGCGTTGTTGGGTGCGAGCGCGTACGTCACCCCGTCCAGCTCGAAGCGGCCGCCGGCGATCCGGTTCGCGTACCGCCCGACGAAAGCCCCGAGATACGGACCGGAGTGCTCCAGATACCCCTCGAGGCCGGCGAAGCCCAGCACCACGTCCGCCGTCCGGCCGTCCCGGTCCGGGACCTCGACCGACTGCACGATCCCGCCGTACGACAGGATCCGCACGCGGACACCCGCGCGCTCCAGGGTCCAGCGGTGCACAGGTGTGCCGTCGGGAAGTGCGGCGAAGAGTTCGTTCATGTGCGGAACTTTAGGACACGGACCTGACCTTGCGGTATGCGATCTCCGCCAGCCGCGCCTGTCCGTTCACACTCGGGTGGAACCAGTCCCAGTGGCTGAGCTGGTCGGTGCCGAACCGGTAGGCGTACACCGCGCCCCCGTCGTACCGGCACCGCTCGTCCTTGGCGCACACCTCCTTGAGCACGGCGTTGTACGCCTCCACCCGCTCCTGCACGGTGTCCCGCCGCTCGGTCGCCGCCGCGTCCAGGGCGTCCGCGTCGGCCAGCATCGACGGGCACACGCCCAGCTTCCACACCTGCTTGCCGAGCGGATTGGTCCGGCCCTGGGACCACAGCCGCTTGAGGTTCGGCACGCTCGCCACGTACACCTGCGCCTTGGGCGCCGACTTCCGCAGCACGCCGAGCGCGTCCTCGAAGCCGGCGCGGAAGTCGGAGACCGACGTCATCGCCGCCGTGGAGTCCCGGCAGGCGTCGTTGGCGCCCACCATCACGGTCACCAGCGCCGGCGTGCGCGAGGCCGCCTGGGTCATCTGGCCCGGCAGATCCGCCATCCGCGCCCCGGACACCGCGTAGTTCCAGCTGCGCCCGGCCGCCTTCGCCCGCCCCAGCAGCCGCACGGCCAGGGAGTCGACCTGGGTACTGCTCCCGGTGGCCCAGGACACGTCGGGGCAGTCCTTCAGGATCCCGCACGCGTCGAAGCCGCGGGTGATGGAGTCGCCGACAGCGGCCATCGAGCCCGGGCTGGTGTCCCACGCCGGGGTGGGCTTCGGTGAGGTCTTCGGCTTCTGGGTCGGTCCCGCCGAGTCGCCGCCCACGGCGTCACAGCCGGCGACGCCCACAAGAGCCGCCGTCAGGACGGCGACGACGGCCCGCGAGCGGTGGCCCTGCTTCCGCATCCGTGGTGTTCCCCTCATGAAATGGTGGTCCTCTCATCACAACGCACGGGAGTTCCCGGGGGCCGCGAGGGAACGATCGACACCCGTACTAGCGTCCTGCCGAGTGAATGGCGGGCGTTTCCGGGCACCGGGACCGACGGTACGTCACACTCCTTGCGCCGCCGCACGGTAGCCTCGCCATCAACGTGGCCGGTCGGCATCGCCGCCATGCCGGCCGGCAAGACCTGTCCCGCTCAGCCCGGAGGTCCCGGTGACGACACGTGGAGTCCTGTACGTGCACTCCGCGCCGCGCGCGCTGTGCCCGCACGTCGAGTGGGCCGTCGCCGGGGTGCTCGGCACGCGCGTGAGCCTCGACTGGATCCGGCAGCCGGCCGCGCCGGGCACCTGGCGCTCGGAGTTCTCCTGGAAGGGCGAGGCGGGCACGGCGTCCAAGCTCGCGTCGGCCCTCAGAGGCTGGCACCTGCTGCGCTTCGAGGTCACCGCCGAGCCCTGCGCCACCGCCGAGGGCGAGCGCTACAGCTGCACCCCGGAGCTCGGCATCTTCCACGCCGTCACCGGCATCCACGGCGACATCCTGATCCCGGAGGACCGCCTGCGCGCGGCCCTGACCCGCTCGCAGCGCGGGGAGACGGACCTGGAGGCCGAGCTGGCCAAGCTCCTCGGCAAGCCCTGGGACGACGAACTGGAGCCCTTCAGGTACGCCGGCGAGGGCGCCCCGGTCCGCTGGCTGCACCAGGTGGTGTGAGCCCCCGTACAACTCCCCCGTGCACGTGAAGGGCCCCCACCGACCGGCGGGGGCCCTTCCGTTGCGTACAGACGGTCCTCAGACCGTACGGAACGCCAGTACGACGTTGTGCCCGCCGAACCCGAACGAGTCGTTCAGCGCGGCGATACGGCCCTCCACGGGCAGCTTGCGGGCCTCGCCGCGGACCACGTCGGCGTTGGCCTCCGCCTCCGGGTCGAGGTTCTCGACGTTGATGGTCGGCGGAGCCACCCGGTGGTACAGGGCGAGCACCGTCGCGACCGTCTCCACGCCGCCCGCGCCACCCAGCAGGTGACCCGTCATCGACTTGGTGGCGGACACGGCCATGTGGTCGGCGTCGTCCCCGAACACCTTCCGCAGCGCCTTGAGCTCCGCGATGTCACCGGCCGGGGTCGACGTGGCGTGCGCGTTGACGTGCACGATCTCCGCCGGGTTCAGGTCGGTGCGGTCCAGCAGGTTCTGCAGGGCGTGCGAGATGCCGCGGCCCTCCGGCTCCGGCTGCACGATGTCGTGGGCGTCGGCGGAGATGCCCTGCCCGACCGCCTCGGCGTACACCCGCGCACCGCGCTTGGCGGCGTGCTCGGCGGACTCCAGGACGACGACACCGGCACCCTCGCCGAGGACGAAGCCGTCCCGGGCGACGTCGTAGGGACGCGAGGCGCCCTCGGGGTTCTCGTTGTTCTTGGACATCGCCATCATGTTGCCGAACGCGGCGATGGGCAGCGGGTGGATCGCCGCCTCCGTGCCACCGGCGACGACGACGTCGGCGCGGCCGGTACGGATCATCTCGATGGCGTAGCCGATGGCCTCGGCGCCCGACGCGCAGGCGGAGACCGGGGTGTGCACACCGGCGCGGGCGCCGACGAGCAGACCCACGTTGGCGGACGGGCTGTTGGGCATCAGCATCGGCACGGTGTGCGGGGAGACGCGGCGGACGCCCTTCTCCTTGAGCACGTCGTACTGGTCGAGCAGGGTCGTCACACCGCCGATGCCGGAGGCGATGACGGCGCCGAGACGGTCCGGGTCGACCTCGCCGACGGAGCCGTCCTCACCGGCCTTGCCCTCGAAACCGGCGTCGGCCCACGCCTCCTTGGCCGCGATCAGCGCGAACTGCGCCGAGCGGTCCAGGCGACGGGCCTGCGGCCGGGGAATGACCTCGGTCGGCTCCACGGCGATCTGTGCGGCGATGCGGACCGCCTGCTCGGCGGCCCACTCCTGCTCGAGGGGCTTGACGCCGGACTTGCCGGCGACCAGACCCTCCCAGGTAGAGGCTGCGTCGCCACCCAGCGGTGTGGTTGCGCCGATACCGGTGACGACCACGGTGCGATTGGTCGGGCTCACGGGAAATCTTTCTCCAACGGTACGAGGATTAAGCGGCGCCACCGCCGGGTGGCGGGGCCGGTCAGCGTCCGGCCCAAGCAGTGGCTCAGGCCTGGTGCTTGAGGATGTAGCTGGTCGCGTCGCCGACCGTCTTGAGGTTCTTGACGTCGTCGTCCGGGATCTTGACGTCGAAGCGCTCTTCGGCGGCGACGACGACCTCGACCATGGACAGCGAGTCGACGTCCAGGTCGTCGGTGAAGGACTTGTCCAGCTGGACGTCCTCAACCGGGATGCCGGCGATCTCGTTCACGATGTCGGCGAGACCGGCGACGATCTCTTCCTGAGTGGCGGCCATGGTGGCGCTCCTTCGTTTTCTTGTTCAGAGGGTTGGCAGTGCTTCCCGTCCCGGACCGGATGATCCGGCACGGAGTGCCTAGGGGAGGGTAACGACAGTGGCGGCGTAGACGAGACCCGCCCCGAATCCGATGACGAGCGCCGTGTCGCCGCTCTTCGCCTCACCGGTCGCCAGGAGCCGCTCCATCGCGAGCGGGATCGAGGCGGCCGAGGTGTTGCCGGTGGTGCGCACGTCACGCGCGACCGTGACGTGCTCCGGCAGTTTCAGCGTCTTCACCATCGAGTCGATGATCCGCTCGTTGGCCTGGTGGGGAATGAAGACGTCCAGGTCGTCCGGGCTGATCCCGGCCGCGTCCAGCGCCTGCTGGGCGACCTTCGCCATCTCGAACACGGCCCAGCGGAACACCGCCTGGCCCTCCTGCGTGATCGCGGGGAACTTGCCCGAGGAGTCGTACTCGGTCCACGCCACGGTCTGCTTGATCGTCTCGGACTTGTCGCCCTCGGAGCCCCAGACCGTGGGGCCGATCGCGGGCTCCTTCGACGGGCCGACGACGACCGCGCCGGCGCCGTCGCCGAACAGGAAGGCCGTGGCCCGGTCCTCGAGGTCGGTCAGGTCGGACAGTCGCTCCACGCCGATGACGAGGACGTACTCCGCGCTGCCCTCGACGATCATGCCCTTGGCGAGGGTGAGACCGTAGCCGAAGCCCGCGCAGCCCGCCGAGATGTCGAAGGCGGCGGCCTTGTTCGTGCCCAGCTTGTCGGCGATCTCCGTCGCCACGGCCGGGGTCTGCTTGAAGTGCGAGACGGTCGAGACGATCACGCCGCCGATCTGCTCGGCGGAGATCCCGGCGTCGGCGATCGCCTTGCCGGACGCCTCGATCGACATCGCGGCGACGGTCTCCTCGGCGTTCGCCCAGTGCCGGGTCTGGATGCCGGAGCGCGAGCGGATCCACTCGTCGGACGAGTCGATCGTCTCGAGGATCACCTCGTTCGGCACGACCCGGGTCGGGCGGTAGCCGCCGACACCGAGGATGCGCGCGTACGGGGCGCCCTTGCTGGGCTTGATCTTCGACATGCTCTCGTGCTCCTTCTCAGGCACTGTGCTCGGCGATGAGCTCGCGAGCAGCGTCGAGGTCGTCCGGGGTCTTCAGGGCCAGCGTCTTGACGCCGGGCAGCGCGCGCTTGGCGAGGCCGACCAGCGTGCCGCCGGGGGAGACCTCGATCAACGCGGTGGCGCCGAGCTCCTTGAAGGTCTCCATGCACAGGTCCCAGCGGACCGGGTTGGCGACCTGGCCGACCAGCCGCTCCAGCACCTCGGCGCCGGTGGCGACGGCCCGGCCGTCCTTGTTCGAGACGTACGTGAGCGTCGGATCGGCCGGCGTGAGATCGGCGGCGGCCTTGGCCAGCGCGTCGACCGCGGGGGCCATGTGGTGCGTGTGGAAGGCGCCGGCGACCTTGAGCGGGACGACCTTGCGGACGCCCTCGGGCTTGTCCTCGTTCAGGACGGCGAGCTGCTCCAGCGTGCCCGCGGCGACGATCTGCCCGGCGCCGTTGACGTTCGCCGGGGTCAGGCCCAGCTTCTCCAGGTGCGCGACGGAGACCTCGGGGTCCCCGCCGAGCAGCGCCGACATGCCGGTCTCGGTGATCGCGGCGGCGTCGGCCATGGCCAGACCCCGCTTGCGTACGAGGGTGAGGGCGGCGGTGTCGTCCAGCACGCCCGCGAAGGCCGCGGCCGTGATCTCACCGACACTGTGCCCCGCGACCGCGCCGGGGGCGATGTCGTCGAGGGCACCGAGTGCCGAGGCCGACAGGATCCCGGCCGCCACCAGGAGCGGCTGGGCCACGGAGGTGTCGCGGATGGCGTCCGCGTCGGCCTGTGTGCCGTAGTGGACGAGGTCCAGTCCGATGACGTCGGACCACGCGGCGACGCGGTCCGCGGCACCGGGGAGTTCGAGCCAGGGGGTCAGGAAGCCGGGCGTCTGGGCGCCCTGGCCGGGAGCGACGAGTACGAGCACTCTCACACTCTCTCTTGAGGGCGGCCCAAGCCGCCCGTGGGGACAGGGACGAAGAACAGGAGGGGGTTTTGTGGGCCCCCGACAAAAGCCTAGGGCTGGAGATCCCCGTCGGCCAGACGCCCCAGGATGAGCGCGATGCGCAAGGTGAAGGCCGAACGTACGTCGGAGGGCGACCAGCCGGTGACATCAGTCACACGTCGAAGCCGGTAGCGCACGGTGTTGGGATGCACGAACAGCATCCGGGCCGCCCCCTCCAGACTGGACGCCTGTTCGAGGTAGACGGAGAGTGTCTCCAGCAGCGCCGAACCGGCCTCCTCCAGCGGTCTGTAGATCTCCTCCACCAACTGCTCGCGCGCGCTGGGATCGCCGGCCATCGCACGTTCCGGAAGCAGGTCGTCCGCCAGCACCGGGCGCGGGGCGTCCTGCCAGGCGGAACATGCCTTGAGCCCGGCGGCGGCCGCCTGCGCGGAGCGGGTCGCGGCCAGCAGATCGGGGACGACGGGCCCGGCCACCACGGGTCCGGCCGCGTACGGCCCGATCAGCGACTTCGCCACGGCGAGCGGGTTGTCGCTGCCGCCCGCGATCACGACGAGCCGGGCCCCGAGGACCCCGGTCAGCACCTGGAGCTTGGCGTGCCGGGCGGCCCGCCGGATGGCCTCGACGGTCAGCTCGGAGTCGCCCTCGGGGGCGGGGCCGAGGACGACGCACACATGCTCGGGAGCGTTCCAGCCCAGCGCGGCGGCCCTGCTCACGGCCCCCTCGTCGGCCTCACCGCTGAGCACGGCGTTCACGACCAGCGACTCCAGCCGGGCGTCCCAGGCACCGCGTGCCTCGGCGGCCTGGGCGTAGACCTGCGCGGTGGCGAAGGCGATCTCGCGGGCGTACACGAGCAGCGCCTCGCGCAGCACGGACTCGTCACCGGGGGCCGCGACCTCGTCGATCGCGCTCTCCATGACCTCGATGGTGGTGCGCACCATCTCCACGGTCTGCCGCAGCGTGATGGCCCGGGTCAGCTCACGGGGAGCGGTCCCGAACACGTCCGTGGAGATGGCCTGCGGGGCGTCCGGACGCCGGAACCACTCGGTGAAGGCGGCGATGCCGGCCTGGGCGACCAGCCCGATCCAGGAACGGTTCTCCGGCGGCATGGCCCGGTACCACGGCAGCGTCTCGTCCATGCGCGTGATGGCCTGCTGCGCGAGGGACCCGGACGACTTCTCCAGCCGCTTCAGGGTCGCGGCATGGGCGTGGACGCCGCGGGGCGCGTCGGGGTCGGACTTGCGGTGTTCGGGTTCGGGCACGGGGACAAGACTGCCTTATCGGGACGTCAGCGCGTGCCGCCGGGTACCGACGAGTCCCCACCGGCAGGCAGCCCTGGCACTACCGTGGTCCCGTGACGGACGTACGGCGCGCAGCGGAGCGCTACCCAGGCGGGGACCCCGGGACCGGAATCGAGTCGTGGCACGCCTTCTCGTTCGGGCCGCACTACGACCCCGACAACCTCCGGTTCGGCGCGCTGATCGCCTGCAACGAGGAGCGGCTCGTGCCCGGCGCCGGGTTCGACGAGCATCCGCACAGCCACACCGAGATCGTGACGTGGGTGGTCGAGGGGGAGCTGACGCACCGGGACTCCACCGGGCACGAGACGGTCGTGCGGCCCGGTGACGTGCAGCGGCTGAGCGCCGCCGCGGGCGTCCGGCACGTCGAGCGCAACGACGCCGGGACCACGCTGACCTTCGTGCAGACCTGGCTGGCGCCCCTGGAGCCCGGCGGCGAACCGTCGTACGAGATCGTCCGCGGGATCGCCGACTCGACGCCGTACGCGGTCCCGGAGGCGGGCGCGATGCTCCATGTGCGGCGGCTGGCGGCGGGGGAGCGGACCGCGGTGCCCGACGGGCGCCACCTGTACGTCCATGTCGTGCGCGGCGAAGTGCGCCTGGACGGCGAGGAGTTGGGGGCCGGTGACGCGGCCCGGGTCACCGACGCCGAGGAGCTGGACGTGGTGGCGGTGACCCCGGCCGAACTGCTGGTGTGGGAGATGTCCTAGAGGCCGGCGAGCACCGCGTCGGTGAACGCGGGCCACGCCTCGATCGCCCAGGGCCCGAACGCGCGGTCGGTCAGCGCCACACAGGCCGCTCCCGCGTCGGGGTCGATCCACAGGAACGTGCCGGACTGGCCGAAGTGCCCGAAGGTGCGCGGCGAGGACGAAGAGCCCGTCCAGTGGGGGGACTTGGAGTCGCGGATCTCGAAGCCGAGGCCCCAGTCGTTGGGGTTCTGGTGACCGTAGCCGGGCAGCACGCCCTTCGTGCCCGGGTACTGGACGGTCATCGCCGCCGCGACCGTCCGCGGATCCAGCAGCCGTGGCGCCTGCACCTCCGCCGCGAACCGGAGAAGATCCCCGACCGTCGACACACCGTCCTTCGCGGGGGAGCCCTCCAGCGACGTCGACGTCATGCCCAGCGGCTCCAGCACGGCCTGCCGCAGATACTCCGCGAACGGGATGTCCGTGGCCTTGGCGACATGGTCGCCGAGCTGCTCGAAGCCCGCGTTCGAGTACAGCCGCCGCTCCCCGGGTGCGGCCGTCACCCGGTGCTCGTCGAAGGCCAGCCCCGAGGTGTGCGCGAGCAGGTGCCGCACCGTCGATCCGCTCGGCCCGGCCGGCTCGTCGAGCTCGACCGCTCCCTCCTCGTACGCGACGAGGACGGCGTACGCGGCGAGCGGCTTGGTGACCGAGGCCAGCGGGAAGCGGTGATCGGTCGGACCGTGGGTCCCGAGGACCGTACCGTCGCCGCGCACCACCCCCGCCGCAGCGGTGGGAACCGGCCAGTTTTCGATCAACGCGAGGCTCTGCAAGGACATGCCGTCGAGCGTAAGCGGCTCAGAGCCCGAGAATCATCGTGGGGTCCGGCTTCCGGACGAACCCGAGCGAGACGTAGAGCGGCTCGGCCTCGGGGGACGCGGTCAGCATGACCTGCCCGGCGCCCCGCTCGCGGAACCACGCCAGCAGTTCGTCCATGCACGCGCGCGCGTAGCCGCGTCGCCGGGCGTCCGGATCGGTGGCGACGCTGAAGACGTACCCGGCCAGGCCGTGCGGATTGGACGCCTTCCCGATCCGGTAGTCGACCGTCCCGACGACCAGTGCGGCCAGCGCCCCCGGCCGGTCCGGGTGGTCGACCACGAAGGCCGCGAAGTCCCCGTCGGCCTCGGCCAGCTTCTCCCGCAGCGACGGCAGCGCCTCCGGGTGCCACGCTGTGGAGCCGTCCCCACCGGGCAGGGAGTCGATCATCACCTGACGCAGCCGCAGTACTTCTTGGGCGTCCTCGGTCGTGGCACGGCGTACGAGACTCATGCACCGCACGGTAGCGATCGCACCCAAGGGGCGTCCTGCCGATTTCTTACCGGTACCGCTTGCTTGGAGTGCACTCCAAGGCCATAGCGTTGGGGCCATGACGGTGATGGAGACCACGGGTACCAGGACCGACAGCTGCGCCGCCCCGCCGCACCCCCACCGGCGGCCGGCGGGCCAGGACAGCTACACGATCAGCGAGGTCGTCGCCTTCACCGGCCTGACCGCGCACACCCTGCGCTGGTACGAGCGCATCGGCCTCATGCCGCACATCGACCGCTCGCACACCGGCCAGCGCCGCTACAGCAACCGCGACCTCGACTGGCTCGACCTCGTCGGCAAGCTCCGGCTCACCGGCATGCCGGTCGCCGACATGGTGCGGTACGCGGAACTGGTGCGCGAGGGCGACCACACGTTCACCGAACGGTTCGAGCTCCTGGAGACGACCCGCCGGGACGTCCTGTCCCGGATCGCGGAACTCCAGGACACGCTCGCCGTTCTCGACCGGAAGATCAGCTTCTACGCCGAAGCCGGTCGCGCCTACGAATCGGAGAAGGCCGGATGACGGACCGCACGATCCCCACCGCACAGCTCGGCGACACCGGCCCCACGGTCGGCGTCCAGGGACTCGGCTGCATGGGCATGAGCTTCGCCTACGGCCCCCCGGACGCGGAGGCGTCCCGGGCCACCCTGGAGCGGGCCCTGGAGCTCGGCATCACCCTCTACGACACGGCGGACGCCTACGGCCAGGGGGAGAACGAGAAGTTCCTGTCCCCGTTCTTCAAGGCCCACCGCGACGAGGTCGTGATCGCCACCAAGTTCGCCCTGGCGATACCCCCGGACGACCCGACCCGGCGGATCATCCGCAACGACCCGCCGTACATCCGCCAGGCGGTCGAGGCGAGCCTGAAGCGCCTGGACGTCGACGCGATCGACCTCTACTACATGCACCGGCGCGATGTGAACGTGCCGATCGAGGAATCCGTCGGCACCATGGCCGAGCTGGTGCGCGAGGGCAAGGTCAAGCACCTGGGCCTGAGCGAGGTCACCGCCTCGGAGCTGCGTGCGGCGCAGGCCGTGCACCCCATCGCCGCCGTGCAGTCGGAGTGGTCCCTGTTCAGCCGGGACATCGAGGCCAAGGTGGTCCCGGCCGCCCGCGAACTGGGCGTGGCGCTCGTGCCGTACTCCCCGCTCGGGCGCGGGTTCCTCACCGGGTCCTTCACCAACGCCGACAAGGACCTCACCGCCGACGACTTCCGCCGCCAGCAGCCCCGTTTCACGGGCGACAACGCGGCGGCGAACGCGGCCCTGCTGGAGCCGGTCCGCACGGTCGCCGAGGCCCACGGCGTCTCCCTGGGCCAGATCGCCCTGGCCTGGGTCCAGCAGCAGACGGCGGTCCACGACCTCCCGGTGATCCCGATCCCGGGCACCCGCAAGCCGAGCCGCGTGGAGGAGAACGCGGCGGCGACGGCCATCGAGCTCACCAAGGAGGAGCTGGAGCTGCTGGAGCCGATCGCGGCCCAGGTGGCCGGGGACCGGTACGCGGACATGCGGTTCTCTTCAGCGGGCCGGGAGTGAGCTAGAGCTCCGCCAGCAGCTCCGCCTTCTTCACGGAGAACTCCTCGTCGGTCACCAGCCCGGCCTGGTGCAGCTCCCCGAGATGGCGGATCCGTTCGGCGATGTCGGCGGGGTCCCGGCGTGGCGCGGTCGCGGCCGGGATCACCGCCGCGGGCCCTCGCTGCCGTACGGCCGCCAGGACCGCCGCCGCGAACGGCAGGGACTCATGGACCGGCCCGTACCCGAGCCCGAACACCACGGCCGCCGGATCCTGGTCGGCCTGCACCGGCCCCGGCTCGCCGCGCAGCAGCCGAAGATGCCCCTCGAAGACCTCCGGTGACCGCCACTCGACACCCGTCAGCTCGGACACCGGGAAACTCTGGTCGCCGGCCTTCCACTTCGCCGAGGACGCTCCCGTCCAGAACCAGCGGAAGCGCACGGTACGGCCGTCGAAGGACGCCTTCCCGTCGTACGCCTTGAACTGCAACGGCACCTCGGGCGCCGGCACCAGGAAACGTTCCGCCGGCTCGGCGTCCTCCTTCAGGAGTGCGCGCAGCTCGTCCGCGTAGTACTCGGCGAGCGTCTCCTTGTCCGCCGGCAGCACCAGCCGGTACGGATCGCACCCCTCCTTCAGCTGCCCCGCCGCCGCCTCCATGAGGGGATCCGCCCCGGGCCGCGGCTCGGCCTGCAGTACCACCGTGCCCCGCTTGCCCGGCGTCAGCGTCACACCGGAGATCGCCTCCAGGGGGATCCGTCGTTCCCCCAGCGCCTGGAAGAGCTTCGGAGTGCGAATCCCCCTTTCGTAGCGGATGAGCACGGAGTCGGACTCGAACTCCCAGGCGGCATGAAATCCGGCCAGTACGTCACCCATGCGGGTCATCGTATTCGGCACGAGCTCCTTCGTCCCCTCCTCGCGCAGACCGCGATTCCTGCGGTCTCTACGCGCGTCCGGCCGTGGCCGTGCCGGACAAACCGGCGCGACAGGCTTCGTCCTCGTGGGCGCAGTGCACCGAGCGGTACGCGCCAATGCCGATCTCGGCGAAGTTGAGCAGACTCTCCGTTCCGGGTTCGAAGTAACCGGCGTGCCCGTCCGCACCCCGCGCGGACAGCACACGCGCGCCGAACGCGGAGGACACCGGGTCGGCGCCGTGGCCGAGCCCGCCCACCTCCATGTACGGCACGTCCTGGATCCAGTCGTCGGCGTCCCGCATCGCCCACACGTGCGCGGCGGTGCGCAGGTGGGAGGCGCTGGCGACCCGCATTCCGGGGCTGCCGGCCACCGCGATGTCGGCCACCCGGCCGGGCAGCGTGTGCGCGGCCACCCCGCACACCACGGAGCCGTAGCTGTGGCAGAACAGGGAGACGGGCGAGCTGCCGGGCAGCGCGCGCACCAGCGCGTTCAGCCGGACGGCGCCCGTCTCGGCGCGCATCGCGGTGGCCGAGTCGATGCCGAGTCCGGCGGGTGCCGTGTAGTCGGCCCAGGCGATCACCGCCGTACGCGTGGCCGGGCTCGCCTCGCGCTCGGCCCGGTAGAGGGCCTGGGCCATGCCGACCGGCGCGGAGTACGTCCGCCTGGTGCGCTGGAAGGTGAGCACGTCGGTGTCGACACCGGGCACGACCACGGAGATCCGCTCCGCCGTACCCAGATCGCCGAAGACCTCGGCGACCCGGCCGGAGCCGTCGGGGTCGAAGGCGAGGATGTGGCGCTCCGGGGCGGTCAGCGACTCGAAGCGGTGCATACGGCGGCCCGCCTCCTGCTGACCGGCCGGGCTGAGCCGGGTGTCGTGCATGCGGGTGCGCTCGACGGCCCGGGCCTGGAACAGCGCGAGCCGGTTGGCCTGGTAGCGCAGGGCGACGGGGGTGCCGTTCATGTTGCCGACCGCGAGCGGGTAGCGCTGGGCGAGGCGGACCCGCTCCTGGGAGGTGAGCGCGGCGAAGAACCGCGTGAGCCGGTCCGGGTCGGTGTCCGGGTCCGGCAGCGGGTGTCCGTGGAGGCGGCCGTGCGCCCAGGACTGGAGCGAGGCCTGGAGCGGGGTGGTCTCCCTGTGGTTGCGCAGGGCGGTCCAGCCGGTGGTCGCCAGCATCACGAACACCACGGCCAGCGCGAGCAGTGCGCGCCAGACGTTGAGTTGCGGGGAGGTGTCGAAGGAAGTCACTGAAAGGACACACTAGGAGAACGAGACGGTCTCGGGTTAATCGAGTGACAGGGATCACGTTTCGGTGTAGGGGAACCACTTTCCGGTCAGGGCGGGACCCAACAGTTCGAGGTGGGAGACCGTCAACGCGCGCATCGCCTCCAGGCTGAACTCCCCGTCGGCCGACCACTGCCGTTCCGTCACCCGCATCACACCGCTGAAGATGGCCACCAGCAGCATGGGCCGCGGGTCGGTGGCCGGGTCGAGGCCCTCGCGTTCGGCGAGCACGCGCGTGAGCACCTCCTCGACCTCCGCCGAGCGCCGCAGATGCGCGGCGAGCAGCACGGGCGTCGACTCGATCACCCGGTACATGCTCAGGAACCGCTCCACCGGGACGACCGACTCGACGACCTCGTGCAGCGTGTCCCAGCCCTGGAGCACGGCCTGGCGCAGGGCCTCCAGCGGGGGTTCGTGCGGCGGACGGGCGCGTACGGCCTCCACGAAACGCGTCACCGTCATCGCGTCGAGCCCGAGCGCCGCGTCCTCCTTGCCGGCGAAGTAGCGGAAGAAGGTGCGCTGCGAGACCCCCACGGCGTCGGCGATGTCGTCGACGGTCGTCTGCTCGTAGCCCCGGGTGGTGAAGAGCTCGATCGCGACCCGCAGCAGTGCCTCACGGGTGCGCTGCTTCTTGCGTTCGCGCAGTGTTTCCATTGGTGTCAGTTACCGACTTGTGAATTGGTTTGTCAATTGTCAGTGGCTGTCACTAGCCTCGAACACATGACTAGTCAGACCACCATCGATACGACGGGGGCGGGGGACGGCGCGTCGCGGTCCCCGTCGGATCAGCCGCCCGCCTCCGGGCTGCGCGGCCACCCGTGGCTCACCCTCCTGACCGTGGCTGTCGGCGTCATGATGGTGGCCCTGGACGGCACCATCGTGGCCATCGCCAACCCGGCCATCCAGGCCGACCTCGAGGCGAGCTTCGCGGACGTCCAGTGGATCACCAACGGCTACTTCCTCGCCCTGGCGGTCGCCCTGATCACCGCGGGCAAGCTCGGTGACCGCTTCGGCCACCGCCAGACCTTCCTGATCGGGGTCGTCGGCTTCGCCGCCGCCTCGGGCGCGATCGGACTGTCCAGCAGCATCGCCGGGGTCGTCACCTTCCGTGTCCTGCAGGGCCTGTTCGGCGCCCTGCTGATGCCGGCCGCGCTCGGTCTGCTGCGGGCCACCTTCCCGGCCGAGAAGCTCAACATGGCCATCGGCATCTGGGGCATGGTCATCGGCGCCTCCACCGCCGGCGGGCCGATCCTCGGCGGTGTCCTCGTCGAGCACGTGAACTGGCAGTCGGTGTTCTTCATCAACGTGCCGGTGGGTGTCCTCGCCCTCGTCCTCGGTGTGCTGATCCTCCTCGATCACCGCGCCGAGAACGCCCCGCGCTCCTTCGACATCCTGGGCATAGCCCTGCTGTCCGTCGCCATGTTCTGCCTGGTGTGGGCGCTCATCAAGGCCCCGACCTGGGGCTGGGGCGACGGACTGACCTGGACCTTCATCGCCGCCTCCGCCGTGGGCTTCGCGCTGTTCGCCTTCTGGGAGACGAAGGTCAAGGAACCGCTGATCCCGCTCGCGCTGTTCCGTTCGGTGGCGCTGTCGGCGGGTGTGGTCCTCATGGTCCTCATGGCGATCGCGTTCATGGGCGGCCTGTTCTTCGTGACCTTCTACCTGCAGAACGTGCACGGTATGAGCCCGATCGACGCCGGCCTCCACCTGCTCCCGCTCACCGGGATGATGATCGTCGGCTCCCCGCTCGCGGGCGCGTTGATCACCAAGCTCGGCCCGCGGATCCCGCTGGCGGGCGGCATGGCGGCCACCGCGATCGCCATGTACGGCATGTCCACGCTGGAGACGGACACCGGCAGCGCTTTGATGTCCCTCTGGTTCGCCCTGCTCGGCCTCGGCCTCGCGCCCGTGATGGTCGGCGCCACCGAGGTCATCGTGGGCAACGCGCCCATGGAGCTCTCCGGTGTGGCCGGCGGTCTCCAGCAGGCCGCGATGCAGATCGGCGGCAGCCTCGGTACGGCCGTGCTCGGCGCCGTGATGGCCTCCAAGGTCGACGGCGACCTCGCGGCCAACTGGAAGGACGCGGGTCTGCCGGCGCTCACGCCGGCCCAGCTGGACCAGGCCTCGGAGGCGGTCCAGGTGGGGGTGGCGCCGGTCGCCAAGGGCACCCCACCGGAGATCGTCGCGAAGATCACGGACGTCGCCCATGACACCTTCATCTCCGGGATGAGCCTCGCGTCCCTGGTCGCCGCGGGTGTCGCCGCGTTCGCCGTCCTCGTCGCCCTGCTCACCAAGCGCGGCGAGAACGCGGAGGCGGGCGCGGGCGTCGGTCACATCTGACGGGACTTCAGCCTTCTTCCCCTATCAGGGTGAAGAGGCTAAAGATTTCTCGCCCTCGGTGCGCGCCGCAGGTCACAGTAAGTCAAGTCCTCCGCACGGCACGCTCGTGCGACGCGGAGGACGGACGGCGCTGCGGCGCGCTGCCGGAGGGGGGCGGCGCGCCGCAAGGCCGGAGGATTAACCGCGGAGACCGGGGTACTCGCATCGTTGAACCCGAGACGAACCCAACCAACCAAGGGTGTCAGGGAGTTGATGATGGCGGGCTACGGACACGGAACGCGCAAGTACCCCCGATCACGTGGCCGGACGTGGTCACGGAGCGGGCCGGATCGCGCGACGCTCGGAATCATCGGAGTCATCTGTGCGGTCGCGGGCTTCTTCGTGCTGGGCATCATTCTGGGCCCTGTCGCGATGGTCTGCGGTTGGCTTGCCATGGGCCGCACCTGGTCGGGCGGCAACCGTGCCTGGCCTGCTCTGGTCGCCTTCGTTCTGGGCGCCATCGACACGCTCCTGGCGATCATCTGGCTCGTCGGAGCGGCCACCCCGGGCAGCGGTCTGTTCTGACCCGGGGCGCGTGAGGGAAGGGCCCCCGGTGGGACGACCGGGGGCCCGCCCGCGTCTTCGGACCGGAGTTCGTCTCATCCCCCGACGGACGTCTTGCGCAGGGCCGCGACCTCCGCGCGCAGGGCCCGTACTTCCTCCGTCAGGGTCTGGATCGCCTCCGTCTGCCGGCGTTCCTCCACGTCGTCCTTCTCGAACCGCTCGATGAACCAGGCGGCGATGTTCGCGGTCACCACACCGAGCAGGGCGATGCCGGACAGCATCAGCCCGACCGCGATCATGCGGCCCAGGCCGGTGGTCGGGGCGTGGTCGCCGTAGCCCACGGTCGTCATGGTGGTGAAGGACCACCACACCGCGTCACCCAACGTGCGGATGTTCCCGTTCGGCGCGTCCCGTTCCACCGAGAGCACCGCCAGCGACCCGAACATCAGCAGTCCCACGACCGCCCCGGCCACATACGTCGTCACCCGGATCTGCGACGCCATCCGGGCCCGCTGCCCCACCAGCAGCAGGGTGGAGACCAGCCGCAGCAGCCGCAGCGGCTGTATGAGCGGCAGCACCACGGCGCACAGGTCCATCCAGTGCCGCCGTACGAATCCGCGGCGGTCCCGCGAGAGCGACAACCGCATGAGGTAGTCGACGGCGAACACCCCCCACACCGCCCATTCGACCCCCGTGCACACCGCCGTGAGCGACCGTCCCGCCGAGGTGTCCACGATCGGCACGGCATAGGCGACGGCGAACAGCACCGCGAGCGCCAGAAGGGGCCGCTGGGTGTGCTGTTCCCAACGGACCTGCGCCGACTGTTCCTTCATGACCGCATCGTAAGGAAACGGTAAGGGCGGTGGAGCCATAGCTCCACCGCCCTTCGTCCGCTCCGGCCGAGCGCAGCGCTTACGCGTCGCCGCCCGCGGCCCCAGGGTCGGCCGCGGAGACATCCAGCAGCTGGTACCGGTCGATCGCCTGCTTCAGCACCGACCGGTCCACCTTGCCCTCCCGCGCCAGCTCCGTCAGCACGCCCAGCACGATCGACTGCGCGTCGATGTGGAAGAACCGCCGCGCCGCGCCCCGGGTGTCCGCGAAGCCGAACCCGTCCGCTCCCAGCGACTGGTACGTGCCCGGTACCCACCGCGCGATCTGGTCGGGAACCGCCCGCATCCAGTCGGACACGGCCACGAACGGACCCTGCGCGCCGGCCAGCTTCCGCGTCACGTACGGCACCCGCTGCTCCTCCTCCGGGTGCAGCAGGTTGTGCTCCTCGCAGGCCACGGCCTCGCGCCGCAGTTCGTTCCAGGAGGTCGCCGACCAGACGTCCGCCTTGACGTTCCACTCCTCGGCGAGGATCTTCTGCGCCTCGACCGCCCACGGCACAGCCACCCCGGACGCCATGATCTGCGCCGGGATCGAGCCCGAGGTGCCCTCGGAGAACCGGTAGATGCCCTTGATGATGCCCTCGGCGTCCACGTTCTCCGGCTCGGCCGGGTGCCGGATGGGCTCGTTGTAGACGGTGAGGTAGTAGAAGACATTCTCGCTGTCCGGGCCGTACATCCGCCGCAGACCGTCCTGCACGATGTGCGCGATCTCGAACCCGAACGCCGGGTCGTACGCCACACACCCGGGGTTGGTCGAGGCGAGCAGCTGCGAGTGGCCGTCCGCGTGCTGGAGCCCCTCACCGGTCAGCGTCGTACGGCCCGCGGTCGCGCCCAGCACAAATCCGCGCGCCAGCTGGTCCGCCATCTGCCAGAACTGGTCGCCGGTGCGCTGGAAACCGAACATCGAGTAGAAGACGTAGACCGGGATCAGCGGCTCGCCGTGCGTGGCGTACGCCGAACCCGCCGCGATGAGGGAGGCCGTGCAGCCCGCCTCGGAGATGCCGTCGTGCAGCATCTGGCCGGTCGGCGACTCCTTGTACGCGAGCAGCAGTTCACGGTCCACCGACTCGTACTGCTGGCCGAGCGGGTTGTAGATCTTCGCACTCGGGAAGAACGAGTCCATGCCGAAGGTGCGGTACTCGTCCGGCGCGATCAGCACGAACCGCTTGCCGAGCTCCTTGTCCCGCATGAGGTCCTTGAGCAGTCGCACGAAGGCCATGGTGGTGGCGATCGACTGCTGTCCGGACCCCTTCTTCACACTCGCGTACGTCTTGTCGTCCGGCAGCGCGAGCGGCTTGGCACGCACGACACGCGTCGGGACGTAACCGCCCAGACCCAGTCGGCGGTCGTGCATGTACTGGATCTCCTCCGAGTTCCGGCCCGGGTGGTAGTAGGGCGGCGCGCCCGACTCCAGCTCCTTGTCGGAGATCGGCAGGTGCAGCCGGTCGCGGAAGCCCTTGAGGTCGTCGACCGTCAGCTTCTTCATCTGGTGCGTGGCGTTGCGGCCCTCGAAGTTCGGGCCCAGCGTCCAGCCCTTGACGGTCTTGGCGAGGATGACCGTCGGCTGGCCGGTGTGCTCCACGGCCGCCTTGAACGCGGCGTAGATCTTCTTGTGGTCGTGACCGCCGCGCCCCAGGTGCAGGATCTGGTCGTCGGTCATGCCCTCGACCATGGCGCGCAGCCGCTGGTCGTCGCCGAAGAAGTGGTCGCGGATGTAGGCGCCGGACTCGGTGGCGTAGGTCTGGAACTGGCCGTCCGGGGTGGTGTTCATCCGGTTGACGAGGATGCCGTCGCGGTCCTGCGCGAGCAGCGGGTCCCAGGTCCGGTCCCAGATGAGCTTGATCACGTTCCAGCCGGCGCCGCGGAAGACCGACTCCAGCTCCTGGATGACCTTGCCGTTGCCGCGCACCGGCCCGTCGAGGCGCTGGAGGTTGCAGTTGACGACGAAGGTCAGGTTGTCCAGGCCCTCGCGTGCGGCGATGGTCAGCTGGCCGAGCGACTCGGGCTCGTCCATCTCGCCGTCGCCGAGGAACGCCCACACATGGGACTTGCTCGTGTCGGCGATCCCGCGCGCGTGCATGTAGCGGTTCATCCGCGCCTGGTAGATCGCGCCGATCGGGCCCAGGCCCATCGACACGGTCGGGAACTCCCAGAAGTCCGGCATCAGCCGCGGGTGCGGGTACGAGGACAGCCCGTGCGGCGCCTTCGACTTCTCCTGGCGGAACGCGTCGAGGTTGTCCTCGCTGAGCCGGTCGAGCAGGAACGCGCGCGCGTAGATGCCCGGCGAGGCGTGCCCCTGGAAGAAGACCTGGTCGCCGCCGTCGCCCTCGTCCTTGCCGCGGAAGAAGTGGTTGAAGCCGACGTCGTACAGGGACGCGGAGGACGCGAAGGTGGCGATGTGGCCGCCGACGCCGATCCCGGGACGCTGGGCGCGCGAGACCATCACGGCCGCGTTCCACCGGGTGGCGTTCAGGATCTTGCGCTCGATCTCCTCGTTGCCGGGGAAGAACGGCTCCGCTCTGGTCGGGATGGTGTTCACGTAGTCCGTGCTGCGCATCTCGGGCACGGCCACGCGCTTCTCGCGGGCCCGCTCGATGAGCCGCAGCATCAGATAGCGGGCCCGCTCCCGGCCGCGCTCGTCCACGGCGGCGTCAAGGGAGTCGAGCCACTCCTGGGTTTCCTCGGGATCGAAGTCAGGAACCTGACTCGGAAGGCCGCCAATGATGATCGGATTGCGATCGGATCCGGAAGCCACGCTGTTCCTTACCTGTCAGAGGGCCGTATTTCTGTATGTCTGCACCGCTCCCCATCGTGTACCTCGGGGGGCCAAACGTCATCTCTACTCCGGGGTAACCCCAGGTCCCGTACCCGGGTATGGTTCCCAAACACGCAAAGAGGGCAGAAAGGTGTGGCATGCGTCACGACGTGACCGCGATGATGTGCCTGGAGTTGGGGTGACAGTCCCGGAACGTCACCGTTTCGGCGGTCTGAAACGCCGGGTACTTGCGCGATCCGCCCCGCCCGTGTGGACTACGGCCAATGCTTCGCGCACGCGCGTGGCTGAGACTCCCCCCGAGCCGACGGCCTGGAGGGACCCCCAATCAAAGACAAGACCAGGAGGCAACCCGTGAGCGCGACCGCGGACCACGCGGAGACGAGCCCTGCCGTGAGGCTGGGGTTCCAGCCCGAGCAGGTGGTCCAGGAGATCGGCTACGACGACGACGTAGACCAGGAACTCCGCGAGGCCATCGAGCAAGTCATCGGCAGCGACCTTGTGGACGAGGATTACGACGACGTCGCCGATGCCGTGGTGCTCTGGTTCCGTGACGAGGACGGCGACCTGACCGATGTGCTGGTGGACGCCACCACGTACATCGAGGAAGGTGGCTCGATCCTGTTGCTGACGCCGAAGACCGGCCGGGACGGCTACGTGGAGCCGAGTGACATCTCCGAAGCCGCGACGACGGCAGGCCTGTCCGCCTCCAAGAGCGTCAGCGTGGGCAAGGACTGGAGTGGCAGCCGGCTGGTGACACCCAAGGCGGCCAAGTCCAAGAAGTAGCCCAGTAGGACCGGACGGGCCGGCGCGACCGGCCCGTCCGCTTTCCTGTGGTGATCGCTGCGTAGGGTGGTCGCGTCACTCGAACAGCCCCCCGAAGGGACATCCACGCGATGGCGATCCAGGTCGGCGAAAAGGCCCCCGACTTCGAGCTCAAGGACAACCACGGCCGGACCGTGAAGCTGTCCGACTTCCGTGGCAGCAAGAACGTCGTGCTGCTCTTCTACCCCTTCGCCTTCACCGGTGTGTGCACAGGTGAGCTGTGCGAGCTGCGTGACAACCTTCCGCAGTTCTCCGACCGCGACACCCAGCTGCTCGCCGTCTCCAACGACTCCATCCACACCCTGCGCGTCTTCGCCGAGCAGGAGGGCCTGGAGTACCCGCTGCTCAGCGACTTCTGGCCGCACGGCGAGGTCTCCCGCGCCTACGGCGTCTTCGCCGAGGACAAGGGCTGCGCGGTGCGCGGCACCTTCGTCATCGACAAGGAGGGCGTGGTCCGCTGGACCGTCGTCAACGCCCTGCCGGACGCCCGCGACCTGAACGAGTACGTGAAAGCGCTCGACACCCTGTGATTGTTCGCCTCCAGGGACTGCGTGGGCCGGGAACCCGTCACTAGGATCGAATCGTTGATCCGACAGCATCCGACATCGCACGCACTGTGGGGCTCCCGGCCCCCGGACACCAAAAATGGAGGACTCGTGGGAGTCAGCCTCAGCAAGGGCGGCAACGTATCGCTGACCAAGGAGGCCCCGGGCCTGACCGCGGTCATCGTCGGTCTGGGGTGGGACGTCCGCACCACGACCGGCACCGACTTCGACCTGGACGCCAGCGCACTGCTGCTGAACGCGGCCGGCAAGGTCGCCAGTGACGCGAACTTCGTCTTCTTCAACAACCTCAAGAGCGCGGACGGCTCGGTCGAGCACACCGGCGACAACATCACCGGTGAGGGCGAGGGAGACGACGAGCAGATCAAGGTCAACCTCGCCGCGGTCCCGGCCGACGTCGACAAGATCGTCTTCCCGGTGTCGATCTACGACGCCGAGAACCGCCAGCAGTCCTTCGGCCAGGTGCGCAACGCGTTCATCCGCGTCGTGAACCAGGCCGGCGAGGCGGAGATCGCCCGCTACGACCTCTCCGAGGACGCGTCCACCGAGACCGCCATGGTCTTCGGCGAGCTCTACCGCAACGGCGCGGAGTGGAAGTTCCGCGCCATCGGCCAGGGCTACGCCTCGGGCCTGCGCGGTATCGCCCAGGACTTCGGCGTCAACGTCTAGGACCCGTTCACCGGGCCGGCCCTCGGACCGGCCCGGCTCTCTTCGTCCGGCGCCGCACGGTTTGCGTGCGGCGCCGGATGTGCAGGACAAGCACAGAAGCACACTTTCGGGGAGGGACAGCACATGGGCGTCACGCTCGCCAAGGGAGGGAACGTCTCCCTGTCCAAGGCCGCACCCAACCTCACCCAGGTGATGGTCGGACTCGGCTGGGACGCGCGCTCCACCACCGGAGCCGACTTCGACCTCGACGCCAGCGCCCTGATGTGCAGCAGCGGGCGGGTCCTGGGTGACGAGTACTTCATCTTCTACAACCAGCTCAAGAGCCCGGACGGCTCGGTCGAGCACACCGGCGACAACCTCACCGGTGAGGGCGAGGGCGACGACGAGTCGCTGCTGATCGACCTCTCCAAGGTGCCGCCGCAGTGCGACAAGATCGTCTTCCCGGTCTCCATCCATGACGCCGACAACCGCGGCCAGACCTTCGGCCAGGTCAGCAACGCCTTCATCCGCGTGGTCAACCAGGCCGACGGCCAGGAACTGGCCCGCTACGACCTCTCCGAGGACGCCTCCACCGAGACCGCGATGATCTTCGGCGAGCTCTACCGCTACCAGGGCGAGTGGAAGTTCAGGGCGGTGGGGCAGGGGTACGCGTCGGGCCTGAGGGGCATCGCCCTGGACTTCGGTGTCAACGTCTCATAACGCGATATGAGCAAAAGCCGGGGCCGGGTGGGGCTTCGAGGGTGCCCGACTACACTTCGCTTCAAAGTTTCGTAAAGCCGAGTGCGGCACGGGGGAACCCCGTACACGTACGGATTGGGTAGCCAGTGGTTCTCAAAACCTTCGGCTGGTCGTTCGCGGTCACCGCGCTCGGCCTGGTCGCTGCGGTCCTCTACGGGGGGTGGGAGGCCTTCGGAATCGTGGCGATCCTCTCCATCCTCGAGATCTCCCTGTCGTTCGACAACGCGGTGGTCAACGCCGGAATCCTGAAGAAGATGAACGCCTTCTGGCAGAAGATCTTCCTCACGGTCGGCGTCCTCATCGCCGTCTTCGGCATGCGGCTGGTCTTCCCCGTCGTCATCGTCGCGATCAGCGCCAAGATGGGGCCCATCGAGGCGGTCGACCTCGCGCTCAACAACAAGGACCGCTACCAGGAGCTGGTGACCGACGCGCACCCGTCGATCGCCGCGTTCGGTGGCATGTTCCTGCTGATGATCTTCCTCGACTTCATCTTCGAGGACCGGGACATCCAGTGGCTGCGCTGGATCGAGCGACCGCTGGCCAAGCTCGGCAAGGTCGACATGCTGTCGGTCTGCATCGCCCTGGTCGTCCTGCTGATCACCGCCTTCACCTTCGCCACCCACGCCCACCAGCACGGCGGCGCGCACGTCGACAAGGCGCAGACCGTCCTGATCTCCGGCATCGCGGGCCTGATCACCTACATGATCGTCGGCGGCCTCTCCGGCTACTTCGAGGACAAGCTCGAAGAGGAGGAGGAACGCGAGCACGAGGACGAGGAACGGGCCGAACGCGAGGGCAAGCCCAAGTCGGCGGTCCTGATGGCCGGCCAGGCAGCGTTCTTCATGTTCCTGTACCTGGAGGTCCTGGACGCCTCCTTCTCCTTCGACGGTGTGATCGGCGCGTTCGCCATCACCAACGACATCGTCCTGATGGCGCTGGGCCTGGGCATCGGCGCGATGTACGTCCGTTCCCTGACCGTGTACCTGGTCCGCCAGGGCACCCTCGACGACTACGTCTACCTGGAGCACGGCGCGCACTACGCGATCGGCGCCCTCGCCGTGATCCTCATGGTCACCATCCAGTACGAGATCCACGAGATCATCACCGGCATGATCGGTGTCCTGCTGATCGGCTGGTCCTTCTGGTCCTCGGTGCGCCGCAACAAGGCGCTCGCGGCCGCCGAGGGAAAAGCGGCGGGCTCGGACGAGAAGACTGAGGTCTCGTCCGGGGTGTGACACCCTTCCCGGTGAGGAACGCTCTGAGCGGGGCGGCCGGCCTCCGGCCGCCCCGCCGGTTTCTCCTAAGTGAACATGGGGGCGGGAATGGGCTTCTTGGACGGACTCCGGGGCGGCCGTGAGGTCGACTTCGATTCGGGCAGCGCGGCCAGCAACGCGATCGAACTGACCAAGCGGCACAACCGGGTCTCGCTCACCAAGCAGGGCGCGGCGACCGGGAACCTCCGCATCAACCTCACCTGGCGGATGCGGACCTCCGACATCGGGGGCTCCCAGCGGGAGTCGCTGCTGCGGCACCCCTTCAAGGCCCTCAAGCCGCCGGAGGTCCTCGGCCACAGCCAGAGCATGGTCAACGTCGACCTCGACCTGGGGTGCCTGTACGAACTGGCCGACGGCACCAAGGGGGTCGTCCAGCCCCTCGGCGGCCTGCTGGGGGACGTGAACGCGCCGCCGTACGTGAAGCTCAGCGGGGACGACCGGTTCGGGTCGGCGTCCGGCGAGACGATGTACGTCAACCTCGATCACCGGGACCAGATCAAGCGGCTGCTGGTCTTCGTGTACATCTACGACCAGACCCCGGCGTTCGACCGTACGCACGCCATCGTGACGCTGTACCCGAGCAACGGACCGCGGATCGAGATAGGCCTCGACGAGCGGCACCCCCAGGCCCGGTCGTGTGCGGTGGTGATGATCGAGAACGTCAAGGGCGAGCTCGTCGTGCGCCGTGAGGTGCAGTTCGTGTACGGCTTCCAGGGCGAGCTGGACCGGTTGTACGGGTGGGGGCTGCAGTGGGGGCGGGGTTACAAGGCGAAGGCGGACCGGTGAGCGCCGCTACCGCCCGATGAACTGCGGGCCCTGGGGAGGCATACGGAACTCCGCCGCCGGGACCGGCGCCACCGGGTGCGGATAGCCGTAGCCCGACGCCGCCACGGGAGCCGTCGCCGGGGTCGCCTGCTGGGGGTAGCCGTAGGCGGCCTGGGTCGGGACCGAGGCCGCCGACTGCGCCGGCTGTTCCGGGGGCAGGGGGAACGACGTGGGTTCGGCCTGGGGCCGGGGCTGGGTCTGCGCGGAGTCGGACTCGTCCACCACGATGCCGTAGTCCGTGGCCAGGCCCTGCAGGCCCTCCACATAGCCCTCGCCCAGGGCGCGGAACTTCCAGCCCTCGCCGCGGCGGTACAGCTCACCGCAGATCAGGGCGGTCTCCTGGCCCGTCTCGGGCTTGATGTCGAAGGAGATCAGCGGTTCGCCGTCGGCGGCCGAGGCGTCGTACAGCAGGATGCACAGGCCCTGTACGCGGCCGAAGGTGGCGTTCTCCACCGACCCCTCGTCCACCGAGGCGACCAGGAGAATCTGGCTGACGTCGGCCTCGACACCGGCGAGATCCGTCTGGATCGTGTCGGTGGGGCCTTCGGCGACGCGCTTCTTGCCGAGGAGCCAGACCTGCCCGGAGGGGTGCCGGGGCTGGTTGTAGAAGACGAAGTCCTCGTCGGATCGCACACGACCGTCGGGGCCGAGGAGCAGCGCCGAGGCGTCGACGACCGGGACCCCCTGCCCGGGGGCCCAGCGCAGCACGGCGCGTACCGTGGTGGCTTCCAGTGGGACGTTCGACCCCTTCAGCATGGCGTGCGTCATGCGGTCATCCTGCCCTCTCGGTCCTGATCACGACAATGCGGGGGTACGGGACACCGATTCATGTCGTCCCGGTGTCGGCATGGCCGTGTTTGTCTGCGTTACCTGAAATTCATGCCCGGTGGGAACCTCGGACATGGGTACCTACGTACTATTACCGGCCACCTGTGAACCCTTCACAGGCGGCACAGCTACCACGGGGGAGTCATATGCGGCATTTCGGGCACATCACCCCTGAGGTGCGTCAGCGCCTCTTCCACCAGGAGCCCTGCGAGTTCACCTCGGACTCCCCGGCCCGGCTGCTCTCCGCGGCCCTGGGCGCCACGCTCTACAGTCCGGCCACGCGGCCGCGCCTCGCCGACGACATCGTCAAGCAGGCAGGGCTCGGCGTGGTCTCGATGGTGCTGTGCCTGGAAGACTCGATCGGTGACGACGACGTCGCCGAGGGTGAGGAGAACCTCGTCCGGCAGTTCACGGACCTCGCGGAGCGGCAGGTGGACCCGCCCCTGCTCTTCATCCGGGTCCGCCACCCCCGGCAGATCCCCGATCTCGTACGACGGCTCGGTCCCGCCGTCCGGCTGCTGTCCGGATTCGTGCTCCCGAAGTTCACCGAGGAGCGCGGCATCCCCTTCCTGGAGGCCCTCTCCGGCGCCGAGGTCGCGAGCGGGCACCGGCTGTTCGCCATGCCGGTGCTGGAGTCGCCGGAGCTGCTCTACCGGGAGACGCGCGTAGAGACGCTGGAGGGCATCGCCCGCGCGGTCGACAAGTACCGCGACCGGGTGCTGGCACTGCGCCTCGGCGTCACCGACTTCTGCTCCTCCTACGGGCTGCGCCGCGCCCCCGACATGACCGCCTGGGACGTCCAGATCGTCGCCTCGGTGATCGCCGACGTGGTGAACATGCTGGGCCGCGCCGACGGCACCGGCTTCACCGTGACCGGGCCGGTCTGGGAGTACTTCCGGGTCCAGGAGCGCATGTTCAAGCCGCAGCTGCGCCGCAGCCCCTTCCTGGAGGGCCAGGCCGAGGAGCTGCGCGAGGCGCTCATCGAGCACGCCATGGACGGCTTGCTGCGCGAGATCACCCTCGACCAGGCCAACGGCCTGCTCGGCAAGACCTGCATCCACCCCACCCACGTGCTGCCCGTGCACGCGCTGTCCGTGGTCAGCCACGAGGAGTTCAGCGACGCGCAGGACATCCTGCGGCCCGAGCGCGGTGGCGGCGGGGTGCTGAGGTCGCAGTACACGAACAAGATGAACGAAGTGAAGCCACATCGCGCCTGGGCCGAGCGGACCATGCTGCGCGCCGAGGTCTTCGGGGTGGCCAACGAGGACATCGGCTTCGTGGAGCTGCTCGCCGCCGGAATCTCCGGCTGATCATCCGTGGACACCAAGGGACGTATGAACAAGGCAGTGAACGACGGGACGCCGGGCGAGGTCTGGTCGGGGACGTGGGTCGCCGACCGGCTCGGCGTCGAACTCGTGGGCGACAGCCGGCTGACCGACCTGCTGGGACTGGCCCTGCGCCGCAACCCCAAGCGGGCCCATCTGCTGGTCTCCAACGTGCTGGGCAAACACGTCCCGCAGTCACCGTCGGTGGTCCACGGCCACGGCTTCGCACTGGGCCGCAGGGTCCGCGACCTGCTGGGCGACGAGGAGGCGGCCCGCGCGGTCGTCCTCGGCTACGCGGAGACGGCGACGGGTCTCGGCCACTGCGTCGCCGACGGCATCGCCCTCGCCCCCTACCTCCACTCCACCCGCCGCCCGGTCCCCGGCGTGACCCCCGCGGGCGGCTTCGAGGAGTCCCACTCCCACGCCACGAGCCATCTCCTGCTGCCGGAGAACCCGGCCCTGCTGGCCGGCGACGGCCCCCTGGTCCTGGTCGACGACGAGTTCTCGACGGGCAACACGGTCCTGAACACGATCAGGGATCTGCACGAGCGGTATCCGAGGGACCGGTACGTGGTGGTCGCCCTGGTGGACATGCGGTCGGAGGAGGATACGGGGCGGCTGGAGGATTTCGCGCGGGAGATCGGCGCACGGGTGGACTTGGTGGCAGCGGCATCCGGCACCGTAAAGCTGCCGGAGGGGGTGTTGGAGAAAGGGCAGGCCCTTGTAGCGAGGTTCGAGGAAACCCACCCAGGGGCGCGGGGAACGGCGCGACCAGCCCCCACGCACCCGCACCCGGCACTCAACCGCGTAGACCTGTCGTGGCCCCGAGACCTCCCCGACGGAGGCCGCCACGGCTTCACTCCGGCGCACCGAATACGCCTGGAGACCGCGCTCCCCGCAATGGCCGCCAGGCTCGCCGACGCCCTGCCGCAAGACGCGCACCGCGTGCACATCCTCGGCTTCGAAGAGCTGATGTACGCCCCCCTGAGACTCGCCCGCGAGCTGGAACAGGTAGCCGAAGGTCTCGAAGCGACCTTCTCCACCACCACCCGCTCCCCGGTGCTCGCGGTGGACGACCCCGGCTACGCCATCCGCAGCCGTCTGGTCTTCCCCGCCCACGACAACCCGGCCGACGGCCCCGGCGACCGCTACGCCTACAACGTCGCCGGTGCCGGTTTCGACGCGGTGATCGTGGTCGTCGACTCCACCGCCGACACCCCCGAACTGCACGCCCCCGACGGCCTGCTGGCCCAACTCGCCGCGCACACCCGGCAGGTCGTCCTCGCCGTCGTCCCCAGCCACACCCCCGAAAGGCCCCCCATGCTCCCCGAGCCCCTCCGCGGCCCCGCCTTCTCCTCGTACGCCCCCGAGGAGGTCGGCTGGCTGCTCCAGGACCTCTCGGACGTCACCCTGGAGGCGCCGACCGAGGAGCGCGAGGAGGCCATCCAGAGCGGCGGCGCGCACTACGCCGAGTCGCTGCCGGTGGAGTACCAGCCGAGCGACCGGTACCAGGAGCTGTTCCACACCGCCCTCAAGGAGTCCTCCGCGCGGCTCGCCCAGGCCGTCGGCGCCGTCACGGAGCTCGTGCTCCAGGAGCGCTCACCACGCCCCGTCCTCGTCTCCCTCGCCCGCGCCGGCACCCCCGTCGGCGTCCTGATGCGCCGCTGGGCCGGGTTCCGCCACGGGCTGGAACTGCCGCACTACGCCGTCTCGATCGTCCGCGGCCGCGGCATCGACGCCAACGCCCTGCGCTGGCTGGCCGAACACCACGACCCCGCCGACGTCGTCTTCGTCGACGGCTGGACCGGCAAGGGCGCGATCACCCGCGAACTCACCGAAGCGGTACGGAAGTTCGAGGCCGAGGGCGGTGCCGCGGGCTTCGACCCGGAGATCGCCGTACTCGCCGACCCGGGCTCGTGCGTACGGACGTACGGCACCCGTGAGGACTTCCTCATCCCCTCGGCCTGCCTCAACTCCACGGTCTCCGGGCTGATCTCGCGTACGGTCCTGCGCGCGGACCTGGTCGGCCCGCACGACTTCCACGGCGCCAAGTTCTACCGCGAACTCGCGGGCGCGGACGTGTCGGTGGACTTCCTGGACGCCGTCGCCGCCCGGTTCCCCGAAGTCGTGGACGCCGTCGACGCCACCGTGAAGGAACTGCTGGCCGGGGACCGCGAGCCCACCTGGGAGGGCTGGGCCGCCGTCGAACGCATCAGTGAGGAGTACGGCATCCACGACGTCAACCTCGTCAAGCCGGGCGTCGGCGAGACCACCCGGGTGCTGCTGCGCCGGGTGCCCTGGAAGATCCTCGCCAAGGCAGGCGCGGGCGCGGACCTGGACCACGTACGCCTGTTGGCCGAGCAGAGAGGTGTCCCGGTGGAAGAGGTCGCCGAACTCCCGTACACCTGCGTGGGGTTGATCCACCCCAAGTACACGCGGGGCGCGACGGGCGCCGACGGCAGGGCGGTGGCCCTCTGATGCCGACGCAGCCTCCGGTGCTCGTGGCGAGCGACCTCGACCGCACGCTCATCTACTCCGCCGCCGCCCTCGCGCTGACCATGCCGGACGCGCGGGCGCCCCGGCTGCTCTGTGTCGAGGTGCACGAGAGCAGGCCGCTGTCGTACATGACGGAGACCGCGGCCGCACTGCTCTGCGAACTCGGGGACGAGGCGGTCTTCGTGCCGACGACGACCCGCACCCGCAAGCAGTACCAGCGCATCAACCTGCCCGGCCCCGCGCCCACTTACGCGATCTGCGCGAACGGCGGCCATCTGCTGGTCGACGGCGTCACCGACCCCGACTGGCACGCGCGGGTCACGGCCCGCCTCGCCGACGAGTGCGCCCCGCTGGACGAGATCGCCGCGCACCTCCAGGAGACGGCCGACCCCCTGTGGGTGCGCAAGCACCGGATCGCCGAGGACCTCTTCGCCTACCTGGTCGTCGAGCGCGAACTGCTGCCCGAGGAGTGGGTGAAGGAGCTCGCGGTGTGGGCCGAGAGCCGCGGCTGGACGGTCTCCCTCCAGGGCCGCAAGATCTACGCCGTCCCCAAGCCGCTCACCAAGAGCGCGGCCGTGCGCGAGGTGGCCCGGCGTACCGGGGCCACCCTGACACTGGCCGCGGGCGACTCCCTGCTGGATGCCGACCTGCTCCTCGCGGCCGACCGGGGCTGGCGGCCCGGGCACGGGGAACTGGCGGACGAGAACTGGACCGCTCCGGCGATCAGCGCGCTGCCGGAGCGGGGAGTGCTGGCGGGGGAGCGGATCCTGCGGGAGCTGCTCAGGACGGCTCGGACGCCTCAGTAGACGAGGGCCGCCGCAGCAGTCGTACGGCGACGAACGCCACGACCGCGAGCGCGGCGGCCACGAGGACGACCTTGGAGTACGTGGACACGATGTCCGTCACCTGGGCCCAGTTCGCGCCCAGGGCGTGGCCCGCGAGGACGAACGCCGTGTTCCACAGGGCGCTGCCCACGGTGGTCAGCGTCAGGAACACCGGCAGCGGCATGCGCTCGACACCGGCCGGGATCGAGACGAGGCTGCGGAAGACCGGGATCATCCGGCCGAAGAACACCGCCTTGGTGCCGTGCCGCAGGAACCATGCCTCGGTCCTCTCGATGTCCGAGACCTTGACGAGGGGCAGCCGGGCCGCGAGCGCCACCGTGCGGTCCCGGCCGAGGAGCGCGCCGACGCCGTACAGCGCGAGGGCGCCGATCACCGAGCCCGCCGTCGTGCACAGCAGCACGGCGGCCAGGCTCATCCGGCCGGTGCTCGCCGCGAAGCCCGCGAGCGGCAGGATCGCCTCGCTCGGAAAGGGCGGGAAGAGGTTCTCCAGGGCGATGGCCACCCCGGCGCCGGGCGCGCCGAGGGTGTCCATGAGGCCGTTGACCCAGTCGATGGCTGACATGGGCCCACGCTAGGGAAGTCGACCTGAAGGCAGGCTGAAGAGGCTTCCGGTACGGCGGTCAGCCGCAGCAGCCTCCGCCGCAGCAGCCGCCGCCACCCCCCGACTGGGGGGCCGGGGCGGCCGACGCGGACGCCGAGCCGCCCACCGCCACCGTCGACAGCAGCTTCACGGTGTCGTCGTGGCCTGACGGGCAGTCGGCGGGGGCGGAGGACTCGGCCATGGGACGGCTCAGTTCGAAGGTGTCGCCGCAGGTCCGGCAGCGGTACTCGTAGCGAGGCATGTGCACAGGTTAACCGGCGCTCCGGTGGCCATGTCCGAATTCTGAACTTTGTCTGGTTAACATGCTGGGGTTCTCCGCCGATGATCAACCGTGGGAGGAACCCCTTGGCCCAGCGACACGACCCCGAACTGCGGGCAGCCGCACGGCACTTCGGGCGGCGCCGCTTTCTCACGGTCACCGCGGCGGCCGCCGCCCTGGCGTTCGGCACCCATCTGCCGGCCCGGGGTGCGGCGGGCTCCAGGGAACTCGACGCGGCGAGGATCGACAGCGATCCCTTCACGCTCGGCGTCGCCTCCGGGGACCCGCTGCCCGGCTCCGTGCTGCTGTGGACCCGGCTCGCGCCCGCCCCCTTCGAGCCCGACGGCGGCCTGCCCCAGCAGTACGTCGTCGTCCAGTGGGAGATGGCCTCCGACGCGAGCTTCGGCGCCCCCGTCCGCAGTGGCACGGCCGTCGCCTATCCGGAGTACCACCACACCCTGCACGTCGACGTCGACGGCCTCGAACCCGACCGCGTCTACTACTACCGGTTCAAGGCCGGGACATGGATGAGCGAGACGGGCCGTACCCGCACGGCGCCGGCCGCCACTGCCGAGGCCGCGTCGCTCACCTACGCCGCCGTCTCCTGCCAGGCCTACCACGACGGGTACTACACGGCGCACCGCCATCTCTCCCAGGACGACGTCGACGTGGTCCTCCATCTCGGCGACTACCTCTACGAGTACGCCGTGAACTCGGTGGGCGGCCAACGCGCCTACACCGACCGGAAGCTGCCGGCCCTGTTCAACCGCGAGACCATGACACTGGAGGACTACCGGCTGCGCTACGCCCTCTTCAAGAGCGACCCGGACCTCAGGGCCGTGCACGCGGCGCACCCCTTCGTCGTCACCTGGGACGACCACGAGGCCGAGAACAACTACGCGGGCGCCGTCAGCGAGAACGACGATCCGCCGGAGGAGTTCCTGCTGCGCCGCGCCGCCGCCTACCGGGCCTACTGGGAGAACCAGCCACTGCGCGCCGCGCAACAGCCGACCGGCCCCGACGCCCAGCTCTACCGCCGGCTCCAGTGGGGCACCCTCGCCCAGTTCGACGTCCTCGACACCCGGCAGTACCGCTCCGACCAGGTGTACGCGTCCACCAAGCACTCGGGCGGTCCCCTCCAGGACGACCCGGCGCGCACCATGACCGGGGCCGCGCAGGAGAGCTGGCTGATCGACGGCTGGCGTGCCTCGCAGGCCCTGTGGAACGTGCTGCCGCAACAGGTCTGCTTCTCCCAGCGCAAACTCGACCTCACGTCGGAACCCCTGATGTCCATGGACGCCTGGGACGGCTACCGGGCCTCCCGGCGCAGGATCCTCGACGGCGCGAAGTCGGCCGGGGTGGAGAACCTGGTGGTGATGACCGGGGACGTGCACGTCGCCTACGCCTTCGACATCAAGGACGACTTCGAGGACCCGGCCTCGAAGACCCTGGGCACGGAGTTCACCGCCACGTCGGTCACGAGCGGACGGGACGGCGCCGAGCGGCCTCCCACCTGGGACACGTATCTCAAGGCCAATCCCCATCTGAAGTTCTACGACGGGCGCCGCGGCTATGTGAAGGTCACCCTCGACCGGCAGAAGGCGCGGGCCGACTTCAGGACCGTGTCCGCCGTGACGACACCGGGCGCCCCGATCACGACCGCCGCGTCCTTCGTGACGGAGGCGGGCAACCCCGGCATCGAGCCCGTCTGACGTACCCCGCCTGTCGGCTTGTCAGCATCCGGTGCTGCGCCGGGCGGGCCCTTCTTGTCGTCCGATGCGCGGAACGCACGGGAAACCGACATCCGCTGAGCCGTTTTCGGCAAAACCTAGGGATTCGAGGCCTTTGTTCCCCTATCCGAGGAGACGCCTGATGGTCCACAGACCCGTTTCAGCCGCTTGTGCCGCGCTGACGGTACTCGGTGCACTCGTGCTCACCGGGCTGCCCGCCGCGGCGGCCGTCGAGCCCCCCGCGCCGACGCCGGCCCCCTCCGCCGCCGAGACGCTCGGTGCGAACAGCCCCTCACCCGTGGTCCTGCGGGCCCTGGAGCGCGACCTGCGCCTGACCGAGACACAGGCCAGGACGCGCCTGGTGAACGAGGCCGAGGCGGGCACGCGGGCCGGCCGGCTGCAGAACGCGCTGGGCAAGCGCTTCGCGGGAGCGTGGGTGAGCGGCGCCACCTCCGCCGACCTGACGGTCGCGACCACCGACGCCGCGGACGGGCCGGCCATCGAGGCCGGGGGAGCACGGGCGGTGGTCGTCAAGACCCCGCTGAAGGACCTGAGGAAGGCCAAGCGGAAGCTGGACCGTTCCGTGACCGGCAAGGCCCTCGACACGCCGGTCCGGTACATCGACGTACGGACCAACCGGGTGACGGTGCAGGCGACGAGCCGTGCCGCCGCCGACGCGCTCGTCAAGGCCGCCGGCGTCGACAGCGCCCTCGTGGACGTCAAGGTGTCGGCCGACCGGCCGCGCGCCCTGTACGACATCCGGGGCGGTGACGCCTTCTACATCGACGGCACGGCCCGCTGCTCCATCGGGTTCGGCGTCACCAAGGGCGACCAGCAGGGCTTCGCCACGGCCGGGCACTGCGGCAAGGCGGGGGCGACGACCACCGGCTACAACCAGGTCGCCCAGGGCACTTTCCAGGCGTCCGTCTTCCCCGGGCAGGACATGGCCTGGGTGGGCGTCAACAGCGACTGGACCGCGACGCCCGCCGTCAAGGGCGAGGGCGACCAGGACGTTCTGACCGCCGGCTCGGTGCAGGCCCTGACCGGGGCGGCGGTGTGCCGGTCCGGTTCCACCACGGGCTGGCACTGCGGCACGATCGAGCAGCACGACACGAGCGTCAACTACGCCGAGGGCACCGTCGACGGCGTGACCCGTACGACGGTGTGCGCGGAGCCGGGTGACTCCGGCGGCTCGTACATTTCGGGAGTCCAGGCGCAGGGCGTCACGTCCGGGGGATCCGGCGACTGCACGAGCGGCGGCACGACCTTCTACCAGCCGATCAACCCGGTGCTCAGCGCCTACGGCCTCACGTTGAAGACCAGCACGAGCGAGAGCGGTGCATCCGCCCCCGAGGACGGCCAGCAGGGTTCCTGGGCCGCGGGCCGGGTGTACCAGGTCGGCGCGCGGGTGACCGTCGACGGAGTCACGTACGAGTGCCTGCAGTCCCACCAGGCGCAGGCCGCGTGGCAACCCGCCCTCGCTCCGGGGCTGTGGCAGCGCGTCTGAGGACGGACGCGGTGACGTCGGCGATGCCGGGCTCGCCGGTCCGCTACATCTCTGCCAGCAGGGTGTACGCGGTCGGCACGAAGGCATCGCCGGCGCGGAAACGGCGGGTGCACACGGCGGCCAACGCCGTGCCGATGTCGGGCCGGAAGCCCAGGAATGCCTGCTGACCGAGGGTCGCCCCGCCGTGGAAGTACATCGGACCGCACTCCGTGGGGTGCTGGAACCAGGCCACCGTGTGCACATGCCGGTGCCCGAGACCGCGCCGGAGCACCGGGCGTTGTACCGCGCACAGCGCGTCGGCCAGCGGGCGGCCCGCCGGGTCCAGATGGGCTTCGAGGAACGTGAGCAGGTCGTGCGGGGTGGCCCGGACGGCCCCGGCCGCCTGGAAGCCGCCGACAATCAGCGGGGGCACGGGCGTCGTACCGTCCTTGCGATGACCGGTGGCGTCGGTGTCCGGGCCGCCGGGGACGAGGGTGGCCTCGCTCAGCCCGAGCGGGCCCAGCACCTGGCCGGTGAGCAGCTCGTCCCACGGAGTGGCGGTCGCCGCCGTCAGGGCGTGACCGAGGACGGCGACCCCGAAGTTGGAGTAGTGCCAGCGGGTGCCGGGCCGGTGGCGTCGCCGGTGACGCAGGAAGGCGTCGACCACGCGCTCGGCGGGATAGCGGGCGTAGGGGTTGGTGCGCCACGCCGGGAGCGCCCGGACGAAGAAGTCGGCGGGCAGCGCGGGCAGACCGGCGGTGTGGGTGATCAGGTGGGCGAGGGTGACCGGGTCCTCGCCGGGGCGCCGGGCCGGATCCAGCAGGGTTGCGGCGGGCTCGCCCGCGGACAGCAGGCCCGTCTGCGTCAGCTGGGCCAGCAGCAGTCCGGTGAACGTCTTGGAGGCCGAGCCCATTTCGTAGCGCAGCCGCTCGCGGGCCACGGGCGGGGGCGGCGCGGTGCCTCCGGTGCGCACGGTGCGGCGACCGTGCCGGGACAGGGCGAAGACGACGTCGGGCGCGTCCACGGCGTCGACGGCCACGTCGAGCCGCCGCCGTACCGTCTCGTCGTCGAGGGGTGCCTGCTTCGACGTCACGCCGGTGACGTCGGCCGGACTGCCCGGCCACCGTGCTGGGGCTGTCATGACGGGGTGTGCGCCAGCTGTGTCAGGGCGCGGGAGGTGGCCAGGACGGAGGCGAAGGCGGCGACCAGCGTGGGGTGGTAGACGACGTCGAAGACCTCGTCGGGTCCGCCCGGCGGCATCTCGCGTACGGCGGGCATCGCGCCGTCGGGCTGCTGGGCGGCGGCGAATCCCTCCCAGGCCCGCTCGTCGAAGGTGGGACGGGGCAGACAGGCGTCGACGACGAGCAGTTCACCGAGCAGGTCCCAGCGCTGCAGGTCGAGCCAGTCGTCCAGCCAGGCCGGCAGCCAGTCCGCGAGGTAGCCGGCGATCCCGGCCGGCAGGCCGTCGGGGTTCTCCCCCCAGTCGGTGAGGTGGAAGACGGTGTGGGTGATGTCGTAGGCGATGTGCCCTTCCACCGTCCAGGGTTCGGGTGCACGCCCCAGCCATGTCGCGCCGACGATGTCGGCCTCCGGAACCCGGGGCGGCAGGCCGAAGCGGCGCTGGAAGGCGGACAGGCCCAGGCGCCGCACCGGTGCCATCTCCAGGGCGGCGAAGCTGTCCAGCCGCTGGTTGAGCCGGAAGGCCCGCTCGGCCTCGGGGTTGCTGTAGCCCAGTTCCCTGAACGGCAGGTACACCTCGAAGGGGATCGGTGAGATGGGCTCGGTGCGCTGGCCCAGCACCAGCATCCGGCCGCCGTCCAGCGTGTGGCGCCAGGCGTGGTCGATCAACTGCCGTGCCAGCGTGGCCTGTCGGGACCCCGCCACGCCTTCTCGGAACAACACCTTGCAGATCAGCGCCAGTTCGCCGACCGGCTTGAAACGCTCCAGGAAGCCGACCTCCGGATCGACGTCCAACTCCAGCCGGAATCCGTCACGGTGGGCGTGCAGCCACTCCAGGGCGCCGAGCCCGACCTGGTGGATGAGACGCGTGGAGGTCATCCCGGCACTCCCTGTCCGTCGGCCGCCGCCTCCGCCTCCGCCTCCGTGTCGTCCCCGGCCGCCTCGCGCAGCCGGTTGACGGTCAGCACGGCGGCGAAGGCCGTCATCAGCGTCGAGTGGTAGCAGTCGAGGAAGGCGGGCGCGGTCGTACGGCTGCCTCGTCCGCCGACCTCCGGGACGGCACCTGAGTCGTCCTGGGCCACCGAGAGCCTCGCCCACGCCTCCTCGAACAGGGCGGTCTCCGGCGGACCGGGCAGGCTGCTCGCCACGGCCAGCAGTTCGCAGCTGAGGTCCCACTGCTCGTCCTCCAGACAGGTGTCGAGCCAGGGCGGCAGCCAGTGCCGTAGATAGGCCGCGACCGGTGGGGGGACGGCCCGCGGGGTGAGACCCCAGTCGGTGACATGGAAGATCACATGGGTGAGCGTGTAGCCGGCGGCCAGTTCGAACGTCCACGGCTCCGGCAGGCCGGCGAGCCAGGTGCGGTCCAACGCCCGCGCCATGTCGCCGTGTTGGGGGAGGCCGCTGCGGCGCTCGGAGTTGAGCACGCTCAGGCGCCGGTTCGGTTCCTGCTCCGTCACGTGCCAGCCGCGGGTACGGGCCACCGTCGCGGTGGCGCGTTCGTAGCCGGCATGACGCAGGCCCGCCGACGCGAACGCCGCGTACACCTCCAGCGGATACGTCGCGAAGGGTTCCAGGCGCTGCAACTCCGTGAACAGGGCACCGCGACCGGTCTGTTGCCACGCGAACGACAGCAGGTCGGACGCCATCACGTGGAGCGGGTCGGCCGGATCGGTGTGCCGTCGCACGCTGACGCACACCTGGGCCAGCTCGCCGAGGGGTTTCCAGGTGGTGTTCACGTTGCCGTGCTCGGCGAGCGCGTCGTCGCCGAGCGCGAATCCGTCGCGGTGGGCGCACACCCAGGCCAGTGCGGCCTCGCCCAGAGCCCGGACGTCGCGCGCTGCCGGGACCTCGCTCGCCGCCCGGGCCTGGTCCGCCGCCCGCACCTGGTGCGCCGTCACACCAGCACCCCGGTCCGCATCAGCTGGGCGGCCTCGACCTGGAACGCCACGCGGGCGTCCTCGCCGCCCATCTGGGCCACGAACTCCAGCCCGGTGTCCAGGCCCAGCGTCCGCGGCACGCCGTCGAGGACGGCCAGCCAGCGTCCTGCTCCGGCTGCCTGCAGCCAGTCGCGGCGGCGGACCGCCCGGACGAATCCCCGGGCGACGTCGACCGGGCGGCGGCGTGCCGCACGGGCCACCGCGCAGTCCTCGCCGGGCAGCGCGAGCGGTGCGAGCACGGCGAGTTGATGGGTCAGGAACTGCCACGGCACGTCGTCGAGCCAGGCCGCTTCGGGCTCGGCGTCGTCGTCCCACGCGCCGTCGAGGGACGCGTCCAGCCGCAGCAGGGCCCGCCGCATGGCCCAGTGACTCCACACCGAGGCGGGAGGGGCTCCGGCGGGCGGCGGGTAGGCGTGTACGGCTTTGCCGAACACGGCGAGATCGTCCCCGTCCGGGGGTGGGCAACGCAGCAGGACGCTCGGCAGGACGACATCGGCTCCCACCACCCGTACGGCGGCGAGGGTCGGGTCGGCGGTCGTCCCGGGGGCGTGCCCCTGCGCGACCATGCCCGCGAGCCGGAAGCGGTCTCCGCTCCGAAGAGCGGAGACCAGTTCCGACGTGAGGCCCTGCACCGCGCCCGCGAGGCGGGTCGAAGTGCCTGACTGCTCCATACGGATTCTCCCGTCAGCCCTTCTTCGGCCGTGGCGTCGGAGGCGACAGCAGGAGGTTGCTCGACGAGGACGTCAGAGCAAGCGCCGCGCACTGGCGGCTGTCGCGGTAGTAGCCGTCGGCCTCGACGGGGTCGAGAGCCGCTTCGACGTCGGTGCCGGGAACCTCGGTGAGGTCCTCGAGCTGGAACTCGGTGGAAGACATACCACCATCTCCTTTTGCGAGAGATATGCGGGTCTTAGTCCATGTCACCGTATTGGCGCGATGTATGCAAAAAAGGTCGATTTGTCTAGTTCGTGCGAACTTCAATTTCCTGCTCGCAAGTAGTTGAGGGCTGACGCACCCTCAGTGCGCGCCCCCGCGCTCCTCGCGGATCTGCGAGACCACCCGGGCCACCGTCTGCCGTACCGCTTCCGTCTCGGTGAGGAAGTGCCAGTAGTCGGGGTGGCGGCCCTCCAGGGTGGCGATCGCCCGGTCCAGGCGGGCCACCGAGTCGTCCAGGGGGCGCGCGTGCCGTGGGTCGGGGGTGGTGCGGCCGGTCATGGCCAGGCGCTGCGCGTCGCGGATGGCGAAGCGGGTGCGGTCGATCTCCTGCTGGGGGTCCTTCTGCACGGCGTTCAGCCGGCGCAGCCGGTCGCCGGCGGCGGAGACGGACTCGTCGGTGGTGTTGAGCAGGGCGCGGACCGTGGAGAGCAGGGAGGTCGCGTCCGGCCAGCGCTGTTCGTCGCGTGCCGCACGGGCCTCGCGGAGCTTCTGCTCGGCCTGCCGGACGTTCTCGGCGGCGTGGTCCGGGACGTGCTGGAGGTCCTGCCAGCAGGCGGCGGTGAACCGGCGGCGCAGTTCGCTCAGGACCGGATCGACCTGGCCCGCGCGGGTGGTGAGGGCCTCGGCGCGGGTACGCAGGGAGACGAGCCGGTGATCGATCTCCGCGGCCCGCTCCGGCAGCCGCTCGGCCTCCACCCGGATCGACTCGGCCTCCCGGGCCACCCGTTCGGCGCGCTCCAGGGTCTCCGGCACGCCGTGCTGCCCGGCACCCTGGTTGAGCTTGGTCAGGTCGGCTCCGAGGGCGGCGAGCCGGGCGGCGAGGTCGTCCGCCTTCAGCCCCGACTCCCGTACGGCGTCCAGGGCGTTGGAGGCGGCCAGCAGTCCCTGCCGGGCCCGCTCGACGGCCGGGGCGAGGCGGGCCAGCTGGGTCTCGGCCTTGCCGAGCAGCGGGCCGAGGCTGTCGCCGAAACGATCCAGCTCCTTCTTGACGTTGCCGAGGTCGTCCTTGGCCCGGGTGAGCTCGGTGCGCGCGTGTGCGGCGACCGACGCCTCCAGGTCGTCCCGGTCGAGGTCATGGGCGTCGACGGCCTCGATGTAGCGCCCGCTGGCCTCGTCGATCCGCCCGCTGATCGCCTGGAAGTCGGCGACCGCCCGCCGGGCGGCGGGGGAGTCGTCGACGGCCGTGATCGTCTCTATCGAGATCCGCAGATCCCGCTGGGCGGTGTCCAGTTCGTAGAACGCGGCCGCGGCGGCGTCCTTCGCGGCCTGCGCCTCGGCCCGCTGGCTCTCCGCGCGCCCGCCGAACCAGCGCCGGGTGCCGCCGCCGGCGAACGCGGCCGGCAGCACGAGGGCGGCGAGCAGGGGGAGGCCGACGAGAATAAGGGTGTCCTTGAACGCCTGACGGTGTGCCCGCGGCACCGACGACTGTGCCCGCGGGACTGAAGACTGTGCCCGCGGGACTGAAGACTGTGCGCGCGGGACTGAAGACTGTGCGCGCGGCACCGACGACTGTGCCGGCGGCACCGACGACGACGAGTACGGCTGCGCTGGTGTCGCCGTCACATCCCTCTCCCGTGCTGTGGTCCGTCCTGGCGGTGCCCGGTGTCATTCTCCCACCGGTAAGGGACGAACACACGGGCCGATCAGTTCGCGGTTCGCACGGTGACCTTTCCGTCTCCGCTCTGGGCGGACACGACGTGGTCACTGGAGTCGGAACGGGGCACGGACACGTCGACCCCTCCGTCGCCGGTCTTCGTCTCGACGCGGTAGGTGGCCCTCGGTAGCTCGACGGTCACCGAGCCGTCGCCGCTGCGGGTCTGCACCCGGTCCGGTACGGCGCCGAGTTCCAGGTGGACCGAGCCGTCGCCGGTGCGGGCGGTGACGCGGCGGGAGGTGACCTCCGCGCGCATCGACCCGTCGCCGGTGTGCAGCTCCAGCGGCCCGCTGGAGTCGGTGACCCGCACGGAACCGTCCCCGGTGCTGATGCTCAGCGGCCGGGTGAACCCACGGGCCCGCACACTGCCGTCGCCGTCCTTCACCTTCACGCTGATGTCCCGCGGCACCTCGATACGGTGCTTGGCCGCGCAGTCGGCCACGACGCCGCTGCACTTCATCCGCAGCACCAGCCGGTCGTCCTTCATCGACCAGGTCACCTCGGGGTCCTTGCCGACGGCGACGGTTCCCTGGAACCAGCGGGTGACCTCGACCGTCCCCGACTTGTTCGAATCGGCGGCGACGATCTCCAGCGCCGAGTCGTCGGAGTCGACGGTCAGGGTGCGGCCCTGTAGCGCGAAGGACTTGTGGTCGGGGGTCTTGTCGTCCCCGGCGGAAGCACCGCAGGCGGTGGCCCCCGCGACGAGAAGCGCGACGACCCCGGCCGCGGCGACGGCACGTGCGGGAACGGAACGGAACATGATGATCTCCCCCTGGTTCAGCCCTGACTCAGCCCTCATCGAGCTCTGATCGAGCCCTGGACGGGCGGCCGCGGGCACTCCGCGACCCTGCTTCGACCCTAGGGACCGGGGCGCCTGCGGGGGATCCGGGCCGCTCCCGGATCGGGGGTGGGGTTTTCCCCCGTACCGACCCTGACTTCCCCGGGCCCCGGGGGTAAGGGTTTGCAGGGCAGGGCCCCGGGCAAGGTAGGCTGTCGACTCGTCTCGGGTGCGTAGCTCAGGGGTAGAGCGCCTGCCTTACAAGCAGGATGTCGGCGGTTCGAAACCGTCCGCGCCCACATCAGGAGAGGACCCCGGCCGATCTCGGCCGGGGTCCTTCGTCGTTCAGCCCGCTTCTCGCGTGCCGGTCGCGTGCTTCAGGCCGGTCCGGGCGTCCACGCGGTCCGGTGTCTCCACTTCCGTCCAGAAGCGGTGGGTGGTGACGAAGACCGCGAGTTCGTGTTCGCGTTGCCGAAGCTTCTCCACCTCGGCCTGTTCGTCGGGGGTCCAGCCGGGAGAGGCGGGGCGCTCCACCTTCCGCCAGCCGTTGTCGTCGCTGAAGCCGTCCAGAGGCGCGACCGACCAAGGGAGCCGCTTGAGCAGGGCCGACAGCTCGGCCCGGACCTGATGCAGCTCCTCCTGACCGGCGAGGAGGTCACTCGGAAAGTCATAGGTCTTAGCCACGACACAATGCTACGCCTGTTCGATTTTGAGTGGCGAGTGGCTTCGGGAGGTTCATGCGAATGGGGTGGCGGGCGGGTGAGCTGGGCGGCGGTGATGGCCGGTTTGGGCTGGTGGCGGACGGTCTGTGGGTGGGCGGTCGGTTTGGGCGGACGGGTGGTCGTGGCGGATGGTCGGTGTGGGCCGGCGGCTGGGCGTGGCACGGATGGCCCGTGTGGGGGGCGGTTGGTGTCGTGATTGCGGTCGGTGTGGGTGGCGGACGAGTGGTCGCGTGACGGATGGGCGGGTGGGCCGGCGGCTGGCGGTCGGTCTGGGCGGTTTGTAGCGGGCGGGTGGGCTGGGCGCCGTGGTCGTCGCCTCCGCTCCCGAAGGCCTCGCGGCGCTGAGAGGTTCACGACCGGCGACGCGCGGCGGGCGTCGAGGCGGTGCGGGTGAACGAAGGCGACTCCGGGGCGGGCAGACGGGGGTCGCGGCGGGCAGGCGGGTGGTCGGTCTGGGCGGCGGACCCGTCGTCCTCGCGGCAGGCCGTCGGTCCCGCTGGAATCAGTCGGACGCGAGGTCGGTGGGCCCCACGTGGGTCGGGAGCGTCCGTCCCAGTTGGGCGAGCGGGGACAGGGCCATCAGTGCCGGCGACAGCATCATGCCCGCGGCCGTCACCAGGAGACTGGCCCGCAACCCCCACTCCTGCGCGAGGTACCCGCCGAGCAGGGAGCCGAGCGGAGTCAGGCCCATGCCGACGAACGTGATCGTGGCAGCCACGCGGCCCTGCAGTCCGTCCGGGGTGACCGCCTGCCGTACGGCCATGACCGTGACGTTCACCAACTGGCCGCCCGCCCCGAACACGAAGCCGACCGCGAGGAGCGCGGCGACCGTCACCGCGGAGGAGCCGTGCAGCGCGGGCACCCACAGGAACGCGCCGTCGCCGAGTACCGCCGCGGTCACCAGCACCACGCCATGACCGAACCGGCCCGGCAGACGAGCGGCCAGCAGTGCGCCCAGCAGCGCGCCCGGCCCCGTAGCCGCGAGGCACAGTCCGACGACCGCGCCCGACAGATGCAGTTCCCGCGGCAGGAAGAGCAGATAGACGGTCATCAGCGCGGCGAAGGAGAACTGGAAGGCCGCCGAGGCCAGGCACACGGTCCGCAGCGAGGTGTCGCGCACGACGAAACGGAGGCCCTCATGAATACGCCGCCCTGTGCGAGGGGAGCGTCCCGAGTGCTCCGGTATCGACTCGCCGCGACGGATCCCTCGGATCGACAGGAACGACAGCGCGAAGAAGAGCGCGCCCGCCGCGGCGGCGACCGGTGCCGACAGCCAGGACACCAGCGCACCACCGAGGGCGGGACCGCCGATCTGCGCCGCGGACCGGCTGCCCTCGAGCGCGCTGTTGCCCCGCACCAACTGGTCGCGTCCCACCAGCCGCACGAGAGAGGACTGGTAGGCGACGTCGAAGAACACGGACAGGACCCCGACGGCGAAGACGACCGCGAACAGCGCGGGCAGGCCGAGCAGCCCCAGGAGCCCGGCCAGGGCGGCGGCACCCAGTGCCAGGGCCCGGCCGGCGTCCGACAGGACCATCACCGTGCGGGTGCGCCATCGGTCCACCCACGCGCCGACGAAGAGCGAGAGCAGCAGGATCGGCGCCTGCCCCACCGCCCGCAGGACACCCAACTGGCCGGCACCGGCGTCGAGGGTCAGGACGGCGAACAGCGGTAACACCAACAGGCTTGTCTGTTCGCCGAGTTGGGAGGCGGTCTGGCCCACCCAGAGGCTACGGAAGTCGCCGTTCCGCCACAGGCTCGACGGGGTGGGGCGACCGGAATCGGACACGTCGGAGGAAGCGGACGGCACAAGGATCCCCGGATCGAAGGCTTGCTGTGCCACACCGTCGGGGGCGGCACGCGATGACAGGCCGGACGGCCTACGACGTCAACGCGTGCTGGGAAAACCGGGCATGTCCTCACTCCTCCGGGGTCATCCACCGAACCTGAACATTAGCCGGGCGAGGCGGGGTAATGGGACGTCGATCGACCCCTGGTGTGAAGGAGCCGAGGATGACCGACGACGCCTACCTGTTCCTGCTCGACAACGCGTCCGCGCGGCTGGGCGTGGCCCCCGCCGCCGTCGGCGAGCTCGCGTGCATGGAGACGCCCGCGGTCCGCGCGTGGCTGGACGCCCAGGGCACCACATTGACCTCCCCGCATCTTCGCCTGCTGCCGCCGGAGGAGACCGCCGCCGTGCCCGAGGGGGCCGAACGGCTGCCCGTGCCGCTGAGCGACGAGGAACTGAGCCGGGTCCGCCACCACTTGGCACCGGAGTCCCTCGCCGGGGTGGAGGAGGAACTGCTCACCTACCGCGACTACGCGGACGGCCGGGACGACCTGATCGGCCGCGCGCTGGCCGCCGGCGTACCACCGCACCGCATCGTCGAACTGACCGGCGTGGACCCCGCGACGGTCACCGCGGCTGCGGAAGGCTGACGCCGGGGGCTGCGGGCGGGCTCCGGCGCACCTCCCGGGGCCGGGATGGGGTGTACGGCGCCGGTATGCCGCCGCAGCCCGCGTCACATCGCTGCTGGGCGGCCTCACACCCCGGGGCGGGGATCTGGGGGTACGGCCGCCGGTGTGCTGCCGCATCCCGCACCCCGCGTCACATCGCTGCCGGATGGCCTCACACCCCCGGGCCCGGATCGGGGTGTACGGCCGACTCGATGCCGGCGCGGGCCGCTTCCAGTTGGGCGGCGAATGCGATGCCGAGGAAGAGGGCGACAGCGGTGAGGTTCGCCCACAGCAGCAGGGCGATGAAGGCCGTGAGCGGCCCGTACACGGCACCGAAGGCACCGCTCTCCTCGACGTACAGCGCGAGCAGCCAGGTGGCCGCCACCCACAGCAGCAGATGTACGGCCGAGCCGAAGGCCAGCCAGGTGTAACCCGGCTGCACCCGGCGCGGTGACCAGCGGAAGATCACGGCGGAGGCCACCCAGGCCAGCGCGAGCCCCACCGGCAGGTCCAGCACTCCCCACCAGCGCGGCCCGCCGCCCTCCCGGCCCGCGGACTCGGCCACCGCGTCGCCCACGGCCTCTCCGGCGACCAGCACGACGAATCCCAGCACCAGGGGCAGACCGGCGGCGAGCGCGAGCACGATCCCGCGCGCGTACTTGCGCGGGAAGGGGCGGTCGCGCTCGATGCCGTAGATCCGGTTCGCGCCGCGTTCGATCTGGCCCATGGCCGAGGCGAGGTTCAACAGCGCGAAGCCCAGACCCAGCCACAGGGCGAGCGTGCTCCATGCGCTGCCGTGCGCGGTGCGGCGCGTCCCGTCGAAGGCGTCCTTCACGACGTCGGCGCTCGCGCCCGGCACGATCCGGCCGAGCGTGAGCTCGATGATCCGGCCCACGCCCTCCGTGTGCACCGACGTGGCCAGACCGACCAGCGCCACGGTGCACGGAACCAGCCCGAGCACCACCTGGAAGGCGAGAGCACGCGCGTTGGTGAAGCCGTCGGCGTAACGGAACCGCGCGAAGGAGTCGGTCAGCAGCCGCAGCCCGCCGTAGTGGCGCAGGGCGGTGAACGCCTCGTCTCCGGAGAGTTCGTCCCCGATCATGTCCCGGGTCTGCGGGACGTGGACGGCGGTACCCATGGCGTGGACGCTCCTTGTTCGTGCGGCTGGTCCCTGTGCGGTTGCCCCGAGAACGGGCTGTCAGCGTCGTCCGCCGAACTCCCACTCGTGGACCTCTACCACGGCATATCGGTCTGCGGTCAGCACGGCCCGTGCCCGGTCCGGATCCGGGGCGCGGACCAGGGCCGCGGTGCCCAGCCAGGCGCCGGCGTCGTCGGACAGGAGAGGACCGTAGGCGATCAGGTCGTCCTTGTCGGCCGGTACGGCGAGGTCGGCGGCCTCTCCCGCGCCGAGACCGAGCACCAGGTACCGGTCGCCGCCGGTCCGGCCGCCGGGGAAGTCCCACATGGTGCGGCCCAGCAGGTTGCGCCAGCGGCGCAGCAGTACATCCCGGTACGCGCCGGCCTGGTAGGTGGGCTCGTCGAAGGCGAACGCGCGGGCGGCCGCCGGATCGGGCAGGCCGACGATGTGCACGCTGCCCGTGGGTGTCTCCCCGTCGGCGGCGAACGTCGGGCCGCGGGCGATCAGTTCGGCCTCGTACCGGTCCATGTAGGCCCAGTGCGCTTCCGTCAGCTCCTCCCGCAGGGGCAGGGAGCCGGGCCGGTCACGGTGGTAGCAGAAGAACTCCATGAGGAACATCGTCCCCGCTTTCGTCCAAGCGTCGTCGCCGCTTTGTCCATGGACCGGTCCGTGGTCGGGACGCGAGGGTCGGTCCATGAGCGCGGACCTTGGGGATTGCCATGTGCACAGCCCGGCGATCGAACGGCGACGGATGCCAAGTGGGCTCGTGGCGCTGGCCGTCGGTGGGTTCGGCATCGGGCTGACCGAGTTCCTGATCGCGGGGCTGCTGCCGCAGGTGGCGTCGAGTTTCGCGGTGTCCGAGGCGGCCGCGGGACGTCTGATCTCCGGATACGCGCTGAGTGTCGCGGTCGGCGCGATCGCCCTGACGGCGGCGACCGCGCGGCTGCCCCGCAAACACGTCCTGGTCGGCCTGGTGGTCCTGTTCGTCCTCGGCAACCTGCTGTCCGCCGTCGCACCGAGTTACTGGGTGATGCTGCTCGGGCGGATCGTCGCCGCGCTGTGCCACGGTTCGTTCTTCGGCATCGGCTCCCTCGTCGCGCGCAGCCTGGTCGCACCGGAGCGCAAGTCCCGCGCGGTGGCCGTCATGTTCGCCGGGCTGACGGTCGCGAACGTGCTCGGTGTGCCGTTCGGCGCGCTGGTGGGGGAGTGCTGGGGCTGGCGGGCCGCGTTCTGGGCGGTCACCGCGGTCGGCCTGCTCGCGCTCGCGGGGATCGTCGCGTTCGTGCCGGGCGGTCACGGCAAGACACCGACGGCTCCCACCGCGCTGCGCGCCCAGCTCGGCGCGTTCCGCTCCCAGCAGGTCTGGCTGACCCTGGTGGCCACCGCGCTCGGCTACGGCGGAATGTTCGGCGCGTTCAGCTACATCGCCTACACGCTCACCGAGGTCGGCGGCTTCTCCCCGTCGGATGTCGCCTGGCTGCTCATGGTGTACGGCGTCGGCCTGGTCGTCGGCAACCTGATCGGCGGTCGGGCCGCCGACCACGACCGGGACCGTGCGCTGCTCCTCGCCCTGGCCGGTCTCGCCGTCACCCTGGCCCTGTTCGGGCTGCTCGCCACCGGCGCCACGGCGTCGGTGGTGCTGCTGTTCCTGATGGGCGTGTTCGGGTTCGCCGGCGTGCCCGGCCTGATCACCCGCGTCACCGACTATGCCCAGGGCGCGGCACTGGCCGCCAGTGCCAACGTCTCCGCGTCCAACATCGGCAACGCGCTGGGCGCCTGGGCCGGAGGCCTCGCGATCACGGCGGGCCTCGGCTACACCGCACCGCTCTACGTGGGTGCCGGCATCGTGCTGACCTCCGTGGTCGTCATGGCCGTCGCCGTGCATCGGGCGAGGCGATGATTTTGGTGCGCGGGCCGGTCTCAGGGGTTGCCGGTTCGGCAGATCCGCAGGCCGGGGGCGTTGTCAGTCCTGGTGCCTAAGGTGGTCGGCATGGATACGGAGCAGGTGCGGCTGGTGCCCTGGGCGGAGGGTGACTTCTGGCTGCTTCAGCGGATCAACAGCCCTGAGATGACCGATCACTTGGGCGGGTCGGAGAGCGAGGAGAAGCTCGTCGCACGGCACCGGCGGTATGTCGGGCTGTCGTCGGGGCGGATGTACCGGGTCACGCTCGCGGACGGCGGGGAGACCGTCGGCTCGGTGGGGTTCTGGCAGCGTGAGTGGCGGGACTCCCTGATATGGGAGACCGGGTGGGGGATCCTGCCGGAGTTCCAGGGGCGGGGGCTGGCCGAGCAGGCGGCCCGCGCCGTCGTGGAGGAGGCACGGGCCGCCGGCGGACACCGGTATCTGCACGCGTTCCCGAGCGTGGAGCACACCGCGTCGAACGCCGTCTGCCGTCGGGCGGGCTTCACGCTGCTCGGACAGGCCGAGTTCGAGTATCCGAAGGGGCACTGGATCAAGTCGAACGACTGGCGGTTCGACCTGACGGGCGGCGACGGCGACTGAGGGGGCGCGCGTGAGGGTGGGGCGTCAGCGGGTGTGCGCGTCAGCGGGCGGCGTCCGCCACCTCCCGCACCACCCGGGCCGCGACGGGCACCTTCACTCCATGCCGGTCGGCCGCACGCAGCAACGCCCCGCCGATCGCGTCCAGTTCGAGGGGGCGGCCCGCCTCCGCGTCGCGCTGCATCGAGGACTTCGTGCCGGGCGGGAAGGCGTCGTAGCGGGCCAGGGCCTGGGCGGCATCGGCGGGGCCGCCGCAGGCCGCGCTGACCGCGGCGGTCTCCTCGACCAGTGCGGTCAGCTCCTCGCGGTGGTGGGTGCGCACCTCGCCGAGGGGGACGGCGTGCAGGGTGGTGAGGAGGGCGAAGGGAGCGAGGAAGGACATCTTGGCCCACAGGGCGGCCGTCTCGTCGTCCAGGACGCGGGTCGCGGGGCCGGCCGCGGCCAGGGCGGAGGCCAGTGCGTCGAGGCGCTCGCGGGGGACGCCGTCGCCGGTCAGGTCGAGCTCGGCGAAGGGGCTGCCGTGTTCGATCACGCCCGGTGCGAGCCTCGTCGACTCGACGCGGATCACCGCGGGGGCGACCCGGTCCGGGCGGTAGCGGGTGCGCAGGGTCGCCGGGTGTTCGACGCCGTTCAGGAGGGGGACGACCAGACCGTCGCCGAGGGCGGTGGGCGGGACGCGGTCGAGGGCGGAGTGCAGGGAGGTGTGCTTGACGGCGATCACACAGGCGTCGACCGGTTCGCGCAGCTCGGTGTCGGCCTCGACGGGGGTCGTGAAGTCGCCGAAGGTGCTGCTGCGGACCTGGATGCCGGTCGTGCGCAGGGTGTTCGCCGTGTCCTCGCCGGCCAGGCAGATCACGCGGTGTCCGGCGCGGGCCAGGAGGGCGGCGAGGAGGCCGCCGGTGCCGCCCGGGCCCAGGACGGCCACGGTGGGTTTACGGTGCGCGGAGTCGTGCGCCATGTCGGGGTGTTCCTCTCGTCGGTCGGCCCCGGGGTCGGTGGCCGCCTCGGCGAGGATCATGGCATTCGGGACGGGCGGGCGGAAGCGCCGATCCGCTCGGGGAGGGAGACTGTCGGTATGTGCCGCAGTATCAAGACGCTTCGTCCGCCTGTGTTGCCCGAGGAGGCGACGGAGGAAGAGATTCGGGCCGCCGCGCTTCAGTACGTGCGCAAGGTGTCGGGCTTCCGGGCCCCCGCCGCCCACAACCAGGAGGTCTTCGACCGGGCCGTGGAGGTGATCGCGGAGGCGACGGCGGAGCTGCTGGAGGGACTGGAAATCCGGGGAGCAACTCGACGCGAGGCGAGCTGACCGGGGCCGGCGTCGGGGAAGTGCCGGGTGCGGGAGCGACCGGGGCAGATCGTGTCAACCACCGACCGGGTGCCGCCGCAGCAGCACCTACCGGGGGTTTCGAGGTCGTGCCGAGATGCGGCTCTCCCGCGCGGCTGCGACCAGTGCCCGCCGACCCGCAGCCGACGCACGTCCTGCCGTCGCAGTCGTAGCCGCCGACGCAGTCCGCGTCACCGCGCCCCCGCCGCCCCCGTACGTGGCCGCATCACATAGGTCGCCGCCGCGCCCGCTCCGAAGAGTGCTGCCACCGACACCCCTGTCGCCAGCCAGGTCGCTCCCAGCCAGTGGGCGCCGAAGTAGCCGAGGGCCACGCTGTAGGCCGCCCAGGACAGGCCCGCGAGGGCGGACCAGGGGAGGAAGTCGCGGGCTCGGCGCTGGGCGCTGCCGGCCAGGAGGGAGACCACCGAGCGGCCGGCGGGCGCGAATCGGGCGAGCACGACCAGGGCCCCGCCGCCCGCGGAGAGCGCGTCGCCGAGACGTTCCTGCGCCGTGGTGAGTCGGCGTGAGCGGGCGATCGCGCGGTCGAGGCGCGCACCGCCCCGGAAGGCGAGGCGGTACGCCGCCAGGTCGCCCAGCACGGAGGCGGTGGTCGCGCAGAGGATCAGGGTCATCACATCGGGGACCTGTCCGGTCGCCGCGCTGCCCGCGGCCGCGGCCGTCGCGGCCGTGATGACCAGCACCCCGCTGGGCAGCACCGGCACGAACACGTCGAGGAGCACCGACAAAGCGACCATGGCGTAGATCCATGGACTGCCGGTCAGTGACCCCAGGCTCTCCAACACCGCGACTCCCCGTGATTCCCCCGTAGACAGCCATACAGCGTACGCGTCGGCCGGGACAGGAGATTCACGGGGGGCGCATGGGATGAACTCGGTATGTTCACCCGGCTGCTTCGCCTCAGACGGCCACCGGCTCCGCCGCCGGCTTCCGTTCGTCCGCCGAGCGCTTCGCGAACAGCCGGTCCAGGCCGAACGCGCCGGACCCGGTGAAGACCAGTAGCAGGAAGGCCCAGCTGAACATCGCCGAGGCCTCACCGCCGTTCTCCATGGGCCACAGGGCCACCGGCTGGTGGACCTTGAAGTACGCGTACGCCATGGATCCCGCGGCGATGAACGCGGCGGCGCGCGTGCCCAGGCCGAGCAGCACGAGGGCGCCGCAGACGAGCTGGATCACGGCCGCGTACCAACCGGGCCAGGTGCCCGCTTCGAGCGTGCCGCCGTTGGTACCGGCGGCACCGCCGAGGACACCGAAGAGGGAGGCGGCGCCATGACAGAGGAAGAGCAGGCCGACGACGATGCGGTAAAGGCCGAGGACGTATGGCTGGGCGCTGTTCAGGCGTCCGGTCATCGTGGGGGACTCCTTCGGTCGGGTCGGTCCCACAGGGGGGTGTCCCCAGGGGGATGGAACCGAGTGAAGCCATCCACGGTAGGGGCGCCCCAGCAATGCTTTCAAGTTCAACATTTAGCCATCGGTTTGCCTCTGCTGCCCCTTCCGTTTCACTCCGACCTGCACGTGGAGCGGCTTGCGGGTCACCGAATCGGCGTCCGAAAGTGTGTCCGAATCCACACCTGGCGCCGTTCTGTAGGGGCCCGGCTAGCGGGTGAGCCGGGACGCCTCGCGGCCGCTCCGACCGGTGAGTTCGGACTCCGAGAGCGTCACCAGCCGCGCCTGTCCCTCGCCCGACTCCCGCGCATGGTCCAGCCGCAGCCGCGCCGAACGGCCCTTCAGCGTCAGCGTCATGAGCTGGTTGCCGAACCAGGGGCCGCCCGTGTGCCGCCACGAGACCGGCGGTCGGGCACAGCCTCCGTGCCGGGCGAGCCCCCGACCGAGTGTCCGTGCCACCGCGCTCCAGCCGAAGCGGAAGCCGAACCGCATGTAACTGGGCACGGAGTTGTGGACGGGGGAACACGTGAGCTGGAGAACGCGGGCGTCCGGTCCGCCGGAGTGCCACTTGGGCTCGGCCACGTACGCGTGGTGCACGTCCCCCGACAGCACCAGCACCGTCGCCGGCGCCTCGGGACCGGACCCCACCTCGGCGATCAGATCCGCCAGCGCCGCGAAGGACTCCGGGAACGCCGCCCAGTGCTCCAGGTCCGCCTTGCGCCGCAGACCCTCCCCGAACCGGGCCCAGCGCGCCCCGCGGTCCCCCCGGCACAGCGCGGCGTCCCACGCCTCGGCGTCGTGCACCAGATGCGGCAGCAGCCAGGGCAGCGAGGTGCCGATCAGGAGGTGGTCGTAGGAGGCCCGCTCCTCCAGCGCCTGTCCGCGCAGCCATTCGGCCTCGCCGGGGTCCAGCATCGACCGGTTCTGCTCGTCGAGGACGCGGGCCGCGCGGGAGTCCACCATGAGCAGCCGCACCCGGCCGAAGTCGCGCCGGTAACTCCAGCGCACGGAGGCCGCGTCGGCCTCGGCCCGGCAGGCGAAGTCGCGCAGCTCGTCGGTGCCGTCGGGTGATCGGCGTACGGCGGCGTAGAGCGGGTCGGCGGCCAGCTCGGCCGGGGCGAGATTGCCCAGGTGCTGGTAGACCCAGTACGACATCAGCCCGCTCAGCAGCCGTTCCCGCCACCACGGGAGGGCGCGCATGTCCTCGACCCAGGCGGCGGAGGTGTTCCAGTCGTCGATGACGTCGTGGTCGTCGAAGATCATGCAGCTGGGCACGGTGGACAGCAGCCAGCGCACCTCGGGATCGAGCCAGGACTCGTAGTAGAGGTGGGTGTACTCCTCGTAGTCCGCCACCTGGCTGCCCGGCGGCTCGCTCAGATCGCGGCGCGCGGCGAGCCAGCTCTGCGTGGCCCGGGAGGTCTCGTCGGCGTAGACCTGGTCGCCCAGCAGGACGAGGACGTCCGGCCGTTCGCCCTCCGGCTCGGAGGCGATACGGGACGCGAGCGTGTCCAGGGCGTCGGGGCCCACCGGGTCCTTCTCGCCCTTCGGGGGCGCGGCCCAGCGGCAGGAGCCGAAGGCGACGCGGACGGGCACCTCCTCGGTGGGCGTGTGGATCACGGAGGGCGGGAAGGGCGAGTCGGGCAGCGGCCACACGCGTGTGCCGTCCAGGAACACCTCGTACGACCGCTCGGTGCCGGGGGCGAGGCCGTCGACCGGGACCAGGGCGTAGTGGTGGCCCTCGATCTGGAAGGTGGGGGCCTCACCCCCGGTGCCGTCCGAGCAGCGCACCTCCGTGGTGCACGGACGGCTCGTCTCGACCCATACGGTCGCGGACGAGCCGTCGACGTACCTGAGCAGTGGTCCGACCCGCAGATCCGTCACGTGATCCTCCTCCGTCGCCCCGTACGGTACGGAACGACCGAGGCCTGCGGGGAGATTCCGGCGCGGAATCGGTCAGCAGTCGGCGAGGTAGCTCGTGAGAGCGCTCTTCTCGGCGGAGTCGACGGAGAGGTCGTAGTAGTACTTCACCTGGACCCAGGCGCGGACGTAGGTGCAGCGGTACGAGGTGACCGACGGCATCCACTCGGCCGGGTCCTGGTCGCTCTTGGACTGGTTCACGTTGTCCGTGACGGCGATCAGCTGCGGGCGGGTGACGTCGTTGGCGAAGGCCTGGCGCTGGGCGGTGGTCCAGGCGCTCGCCCCGGAGTCCCAGGCCTCGGCGAGCGGGACCAGGTGGTCGATGTCGAGGTCGGAGGCGGCGGTCCAGGTGGCGCCGTCGTACGGGGAGTACCAGCTGCCGCTGGTGGCGGTGCAGGCGGAGTTGGTGACGACGTTCGAGCCGTCCCGCTTGAGGATGTACTCCCGGGTGTTGCAGGTGCCGCTGATGGTGATCCAGGTCGGGAACAGGTCCCGGGCGTAGCCGGTGCGGTTCTCGGTCGCCACGGTGAGCGAGGCGAGGTAGGTGCGGGCGGTGGCGGCGCTGACCGGGGTGGGGAGGGCGGCGGAGGCGGTCGGGCCGTTGAAGAGCCCGACGGAGGCTATGAGCCCGGTCAGCGCGGCGAGTATGCTCAGCCGTCGACGCGCGTAGAACTTCGGCATGCGAACTCCCTTGGGGGACGGGGGCGTTGGAGTGCGAGCGGTCGAATGCTCGCGGCTCCGTGTTGCGGGGAGATGTGCGTACGGTGAGAAGTTAGTGACGCGTACATGACACGACAAGGTGTGCGACGAAAGATGTACGGCGAAAGATGTGCGGCGAAACGATCACGTACGATGGAGGGCGTTGAAGGGGAGTAGCTCTTCGCCGGACCGTCGACATACTGCTCAGCTCGTCTGAGCCGGCGCCCGGAGGCAGGTCCTCACGGATCGGCCAGCGAGACCTTCGGCCAGTAGTGCACTGACTGTGTGCTGCCGTGCCGAGGCGTCGTTTCGCAGGAACACTCTCGGTGGGGCGGCCCCGACCGATTGAGGACCCTTGATCAGCCTGACCGTGACGGCCGTCGTCTTCGGCGTCGTCTTCCTCGCCGAACTGCCCGACAAGACCGCGCTAGCCGGTCTCGTCCTCGGCACTCGTTACCGTGCCTCCTACGTCTTCGCGGGCGTCGCCGCCGCCTTCGCACTGCATGTCGCGCTCGCCGTCGCGGCCGGCAGTGTGCTGACCCTGCTGCCGCAACAGATCGTCCAGGCGGTGACCGGCGTGCTCTTCCTCGGCGGCGCGGCCGTGCTGCTGTTCAAGAAGGACGACGGTGACGAGGAGATCCGCAAGCCGCGGGACCAGTCCTTCTGGAAGGTCGCCGGCGCCGGGTTCATGCTCATCCTGGTCGCCGAGTTCGGGGACCTGACCCAGATCATGACGGCGAACCTCGCTGCCCGCTACGACGACCCGCTCTCCGTGGGCCTCGGCGCGGTGCTCGCGCTGTGGGCGGTGGCGGGTCTCGGGATCGTCGGCGGGAAGGCCCTGATGAAGCGGGTTCCGCTGAAGCTGATCACCAAGGTCGCCGCGCTGCTGATGCTGGGGCTCGGGCTGTGGAGCCTGTGGGAGGCCGTGTCCGGATGAGCTGAACTCCGGGTGAACTGTTCCGGGCCATCTCCGGGCGATCTCCAGGCGGTTTCCGGGGGGTGGTGGCGGGAACCGGCCCCGTTTTGTACCGTAGAGAAACAAAGTGGCCTCCGCCCGTTCTCCCTGACCGGCGGGCGGGGCCGCCTTGTCCCTCCCGGGGGGCGCGGGGAAGACACCTCCGAAGCCCCACGTCCCGCGTCCTGGAGCTGCCGATGACGGCCACCGCCGCCCCCACCGTGCTCACCGCCCGCGCCCTCCTGCTCGACATGGACGGCACCCTCGTCAACTCCGATGCCGTCGTGGAACGCATCTGGCGCCGCTGGGCCGAACGTCACGGGCTGGACGGCGACGAGGTCATGAAGGTCGTCCACGGCCGCCAGGGGCACGCGTCGATGGCGGTCCTGCTGCCCGACCGGCCCGTGGAGCAGAACCTCGCGGACAACGCGCGCATGCTCGCCGAGGAGACCGCGGACATGGACGGCGTGGTGGCGATACCCGGGGCGCCGGAGTTCCTGGCCTCCCTGCGGGGGCTGCCCCACGCGCTGGTGACCTCGGCCGACGTCCCGCTGTCCACGGCCCGGATGGCGGCGGCGGGTCTTGAACTGCCCGATGTCCGAGTCACCGCCGAGTCCGTGGGCGCGAGCAAGCCCGACCCCGAGGGGTTCCTCAAGGGCGCGGCGGAGCTGGGCGTGGCACCGGCGGAGTGCGTGGTCTTCGAGGACTCGGGGGCGGGGATCGCGGCGGGTAAAGCGGCCGGGATGCGGGTCGTGGGAGTCGGTCCCCGCGCGGGCGCGCACGGGCCGGACGTCGTGGTGCGGGACCTGACACAGGTGCGGGTGGAGGCGCGGGACGACGGCACGGTGGGGATCTACGTCGGGTAGATGTCCCCGGGAGGGGCGGGGTCCGGTGCGGCTGTCGCGCGGCGGCGCAGCCAGGCGGTGGTGCAGGCGCCGAGGATGCCGCCGAGGACGGTTGCCCGCCTCGTCGGCAACGCCGCACAGGCCGGCACGGCACCGACCGCCCGCGCCGCCCTGCTCGCCGCACTCGCCGGACCGGTGCGCGTGGGCACGACCTCCATCGTCTCCGGCTCCGCCCCGTGGGCGCGACCGGCCTCCACAGGATCTGTGCCCAGGGAGCGGCCCAGGGTTCTGTCGTCCCGGAGTCCAGCCACTGCCGGGTCATCAGGCAGGCCCGCCTGTCCGGGCCGGGGCCGGGGGGCTGTTGCGTCTGCGGCTCCGCCGCGCGGGACGCGACCGCGTGGGCGTGATCAGCCGCCACCGGATCCGTGTCCGGAGAACCGCCTGGGGCTCTGTCGTCTCCGAGTGCAGGCGCAGCCGGGTCGTCAGGTGGCCCCCTGACTTACGTGCTCCGGTGCGTCTGCGGCTCCGCCGCGTGGGCGGGACCAACCGCCACCGGATCCGTGCCCGGAGAACCCCCTAGGGTTCTGTCGTCTCCGACTCGAGTCGCTGGCGGGTCGTCAGGTCGTACACCCCGTGTTCCGGCGCCTGGATCCCCCGCTGCCACTGATACGTGGCGACCGCGTCCTCGACCCCCTCGTTGTAGTGCCCGCTCGCCTTGCGCGAGTACAGGCCGACCTGGGTGAGCCGTAGTTCGAGTTCGACCACCTCGGGGCCCTCGGAGCCCCGGCGCAGGACCGGCGGGTTCGCCTCGCGTGCCGCGTCGGATCCGGCCGCCGGAGCCGTCGTGGCGGGGGCCGACGGGGTCGCCGAGGGTCCGGCCGACCGGGACGGGCTGGGGGAGGCGCTGGACCTCGACGGGGACGGGGAGGCCGACGGGCTCGCGCTCGCCGTGGCGGACGGGGACGCGGAGGACGGCCGTACCGACGTCGAAGCAGTGGAGGGGGACGCAGACGCCGCGGTCGTCGTCGCGTCCGGCACCGCCGGCCGTACGTCCCGCGGTGCCGCCTCGTCCCGCGACGGCGACTCGTACGCGAACAGCCCACTGGCGAACCCGGCCGTGGCGACCACGGCCACGACCGCCCCGGCGGCGAGCAGGGCGGTACGGCGTCGGGTGCGGCTCGGGTGTGGAGCGTGCGTGGTCGAGCGGGGTGCGGAGGAGTTCCCCTCCGCCTCGAACAGGCTCAGATCGGTGGGGCTCGGGGTGGCCGGGGGCGGTGTCAGCGCGCGCAGCGGCATCGTGGCGTCCGATGCGGGCACCCGGTGCACCGGCGCCGTCTCGTCGTCCAGTTCCACGTACGGCCGTATGCGCAGCGGATCGAAGTCCTCCGCCGCGGCCGCCTCCGCCGTACGTGCGTCCCGCAGGGCGTCCGACGCGCGCCGGGTGCACCCGCAGGACGGGGTGTTGTCGGCCCCTCTCGGTGCCCCGCACTCCGGGCACAGATGACCGTTCGACTCCGCCATGGTGTTCGTCCCTCCCCTCACAAACTCCAGAGATTATGCAGACCCCCTCCACAGCCGACTTTCGGAAGCCCCCGGAATATCGGCTTCCAACAGGACTCAACAGGCCGTAAGCGGTCACACCGACCACGATGGACAAGTAACGACAGCCTCGGGAGGTCTTCATGGCCGCGGATGCGCACGGGATGACGAAGGATGTGCGAGACGCGAGAGAAAGCCACGTGTCCGGAAACGTCCTCGTCTCGATCGGGGCCCTGCTGCTCGGCATGCTGCTCGCCGCGCTGGACCAGACGATCGTGTCCACCGCGCTGCCCACCATCGTCAGCGACCTCGGCGGCATGGAGCACCTGTCCTGGGTGGTCACCGCCTATCTGCTGGCCTCCACGGCGGCGACCCCGCTGTGGGGCAAGCTCGGTGACCAGTACGGGCGCAAGCGGCTGTTCCAGACCGCGATCGTGATCTTCCTGATCGGGTCGGCGTTGTGCGGCATGTCCCAGGACATGACCCAGCTGATCGCCTTCCGGGCTCTCCAGGGGCTGGGCGGTGGCGGGCTGATGGTGCTGTCGATGGCGATCGTCGGCGATCTCGTCCCGCCGCGCGAACGGGGACGGTACCAGGGGCTGTTCGGGGCGGTGTTCGGGGCGACGAGCGTGCTCGGCCCGCTGCTGGGCGGACTGTTCACCGAACATCTGAGCTGGCGGTGGGTCTTCTACGTCAATCTTCCGGTCGGTGTGGTCGCGCTGGCCGTGATCGCCGTGGTGCTGCGGATTCCCCGTAAGTCGACGAAGCACGTCATCGACTACCTGGGGACCTTCCTCATCGCCGCCGTCGCCACGTGTCTGGTGCTGGTGGCCTCGCTGGGCGGGAACACCTGGGGCTGGGGATCGCCCCAGATCGTCGGGCTCGCGGTGCTGGGCGTGCTGCTGGCGGTCGCGTTCGTGGGGGTCGAACGCCGGGCCGCCGAGCCCGTGCTGCCGTTGAAGCTCTTCCGGGTGCGGACCTTCACCCTGGCGGCCGTCATCAGCTTCATCGTCGGGTTCGCGATGTTCGGGGCCATGACCTATCTGCCCACCTTCCTCCAGGTGGTGCAGGGAGTCTCGCCGACCATGTCCGGTGTGCACATGCTGCCCATGGTGTTCGGGCTGCTGCTGTCCTCGACCGTCTCCGGGCAGATCGTCAGCCGTACCGGGCGGTGGAAGGTGTTCCCGGTGGCCGGCACCGCGGTCACCACGCTGGGGCTGCTGCTTCTGCACCGGCTCGACGAGAGCAGTTCCACCTGGGTGATGAGCATCTGCTTCTGCGTGTTCGGGCTGGGGCTCGGTCTGGTCATGCAGGTGCTGGTGCTGATCGTGCAGAACGCCGTCTCGTACGAGGACCTCGGCGTCGCCACGTCCGGTGCGACCTTCTTCCGGTCCATCGGGGCGTCCTTCGGGGTCGCCATCTTCGGGACGGTCTTCGCCAACCGGCTCGGCGACAAGCTGGCCGAGGCCCTGCAGGGGACGCAACTGCCGCCCGGCGTCTCGGTGTCGGGGATCGAGGCCGACTCCCGGGGGCTCGCTCAGCTGCCGGGCTCGGTGCGGCCCGAGGCGCTGCACGCGTACGCCTCGTCGATCACCGACGTCTTCCTCTACGCCGCGCCCGTCGCGTTCCTCGGGTTCGTGCTCGCGTGGTTCCTCAAGGAGGACCGGCTGCGGGGGTCGGTCACGGCGCCCGACGTCACCGAGACGCTGGCCAGCAATCCCGTGCAACGGTCGTCGCACGACGAGGTCTGCCGGGCACTGTCGCTGCTCGGGACCCGCGAGGGGCGGCGGGAGATCTACCGGGAGATCACCGCGCGGGCCGGGTACGACCTGCTGCCCGCGTCGAGCTGGCTGATCCTGCGCCTGCGGAAGTACGGGTGGGTGGAGCCGGCGCTGCTCGCCGAGCGCACGTCCGTGCCGCTGGGCGCGGTCATCGCCGCGGCGCGGCAGGTGGAGGAACGGGGGCTGGCGACACGGCAGGGTGTCGGGCTGCTGCTCACCGAGCCGGGGCGGGAGGTCGCGGTGCGGCTCGCGGCGGCGCGGGAGGAGTCGTTGGGTGAGCTGCTGGGGGACTGGTGGGGTCCCGACCGGTCCACGGATCTCGCCCAGCTGGTGAAGGAGCTGACCGACGAGCTGTGCGGATCGGATCGGGAGCAGCCGGTGCCTCCGGCGGTTTGAGGGGGGTGCCTGCGGCGGCCTGTTGCTCGTCGGTGGGGGCGCGGGTGCGTTGCGCAGTTCCCCGCGCCCCTGAGTGCCTGCGGCCGGCGTCGCAGGCGGGCGCCCCCGCCCGTCCGTCGTCGTTACAGGGACTTGCCCAGTGTGTGGTCCGCGTAGATGTCGTCGCTGTACGGGGTGATCTCCTGGTAGCCGAGCCTCGCGTAGAGGGAGAGGGCCTCGGTCAGGTCCGCGCGGGTTTCGAGGATCAGGCGGGTGGCGCCGAGGGCTCGGGCCGCGGACTCCGCCGCTTCGACGAGGAGGACCGCGCCACCCTTGCCGCGCATCTTCTCGTGCAGGTAGACCCTGGTGAGCTCGGCGCTCCCGTCGGGGCGCAGGCGTATGCCCGCCGTGCCGGCCGGCTCTCCCGCGTATCTGGCCACCAGCAACAGGCCGCTCGGAGGGGCGAGTTCGCTGCCCGTGCCCTTCGCCACCTCCCGCTCCAGCTCGGCCGGATCCGTTCTGCGGTTCTCGTGCAGGAGGTAGTAGCGGTCGCTGACCTCTGTGTAGTACGCGCGCCAGAGTGCCGCTGCTGTGGGGGAGCCGGGAGCTTCGGGAGTGACGGTCCAGGTCATGGCCCGATTGTCGCCTACACATATGCGGAGACGGTTTGAATAAAACGTTCGAGGCAACCCGACAGATATGTCAACTGGCCTGATCATCGCTCTGATCGTGATCGTGGCGGCCGTCATCATCGTGGCGGCCGTCCTGACTCTGCGTGGCCGGGGTCCGCAGCACGGCCGGGGCCTGAAGCGACGCTTCGGGCCCGAGTACGACCGTACCGTGGCCCGGCACAACGGGGACGAGAAGGCCGCCGAACGTGAACTCACCGAGCGCGTGGAGCGGCATGGATCCCTGCGCGAGCAGCCCCTCGAAGCGGCGGAGCGCCAGCGGTACGAGGACCGCTGGACGGCCGCCCAGGAACGCTTCGTCGACTCTCCTCGGGAGGCCGTCGCCGAGGCCGACCGGCTGCTCGCCGAACTCGCCGAGGCCCGGGGCTTCCCGGGCGGCGGGCAGTACGAGGAGCAGTACAACGCGCTGTCCGTGCACCACGCGCACCACGTGCACGGCTACCGGCGGGTGCACACGGTGGCGAGTGCCCATACGGACGCCCGGCAGGACGGCGACGGACGGACGGACACGGAGGACATGCGCGCCGCCATGGTGGAGGCGCGGGCCCTCTTCGAGGAGCTCGTCGGCCCGTCGCGCAGCCGCGAGGAGTCCCGGACACCCACCCATGAGTCCCACGAGCGCGCGGGCCAGGCCCGCGACGGCCGCAGCGACAGCCGCGGACACCTGCCGTGGGCATTCAACAGGCGTCACGCGAAGGGGAGTTGAGTGACATGACGGATGCCACGAGCAGGCCGGGCGCCGACGGCACCCGGGGGGAAGGAAAGACCGGCAGGGCTACGACCGGGGACCCCGCGGGGTCGCACAGTCCCCTGGTGACTCCCACCGAGAGCGAGGCGCCGGGGTTGGACCCGGTGGCCGGACGTCCGGCGGGTACGACCGGCTCCGGTGAGCAGTCCCGTGAGCAGTCCCGTGAGCAGTCCCGTGACCAAGGTGGCCTCGGTCGAGGTCGAGACTCGGCTGCCGGCCATGACAAGACCTCCGGACTCGGTCGTGGGACCGAGCTGGAGGGGGAGCGGGGCGCCGGATCCGACGCCGTCGGCGGTGTCGGTCCGGGTGTGGGCGGAGTCTCGGGTCATGAGGCCCGGCTGCTGCCGCACGACGAGAGCGACAAGCTCAGCACACGGCTCCAGCACGCCGTCGCCGGGTTCGTGGACGAACCCCGGTCCGCCGTCGAGGAGGCCGACCAGGTGCTGGAGGAGGTCGCCGCCCGCTTCGCCGATGCCGTGAAGCAGCGTCGGCGCACGCTGCGCAACTCCTGGCAGACCGGCGACGGCGGCCACGACAAGGGCGTGGGCGCCGGCGACACCGAGCAACTCCGGCTGGCGCTGCGGGACTACCGCGAGCTGACGGAGCGGCTGCTGCACAGCTGACCCGTCGTCCGTACGTACGACCGGCCTGTCGCCCGCACTCGGGTGGCAGGCCGGTCCTGGGTTACGGGCCGGTCTTGGGTTGCTTGCGCCGGACACCGCCGTGCCGGGCGAATTATCATGCGGCGGCGGCAGGTCAACGGGGTTGCCGCGCAAGGAACCTTTCAGGAGGAGCGCACGTGCTCGAACTCACCATGGCCGTCGTCACCGCGGCGGAGGAGGGTGCCACGGCCGGGATGCAGATGGCCGACGCGCCCAGTGACCCGGGCACCGTGCTGCGGGTGGGCCGGGACAAGTCCGTGTGCCGGCTCGCGACCCCCGACGACTGGCTGTTCGTCTCCCGGGTGCACCTGGAGTTCCTGTGCGGGCCCGAGGGCGTCTGGCAGGTGACCTGGCTCCAGGGCTCGCAGCCCGATCCCTCGTCCGAGGTGCAGTTGGTGGCCGGCGCCTACGCGCAGCCCCTGATCTACGGCGGCTCCGTGACGCTGCCCCGGGGCGGCAACGGCGAGATCATCATCCGCGACCGCACCGCCCCGCGCAGCGTCAACGTCGGCTTCTACCACGAGGCCTGAGCGGGACGGGCTACGGCAGGACGCGGGCCAGCGCGAAGCCGTCGTAGCCCTTGCCGCCGACCGTCTGGATCGCCGTGGCGCTCAACCTCGGGTGCCCTCCGATCAGTTCGAGCGCGGTGCGGGTGCCCTGGACATCGGGGGCCGGGTTGCCGGGGTCGGCGACCCGGCCGCCCCGTACGACGTTGTCCACCACGATCAGGCTGCCCGCGCTGGTGAGCTTGAGCGCCCACTCCACGTAGTGCGGGTTGTTGGCCTTGTCGGCGTCGATGAAGACCAGGTCGAAGGGGGGCGGGTTCTCGTCGGCCAGCCGGGGCAGCGACTCCAGGGCCGGGCCGACCCGCACCTCGGCGATCTTGTCGAGACCCGCGCGGGCGATGTTGCGGTTCGCGACCTCGGCGTTGACCGGGCTGTACTCCAGCGAGACCAGACGGCCGTCGGCGGGCAGGGCGCGGGCCAGCCAGATCGTGCTGTAGCCGCCGAGCGTCCCGATCTCCAGAATCGTACGGGCGCCCTGGATCTGAGCCAGGAGCTGCAGGAGCTTGCCCTGCGGTGCCGTCACGGCGATGGACGGCAGGCCGGCGGCCTCGCTGTCGCGCAAGGCCGCCCGGAGCACGTCGTCCTCCGGGGCAAGATGGGTGGTGAAGTAGTCGTCGACGTCGTCCCAGAGCTGCGACTCGCTCATGCACCTGTGCCTTTCGTATGGCTAGTTAGATCAGCTAACTAGTTGCGCTAACGAATATAGTCCGGCACCCGGTCCCTGTCAGCGGATTACCGCTGCGGCGGCGAGCCCGGCAGGGGCCTGCCCGCCGACTCCGTCATGAACCACACCGCCACACCGCCGATCACGGCCGCGGCCATCATGTAGTAGGCGGGCATCATCATGTTCCCGGTCGCGCCGATCAGCGCGGTCACCACCAGCGGGGTCGTGCCGCCGAAGAGGGACACCGAGATGTTGAAGCCGACCGAGAGGGAGCCGTAGCGCACCCGGGTCGGGAAGAGCGCCGGGAGGGCAGCCGGCATCGCCGCCGTGAAGCAGACCAGGAGCAGGCCCAGCGCGCCCATGCCGAGCGCGATCGCGAACAGGCTGCCCTGCCGGATCAGCAGCAGGGCCGGGACGGACAGGAGCAGGAAGCCCGCGCAGCCCGCCGCGATCACCGGGCGGCGGCCGACACGGTCGCTCAGCGCGCCCGCGAAGGGCTGGACGACCATCATCAGCGCCATCACGCCGAGGACGACCAGCAGACCGTGCGTCTCGTCGTACTTGAGTTCGCTGGTCAGATAGCTCGGCATGTACGACAGCAGCATGTAGTCGGTGACGTTGAAGACCAGGACCAGGCCCACGCACAGCAGCAGGGCCTGCCACTGGCCGGTGATCATCTCGCGCAGCGGGACCTTGCGGCGGTCTGCCTCGGCCTTCTCGGTCTCGGCCGTGAACGCCGGGGTCTCCTCCAGGCGCAGCCGCAGATAGAGGCCGATGACACCCATCGGGCCCGCGATCAGGAACGGGATCCGCCAGCCCCAGGACACCAGGTCCTCGGTGGACAGCAGGGCCGTCAGCACCGTGACCAGACCGGCGCCCGCGATGTAGCCGGCGAGCGTGCCGAACTCCAGCCAGCTGCCGAGGAAGCCGCGCTTCTTGTCGGGCGCGTACTCGGCGATGAAGGTGGAGGCGCCCGCGTACTCGCCACCGGTCGAGAAGCCCTGGACCAGTCGGGCGGCCAGGAGCAGCAGCGGGGCGCCGACGCCGATCGTGGCGTACGACGGGATCAGGCCGATGGCGAAGGTGCCGGCGGCCATCATGATCATGGTCACGGCGAGGACCTTCTGGCGGCCCACGCGGTCGCCCAGCGGGCCGAAGACCAGGCCGCCGAGCGGGCGGACCAGGAAGGCCGCGGCGAAGGCGCCGAACGTCGACAGGAGCTGGGCGGTCGGATTGCCGGAGGGGAAGAAGACCTTGCCCAGGGTGACGGCGATGTAGCTGTAGACGCCGAAGTCGAACCATTCCATCGCGTTGCCCAGCGCGGCGGCCTTCACGGCACGCTTCACGAGGGCCGGGTCGACGCCGACCGCCTCGGGATCGCGAGGGGGGTGGACGGGGTGAGCGGGGGCGGGGGCACTCGGCAAAACTTCGCTCGCCTGCCTTTCGACGGGGACCAGGGCAAAAAGCGACCATAGGCGGACTTGCCGGGCTTACGTCATGCTCAAGTCCGGTCGCGGAGCGTACATAAACGTGCCGTATGCAGGTACCCTGCGCCCGATCATGGACGCCCCTACCCCCGACGCGTGTGATCCATCTCGCGCCTGTCTGCGCGACGGCCCTCGCTGCGGACTATCGTCATTCGGACAAAAGGAGGCGGACGTCAGGTGAAGACGGGGTTGCCTGCGTCCTTCCTCCCGGACGCATGGCACGACCGGAACTGAGAGGCCGACGAGGCGTGGCGAACGCGGAGCACAGTGGGACCACCGAGGTCCAGGCGCGGCTGCTCGCGGCAAGGCTCGCCTTATGGCTGGTGGCGGCCGTCCTCGCCGCACGAGAGGTGGCCGTCGTCCTCCGCACTCCCAGAGGCGAGCGGCTGACCGACCTGGAGACCTGGGTCGGCCCGGACGGCGTCCTGCATGTGAAGGGCTCGCTGTACGACTCGACGCAGTTCACCGGTACCCCGTTCGGGGGACTCGTCCTGAAGCCGCTCACCCGCGCCGCCGAACAGGCCCTCGGCTGGGGCTGGACCTTCGGCACCCTGCTCCTGGTCGTCGCCCTCGGTCTCGTCGCCGCCCGCGCCCTGCCCCGGCCCGTCGGCCGCCGCACCGCCCTGCTCGCCGCGCCGGTCGCGATCAGCCTCCTCATGCTGTCGCTGCCCGTGCGCAACACGCTCTACCTCGGGCAGACCAGCATCATCCCGGTCCTGCTGGTCCTGGTCGCCTGCTTCGTCGTCCGGGGCGAGCGGGTCAGCGGACTGCTCATCGGACTCGCCGCCGCCCTCCAGCCCACGGTCCTGCTCTTCGCGGCCCTGCTCTGGTTCACCGGCCGCCGCCGGGGCGCCCTCACCTCGGCCACGGCCTTCGCCGCCGGCACCGCGCTCGCCTGGGCCGCGCTGCCGCACGACTCGTACACCTACTGGGTGCACCACATCGCCGGCACCGGCCTCGGGGCTCCCGCCGACGACCTCGCCAACCAGTCCCTGCACGGCCTGCTGCTGCGGCTGGGCATGGCGGGGCCGCTGGAGATCTCCCTCTTCCTGGCGCTCGGCGCGGCCGTCGCCGCGCTGGGCGTGCGCCGGGCCGTGCGCTACGCCCGCGACGGCCAGCTGCTGCTCGCCGTCGCGATCACCGGGTGCGCGGCGATCGCCGTCTCACCGACCACCTGGCAGCACCAGCTGCTGTGGGTGCTGCTCGCGGTCGTCGGACGGGTCGGCAAGCGGGCCTCCGACCGGTATGTGTGGCCGGTCGCCGTCGTCGTGGTGATGACCCTCCCGGCGACGATGATGCTGCCGCACATCTCGGCGCTGTACACCCTGCGGGACAACCTGGTGCTGCTGGCCGCGCTCGCCGCCGCCACGGTGATCCCCTTCCTGTCGCGCACCTCGCCCTACTACCAGGCGCCGATTCCCACGGAGTGCGCCGCGCCGGTACCCACGCGGTTCCGGCACGTGCCACTGCTGCCGTTCCTGCGGCGGGTGCTGACCCGGCCCAATCTCCTCCTCGAACTGCTGCTGCTCCGTGTCACCTACGCCGCCTACCAGCAGGTCAGACTCGCGGCGACCGGCGGCACCAACTCCGCGGGGCGGGCCACCGCCGAGAAGCACGGGCAGCAGATCTTCGATCTGGAGCGCCTGCTGCACATCGACATCGAGCACTGGGTCAACCACGCGGTCGTCGAGGTCGACTGGCTGCGGAACTTCTTCGACTTCTACTACGAGTCCTTGCACTTCGTGGTCCCGCTGAGCGTGCTGGCCGTCCTGTACTGGCGGCGGCCGGTGGACTACCGGTGGGCCCGGGCCTCACTCGGGTTCGCGACCCTGCTGGCCCTCGTCGGGTTCTGGCTCTATCCGCTCGCCCCGCCGCGCCTCATGCCGGCGCTCGGGATCATCGACACCGTGCACGGGGTGCAGGACTTCTCCAAGCCGGAGTACGGCACCCTGACCGCGCTGACCAACCAGTACGCGGCGATGCCCTCGCTGCACTTCGGGTGGTCGCTGTGGTGCGGGGTCGTCATCGTGATCATCGCGCCCCGGTGGTGGATGAAGGGGCTGGGCCTGCTGCATCCGTTCTTCACCGTCTCGGCGATCGTGGCCACCGGGAACCACTGGGTGCTGGACGCGGTGGGGGGTGCGGCTGTCGTCGCGGGCGGGTTCGGGCTGTCGTATCTCTTCCAGGGGCCGCGGGCCCGGATGGTGGCCGCTGCCGCGGACGTCGATGAGGAACGGGTGCCGGCGAAGGGGTGAAGGACTTCGCCCGGGGGCCCTGTACACCGCGCCACGTCGGCCACCTCGCGCACCGACCCGCCGGCCAACTCCCGCCGCTCGCACCGGGACGGGCCGGCGGCCCGGAGGGACCGTCGGCCCGAATGGCCGGGGCGGGAGTCAGCTCAGGGTGACCTGGAGCTCCTTGACGCCGTTGATCCACGCCGAGCGCAGGCGGCGGGGGTCGCCGGCCGCGCGGAGGTCGGGCATGGCGTCGGCGATGGCGTTGAAGATCAGGTCGATCTCCAGGACCGCGAGGGACTTGCCGAGGCAGTAGTGCGGGCCTCCGCCGCCGAAGCCGAGGTGGGGGTTGGGATCGCGGGTGATGTCGAAGACGTCCGGGTTCTCGAAGACCTCGGGGTCGTGGTTGGCGGCGGCGTAGAAGATGCCCACCCGGTCGCCCTTCTTGATCTGCTTGCCGCCCAGCTCCGTGTCCTGGGTGGCCGTGCGCTGGAAGGAGTTGACCGGCGTGGCCCAGCGGACGATCTCCTCCGCCGCCGTCGAGGGGCGCTCGGCCTTGTAGAGCTCCCACTGGTCGGGGTGGGTGAGGAAGGCGTGCATGCCGTGGGTGATGGCGTTGCGGGTCGTCTCGTTGCCCGCGACCGCCAGCATCAGCACGAAGAAGCCGAACTCGTCGGAGTTCAGGTTGCCTTCGTCCTCGGCGGCCACCAGCGTGGTGACGATGTCCTTGGCCGGGCACTGCTTGCGGTCGGCCGCCATGTTCATCGCGTAGGCGATGACCTCCATGGCCGACTCCTGGCCGACCTGCTCGCTGATCGCGTACTCCGGATCGTCGTACGAGATCATCTTGTTGGACCAGTCGAAGATCTTCGCCCGGTCGTCCTGCGGGATGCCGATGAGCTCGGCGATGGCCTGCAGGGGCAGCTCGCAGGCGACCTGGGTGACGAAGTCGAACGACTCGCCGGGCAGGGCGCGCGCGGTGTCGACGATCGACTGGGCGCGGTTGCGCAGACGTTCCTCCAGGGCGCGGATGGCCCGGGGGGTGAACACCCGTTGGACGATCCCGCGGACCCTGGTGTGCTCGGGCGGGTCCATGTTGAGCAGGATCAGCCGCTGCGCGTCGATCGCGTCGCGCTCGATGCGTTCGTTGAAGCGGATGATCGCCGTGTTGAGGTACGACGAGAAGATCTCCGGGTGGGTGGAGACGTACTTGACGTCCGCGTGCCGGGTGACCGCCCAGTACCCCTCGTCCTGGAAGCCGGCGACATTGGCCGGCTGGGGGATCCAGCGCACCGGTTCGGCCCGGCGCAGTTCGGCGAACTCCGGCAGCGGTACGCGACTTTGCAGCAGGTCGGGGTCGGTGAAGTCGAACCCGTCGGGGAACGCTGGACAGGTCATCGGCAACTCACTCCAGCTCTCTGGAAGCCTCCGACTGGAAGCTTTCTGACGGTCCATCAGGAACAGAGCTGCCGTGAAGGTAGTAACGGGTTCTACAAGTGGCAAGGGGCGCGGAGCCCTCAATTGCGTGCACGACCCTTGCGGTGGTGGGCGGCCCGTCCGCAGACTGCAGAGCAGCGCGAAGTAGAACACGTACTAGTTCTGCCAAGTTCTGCGTGTTCCACGGAAGTTCCATGGATCCGTTCGGAGGAGAGGACCCGCACCCATGGCCGCCGAACCCGTGATCGTCGAAGCCGTCCGTACCCCCATCGGCAGGCGCGGCGGCGCGCTCGCCAATCTGCATCCCGCCTATCTGCTGGGCGAGACCTACCGTGAGCTCCTCGGCCGCGCCGGCATCCCCGCCGACGCGGTGGAACAGATCGTCGGCGGCACGGTCACCCACGCCGGAGAACAGTCCATGAACCCCGCGCGCACGGCCTGGCTGACCGTCGGGCTGCCGTACGAGACCGCGGCGACGACGGTCGACTGCCAGTGCGGCTCCTCGCAGCAGGCCTCCCACATGGTCGCCAACATGGTCGCGGCCGGGGTCATCGACGTCGGCATCAGCTGCGGTGTCGAGGCGATGTCCCGGGTGCCGCTGGGGTCGGGCTCGAAGCACGGGCCGGGCAAACCGTTCCCGGACGAGTGGAACGTCGACCTGCCGAACCAGTTCGAGGCGGCCGAGCGGATCGCGCGGCGCCGGGGTCTGACCCGGGAGAACGTCGACTCACTCGGTCTGATCTCGCAGGAGCGGGCGGCCGTCGCCTGGTCCGAGGAGCGCTTCAAGCGGGAGACGTTCGCGGTCCAGGTGCCGACCACCGAGGACGAACAGCGGGCCGGGCAGGGCATGTGGCGGCTCGTCGACCGCGACGAGGGGCTGCGCGACACGTCCATGGAGGCACTGGCGGGCCTCAAGCCGGTCATGCCGGCGGCGATCCACACGGCGGGCAACTCCTCCCAGATCAGCGACGGCGCCGCGGCGATCATGTGGGCGTCGAAGCGGATGGCGCGGGCGCTGAAGCTGAGGCCGCGGGCTCGGATCGTGGCCCAGGCGCTGGTCGGCGCCGACCCGCACTTCCACCTCGATGGACCGATCGACGCGACCCGCGCGGTGCTCGGCAAGGCGGGCATGTCCCTGAAGGACATCGACCTCGTCGAGATCAACGAGGCCTTCGCGTCCGTGGTGCTCAGCTGGGCCCAGGTCTTCGAACAGGACCTGGAGAAGGTCAACGTCAACGGCGGCGCCATCGCGCTCGGCCACCCGGTGGGGGCGACGGGGGCACGGCTCATCACGACGGCCCTGCATGAACTGGAGCGCACGGACAAGGAGTTCGCGCTGATCACGATGTGCGCGGGGGGCGCGTTGGCCACCGGCACGATCATTCAGCGGTTGTAGACGTCCAGTTGACGAAGGTCGTGAAGGCGGCGGGGTCGACGGTGAGGATCGGTCCCGCCGGGGTCTTGGAGTCGCGGACGGATACGGTGCTGGTCGTCTCGGCGATCTCCACGCACTCGCCGCCCTGGTCGCTGCTGTAACTGGACTTACGCCAGTTGCTCTCCATAGCGGTCCTCCATCGCGCGCCGGATCAACTCCGCCGAGTCCCTGAGGGAGAGCGCGGCGGCCCGGAGATGATCGTAACGGAGTGTGCAGTCCTTGAGGGTGTCCGGGTTCGCGGTCGGATGTCCGCTGCCGTATCCCTCGGTGTAGACGATGGCCGGGTCGCTCGCGAAGCGGAAGAGGGTGAACGTGCCCGTCAGCCCCGCGTGGGCTCCTGTCGAGAACGGCAGCACCTGGATGTTGATCTGGGGATCGCTCTCGAAGGACAACAGATGGGTCAGTTGGCCACGCATCGTTTCCTTGTCGCCGATCTCCTGGTACAGCGCGGCCTCGCTGATGACCATCCAGAAGACCGGTGGCTCCTCCTTCTCGAAGATCCGCTGACGAGCCAGTCGTACGGCGGTGCGGTCGTCGAGGTCGTTCCGTCGGAGTGCGCTGAGCGTGGCGCGGGCGTAGGCGGGGGTCTGCAACAGTCCGTGGATCATGGTGGCCTGGAAGGTACAGATCTCGGTCGCCCGCGCCTCCAGCTCGGCAACCTGCTGAAACCACGCGGGTAGTTGGCTGCGCAGCACCAGACCCACCAGCCGGGTCAGCAACCCGTCCGACCCCAGCGCCGCGTCCGCCCGCTCGCTGAACTCCGGTGTCGGGACCTTCCTCGCCGTCTCGATCTGGCCGACCAGTGAGCCGGTGTAGCTGAGAATGTCACCGAGTTGACGCTGGGTCAGGTGTGCCGCCTCTCGGAGTCGGCGCAGCTCGAAACCGTAGTAGTCGCCGGGCGAGGCGCCGGGGTCAAGGGAGTGGATGCCGATCACGCGGGGTCCCCTCTCGGGCAACTGGGTCCACGGCTCTACCGGTTGTGTCCGTTCGATGGCCCAGCGTAGTCGTGCGAGGTCACGCTCGTGCCGTGAACTCATACATTCCCCAGTGGCGCCTGTCGCTCACCGCGGGCGAGCACTCCGCCCGCCACATCCGCCGGATCGTCCGCTCGCTGCTGGACGAGTGGGGGCTGTCAGCGCTGTGCGACGCCGCCGAGCTCGGCGTGACGGAGCTGGTCGCCAATGTCGTACGCCATGTCCCGGACCGTCGGTGTGTGGTGCTGGTGTTGCGGCTGGAGTCCGGTGTTCGGGTGGAGGTCGCGGACGAGGCGCCCGAACTCCCGCTCCCGGCGGCCGAGTCGACCGCGGAGGCCGAACACGGCCGCGGACTCCTGCTGCTGGACGCTGTCGTGGACAAGTGGGGCGTGGGGCCGAGATCGGGTGGCGGGAAGGTTGTCTGGTTCGAGTGCGGGCCCCGCTGACGGCGACATGGCAGAGGGCCTTCGGTGGGTGTCCGAGGCGTACTCCTTCGGTTACAGCCTCATCTTCTGCGAGGGCCTCACGCCGGAGGAGGTGCTCCGGCGCCTCGGTGCCCGGCGCAAGTCCGTCTTACCGCTGACCCGGCACCTGGAGGATCTGGACGTCGAAGCCGTGGAGGAAATCGGCTTCTTGCGGCGCTCGGTGGACGTGGTCGTGCGGGCCGGGTCGATCGAGGGTTGGGCCTTCGCCGTCCAGGCCTCCGCCTCGTACGTATCGGCGGTGAACTGCCTTCCCGCGCTCTCCTCGGGCAGCCGCGTCCTCGCCGTGAGCTGCGACGTCAACGCCACGCAGCGGGTGGAGTACGCGGTCGACGGGCAGGTCCTGTCCTCCTTCGACCCCGGGAGTCCCGCGTACGACGACGGCGCGGACCCGTCGGCCAGCCGAAGGACTCCGAGGAGCGGCGGCTTCCGGCGGCCGGCCTGTCGACCCACCGATGACTTCGGCCCGCCCGCACGGTCCTCACTGCGAGGAGGTGGTCGCGATGGGCGCGACAGCACGGCAGGAAGCTCTGGAGCGGCTCGGAGTCCTGGTCGGCGAATGGGACGTGGAGGCCAAGTTTCCCGGGCAGGCGGTTGGGGCCGGGCGGAGTGTCTTCGAGTGGGCGCTGGACGGGCAGTTCCTGGTGCAGCGGATCGAGGTCCCGGCCCCCGCGCCGGACAGTACGGCGATCGTGTCGGTCGAGCCGGAGACGGGGGCGTACACGCAGCACTACTTCGACGCGCGGGGGGTCGTACGGCTGTACGCGATGACCTTCGACGGCGAGGTGTGGCGGCTGCTGCGTGAGGAGGAGGACTTCTCCCCGCTGTCCTTCCGGCAGCGTTTCACCGGGCGGCTGAGCGCGGACGGCGACAGCATCCACGGCGTGTGGGAGCAGTCGAAGGACGGGTCGGCGCAGTGGGAGACGGACTTCGGGCTGACGTACCGGAGGAACCGCTGACATGAAGCCTACGGCGGAGAACGCGCGCGGGATCGTCGACGCGAGCCGGTACCTGGTGCTGGCTACGGCGGACGCGCAGGGGCGGCCCTGGAGTACGCCGGTCTACTTCGCGCATGTGGGGTGCCGGGAGTTCTTCTGGGTGTCCTCGCCGGACGCGGTCCACTCGCGGAACATCGCGGTGCGGCCCGAGGTCGGGATCGCGGTCTTCGACTCGTCGGTGGAGATCGGCACCGGGCAGGGGGTGTACGTGTCCGCCGTCGCCGCCGAGATCGTGGAGGGAGCGGAGGGGGTGCTGGAGGTCTTCTCCCGGCGGTCACTCGGGCACGGCGGGCGGGTCTGGACCCTCGGCGACGTGCGGGGCGACTCCGGGATGCGGCTCTACCGGGCGGTGGCCGAGGCGCACTCGATGCTGGCGAAGGACGGGCGCCCGGATCACCGGGTGGCGGTCGACCTGGGGTGAGGCAGTAACGGGACGGGGCACCTGCCCGGTCGAAGGGGTGCGTGCGGGGGGTCGATCCCGGCTCGGGTGAGGTCTGGGGGAGCAGTTCGCGGGTCGCCGTACCGGTTCATCCGAGGCGCTCGATCGTCGTCGCCGTCTCCGCCGCGGACACCGTGTCGCCGGCTGCCGTGAACAGTTCCTGTGCCCGGGTGAGGTGTTCGCGGGCCTCGGGGACTTCGCCGCAGTGGCGCAGGGCCGTGGCGAGATTGGTGAGCGCCTGGGCCAGGTAGCGGTCGAGGTCGCCGCGGGCGAGGGGGGTGATGACGGTGCGGTAGGCCGCCACCGCCTCCGGCCACCGTTCGAGGGCCAGCAGATCGTTCGCGATCTCGTGGCGGAGAAGGACCTGGATGAACTCGTTCAGGCCCGGAACATCCCCGGCGGAGGTGTCCAGCAGGGCCCGGTGCAGGGCCAGCGCCTCCTCGGCACGGCCGGATTCGCGCAGCGCCCTGCCGAGGACTCGCTGGGAGACCGCCTTCCCGGCGCTGTCGCCGACGACATCGAAGAGCCGGGTGGCCTTGGCGGCGGCCTCCGCGGCCTCTGCTGGCCGCAGGGCCAGACAGGCCCCGCTGATGTAGGCCCACGCCCAGGCCTGCTGGCCCTCGTCACCGGTCTCGATCGCCAACTCCAGGGCCTGGCGGGCGAGTTGTTCGGCGCGTTCGTACTGGGACGCGCCGACGCTGTGGGCCCAGGCCAGACAGTTGAGCTGGTGGGCCTCGGCGGCCCGGTCACCGACGGCCGCTGCGGACCGGGCGCCGTACGAGAAGAGGGTCCGCCACTCGGGCCACTGGCTCCAGCGGTCGGAGAACCAGTACAGGGTGCGCGAGGTGTGGAGGATCTCCGTGTGCCGGTCCGCCGCGTACATCAGGGGCAGGGCGCCGGCCCAGTTGGAGCGTTCGGCGATGAGCCACTCCTCCGCCTCCTCGGCGGACCCGGGGCAGAACGCGGGGACCGTCCCCGCCCATGGCTCGGGCGCGCCCGGTGCCTCGAACATGCGGCCCGCCGCCGAGGCCGACCGCAACAACCAGTCCGCCATGTGCAGTTGGACCTCCCGAGCCACCGACTCGGGCTCCTCGGCGTCGAGTCGCTCGCGCGCGAAGAGCCGTACGAGGTCATGGAGGGCGTAGCGGCCGGGTGCGGTCTCCTCCAGCAGGCCCCGGTCGACCAGGAGGTCGAGGACATCCCCGGTGGTGAGCGGGTCCTCGCCGGTCAGTACGGCGGCGAGGCCGGGGCCGGTGCCGTGCCCGGGGAGGAGGGAGAGACGCCGCAGCAACAGCCGGTGCGGCGGCGTGAGCTGGCCGTAGGAGAGGGCGAGGGCGCCGCGTACGGCGAGGTCGCCCGCGACCAGCCCGCTCAAGCGCCGCCCCTCGTCGGCGAGTTGGCCCACCAGGTGGGCCGGGGTCCAGCTCGGGCGGCTGGAGAGGCGGTTGCCGACGATGCGCAGGGCCAGCGGGAGGTGGCCGCACAGCTCGGTCAGCCGGGTGAGCGCCTCGGACTGGCCGTCGGTGCGCGGGGTGCCGAGGATGCGCTCCAGCAGCCTCGTCGACTCCCCGCCGCTGAGGCCGCCGAGTCTGATCCGGCGTACGCCTTCGAGACCGGCCAGCGGACGCCGGCTGGTGACCAGCACGAAACTGCCCTCGGCGTCCGGCAGCAGCGGCCTGGTCAGGGTCTCGTCGGCCGCGTCGTCGAGGACGACCAGGGCCCGCCGGCCGGCGAGCGCGGCCCGGTAGACGGCCTCGCGGGCGACGGGGTCCACCGGGATCCGGTCCGGGGGGTGCCCCAGTGCCGTCAGCAGCAGGACCAGCGCCTCGGCGGCCGGCAGCGGGGAGTCGCTCATACCGTGCAGCTGGACGCAGACGCTGCCGTCCGGGAAGGCGCCGGACAGGCGTCGTACCGCCTCCGCCGCGAGCGTCGTCTTGCCCTGTCCGCCCGGCCCGAAGAGCACCGCCGCACGGGTGCGCGTGCCGGTCGCCAGGGACTCCAGCTCCGCCAGCTCCTGCTCCCGGCCGGTGAAGTCCGGGACGGTCCGCAGCAGGTACGGCGGTGTCGGCGCCCCGCCGCGTTCCCGGCCGGTGCCGGCCAGCCGCTGCACGCGCTCGCGCTGCTCGTCGTCGAGCCCGAGTGCGGCGGCTAGGGCGTCGACGGTACGGCGCTGCGGTCCGCGGCTGCGACCGCGCTCCAGGTCGCCGAGTGCGCGGACGCTGACTCCGGAGGCTTCGGAGAGTTCCTCCAGGGTCAGCCCGGCGGCCCGGCGCAGGGAGCGGAGCGTGCCGCCGAAGGGGGTCGCGGGGGGAGAGGTGTGACTGGTCATCATGACAATTAGAACAAGCGCTCTCTACTTCCGCCTGCACTTCTGCCTGGTGGCCTCCGGCGACCCGTGGTGAGCTGGAGGTTCCATTTCGAGAGGACGAAACGACATGCCGTACATCACCGTTGGCGAAGAGAACAGCGCGCCGATCGAGCTCTACTACGAGGACCACGGCACCGGACAGCCCGTCGTGCTGATCCACGGCTACCCGCTCGACGGCCACTCCTGGGAGAAGCAGCTGCCCGCGCTCCTCGATGCCGGCCACCGGGTCATCACCTACGACCGCCGCGGCTTCGGCCGCTCCTCGCAGCCCACCACCGGCTACGACTACGACACCTTCGCCGCCGACCTCGACAAGGTGCTCACGACCCTGGACCTGACCGACGCGGTGCTCGTCGGCTTCTCGATGGGTACCGGCGAGGTGGGCCGCTACCTGGGCACGTACGGCTCGGGCCGGGTCGCGAAGGCGGCCTTCCTGGCCTCCCTGGAGCCCTTCCTGCTGAAGACCGACGACAACCCGACCGGCGTGGACCAGTCGGTCTTCGACGGCATCCTGGAGGCCGTCACCAAGGACCGGTACGCCTACTTCGACGCCTTCTACCAGGACTTCTACAACCTGGACGAGACGCTCGGCAGCCGGATCAGCGAGGCGGCCGTGCGGGGCAGCTGGAACGTGGCCGCGGGTGCCTCGGCGCACGCGTCGGTGGCCTGCGTGCCGACCTGGATCACCGACTTCCGGGCCGACGTGGCGAAGATCGACGTACCGGCGCTGATCCTGCACGGCACGGGCGACCGCATCCTGCCGATCGACGCGACCGGCCGGCCCTTCCACGCGCTGCTGCCCGCCGCCGAGTACGTCGAGATCGAGGGCGCCCCGCACGGCCTGCTGTGGACCCACGCGGAGGAGGTCACCTCGGCGCTGCTGGCCTTCCTGGCCAAGTAGCCCCTGGAGAGTCCCTGGACAGGGGGCTCACTCGCGCCCCGAGGCGGTCAGTGCCAGCAGGGCCACCAGCCCCGCCGCGATCGCCAGCGGAATGCCGAGGCCGTGGTGGAGCACCAGCCACGCACCCAGCGCGGCCCCGGCGACCATCGCGATCACGGACGCCGTACGGCGCGGCGAGCGGGTGCCGGGGCCGCCGCCGGCCCGCGAGTCGGCGGCGAGGCCGGTCAGCGTCATGGTCAGCACGGTCGTCGTCAGGTCAGGGACGCCGAGCCTGCGGACCGTGGCGTTGCGCAGGCCCATGGCGAAGGCAGTGACGGCGATGAGGGTGTAGGCGGTGGCCGTGGCGCCGGGCGCGGCGAAGGCGACCACGGCCGACACCCCCAGGAGCACCGCCTCGGCGGCGAGCGTGAGCCGGGCCCAGGTGCGGCGGGAGCCGGAGCCGAGCCGTACGGCGACCCGGCCGCCCGCCACCGCGCCCACCACGAACGACGCCAGCGAGGTCAACGTGTGTTCCACCGAGAAGCCGGGCGCCCCGGCCGCGGCGAACCCGAGCACGACCACGTTGCCGGTCATGTTCGCGGTGAAGACGTGTTCGAGGCCGAGATAGCTGACGGCGTCGATCAGTCCGCTGACCACCGTCAGCCCCAGCAGTACGGCCACCAGGCGCAGCCCGCGCGCCTCGGGATCGCCGGCCGCCTTCGTGTCGGTGCCGCTCTGTTCGCTCATCGATTCTCCGGACGGCCGGACGGACGGGGTGCACCCAAGTCCACCACGGAGGCGGGGGATTCTCGGATGTCGGGGCGACCCGCGCGTCCGTAGCGTCGAGGACATGAGTGATGAGACGCGCAAACCCCGTGGAACAAGGGCGAGTCGGCGCACGCGGAGGGGGCTCGCCGCAGCGGCGGCCCTGCTGCTCGCCGGGCTCGCGGCGGCCCCGGCGGCAGCGGCCGCGGATGAGTGGACGCATCAGGACGGGCGGACGCATCAGGCTGGGCGGACGCAGCAGGCCGGGCGCGGCGACCTGGTCGCCGTCACGCCGGTCGCCGACCGGGACGCGGGGGCCGTCCGGGCGTTCCTGGACGGGCAGGACGTCGCCACCGGCTCCGTGCGGTACGGCGTGCGGGCCTACCGGCTCACGTACCGGACCGTCGATCCGTACGGCGGGCCCACGACCGCGACCGGGCTGCTGACGCTCCCCAAAGGCGGCGGCCACCGCCTCGACCTGGTCTCCGACACCCACGGCACGATGGTCCACCGCGACTACGCGCCCTCGGCGAGCGAGGACTTCGGGCGGGTGCCGTCGTATCTGAACGCGAGCGCGGGCCGGGCCGTGGCCGCCCCCGACTATCTCGGCCTCGGCCGGGGCCCGGGCCGGCACCCGTACATGGACACGGCCTCGTCGGTGACCGCCTCCCTCGACATGCTGCGCGCCGCCTGGACGGCCGCGGACCGACTCGGGCGTCCGCTCACCGGGGACGTGTACGCGACGGGCTTCTCCCAGGGCGGCCAGGTCGCGATGGCGCTCGGCAAGGCGCTGGACGCGGGCGCCGACCGGCACTTCCGGCTGAGGGCACTCGCACCGGTCAGCGGCCCGTACGACCTGGAGGGCCAGGAGATGCCCGCGCTGTTCGACGGCCGGGTCAACGACACCAGCGGGGTCCTCTACATCGCGTACTGGCTGGTCGCGCAGAACCGTCTGCATCCCCTCTACAAGGACCCGTCCGACGCCTTCCGCGCCCCCTACGCGAGCCGGGTCGAGGGCCTGCTCGACGGGAGCCACGAGCAGGAGGACGTCGTCACAGGGCTCGCGCCCTCGGTGGAACAGCTGCTCACGCCCGCCTTCTACGAGCGTCTGCGGCACCCGTCCGGCGCCGTGCTGGACGCGATGCGCGCCGCCGACCACACCTGCGACTGGAAGCCGGAGGTGCCGGTGCGGCTGTACGCCGCTGCCGGTGACACGGACGTGCCCGTCGGCAACACCCGGACATGCGCCCGCACCCTCGCAGGTCAGGGAGCGAGGGTGCGGGTGGTCGAGCAGGGAGCCGTGGATCACTTCGGCTCCCTCGCCGTGTCGGCCCCGCAGGTGGTGCGGTTCTTCGACGGCGTCCGGGGGTGATGCGCGCGGCGGCTCAGTACCAGCCGTTGGCCTGCCAGAAGGCCCAGGCGGCGGTCGGGCTGCCGTAGCGGGAGTTCATGTAGTCAAGGCCCCACTTGATCTGGGTCTTGGCGTTGGACTTCCAGTCGGAGCCGGCGGAGGCCATCTTGGAGCCGGGCAGGGCCTGGACCAGGCCGTAGGCGCCGGAGGAGGAGTTCGTGGCGTTGACGTCCCAGCCGCTCTCGTGCTCGACGATCCTGCTGAACGCGTTGTACTGCGCGGCGTTCGGGATCATCTTGTGCGCGATGGCCTTGGCCTGGGCGGACGAGCTGGTCGTGGCCGCCTGGGCCGGCGCCGCGGTCAGGACCAGGCCGGCGGTGGCGGCGGCCATCGCGACGGTGGTGATGGCCTTCTTCGGAGAAGCGATGCGGCGGGCGATGCGGGAGACGGACACGGAGAACCTTTTCTTCGGGGACGGTGGTGCCGCTCGCGGTCCCGGGGGACATGCGGCGGCGCCGAGGCCCGTGGGCTTGTCGGCGCCGTGCGACGTCGTCTACAGAAACAGGCTCGGAAGGTGTCCGCAATGACCCCTTTTACTAGTTGTGGCCGAATCACCGGGAAAGGGCACCCGTGTGATCCGGCTCTCAATGCGCAGGTCAGGAGGGGTACGGGTTGGGTGTTATGTCGGAATTGTTCCTACTGTTCCCGTTAGTAGGTGAGCTGGGTCATGTGGGGCGCTTCACCGCTCGGGCGCCTCGAATGTGACCTGGGCCTCGAAGGCCGCACGGCGGGTGGCCCGGCGCAGCCCCCTGAGGAGGGCCGGGCCGAGGGTGAGCGTCAGGACGACGGTCACCAGGGCCCGGCCCAGGTCCCAGCCGAGCGACGTGGCCAGGCAGTACGCGAGGAAACGGGCCAGGTTGGCGGGGACACCGGCGTGCGGGTCGAAGGCGATGTCCGAGGCGAGTGCGCCCATGAAGGGCCAACCGGCCATGTTCATGGCGGTGCCGTAGGCGAAGGCGGCGAGGAAACCGTAGGCGGCCAGGAGCCGGACCTCCGTACGGGCCCGCGCGCGGGCGGGCACCGGCAGCAGGCCCGCGCCCATCGTGAACCAGCCCATCGCCAGCATCTGGAACGGCATCCACGGCCCCACCCCGCCGGTGAGCAGGGCGGACGCGAACATCGTGACGTTGCCGAGCACGAAGCCGAACCCCGGGCCGAGAACCCGGCCGCTGAGCACCATCAGGAAGAACATCGGCTCGATACCGGCGGTGCCGGCGCCGATCGGCCTGAGCGCGGCGCCGGTCGCGGCGAGTACGCCGAGCATCGCCACGGCCTTGGGGCCGAGTCCCGACTCCGCGAGCGCCGCGGCGACCACGGCGACGAGGAGGACGAGCAGTCCGGCGAAGAGCCAGGGGGCGTCCTGCGTGTGGGTGCCGACCCGGGAGGTGGGCGGGGCGAGGAAGGGCCAGCCGAAGGCGACGACGCCCACGGCGCTGACCAGGGCGAGGGCGAGGAGGGGGCGGGGGCCCAGGGGTACGGCTCGGGCCGTCACACGGGGTGCCATCACAGGGTCCTGGGTCATGACAGGGCCTTCCTCACCTCGGCGACCGTGAGCCACCGCTGCGGGGCGAGGATCTTGCTGACCTGCGGGGCGAAGGAGGGGGAGGACGTGATCACGTCCGCCGCCGGGCCGTCGGCTATCACCTCGCCCTCCGCCAGCAGGACCACCCGGTGGGCGAGCTCGGCTGCGAGCTCCACGCCATGGGTGGCCAGCATGATCGCGTGACCGGTGGCGGCGAGTTCCCTGAGCAGGCGGACGAGACGGGCCTTGGCCGCGTAGTCCAGGCCGCGGGTCGGCTCGTCGAGGAGCAGGAGGGGCGGGCGGGCGGCCAGGACCACGGCGAGGGCGAGGGCGAGCCGCTGGCCTTCGGAGAGGTCGCGGGGGTGGGTGTCGTCGGTCACGCCCGGCAGGAGGTCGTCGACCAGCGCACGGCAGGTGCCGGGTGCCGCGCCGGCGTCCTGGTCGGCGGCCCGGCACTCGGCGGCGACGGTGTCGGCGTACAGGAGGTCCCGGGGTTCCTGGGGGACGAGGCCCGCTCGGCGGACGAGGTCCCGCGGGGCGGTGCGGTGGGGCCGGGCGCCGCCGACGTGGACGGTTCCCGCGGAGGGCTCCACCAGGCCGACCAGGGTGTTGAGGAGCGTGGACTTCCCGGCACCGTTGCGGCCCATGAGGGCGATGGTCTCGCCGGGGCGGACGGTGAGGTCGATGTGGGTCAGGGCCCGGACGTGGGCGCGGCGGACGGAGAGGGCGGTGACTTCGGCGAGGTGGGGTGCGGCGGCAGGGGTGGGGCGCTCACGGCGGGCGAACCGGCGGGCCCGGTGCACCTGGGGGCCGGTCTCGCCGTCGGCGGCTGCGGGTGCCTGTGCGGCGAGTCGGTCTCGTAGAGGTCCTGCCTGGCGGCGGGCGTTGCGGACCGTCAGGGGGAGCGGGGACCAGCCCGCCAGCCGGCCCAGGTCCACCACCGGCGGATACACCGGGGATACGGCCATCATCTCGGCCGGGGTGCCGAAGACCGGTGCTTCTCCGAGGGCGGGCAGGAGGGCCACCTGGTCGGCGTACTGGATGACGCGTTCCAGGCGGTGTTCGGCCATGAGGACTGTGGTGCCCAGGTCGTGGACCAGGCGTTGGAGGACGGCGAGGACCTCCTCCGCCGCCGCGGGGTCCAGGGCCGAGGTCGGTTCGTCCAGGACCAGGACCCGGGGGTGCGGGGTGAGGACCGAGCCGATCGCCACGCGCTGCTGCTGGCCGCCGGAGAGGGTGGCCAGTGGACGGTCGCGCAGGGGAGCCAGGCCCAGCAGGTCCAGGGTCTCCTCCACCCGGCGGCGCATCACCGCCGGGGGCAGCCCCAACGACTCCATGCCGTAGGCGAGTTCGTCCTCCACGGTGTCCGTGACGAAGTGGGACAGCGGGTCCTGGCCCACCGTGCCGACCACGTCGGCCAGTTCGCGCGGCTTGTGGGTGCGGGTGTCGCGGCCGGCCACGGTGACCCGGCCGCGCAGGGTGCCGCCGGTGAAGTGCGGGACGAGCCCGCTGACCGCGCCGAGGATCGTGGACTTGCCGACCCCCGACGGGCCCACGAGCAGCACGAGTTCACCCTCCGGCACCTCGAAGTCGACGTCACGGACGGTTGGTTCGGGCGCCCCGTCGTAGGTCACGGAGACATCCTCGAAGCGGATCACGACGACGGCTCCTCGGGGGCTGGTGCTGGGGCGGGGGCGAGGAAGGCCGGCAGCAGGCCCAGGAGGACCGCCGCGGCCGGCCACAGGGGGAGGGCGGGGGCGACGAGGGGCACCACCCCGGGGTGCAGGGCGGCCGGATCGGTGGCGCTCGCGAGGAACATCCCCGCCGCCACGGCCGCGCCGGAACCGGCGACCAGGAGGGACCGGGCGGTCCAGCGGTCCGGACGGTAACGGGTGCGCGGAGTGCGCCGGCCGCCCAGACGCAGGCCCGCGAGGGCGGCGGCGAGGCCGGCGAGGAGCACCGGGACGCCGTACGTGCCGCCCTCGGCGGTGAGCAGTCCGTACGTCCCGGCGCAGACGCCGAGCAGTCCGCCGAGGGTGAGCGCGGTGGTCGTACGGCGGACCCCGGGCGGGACCTCGGCGGTACGGCCGTAGCCGCGGGCGTCCATGGCCGCGGCGAGGGCGACCGAGCGCTCCAACGCGCCCTCCAGGACCGGGAGTCCGACCTGGAGGAGGCCGCGCAGGCCGGTGTCCGGGCGGCCCCGGAGGCGGCGGGCGGCGCGCAGGCGCTGGACGTCGGCGATGAGATGGGGGGCGAAGGTCAGGGCCACCACCACGGCCACGCCGAGTTCGTAGAGGGCGCCGGGGAGGGACTTCAGGAGGCGGTGCGGGTTGGCGAGGGCGTTCGCCGCGCCCACGCAGATCAGGAGGGTGGCCAGCTTGAGGCCGTCGTAGAGGGCGAAGACGAGGGACTCCGCGGTCACCCGGCCGCCCAGGCGGACGCCCTGCGCCCAGCCGGGGAGTGGGAGTTCGGGGAGGGCGACGAGCACATGGGTGCCGGGTACGGGGGAGCCGAGGACGATCGTGAAGAGGAGACGCACGAGGAGGACGGCGAGGCCGAGTTTGAGGAACGCGGTGTACGAGCGGGCCCAGGGGGTGTTCCGGCGGCAGGTCGCCACCACGTAGCCCGAGGTGACGACGAGGAGGGTCAGGAGGAGAGGGTTGGTGGTGCGGGTGGCCGCTGTGCCGAGGCCCAGGGACCAGAGCCACCAGGCGCCGGGGTGCAGAGGCACGGGCCGGCCGGCTGGGCTATGCGGCATTGCCGCGCCGCCTCGCCCTCGCCCGCCACACCGCCGCCGCTCCCAGTACGGCGATCGCCCCCAGGCCCGCGAACAGGCCCACGGACGGCCCGCCGTCCGACCGGCTTTTCTCCGGTCCCGTCTTCTTCCCCGCCTCCTGCTCCCCGCAGCCCGCTTCCGGATATCCCACGATCGCGCACAACAGCGCGCTGCTGTTGTAGCGGAGGGGTTCGGCCACCGTCGCCAGGGCTTCCGCCGTGGTCGCGTCGCGGGACACCACCGCGCACGCGGTGCGGCTCGCCGGGGGCTTCGCACCGGACGGGGCGTCCGAGGCCGTACCGAAGTCGATGACCAACGCCACGCGCTTACGGCCGTCCCGCGCCGCCGTGTCTCCGCAGATCGCCGTGAACGACGCCGTCCCGCGGGGCTTGTCCGCGTCCGCCGAGTCCTCGCTCACCGCGAAGCGGAAGCCCTGGACGTCGCCGTCGGAGGGGACCGCGGTGGAGGGGCCCTGGGTGGCGTAGGTCCAGGTCGTGCCGGTGCGGTCCCAGAAGGACCAGTAGCGGTATCCGGCGGCGTGGGCCGGGCTCACGGCGGCCAGGAGGAGGCCCGTCAGGAGGGAGAGGAGGACCGCCTTGCGGGTCACGGCTGCTTCCTCTTGTTGCGGCTGCTGAGCAGGAAGCCGATCCCCGCGCCGGCGGCGAGACCCGCGCCGACCGTCCACCACACGGAGGTGCCGGAGTCGTCCTGGGACGCGGTGACCGGCGCCGGTCCCGTCGCGGTCAGCTGCTCGACCAGGTCCGTGCCGCCGAAGTCGCGCGGGTCGGCGCCACCCGCCTCGGCGGCGAGGATCAGCTGGGCGTATGCCGCCGGCCCGTTCTGCGCGGCCCACTTCGCGGAGTTGCGCTCCAGCCACGCCAGGGGCTCGCGCGTGGCCACGGGACCGCCCTGGACGGCGAGCGCGACGACCGCGTCGGCCGTGTTGCCGTAGTCGGGCTGGTTCTCGGAGCCGGGGAGGGCGGCGGTCAGGTGGCCGTCCTTCGCGACCGCCTTCGCCAGGTAGGCCGCGCCGTTGGCCGCCGCCTGCTCCCGACTTGGGCGAGCCGCGTCGGCGCAGGTGGCGGCCGCCTTGCCGCCGGCCTTCGCCGACACCATGTCCTGGCCCAGCGCGCCGACGACAGCCGCCGCCGTCGCGTCCGCGTTGGCCGTGAGCCTGCCCTTCTTGTCCGGCTGGTAGGCGAAGGCGCCCCCGTCGGCGCACGGCAGGGCCAGCTTCAGCAGGGCGTCGTACGGCGACCTGCCGCCCTTGAGGGACTTGGCGGGATCGTCGCCGGAAGCCTTCAGCGCGCCGATCGCCACGGACGTCGAGTTGGCGTCACTGGCCCCGCCGGAGGAGAAGCCCCAGCCGCCGTCCTTGTTCTGGACGGACTTCAGCCAGGTCACCGCCTTCGTGACCGCGGTGCCGTGCCCGCCGACCGCGGACAGGGCCTGCGCTGCGGCTGCCGTGCTGTTGGTGTCGACCATCAGCTTGGCGTCGCAGGCTTTGGCCGGGTCCGCGCGGAACGCCGGGAACGCCCCGCTCGCGCACTGCTGCCCGGCCAGCCAGTCGACGGCCGCGGCGGCGGGCTCCACGTCCACCCGGTGCAGGGCGATCAGGGCGAGGGACTGCCGCCAGACCCCGTCGTAGGTGGGGTCGCTGCTGCCGTACAGCCCCGAGGGCAGGGACGGCGACGGAGACGGCGAGGCGGCGACGGCGGGCGTGGCCGTGGCGATCACGACGGTGGCGGCCAGGACCGCGGCGCTGCGGCGGACGTTCATGATCGGCGGAAGCCCTTCTCCCTGCGGGGAGCCGGGCAGCGCGGGAGAACCCGCGGGCGGCTCGGCTCCGTATACCTCGACGGTGCCGCGCACCGGCCGGTCTCCCAGGCCCTAGGGCCCTTCTGATGGATCTCCGCGGCGTCGCGACGCCCGGCACGCACGCTCACCGCACGGCGCGAAGGGCCAGGTGGCTCCGCCACATGACCCTCCACGCCGCACGCCGATCGCACGCACCGAACGCCGCTCCGTCTTCCACGGAGATCCATCAGAAGGGCCCTAGGGGCACTGGGGGAGGGGACGTGCCGGAATTGCACCGGCTTCCCCCCGTACGGCATGTGATGACGACCTGGCTACTGTACTCGCCCGTAGGGAAGCGGCTGAGAGCCGGGGGAGCCTCGGGGTCCGGGCTAGACGGCCACGTACGTCACCGGATCGCTCCCCGTCACCGCCTCCGCGCGCCCCAGCTTCACCAGCCGCCGCAGATGCGCCTCGGCCTCCGAGACGGCGATGTTCCGCGATCCGTAGGGGATCTGGTCCCAGGGCCGGTTCCACTCCATGCGGACGGCGAGCTGCCAGGGGGTGAGGGGCTCGGCGAGCAGGGAGCGCAGGTCGATGAGGCGTTCCTCGTGGTGGGCGAGCAACTCCCGTACCCGGGCGCTCGCGTCGGTGAAGACGTGCTGGTGGGCGGGGAGGACCTCGGCGGGCGCGAGCCGTCCGACGCGCTCCAGGGAGTCGAGGTAGTCGCCGAGGGGGTCGGTCACGGTGGCGTCGTCGGGGTCCTCGTACAGGCCGATGTGCGGGGTGATCTCGGGGAGCAGATGATCACCGGAGAACAGCCGCCCGTGGCCGGGCAGCCGGGCCGGGTGCTCCTCCTCCAGGTGCAGGCAGACATGGCCGGGCGTGTGTCCCGGGGTCCAGATGGCGCGGAGTCTGCGGCCGGGGAGGTCGAGGAGTTCGCCGGGGACGATCTCGCGGTCGGGCAACGCGGGGGAGAAGCCCGGGAGTTGGCGGCGGCGGGCGGTGCGCAGCGGGGCCACGTGGTCCTCGGGGGCGCCCGCGGCCACCAACTTGGCCGTCATGTAGGTGAACCAGCGCTCGGCCCGGGTCTCCCTGGTGCGCCGCACGATCGCGGAGTCCGCCGCGTGCATCGCGATCCAGGCACCGGAGGCCTCCCGCACCTGGCCGGAGAGGCCGTGGTGGTCGGGGTGGTGGTGGGTGATGACCACGCCGTGGATCTCGCCCACGTCGGTCCCGCACGCGGTCAGCCCCTCGGCGAGGGTGTCCCAGGAGTCCGGGTCGTCCCAGCCGGTGTCGACCAGCACCGGCCCCCGGTCGGTGTCGACGACGTACACCAGCGTGTGGCCGAGGGGGTTGTCGGGGATGGGCACCTGGACGGACCGGACGCCGCCGCCATGGTCGTGCACCTGCGCCATGAGTTCCCCAATCACCGGCTTCTCGCCACTATAACTAGAACGGGTTTCGACGGTAGCCCGAGGTGACCAACAGTCGCGGTGTGCGGCCCGTGGACTCCTCCGGGGGGAACTGGTATCAGTTCCGTATCTGATGGTGCGTCAGCAAGCCGCCCCTGGGAGGCGTTCGCCATGACCGAGCTCGTGGAACACGGACAGCTGTTCATCGGCGGGGAGTTGACCGACCCCCTGGGCGAGGACGTCATCGAGGTGATCTCCCCGCACACCCAGGAGGTCATCGGACGGGTGCCGCACGCCTCGCGCGCGGACGTGGACGCGGCGGTCGCCGCCGCCCGCACCGCCTTCGACGAGGGACCCTGGCCGCGGATGACGCTCGACGAGCGCATCGAGGTCGTCACCAGGATCAAGGACGCCATCGCGGTCCGGCACGAGGAGATCGCCCGCGTGATCTCCTCCGAGAACGGCTCCCCGTACTCCTGGAGCGTCCTCGCGCAGGCCCTCGGCGCGATGATGGTCTGGGACTCGGCGATCACGGTCGCACGGAACTTCACCTACGAGGAGCGGCGCGACGGAGTCCTCGGCCGCATCCTCGTGCGGCGTGAACCGGTGGGGGTCGTAGCGGCCGTGGTCCCCTGGAACGTCCCGCAGTTCGTCGCCGCCGCCAAGCTCGCGCCCGCGCTGCTCACCGGCTGCACGGTGGTGCTCAAGCCGTCGCCCGAGTCACCGCTGGACGCGTACATCCTGGCCGAGATCACCAAGGAGGCCGGGCTGCCGGAGGGCGTCCTGTCCATCCTCCCGGCCGACCGCGAGGTCAGCGAGTACCTGGTCGGACACCCCGGGATCGACAAGGTCTCCTTCACCGGTTCGGTCGGCGCGGGCAAGCGCGTGATGGAGGTCGCCGCGCGCAACCTCACGCGCGTGACACTGGAGTTGGGCGGCAAGTCGGCGGCCGTGGTCCTGCCGGACGCGGATGTCGAGGCGGCCGTCGCCGGGATCGTCCCGTCCGCCTGGATGAACAACGGACAGGCCTGTGTGGCCCAGACCCGCATCCTGCTGCCCCGCTCCCGCTACGACGAGTTCGCCGAGGCCCTTGCCGCGGCGGCTGGTGCACTGGTCGTCGGCGACCCGCTCGACCCCGCCACCCAGGTCGGCCCCCTGGTCGCCGAACGCCAGCAGCGCCGCAACCTCGACTACATCCGCATCGGCCAGGAGGAGGGCGCCAAGATCCTCACCGGCGGCGGGCGCCCGGCGGGCCTGGAGCGCGGCTGGTACGTCGAGCCGACGCTCTTCGGCGACGTCGACAACTCGATGCGGATCGCGCGCGAGGAGATCTTCGGACCGGTGATCTGTCTCCTTCCCTACGGCGACGAGTCCGAGGCGGTGAAGATCGCCAACGACTCCGACTACGGCCTGTCCGGCAGCGTGTGGACGGCCGACGTCGAGCGCGGCATCGAGGTCGCCCGCCAGGTTCGTACCGGCACCTACAACGTCAACACCTTCAGCCTCGACATGCTCGGCCCCTTCGGCGGCTACAAGAGCTCCGGCCTGGGAAGGGAGTTCGGCCCGGAGGGCTACGGCGAGTACCTGGAGCACAAGATGATCCATCTGCCGGCCGGCTGGGAGGGGTGAGGGGTGATGGGGGACCGCTGGCACGTCGAGGTCGACCGCTCCCTGTGCATCGGCTCCGCACAGTGCGTCCACACCGCCCCCGACGGCTTCCGCCTGGACACCGCCCGCCAGTCCCACCCCGCCGACCCGGACACCGACGCCAACGAGAAGATCCTGGCGGCAGCGGAGAACTGCCCGGTGGAGGCCATCACGATCACGCTGCTGGGGAGCGGGGAGCCGGTGTTCCCGCCCGAGGAGTAGGGGTCGAGAAAATCATGGTGCGAGAGGGTTCATTTCCGGATGAGCGTTCTATTCTGGACACAGGCCTACGAGGCGAGTGAGGGAGTCCGACCGAAGTAGCCGACTCAGGCGAGATGTGAAGGCTTCCGCCAGGGCCGACGTCGACGGTAGGGCTGAGAGGCCGAAGAGCAGCGGGAAGGCTCGACGGCGACCCCGAGAACCTGATCCGGACCATACCGGCGAAGGGAACCCGCCCCGTAGGTCCCTCATGTGCTCCCCTCCGGCGCGAGGGCTTACGCTCCTGCGGTCGTCGTCAGGACATCGCAGGGGTGGGCAAGGGTGGACAAGTCCGAGGCCAGGAAGCTGATCGAGCAGGCGCGTGCCGCGTGGGACGCCGAGGAGTGGCTGCGCGCCGCAGAACTGTACGAGCGGGTGCTCGCGCACTTCCCGGACCTGAACGCGAGCGCGGTGTGGTGGTACGACGCCGCGCTCGCCCACAAGTTCCTGCGGAACTGGGCCAAGGCGTACGAGCTGGGCAAGGAGGCCGCTGCCCGCTCCCCGCGCGGCGAGGGCGACCCGGCGTACTGGAACCTCGGCATCGCGGCCACGATCCAGCGCGACTGGGCGACCGCGAGGGACGCCTGGGCCGGCTTCGGCATCGAACTCCCGGACGGTGAAGGGGAGATCGAGGCCCGCCTGGGGTACGCCTGCGTGCGCCTCGACACCGGCGGCGAGCGCGAGGTCGTCTGGATCGAGCGGCTGTGCCCGACCCGGGGCCGCGTCGTCAGCGTGCCCGTGACGGGCGGACGGCGCTACGGCGAGATCGTCGTCCACGACGGCGAACCGAAGGGCGAGCGGACCGTAGAGGGCTCGGCCTACCCCGTCTTCGAGGAACTCCTGCTCTTCGAGGCGTCCGAACTGCCCACCCTGGAGGTCACGGTGGCCGCGGGCGAGGCCGCCGACCTGGAGGCACTCGTCGAACTGTTCACCGGTCACGGCTTCGGCGCCGAGCCCGCGAGCAGCGTGCGCATGCTCTGCGCCTGCTGCAGCGAGGGCACCCACGCACAGGAACGTGCCGTCGAGGCGGGCGCCCAGCAGGTCTCCCTCGCCGCCCCCGAGGAGGAGGCCCGGCGGCTGCTGGAGCAGTGGGCGGCGAAGACCGTGACCGGACGGAGCTGGAGCGGGCTCGCCGCCGTCGGCTAGCGCCGGGGCAGGCAACGTTCGCCCGGTCGCGACGCCCGGCACTCCCCCGACCTTCGGCCGGGGGGACCCTCAGAGCAGGGGCCCCTGGGCCCGCGGTTCCGTGAGGTCGATCAGCCGGCACACCGTCTCGATGTCGATCTTCACCTGGGCGATGGAGGCGCGGCCCGAGAGCCAGGTGATCAGGGCCGAGTGCCAGGTGTGCTCGATGACGCGGACCGCGGAGAGCTGTTCGGGCGTCGGGTCCTCGAGACCCATGGCGTCCAGGACGATCAGCGTGGTCTGGTGGGAGACCTGGTCGACCTCCGGGCTCACGCTGCGGTCCGCGAAGGTCAGCGCGCGGACCATCGCGTCGGCCAGGTGCGGTTCGCGCTGCAGGGCGCGGAAGGCCCGCATCAGGGTCTCCGCGACCCGCTCGGCCGCCGTCTCGCCCTGCGGCGGCTTCTTGCGGAGCGTGCCGTGCATGTGTTCCAGCTGGTCCTGCATGGTGGCGACCAGCAGATGGATCTTGGAGGGGAAGTAGCGGTAGAGGGTGCCGAGCGCCACCTGCGAGGACTCCGCGACCTCCCGCATCTGCACCGCGTCGAACCCGCCGCGGCTCGCCAGCTGCGCGCTCGCGTGCAGGATGCGGCGGCGCCGCGCCTCCTGCCGCTCGGTCAGCGGTGGCGCGGCGGGTCGTGCGGTGCTGGCTTCCATTCCGGCGGGCTTGGCCACCTTGTCCACCTTGGCTTCCGTGACAGTCCGTGAGGGCTCGCGATCACACAGCATGGCAGGGTGCCGGGCCGGTGCGCGGTCGCGGTGTTCGTGGCGTGAATCACCTGATCCACCGCTCACAGGACCCCTACCTGCCGGTAGATTCAGAGCCTCCTGAACGATCAAGTCTGAAACTTGTTCTAGATTACCGTCTCGTCGTAATCTCGCGGGACAGTGCAGTCAGAAGGGGGCGCAGAGTGACCGCTGAGGCCAGTCAGGCCGGGGCCTTCGAGGACCTGGCAGTCGACGGCGAGCGACCGCTCCGTATCGCGCTCCTCACCTACAAAGGGAACCCGTTCTGCGGCGGCCAGGGCGTCTATGTACGGCACCTCTCGCGCGAGTTGGCCCGTCTCGGCCACCGCGTCGAGGTCATCGGCTCCCAGCCGTACCCGGTCCTCGACCCCGGGTACGACGGTCTGAGCCTGACCGAGCTGCCGAGCCTGGACCTCTACCGCTCCCCGGACCCCTTCCGCACCCCGAGGCGCGACGAGTACCGCGACTGGATCGACGCCCTGGAAGTCGCCACGATGTGGACCGGCGGCTTCCCCGAGCCGCTCACCTTCTCCCTGCGGGCCCGACGCCATCTCCGGGCCCGCAGCGGTGAGTTCGACGTGATTCACGACAACCAGACCCTCGGCTACGGCCTGTTGGGCGATGTCGGCGCGCCGCTGGTGACCACCATCCACCACCCCATCACCGTGGACCGGCAGCTGGAGCTGGACGCGGCCGAGGGCCGGTGGCAGCGGCTGTCCAAGCGCCGCTGGTACGCCTTCACCCGCATGCAGAAGAGGGTGGCCCGCCGCCTCCCCTCGGTCCTCACCGTCTCCGGCACCTCCCGCGAGGAGATCGTCGACCACCTGGGCGTCCGCGACGACCGCATCCACGTCGTCCACATCGGCGCCGACACGGACCAGTTCGCGCCGGATCCGTCGGTGCCCGTGGTGCCGGGCCGGATCGTCACGACCTCCAGCGCCGACGTCCCCCTCAAGGGCCTGGTCTTCCTCGTCGAGGCGCTGGCGAAGGTCCGCACCGAACACCCCGGGGCGCACCTGATAGTTGTCGGCAAGCGGCCGGCCGAGGGCCCGGTGGCGCAGACCATCGAGCGCTACGGCCTCGAAGGCGCCGTCGACTTCGTCAAGGGCATCTCGGACGCGGCACTGGTCGACCTGGTCCGCTCGGCGGAGGTCGCCTGCGTGCCGTCGCTCTACGAGGGCTTCTCCCTCCCGGCGGCGGAGGCGATGGCGACGGGCACCCCGCTGGTCGCCACGACGGGCGGCGCGATCCCCGAGGTCGCGGGGCGCGACGGCGAGACCTGCCTCGCGGTACCGCCGGGGGACCCGGGCGCACTGGCGACCGCGCTGAGCCGCCTCCTGGGCGACCCGGACCTGAGGGCGCGACTCGGCCGGGCCGGACGTGAGCGGGTACTGGCGAAGTTCACCTGGGCGAAGGCCGCGGAGGGCACGGTGGCCCGGTACCGCGAGGCGATCGCCTCCTCCGCCACCACGCTCCGCGGCCGCCCCGCGTCCTCTCGGGGGGTCGAGCTCGCACCCCCGACCACAGACACCGGTGTCTATCCCGAAAGCAGGGCCACGTGCTGACCGTCGACTTCTCCCGGTTCCCGCTCGCGCCGGGCGACCGTGTTCTGGACCTCGGCTGCGGGGCCGGCCGGCACGCCTTCGAGTGCTACCGGCGCGGCGCGCAGGTCGTGGCCCTGGACCAGAACGCCGACGAAATCCGTGAGGTCGCCAAGTGGTTCGCGGCGATGAAGGAGGCCGGGGAGGCGCCGGAAGGGGCCACCGCCACGGCCATGGAGGGGGACGCCCTCGCGCTTCCCTTCCCCGACGAGTCCTTCGACGTCGTGATCATCTCCGAGGTGATGGAGCACATCCCCGACGACAAGGGCGTACTCGCCGAGATGGTCCGGGTGCTGAAGCCCGGCGGGCGGATCGCCGTCACCGTCCCGCGCTACGGCCCCGAGAAGGTCTGCTGGGCCCTGTCCGACGCCTACCACGAGGTCGAGGGCGGCCACATCCGCATCTACAAGGCGGACGAACTCCTCGCGAAGATCCGCGAGGCCGGCCTCAAGCCGTACGGCACCCACCACGCGCACGCCCTGCACTCCCCGTACTGGTGGCTGAAGTGCGCGTTCGGCGTCGACAACGACAAGGCGCTGCCGGTGCAGGCGTACCACAAGCTGCTGGTCTGGGACATCATGAAGAAGCCGCTGGCCACCCGGGTCGCCGAACAGGCGCTCAACCCGCTGATCGGCAAGAGCTTCGTGGCGTACGCGACCAAGCCGCACCTGCCGCGGGTGGACGCCAAGTGACCACTCCCCGGACAGAACACCTCGTCCTGCCCGGGGTCCTCACCGCCGAGCAGGCCGCCGCGACCGTCGCCGGAATCCTGGCCGCGCAGCGCGAGGACGGGGCGATCCCGTGGTTCCGCGGACACCACCTCGACCCGTGGGACCACACCGAGGCCGCGATGGCGCTGGACGCCGCGGGCGAACACGAGGCGGCCGAGCGGGCCTACGAGTGGCTCGCCCGGCACCAGAACGAGGACGGGTCCTGGTACGCCGCCTACCAGGACGGGGACTTCGCGGACGTCACCGACCGCGGGCGCGAGACCAACTTCGTCGCCTACATAGCCGTCGGCGTGTGGCACCACTACCTGTCCACCGGCGACGACACCTTCCTCGACCGCATGTGGCCGACCGTGTACGCCGCGATGGAGTTCGTCCTGGAGCTCCAGCAGCCGGGCGGCCAGATCGGATGGAAGCGGGAGGACGACGGCAGCGCCCTCACCGACGGGCTGCTCACCGGGTCCTCCTCCGTCCACCACGCGCTGCGATGCGCGCTCGCGATCGCCGAACAGCGCGAAGAGGCCCAGCCCGACTGGGAGTTGGCGGTCGGTGCGCTGCGGCACGCGATCCGCCGGCACCCCGAACGCTTCCTCGACAAGGACCGCTACTCCATGGACTGGTACTACCCGGTCCTGGGCGGCGCGTTGACCGGCGCGGAGGCCAAGTCCCGTATCGAGGAGGGCTGGGAGCGGTTCGTCGTACCCGGCCTCGGGGTGCGCTGTGTCGTCCCCAACCCGTGGGTCACGGGCGGCGAGTCGGCCGAACTCGCCCTGGCCCTGTGGGTCATGGGCGAGTCCGACCGGGCCCTGGAGATCCTCCAGTCGATCCAGCACCTGCGGGACGCGGAGAGCGGCCTGTACTGGACCGGGTACGTGTTCGAGGACGGGGCGGTGTGGCCGCGGGAGCTGACCACCTGGACGGCGGGGTCGCTGCTGCTGGCCGTCGCCGCCCTGGGCGGCCACGAGGCCACCTGCGCGGTGTTCAGCGGGGAGCGTCTGCCGCTGGGCCTCGACCCGGACTGCTGCCCCTGAGAACCCGGTCGGGCCTCAGTGGCGGTGGGCCCGGTTGGCGATGGCGTGGCCCACGAACAGGTAGACCACCGCTGCCAGGCCGTAGCCCGCGACGACCCGGGCCCAGGCCTCGTCGAACGTGAAGAGGTCGTAGGACCAGCCGGCGAGCCAGCGAGCGGCATCGTGGATGAACTGCACGAAGTCGTTCGCACGGTTGGCGTCCAGCAGGTACATCAGGATCCACAGGCCCAGGATGAGGGCCATGATGTCGGCGACGACCGCTATGACCGTCCCGGCTGAGTTGGCACCACGGCGCGTATGAGTGGACATGGTGTTCGAATGGCCGCGAATTCCCGGGCGAAACCTGCCCTCATGGCTTGTGTCACACGTTGAGCTCCGCCAGCACCCGCAGCGACTCCCGGTCCGGAGCCAGCGCCAGCAGGTCCGTCACCGGCCCCTTGCGCCACGACTCCAGCCGCTCGGCGATGCGTTCGCGCGGGCCGACCAGGGAGATCTCGTCGGCGAACGCGTCCGGCACGGCGAGCACGGCCTCCTCGCGACGGCCTTCCAGGAACAGCCGCTGGATTCGGCGCGCCTGCTCCTCGTACCCCATGCGGGCCATCAGATCGGCGTGGAAGTTGCGGGCCGCGTGGCCCATCCCGCCGATGTAGAAGCCGAGCATCGTCTTCACGGGCAGCAGCCCCTCGGCCACGTCGTCGCAGACCCGCACCTGGGCCATGGGGGCGACGAGGAAGCCCTCCGGCGCTTCGGCGAGCGAGGCCTCGTAGACCTCGGGCCGGTTCGGCGACCAGTACAACGGCAGCCAGCCGTCCGCGATCCGGGTGGTCTGGGCGACGTTCTTCGGCCCCTCGGCGCCCAGGAGGATGGGCAGTTCGGCGCGCAGGGGATGGGTGATCGGCTTGAGCGCCTTGCCGAGCCCGGTGCCGTCCGGGCCCCGGTAGGGGTGGGAGTGGAAGCGGCCGTCCAGCTCGACCGGCGCCTGCCTCCGGAGAACCTGCCGTACGACGTCGACGTACTCCCGGGTCGCGGTCAGCGGCGACTTGGGGAACGGGCGGCCGTACCAGCCCTCGACGACCTGCGGCCCGGACAGCCCGAGACCGAGCATGACCCGCCCGCCGGAGAGATGGTCCAGCGTGAGGGCGTGCATGGCGGTCGTGGTGGGCGAGCGGGCGGCCATCTGGGCAACGGCCGTACCCAGCCTGATGGTTGACGTCCGAGCCGCGATCCAGGTGAGCGGTGTGAACACGTCCGACCCCCACGACTCGGCCGTCCACACCGAGTGATAGCCGAGCCGCTCCGCCTCCTGGGCCAGCGGCACATGGTCGGGGGAGGGGCCACGGCCCCAGTAGCCGAGCGCAAGGCCGAGTCGCACGACGCCTCCTGACGATATGTCAGTTCTTCGAGCCGCTCGCGAATGTACGGCAACGGCCCCCCGCCCGGAAGGGGCGAGGGGCCGTCCTACGACCTTGGGGACCGCGAGGTTGGATCAGCCGCGCTGGATGCCGCTCGTGTCCTGCAGCACCCCACGGCGGCCGTCCTGCGTCTGGGCGACCAGAGCCGGACCGCGCTGCTCGACCGCCAGGTACCAGGTGCCCGGGGCGAGTTCGGCGATCGGCGTCGGCGAACCGTCCTCCGCGAACAGCGGACGCGGCACCGGCACCGCGAACCAGAACGGCGAGAACTCCGCCGCCGGCGGCTGCGGGGCCTGCGCCTGAGGCTGCGGCTGCGCGCCGAAGGGCTGACCCGGCTGCGGCTGACCGCCGTACGGCTGCTGACCCTGCTGTCCCTGCTGACCGGGCTGGCCCGGGTGCCCCTGCTGTCCCGGCTGCTGGGCACCGGGGTAGCCGTAACCACCGGGGGGCTGGGCGCCGTAGGGCTGCGGCTGGGGCGGCTTGGGGGCCGGGACGAGACCGGCCTGGAGGGCGGGGACGAGAGGCGTGGCGACGGCGGCCGCGGCCATGACCAGAGTGGCGACGAGAGCGAGGATCAGGCCGATGCCGGCGCTGATGGTGTCCGAACTGGAGCCGTAGTCCGCGGCGCTCAGCGGGTCGAAGACGTTCCCGAGCGCGCTCCAGGCGGCGAACACCGTGAACGCGGCGCCCACTTGGCCGAGGTCGAGGCCCGCCACCTTGGGGAGCTGCGGCAGTCCGCGCGACAGGACGACGAGGGCGGCGCCGATGATGCCCGCGAGCACCACCCCCATCACGACCGGGCCGCTCGCCCAGGCAGTGGGAAGGTCGGCGTCGTCGGGGGCGCCGTCGACCGAGTACAGATCAAGGAACGACGCGATGAACAGCACCACCGCTGCACCGATCACCACGCCGTCGCCTCGAGTGAGGGAGCGGATATTCACTTCAAGTCCTTCGTAGGTCGTCTCGTCGTCGGTAGACCCTATCGCCCGCCCGGCGGAGCGTACGACGGGATTCGCGCGCTGATCGTCACCCGCGCAGGAAACTCACGATTCCCTCAGAGATTCCTTGCGCGGCCTTCTGCCGCCAGGCCCCGCTAGTGAGCAGGGCCGCGTCCTTGCTGTCCCGCATGTTGCCGCATTCGATGAACACCTTGGGAACCTTTGACAGGTTGAGGCCGCCCAGGTCCGTGCGGGTGTCCAGGCCGGTGCCGTGACCGATGTAGTTGGAGGGGGCGGTGCCCGTCTTGCGTCCGAAGTCGTGCGCGATGCTCTTGCCGAGTGCGGCGGAGGGGGCGATGATCCGGCGGGTGTCGGCGATGCCCTGGTGGACGCGGCCCGGGAGGATCACGTGGTAACCACGCTGCCCGGCGCCCGCGCCGTCCGCGTGGATCGACACCACCGCGTCGGCCTTCGCCCTGTTGCCGATCCTGGCTCGCTCATCCACACAGGGGCCGTAGGGCCGGTCGCCGTCCTGCGTCAGCTTCACCGTCGCGCCCTGCCTCTCCAGCAGCGTGCGCAGCCGGCGGGCGACGTCGAGGGTGAACTTGGCCTCCGCGTAACCGGAGTTGGTGGACGTCCCGGTGGTGTCGCACTCCTTGCGGTTCGTGCCGATGTCCACCTTGCGGTTGATCTCGGCCGGGTGCCGGAAGTTGGTGAGGTTGTGTCCGGGGTCGATGACGACGACCTTGCCCCGGAGTGAGCCGAGCGGCTTCTTGTCCTCGGCGGTGGTGGAGGAGACGGTCGGCGACGCCCTGGTGGACGCGGCCGTGGTCCCGTTGTTGTCGGCCGCCCCGCTCACCCCCGCGTACACCAGCCACCCGAGCAGCGCGCCCGGCACGAGCACGGCGAGAGCGAGGGCCAGCGGCCGGCGCCGGGGGCGGCGGGGCTGGGAGGAATCGAATTCAGGGCCTGCGTACGACACGTCTGCGACTCTAACCCTGCCCTTGCCGCCCCGCCCTCAGATCCCCGCCCGCGTCCGCCGCAACACCCGCAGCGAATCGGTCGCCGAGACCTCCGTGAAGGCGCCTGAGTCGAGGGCCCGGAGGTAGATCCGGTAGGGCGCCTGCCCGGTGAACTCGTCCTCCGGCTCGGGGAACACGTCGTGGATGACGAGCAGCCCGCCCTCGGCCACGTGCGGGGCCCAGCCCTCGTAGTCGGCGGTGGCGTGCTCGTCGGTGTGACCGCCGTCGACGAAGACCAGGCCGAGAGGCGAGCCCCAGACCTTCGCGATCTGCGGAGAACGGCCGACCAGGGCGACCACGTGCTCCTCCAGCCCGGCCCGGTGCAGGGTCCTGCGGAAGGTGGGCAGCGTGTCCATCAGCCCGAGCTCGGCATCCACCGTCTCCGGGTCGTGATAGTCCCACCCCGGCTGCTGCTCCTCGCTGCCGCGGTGATGATCGACGGTCAGCGCGGTGACGCCGGCCTCCCGGGCCGCGTCGGCCAGCACAATCGCGGAACGTCCGCAGTACGTACCGACCTCCAGGAGCGGCAGCCCGAGCCGCCCGGCCTCCAGAGCGGCCGCGTAGAGGGCCAGCCCCTCACCCAGGGGCATGAACCCCTTGGCGGCCTCGAAGGCGGCGAGGATCTCGGGCTTGGGAGCCGCGGCCATGGGGGTTCCTCTCGGTCGTACGGGTCGGTCGTGCGGGTGGGCGGACGCCGGACGCCCATGCTGCCGCACGCTCCTTCGCAGAGGGACAGGGGGTTCGGCGGCGGGAAGCCCCGCGCCCGGCGCGACCGTGAGACCGACCAGGCAGACCAGGCCGACCAGGACACGCGGCCGCCCGGCGAGCGACCATCGCCACCTGCCCCGGAGGGCTCCGAACACCCACACCCCCCGGGGGCCGGGGGGGGCGACGGTTGCGCGCCCTGCGCCGGGCCTACGGTCTTGGGCGCGTCCTGGTACGGCACACCCCCGCCCGGTGTCGGGCGGGGGTGTGGTTCCGCTGAGCGGTCGTCAGGCCGTGACCGTCTCGGTCTCGCCCGGCAGGGCCAGGTCGAGGGCGATCGCGCGCTCGTCACCCGCGTGGGTGGCGGAAGAGGCCAGGGGACCGTGGCCGGCGGCCCGTGCGGCGAGCACGTACGCACCCCCGCTCGGCACCCCGAGTACGTACGTGCCGTCCTCGTCGGACAGCGTCGCCCCCGCCTGCCGACCGCGCCGGTCGATCAGCGTGACCTTGGCACGGGCGACCGGAGCACCGGAGGCGTCGAGGACACGGCCCCGGAACCCTCGCAGTACCGCCTCGGCCCGCTCCAGGTTCGCCTCCTCCTCGCTGCTCGCCCGCAGCTGCGGGGCACGGTTCGGCTTCGGCAGGAACAGGGCCATCAGCAGTCCGACGGCCACCGCGCCGGTCGCGATCAGGAAGGACACCCGGAACCCGTGCATGGTCGGTACCGCGACGCCCCCGACGTTGTTCGCCGTGTTCGCCAGCACCATCCCGATCACGGCGCTCGACACGGACGTACCGATGGAGCGCATCAGGGTGTTGAGCCCGTTGGCCGCACCCGTCTCCGACGCGGGGACCGCGCCGACGATCAGGGCGGGAAGAGAGGAGTACGCGAGACCGATGCCCGCGCCCAGCACCACCGCGATGACCAGGCTCTGCCAGGCCGCGCTCATGAGGCCGAGGCCCGCGCCGTAGCCGATCGCGATGATCAGCATGCCGAGGATGAGGGTGACCTTGGGGCCGTACTTCGCCGACAGCCGGGCGTACACGGGCGCGGTGAACATCATCGTCAGGCCCAGCGGAGCGACCAGCAGGCCCGCGACGACCATCGACTGGCCGAGGCCGTAGCCGGTCGCCTTCGGGAGCTGGAGCAGCTGGGGAAGGACGAGCGAGACGACGTAGAACGAGACACCGACCATGATCGACGCCAGGTTGGTGAAGAGGACCGCGGGGCGGGCCGTGGTGCGCAGGTCGACCAGGGGGGCCTTCACGCGCAGTTCCATGACGCCCCACAGGAGGAGGACGACGGCCGACGCGGCGAACAGGCCGAGCGTGGTGGCCGAGGTCCAGCCCCAGTCGCTGCCCTTGGTGATCGGGAGGAGGAAGAGGACCAGGCCGATGGAGAGGCCGATCGCGCCCATGACGTCGAACGTGCCCTCGGCGCGCGCCGGGGACTCGGGGACGACGAGGAGGGTGAGGGCGATGGCGAGCGCGCCGATGCCCGCGGCGCCGTAGAAGAGGGCGTGCCAGTCGGCGTGCTGGGCGATCAGGGCCGCGAGGGGCAGCGCGAGGCCGCCGCCGACGCCGATCGAGGAGCTCATCAGGGCCATGGCCGAGCCGAGCTTCTCGCGGGGCAGCATGTCCCGCATCAGGCCGATGCCGAGGGGGATCGCGCCCATGGCGAAGCCCTGGAGGGTGCGCCCGGCGATCATGGTGAGCAGGTCGCTGGTGAGGGCGCTGACCAGGGCGCCCACGACCATCACGGCGAGGCTGAATATGAGCAGGCGGCGCTTGCCGTACAGGTCGCCGAGGCGGCCCATGATCGGGGTGGCGACGGCGCCCGAGAGCAGGGTGGACGTCAGGACCCAGGTGGCGTTGCTCGGCGCGGTGTCCAGCAGCTGCGGCAGGTCCTTGATGACGGGGACGAGCAGGGTCTGCATCACCGCGACCACGATGCCCGCGAAGGCGAGCACCGGGACGACAGCGCCGGACGCTCTCCGGGTGGGCTGGTCGGTCGGCGTGTGCGTCATGTGAGGGAGGCCTCCGGGCCTGGAAGATCGGTTACGTGTGGCTTGAACTACGTATGCATGGGCAACTATTCCGATGCTTCGGCGTACTAACGATTTCTTTATATTCTCTTGGGGAAGTGGAGGCCGGGTTGAGAGCATGACGGCCATGCTCGAAGCCGCTGAAGTCGCCCGCAGACCCCGCCGTCCCCGGTCGGCCCCGCCCGCCTGGCTGGTGGTGGCGCTGGCGTGCGCGGGCCAGTTCCTCGTCGTGCTCGACGTGTCGGTGGTCAATGTGGCGCTGCCGTCCATGCGCGCCGACCTGGGCATGAGCGAATCCGGACTCCAGTGGGTCGTGAACGCCTACTCGATCGCCTTCGCCGGGTTCATGCTCCTCGGCGGCCGGGCCGGCGACCTCTACGGCCGCAAGCGGATGTTCCTGGTCGGGCTCGGGCTGTTCACCGTGGCCTCGCTGGCCGGCGGGCTGGCCCAGGGGGACGCCCAGCTGCTGATCGCGCGGGCCGTGCAGGGCCTGGGCGCGGCGGTGCTGGCTCCCGCGACGCTGACCATCGTCACCTCGGCCGTCCCGGAGGGGGCCGCGCGGGCCCGGGCCATCGCCACCTGGACGGCCGTGGGCGCGGGGGGCGGAGCCGCGGGCGGATTCGTCGGCGGACTCCTGGTGGACACCCTGTCCTGGCGCTGGGTGCTGCTGATCAACGTGCCCGTCGGCGCGCTGGTCCTGCTGGGCTCGCTGCTGTGGCTGACCGAGAGCCGCAGCGGCGACGGGCGACGCCTCGACCTGCCGGGAGCGCTGCTGATCACCGGGGGGCTGGCGGTACTGGCGTACGGCATCTCGCAGACCGAGGCCGAGGGATGGACGGCGGCAGCGACCGTGGTCCCGCTGGCCGCCGGACTCGCGCTGGTAGGGGGCTTCCTCGTCGTCGAGTCCCGTACGGCCGCCCCGCTGATGCCGCTCGGACTGCTCAGGGTGCGAGCGGTGGCCTCGGCGAACGCGGCGATGTTCCTGAGCGGCTCCGCGATGTTCTCCATGTGGTACTTCATGACGCTGTACGCCCAGAACGCCCTCGGCTATTCGCCCCTGGCCGCCGGAGCCGCACTGATCCCGACCTCGCTGGCCATCGTGGTCGGCTCGAAACTCGCCCCGAGCTTCATGCGCCGGCTCGGGGCGCGGTGGGTGGCGGTGCTCGGTACGGCGGTCGCGGTCGCCGGGTTCGCCTGGCAGTCGACGATGACCGCGGACGGCGCCTATGTGACCGCGATCATGTGCCCCGGGATCCTGATGATGCTGGGCGCCGGTCTCGCCACGACGCCGCTCGCCTCGCTGGCCACGTCGGGGGCGGCGCCGGGGGAGGCCGGGCTGGTGTCGGGCCTGGTCAACACCTCGCGCACGATGGGGGGCTCGCTGGGGCTCGCCGTCCTGTCGACGCTGGCGGCGGCACGGACGGGGGGAGCGGGTTCGCCGCAGGCGCTGACGGAGGGGTACGCGCTGGCGTTCCGGGTGGGGACGGGGGTGCTGCTCGGCGGGGTGGTGCTGATGCTGGCGTGGCTGCCGAGAAAGATCTCCGCGAACTGAGGCAACGGTCCGGGCCGCCCATGGACTCCTTCAGACATCTAGGAGGTGCCCATGGGGGATCGGAAACAGGCTCGGGACGAGGAGTTCCAGAGCTTTGTCATCGGCCGCTGGCCACGGCTGATGCGGACGGCATTTCTCCTCACGGGGGAGCAGCACGCCGCGGAGGACCTGGTCCAGTCGACCCTGGAACGGGCCTATGTGGCCTGGCGCAGGGTCGGCTCGGCGGACGATCCGGAGGCGTATGTACGGCGCGTGATGATCAACGCGCACGCACGCAAGCACCGCAGGAAACTCAGGGAGTTCCTGGCACGGGGGGACGACTTCGGCCTGGTGCGCGAGGTCGCCGACACCGGTGACCGCATCGCCCAGGCCGACGACCGCGGCGCCCTGCTGACGGCGCTGGCCCAACTGCCGCCGCGGCAGCGGGAGGCGGTGGTCCTGCGGTACTGGGAGGACCTCACCGAGACACAGACGGCCGAGGCGATGGGCTGCTCGGTCGGCTCGGTGAAGAGCAACGCGGCCAAGGGGATCGCGAAACTTCGCGCCATACCCGCACTGGCCGACATGGCGACCCAGGGAGGGCGGAAGTGATGAGCGCGGACCGGGAGAAGAGCCACGACATGAGCGACAGCGACATCGCCCTCCTGCTGGCCGACGCCACCGACGAGGTGGAGATCGGCATAGCCCCCTACCAGGCGGTACTCCGCGGTGGCCGCAGGCGCCGGGCCCGACGCTGGGCGGTGGCCGCGGCCACGGCACTGGTCCTCGCGGGCTCCTCGGCGACGCTCGCGGTGGCGGGGCTGCCGGGCGGGGACGGCGGGCAGGTGGCGAGCCGGCCGTCCGCTTCGGCCGACGCCGATCCGTCCAGGGTTCTGCGCACCACCCTGGCGACCGGTACCGACCAGGGCACCAAGTGGCGGGTTCTGCTCGACATGTGGCCGGCCCCGCGTGACGAGCGACAGGCCGATTCCCAGCTTGCCGCCATGGCGCTGCGAGGTGAGACCCCGCCGGATGCCCACAAGGCCTCGGATCTGATCGGCAAGATCACCTACTTCGTCTATCGCGACTACGGCGGCCGGACGACCAAGGTCATGGAGAACACGGTCGCCAGGACGGACACCCTCACCGGCACGGATCTCATGTCCGGCTCCCTCCCTCTGGAACGCGGCGACACGAAGGACGTCCGCCTCGTCATCGGCTATGTCGCCAAGACCGCCCAGCGCGTCATCTGCGCCTGGACGAACGACACGGCGACAGTGGTGGAGAAGGCCGGCTCCGGTACGGGCGCCGACGTCCCGGCGATCCGGTCGGCGGCGGGCTCCCCCTACAACTGGTTCGTGTGCCTGGCACCCAAGGGCACCGAGTACAAGACGGCGGAGGTGGTCGAGTAGGGAGCGGCCGGGCTCACAGCCACCCCTGCTGCCGGGCCGCCCGTACCGCCTCCATCCGGTTGCGGGTGCCGGTCTTGCCGATCGCCGAGGAGAGGTAGTTGCGGACGGTGGACTCGGACAGGTGGAGCCTGTCGGCGATGTCGGCCACCGTCGCGCCGTCCGTGGAGGCCCTGAGGGCATCGCACTCGCGGGCGGTGAGAGGGTTCGGGCCGGCGCTGAGGGCGGCCGCGGCGAGGGCGGGGTCGATCACGGTCTCGCCGGTCAGCACCCGGCGGATCGAGGCGGCCAACTCCTCGACGGGACCGTCCTTGACGAGGAAACCGGCGGCACCCGCCTCCATGGCCCGGCGCAGATAACCCGGCCTTCCGAAGGTGGTCAGGATCAACACCCGGCAGTCCGGCGCCTGGTCGCGCAGTTCGGCGGCGGCGTCCAGACCGCTCATCCCCGGCAGCTCGATGTCGAGCAGCGCCACGTCGGGGCGGTGCGTGAGGGCCGCGTCCACGATCGCGTCCCCCGCCGCGACCTGGGCCACGACCTGGATGTCCGGTTCCATGCCGAGCAGCAGCGCGAGCGCCCCACGCATCATCCCCTGGTCCTCGGCGAGCAGCACGCGGATGGACTTGGCGGGCCGGTGGTCCCGGGGCATCTCGTTCACGGCCCCAGAGTAGGGGGACGGCGCGCCGGATCCTTGAGAACTGAAGAGTGGAGTGCACAGGGGAAACGAGGAGTCGGCGGCCCGGTGCCGCGTCACCGGGCCGCGTCACCGATCCGGGACCCACCGGCGGCCCCCGCCCCCGCGCCCGCAGGCTCATCGGCTCGCGCCGGTTCCACCGATTCGACCGGCAGCCCGACCGGCAACTCGGCCCGCACCACGAACCCTCCCCGTGGTCCCGGCCCGGCCTCCAACCATCCACCGGCCGCCGCCAGGCGCTCGGTGAGCCCCTTGAGACCGGTGCCGCCGATGATCGGGTCATGCATGGTGCCGGCGTCCTCAGGGGCGGCGCGCTCACCCACGCTCGGCCCCGTGGCCGCCGCCCTCGGGCCGTCGTCCCGGATGCTCAGCAGCACCCGTTCCGCCGAGCCCCGCACGGAGATCTCGCAGCGCTCCGCCCCGCTGTGCCGGACCGCGTTGGTCACCGCCTCGCGGACCACCCAGCCCAGCAGGGCCTCGGTCTGGGCGGTGAGCGGGTGACCGGAACGGTGGACGACGGGCTCGATGCCCGCGGCGCGCAGAGCCGAGGCGGCCCGGTCGAGATCCGTGCTGAGGCTGCCCTCGCGGTAGCCGGTCACCGCCTCACGGATCTCGGTGAGCGCCTGGCGGCCGACCGACTCGATGTCGCAGACCTGGACGAGCGCCGCGTCCAGATCGCGGGGGGCCAGGCGCCGGGCCGCCTCCGACTTCACCACGATCACCGACAGCGTGTGCCCCAGCAGATCATGCAGATCGCGCGAGAACCGCAGCCGCTCCTCCTCGACCGCACGCCGGGCCAGTTCCTCGCGGGCCTCCCGCAACTGCCGTACCGCTTCGGACAGGGACAGGATCGCGGCCGTCACCATCGTGGAGATCCAGGTGGCGTACGCGGTGTCGAGGCCGCCCCAGCCGTCGCGGAAGACGGAGGCCGCGCCGGCGACCACCGTCACGACCGCTCCCACCCACCGCAGGTGCGGCAGCCGCACGACCGCGCCCGTGGCGAGCCCGAGCAGGGGGAAGAACAGCAGCCAGTTGCCGCCGTACCCCATCGCCAGACCGCAGGTGACCAGTCCCATCAGCACCAGGGCGACCCGGGTGGAGACCGCCTCCCGGGTCTCCTTGTGGAAGGCGCGGAAGGCGACGTAGATGTAGAGCGAGTTGAACGTGAGCAGCCCCAGGCCGCCGATCCAGGGGTTCGCGGCCTCGCCCTGGAAGAGGTTGGAGAAGGCGCCCATCCCCAGCAGCAGCCACGGCAGCAGACCGAACCCGCTGCCCAGGCCCGCCTTCGTGTGAACCTCTCCGGCCTCCTGCGCGGCCTTGTACTCGGCCTTGCAGCGTGCCTTGTTCGCCTTCCAGTCCCGCTGGTGCCTCCGCGCCTCGCGGACCTGCTCGCGGACCTCGCCGACGCGGCGCGAGAGCTTGCGCGACCAGACCATGACCGTTCCCCCGAACCCGCTCGTGTCTCCTGTTGTCATACCCAAGACGCTACGGATCGCGGAGTCCGCCCGGCAGGTGTGCGTGTACGGACTTGGGCAGTACAAATGTCACGGCGCCGGAACCCGGGGCAGCCCACCAGGCCCCACACCTGACACACCGTCAGGAGCCTTCACAAGTGCGGTGGGCTCGGCTATACAGAGGGCGCCGGACTGGAACGCGTTCTAGATCGGCCCGCGACGACCTCGGTGCGGCCGACGGTGCGGACGGCCGTACCGAGGTCTTGATCGAGGTCTTGACCGAGCCCCTGTCAGGAGCCGTATGCCCATCGACGCAGCCAAGGCCCTCGCCGCCGAACCCCGGATCGGCGAGATCTCCTGGAACACCAAGGACGTCCAGCTCTACCACCTCGGCATCGGGGCGGGCTCGCATCCCGGCAAACCCAGCCCCGCCACCGACCCCGACGAACTGCGCTACACCCTCGAATCCCGGCTGCACGTCCTGCCGAGCTTCGCCACGGTGGCGGGCTCGGGATCGCCGGGAGTGATCAGCGGACTGTCCATGCCCGGCATCGACGTCGACCTCGCCAAGGTCCTGCACGGCGGCCAGTCACTGATCGTCCACCGCCCGCTCCCCGCCCAGGGCACCGCGACCGCCACCCACCGCATCGCCGCCGTGTACGACAAGGGCAAGGCGGCCGTCCTGGTCCTGCGGACCGAAGTCGCCGACACCGAGGGCCCGTTGTGGACCAACGACGCCCAGATCTTCGTACGGGGAGAGGGCGGCTGGGGCGGCGACCGGGGGCCCTCCGCACGCCTGGAACCCCCCACCGGCGAACCCGACCGGACCGTGGAACGTCCCGTCCGCGAGGACCAGGCCCTGCTCTACCGCCTGTCCGGCGACTGGAACCCGCTGCACGCCGACCCGGAGTTCGCCAAGGTCGCCGGGTTCGAGCGGCCCATCCTGCACGGGCTGTGCACCTACGGCATCACGCTCAAGGCGGTCGTCGACACGCTGCTCGGCGGGGACGTGACCCGGGTGCGGTCGTACGTCACCCGGTTCGCCGGGGTCGTGTACCCGGGGGAGACCCTGCGGATCCGTATGTGGCACACCCCGCGGTCCACCCGGGTCGCCGTCACCGCCGTGGAGCGCGACGACGCGCCCGTCCTCGCCGACACCGTCGTCGACCACTGAGAACACTCCTGAACCCAGAACGCCGTACGAGGGGAGCCCGCACCATGCGCGCAGCCGTACTGCACGAGATCGGCCAGGAAAAGCTCGAAGTCCTCGATGACGTCGAGGCGGTGGGCTTCGGACCCGGCAGGGTGCGGATCCGGATCCGGGCCACCGGCCTGTGCCACTCGGACCTGTCCGCGATGGCCGGGGTCCTCCCGCAGCCGGCGCCGTTCGTGCCCGGACACGAAGGCGCGGGAGAGATCGTCGAAGTCGGGGAAGGCGTCAGCCACTTGAAGGCGGGCGACCGGGTCGTCGTCTGCTGGTTGCCGGCCTGCGGTATCTGTCCCGCCTGCAAGCGGGGCCAGACCGAACTGTGCCTGGCCGGCTTCATGAACGCGGGCACCCCCAACTTCCGGCGCCCCGGCGGCGATGTGTTCGGCTTCGCGGGCACCGGCACCTTCACCGAGGAGGTCGTCGTCGACGCGGGCTGCGCGGTGCCGATCCCCGACGACGTGCCCTTCGACATCGCGGCGCTCATCGGCTGCGGGGTCACCACCGGGCTCGGCGCCGCGCTCAACACCGCGGACGTGGAAGCCGGTTCCTCGGTCGCCGTCATCGGCTGCGGCGGCGTCGGCATCTCCGCCGTCCAGGGCGCCCGCCTCAAGGGCGCCGCGGAGATCGTCGCCGTCGACCCGGTCGCCTCCCGCCGCGAGGCCGCCCTGAAGTTCGGCGCCACCCGGGCCGTCTCCCCGGGCGAACTGGCCGACGCCAAGCAGCAGGTGACCGCGGGCGAGGGCTTCGACTACGTCTTCGAAGTCGTCGGCAAGTCCGCGACGGCCAGGACGGCGTACGAGACCACCCGGCGCGGCGGCACCCTCGTGATCGTCGGCGCGGGCGCCATGGACGACAACCTGCAGCTCAACATGTTCGAGCTGTTCTTCGACGAGAAGCGCATCCTGCCGTCCCTGTACGGCGGCGGGGACGTCCTGCGCTCCTACGAGCGGACCATCGCCCTGTGGCGGGCCGGCCGCGTCGACCTGGACGGCCTGATCACCCACCGGGTGCCGCTGAGCGAGGTCAACGAGGCGCTGGACCAGATGCGCTCGGGGACCTCACTCCGTACGTGCATCGAGATCTGAGGGCCCGCGATGACCCTGCCACTGCCACTCGACGGGCTCGCGGCGATCGTCACCGGCGCCGGCCGGGGTCTTGGCCGCGCCGAGGCGCTGGAGCTCGCCCGGCTCGGCGCGGCCGTGGTCGTCAACGACTTCGGACAGCCCGGCCGGGACGGTTCCGGCGAGGCCTCCGCGGGCCCCGCCGAGCAGGTCGCCGAGGAGATCCGGGCCGCGGGCGGACAGGCCGTCGCCCACACCGGGGACGTGGCCGACCACCAACAGGCGCGACAGCTCGTGGAGTTGACGATCGAGGAGTTCGGCAAGCTCGACATCCTCGTCAACAACGCGGGCATCCTGCGCGACCGCATGATCTTCTCCATGACCGAGGGCGAGTGGGACGCGGTGATCCGGGTCCACCTCAAGGGCCACTTCAACACGACCCGGTTCGCGTCCGCGCACTGGCGCGAGCGGTCCAAGGCGGCGGGCGGGCCGGTGTACGGCCGTATCGTGAACACCTCCTCGGAGGCGTTCCTCGCCGGGTCCGCCGGACAGCCCAACTACGCGGCGGCCAAAGGCGGGATCGTCGGACTCACCACCTCGACGGCCCTCGCCCTCGCCAAGTACGGCGTCACCACCAACGCCATCTGCCCGCGCGCCCGCACCCGGATGACCGAGGACGTCTTCTCGGGCGCCGGCTTCGAGCGACCCGAGTCGGGACTCGACCCCCTCGCCCCCGAGCATGTCGCCCCCCTCGTCGGCTACTTGGCCTCGCCCGCCGCCGAGCGCGTCAACGGCCAGCTGCTCGTCGTCCACGGGGGGATGGTCACCATCGTCGAACGACCGCGGGTGCAGGCGAAGTTCGACAGCAAACAGGACACCTTCACCTACGACGAACTGGACGCCCTGCTCACCCCCCACTACGCGCGCAGGCCGGCGGGGGAGACCTTCGCGGCGGCCGAAGTGCTGGGACTCAAAAGGGAGTAGACGCGCAACGGCCCTGTCTCCCGTAAGGAAACAGGGCCGTGTGTCGTCGTCCGACCTCAGGCCGCGGCCTCGGTCTGCTCGACCGACTTGCGGTGACGGCCGCGGGGGGCCGTGTCGCTGTCCTGGACCGAGACCGGACCCCGGTGCCTACCGTGGCCCGTGGACTCCTGGACGTCGGCGGTCGACTGGTTCCTGCTGGCGTCGCTCATGGAAGTAATTCACCCCGTCAACATGATCTTTCTTACAGCGGGGGGAGTTTAACCGGCACACCACAGGGCGAATCCAGGCGGCCGGACCAACCGGCACTACTTCGTTACAAGACTGCCCAACGGGGCTTGCTGCAGGGGCACAGGGCGTGCCATGACGGGCTCCGGAGGACCCGGTTCGGGCGACTGCGTGGCTGTATCGCTACCACCGCCACGGCCACTGCTGCCGTCGCCACCACCGCCCTCCGGATCCTCCGGGCCCGCGCCCCCCGCCCCCGCTTCCCCCGTTCTCCCCGCGTCCCCCGTTCCCCCCGGGCCCTCCGTATCCCCGGTGAGGGCCCCGTTCCCCGATGCCGCCGCCCACCGCGCCACCCCGCACGGCGCGGCCGGCGTGGCGTACGGCAGGAGCAGCTCCCCGTCCTCGGTCCACAGCCCGGCACCCGCCAACCACCCCTCGGGCGCCGGAAGATGCAGGACCTGCCGTGCGGCGGGCCGCCACACGCCCAGCCAGCTGCCCATCGAGCCGTCGACGCGCAGCGCCACCCCGCAGCTCTCCGGCATCAGCACCTGCCCCGGCTGGATCGCGAACGGCGTCACCGCGCAGCCCGGCACCCGCAGGCACTCCGGGAAGCGCACCGGCAGCGTGCTGCCCAGCACCCCCCAGCCCAGCCGCGCGCACCCCGGCGACGGCGCGTCCGAGGAGATCAGCAGCAGCCCGCTGTCCGGGTCGGCCAGCAGCAACCGGTCGTCGCTGCCGTCGGCGATCTGCAGCAGCGGCGACACCTCCCCGCCCCGCTCCAGATCGACCACGACAGCCTTGGTCCGCCCGCCGGCCTCCCGGTCCAGGGCCAGCATCCGTCCGGCCCGGTCCAGCCACACCCCGCCCGAGCAGCGCCCCGGGACCTCCGCGAGGTGCTCCGGCCCGAAGGCACCGCCCGCCACCAGCCACACCGCACTGGAGTGCGGGCCCACGGCGAGGGCGTACGCCTTCTCACCGCCCGGCGCCGGCGGCAGCAGCCGTAGGACCGTCCCCGCGTCCGGGCACTCGACCGCGCCCATTGGCAGCTCGCCGGTCTGCGGCCCGGTCGGGTAGAGCAGGGAGAAGGTGTGCCGCCGGTCCGCGAACCGCCTGATCAGCACCCGTCCGTCGCCCATCGGCTGCACCTCGGTGCCGGGCTCCTCGGGCTGGTTGCCGGGCAGCGGCACCGCGTAGGGCTCGGGGCCGTCCAGGGTCCAGCGCTCCGGGAACCAGGAGTCGCCGTGCCCGGCGAGACGGGCCGCATAGGAGCCGTCGACGGTGATCACACACCCCGCCCGCGGGGTCTCCCCGTTCCCGGTCCGGGGTGTCGCCCTGTTCCCGGTCTCCGGCGTCTGCGCGTCGTTCCCGGTTCCCGGTGTCTGCGCGTCGCTCCAGCTCCGCGGTGTCTGCCGGTCGTTCCCGCTCCGCGGTGTCTGCCCGTCCTCGGTGATCGCGTCCTCCGTCCGCGGGATCTCCCCGTCCGCGTGCTCGGCGTTCTCCTCGTTCGCCGCCGCAGGTTCGATGGCACAGGCCGTCATCGTCCGGTCACCTCCGGCGACGAAACTAGTTTTCGCACGCACAGTCGTGGGACGGGCGGGCCGCCGCTTCACACAAAGGGATGGCCCAGGAACGATTCGCCTGAGGAAACCGGGGCGACTGTGCTGAGCGGGACAGCCGTGGGCAGCGCGGGTTCAGCGGGACAGACCAGGCAGGTAGCCTTTCCCCGTGCCCCGTCTGTCTGAAGTCATCGCCGCGCTGGAGAACCTGTGGCCCGCCGAGCGGGCCGAGTCCTGGGACGCGGTCGGCACCGTCGTGGGCGAACCCGACCAGGAGGTCACGCGGGTTCTCTTCGCCGTCGACCCGGTCCAGGAGATCGTCGACGAGGCGGTGAAGCTGGGCGCGGACCTGCTGGTCACCCACCACCCCCTCTACCTGCGCGGTACGACCACCGTGGCGGCCTCGCACTTCAAGGGCCGGGTCGTCCACACCCTCATCAAGAACGACATCGCGCTGCACGTGGCCCACACCAACGCGGACACCGCCGACCCGGGCGTCTCGGACGCGCTCGCGGGCGCGCTCGACCTCCGTGTCGTAGGGCCGCTGGTGCCGGACCCGACGGACCCGGAAGGGCGCCGGGGGCTGGGCCGCGTGTGCGAGCTGGACCCCCCGACGACCGTCCGCGAGCTCGCCGAGCGAGCCGCCGCACGCCTGCCGGCCACCGCCCAGGGCATCCGCGTCGCCGGCGACCCCGAGGCCACCGTCCGCACGGTCGCCGTCAGCGGCGGCTCCGGCGACAGCCTCTTCGACCAGGTCCGCGCGGCCGGCGTCGACGCCTTCCTCACCGCGGACCTGCGCCACCACCCCGTCTCCGAGGCCCGCGCCCACACTCCTCTCGCGCTGCTCGACGCGGCGCACTGGGCCACCGAGTGGCCCTGGTGCGAGCTGGCCGCCGCCCAGCTCGACGAGATCTCCGACCGCCACGGCTGGAACCTGCGCGTGCACGTCTCCAAGACGGTCACCGACCCCTGGACCAGCCACTCCCCTTCACCTGGAGCCCCCAACTGAACGCCGCGCCCGCCGACCAGATCCGACTCCTCGACGTCCAGGACCTCGACGTCCGCCTCCAGCAGCTCGCCCACAAGCGCCGCTCACTGCCCGAGCACGCCGAGATCGAGTCGCTCACCAAGGACGCCACCCAGCTGCGCGACCTGCTCGTGGCCGCGCAGACCGAGGCGAGCGACACCGCCCGTGAGCAGACCAAGGCCGAGCAGGACGTGGACCAGGTGCGCCAGCGCGCCGCCCGCGACCAGCAGCGCCTGGACTCCGGGGCCGCGACCTCGCCCAAGGACCTGGAGAACCTCCAGCGCGAGATCACCTCCCTCGCCAAGCGCCAGGGCGACCTCGAGGACGTCGTCCTGGAGGTCATGGAGCGCCTGGAGTCCGCCCAGGAGCGGGTGGCCGAGCTGACCGAGCGGGTCGCCTCCGTCCAGTCGAAGATCGAGGACGCCACCGCCCGCCGGGACGCGGCCCTCCAGACGCTCGACGGCGACATCGCCTCCGCGACCAAGGAGCGCGAGGTCATCGCGGCCTCCGTCCCCGCCGACCTGCTCAAGCTCTACGACAAGCTCCGCGCGCAGCAGGGCGGCATCGGTGCGGCCAAGCTGTACCAGCGCACCTGCCAGGGCTGCCGCCAGGAGCTCGCCATCACCGACATCAACGAGATCCGCGCGGCCGCGCCGGACACCGTGGTGCGCTGCGAGAACTGCCGCCGCATCCTCGTCCGCACGTCCGAGTCGGGTCTGTAGGCGGTCGTCGGCGTGCGGGAGTTCATCGTCGAGGCGGACGGCGGCTCGCGGGGCAACCCCGGGCCGGCCGGCTACGGCTCCGTGGTGCGGGACGCGGCGACGGGGGAGACGCTGGTCGAGACGTACGAATACCTCGGCATCGTCACCAACAACGTCGCCGAGTACCGGGGACTCCTGGCGGGCCTGCGTGCCGCACACGACCTCGATCCCTCGGCCCGCGTCCACGTGCGCATGGATTCCAAACTGGTCGTCGAGCAGATGTCGGGGCGCTGGAAGATCAAGCACCCCGACATGAAGCCGCTCGCTCTGGAGGCGGGGAGGGCGTTTCCGCCGGAGCGGGTGACGTACGAGTGGATCCCGAGAGAGCAGAACAAGCACGCGGACCGGCTGGCGAACGAGGCGATGGACTCGCGGGCGTCGGCTAGTTCGGTGAAGAAGCTGTCTTCCGCAAAGGCCGAGGCCGACGTGCGTGCCGCCAAGGCCGTGGCAAGCCCCGGCTGGGCCCCGGCCGACATGGGTGCGCCCGCCACCTTCGTACTCCTTCGGCACGGGGAGACCCCGCTCACGCCCCAGAAGCGGTTCTCGGGGAGCGGCGGTACGGATCCCTCCCTCTCTGAGGTCGGCAGGGAGCAGGCAGAACACGCAGCGACCGCCCTGGCCCGCCGAGGCACGATCCAGCACATCCTCGCCTCGCCTCTGACCCGTACCCGGCAGACCGCCGAGACCGTGGCCGACCGGCTCGGTCTCGAGGTCACCGTCGAGGACGGCCTGATCGAGACCGACTTCGGCGCCTGGGAGGGCCTCACCTTCGGCGAGGTGCGCGAGCGCTACCCGGACGACCTCACCACCTGGCTGTCCGACCCGGAGGCCGAACCCACCGGCGGCGGCGAGAGCTTCGCGGCCACGGCGACGCGGATCGCGGCGACCAGGGACAAGCTCGTCGCCGCCTACGCGGGCCGTACGGTCCTGCTCGTCACCCACGTCACCCCGATCAAGATGTTCGTACGCCTCGCGCTGGGCGCCCCTCCCGAGTCCCTGTTCCGCATGGAACTCTCGGCTGCGTCCATGTCGGTGGTCGCGTACTACGCCGACGGCAACGCGAGCGTACGGCTCCTGAACGACACGTCACACCTGCGTCCTTAGCCCCGTCGCCGCGCGGGCCAGCTTCTCGACCCGTGCCCAGTCCCGCGCGGCGATCGCATCCGCCGGGAGCATCCAAGTCCCGCCCACGCAACCGACGTTGGGCAGCGACAGGTACTCGGGGGCGTTCTCGGCCCCGATCCCTCCCGTGGGACAGAACCGCGCCTGCGGCAACGGCCCCGACAGGGACTTCAGATACGCCGTCCCGCCGGCGGCCTCGGCCGGGAAGAACTTCATCTCCCGCACCCCCCGCTCCAGCAGCGCCACGACCTCCGAGGTCGTCGACACCCCCGGCAGGAACGGCACCCCGGACTCCCGCATCGCCTCCAGGAGTACGTCCGTCCAGCCCGGGCTGACGAGAAAGCGCGCACCGGCCTCCACCGACTCCCTCACCTGCTCCGGCGTGATGACGGTCCCGGCCCCGACCACGGCCTCCGGCACCTCTCCGGCGATCGCCCGGATCGCGTCGAGCGCGACGGGCGTCCGCAGGGTCACCTCGATCGCGGACAGCCCGCCGGCGACAAGGGCCCGGGCGAGCGGCACGGCGTCGGAGGCGTCCTCGATGACGACGACGGGCACGACGGGGGCGAGGTCCAGGAGCGAGGGGGCCATGGCGTCATCCTGCCCGCGGTGTGCAGCATGCGCAAAGGTCGTTGCACATGCTGCAATCAATGGTTCGGGGAGGCTCAGTGAACCTCGTCCACCAGCACATCCAGCGTCCAGGCCGCCCCCGCCTTGGCGGGCGCCTCGGCCTCCACCTCGTACCCCAGCTCCCGCAGCACCTCGACCAGCTCGGCCGGCCCCTTCGGTGAGACCCCCGCCGCCAGCAGACTCCGCACCATCCGCCCCTTGGTCGCCTTGTTGAAGTGGCTGACGACCTTCCGTGTCGGCGCGTGCAGCACCCGTACGCTCGCCGTCCGCCTCGCGACCTCACCCTTCGGCTTCCACGCGGCCGCGTAGGCGGAGGACCGCAGATCGAGCACGAGTCCGTTCCCGGCGGCCTCGGTGAGCACGGAGGCCATCGGCTTGCGCCAGTGCGCACCCAGCGCCCCGAGCCCCGGCAGCTTCACCCCCATCGAGCAGCGGTACGACGGAATCCGGTCCGTCACCCGGACCGCTCCCCACAGCCCCGAGAACACGAGCAGCGAACGCCCCGCACGCCTCTTCGCGGCCGCGTCGAGGGAAGCCAGGTCGAGGGCGTCGTAGAGCACACCCGTGTAGATCTCCCCGGCGGGCCGCGCCCCAGCGGTCCTCAGCTCGACGTTCTTCGCGACCTCGCCGGCCAGCCCCTCGCTCAGCCCCAGTACTTCCCGCGCCTTCTGCTCGTCGCCGGCGCACAGCTCGACGAGTGCGTCGAGCACCGCCTCACGGCCCTCGTTGAGCCCCGGCAACGACAGCGACTCCAGCTTCAGCGGGGCGCCACGACCGGAGGACGCCTTGCCTTCGGAGGGAGGCAGCAGGACAAGCACGGAACGTCTCCTTCTGTTTGAGCTCCGGACAGCGTACGGGGCCCGATCTGCTTACCCTCGCTGTATGCCTCGCCGTCGCATCCGCGTGACCGACGCCTCGCTCCGGACCGCCTTCGCCGCCCTGCGCACCGAACTCGACGTGCCGTCGGACTTCCCGCCCGAAGTGACGGCGGAAGCGCAAAGGGCGGCTGTGCCGAAGGGGTACGAGGACGCCACCGACCTCCCCCTCTTCACCATCGACCCGCCCGCCTCCACCGACCTCGACCAGGCCATGCACCTCTCCCGGCGGGGCACCGGCTACCGCCTCCGGTACGCCATCGCCGACGTCGCCGCCTTCGTCGTCCCGGGCGGCCTCCTCGACGCGGAGGCGCACCGGCGGGTGATGACCCTGTACTTCCCGGACACCCGCATTCCGCTCCACCCGCCGGTGCTGAGCGAGGGCGCCGCGAGCCTCCTCCCGGACCAGGTCCGCCCGGCCGCGCTGTGGACGATCGACCTCGACGCGGAAGGCCGTACGACCGCGGCCGACGTCCGCCGGGCCCTGGTCCGCAGCCGTGCCAAGCTCGATTACGAGGGCGTGCAGCGAGCGATCGACTCCGGCACGGCCGAGGAGCCGCTGGAGTTGCTTCGCGTCGTCGGCGAGTTGCGGGAACGGCTGGAGGTCGAGCGCGGCGGGATCTCCCTGCGGATCCCCGAGCAGGAGATTGCCGAGCGGGACGGCACGTACGAACTGTCGTACCGCGCCCCGCTGCCCGCCGACGGCTGGAACGCCCAGATCTCCCTGCTCACGGGCATGGCGGCGGCGGACCTGATGCTCGGACACGGCACGGGAGTGCTCCGCACCCTGCCCGCCGCACCGGACGGCGCGGTGGGACGATTGCGCCGCACCGCTCACGCCCTGCACATCGACTGGCCGCACCATGTGTCGTACGCGGCGCTGGTGCGTTCCCTGGACCCGCGGATCCCCCACCACGCGGCCTTCCTCCAGGAGTGCACGACCCTGCTGCGCGGCGCCGGCTACACGGTCTTCCGCGACGGCATCCTGCCCTCCCTCACCACCCACGCGGCGGTCGCCGCCCCCTACGCCCACTGCACGGCCCCGCTGCGGCGCCTCATCGACCGGTACGCGTCGGAGATCTGCCTGGCCGCGGTGGCGGGGGAGCCGGTGCCGGAGTGGGTGCTCGCGGCTTTCGAGGCGCTGCCTCGCGAGATGACCGAAGGCGGTCGGCTCGCTGCCAAGGCGGAACGGGAGTGCGTCGACCTCGTCGAGGCGGCCCTGCTGAAGGACCGGGTGGGGGAGGTGTTCGACGGCTGTGTGGTGGACGTCGACGAAGACCGACCGACGGTGGGGACCGTGCAGCTGGAGACGCCGGCGGTCATGGGCCGGATCGACGGGGCGGATCTGTCGCTGTCTCTGGGTGAACGCCTCAGGGTGAAGGTCGTTCAGTCGGATCCGGGAACCTCGAAGGTGCGGTTCGCGCCCGCTTGACCGAAGGCCGGTAGGTGAGGGGCGGGGGGCTCGGTGACTGACGTTGCCCATCCTCATGTGCCACGATCGAGGGAACGGTTCCCGATCTCTCGGGCAGGTGATCTTCCGATGTCCCAGTCTGGCGAGCGACAGAAGGAGGGGCGTGACATGACTGCCATGGCCCACGAGCCGCTCACGCAGGAAGAGGTCCTGCTGGAGGGCTTTCTCGCCCTGGACACCCCGGAGGGTTTCCGGGCGGAGCTGATCGAGGGGGAGATCGTTGTGACGCCGCCGCCGGACGGGGAGCACGAGAAGTACATCAGCAGGCTCGTGCGACAAGTGATCAAACAGTCCCGGACGGAAATGGACTTCTCCGGGAACAAGGGTCTCCTACTGAAGAGCGGCGAGGCCTGTCCGAAGAACCACGTGGTTCCGGATGTCACGTTCGCGCCCCTTGACCTCGACCTTTTCGCGCATGCCGGATCCTGGATGCGCTGCAACGGTGTCGCCATGGTCTTGGAAGTGACGTCCACGAAGCCCCAGGCAGACCGTGAGGCCAAGCGCCGCTGCTACGCACGCGGCGGCATTCCCCTCTACCTTCTGGTCGACCGAGACGCAGCCTCGGTCACGCTGTTCGGCGACCCGGAGAAGGACGACTACCGCGGACACTGCACCCGGCCCTTCGGCAAGCCAGTCACTCTCCCCGAACCGTTCGCCTTCGACCTGGAGACCGCGGACTTTCTCTGACTGCCACGGCGTTGCACCCTCTGAGCAAGACGGACAGGGGGACGGACCGTGGCGGAACAGGCACTGTGGACAAGGGCGCGGCTGGGCCGTTGCGGCCCCGCACTGGACCTGCTGACCGCCCGCTTCGACCGCCACGTCTACGCCGCGCACACGCACGAGCAGTTCAGCATCGGCATCTGCGTCGGCGGCGCCGAGGTCATCGACTACCGGGGCGACCACCTCCGCCCAGGCCCGGGCTCCATCGTCGTACTGGCCCCAGGCGAAATGCACACAGGCCGCCCCGCCGCCCCTGACGGCGGCTACGCCTACCGCGCCCTGTACCCCGCCCCCTCCCTCCTCACCGAAGGCACCCTCGGCGGCGGCCTCCCGTACTTCCGCGAACCCCTCCTGGACGACCCCGAACTCGCCACCGCCTTCAGTCGCGCCCACGCCGAACTGAGCGTCTGCCCCGACCCGCTGGAGACGGAGTCCCGCCTCCCATGGCTGCTGACGGCCCTCACCCGCCGCCACTCCACGGCCCGTGCGACGGACGACAGGGTGGCGGGCGCCGCCCACATCGCCCACGCGGTACGGGACCGCCTGGCCGACGACCTCCTGGAACCCCCCTCCCTCGCCGAACTCGCCACCGCTCTGGGCCTGTCCCGCTACCAACTCCTCCGAGCCTTCCGTACGACGATGGGGATACCCCCGTACGCCTGGCTGGCGCAGCACCGGGTACACCGAGCCCGCGGACTACTGGAGTCCGGCCTGAAGCCGGCCGAGGTTGCGGGCCTGGTGGGCTTCGCGGACCAGGCACACCTGACGCGCTGGTTCCGCAGGGTGCTCGGGGTGACTCCGGCGGCATACCGCAACAGCGTTCAAGACGCGGGCCGCTGACGCGCCGAGGATGGCCGCATGACTGCACGCGGCTGGTTCCTGTTCTCCCTGATGGGAGTGGTCTGGGGCATCCCCTACCTGCTGATCAAGGTGGCGGTGGACGCCCCGCTGTCCCCGTCGATGGTGGTGTTCACGCGCTGCGCGCTGGGCGCGGCCCTGCTCCTGCCCTTCGCGATACGGCAGGGCGGCCTGCCCGCCACCGTGCGAACCCACTGGCGCCCGATGCTGGCCTTCGCGTGCATCGAGATCATCGGCCCCTGGTGGACCCTGACCGACGCGGAACGCCACCTGTCCAGCTCGACAGCGGGCCTGCTGATCGCGGGCGTCCCGATCGTCGGAGTGGCCCTGGCCCGCTTCTTCGGCGAGACGGAGAGGCTGGGAGTGCGGCGCGTCGTCGGGCTCGGCCTGGGCCTGGCCGGCGTAGGAGTCCTCACGGTCCCGCACCTGACCGGCGGTGACGCCCGCTCCCTGGCCGAGGTGCTGATAACGGTGATCGGCTACGCAACGGCCCCCTTGATCGCCGCGCGCTACCTCAAGGCTGTCCCCACCCTCCAGCTCATCGCCCCCTGCCTGGCCCTCGCGGCCCTGGTCTACGCCCCGGCGGCGGCGATGACCTGGCCGTCGGCGATGCCCTCCGCCTCGGTCCTGGCTGCGCTGGCCACCCTGGGCGTGGTCTGCACGGCGGTCGCCTTCGTGGCCTTCCTGGAGCTGATCAAGGAGGCGGGCCCGACGAGGGCAACCGTCTTCACGTACGTCAACCCGGCGGTAGCGGTGGCAGCGGGCGCGATCTTCCTGTCCGAGCCACTGACGGCGACCATCGTCGTGGCCTTCACCCTGATCCTGGCGGGCTCGGTACTGGCGACCGCGTCCGGGGCCGCCACTTCCCCGGCGCCGGGTCCCCCGAGGGGCGAGGCCGCGGGCGGGGCCCCGGCCGGACAGAGGCGGGGCGCGCGCCCGGTAACATGGTCGACACGGCAGACGAGCCGGGCGGACGGCCGCGTGAAGTCCCCTCTTGGAGGGCTTCCCGAGGAACGTCCGGGCTCCACAGGGCAGGGTGATGGCTAACGGCCACCCGGGGTGACCCGCGGGAAAGTGCCACAGAAAACAAACCGCCGGGGACTTCGGTCCTCGGTAAGGGTGAAACGGTGGTGTAAGAGACCACCAGTGCCCAGGGCGACCTGAGCAGCTAGGTAAACCCCACCCGGAGCAAGGTCAAAAGGGAGTTCCTGCCAAGGATAGGAAAGGGCTCCTGCGGGGACGTTCGAGGGCTGCCCGCCCGAGTCCCCGGGTAGACCGCACGAGACCGGCGGCAACGCCGGTCCTAGATGGATGGCCGTCTCCCCGACCGCCGCGAGGCAGTCGGGCGACAGAACCCGGCGTACAGCCCGACTCGTCTGCCGCCACCTGCGGATTTGCCTGGTAAAGGGCCTCTGACCTGCGCCGGATGCCCTTTCCGATCTTTCAGCGGTTTGCCGCGTCAGGTGGCGAAAAGACCCTCGAAAGTCCCCCAGGCAGCACTGAAAGTCCCTGAGATCAGCTCAGAGCCCGTTGCTCGATGACGCGCCGGCGATAGGCGCGGTCGTCGCGACGCAGATCGACCAGATGCAGGTGATCGACTGGAACACCAGTCCGACTCGGCTGTCCTCCGCGGGCCGGAGGATACGGATGTCAGAGCGCGTCGACCGCGCTCACCCTCCAGCCGTCGGACGTACGGGTCAGCGTCATCCGCACCCGGTTCAGGTCCACGCGGGAGCCCGAGACCTGGGTGCTCGTGGTCACCTGGTTGACGAAGAGGAGGACGACGGCGCGGTCCGCCGAGGCCGAGATCACGGAGGCTGCCGGGGAGCCGCCGGCGGGAGCCGCCACCGTCGCCTTCACCACCCCGTGGTATTTCCTGGCCGTCGGGCCGACCACCGCCGTGGTGGTCTTCCTGTACTCGTCGCGGAAGTGGCCAGTGAGCCGGGCGCGGGCCGCGGCGAAGTCGCGGTTCAGGTGACGGTAGTCGTACGACAGCACGACGGGCGCCGCCTGCCGCGCGGCCGCGAGCGCCTGTCCCCGGGCCTGTTCGGCCCGCGCCCCCTCCCGGTACCGCCATCCGAGCAAGGCGGCCGCGACCAGGCCCGCCACGAGCAGGACGCACAGGGTCGTGGTGAGCAGGCGCCGCCGACCGTGCCGCGTTGGCGCGGCGGGGCCGCCGGGTTCGCCCTCCTGCTGCGGCGCGTCCTCCTCGAAGGACTCCGGCGAGGGCTCGGGCGGGTCGTCCCAGCCGTTCTCGTCCTTGGGCTCGATGAGCACGGTGCGTCCGGCTTCCGGCGCCTCCGGCCGCCCCGGGGTTTCCTTGTCGGTGGCCGCCGGGTCCGGTTCGCGGTGGCCGCGCTCCGCGCGCTTGGCCGCCGCGCGGGCGGCTGCGGTCATGGTGCGCCCGGTGCCGGTGCCGGTGCCGGTGCCGGATCCGGAACCGGAGCCGCGGCTTCGGGTGGTCGTCTTCGTCACGGTCTTGCTCCTCAAGTCCTCATGGGGCGTGCGGCGGTCGGGGCGCGGTCAGCCGACCGCGCGTCAGCCGACGAACTCCACGTCGGAGGTCAGCCAGCGGCCGTCCCGGTGCACCAGGTCGAGCTGCAGCCGATAGGTGCGCGCCTCGCCCTTGGGCGCGGCGATGTTGGTCACCCTGCTGTCGGCGACCACCAGGACGCGGGCCGAGTGCTCGTCGGACCGGACGATGCCCGCCTCCAGAACCTGGCCCTCGGAGACCGACTTGTTCTGGGCGACCAGCTGCGTCAGCTCCTCCGTCTGCGCGGCGAACTGCTTCTTGAAGTCGCCGGTGGCGCTCTCGAGGACGTTCGCGCTGTCCCGGTCGTAGTGCCGGTAGTCGAGCGAGGTGAAGTTCAGCGCCGACTGGCGGGCCGCGGCCAGGAGGTCCTGGCGCCGCTGCTCCGCCTCGCGCTGGTTGTAGAGCCCGAAGCTCAGCCAGATCGTCAGCGCGGTGGTGAGGACGGTCGCCACGACCAGCCCCACCGACCAGGCTCTGCCCGTCCCTCTGCCCGACAGGGCACCTCTCATGGTCCTGCTCATGCCATCGGTCCGACTAGCAGCCATTGCCACGACTCCCCTCCGAACACCGCCTGTTGACCGCCCGTCGAGCCGATCTCGACGGGCCTTCCGTCCGGGCCGGTTGTGGTGCCGGTCTCCGGGTCGTACGGCGTGACGTACGCCGCCTGGTTCGCACCGCCGGACGTGGTCGACGTGCCGGGGGCGTTCTGTGCGCCCCGCACCGACGTCTTGCTTCCGCGCGGGGCGGTGCAGCGTGCGTCGGTGTTCGCCTCGCGCGTGCTGGTGTCCGAGGGATCACGCCGTGTTGTCCCGTATCCCTGGGTGCACGCCGGCGGGTCGTCGGCGTTCACTACCAGGCCGAAGTGGGTGGTGCCGTCGCCCGGGACGACCGTGTAGCTGCCCGCGACCAGCGCCGGGAAGGTGACCAGGGACTGCTCCACGCCGGGCAGGCGGGCCAGCGTGACCTGGCCGCCGCTGATCAGGTTGGCCAGCAGGACCGACAGCCGTGGGCCGGTGGATCTCAGCAGAGAGTTCACCTGTTGCGCGGCCGGCGTCGCGTTGCCGATCAGTTTGCGCAGGTCCCCGTCGCTCGATTTCAGCTGTGCGCTGAGCGCTGCCAGGTCGTGCGCGAACGACTTGATGGACGAGCCCTGGTCGGCCTGTGTCCTGAGGACCTTTCGCGAGTCCTCGATCAGCGAGATCGTCTGGGGGAGTGACTCGGAGGCCGATTCCACGAGCGCGTTGCCCGAGTCCACCAGCCGGCTCAGGTTCGGCCCGGTGCCCGAGAATGCCTTGCCCAGCTCGTCGACGGTGATGCGTAGATCGTCCTTGCCGACGGAGTTCACCAGTCCGTCCAGGCTGAGAACCAAGTCCGTCGTTGCCAGCGGCACGCGGGTGCTGCCGCGCGGGATGGCGCTGCCGTCGAGGAGATACGGGCCATGCGAAGTTCGCGGCTGCAGATCTACGTATTGCTCGCCCACCGCCGAGCGGTTCGCCACGACGGCCAGGGTGTCCGCCGGGATGCGCGGCGCGCCGTCCTTGATGTCGAGGGTGACCGAGACGCCGTCGGAGCCGGTCAGCCGCAGCGCGCCGACGCGGCCCACCGGCACCCCGCGGTAGGTGACCTCGGCGCCGGGGAAGATGCCCCCGGAGTCGGCGAAGTCCGCCCGCACGGTGTAGCCGCCGCCCAGGACGTCGTCCACCAGGCCCGTGTACTCGGCGCCGACGTACGAGACCCCGACGGCGGTGACGGTGGCGAAGGCGAGCAACTGGGCCTTGACCGTACGTGTGATCACGACTGAACCCCCTTCAGCATCAGCTCTGCGAGCGCGAGGTCGATCCCCTCGGGCAGCTCTCCTCGGGCGGTGTAGCTGCTGGTGCACACCGGCGGGCACAACGGACCGCCGCCGCCCGACGGGGCCGACGGCACCGAGGGGGACGACGGCAGGCTCGGTGTGCTGGGCAGCGCGGTGGGGGTCGGGACGGCCGGCAGGTCCGGGAGGTCGGGTATATCGGGGGCCTCGGGCTGCTTGGAATCGCCGTTCCCCTCCCCGGACTTGCCGGACCCGCCCGTCAAGTTCCCGTACAGGTCGGACAGATCGAGGTCGGCTGTGATGTCGAGGTTGACGTAGTCACCCCTGACGGCGTCCAACGCGTTGCGCGGGAACGGGTAAGTGGTCAGCAGTTCCAGGGAGTTGGGTAGATCGTCCCCCGCCGTGTTCAGCTGCTGCAGGATCGGCCGCAGCTGTTTGAGGTTCGCGACCGTGTCGTCGTGCGAGGCCGTGACCACCTTGGTGCCCGTCTTGCCCAGTTTCGACAGGGCGGTGAGCATCTTTGTCAGATCGCGTCGCTGGTCGGCAAGGACCTTCAGCGCGGGCGGCATCGCATCGACGGCCTGGGCGATCGTCTTCTTCTCCTTCCCGAGCCGCCCTGCGAGCCGGTCGACGGCCTTGAGGGCGCGGACGATGTCCTTGCGCTGGTCGTCCAGACCGCCGATGAACGTGTTCAGCTCCTTGAGCAGCGACCTGACCCGGTTCTCCCGGCCGTTCAGAGCCTTGTTCAGCTCCACGGTGATCGTCTTGAGCTGGGCCACCCCGCCACCGTTGAGCAGCGCCGACAGCGCGGACAGCACCTCCTCGATCTCCGGGTTGCGGCCGCTGCGGGACAGCGGGACACGGTCGCCGTCGCCGAGCCGGCCCACGGGGGCCGTGCCGGACGGGGCGGAGAGCGCGACGTACTTCTCGCCGAGCATGCTGGTCTGCCGCAGCTCCGCGACCGCGTTGGCGGGCAGCTTCACCGAGTCGGCGACCCGCAGCCGTACGCGCGCGTGCCAGCCGTCCAGCTGCACCTTCTCGACCGCGCCCACGGTGACGTTGTTGACCTTCACCGCCGACTGCGGCACCAGGTCGAGGACGTCGCGGAACTCGACGGTGACGTGGTACGCGTGGCCGTCCGCGGCGGCTCCACCGGGCAGCTGGACGTCGTACCAACCGTTGAACTCGCACCCGGACAGCAGCAGTGCTCCGACCGCGGCCCACGCGAGGGCCCCGACTCCGCGCAGTGCGCTCATGCGCTCGCCCCCAGAATTCCGCCGAGTGTCCGGTCGACCGTTCCTGTCACCGCGGAACCCTGAGGCACCTTCGGCAGGGAGTCGAAGAGGTCCCTCAGCTCCTCGCAGTCGGGGTTCTTGCCGCCCTCGTCGCCGGTCGTCTTCAGCACGGAGCACAGCAGCGAGGCCGGATCCTGCGCCTGCTGGGCGTTGTTGCGGGTGTCGAGGGTGCCCGCGGACGGGTTGTACGCGTTGTTCAGGTTCGACAGGCCCGTGGGAGCGACCGCCAACAACTCGTCCAGTGCGGCCCGTTGGGTGACGAGCACCTTGGTCACCTTGCTCAGGCCCTGCACGTTCGAGGTCAGCGATTTCTTGTTGTTCTTCACGAAGTCCGACACGTCGCCGAGCGCCGTCCCCAGGTTCCGCAGCGCGTCCGCGAGGTCCTCGCGCTCGCCCGCGAGCTGCCCGGCGACCTCGGCGAGGCTGGTGTTGAACGACCGCACGCTCTTGTCGTCGGCGGCCAGCGCCGCCGTGAACACCTGCAGATTCCTGACCGTGCCGAAGAGGTCCTTGCGGCCGTCGGACAGCGTGGTGACGGCCTGCGAGAGGTCCTCGACCGTCTGGTTGAGGTTCTCGCCCTGGCCGTCGAGGTTGTCCGCGCTCACCCCGAGAAGCCGCGACAGCGAGCCGTCCTTGTTGGCGCCCTCGGGGCCGAGCGCGTCGGCTGTCGTGTGCAGACTGTCGAAGATGCGGTCCAGCTCGACCGGCACGGCGGTCCGCGTCTCGGGGATGACGGCGCCGTTTTGCAGCACCGGGCCCTTTCGGTACACGGGCAGCAGCTGCAGGTAACGGTCGCTGACCACCGAGGAGTTGATGATCGCGGCCTTCGCGTCCGCCGGGACCTTGCGGCCTTCGTCGTACGCCAGCTCCACCCGCACCCGGTCGCCCTCCGGCGTGATCTTCTCGACCTCGCCGATCCGGACGCCGAGGACGCGGACGTCCGAGCCGGGGTAGATGCCGACGGTGCGCGGGAAGTACGCGGTGACGTGCACGGACTCGGAGCGCGGCCACAGCACGTAGGTGAGCGCGACGGCGAGGGCGAGGGCGGTGACCACGGCCACGCGCCTCTTCAGGTTCTTCACTGCGCGCCTCCCGTCCGCGGCACCACCGGAGCGGCGACCAGGTTCTGGACGTAGCTGTCGAACCAGCGGCCGTTGCCGACGGCGTTGGTGAAGACCCGGACGTACGGCGCGAGCAGCTTGACGCTCCGGTCGAGGCTGGACTGATTCCGTTCGAGCATCTGCACCACGCGGTTCAGGCCCTTGAGCGCGGGCCCGATCTCCTTTTCGTTGTCCGCGACCAGGCCGGAGAGCTCGATGCCGAGCACGGCCGAGCTCTTCAGCAGCTTGTGGATCGCCTCGCGCCGCAGGCTGATCTCCTTGAACAGCTTGTCGCCGTCCTTGACCAGCGCGGAGAAGTCCTCGGAGTGCTCGGCCAGCACGCCCGTGACTCCGTTCGCGTGGTCGAGGAGTTCACCCAGCGCCTTGTCGCGCGAGGCGACCGTCCGGGAGAGCTTCGACAGGCCCTTGATGGACGCCCGTACCTCGGCGGGCGAGTCCTGGAAGGTGGTGGAGATGGTGTCCAGGGCCTTCGCCAACCGGTCGGTGTCGACCTTCTCCGTCGTCGTGGTGAGATCGCTGAACGCCTGCACGACGTCGTACGCCGGAACCGTCCTCTTCAGCGGTATCTCACTGCCGGGCCTCAGCTGTCCCGGTCCCTTGGGGTGCAGCGCGAGGTACTTCGCGCCGAGGATCGTCTTGACCCGGATCGAGGCGCCGGTCTCGGTACCGAACCCCGGATCGTCCTTGATCTTGAAGGTGACCCTGACGTGATCACCGTCCAGATCGACGTCCTCGACCTTGCCGACCTTGACGCCGGCGATCCGCACCTCGTCGCCGGGCTTGAGGCCGCCCGCCTCCGAGAAGGCCGCGCTGTACGTCTCGCCGCCGCCGATCAGCGGCAGGCTGTCGGCGTTGAACGCGGCCACGGTCAGCAGCCCGAGGATGGTGAGGCCGACGGCTCCGATCACCACGGGGTTGCGGTCGCGGAACGGGGTCAGGCGTGGGCGGCGTATCCGTATGCGGGGCAGCTTGGGTGGGTCGACGCGGACTTCGGCCAGGGGGTCGGGGCGGCGGGGGCGTGGTGCCCGGCGCGGCAGGAGCCGTATTTTCGGGAGCTTCGGTGGGTCGATGCGGACCTTGACCAGCGGCTCCGGGCGGCGCTTGCGGGTCCTGCGCGGAAGGAAGTGCTTCGTCATGCGCCGCACCTCGCCCTCGCCACGTGCAGTTCCGGTGTGAGCACCTGCTTCGTCTTCGGCAGCACGATCCGGCCGTCGAAGTCGCAGAGGTAGAAGTTGAACCAGGAGCCGTAGGACGCCGTCCCCGTGAGCGCGTTGAGCTTGTTCGGCAGCCGCTTCAGGACGCCCTCCACGGTGTTCTCGTTCTTGTTGAGCGTTCCGGTGAGATCGGTCAGCTCGGCGATGTCGTCCTTCAGGGGCGGACGCGCGTCCTTGAGCAGCCCCGCGGTGGCGTCCGTCAGGTCGCCGATGCCCACCAGCGACTGTCCGATGGGCTTGCGGTCGGCGGACAGCCCCGAGATCACCCGACGCAGCTGCTTGAGGAGCCCGGAGAAGCGGGCGTCACGCTTGTCCAGCGTCTCCAGCACGGTGTTGAGGTTGTCGATCACCGACCCGATCAGCCTGTCGCGGCCGGCCAGGGTCGTGGTGAGCGAAGCCGTGTGCGCGAGCAGGCTGTTGACGGTGCCGCCCTCGCCCTGGAGAGTCCGGATGATCTCGGTGGCGAGCTGGTTGACGTCCTGCGGGCTGAGCGCGGCGAACAGTGGCTTGAAGCCGTTCAGCAGCGCGTTGAGGTCCAGCGCGGGCTGCGTGCGCGACAGCGGGATCGCGGCGCCTGGCCTCAGCAGGGTGCCGTCTCCCGCGCCCTCGGTCAGGGCGACGTAACGCTGTCCGACCAGGTTCCGGTAGCGGATGACCGCGCCGGTGCTGTTCAGCAGTGGACGCTCCGCGCTGACGGTGAAGGTGACCTCCGCCAGCGTCCGGTCCTTGAGCCGGATGCCCTCGACCTCGCCGACCCGCACCCCGGCCACCCGGATGTCGTCGCCCTTCTCCAGGCCCGTCACGTCGCTGAACACCGCGCGATACGTGTGCTCGGGGGTGAGGGAGATGTTGACGATGGTGGCGGCGAGCAGGGCGGTCGCCAGGATTGTCACCAGGGCGAAGAGGCTGAACTTGATCAGCGGGGCGGCGGCCTGCCGGGCTCCTGACGTCCTCATGCGACGCTCACCGCCGTTCCGCGCGCCATCGGTCCGAACAGCAGGGTCGCGACCGGCGGCACCTCGTCGGCGGGTACGCCCATGACGGGCGCCACGAGCGAGCCGACGGAGCGCTGCTCGGCCCGGGTGGCGGAGACGCCGACCGGACCCGACGAACTGCCCTTCGCCGAACCGTCGTTGAGGTGGACCCCGGGGGCGGGCACCGGGGGATGGGGCAGGTCGCGGCAGTCGGGCCCCGACCGGTCGTCGTAGCGGGGATACTCACCGGGTTCATACGCCCCTTGCCGGCGGACGACTTCGAGCGTGATGTGCATCTTGCCGCCGCGGAACGCCTGCTCGGAGGCCTGCTCCTCATGGACCAGGCCGGCGAGAAGGCAGGGGTACTCGGGCGAGTAGCGGGCGAAGAGGTCGAGCGTGGGGCGGGAGACCCGGCCCAGGGTGATCAGCCGGTCACCGTTCGCGTCGAGGAAGTCGTCCGCGGTGGCCGCGGCGGTGGCCGTCGTGGTGAGCGCGGCCGCGAGCCGGTCCCGCTGCTCGACGATGGTGCGGCTGGTGGTGACGGTGTTGCGCAGGATCTCCATCAGGTCGGGAGCCGCGTCGCCGTACACCTCGGCGACGTCGGCCAGGCGTGCGAAGTCCTCGGTGAGGGAGGGCAGGTGAGGATTGAGCCGGTGCAGATAGTCCCCCACGCGCGTGAGGTTGGCGCCGATCCGGTCGCCGCGCCCTTCGAGGGCGGTGGCGAACGCGGAGAGCGTGGCGTTGAGCTTGCCGGGCTGCACGGTCCGCAGCAGCGGCAGCAGGTCGTTCATCAGCTGCTGGAGCTCGATGCCGACGCGGGTGCGGTCCTGGGTGATGACGTCCCCCGCGCGGATGGGCCTGGCCGAGGGGCGCGCGGGCGCGACCAGGTCGACGTACTTCTCGCCGAACAGCGTCTTGGGCAGCAGGCGCGCGTGCACGTCGGACGGGATGTACGTGACGTACTCCGGCTTGAGCGCGATGTCGAGCGTCGCCTTCGTCCCGTCGGCGTGCACCGCGCGCACCTCGCCGACCAGCAGTCCTCGCAGCTTGACGTCGGCGCGGGGATCGAGCTGGTTGCCGAGGCTGTCGGCCTCCAGCTCGATCCGTACGGCCGGGGTGAACACCTGCTGGTACACGGCGACCGACAGCGACAACAGCAGCGCGAGCACGGCGAGGAACACGACGCCGTACAACCGCAGTCTCAGCACCCTCATTCGGCTCACCCCGCAATCCGTACGGTTGTGTTGGCGCCCCAGATCGCGAGCGACAGGAAGAAGTCCAGGACGTTGATCGCGACGATCGAGGTGCGCACGGCGCGGCCCACGGCGACGCCGACGCCCGCCGGGCCGCCGCTCGCGTAGTAGCCGTAGAAGCAGTGCACCAGGATGATCAGGACGGCGAAGACGAGCACCTTCCCGAAGGACCACAGCACGTCGACCGGCGGCAGGTACTGCTGGAAGTAGTGGTCGTAGGTGCCCGCCGACTGCCCGTAGTAGCCGGTGGTGATGGTGCGGGCGGCGAAGTACGAGGACAGCAGCCCGACCACGTACAGCGGGATCACCGCGACGAAGCCGGCGATCATCCGGGTCGTCACCAGGAACGGCAGGGAGGGGACGCCCATGACTTCGAGGGCGTCCGTCTCCTCGCTGATCCGCATCGCGCCCAGCTGCGCCGTGAACCCGGCGCCCACCGTGGCGGACAGCGCGAGGCCGGCCACCAGCGGGGCGATCTCCCGGGTGTTGAAGTACGCCGAGAGGAACGCCACGAAGTTGGAGGTGCCGAGCTGGTTGAGCGCGGCATACCCCTGCAGGCCCACCTCCGTGCCGGTGAAGAACGACAGGAAGGCGATGACGCCGACCGTGCCGCCCACGACGGCGAGGGCGCCGCGCCCGAAACTCACCTCGGCGAGCAGCCGCAGGATCTCCTTCTTGTAGCGGCGCAGGGTGCGGCCCGTCCACGCCAACGAGCGGCCGTAGAAGGACAGTTGGCTGCCCAGTTCCTCCAGGCGATTCAGCAGCGCCATGACTCAGCCCCTCTGCGGAACGACTTGGAAGTACACGGCAGTCATCACGAAGTTCGTCACGAACAGCAACATGAAGGTGATCACCACCGACTGGTTCACCGCGTCGCCCACACCCTTCGGACCGCCCTTCGCGGTGAGTCCCTTGTACGAGGCGACGATCGCGGCGATCGCACCGAACACCAGCGCCTTGATCTCCGCCGCCCACAGGTCGGAGAGCTGGGCGAGCGTCGTGAAGGAGGCGAGATAGGCGCCGGGTGTGCCGTTCTGCAGGACGACGTTGAAGAAGTAGCCGCCCGCGACGCCGACCACCGAGACCAGGCCGTTGAGCAGCACCGCCACCACCATCGACGCAAGGACCCGCGGAACGACCAGCCGGTGGATGGGGTCGATGCCCAGCACCTGCATCGCGTCGATCTCCTCGCGGATCTTCCGGGCCCCGAGGTCCGCGCAGATCGCCGTGCCGCCGGCGCCCGCGATCAGCAAGGCGGTGACGATCGGTGAGGCCTCCCGCAACACCGCGAGGACCGAGGCGGCCCCGGAGAAGGACTGGGCGCCCAGCTGCCGGGTCAGGCTGCCGATCTGCAGCGCGATGACCGCGCCGAAGGGGATGGACACGAGGGCCGTCGGCAGGATCGTGACGCTCGCGACGAACCAGGCCTGCTGGATGAACTCCCGTGCCTGGAAGGGCCGTCGGGGGATGGTCCGGACGACGTCCAGCGCCATCGCGAAGAGGTTCCCGGATTGTCTGAGGGCTCCGGTCGGTGACAGCCTCATGCGCCGGTCACCGCCTTTTGGCGCAGCTCGGCCTCGCGTCTCGCGATCGCCTCCCAGCGGGGTGGCCTGGTGATGCCTGGTCCCGGCAGCAGGCGGGGAGTCAGAGTCTGGCTGCCGGGAGATTTTGTGTGCGCTCCGTCGCCGAGCTGGGCCAGCTCCTGCTCGACCTGCGCGGCGTCCTTCTCCTCGGCCATCCCGATGGGGCCCTGCATCCGGCCGTTCAGGAACTGCCGTACGACGGGCTCGTCGCTGGTCAGCAGCTTCTCGCGGGGGCCGAACATGATCAGCTCACGGCGGAACAACAGCCCGATGTTGTCCGGCACCTGGCGGGCCGAGGCGATGTCATGGGTGACGATCAGGAAGGTCGCATTGATCTGTGCGTTGAGGTCGACGATCAGCTGGTTGAGATAGGCGACGCGTACGGGGTCGAGGCCGGAGTCGGGTTCGTCGAAGAGGATGATCTCGGGGTCGAGGACCAGGGCTCGGGCGAGACCGGCCCGCTTTCGCATGCCGCCGGAGATCTCGCCGGGCAGCTTCCCCTCCGAACCGATCAGCCCGACCATGTCCATCTTCTCCAGCACGATGCGCCGGATCTGGCTCTCGGACTTACGGGTGTGCTCCCGCAGCGGGAAAGCGATGTTGTCGTACAGGCTCATCGAGCCGAACAGCGCGCCGTCCTGGAACAGCACCCCGAACAGCTTCCGCACCTCGTACAGGTCGCGCTCGCGCAGCTTGGTGACGTCCCGGCCCGCGACCTTCACGGAACCCCGCTCCGGCTTCAGCAGTCCGACGAGCGTCTTGAGAAACACCGATTTGCCCGTGCCCGAGGGGCCGAGCATGACCGATACCTCCCCGGCGGGCAGCGTCAGCGAGACGTCCTGCCAGATGACCTGGTGACCGAAGGACTTGGTCAGCCCTTCCACACAGATCTCGACACCCATCCAGTCCACCCTTCGGCCGTGGAGCAGCTCCGACATCTGCTCTACGGGGAGGGGCGGGGCGTCCGTCGCGACGGAGGCGGTTTTTTTCGGGGGGTCTTGCAGCCGGGGTTCCGGCGGCTCGGCGGCCGCGCTTTTTCCGCTGGTTCTACGGCAGTGCTCTTCCGGCGGTGCTAGGGCAGTGCATTTCCGGCGGTGCTATGGCAGCGCGGTCGGGGTCGGTACGTCGGCCGGGGCGGGGGGCGTGGCGGGAGCCTTCGGGAGGGACGGAAGCGTCGTCGGGACCGTGGACGTGGCCGGCAGATCGGGGAGGCCGGGCACGCTGGGCAGGTCGGACACGCCGGGGACGTCGGGGACGGACGGCACTGGTGACAGCGAGGCATCCGGAAGCGGTGGCACCGACAGAGGCAGCAGCGACCGGCCGTGATCGCCGGGCGGCACCGCCGGCGTCGCTGCGGGAGACGCCGAGGCGGCCGAGAGATCACGGGCGTTCGGGGCGGCGACCCGGCTGACGCTGTCGGGCCGGACGGTCTGCGTGGTCGCCTGGGCCATGCGGGACACGGAGGGACGGGGAGCTGTGCCCTGCCCGCCCCCGTCGTGGACGTACGGCAACACGAACCCCGCCACCACCAGGGTCGCGGCCGTCGAGGTCACCACCACGGCCTGCGCGTGTCCGCCCGCGCGCAGCTTGCCGCGCCCCCACAGGAACAGGGCGAGCGCCAGCGTTCCGGCCAGCGAGTTGCGCAGCGTGCGCCGGGCCCGGGCGAGCAGCGACTCGACGGTGCGGTAGCTCAGCCCCATGCGCACGGCGACCTGGCCGACGTCGAGGTCCTCGGACTTCAGCCGGAGTGCCTCGGCCTGGCGCGCGGGCAGTTCCCCGCTGCGCACGGCCAGCCACATGGCCTCGGCCCGGTCGCACACCGCCTCCTCGACGGGCACCGGACCCGGCGCGGCGAGTGTGGGGCTGCGGTGTACCTCGGTCTCACGGTTGACCTGGCGGTATCGATCGACGCACAGCCGCACGGTCACAGTCGTCAGCCAGCCGCCGAGGCGCTCGTCGTCCAGGTCGGGGCGCTCCGCGGCGCGCAGCATCGCCTCGTGCACCGCGTCCTCGGCGTCCTCCGGGCTCATCGACCTGCGCCGGGCCACCTTGAGCAGTTGCTCGCGGTGACTCCACATGCGTTGCCAACGGTCGTGGGCCGCCTGTATCTCAGCAGGCATGTCCGGCATGTCCGTCGCCATGAGGGCCCCTTTGCGCTCACCCGCCGGTCCTGTGCCGTCCGGCGGGTGGCGACATTACCGCCCAGTATCCGCGGTTGGGGAGGGGGAGGAGGTCATCAAATCCAGATTGTTGCTGGTCAGCGGACCGTCGCTGGGCAGCAGATCGTCGCCGGGCAGCTCGATGTCCGTGCCGGGCGGGGGGAGTTGGGGCTCCTCGGTCCTCTCGGCCCCGCCCGCCGGACGTGACCTGGTGGGGGCCGGCGAGTCAGGCGCGGACGGAGTCCGGGACGGGGAGGCGCTGGGGGAGGGGGACGATGTCGGCTCCGGCGTGGGTTTCGGCCGCGACGGCTTGGGGCGTGTCGACGCCTTCGCGGAGCTGTCCGGCACCACCCGGTGCCCCTCCAGGAAGTACGCGTACCAGGCCCTGACCGTGCGCAAATAGTCCTGCGAGTGGTTGTAACCGAGGACCGCCCGGTCCAGTTCGGCCGGGTCGGAGAGGTCTCGCCCGCCCGCACACAGGTAGCGCCCGGCGGCGAGCGCCGCGTCGAAGACGTTGTTCGGGTCGGCCCGCCCGTCGCCGTTGCCGTCCGCGCCCCAGCGAACCCAGGTCGACGGGATGAACTGCATCGGTCCGACCGCCCGGTCGTAGGCCGGGTCCCCGTCGTACGCGCCCCCGTCGGTGTCCCGCACGACGGCGAAGAGGCCGCCGTCCAGTCGCGGCCCGAGGATCGGCGCCACGGTCGTACCGTCCGCCGTCACCCGACCGCCACGCGCCTGCCCGGACTCCACCTGGCCGATCGCGGCCAGCAACTGCCACCGCAGCCGGCAGCCGGGCGCGGTGCGCGCGAGCTCTGCCTCGGCCTGCCGGTAGGCGGCGAACACGCTCACCGGCAGCGCGGCGCCCGCCACCGGCGCCCCGCCCTTGCGTTTCCGGGTCCGCAGTGGCGGGAGCTCGGTGCGGTACCGGGTGTCGCCCGACACGCTCGGCCCGTGCTCGGCGGCCGCCTGCCGCGGGGGTACGGAGGCCCGTGCCGGAAGCGCCGCCGGCGCCTGTGACGCGGTCAGAACCGCCATGGTCGCCGCCGCGATCGCCGTACCCCTGGCGCCTCTGACTCTGTGCCCTGCCACGTCGTGCTCCCCTCCCGGTGAACTGATGTCATCTGCTCTACGTGCCAGGGCGGCGGGTCCGTCGCACGGAGCGGGGCGATTTCAGGAAACGGGGTCCGCACGCACGTCCGTCAAGATCTCCCCGAGCGGCCGGGGCGGCGCGCTCGCGATGGCGGACCCGGCGAGACGCGCGGGTGCCGGCATGAGGGCTTCGCGGTGTCAGGCCGGCGGTTCCGGGCAGGTCGCGAGCGGCGGTTCCGGGCCGGTCGTGAGCGGCCTGCGGCTGGCGTGCGGGGGCGAGGCGGGGACCGGCGTGCGGGGGCGAGGCGGGGACCGGCGTGCGGAGATGAGGACGCGACTGGCGTGCAGGGGCACGGACCGGGCTGCGGGGCGGAGTGGCTGCAAGCGACCTAGCGGCATGCGAACTGCTTGACGGGGCTTTGCGTGGTCCGGCCGAGGGCCTGACCCCTGCAAGCCGCATAGAGCCCGGCTTGCTCGATGAGTTCCTCGGCCGCCCGTCCTTGGTCGCGGATCCGGGGGACTGCCGGTACCTGTCCTCGAAGCCGAGCCTGCTCCGGCCGGTATGCACGCGAGGGGCACGGCCTCTGGTCACGCGCAACGGCCGCGCAGCTCAGCGGCCGCTTCACATGCCTTGCAGCTGTGCCCGGCGTACAGTTCGGCTCGTCTGCCGCTCTTTGTTTCCCTAGGTCAGAGCCGCGTTCTGCGGTTTGGTCGGGGGGTGGCGGATGGCAGGACAGGACCTTCTCTCCGCCTCCAGCCAGGCGTGAACGAGGAGCGGACCACGCGCAGGACACGGCACAGCAGGGCCCCGGGTAGGCGGCCTTATCCGCAGTGATGACCTGGTGGACCTCGCTCACCGGTCGCCCGTCCTTTGGGACGAAGAGGTCGTAGGTTCACATCCCGTCATGCCGACGCTGAAATACCGGGTCAGAGGCCTGATCCCCATCGCGGCTCGGGCCCCTGAGTGATTCCTGGAGACCGCCGTCCGCTTCGGCGTGAGTCAGAGTTCTCCGGAGATGACGCCCCAGCGGAAGGCAGCCCACTCCGAGGCCGTGAAGCGGAGGGGTTCGCTGCTGGGGTTCTTGGAGTCGCGGACGGCCCTTGCGCCGTAGGGGAGTCCTGCGACCTCGACGCAGTCGTGTTCCGCGCCGCTGGCGGATGCTTTCCGCCATATCGCCCCGGTGAGGTCGTATGCGTGCAGCTCAGCCCTGGGGTCGTTCACTTCCGGTGGCCCTCTTCCAGCTCGGCGATTCTCGCGAGCGAGTCCTCCACGGGCAGCGCTGTCGCGCGGATGCGTTCGAAGGCCTTGGCGAAGGGCGTCGCGTCGTCGCCCTCAACGTATGTCGCGCCGCTGAGGTTTTCCAAGAGCACTACGGAGGGCATCGGTTGGGGGAAGCCAGTCAGGGTGAAGCCGCCCACGACGCCGGGGTGCGCGGTGGAGTCCAGCGGCATCAACTGCACGGTGACCTTGGGCATCTCCGAAACGTCGAGCAGCCGCCGGAGCTGCTCACGCATGATCGCAGGGCGTTCGGCGAAGCGCTGGTGCAGCGCTGCCTCGTGGACGATGGCCCACAGCTCCGGAGCCGTACCCGGGCGGGAGAGTACGGACTGCCGGGCCATCCGTACCTCTGTCAGGGCGGCTACCTCTTCCGGTGTGCGTGATGTCGTCGCGCCGGCGATCGTCTCGCGTGCGTAGGCGGCTGTCTGCAACAGGCCGGGTACGACCAGAGGGGACCATGCGTAGATCGTGTCGGCGTCCGATTCGAGGGAGATGTAGTCAGCATAGGTAGGCGAGACAATCGCGCTGTACGTCTGCCACCACCCCTTCTTTCCGGCGTCCCGCGCGAGGGCGGCTAGAGCCTCCCTTACTTGTGCGTCTTCTACTCCGTAGACCTTCAGCAGGGACCCGACGTCTGCGGGTCTGATCGACTGGGTGGCTCCCTCGATCTTCGAGAGCTTCGGTGCCCTCCAGCCCATGGCGCCGGCAGCGGCCTCGAGTGTCATGCCTGCGTCACTGCGAAGGCGCCGCAGGCTCGCGCCCAGTCGGCGGCGTCGAACGGTCGGAACGAGTGGTGAGTTGGGCATGTGGGGAGTCTGGCAACGCCTTCGCGTAGATCGCACACCGTAGCGAGAACTTCACTCCTTCGGGTTGGAAGTTTTCTACCTTAGGGGGAAATTTGTGCTTGGGGCTGAAGCTGGGGCAGCCCCGTCAACCAACCCGGAGGCCAAGCGACATGCACCCCACTCCGCCCCTCGTTGCTCACCCAGCGCTCCTCGGTACCACCGCACACGCATCACCACTCACCCCACCGACCTCGGTTTTTACCTCCGTCCTCGCCCCCACGGCTTCGCCGCTCACATTTGCGCTTCACCCCAGAATCTCTGCGCTGTACGGCAGTTGGCCCGCGCCGAACTGTTGGCTCGGGGCATCGAGGACGAGACCGTCGACTCTGCGCAACTCGTCCTCTCAGAGCTCGTCGGCAACTCGGTGCGTGCCTACGGCGATTACGTACCGCTCGTGGTCGAGGTGTACGTGACGGCGCACGGCGTCGCGGTGAACGTGCACGACCCGGACCCCGGCGCGCTGCCGATGAGCCGGGCTACGCCCCTCGATAGCGCGCAAGCACAGGGCGGGCGTGGGCTGGGCCTAGTCGAGCTGCTTGCGCCGGGATGGAACGTGCGGAGGTCGGCGATTGGGAAGCAGGTGCGTTGCCGGGGTGGCCGCCGAACCTGGGTGGGACTGAAGGGCCCTGCCCAGGTTCTGGCCGCATGAGGGCGTCGTCCGGAAGCGCACCGCCTCGTATGAGACGGCATTGACACCGGACGAACCTCACGGGCAGCCAGTGATCACGCAATCCCGGTGCCACCAGCTGAGCACCTCTCACGCACACCGAACTACACGAGTTCCGGCACCTCGGCCCGAGATGCCGGATGAATGAGCGACCGCAGCTTCTCGCGGGTCTCCGCGTCCGTCGAGTAGAGGATTGTCCCGACCATTCCCCGCGTCAGCAGCACCTTGTACGTGTTGCGGATGAGCTGGTCGACGTCGTCGTCCGGGGTGGCCTTCGTGAAGGACGGGTCCTTCGATGCCGAGCGGTCTACGACCCAGCGGTCCGTTCGCCAGACCAGGTCGGGGCCGATGATCACGCCCGACCAGTCGTACTCGAAGCCCTGCGCGGTGTAGACGCAGCCGACCTGGCCGAAGCCGGCCGGGTCGGTGGCCCACAGGGGGGCAGGTGGTGCGCCGAGGGCGGAGCGGTCGCCGTAGAGGTTCCAGGGGCGGGACCATTGGCCGATCACGACATCTTCGGGGAGTGTCGTCATGTCGGGTGTGATCTTCGTGGTCCACTTCCAGCAGTAGCCGGCCGACATGCGGGCGCCGTAGCCCTCCTCCCGGCGCGCGACGAGGAAGTCCTCCAGCTCCTGAGGGGTCTCGGCGGTCAGTAGTTGCAGCTTGCCGTCGGGCTCCCACTGGGTGGGTGTGCCGCCGTCGAGGCCGAGCAGGTCGACGACCCACTTCTCGTAGGCGTCGCTCCCGCCGCACCTGAACTGGCCGTCCAGTTCCACCACCGTGCAGTCGAGGCCCTCCGCGGCGGCGGCCCGTTCGATCTCCTGCCTGGTTCCCATCTCGCCGGGGCGCACCACTTGGTGCTGGTCGAGCAGGAACACGGGGACCCTGGCCGCGTCGATCAGTTCCGCCACCTGGGGGCGTCCGGTGCGGAGTGCCGCCTTGGTGTAGCGGTTGGCGGAGGTCTTCCGTAGACGGTGGGCCTCGTCGCAGATCAGCACGTCGAGGTCGTTGGGCTCGGCGTCCATGAAGCTGTTGAAGTACATGAACAGCTGCTGCACTTCACGTTTCTTGTGACCCGCGACCCTGCGCATCGTCTTGGTGAACGACGCGGATCCGGTCGCGTGCAGCGCGGGTACGCCGCGGCGGTACAGCTCACCCAGGACCGACAACGCGATGACGCTCTTGCCGGATCCGGGACCGCCGGTCACCACGATCACCTGCTTGTGGTTGCCGCGCTTGGCCTTGCGGACGGCGGACATCACCTTCTCGTACGCGACCCGCTGCTCGGCGATGAGCACGAACTGCTCGCGGTCGCGGATCTCGGCTGCCGCTACCGACATCAGCTGCTTCGACGGCCGTACCTTGGCGTCGAGCAGTACGTCGGCCACGTGTGCGCCGGGCTTCGCGGCGAGCCGCGAGCGCAGGAAGTCGAGGAAGGCGCCGCGCTGTTCCCCGGTGTACATCCGACCGTACTGGTTCTCCTCGACGTTCCTCAGACCAGCGATCTGGAACTCGGTCGCGTTGTGCAGGAACGCCACGCCGGCCAGCGAGTTGGGCATCCGCTCCAACGCACCGTTGAACGAATGCAGATACTCGCAGTAGCCCCGTACCTGCTCGATCGGGTTGAGGACGGGCTGCGCGTACGCGTCGATCCGGCACAGCAGCGGCTCGTCCTCCTCCGGATAGGCCGCGCTCCACTGCTTGAGTTCCACGACGACGTACGACGGCTCGCCTGTGGTCGGGTGCACACCGGCGAGTACGGCGTCCGCGCGCTTGCTGGTCAGGGGCAAGCTGTACTCGACGAGGACCTCCACTTCGTCGAGCCCGGCCTCGATGAGCGCGTTCACGAGGGCGGGAAGGCTGCGTTCCCAGGACCGTATCTCCGCCTGTGCGGGCCTCCGGCCGTGCTGGTGACGGAAGTTCTCGGTCAGATGCAGCGCCAGCGACCCTTCGAGGATGCGGGCGGCCACGGACGCCGCGGACTCACGGAACAGCAAGAAAACGCCCCCATGCAGCACGAAGAAGACTCGTGCGGGTGGGGGCATGTCCTGTGCTGGCCGCCGCGCAGGCGGATCAGGAAGCCCGTCGGGCCGCTGAGATGTTGCTCGCCATCCTAGGTGAGCGAGTCGATCACGGGGAGGGGGCGGTGGAGGGGGGCGTCAGGTGGAGTCTCGCTCGCCGAGTTCCGCTCGTAGCCAGTCGAGCAGCGTCGGTCTGGACCCGAAGAAGCCGACGTCCGTTTTCTGGCTGCACCTGAGCCTCGTGTACAACAACCGTCGGCGCCCCGCAGCGCCGGTAGTGGACGCGGTCTCAAGCCTCCGGGGTCGCCCTGCCATGGAACTCTCCGTGCCCGCCGTCCAGTTGGTGGAACTCTGCCGTGTGGGGCGGACGTACCGCTGGGATGTGCGGAAGAGCGTCCCGCTCGGATAGCCCACCGGCGTCCAGGGCGAGAACCACGACCACTTCCTTGCCGATCGCGGTCGGGCGGACGGACCACGCGGAGGCCAACTCCCCGACGAGCAGCAGTCCGAGACCACTGCCCGTCAACTCATCCACCGACTCCTCCGCAGAGCGTGCCCGGACTCTGGAGACATCCCGTCCGCGTCATGGACTCGCAATACAGCCACGTCCCGGTGGATCTCCACCCGCAGGCAGTCCGGTCCGCCGACTGTGTGCTTGAGCGCGTTGCCCACGAGTTCCTTCTTCGTCGAGGCGTCGGTCCTCGACGTCTCGGCTCACCTGGCTGGAGGTAACGCGAATGAGCAACAGCGCGAGGCAGACCGCAGCGACCTGACCTGGTCCAATGGCCGGTCAGCGCCCATTGTCATGTTTGGCTACGGCTACCCCGCCTATCTGAGGATTCGCGAGCGCCCCCGCCGAACCCAGTTGAAACTCGCACGAAACAAGCCCTTGCCTCCGACTTAAAACGACGGTTAGTTTAACCGCCATTCGAAGCCCGACCTGATCACCCGGGCGTCTCCACGGCGTGTGCATGCTTCAAGGAAGGGCAGTGCCATGACGGTTGACAGGGCGCAGTTTTCGCGTCGGGGTTTTCTGGGTCTCGGAGTCGCGGCGGGGGTCATCACGCTCACGGCGTGCGGCTCCGGCGCCGGGTCGAGTGATGACCCGCTGGTGATGACCGTGTGGGGTGGGGAGACCGACCGGGCGACGTACCAGAAGCGCATCAACCTGCTCGTCAAGAAGTACCCCGAGCTGAAGGTCAAGCTCCAGCTGATCCCGTCGGAGTCGTACGCGCAGAAGGTGCAGACGATGATCGCGGGCGGCAACGGCCCGGACATCATGCAGGTCGCCGAGAACGTCAACGTCTACTCCAGCAAGAACCAGCTTCGGCCGCTCGACGACCTCGCCAAGAGCGCGGGGCTGGACCTGACGCAGCGGTTCGGGACGATCGGGTCGCTCTACTCGTACGAGGACAAGCTCTACGCGATACCGGACCGGTCCGGCGCGATGATCGTCTACTACAACAAGACCCTCTTCGAGAAGAAGGGCATCAAGGCTCCTACCGCCGACTGGACTTGGGACGACACCCTCGATGCCTTCAAGGAGCTGACGGAGAAGGGGAAGACCTGGGGCTACGGAGGCGCCGGCTGGTGGCCGCAGTGGTGGAGCATGGCGTACCAGAACGGTGGCGCCATCATCGACGCCAACGGGAAGCCGACCGCGGACAGCGACGAGGTCGTCGAGGCGCTGCAGTGGGTCGGTGACCTGACCTTCAAGCACGGCGTGGTGCCGACGAAGGCGCAGTACGCCGACATGGGCACGGACGTCGGCGGTGACCAGGCCTTCGCGGCCGGCACGGTCGCGGTCAACGCCACCGGGTTCTGGGCCATCGCCGGCCAGGCGGAGTCCAAGTTCGAGTGGGACATCGCGCCGATGTGGCGCGGCAAGAAGCAGGCCGTGGCCTCCTTCGGCAGCGGTCTCGCCATCTCCCGTACCGCGAAGAACCCCGACAACGCCTTCAAGGCGATCGACTTCCTCACCTCGCCCGCGGCCCAGCAGCAGATCATCGCCGCCGCCGAGGACGTGCCGGCCAACCTCGAGGTGCAGAAGAGCGCGGCGTTCCTCAAGCCCGCCTGGATGAAGTCGGACGTGAACATGGGTGTGTTCGCCGAGTCCAGCGAGTTCCTCTTCAAGGCACCGTTCATCCCCGAGTGGAACGAGATGCTCGCGGCCATCGACACCGCGACGGCCGACTTCTGGCTCGGCAAGGAGCGCAGCGCCAAGAAGGCGCTCACCGCGCTCCAGAAGAACCTCGAGTCCATCATCAAGTCCGCGGGATGACCGCCCATGGCCATGTCGAGGTTGCGGCGCCGTGAGGCGCTCTGGTTCTACGTCTTCGTCTCACCGTGGGTGATCGGGTTCCTCGCGTTCCTGCTCGGGCCGATGATCTCCTCGATCTACTTCTCGATGACGGACTGGGACTCCTTCACCCCGCCCAAGTGGGTCGGCTTGGACAACTACACCAAGTTGCTGACCGACGATCCCATCTTCTGGAAGGCCCTCGGGAACACCCTCTTCTACGCAGCGGTCTCTGTTCCGCTGGGGCTGCTCGTGGGGCTGTGGCTGGCCAATCTGCTCAACAAGCAGGTCCGGGCCCGCAAGTTGTTCCGCACTCTGATCTACCTGCCGACACTCGTCCCGCTGGTCGCCGCGTCGCTGGCCTTCCGGGTCGTGCTCGCCCCGTCCGGCCCGCTCAACGACGTCCTCGGGTGGGTCGGGATCAAGGGGCCGCAGTGGCTGCTGGACCCGTCCTGGGTGAAGTACGCGCTGATCCTGCTGTCCGTGTGGGGCGCCGGCAGCGCGACCGTCCTGCTGCTCGCCGCCATGAAGGGCATCCCGCGGGAGTTGTACGAGGCCGCCGAGATCGACGGCGCGGGGCCGGTGCGGCAGTTCTGGTCCATCACGGTTCCGCAGTTGACCCCGGTCATCTTCTTCAACCTGGTGATGGGGCTCATCGCGGCCTTCCAGGTCTTCTCGCAGGTGTACATCCTCATGCCGAAGGCCTCCCAGCCCGGCACCTACAACGCCAGCCAGACGATGGTGCCTTACCTCTTCGACCAGGCCTTCTCCTACTACCACATGGGCTACGCCTCGGCGATCTCGTGGCTGCTGTTCGCCGTGATCCTGGTGTTCACCCTGCTGGCCTTCCGCACCACCCGCCGCTGGGTGTTCTACGAGACCGAGGTGAAGTGATGGCGACCCTCGCACCCACCGTCGCACCCCAACAGGGTGGCCAGGCCGACAAGGATGAGGAGCCCGGGGGCGGTACGAGTCGCGTTCTCGGCGTCTTCAAGGCGACCCCGTTCACCTACGCGACCCTGATCATCGTCTCGGCGGTGCTGTCCGTGCCGCTGGTGTTCGCCGTGTCGATCGCCTTGTCGACCGACCACACCGTGACCACCAACGCGTTCACGATCTTCCCGCACGAGTTCGAGTGGCGGAACTTCACCAAGGTCTTCGAAGGCGACCTGCCGATGGGCCGGTTCCTCGTCAACTCCTTGCTCATCGCCCTCGGTTCGGTCATCGGCCAGATGGTGTCGAGTGGACTCGTGGGCTATGCGTTCGCGCGTCTTCGGGCTCCCGGCAAGAACGTCATGTTCCTCGTCGTCATCGCGACGATGATGATCCCGACACAGATCACGATGATTCCGCAGTTCATCCTGTTCAAGGACCTGGGCTGGGTGAACACCTACCTCCCGCTGATCGTGCCGAACTTCTTCTCCAACGCCTTCAACGTCTTCCTGGTACGGCAGTTCGTCTCCCGCCTGCCCAGCGAGCTCGACGAGGCCGCCATGGTCGACGGGCTCGGGTTCTTCGGCATCTACCGGCGCATCATGCTCCCGATGCTGTGGCCCGTGCTGATCGCGATCGGCATCTTCACCCTGACCTACAACTGGGGTGACTTCATGGGGCCGTTGATCTACCTCAACGATGATTCGAAGATGCCGCTGGCGCTGGGCGTGCAGTACATCACCACAACGGCCGTGGCGGGCCAGCCGCCGCCGTGGAACCTGGTGATGGTCGGCTCGATCCTGCTCACCCTGCCGATGATCGCCGTCTACTACCTGGGCCAGCGGTACCTGTACGAAATGGACATCAGCGGCGGAAGCGCGGGAGTCAAGTGAGCCACTCAACCATCGCGGGCACCGGCGTCGACCTGGATGCGCGCGGCATCCGGATCGAGGGCACCGAGCGTGTCGTGCTGTGCGCGTCCCTGTTCTACTTCCGCCTGCCGCGGGAGCAGTGGCGCGCCCGGCTCGAACAGGTCCGGGACTCGGGATACACCTGCGTGGACGTCTACCTGCCGTGGAACTTCCACGAGTTGGCGCCCGGCCGCTGGTCCTTCGAGGGCCGGCGCGACGTCGCCGCCTTCCTGGACCTCGCGCAGGAGACCGGACTGTACGTCATCGCCCGCCCCGGACCGTACATCTGCTCCGAGTGGGACGGCGGCGCGCTGCCGGCCTGGCTGGGTCTCGATCCCGACCTCCGTGTACGGCAGCACGAGCCGCGCTTCCTCGCCCAGGTCACCGCATGGTTCGACCAGGTGCTACCGCTGCTCGCCGAGCGCCAGTGCCCGGCCAACGGCCCCGTCATCATGGTGCAGTTGGAGAACGAGCTCGACTTCTTCGACTGTGAGGACCGCGCCGGATACCTGACCGCCCTGCGCGACCAGGCCCTGCGTCACGGCATCACCGTGCCCCTCATCGCCTGTTCCGGACAGGGCGACATCGAGGGAGCCACCGGAGACGTCCCCGGAGTCATCCCCGCGTGCAACTTCTACCCGGACGACGACTCCCCGGACATCGAGCCCGAAGTCCGGCGATACGCACAGGTGTTGGCCGACCGTGACCTGCCCCTGCTCATCACCGAGACCAACCGCCGTCACCGCACACTGCGGCGGCTCCTGGCGAGCGGCGCCTCGCTGATCGCGCCCTATCTCCAGTCGTCCGGCTGGAACTTCGGGTACACCCCGTCCACCGGGAACTGGGGCGCCCCCGGCAACTTCATGAGTCACGGCTACGACTTCGGCGGCTACGTCTCCTCCACCGGCGCCGAACGCCCCGAGTACGCCCAGGCCCAGCTGCTCGCGCGCGTGATCGACGCTCTGGGCTCTCGGCTGGCACTCGCCGGCTCGTCCGTGCCCCGCGTGCCGGTCACCGCCGACTTCCCCACCAGCTCCTCACCTTCGGCTCGGGACCTCGACGGAGGCGGGCAGCTCATCGCCGTACCGCATCTCGGCACGGCAGGTACGGCAGGCACGGCAGGTACGGCACCGGGCACGGCGGTCGTGAACGGCGTACCGGTCGCCGTCGCCGCGGACTCGTGCCCGCTGATGCTGACGGACGTGCCGCTGCGGCCGTGGGGCCATGACGGGACGCTCACCCTGGCCTCCGCGGATCTGGTGGCCGCGTCGGAGGGTGTGCTGACGTTCTCCTCCGAGGTGCCGGTCACCGTCGTCCTCGGCGGCAACCGGGTCGAGATCCCGGCTCCGGCGGTCGGCACGCCCGAGCGGGTGACGTTCGAGGGGCTGACCCTTGTCGCGCTGGCGCCGGGGGATGCCGTACGACTGCGGGCGACGGAGCGCGACGGAACGGTGCGCTTGGCCGACGCGTTGCCCCTGCCGAGTGCGGCGCCGTCCGTCGAGGTACGGGACGTCCGGCGGCGGGCGGCCGGGGCCCACGAGGAGCCGGCCGGGGCCCATGAGCTGCCGCCCGCGCTGGAGGCACTCGGTGTGTATCGGGGGCGTGGGGCCTACCGAACCACCGTTGATCTGACGGGAGTTGACGAACTGCTGCTCGTCGGCGCCGCAGACATCGTCGACCTGTCGGTCGGTGGCCGGGTGCATCCCACGATCGCCGGGTTCGGCGCGGCACAGCGGATCGACGTCCGGGAAGCGGGTGGCCGGGTCGGTGTCGAGGCCGTCGTGGAGATCTGGGGGCACGCGAACTTCGACGACGCGCGGTTGCCGGCCCTCCGACTCGGGGCACTGCGCGGGCTCGGGTCGTTGTGGACGGTCCGGGACGTGACGGACGTGTCGGCGCTGTGGGCGGTGCACGGCCACTGGGCGGGCCTGCCCGCGCCCGTCCGCGGGCTCGGCGGCTGGAGCAGCACCCGGGTCGGCATCCCCGTCACCTACCGCCGCGAGATCCGGTCGGCCACCGCGTCGGCGCTGCACCTGAGGGGCGTGGTCGAGCCGGTGCGGGTGAGCGTGGACGACGGCGAGCCGCGCACCGTCCACACCGAGGACCCCTGGGTCCTGCTCCCCGCGGGAACCCACCGGGTCTCCGTCACGCTGCCGCACCACCCCAGCGGCGGGGGCCTGCGCGCCGAGCTGCTCGGCCTGGAACCGGTGACGGACTGGACCTGCGCCGTCCAGAACGATGACGTACTGACGAGGTTCGCTGCCGAGGCCGACCCCGCCGACCCCGCCGACCCCGCCGACCCCGCGGCCCTCGAGCGGTACGACATCCGGCTGCCGCTGGCCCTGGAACCGGGCGAGGAGGCCTGGCTCGACGTCGATCTGCCGCAACTGCCGCCGTCCGACAAGGGCTTCGCGGTGCGGCCGGCCGGGACGCAGATCCGCGTGACCGGATGGGCCGCGGGGGAGTGCCTGGGCCGGGTCTGGGCCGGCGACAGGCCCGCCTTCTCCGGCGGAGACTCGAACATACTATGGATACCGCCAGGCTGGTCCGGCCTCACCCTGCTGGTGCGGGGCACCGCCGGACCGGGCAATCCGGAGCTCCGTACACTGCGGCTGGAGTGTCCAGACGACTGAGGGAGCGCGGTGGCGCGACGCACGGCCCGGGATCTCCGGAGCGAGAACCGTTTCGAGGTTCTGCACGCTTTGTTCGAACTCGGGCCTTCCACCCGGCAGGAGCTCGCCCGGCACACCGGACTCAGCCCGGCGACCGTGGCGACCATCGTCACAGAGTTCCTCTCCGAAGGTGTCCTGCGCGTCGCCACCGTGGAGAACAACACCGGTGGACGGCCGCAGGAGCGGCTCACCATCGACCCCGAGCGCGGCCGCATCGTCGGCGTCGACGTGGCCGAGACATACGTCGACGCCACGGTGTACGACCTCGAACTCGGTGTGCTCGCGCATGGCGAGGTCGCACTCGACGAGCACGAGAACGACCCCTCGTACGTCGTCGACGGAATCGTTCGCGCGATCGAGGCGGCCGTGGCGGACGGGGGAGTCGAGCAGAAGCGCATCCTCGGCGTCGGTGTCAGCATGCCGGGGCATGTCCATCCCGACGCCGGCGTCTCGGTCTTCGCGCCGAACTGGGACTGGCACGACGTGCACATCGAGGAGCTGCTGGAGAAGGTGCTCCCGGTCCCCGTGTACGTCGACAACCCGCTCAAGGCGGTCGTCCTGTCAGAGATGTGGTTCGGTGTCGGGCGGGTCGTCGACAGCATGGCCGTCGTCAACCTCGGCACCGGTGTCGGCGTGGGCATCGCCATCGACGGGTCACTGGTGCGCGGCGCCACCAACAATGCCGGGGAATGGGGCCACACGCTCCTCCGGCTGGACGGCAGACCGTGCCGGTGCGGCCGGCGTGGCTGTGTGGAGGCGTACCTCGGCGCCCCCGGTCTGCATACGACGCTCGCCGAGATCGACCCGGACCACCCCACGCTCGGACAGCCACGGCAGCGCGACTTCGTCGAGGCGGTCGCCGACGGTCTCGACGCGGGCGACCCTGCGCTGAAGGAACTGGCCCTGCGCACCTCGCGCTACCTCGCGGCGGCCCTCGGCGACCTGGTGAACCTGCTCAACATCCCCAGCGTCACTCTCACCGGCTGGACCTCCACGGCCCTGGCCCGGTGGCTCGTCCCCGCCGTGCGAGCCGAACTCCCCGACCATGTCATGCCGGGTTCCCTGCAGGGCCTCACCGTGGAGCCGTCCCAGGTCCCGGGCAACGCCGTGGCCCTCGGCATGGCGGCCTTCACCCTGCAGCGGTTCCTCACACGGCTGGGGCTGGGCAGCCCGGCGGGAACACGGCCTCGGCCGGACCCGGAGTCGTAGGAGGTTCTGGGTACGCCGCTTGCGCAACTGATCGATGAGTTGGCTCGGACATCTCCTCGATCAGGCCCTGGCACGCGGCCGGCTTCTGTCCTACCGAGTCCGCCCACGCCTTTCGCCTGAAGGGGCCGGGGGGGCCCCATCGCCCGCGCACTGCTGAGCCAGGTGCCCGGAATGCGGCAGTCACCTGGAAGCCGGGAGGCTCGCCGGTAGCTGGACCGAGGCTGGTCCTCGGCAGGCGTAGGGCCGCGCGGCCAGTATCCGTTCCTGCGTATCGTCGCGGCGTTCGTCCCAGCTGAGGATGAGCAGACGCACTGCAAGACGTTCCCAGGCGGCTGGGAACGTCTCGTCCAGCAATCTCACCTGCACGACGAGTTGCACCGGATGCGGCTGCCCCTGCCATGCCCTCCGCGCGCCCGGATCAGAGCACCCGCTCCCACGCATGCAGCACCGCCTGGGCATAGGCGACGCGGACGTCCAGCTGCTGGGGCTCGTAGTGGTAGATCTTGTTGATTCCCCGGTAGTCCAAAGCCGTGCCGGCTCCAGCCATGCGCCACCGCGTACGGGTCGGGCCGTCGAGGCCGGTGTCGGTCGTGTCGCCCTCGAACAGTGAGTAGACCAGCATGAAGAGGAAGAAGAGCAGCCAGAGCGGAGAGGTCAGGACGTACAGCAGCCAGGTCTGCCCGCTCCCGACCTTCCCCGTGAAGGCCCTTGGCGCGCCGCTGAGTTGTACGGTCCACCGGATACGGCGAGGCCAGGGGAGGAACCGGCCTGTGCGCCGTGTGATGCGGGCGAGTGGTGTGCCGTCGGCGGCGTACACGTCGTGGACGTCCGGGCCGGCCGGCTGGATCGAGCACATCAGCCCACCCCCGCCTCCGCCGTGGATCCAGAAGGGAATCGGAGACCGGCGACTCCACCGCTCCGTCGTCCGCCGCTCGAAGACCTCCGCCGCGGGGGCGGCCTCACGCTGAGCATCCGTCAGCTGGATCGTCGAACTCATCTCGACATCGCGCTGAGAAACTGCGGGGACAGGGCTGTTCGCTTTGACCACGAACGTGTATCGGGTCTGTGGCGACTGCATCGGCACGGAGAAGGCCGAAGAGGGCTGCTCCTGAGGAGTGGGGTGCATTCTGCTCTCGGACTCCGGGTGAGATACGGATGCGCTCGTTCGATCAGGTCATTCGTACATGCGTAGAGGATGTAGAGGATACGGCCGCCGTTGACGCAGGTCGGAAGGTGCCGACCTGCTCAGCCGAAGGGATTTACGGCGGCTGCGCGGTTGGCGAACTCCCCGGCGGCACTACGCGCCCCTCGACGCTCTCGTGGAACTTCTCGGACGCGTACTGGACATCCTCCGTGACAAGACGGGCGCCCTTCCGCGTGAAGATCCTTCGCGCCGACCACCGCTTCGTAACCACGCGCCGTGAGCGTTCCCTTCGCCACCTTCCCGACGCGCGCCAGGTCACCGAAGGGGATGAAACCGGCGAGGTCGAGACCGATGCGGAGGCCGTTCGAGGGACGGGACCAGCAGGCGGGTTCGGTGCCGGGGGTGAGGACGAGGAGGGTGAGGCACCGTCGTCGCGGCGGGGCGGTAGCCGTGCAGCGGGCTGCGTAGTCCTAGTCTGCGAAGTAGGCCGGGGTGTCGTTCATGGGGCTCCTCCGACCGCCGCCGTCGTCCGTTCATCGTCCGAGGAGCGGGGCGGCGCGGGGAGCCCGGGACGTAGGCCGACCGGGTGACGGAGTCACACGGCCCCGTTCCCCAGCGAACGCTCCGTCACCCCCCTCAGATGGCGATGGAAGACCTCCCGCGTATCCGGTGTCAGCGTGCGCAGCGCCACCAGTGCCGTGATCACCACGTCGCACAGCTCGCCCTGCACGTCGTCCCAGGTGTGGCTGACGCCCTTGCGGGGGTTCTGGCCGATCGCCCCGATGACCGCCTCGGAGACCTCGCCGACCTCCTCGGACAGTTTCAGCATGCGCAGCAGGAGACCCTCGCGGCCGTTCACCGGCTGGTCCCTCTCCAGCCAGCTCCACAGGGCGTCGACGGATGTCCACAGGTCCTCGCGGGACGAGTCGTGCTCACTCATGCGGAGCAGGTTCCCATGGTCCGCTACTCCGCTACTCCGCTACTCCGCGAACAACGCCTCTTCCTCCTCGAACAGCGACGCCTGCCCGTCGTCGCCCGCACCCTCCTTCTCCCGCAGCCGCCGCCCCCGCGCCCCCACGACCGCCGCGGTCACCAGCCCCGTCGCCGCGAGCGCCACCGGCACCATCCACCCCCGGTTCACCGTGTGGCCGAGCGCGTGGTCCAGGGAGAGGCGCCCCGGGCCCGTCACCGCGAGACCGGCCGCCGTAAGTCCCAGCGTTGCCGCGTACTCGTAGCCGCCGCCCGTGTTGAAGAAGCCGTTGGGTGCATGTACCGCGGACGCTCCGGCCATCGCGCCGGCCGCCGCCGCACCCGCCGCCGGGGTCGCCAGACCCAGTGCCAGCAGCGTGCCGCCGCCCGCCTCGGCCAGGCCCGCCGCGGTGGCGCTGGCCTTGCCCGGCGCGTAGCCGACGGACTCCATGAACTGGCCGGTCCCTTCGAGGCCGCCCCCGCCGAACCAGCCGAGCAGTTTCTGCGCGCCGTGGGCGGCCAGTACACCCCCGGTTCCCAGCCGGAGCAGCAGCAGGCCCAGATCGCGTCGGTCGTAAGCGCTCACGATGACTCCCAGCAGAAGTGGAAAGAGACCCCCCTCGCGTTTCCACCGTCGCACCGCTCACACCTGCCCGGAAAACCCGCGCCGCCGTTCGGGTGGCGGGTGCGGGGGAGCGGTGTGAGTCTGGCTGGCATGACGATTCAGACCGCGAGGCTCAGCGACCCGGCCGTCCGTGCCTTCGTCTCCGCCGTCAACGCCCATGACCGCGAGGCGTTCCTGGCCCTGCTCGCGCCCGGGGCGACCATGGCGGACGACGGCAGCGACCGTGACCTCGACGAGTGGGTCGAGCGGGAGATCTTCTCCTCCCACGGCCATCTCGACGTCGACAACGAGTCCAACGGCGGCCGTTCCCTGCTCGCCCACTACCGCAACGACGCCTGGGGCGAGATGCGCACCCGCTGGGACTTCACGGTCGGTGAGGACGGCAGGATCTCCCGATTCGAGACCGGCCAGGCCTAATTCCGAGAAAGCCCTTGCCCTGGAGCGCACTCCAACTCCTAGCGTTCTCACCCATGGAGATCATGGGTACCACACGCACTCTCGGCCGTTCCGGCATCGAGGTCAGCGCGCTCGGCTTCGGGTGCTGGGCGATCGGCGGCGAATGGCAGGACGCCGACGGACAGCCCCTCGGCTGGGGCAAGGTCGATGACGAGGAGTCCGTACGGGCCGTCCGGCGCGCCCTCGACCTCGGCATCACCTTCTTCGACACGGCGGACACCTACGGTGCCGGACACAGTGAGCGGGTGCTCGGACGGGCGCTGGGCAAGCGGCGGGACGACATCGTCCTCGCCACCAAGTGGGGCAACGTCTTCGACGAGGACACCCGCACCCTCACCGGCTCCGACCACACCCCCGAGTACGCCCGCCGCGCCCTGACCGCCTCCCTGGGACGTCTGGGCACCGACCACATCGACCTGTACCAGCTCCACCTCTCCGACCTCGACCCGGCACTCGCGGCCGAACTCCGGGATCTGTGCGAGGAGTTCGTGAGCGAGGGGCTCATCCGTGCCTACGCCTGGAGCACCGACGACCCGGCCCGGGCCGCGGTGTTCGCGCGAGGGGAGCACTGCACGGCCGTACAGCACGCCCTCAACGTGCTGCAGGACGCGCCCGACATGCTGTCCCTGTGCGAGGAGTTGGACCTGGCCGGCATCAACCGCAGCCCGCTCGCCATGGGATTGCTGGCCGGCAAGCGCCAAGGGCCGAAGGACGCCGGTGACATCCGCAGCAAGCCCCCGGCCTGGCTCCAGGGCTTCGGTGACGGTACGTCCGCCGACGCGGAGTGGCTGTCCCGTATCGACGCGCTCAAGGAGATCCTGACGAGCGACGGCCGTACGCTCGCGCAGGGCGCCCTGGCCTGGATCTGGGCCCGCAGCCCGCGCACGGTTCCGATTCCCGGCTTCCGGTCGGTGGCCCAGGCCGAGCAGAACGCGGGCGCGATCGACAAGGGGCCGCTCACCGCCGAGCAGGTGACCGAGATCAACAAGCTTCTGGAACGGTGAGCGGCCCCCCCGGGCGAGCGACTACTAGCCCTGAGCCAAGGCCTGCTCGGTCAACGTGATCTGCCCCGCCTTGATGGTCGCGAGGCGTGGCGCCCGCCGCGCGATCGACGAGTCATGCGTGACCAGGACGAACGTCAGCCCGTACTCGTGCCACAGCCCTTCCAGCAAGGCCATGATCTCGTCGCGCATCGACTCGTCGAGGTTGCCGGTGGGCTCGTCGGCGAGCAGCACCTTCGGTTTCTTGACCAGCGCCCGCGCGATGGCCACCCGCTGCTGCTGTCCGCCGGACAGCTCGGCGGGCGCGTGGGTGAGCCGTTCGCCGAGGCCGACGGACCTGAGGGCCTCCGCCGCGCGCTCGCGCCGTTCGGCCGGCTTCACGCCGAGCGGCACGAGGGCCGTCTCCACGTTCTCCTGCGCCGTCAGCGTCGGGATGAGGTTGAACGACTGGAAGATGATGCCGACCTTCTCGGCCCGCAGCCGGGTCAGCTTGGCCTCGCTGATCTTCGCGAGGTCTACGCCGTCCAGTTCGACGCTGCCCTCGGTGGGGCGGTCCAGGCCGCCGATCATCTGGAGCAGCGTGGACTTGCCGCCGCCCGTGGGGCCCTGGATGACCAACTGGTCGCCGTCCTCGATGGTGAGGTCGACGCCGCGCAGTGCCTCGACCGTCTCCTTGCCGCGCGTGTAGCGCTTGGTGACGCCGGTGAGTCTGTACATGAGAGCTCCGTTGCCAATTCCGTAGCGATGAAGTGAGGGGGTGTTACGACACGCTGCGCAACGCGTCCGCCGGCCGCATCCGGGACGCCCGCCACCCGCCCATCGCGCCGGCGATCAGTCCGCCGGTCACCGCGAGGCCCACCGCGAGCGCGATGGTGGTCATCGAGACCGGCGCGGACAGCGCGATCTCCATGGTGTTCTGGGTGGCCTGCCGGCCGGGACCGCCGCCCCCGCCGGGGCCGCCCGCGCCACCACCGCCGGTGTTGCCGAGCTGCGCGGTCAGCTTGGGGCTGATCGCGGTCACCGTGTACGCGGCCGCGAGGCCCAGGCCGATGCCGAGGGCGCCGCCGAGCAGGCCGTTCACGATCGACTCGCCGACGACCTGCCGGGTGACCCGGCGGCTCGGCCAGCCGAGCGCCTTCAGGGTGCCGAACTCCCGCACCCGGCGCGAGACCGCCGAGGAGGTCAGCAGCGCGGCGACCAGGAAGGCGGCGACGAGCACGGCGATGGAGAGCCACTTGCCGACGCTGGTCGCGAGGTCGGAGGCGGTGGACAGGGACCCGGAGACGGTCTCCGCGAGGTCGGCGGAGGTCGTGACGGTCGTACCGGAGATGTTCTTCTGGATCGCCGCCTTGACGGAGTCGATCTGCTGCGAGTCGGTGGCCTTGACGTAGATCGTGGTGACCTGGTTCTTGGCGTCGGCCAGCGTCTGGGTCTGCTTCAGCGGCAGGTAGACGTCGGTGGTGGACTCGCTGCTGTCGGGCGTCGCAATGCCGATGATCGTGTACTTGGTGCCGGAGATGGTCAGGGTCTTGCCGACCTTGAGGGAGTTCTCCTTGGCGTACGCCTTGCTGACGACGGCGACCTTCGCGTTGGTCTGCGCGGCGGCGAAGGTCTTGCCGGTGGTGATCTTCGAGCCGGCCAGCGGGCCGAGCGTCTGGTCGGTGACGTCCACGCCGGCGACCGAGTAGGAGTTCACGTCGAAGTTGGCGCCGCCGCCCTGGACCTGGGGCGCGGCGGTGCTGCCACTGCTGCCGCCGCCCGGACCGCCCTGGCCGCCGTTCCCGGTGTTTCCGCCGGAACTCTGCGCCTTGCCCTGGGTGAAGGAGCCGTCGACCTTGGTGACGTTGAGCGTCAGCGCGCCGACCACGCTGGAGACGCCCTTCTGCGCGGCGACCTTGGTGACCACACTGGACGCCAGGGCCTGACCGCCCTGGGTCGTCACGCGGTCGGAGCTCTGCGTGTCGTCGCTGTCGTTGGAGTTGGCGTCGAACTGGAAGTTCGGTCTGCCCGAACTCCCCGACGTGGGGGCCGACCTGGTCTTGGTGACGGTCATGTCGGTGCCGAGCCCGTACAGCGACTTCAGGACCTTGTCCTGAGCCTGAGTCATGCCGGCCGACACCGAGTTGACGGTGATGACCAGCGCGATACCGAGCGCCAGACCCAGAGCGATGACCAGGGCCGCCTTCTTGCGCCGGCCCAGCTCGCGCTTGAGATAGATGCCAAACATCCCGTTCCTCGAAGGTTCTTGGCGCCCGCTGTGGGCGCGCCCTCAACGTAGGGACGCTGCATTGCGGGGCCGTGAGGAAGGGATATGCGCAGGCTGAGAAGGGATGTGCGGGAGCTGAGAATGTGCGCGGCGGCCGTCCACGGACCGGTGCGTACCTCGCGGTCCCACGCGAGATCCACCCCCACCCGGTCCGTGGATGGCCGCCGCGCTCCCCCCTCGGATGCGGTCGTCGGAACGCCACTCCTCAAGTGTGAAGCTCTTGTGGAGGACGCGTGATGAGCATAAGCCGCCAACCGGCCGCAGTGGGGTGGAATGTCGTATTCCGCTTGTGGTAATCGGCTGCTCAGCCACGCCCCACATAGGGCATCGCCGTCGCGAGTACGGTCGCGAACTGCACGTTCGCCTCCAGCGGCAGCTCCGCCATGTGCCGCACCGTGCGCGCCACATCGGCCACATCCATCACAGGTTCCGGCACGACCTCCCCGTTGGCCTGCAGCGCCCCGGCCCCCATGCCCGCCGTCATGTCGGTCGCCGCGTTCCCGATGTCGATCTGCCCGACCGCGATGCCGTACGCCCGCCCGTCCAGCGACAGCGACTTGGTGAGGCCGGTGAGGGCGTGCTTGGTCGCGGTGTAGGCGACGGAGTGCGGCCGGGGCGTGTGCGCCGAGATCGAGCCGTTGTTGATGATCCGGCCGCCCCGCGGGTCCTGCTCCTTCATCTGGCGGTACGCGGCCTGCGCGCACAGGAACGCCCCGTTGAGGTTGGTGTCCACCACGTGCCGCCACGCGTCGTACGGCAGCTCCTCCACCGGCACCCCGCCGGGCCCGAAGGTCCCCGCGTTGTTGAACAGCAGATCCACCCGCCCGAACCGCTCCACCACGACGGCGAACAGCGCGGCCACGTCGTCGGGTTGCGAGACGTCCGTCCGTACGGCGAGACGGTCGCCCTCGGGCACGAGGGCCGCCGTCTCCTCCAGGGTCTCGGTGTGCCGCCCGGCCAGCGCCACCGACCATCCCGTCCGCAGCAGTTCCACGGCGACCGCGCGGCCGATCCCGGAGCCCGCGCCGGTCACCACGGCGGTCTTCACGTTCTTGGTGTCCGTGAACTTCTTGGTGTCCATGAACCCGCAGCGTAGGTGAGACAGGGACTCACGCCGGCGTGACGATCCCGGCGGTCTCTCCCGGGTAGCGCACGCCGATCCGGTCCCGAACCGCGTCCAGCGTCCGCATCACCGCGAGGGTGCCCTCCAGCGGCACCAGCGGGGACTGGGTCTCCCCGGCCCGCAGCGCGCGCATTACCTCGAGGGCCTCGTGCTTGAGGCTGTTGCGGGGCCCGTCGGCCGGGTCGGCGACGAACTCCTCCGGGTCACGCCCGTCCCGGTGCAGCACGAAACGGTCCGGGTGGAAGAAGCCGTTGGGGATGTCGATGCGGCCCAGCGAGCCGGTGACCGACGCGATCGTGGCGGTGCCGCCGGTCAGGGAACAGTGCAGAGAGGCGAGCGCCCCGCTGTCCCAGGACAGCAGCGCACCCGTCTGCAGATCGACGCCCTCCTCGGAGAGCACCGCCTTCGCCGTGACGTCCGAGGGCTCCCCGAGCAGCAGCTGCGCGAACGACACCGGGTACACCCCGAGGTCCAGGAGCGCGCCCCCGCCCTGCGCCGGGTCCCGCAGCCGGTGCGCGGGCGGGAAGGGCCCGGCGAGCCCGAAGTCGGCCTGCACGGTGCGGACCTCGCCGATCGCGCCGTCGTCGACGAGGGCCTTGAGCCGCCGGACCAGCGGATTGCAGTACATCCACATGGCCTCCATGAGGAAGCGGTCGTGCTCCTTCGCGAGCGCGACCAGATCTTCGGCCTCCCGGGCGTTCAGCGTGAAGGCCTTCTCGCACAGCACATTGCGGCCGGCGCTCAGACACAGCCCGGCGGCCGCCCGGTGCGCCGCGTGCGGGGTGGCGACGTACACGACATCGATGTCCGCGTCCTCGGCCAGGGCACCCCACTCGCCGTACGCCCGCTCGATCCCGAACCGCTCCGCGAACGCCTTCGCCGAGGCCTCGGACCGGGAGGCCACCGCGACCACCTCCGCGTCCGGCAGATCCACCAGGTCCGCGGTGAACGCGGCCGCGATCCCGCCCGTCGCCAGAATCCCCCAGCGCACCCTCTGCTCCGTCATCCCGGCTCCACCCTCGCTCACGTGACCGTCGCCACTCTGTACGAGCTGAGAGCATAGGTGTCGGATCACGTGGAGAGGGAGGGGCACATGCCCGAGCAGGGGCACCTTGAGCAGCGGGGGCACGTCGAGAGGGCAAACGTACCGAAGGCGGAACCACCGGCGGCCGCCGTGCGTCGCACCGGTCTGCTCGTCACGCTGCTCCTCGGCGGCCTCACCGCCACGCCCCCGTTGGCGATGGACATGTACCTGCCGTCGCTGCCGCAGGTCACCGACTCCCTGCACGCGCCCGCCGCCACCGTCCAGCTCACCCTCACCGCCTGCCTGCTCGGCATGGCGCTCGGGCAACTGGTGGTCGGCCCGATGAGCGACCGCTGGGGCCGCCGCCGTCCGCTGCTCGCCGGTCTCCTCGCATACGTCGTCGCCACCGCGCTGTGCGCCCTCGCGCCGACCGTGGAGTTCCTGGTCGGTTTCCGGCTGGTGCAGGGGCTCGCGGGCGCCGCGGGCATAGTGATCGCCCGGGCCGTGGTCCGGGACCTGTACGACGGCGTGGCGATGGCCCGGTTCTTCTCCACCCTCATGCTGATCGGCGGGGTCGCACCGATCGTGGCACCGCTCATCGGCGGGCAGATCCTGCGGGTCACGGACTGGCGGGGCGTGTTCGTCGTCCTCACGGTCATCGGGGCGCTGCTCGCCGCCCTGGTGTGGGCGAGGCTGCCCGAGACCCTCCCGGCGGCCGAGCGGCACACCGGCGGTGTCGTCGAGGCCCTGCACTCCATGCGCCGTCTCCTCGCCGACCTGCCCTTCACCGGCTACATGCTCACCGGCGGCTTCGCCTTCGCCGCGCTGTTCGCCTACATCTCGGCGTCCCCGTTCGTGATCCAGGAGATCTACGGCGCCTCCCCGCAGACGTTCAGCCTGCTGTTCGGCGTGAACTCGGTCGGCCTCGTCGTGGTCGGCCAGATCAACGGCAAGGTGCTGGTGGGCAGGGTCAGCCTGGAGCGGGTCCTGGGCGTGGGCCTGCTGACCGTGACGGCGGCGGCCACGGCGCTGCTGCTGATGACAACCGGGGTCTTCGGCGAGGTGGGCCTGTTCCCCGTCGCCGCCGGCCTCTTCGTCCTGATGTCCGCGATGGGTGTCGCCCTGCCCAACGCCCAGTCCCTCGCCCTCCTGCGCACCAAGCACTCCGCGGGTTCCGCGTCCGCCCTGCTCGGTACGTCCTCCTTCCTCATCGGCGCGATCGCCTCCCCGCTGGTAGGAATGGCCGGAGAAGGCACGGCGGTCCCGATGGCGGTCGTCCAGCTGGTGGCCGCACTGGTAGCGCTGCTGTGTTTCATGGCAATGTGCCGTCCTTGGAACAGGCGTGCGACTGTGGAGGGAGCAGAGAACTGAGCGCACCGAGACTGCGCACCGACACGCCGGAGCGGGCCGGGCTCGACCCCGGGGAACTCCGGCATCTCGTCCGGGACTTCCACGCCCTCACCACCGGCGAACGTCCCTGGGCCCCCGGCGCCGTCCTGGTCGCGGGGCGCGGCCCGGTGATCGCCGTGGAGGAGGCGTCGGGCTGGGCCGTCCGCTACGCGTCCTACGACCCCGCGGCCGACGCGGGCGTGGAACTGCCCCCCGGGGCGCGCGTCCCCGCCCGCGTGGACACCCCCTTCGACCTGGCGTCCCTCACCAAGCTGTTCACAGCCGTGGCGGCGGTGCAGCAGATCGAGCGGGGCACGCTGGGCATCGACGCCCGGGTGGGCGCCTACCTGCCCGACTTCACGGCGGCCGTGACCCACGGCATCACCGTCCGCGAACTGCTCACCCACACCTCGGGACTGCGCCCCGAACTCCCGCTCCACGACTGCGACGACGACGAGGACCGCCTGAACCTCCTGCGCGCCGAGCCGCCCGTCGGGGTTCCCGGCACCTACACCTACTCCGACCTCAACCCGCTCCTCCTCCAGCACGTCCTGGAACGCATCACCGGCCGCCCTCTCGACGTCCTCGTCCACGAGGGCATCACCCGCCCCCTCGGCATGATGTCCACCCACTTCGGCCCCTGCCCCGGGGCGGCGGCCACGGAGGACCAGCGCCGGCCGTGGGCCAAGGCGGACCGCGGGATGCTGCGGGGCCAGGTCCACGACGAGAACGCGTGGGCGCTGGGCGGGGTGGCGGGCCACGCCGGTCTCTTCTCGACCGCGCACGACCTCGCGATCTTCTGCCGGACCCTGCTGGCGGGCGGCGCGTACGGCCCCGCCCGCATCCTCGGCCCGGACTTCGTGGAGTTGCTGCTGACGCCACCCGGGCTGGGGTTCGCCATCGACCAGAAGTGGTTCATGGGGGAGCTGGCGGGCCGGGGAGCGGCGGGCCACACGGGCTTCACGGGCACGTCCCTGGTCCTGGACCCGGCGACCGACACCTTCGTGGTACTCCTGGCCAACACCGTGCACCCGAGAAGACGCCCACCGGACAACCGGCCGCGAGCGGAGGCGGCGACGAGGGTGGCGCGGGCGGTGCGGGGGGCGTGAGCGGCTTCGCTCTCACGCCGACCCGGGCGATCTCGGCCCGTCCGGCGTTCGAGAGCGCGGCCCTCAGGGCCGGTGGGGCTGACGTCTGGGGCCGCAGCCCACGGGCGGGCCGTAGGAGCGGCAGCCCCTGAAGGACGGTACGGACAGGGACAGCGGGAGGGTGAGAACCCGCGAGGCCCGCCGCCGCATGGCGAGGGCAACCGCCCCCGCACCGCGAGGTCCGCCCCCGCACCGCGAGGTCCGCCCCCCGGCCGCCCATAGAATCACCGGGTGACCGCCCCCGCACCCCCGGCCGAGACCCTCCGTAGCGCCCTCGGCGCCCTCCTCGACGGCCTTCCCCCGAAGCAGGCCGCCCAGGCGGTGGATCGTCTGATCGCCGCCTACCGCGGAGCCACCCCGACCGACAGCCCCATCCTCCGCGACCGCGCGGACGTGGCCGCCTATGCCGCCTACCGCATGCCCGCCACCTTCGAGGCGGTCCACGCGGCCCTGGAGGCGCTCGCCGAGGCCGTCCCCGACTGGAGTCCCGCCGGTCACACCGACGTCGGCGGCGGCACCGGTGCCGCGACCTGGGCCGTCGCCGCCACCTGGCCGGGCGACCGGGCGGTCACCGTCCTGGACTGGTCCGAGCCCGCGCTCGCCCTCGGCCGCGAGATCGCCGCCGCCAACCCGGCCCTGAAGGACGCCCGCTGGCAGCGCGCCAGGATCGGCCAGGACCTCGCTCTGCCCGCGACGGACCTGGTCACCGTGTCGTACGTCCTCAACGAACTCGCCCCGGCCGACCGCACCGCCCTCGTGGACACCGCGGCGGCGTCGGCACAGACGGTCGTGATCGTCGAGGCCGGGACCCCCGCCGGGTACGCCCGCGTCATCGAGGCCCGCGACCGTCTCGTCGCCGCCGGTTTCCGCGTCGCCGCGCCCTGCCCCCACAGCGCCGCCTGCCCGATCGCCCCCGGCGAGGACTGGTGCCACTTCTCGGCGAGGGTCAGCCGCTCCTCCCTCCACCGTCAGGTCAAGGGGGGCTCCCTGCCGTACGAGGACGAGAAGTTCAGCTATGTCGCCGCCACCCGGCTCCCCGCCACCCCGGCGCCGGCCCGGGTGATCCGGCGTCCCCAGATCCGCAAGGGCCAGGTCCTCCTCGACCTCTGCGAGCCGGACGAGCAACTGACCCGCCGCACGGTCACCAAGCGCCACGGCGACCTGTACAAGGCGGCGAGGGACACGGCGTGGGGCGACGCCTGGCCCCCGCCGGAGAGGCCGTAGCCCCGATCCGCGGTGGCCCCCTCACGCGGACGCTTCCCCCGCCGCGTCCGCGGCCCGCTTCTCCTGCAGTTTCCGCAACAGCTCACGCTTGTGCGCCTGCGGGTCCCGCGCGCCGCCGATCCGGCCGTCGCGTTCGCCGCCGCGCAGCGCCTTGCGGCCGATGTTGCTGCGCGTACCGCCGACGCCGAGCATGCCGCCCGATCCACCTCGTGCCATGACCTGCTCCTTTCACGCCTCCCACTCCAAACGAGACGTCTCGTCTCGCCCATGGCCTCCACTCTCCGGCGAGACGCGCCGTCTTGTCAACCTGGTAAGTTCGCTTCATGGCCACCCACAACCCCAAGCAGCCCGCCCCCGACACCACCCGCCGCAGCGAGCGCTCCCGCCGCGCCATCTACGACGCCGCCCTCGACCTCGTCGCCGAGGTCGGCTACCCCAAGACCACGATCGAGGGGATCGCCGCCCGCGCCGGTGTCGGCAAGCAGACGATCTACCGCTGGTGGTCGTCGAAGGCGGAGGTCCTGATGGAGGCGTTCCTCGACCTGGGCGAGCAGGCGGCCCGCGAGGCAGGCCCCGAGCCGGCGGCGTACACCATCCCGGACACCGGTGACCTCGCAGCCGACCTCAAGGCCGTTCTGCGGCTCACCGTGGACCAGCTCAAGGACCCCCGCTTCGAGGCCCCCTCCCGCGCCCTGGCCGCCGAGGGCGTCGTCAACGAGGAAGTCGGCCGGGCCTTCATGACCAAACTCCTCGAACCGTCGCTCCAGCTGTACGTCGACCGGGTGCGCGCCGCCCAGGAGGCCGGCCAGGTGCGCCCCGAGATCGACCCGCGCATCGCCCTCGAACTCTGGGTCTCCCCCCTCGCCCAGCGCTGGCTCCAGCACACCGGCCCGATCAGCTACGACTACACCGACACCCTCGTCGACTACGCCCTCCACGGCATCGCACCCCGCTGAGTGCCCCACCTCGGTTCCGGACCCCCGAAGCCGTGGAAAGTGGGACCATGAGGCATGCTGTTCCGCACGACAGCGAGGCGAGGGTGGTAGATGAGCGCGGAGTCGGGGGGCCTGACCGGCCTGCAGGGCAAACTCTCCCAGTGGCTGCGCGGTCGCCGGCCGAAGGAGGCCGACGCCGGGGACGAAGGCGGTCGTGAGGCCCTGCTGCTGGCCGCCGCCTCAGCGGGACTCCCGCTCGCGCCCGCCGCGCACCCCGCCCCCGGATACCGGTGTTCCTGCGACCGGGTCGGCTGTCCCACGCCCGCCCGCCACCCCGTGTCCTTCGCCTGGCAGACCCAGTCGACCACCGACCGCGCGCAGATCGAACGCTGGGCCCGGAATCAGCCGCAGGCCAACTTCATCACCGCGACCGGCATGGTCCACGACGTCCTGGACGTCCCCCTGGAAGCCGGCCGGGAGGCCCTCGAGCGGCTCCTGGCCTCCGGCATCGAGGTCGGCCCGGTCGCCGAGAGCGACGACGGCCGGCTCCTCTTCTTCACCCTCACCCGCGGCACCCCCGAGGACGAGGACGAGTGGTGGCCGTGCGAACTGGACTGCCACCCCGAGACCGCGGACGAACACCCCGGCCTGCGCTGGCACTGCCGCGGTTCCTACGTCCTCGTACCGCCCGCCCGGCTGCCCGGCGACCAGACCGTGCACTGGGTCCGCGGCCTCGAACACCCGCTGCCCGACCCGCTGAGCCTCCTGGAAGTCCTCACCGACGTCTGCGCCCGCCACGTCGGCGAGGAGCCGGACCACACCAACACGGCCTGGCCCCTGCGCCGATAGCGGCCCGAGCGCTAGGAGCCCTGCGCTGACGTCAGGCCCTGGATCCTGCCGATCACGTCGACCTTTGGGTCGTCCGCGCCCTTCGGCGGGTCGAGCGCCACCTCGTTGGAGACGAACTCCATCATCAGCGACTGCTTGATCTCACCGGTCGTCAGCGCGAGCACGGCCGCACCGGGACTGGGGACCGACGTACCGGAGTGGGCCGTCTCCTTCACGTAGTGGTGCGTGGCGAAGAACACCAGCGCCCCGCCGTCCTTCGTGCGCAACGCCAGCGGCGCGTACGCATCGTTCGCCAGCGGTGCGTCGATGTACTGCGTGGCAAGGCCCGGCCTGATGGCGTCCTTGGCCCGGTCCGCCCGCCACACGCTGGTGTGGGTGCCGTCCGCGAAGACGTCGTCCGCGCCGCTCTTCAGATAGCTCGCGTAGTCCTTGCTCAGGTCCCCGGGCTCGGTGGCCAGACCGGTCGAGTTCGCCGGGACCGCTTCGGCCCAGCCGTCCGCGTCCTTCTTGAACTCCGGCACCTTGCCCTCGGCCACCAGCGTCAGATACGCCACCTGGAACGGCTCGTTCAGGCCGTCACGGGTGAACACCAGCAACCAGCGCGCGGTACCGCCCTTGTTGCCGGCCGCGTCGGCGACGAACCAGCGCGGCCAGCCCGCCTTCTTCGGGATGGTGTACGTCACGTCCGAGAGCTTCAGCGGAGTGTGCGAGGCGTTCCCGCTCGGGCTGTTGGCCTTGCCGGCCTTCAGCCGCGCCGCGTCGATGGCACCGAGCGCGCCGGTGACATGGGCGGCGTCCAGCGAGCTGTCGTACGCCTTGTCCGCCGCGTTGTACGCGTTCGTGAACTGCTGGAGCGCCTTGGCGGCCTCCGCCTTGGTGGTCGCGGGCAGCACCTCCCGCTCGCCGTGCACCACCACGCATCCGCTCGCCGTCATCGACAAAACGGTCACAGTGGCTGCTGTCAGTGCGCTCCGGTCAAGCCTGCGGAGCCTTCGAGGGCCGCGATCCCTGCTCATCAGGTGCCTTCACCTTCCCCTTCCCGGAGGCGAACCCTACCGGGGCGAGGAACAGCGCGAGCGTCGGGATCAAGTACAGCAGCCACACCGTGACCTGAAGGACGGTCGGGTCCGGCTGGAAGTTGAACACACCCTTGAGGAGCGTGCCGTACCAGCTGTCCGGCGGGATGGTGTCGCTGATGTCGAAGGCCCTGTCGTTCAGGCCGGGCAGCCAGTCGGCCTCCTGGAGATCGTGGAAGCCGTACGCCAGCACACCGGCGGCCACGACGACCAGCATCCCGCCGGTCCAGGTGAAGAACTTGGCGAGGTTGATGCGCAGGGCGCCCCGGTAGAACAGCCAGCCCAGGAAGACCGCCGTGGCGATACCGAGGGCCGCGCCGATCAGCGGGCGCGGGGTGCCGTCGCCGGCCGCGTGCACCGACGCCCACACGAACAGGGCGGTCTCCAGGCCCTCCCGGCCCACCGCGAGGAACGCGGTGGCGACCAGGGCGGCGGTGCCCATCTGCAGGGCGGCGTCCAGCTTGCCGTGCAGCTCGGACTTCAGGTGCCGGGCGGTGCGCCGCATCCAGAAGACCATCCACGTCACCAGGCCGACCGCGAGCACCGACAGGGAGCCGCCGAGCGCCTCCTGCGCCTCGAACGTCAGCTCCTGCGAGCCGAATTCGAGCGCGCATCCGAAGCCGAGGGCGAGCGCGACCGCGACGCCGATGCCGGTCCAGATGGGCCGCAGGGCGTCCCGGCGGCCCGTCTTGACCAGGTAGGCGATGAGGATGCAGACGACGAGAGACGCCTCCAGGCCCTCGCGCAGACCGATCAGGTAGTTGGAGAACACGGGTCAGGCCTCCTCGGAGAACAGCGTGCTGCCCCACCAGTCGTCCTTGTCACGGACGCCGGGCGGGACGGCGAAGACCGCCGAACCCACGTGCTGGATGTACTCGTTGAGCGCGTCGGTGGCCAGATGACGCTGGATACGGATGAAGCCCTCCCGGACGTCCTTCATGTACGCAAGGAAGAACAGCCCCGCGTCCAGCCGGCCGAGGCCGTCCGTGCCGTCGGTGAAGGAGTAGCCGCGCCGCAGGATCGTCGCCCCGCCGTTGGAGTCGGGGTGCGCGAGCCGGACGTGCGCGTCGGGCTTCATCGCCGGCAGGAACGGCTTGTCGCGCTCCTTCGCCCTGCCGACCGGTGCGCCCTCGCCCTTGTCACGGCCGAAGACGTCCTCCTGCTCCTGCAGCGAGGTGCGGTCCCAGGTCTCGATGTGCATGCGGATGCGACGGGCCACGAGGTAGGAGCCACCGTTCATCCACGGGGCGTCCTTGGCGTCCTTGGAGTCCACCCACACGAACTTCTTCAGACGGTCCGTCTCCGTGCCCGCGATGTTGCGGGTGCCGTCCTTGAAGCCCATCAGATTGCGCGGGGTCTGCGCGTCGGGCGTGGTGGACGAGGTCTTGCCGAAGCCGAGCTGCGACCAGCGGATGACGACCTTGCCGAAGCCGATCCGGGCGAGGTTGCGGATCGCGTGCACGGCGACCTGCGGGTCGTCCGCGCAGGCCTGGATGCACAGGTCGCCGCCGCTGCGGTTCTTGTCGAGGTTGTCCCCGGCGAACTGGGGCAGGTCGACGAGCGCCTCGGGCCGCCGGTCGGCGAGGTCGAACTTCCCGAACAGGGACGGCCCGAAGCCGATCGTCAGCGTCAGCCGCGACGGCTTGAGCCCCAGCGCCTCACCGGTGTCGTCCGGAGGCGCCTCGGCGAGACCGCCGTACGCCCCATCCCCGACCGCCTTCCCCTCGGTCATCCGCCGGGCCGCGGCCGTCCAGTCCTTGAGCATCTGCACGAACTCGGCGCGGTCGTCGGTCGTCACGTCGAACGCGGCGAAGTGCAGCCGGTCCTGCACGGGCGTGGCGATACCGGCCTGGTGGGTGCCGTGGAACTCGACGGCGGCACCGGTCTCGGCGGCGGTGGGGGAGATGTCGTCCCCGGTACGCGTCATCGCGACCGCGCCCCCGGCCGCGGCGGCACCGAGCGCGAGCCCGGCCCCGCCCCAGCCGATGAGCGCGCGGCGCGAGGGCGCCGTGGTGTTCTCTGCGTCCGTCATGACCCCTGCCTCAGGAGGACTTGGTGACGACGGCGGCGGCGAGCTTGGACAGCGGCTCGGCGAGCGCGTTGACCCCGTCCGACAGCTGCTTGCGATCGCCGTCGCCGACCTTGTCGTACGAGGTGAAGTCGTACGACGTCTTGTCGGCGCGGTACTTGTCCAGCAGCGTGTTCAGCGCCGCGAACTGCTTGTCGAGCTCGGTGACCAGGGCCGCGTCGTTCTCCTTGGCGACCGGCTTCAGCAGCTCGTACGACTTCTCGGCGCCCTCGACGTTGGCCTTGAAGTCGACGAGGTCGGTGTGCGAGTAGCGCTCCTCCTCGCCGGTGACCTTGCCGGTGGCGACCTCGTCGAGGAGCTCCTTGGCGCCGTTGGCCATGGAGGTCGGGGTGATGTCCGCCTTGCCGACCCGGTTCTGCCAGTCGGTGAGGTCGGTGATCAACTGGTCGGCGAGCGTCTTGTCCTCGGCGGTGATCTTCTTGTCCTGCCAGAGGGACTTCTCCAGCCGGTGCCAGCCGGTCCACTTCTGCCCGTCCTCCAGCCCGTCGGCCCGCACATCGACCTTCGGGTCGATGTCCCCGAAGGACTCGGCGACCGGCTCGGTGCGCTCCCAGCCGATGCGGGACGGGGCGTACGCCTTCTTGGCGGCCTCCAGGTCGCCCGCCTTGACCGCGGCGGCGAAGGTCTTCGCGAGCGGCAGGGTGGCGTCGGCCTGCTCCTGCGCGTACTTGCGGTACGCGGCGACGGCCGCGTCCAGCCGCGGATCGCGCTTGGCCGCGGTGCCCCCGGTGGCCTTGACCTGCTGGCGGATGCCGTCGCCCTTCATGCCGGGCTTGCAGGCGATGGTGTAGGTGCCGGCCTTCACCTCGGCGGTGACCTTCTGCTTGGTGCCCGGGCCGATGTTCTCGCGCTCGGTGACGATCCGGTCGTCGGGGAACAGGACGTAGACCTCGGTGACCTTGGAACCCTTGTTCTCGATCGCGAGCTCCACGTGGCCGGCCGGGAACTCCTTCTTGGAGATCTCGCACTTGCTGTCCGTGGCGGTCACGTCGATCACACGGTCGCTGTCGCCGGAGCCGGAGCTCGCTTTCTCCGTGCATCCCGTGACGGCGGTCAGGGCCGCCACGGCGGTGACGGTGACGACGGACAGTCTGGCGGCGCGCATACGAGCTCCTGAGGGTTGGATAGGCTCGCCTAACTTATCTGAGGCTTATCTATGTATGGCCCCAAGCAATTGCCAAGTAAGGGTCAAGTGAGAGTCAAAGACTCAGCTCCGGAGGCACGGGGAGGTACGGGACCTGCGCGGATGCTTCAATTCCCCCGTGACTGACTACGACGTGCTGCGCGTCTTCTGCGCGCCGAACGGCGGCTACGGCAATGAGCTGGGGGTCGTCCGCGAGGGGTCCGCGATCCCGGACCCGGACGAGCGACAGGTGTTCGCCGCGAAGCTCGGGTTCAGCGAGACCGTGTTCGTCGACGACCCCGAGCGGGGCGTCATCGACATCTACACCCCCTCCGTACGGCTGGCCTTCGCCGGATACCCGTGCGTCGGGGCCGCCTGGTTGCTCGACGTGCCCGAACTCGTCACACCCGCCGGGGTCGTCGGTACCCGGCTCGACGGGGAGTTCAGCTGGATCGAGGCGCGGGCCGAATGGGCGGCGCCGCGGACGTTCCGGCAGTACGCCACCGCCGCCGAGGTGGACGATCTGGCCATCCCTTCGGCGGGGGACTGGATCTACGCCTGGGCCTGGGAGGACGAGGCCGCCGGGCGGATCAGGGCCCGCGGCTTCCCCGGCCGCGGTGACGGTGTCGAGGAGGACGAGGCCACCGGCGCCGCCGCTCTCCAGCTCACCGCCGAACTGGGGCGCGCCCTGAACATCGTCCAGGGCGCCGGCTCCCAGATCCTCACGGCTCCGCAGCCGGGGGACTGGGTCGAGGTGGGAGGCCGCGTCCTCCTGGAACGCTGAGGCTCACGCGTCTCACGCGGACAGCGGGAACGTCTCGGCCGAGTGCCCGGAACGCTCCGCTGTCCAGCGTGAAGGCCCTCTTGGTTCGACCGCCGCTGCGGTCCCCGCAGATACGCCAGGTCCCGCTCCTGCGCGCGCCACCGGGCCGACGCCGCGTACCCGAACCACCGCCACTCGGTCGGCCACCCCGGAACAGGACTACGGCAGCGTCAGGATGTCCGCGCCCGTCTCCGTCACCACCAGCGTGTGCTCGAACTGGGCCGTCCGCTTGCGGTCCTTCGTGACGACCGTCCAGCCGTCGTCCCACATCTCGTACTCGTGCGTCCCGAGCGTCAGCATCGGCTCGATCGTGAACGTCATGCCGGGCTGGATGACCGTCGTCGCGTGCGGGCTGTCGTAGTGCGGGATGATCAGGCCGCTGTGGAAGGAGGAGTTGATGCCGTGGCCCGTGAAGTCGCGGACGACTCCGTAGCCGAAGCGCTTGGCGTACGACTCGATCACGCGGCCGATGATGTTGATCTGACGGCCCGGCCTGACCGCCTTGATCGCGCGGGCCAGCGACTCCCGGGTCCGCTCGACCAGCAGCCGGCTCTCCTCGTCGACGTCCCCCACCAGGTACGTCGCGTTGTTGTCGCCGTGCACCCCGCCGATGTACGCCGTCACGTCGAGGTTGATGATGTCGCCGTCCCGGAGCACGGTGGAGTCCGGAATGCCGTGGCAGATCACCTCGTTGAGGCTGGTGCACAGGGACTTCGGGAAGCCCCGGTAGCCGAGCGTCGACGGGTAGGCGCCGTGGTCGCACATGTACTCGTGCGCCACCTTGTCCAGTTCGTCGGTGGTCACCCCGGGGGCGATCAGCTTCGCGGCCTCCGCCATCGCCCGCGCCGCGATACGGCCGGCGATCCGCATCGCCTCGACGGTCTCCGGGGTCTGCACCTCCGGCCCCGTGTACGGCGTCGGCGCGGGCTTGCCGACGTACTCGGGGCGACGGATGTTTCCGGGCACGGAACGGATGGGGGACAGGTCCCCGGGCACGAGCAGCGACTGGCCAGACATGGCGAAGAGTCTATCCAGCGGCGATGGGGGAACATGTCGGAGGCGAGAGGAGCAGGTCATGTCCTTGTTCAAGAAGCGCGCGGTCGGCAAGCCGGGCGAGTGGTACTACTGCCTGGAGCACAAGAAGGTCGAGGAAGGGCCCGAGTGCCCGGCCAAGGACCGGTTCGGGCCGTACGCGAGCCGCAAGGAGGCCGAGCAGGCCATGGAGACGGCCCGCGAGCGCAACGTCGAGTGGGAGAACGACCCCAAGTGGCACGACACCCCGGCGGCGGGCCGGGAGGACGACTGATCACACCTGGGCCGCGGTCCTCTGCTCCCGCACCCGGGCCGCGTGCTCGTCGGTGCGGGCGTCGTACGTCATCAGCTTCGGCAGGCACAGGGCCAGGAGGCCCACCGCCCCGGCGCACAGCACCCCGCCCGACCAGACGGACGTCCGCACGCCCCACCACGCGGCGAAACCACCGCTGCGGACCTGGCCGACGGTCGGGCCCACGGAGTACGACAGCAGTTCGATTCCGGCGAGCCGCCCGCGCAGCTCGTCCGGGATGGTCTGGTTCCACATGATCCCCCGGAAGATCCCGCTGACCATGTCGCAGCCTCCGGCCACGGTGAGGAACAACAGCACCAGCCAGACGTTGCTCATGGTCCCGGCCGCCGCGATCGCCAGGCCCCAGAGGGCGGCCGACAGCACCACCATCCGGCCGTGCCGGTGGATCCGCGCGGTCCAGCCGCTGACCAGGCTCACCAGCAGCGCGCCCAGCGGGACGCTCGCGTACATCAGGCCCAGCGACCACTCGGCGTCCAGCTCGTCCGCGAGGAACGGCAGCACGGCCAGCGGCATCGCCAGGAACATCGCGGCGAGGTCGACGGCGTAGGTGCCGAGGAGTTCCTTGCGGCTCCAGGCGTACCGCGCGCCCTCCGCGATGGCCTTCAGCGACGGCCTGGCCGCCTCGTGGGCGGCGGGGGAGGCCGCGATCCGTACGACGAGGACGACGGACACGGCGAAGGTCAGCAGGTCCGCGCCGTAGGCCCAGCCGAGACCCGCGTAGGCCACCACCACGCCCGCCAGCGCCGGGCCCGCGACCCCGCCGACCGTCCAGCGGAAGGAGTTCAGCGAGGCCGCCGCCGGCAGGTGCTCGTGAGCCACGATCCGGGGCCAGAGGGAGTCGAGCGCGGGACGCTGCACCGAGACCAGGGCGGAGGACAGGGCGGCGACGACGTACAGCGGCCAGACGGCGGGGTGCGGGAGCAGCGCGTTGAGCAGCAGGGCCGCGCTCAGCAGGCCCTGCCCGGCCTCGGTCCACACGATCAGCTTCCGCTTGTCCCACGCGTCCGCGAGCGCGCCGCCGTACAGGCCGAAGACGAGGAGCGGGAGCAGCTCCACGGCCCCGATCGCGCCCACCGCCGCCGCCGAGTCCGTCAGGTCCTTCAGTTGCACCGGCAGTGCCACGAAGGTCAGGAAGGAGCCGAAGTTCGAGATCAGCCCCGAGTACCACAGCCGCCGGAAGTCCCGGGAGGCCCGCCAGGGGGCGAGGTCGGGGAGCATCGCGCGAAGGCCGGAAGGGGGTGCGGGGGCGTCGTCGGTCACGACTCGTCATGGTCCGGGGAGGCCTCCCGGTGCGGCAACTGCTTTTCGAGGCTACCAGCGGGCCGGAGGCGGCGCCGTCAGCTGGTCGGCCAGTCTCGACAGCCGGTCCCGGAACCGCCGCCGGCCCCTGGGCGTGGGCACGGCGTTCTCGCCGGCCGCCGCGCTCACCAGGTGCTGCACGGTGTCCAGATCGAGGTCCGTGCCCTCCGGTACGGCCAGCGACTCGTGGGCCATCGCGGCGAGTTCGCCCTCGCCGGGGCCGAGGGAGAGGACCGTCGCGCCGGCCCGCCGGGCGTCGTGGACCTGCTCCAGGAGCGGGGCGCCCGGCCGGTCCAGGGACACCACCAGCAGGGTCTCGCCGCGCCGGGCCGCCGCGAGCCGGCCAGGACCGACCGACAGGTGCGCGGGGTCGGAGGGACGGGCGTCGTGGCGTACGAGCGTGGGGGCCAGCTCCGGTGTGCCCGACCAGGCGGCCTCGTCGACCAGATGGGCCGCCAGGTGCCACGGTTCGTACTCCGGGGTGCCGACCAGGAGCAGTCCGCCCCCGTGCGAGACCACCGACCCGCGCAGCACGCCCGCGAACCGCCGCGTGGCTCCCAACCACTCGGTCCCGGCGAGCACTTCGCGCAGCAGCGCGACCCGTACGGCGTCCATGGGGCCGCATCCTGCCGCAAGCGGACGTGCGCGGCCCGTGGTTCGGCCCGGATTCGCCCGAACCGGGCAGAGCGGCACCGAGGACGACGGATCGCCGGCGCCGGCACGCACCGCCGACGGCCTGCCCGCCGCCTGCTGCGAGCCGGTCCGGATCGGGGGATCTGACCTGGCTCGGGTCGACGCCTCGCCCGTCGGGCGCCGCGACGAGGCCTGGGACCTCGGCGCCGGGGAGCGGATCGCCTTCGGGCGGGTGCCCGTGACGCGGCTCACCCGACCGGCCGGGGTGGGCGGGGCGGACGTAAAGTCGGGCCCATGACCTCTACCGACAGTGCTGCACAGAAGGCTCCCGCCAAGGACCCCTGGGACCTTCCCGACGTCTCCGGGCTCGTCGTCGGCGTGCTCGGCGGGACCGGGCCGCAGGGCAAGGGCCTCGCCTACCGGCTCGCCCGCGCCGGGCAGAAGGTGATCATCGGCTCTCGCGCCGCCGACCGCGCCCAGGCCGCCGCCGACGAACTCGGGCACGGTGTCGAGGGCGCCGACAACGCCGAGACCGCGCGCCGCAGCGACATCGTGATCGTCGCCGTGCCGTGGGACGGCCACGGCAAGACGCTGGAGTCGCTGCGCGAGGAACTCGTCGGCAAGCTCGTCGTCGACTGCGTCAACCCGCTCGGCTTCGACAAGAAGGGCGCCTACGCGCTGAAGCCGGAGGAGGGCAGCGCGGCGGAACAGGCGGCGGCCCTGCTCCCGGAGTCGCGGGTCACCGCCGCCTTCCACCATCTGTCGGCCGTGCTGCTCCAGGACCCGGAGGTCGAGGAGATCGACACCGACGTCATGGTGCTCGGCGAGGAGCGGGCCGACGTGGAGATCGTGCAGGCGCTGGCCGGCCGTATCCCCGGGATGCGCGGCATCTTCGCGGGCCGGCTGCGCAACGCCCACCAGGTGGAGTCGCTGGTCGCCAACCTGATCTCGGTCAACCGGCGGTACAAGGCGCACGCGGGACTGCGGGTCACGGACGTGTGAGCCGATGGGGGACACTGGACGCCGTAGCGCAGCAGTGTCCCCCGACAGGAGCCCGATCCCATGCCCCGCCTCGCCCTCTACGCCCTCGCCGTCTGCCTCCTCGCCGTCGCGGCGGCGGTCGTGTCCTTCGTCCAGGGCAGCTGGCTGGGGATCGTGTGGGTGCTGCTGGCGGGGCTGTCGTCCAACATGTGCTGGTACTACGTCAAGCGCGGCAGGATCGACGCCTACCAGAAGCGGTAGAGGCTCCAGCCGTACGACGCCTCCAGGTCGCTGACCCCGAGTCCGTTCAGGACCGCGTGGACCAGGTCGAAGAACACGCTGTTGACCTGCGGCACCCACAGCAGTGCGAAGACGAACAGCAGGCCGAAGGGGGCGAAGGGCTCGATCTGCCGCTTGACCTCGTACGAGAGCCAGGGCTCGATGATGCCGTAGCCGTCCAGTCCCGGGACCGGGAGGAAGTTCAGGATGGCGGCGGAGACCTGGAGCAGGGCGAGGAAGGCCAGCGCGTAGAGGAACACCGGCGGTACGCCGTCGAGGGCGTCCAGCCAGAACGGGGCCGTGCAGACGACGGCGAACAGGACGTTCGTCAGCGGACCCGCCGCGGAGATCAGGCTGTGCCGCCAGCGGCCGCGGATCCGGTCGCGCTCGATGAACACCGCGCCGCCGGGGAGGCCGATGCCGCCCATGATCACGAAGATGACGGGGAGCACGATGCTGAGCAGGGCGTGGGTGTACTTCAGCGGGTTCAGCGTGAGGTAGCCCTTGGCGCCGATCGTGATGTCGCCGCTGTGCAGGGCGGTGCGGGCGTGGGCGTACTCGTGCAGACAGAGGGACACGATCCAGGCGCCGGTCACGAACAGGAAGACGGCGATGTCCGTCCGCTCGGCGAATCCGGTCCAGGTCGCCCAGCCCGTCACCGCCGTCACGGCGCAGATCCCGAGGAAGACGGGGCTGATCCGCCGGTCGCTGTGGCGGGTGGTGGCGGTGGTCATGGGGCTCCCTGAACTGGACGAGCACGCGGCGGGACGGCCCGACGGTACCGGGCACAGGTGAGAACGTCTTGGGGTGGGGCGGAGGTTCCATGGAGGGTTGGGGGGTGCGCATGCCTGCGGCGCTTCTGGGGGTCGGGCGGGCGGGGGCTGGTGCGGGGCGTTGGGGTGCGTGGTGGGCGAGGGCCCGAGTTGGCCGGGGCCCGACCTGGCCGGCAACCCGGTCCGCGGGGCGGCGAGATGCGGTCGGCGACTTGGCCCGCTCGGCGACCCCACCTGCACGGCGGCCCGACCTGGCTGGCGGACCACTCCGCCCGGCGACCAGATGCGGTCGGCGACTTGGCCCGCTCGGCGACCCCACCCGCATGGCGGCCCGACCTGGCTGGCGGACCGATGCGGCTGCGACCAGTGCGGGCCGCGAGTCGACCTGGCTGGCGGTCCGACCCCCGCCGGCGATCCGACTCGACCCGCCCGGCTCCGACGACACCCCGCTGAAGTAACCCCGTGACCGGCCCCGACCTCACCGGAGACAATGGACCCCGTGCGCTATCGCATCCTCGGCACCACCCAGGCACTCCGTCCCGACGGTACGTCCGTCCCCGTCGGTGGCACGCGGCTGCGCGCGCTGCTGACCGTTCTCGCCCTGCGGCCCGGCCGTACCGTCCCGGTGAGCCTTCTCGTGGACGAGGTGTGGGGTGACGACCCGCCGGCCGACGCGACCGGTGCGCTGCAGGCGCTGGTCGGGCGGCTCAGGCGGGCGCTCGGGGCGGACGCGGTCGCCTCGGTGGAGGGCGGCGGTTACCGGCTCACGGCGGGGCCGGACGACATCGACCTGCACCGTTTCGAGCGGCTCGCCGGTGACGGCATGCGGGCGCTGGCCGACGGCGACCCCGCGAAGGCGGCCGTGGTCCTGGACGACGCCCTCGCGCTGTGGCGGGGCCCGGCGCTGGCCGATCTGCCCGACCGTACGGCCGAGGCGGCGCGCGTGCAGGCCCGCCGGCTGGATGCCCTGCGCGCCCGTCACACCGCCGCGCTCGCCCTGGGCCAGGCCGACCAGTGTCTGCCCGAACTGACCGCCCTGTGCGACACCCACCCCCTCGACGAGCCCCTCCAGGCCCTCCGCCTGCGCGCCCTGCGCGACACGGGCCGCACGGCGGAGGCGCTGGCCGCCTACGAGACCGTACGACAGCTGCTCGCGGACCGGTTGGGAGCCGACCCGGGAGCCGAACTGCGGGCGCTGCACGGGCAGTTGCTGCGACCGGAGCCGCCCCGCGAGGACCGGGGGGCCGCTGCGGCAGCACCTGCGGGTGAGGGGGCTCGCGGCACCGACGGTGGCGCCGGCACAAACGCCCCGGCCGCGACTCAGACGACCGCACCCTCGCCCCCCGGCAACCTCCGCGCCCGTCTCACCTCCTTCGTCGGCCGGGAAGCCGACATCGAGGCGATTCGCGGAGACCTCGCCGGCGCGCGGCTGGTCACGCTGCTCGGGCCGGGCGGGGCCGGGAAGACCCGGCTCTCGCAGGAGGCCGCCGAGGCCGTGGGAGACGTGGTGCGGGACGGGGTGTGGCTGGCCGAGCTCGCGCCGGTCGACGATCCGGACGCCGTCCCCGAGGCCGTGCTCACCGCAGTGGGCGCCCGCGAGACCGTGATGTACGGCGCCGGTGCCGAGGCGATGCGCGCCGCCGGGAGCGAGCGGCTCGACGACCCCGTGGAGCGGCTCGCCGAGCACTGCGGCCGGCGCAGCATGCTGCTGATCCTCGACAACTGCGAGCACGTGGTCGACGCGGCGGCGCGGCTGACGGAGACGCTCCTGGAACGCTGTCCGGGGCTGACCGTCCTCGCCACCAGCCGTGAACCCCTCGGTGTGCCAGGGGAGTTGCTGCGGCCCGTGGAGCCTCTCCCCGAGCCGGTCGCGCTGCGGCTGCTCGCCGACCGGGGTGCCGCCGCCCGGCCCGGATTCCGGGTCGACACCGACGAGGAGACCGCGGCGGCCTGCGCCGAGATCTGCCGGCGCCTCGACGGGCTGCCTCTCGGCATCGAGCTCGCCGCCGCCCGGCTACGGATGCTGACCGCACGTCAGATCGCCGACCGGCTCGACGACCGCTTCCGGCTGCTCACCTCCGGAAGCCGTACCGTGCTGCCCCGCCAGCAGACCCTGCGGGCCGTCGTCGACTGGTCCTGGGACCTGCTCGACGAGGAGGAACGGGACGTCCTGCGGCGGCTGTCGGTGTTCGCCGGCGGGTGCGACCTGGCCGCCGCCGAGGCCGTGTGCGGTCCCGTCGCGCTGGACGCGCTCGGCTCGCTCGTCGACAAGTCCCTGGTGGTGGCGGCGCCTTCACCGGGTCAGGGGGACGGCGAGATGCGCTACCGGCTCCTGGAGACCGTCGCCGAGTACGCCGGCGAGCGCCTCGACGAGGTGGACGGGCTGCGCGCCGACGCCGAGCGCGCGCATCTGACGTACTACCGTGAACTCGCCCGCACCACCGACCCGTTGCTGCGCGGGCCCGGCCAACTCGCCGCCATCGGGCGGCTGGAGCGCGAGTACGAGAACCTCCGCACCGCCCTGCGCCGGGCCGTGGCCGACCGCGACGAGCAGGAAGGGCTGTGCCTGGTCCTGTCGCTGGCCTGGTACTGGCAGATGCGCGACCTGCGCATCGAGGCCCGCAACTGGTCCCGTGACGTCCAGGGCCTGGGCCCCGACCCCTTCACCGAGCCGGTCCGCCCGGCCGCACCGGTGTGGGAGCGCTGCACGGACACCCCGCCGCCCTGGACCGGCGAGGTGCTGCAGGAGGCCCGGCGCGGCGCCCATCTCGTTCATCTCGCCTGCATGGACACCGAGTTGGACGCCTGGCAGAACCAGCACGCGCAGGCGAAGCTGCGGTCCATCGCGGCCACCTACGAGCCGGGCATGGCGCAGACCTGCCGGATGCCGGGCTCCCTGTGGTTCTTCGCCATCATGCTCACCGGGGACCTCGAGCGGCTGCGGAAGGTCATCCAGGCGACCGTCGACACCTGCCGGACCACCCCGGGTTACGACTGGGAGCTCGCCGCGGCCCTCCAGTGGCGGGCCAATCTGCTCGCCAACCGCTCCGACTGGGCCGGGGACGCCATCCAGGACGCCGAGGAGGCGCTGGAGATCTACGAGCGGATCGGCGATCTGTGGGGCACCGCCGAGGCGCTCTCCGCGCGGGCCGAGGCCCATGAGCGCAAGGGTGAATGGCACGAGGCCGCGGCCGACTACGAGCGGGCGATCGAGCGGGCCGAACAACTCGGCGCCCGCGCCCAGAAGTCCGTGCTCAACGCCCGGCTGGGCAGCGCGCTGCTGGAGACGGGGGAGGCCGAGCGCGGCGAACTCCTGCTGCGTGAGGTGATCGCCGACCGGGACGGCGCCCGCAACGAGGCGATGCCCGCCGCACGGATGTTCCTCGCCGGCCGGCTCGGCATGACCGGCCGCATTCCCGAAGCGCGCGAACAACTCCAGCTGCTGCGCCAGCAGTTCGGCATCGCTCACTTCGTCATCTTCGACGCCTTCATCCTCGGCTCGGAGGCCTGGCTCGAGGCCTGGGACGGCTGCTACGAGAAGTGCCTGACCCTGACCCGCCGGGCGCTTGAGAAGTCCGAGGACCCGCTGGCCCTGACCATCGCCCCGCAGATGCGCACCATGTACCTGCACACCGCCGGGCTGGCCCTCGCCGGGGCCGACGGCGGCGCCCGCGCCCGCGACGGAGCCCGCTGCCTCAGGGCGGGGGACGCGCTGCTGCCGCCCAGCCACGCCCCGACGACCATCGAGCGCACCGTGCGCGGCAGGGCCGAGCAGGAGCTGCGCGCGGTGCTGGGCGACGCGGCCTACGAGTCGGCGTACGCGGAGGGCGACGGCCTCTCCCCGCAGGAGGCCGCCGCCCTGGTGTGACGCGCACGCAAGGTGAACGTCAGCTCTTCGTGCGGAACTTGTGGATGGCGATCGGCGCCATCACCGCCGTGAGCGCCGCCGACCAGGCGAGCGTCAGCCACACGTCGTGCGCGGCCGGACCGCCCACCATCAGCCCGCGCGCGGCGTCCGCGAGCGCGGACAGCGGGTTGTAGTCGGTGAAGTTCTGCAGCCAGCCCGGCATCGACTGGGTGGGTGCGAAGATCGACGAGCCGAACTGCAGCGGCATCAGCACCAGGAAACCCATGGCCTGCACGGACTGGGCGCTCTTCATCACCACGCCGAGGGTGAGGAACACCCACATCAGGGCCGAGCCGAAGACGGCGGACAGCCCCACCGACGCGAGCAGACCGGCCCAGTTGGTGATGTCGAAGCCCACCAGAACACCCACGACCATCAGGACCGCGGTCGCGAACAGCATCCGCATCAGCTCCACCGCGATCTTGGCGAACAGCACCGAGCCGCGGCCGATCGGCAGGGACCGGAAGCGGTCCATGACACCGGAGTTGAAGTCCGTGTTGAAGCCGGTGCCGACGCCCTGGGCCATGTTCATGCCCATCATGGCCATCAGCCCGGGCACCACGTACTGCACATAGGCCTGCTGGCCGCCGCCGAGGGACTGGCCGATGGAGCCGCCGAAGACGTACACGAACAGCAGGGTGAAGATGACCGGGAACAGGATGGCGTCGAACATCGACTCCGGGTCCTGCTTGATCCACAGCAGGTTGCGGCGGACCAGGGCGCCGGTGTGGCGCAGGTGGCCGCGCAGCGGGATACGGGCGTCGGCTTCGGTGGCGGTAAGGGTGGCGGCGCTCATACGGCGACCTCCTCGCGGGTGTCGGTGGGGACGGCGTCCTGCGGGGCACTGGCACGGTGGCCGGTGAGGGACAGGAACACCTCGTCCAGGCTGGGCAGTTCGGTGGTGATGGAGGAGAGGGTGATACCGCGCGCGGTGACCGCGCCGACCACGGCGGTCAGCTGCTCGTCGCTGAGGATGGGGACGATGAGGGCGCCGCCGTCGGTGTCCACCGTGCTGGTGGCCAGCCCAGTGATGCCGAGCTCGTCGATCCACCCGGCGAGCGGTTGCAGCTGCAGCGGATCGACGGGCCGTACCCGCAGCGAGCGGCCGCCGACCTTCGCCTTGAGCTCCTCGATGGCGCCGTCGGCGATGACCTTGCCGTGGTCCACGACGGTCAGCTCGGAGGCGAGCTGCTCGGCCTCCTCCATGTACTGCGTGGTCAGCAGGACGGTCACCCCCTCCCCGACCATCCGCTTGACCTCGTCCCACACCTCGTTGCGGGTACGCGGGTCGAGACCGGTGGTCGGCTCGTCCAGGAACAGGACCTGGGGCCGGCCGATCATCGAGGCGGCGAGGTCGAGCCGGCGCCGCATACCGCCGGAGTAGGTGCTCGCCGGCCGCTTCGCCGCGTCCGTGAGCGAGAACCGCTCCAGCAGCTCGTCGGCCCGGGTGCGGGCCTCCTTGCGGGGCAGGTCGAGCAGCCGCCCGATCATGTACAGGTTCTCCCAGCCCGGCAGCTTCTCGTCCACCGAGGCGTACTGCCCGGTGAGCCCGATCACCCGCCGCAGCTGCCGGGGCTGCCGTACGGCGTCGTAACCGGCGACCGTGGCCTGTCCGGAGTCCGGGGCGAGGAGGGTGGAGAGAATGCGTACGAGGGTGGTCTTGCCGGCGCCGTTCGGCCCGAGGACACCCATCACGGTGCCCTCGCGCACGTCCAGGTCGACGCCGTCCAGCGCCTTGGTCTCGCCGTAGTGCTTGACCAGCCCCCGCACGGAAACGGCGGAGTCCCCGCTCTTGGGGTTCTTGTCGATTCGCGTCATACCGAGGACGGTGCCAGCCGCCACCGACAAACCACCGACAGGCCGCCTACAGGGACCTACAGCCCGCCGACAGACCGGGCGCGGACCACCGCCGCGGCACGAAGACGCCCATGTAGGGCCAGGTCCGGGTGTCTCTGATATCGCTGGGCGGCGTCGCTCTGGGCCACGACCGCACCGACCCCTGGTTCCTTACGACCAGCGACGCGATGAACCGCCTCCGGGTGGCCGAACGCCTCATCCGCGCCCAGTTCCCGCTCCCTTTCCACGAGGCGGCCCGCGCCTACTTCCTCGACCTCAACCGGACGGTGTGGGAGGACCTGCCGGAGGGCGAGAGCGTGCGCGACCACCTGGAGGCCAACCGCCTGGCGTTCCGGGACGCCGCCCGGGCAGCCCTGGGGCAGCCCGTCGGCCACGGACACGGAAAGGGGGCGCCCGGTGAACACCGGGCGCCCCCTCGGTCGTACGGCAGCTCAGTACCGTACGGCCTCCGCGTGTTCCGGCAGATGGGCCGCGACCACGCGCTCCCGGCCCGCCGGGACGGCTACGCGCCGCCGGTCCACGACCGCGGCCACCGCGGCGACGCCGAGGCCGAGCACCGCCAGGGCGGCGCCCGTCAGGGCCGGGGACGTCGCGCCGAGGCCCGCGGCCAGGGCGAGGCCGCCGATCCAGGCGCCGCCGGCGTTGGCCAGGTTGAAGGCGGCCTGGTTGGCGGAGGAGGCCAGGGAGGGGGCGGCGGACGCCTTCTCCATGACCATCAGCTGGAGCGGCGAGCCGGTGACGAAGGCCGCCGTGCCCAGCAGGACGACCGCCACCGCCGCGCTCCACTGCGTGGACATCAGCACCGGGAACAGGGCCAGGACCACGACCAGCGCGGTCAGGCCGCCGAACAGGGTGCCGCGCAGCGAGTGGTCGGCGAGCCGTCCGCCGACCAGGTTGCCCGCCGTCGCGCCCACCCCGAACAGGGCGAGCAGCAGCGTGACGCTGGAGCCGGCGTAACCGGCCGCGTCCGTGAGCATCGGCGTGATGTAGCTGTACGCGGCGAACAGCGCGCCGAAGCCGGCGACCGTCGTGCCGAGCGCCAGCCAGACCGGCAGCGACTTCAGCGCGACCAGTTCGCGGCGCAGGCCCACCGCGGGGGCGTGCGCGTGGTCGCGCGGGATGAGGAGCGCCAGGGAGGCTATCGCCGCCAGACCGATCGCGCTGACGCCGAGGAAGGTCGCCCGCCAGCCCAGGTGCTGGCCCATGAGGGTGGCGACGGGCACGCCCGCGATGTTGGCGAGGGTCAGGCCGAGGAACATCAGGGACACCGAGCGGGCCTTGCGTTCCGGTGCCACCATGCCGGTGGCGACGACCGCGCCCACCCCGAAGAAGGCACCGTGCGGCAGCCCGCTCAGGAAGCGGGCCGCGAGCAGCCAGTGCTCGTCGGGGGCGAAGGCGGACAGCGCGTTGCCGGCCACGAACAGTCCCATCAGACCGATGAGGACCATGCGACGGGACATCCGGGCGGTGACCGCGGCGAGCAGCGGGGCGCCGATCACCACGCCCAGCGCGTACGCGGACACCAGATGTCCGGCGGTCGGGATCGAGATGCCGAGGTCGTCCGCGACATCGGGCAGCAGGCCCATCATCACGAATTCGGTGGTGCCGAGACCAAAAGCGCCGACGGCCAGGGCGAGCAGGGCCAAGGGCATGAAGAGCCGAGCCTTTCAGGGGAGAGCGGAGTTCTGTACGAGTGTATGTTCAAGTACGGAACAAATGCTCCCGGGCCCGGTATTCCAAGGGACGTCGGGCGGGTTACGACGAGGTGGCGAGGTTCACACGGGCAGCCACCGGCAGATGGTCGCTGCCGGTGGCGGGCAGCGTCCACGAGCTCAACGGCTCCACGCCCTGCACCATGATCTGGTCGATCCGCGCCATCGGGAACGACGCCGGCCAGCTGAACCCGAAACCGCTGCCCGCCGCGCCCTGCGTGGAGCGCATCTGGGAGGTGACGGCGTTGAGCGCGCGGTCGTTCATCGTGCCGTTGAGGTCGCCGAGCAGGATCTTCCGGGAGAGCTTCTCGTCGGCGATGGCCTCGCCCAGCGCGTCGGCGCTCTTGTCGCGCTGCCGGGCGGTGAACCCGGCCGCCATCTTCACCCGCACGGACGGCAGGTGGGCCACGTACACCGCGACCTGTCCGTCCGGGGCGGCCACCGCGGCGCGCATCGCACGGGTCCAGCCCAGCTTGATGTCGACCGGCTTCACGCCGCTGAGCGGGTACTTGCTCCACAGCCCGACGGTGCCCTCGACCGCGTGGTACTTGTACGTCGACGCCAGCGCCTTCTCGTACACCGGCACCGCCGAGGCGGTCAGCTCCTCCAGGGCCACCACGTCCGCGCCGGAGGCGGCCACGTCCCGGGCGGTGCCGGACGGGTCGGGGTTGTCGGCGTTGACGTTGTGGGTGGCCACCGTGAGGTCGCCGCCGGTGGCGGACTTGTCGGAGAGCAGCCCGCCGAAGAGGTTCAGCCACACGGCCGCCGGGAGCAGCACCGCGATCAGCGCCGTCGCCGACCTGCGCAGGAAACCGAGCAGGAGCAGCACCGGGACGAACACGCCGAGCCACGGCAGGAAGGTCTCGGTGAGACTGCCGAGGTTGCCGACGGCGTTCGGGATCTGCGCGTGCAGCAGCATCACCAGGGCGATGAGCAGCGCGAGGGCGGCCAGGACGACACCGCGCCGCCAGATCCGGCGGTCACCGCGCCAGCCGGAGAGCGGGCGGCCGAGCAGGCGCCGGAGCCGGTCTCTTTGGCGCTCGGGTCCCGAGCCGCCGTCCGCCGTCTCCGTCACGTATGCCTGCTGCGCCATACCGTCGCCTCACTACCTGCCGTGCACACCGTTCACCCCGTTGCCGTGGGGCGCCGGACGCCCCGTACGACCCTAGGGGATGATCGGGTCCTCTCTCGTCGTCCCATGACGACCGTACGGGGGCGTTGACGTACAAGTCGGCTTCCCGAGTTCCCTGCTGAGGCTCGGAAAGCGCCCTCTGTGACGAAACGCGCACACTAGGAACTGACGGGGCGTAGGCCTTCGAGGACGGTGTCGACGATCTGTTCGGAGAGGCCCTCCGGCAGGTCGGCGTTGGGCTGCATGATGGTGCGGAACAGCATGGGGCCGACGATCAGGTCGTTGACCAACTCGACGTCGATGTCCGTGCGGAGCTCGCCGTTGGCCTGCCCTCGGCGCAGGATGGCGATCTGTTTGCGGCGCCGGGGCGCGACGACCAGCGAGTGGTAGGCGTCCCACACCTTCGGGCTGCTCTTCATCTGGGCGAAGACACTGTGCAGCAGCGCCGAGGAACGGGTCATCAGCCCGCGCTGCCGCAACTGCTCGAGCAGCGCCACGAGATCGTCGCGCATCGAGGTGCCGGGCAGATCGGCGTCCGGGGGCTCGGCGGTGCGCACGACGTCGACGAAGAGCTCCTCCTTGCCGCTCCAGCGGCGGTAGATGGTGGCCTTGCCGACGCCCGCGGTCCGGGCGATGCGCTCGATGGACAGCTCGGCGAGCGGCACGCCGTCCTCCAGCAGCTTGATGACGGCCTCGATGATGGACCGCTCCACGGCCTCACTGCGGGGCCGCCCCCGTACGGCCCCCGACTGCCTGGCCTGACCCTCCGCGAGGCCGCTCACGTCGCTTGGTCCTCTCTGTGGGATGGGGTGATTCTCCCTGGTCTACGGTCTACGGCGGTGCAGGGGGCCGGGGTTGGGCCGCGGCCGCCTGGTGGGGGCGGCGGCGGCTTCTGCGCGGTGCAGGTGGTTTTTGGTCGTCGCCGGTGCGGGTGGCGTCGGGCGCCCGCCTGCTGCCGCTGCCGCCGTCCGGTCGTCCCGTCCCGCACCGCCGCCTCAGGTTTCCCCGACGTCACTCCCTCGGGGCGCCACTGCTCCCGGCCCTTCACCCGGTGCCGGTGACTCCTGGTGTCCTGCCGGGGCTACAGCCGTTGCCGGTCTCTTCGGCGCCGCTGTTCCGGCCGTTCGCCCGGCGCCGGTGGCGTCGGCCTGTTGCCGCTGCCGTCCAGTCGTCCCGTCCGGCCCCACCGCCCCAGACCCCCGGGCCAGTTGGCCGGCCCGGGCGTCAGGCTCGTCGGATCACTCCGACGCCGGGACCAACTTCTCTTCCTCCTGGCCCTGCTGAGGTTCCTTCGGGCGGCCCGGCAGGTACAGCGCCACCACTACCGCGCCCACCACGGCCACGCCCGCTCCCCAAAGCGCGGTGACGTGCATCGCGTGGAGGAAGGCGTCGTTGGCCGGGCCGACCAGGGCGTCGCCCCGGGGGCCGAGCTTCGCGGCGACGCCGAGCGTGGCCTCGATGGACTCGCCCGCGGTGTGCCGTACGCCCGCCGGGACCAGGCCCAGGTGGGACTCGATGCCGTTGCGGTAGGCCGTGGAGAGCACCGAACCGAGGACGGCGATGCCGAGCGCGCCGCCGACCTGCCGGAAGGTGTTGCTGAGGGCGGACGCGGAGCCGGCCTTCTCGCGCGGCAGGGCCTGCATGATGACGACACTGGTCGGCGTCATGATGTGCGCCATGCCGGTGCCCATGAGGAAGAAGATCACCTCGAGGAGCCAGATCGGCGTGTCCGCCTCCAGTGCGGCGAACGCGCACAGCATCGCGGCGATCAGCAGCATGCCGCCCGTGGTCGTCGCCCGGTTGCCGAAGCGGTCCACGACCAGCCGGGCGCGCGGCGCGAAGATCAGCTGCGCGGCGGCCAGCGGCAGCATCAGCAGACCGGTCTGCAGCGGCGAGTAGCCCCGCACGCTCTGGGTGTAGAAGACCGAGAAGAAGGTCACGCCCATCAGCGCGAAGAACACCAGCCCTATGGCACCGATCGCGGCCGAGAAGACCTTGTTCTTGAAGTAGGTGACATCGATCGACGGATGGTCGCTGCGCTTCTCGAACACGACGAACGCGACGAGCACCGCGAGACCGGCACCGATGGTGGCCAGCACCGTCGCGTCCGTGAAGTCGGCGAGCTGACCGCCCTTGATGATGCCGTAGACGAGCAGGACCAGTCCGATGACCGACAGCACGACGCCGACGGGGTCGAGACGGCCCGGGTTCGGGTCGCGCGAGTCGGGTACCAGCCACAGCATCAGCGCGAGGGCGAGCACCACGATCGGCACGTTGATGAGGAAGACCGAGCCCCACCAGAAGTGGTCGAGGAGCACACCGCCGGTGATCGGACCGATGGCGATGGCGAGCCCGACGCCACCCGCCCAGATGCCGATGGCCTTGGGCTGCTCCTCGCGCTCGAACACGTTCATCAGGACGGCGAGCGTGGCCGGCATGACGAACGCGGCGCCGAGGCCCATCAGCGCGCGGAAGGCGATCAGCTGGTTCGGCGAGTCGGAGAACGCGGCGAGGGCGGAACCGGCGCCGAACACGAACAGCCCGCCCAGCAGCACCTTCTTGCGGCCCAGCCGGTCGCCGAGCAGGCCCGCGGTGAACAGGAGACCGGCGAAGACGAGGGTGTAGGCGTTGATCGCCCACTCGAGCTCACTCTGGGTGGCGCCCAGGCCGGTCGGCGCGGGAGTCGAGATCGTCTTGATCGCGACGTTCAGAATGGAGTTGTCGAGCACCACGATCAGGAGGCTCAGCATCAGTACACCGAGGATCGCCCAGCGGCGCCGGTGCACCGCTTCCGGTACCCGGGAGTCAGGGGCTGCGGTAGTCATGCCTCCGAGAGTAGCCCCATTACGATACGGCACCGTCTCGTATCGTTAATTATTTACCCAGCTCTTACTCATCCTGGCGGCCGTCCGAGCCGTGCCTGAACGGTCACACCGACCACCTCTGGCCCTGACCGGGACGAGGTGCCACCATGGAGGCGATCCGGGGACGCCGTGAGGGCGCCTCGAGATGACGTAAGGAGCCGTTGCAATGACGCAGCTTTCGGCTGCCCACACCAAGCCCTCCGACGGCAGCAAGACGCTGTACGGGGGGAAGGGCACTCGCCGCATCACTGTCCGGGACATCACTCTCGCCAAGGAACGCGGCGAGAAGTGGCCCATGCTCACCGCCTACGACGCGACGACCGCCTCCGTCTTCGACGAGGCCGGCATCCCCGTGATGCTCGTCGGCGACTCGGCGGGCAACTGCCATCTCGGCTACGAGACCACCGTGCCCGTCACCATGGACGAGATGACCATGCTGTCGGCGGCCGTCGTACGGGGCACCTCGCGCGCCCTGATCGTCGGCGACCTGCCCTTCGGTTCCTACCAGGAGGGGCCGGTGCAGGCGCTGCGCTCGGCGACCCGGCTGGTCAAGGAGGCGGGCGTCGGCGCCGTGAAGCTGGAGGGCGGCGAGCGCTCCCACGAGCAGATCCGTCTCCTTGTCGAGTCCGGCATCCCGGTCATGGCCCACATCGGCCTGACCCCGCAGTCCGTCAACGCCATGGGCTACCGCGTCCAGGGCCGCGGCGAGGAGGCGGCCCAGCAGCTGCTGCGTGACGCGAAGGCCGTCCAGGACGCGGGCGCGTTCGCCGTCGTCCTGGAGCTGGTCCCGGCGGAGCTCGCGGCCGAGGTCACCCGGGTCCTGCACATCCCGACGGTCGGCATCGGCGCGGGACCGGAGACCGACGCGCAGGTCCTCGTCTGGACCGACATGCTCGGCCTCACCGGTGGCCGGGTCCCGAAGTTCGTCAAGCAGTACGCCAACCTGCGCGAGGTCATGGGCAACGCCGTGAAGGCCTTCGCGGAGGACGTCGTCGGCGGCACGTTCCCGCTGGACGAGCACTCCGTCCACTAGGGCCGAAGGCCCTCCAGAGCCACAGCGGCACCACAGCGCCCCGCCGATCTTCCCCCGTCGGCGGGGCGCTCCCCGTCAGCCGTCACCTCCCTGGCGGCCCCGGCTCAGTCGAACCGCCCCAGATCCCGCAGCCAGGCACGCGCCGAACTGTCCGAAGGGCGCCCGCCAGTCACTGCCCGCCGACACCTTCGGGCAGCGCGGCGGCCGCCTTCATCGCCTCCGCGTACCCCGGCATCTGCAGCGGCGCGGGCTGAACTCCGTAGTCACCCGCCCTGCCACCGGCCTAGTCGAACCGCTCCAGATCCCGCAGCCAAGCCTTCGCCGAGCTGTCCGACGGGGCCCGCCAGTCACCGCGCGGTGACAGGGAACCGCCCGCCGAGACCTTCGGTCCGTTCGGCATGGCCGAGCGCTTGAACTGGGCGAACGCGAAGAAGCGGCGGCAGAACACCTCCAGCCAGCGACGGATCTCCGGCAGGTCGTACGTCCCGCGCTTGTCCTTGGGGAAGCCCGGGGGCCACGCGCCGGCGTCGACGTCGTGCCAGGCGTGCCAGGCCAGGAAGGCGATCTTCGACGGCCGGAAGCCGTAGCGCAGCACATGGAAGAGCGTGAAGTCGTGCAGCGCGTACGGCCCGATCTTCGACTCGGTGGACTGCATCTCCTCGCCCGGTACGAGCTCCGGGCTGATCTCGGTGCCGAGGATCGCGGTGAGGATCTCACCGGTCTCCGCGTCGAACTGCTCGCTGCTGACGACCCAGCGGATCAGATGCTGCATCAGCGTCTTCGGCACGCCCGAGTTGACGTTGTAGTGGCTCATCTGGTCGCCCACGCCGTACGTCGACCAGCCGAGCGCCAGCTCGGAGAGGTCACCGGTGCCGAGCACGATCCCGCCGCGCTGGTTGGCCAGCCGGAACAGGTAGTCGGTGCGCAGGCCCGCCTGGACGTTCTCGAAGGTGACGTCGTACACCGGCTCGCCGGAGGCGAAGGGATGGTCCATCTCCTGGAGCATCAGCCGCGCGGTCGGCGTGATGTCCAGCTCGGCCGCGGTCACGCCGAGGGCCCGCATCAGACGGTGGGCGTTGGACTTGGTGTGGTCGCTGGTGGCGAAGCCGGGCAGCGTCCAGGCAAGGATGTCGCTGCGCGGCCGGCCGGCCCGGTCCATCGCGCGTGCGGCGACGATCAGCGCGTGCGTGGAGTCCAGGCCGCCGGAGACGCCGATGACCACTTTCGGGCCGCCGATCGCCGCGAGCCGCTGCTGGAGCCCGGCGACCTGGATGTTGTAGGCCTCGTAGCAGTCCTGGGCGAGCCGCTCGGCGTCGGCAGGCACGAACGGGTAGCGCTCCAGACGGCGCCTGAGACCCAGGTCGCCCGCCGGCGGGTCGAGCTCGAACGACACCGTCCGGAAGTCACCGGTGCGTGTGAGATGGGTCCGCCGGTTCTCGTCGAACGTGCCCATCCGCATCCGCTCCTGCCGCAGCAGGTCCAGGTCCACGTCGGCCACCGCGTACTCGTCGCCCTGCGGGAACCGCTCGGTCTCCGCCAGCAGGACGCCGTTCTCGTAGACCATGGCCTGGCCGTCCCAGGACAGGTCGGTCGTCGACTCGCCGAGTCCGGCCGCCGCGTAGACATAGGCGGCGAGGCAGCGCGAGGACGCCGAGCGGCAGAGCAGCTTGCGATCCTCGGCCCGCCCGACCGTGATCGGGCTGCCGGAGAGGTTGACCAGGACGGTCGCACCGGCGAGGGCGGCCTCCGCGCTGGGCGGCACCGGCACCCACATGTCCTCGCAGATCTCCGCGTGCAGCACGAGACCCGGGACGTCTCCCGCCTCGAACAGCAGGTCCACGCCGAACGGCACGCTCGCACCGCCGACCCGGATCGAGCCGCCGCGCTCGTCGGCACCGTCGCCGATCTGCCGACGCTCGTAGAACTCGCGGTAGTTCGGCGGGTACGACTTCGGTACGACACCGAGGACCCGGCCGCGGTGCACGATCACCGCGCAGTTGTAGACCCGGTTGCGGTGGCGCAGCGGGGCGCCGACGACCAGCACCGGGAGCAGGTCGGCCGACCCTGCGACCACGTCCGCGAGCGCCGCCTCGACCTCGTCGAGCAGCGCGTCCTGCAGGAGCAGGTCCTCGATGGAGTAGCCGCACAGCCCCAGCTCCGGGAAGACGGCGACCGCGACCCCCTCCTCGGAGCACCGGCGCGCGTGACGCAGTACCGCTTCGGCGTTGGCGGGCGGGTCCGCGATGACGGTGTGACCCGTACACGCGGCGATGCGTGCGAACCCGTGCTGATAGATGGACCAGAAGTTCGAGGCAGTCACGGGCATCAGTGTAATCGTCAGAGCGACGCGATGGGGGAGGGGGCCTGCGCGGGGCGGGACGGTCTGCCCGAAGCCAAGTCTGTGTGTTGGCCGGGTCATGATCCTTCGATGCCCCTTGCCGGATTGTCATGACCTTGCCTTCAATGAGCGGCATGAGCGGCATAAGTGGTATGAGCGGCACGCGAGATGAAGCCCCGGGCCGTGCGGCGGGATGGGGCTGGTTCCTGGCCTGGCTCCTCGTGGGGGCGTGCGCCGGCATCGGCCTCGCGGCGATCCTGACGGTGGGCGCGGCCTTCGTCGTACTGGCCGCGGTGGCCGCGGTATTCCTGCTCCGCAGCGGACCTCGACGCGCTGTCCTGGGCGGCGTCTCGGGAGTGGCCCTGCCGCTGTTCTACCTCGCGTACCTGAACCGGGGCGGCCCGGGGGAGGTGTGCCACGCGGTGCCGGGCGGGCAGTCCTGCACCGACGAGTACACGCCGGTTCCGTTCCTCGTCGCCGGGGTGCTCGTACTGGTGGCCGGTTGCGTGATCCACGCGGTGACCGGCCGCGGCGGGGGAGCGGACCGCGTGTCGAAGAGCTAGGGCCCGTCTGATGGATCTCCGCAGCGTCGCGACGCCCGACACGCACGCTCACCGCACGGCGCGAAGCGCCAGGTGGCTCCGCCACATGACGCTCCACGCCGCACGCTGATCGCATGCACCGAACGCCGCTCCTTCGTCCGCGGAGATCCATCAGACGGGCCCTGGCCGGGCGGAACATGCGCGAGGGCCCGGTCCCGGAGGTTCTCAACCCCGGGACCGGACCCCTGTGGACGCGCGTCCGGATCAGTGCTTGCCGAACGACTGCACGTAACCGTTCGCGGGCGTACCCACGCCGGTGACGTCGTCATATCCCTTCACAGCCGACAGCGAGCTGTCCTTGCCGAGGCTGCGGACCGAGACGGTCAGACCACCGCTGGCGTCAGAGCCGTTGACGAAGTCGGTGCGGGCCACCGCGAGTCCGGACCCCGTGGGGTTGTCCGTGACGTCGTGGAAGGCCTTCGAGCCGTACTTCGCGTAGATCGACGGGTTGGCGAACCCGATCGCCTTGCCGCCCCGCGCCTGCTGGGCGAGCGCCTGCACGGCCGCGATCACCGGCGAGGCCAGCGACGTGCCGCCGATGCGGTACTCGCTGTACTGCTGCGAGCCGTCGGGGAAGGTCTGCGTCTGCCCCACCAGGAAACCGGTGTTCGGGTCGGCGATCGCGGAGATGTCCGGGACGACACGGTTGCCGGCGGCGTTGTTGGCCGTGGCGAGCGCGTCCGGGACGACACCCTTCTGGTAGAAGGGCTCGGCGACCGTCTTGCTGGTGCCGCCGCCCGCACCGGAGGTGAACGCGCCGGGGAAGTTCGTCCAGCTCTTGCCGTCCGCGGACAGCGTGGCCTTCTCGGTGCCCCAGCCGGTCTCCCACAGGTACTTGTCACCCTTGCCGACCGCCAGCGAGGTACCGCCGACCGCCGTCACCCACGCCGAGTTGGCCGGGGTGTCGACCTGCTTCGTCCCGGTGTTGGCGACCTCGTCGCCGTTGTCGCCGGAGGAGAAGTAGAAGCCGATGCCCTCGACCGCGCCGAACTGGAAGACCTGGTCGTAGGCGGCCGCGAGATCCGGCGTCTGGTTGGCCTCGATGTCGCCCCACGAGTTGGAGACGAGGTCGGCCAGGTGGTTGTCGACGACCTTGCTGAGCGAGTCGAGCAGATCGTCGTCGTAGCAGGACGCGGCACCCACATACGTGATGTTCGCGTCCGGCGCGACCGCGTGCACGGCCTCGACGTCGAGGGTCTCCTCGCCGTACCAGCCGGCCGCCCCGCACTCCTCGGTCTTGGTGTAGCCGTCGGGCAGCACCTGCTTCAGCTGGCCGCTCTTGTAGCCGGCGTCACCGTTCTTCTTCGCGTACGTGGCCGCGTCGAAGGCGATGGTCGGGGAGGCGTACGCGTCGGTGATGGCGACGCGCACGCCCTTGCCGGTGTACTTGCCCGCGCCGTAGGCGGCGCGCAGCTGCTTGCCCGTGTAGCCCTTGATCGCGTACGGGATCTTCGAGCCGTAGGCCGCGGGCAGCGTGCTCGCGGTGTTCGAGCCGTAGTACGAGGAGAACGGCCCGGCGTTCTTGAACACGGCGTCCGGCGGCGGCAGTTGGTCCTTGCTGCTCGCCTTGTGCGGTGCGTTGTCCAGGCCGGTGACGGTCAGAACCGCACCGTCGAGGGCGGCCGGCGCGGAGGCGGCCTTGGCCGGGGCGTGGTAGGTCTTCGAGCCCTTGGCGTAGTTGTGCAGCTGGGTCCCGAAGGCCTTCTCGACGGCGGCCACGTCACCGCTGACGGCGACGTAGTGCTCGGTCACGTCCGTGACCTTCAGTCCGGCGGACGTCAGCCAGGACTTGACCGCCGCGACCTGGGCGGCCGTGGCGCCGAAACGCTGCTTCGCCTGCTGCGCGCTCAGGTACTTGCCGTACGACGCCGAGCTCGGGTCGGCCACGGCCTTCGCGTAGGCGGCGAGCCCGGTGGCGTCCTTGCCGGCGAGGTAGACGCGGGCGGACACCTTGGAACTGTCCGCGGTGGCGCCCTTGTCGGCCTTGGCCGTGGCCCACGCGGGCTTGGTCCCGGCCAGCGTGTCACGGTTCGGGCTGTCCGCGGCGTGGGCCGCGGGTATACCGAGCGCCAGCGCGCCCGCGAGCATCGGCAGCGTCGCCGCCATGCTCACCCCGGCGCGGAGTTTGGCGCGGTTGGATCTCATGGAACCCCCTGGATGCGGTTCGTCGCGAGTGATCACTCGACGGTGTGGCCACTCTTGCGACGAACGGTTCATGCAAGGGGAATGCGCATGCCAAGAAGAGCCCAATTAACCTAATGAAAAAGGCTCGTTCGAGGGTTAACCCTCTATGATCGAGGCTTTGCGCCCCGCTCCTTCAGCATCCCCGCCATCAGGTCGATCTCCGACTGCTGCGCGGCGACCATCCCCTGCGCGAGCCGCTTCTCCACCCCGACCGTGCACTTGTCCACACAGCCCTTCGCCATGTGGACGCCGCCCTGGTGATGGTCCGTCATCAACTGCAGATAGAGGATCTCGGCCTGCTTGCCGTTCAGCGTGCCCAGCTTCTTCATCTCGCTGTCGGTCGCCATGCCCGGCATCAGCGAACCCTCACCGGCCGACGGCATGTCACCCATGCCCATCCACGTCATCGGCGGATCCGCCGACACCTTCGGCAGCCCCCACAGATCCAGCCAGCCCAGCAGCATCCCGCGCTGGTTGGCCTGCGTCTGCGCGATGTCGTAGGCGAGCCGCCGCACCTCGACGTCCTTGGTGCGGTCGCGCACGATGTACGACATCTCGACGGCCTGCTGGTGGTGTACGGCCATGTCGCGCGCGAAACCGGCGTCCGCGGACTCGGCGGACGGGGTGTCGCCCGATCCGCCGTCCTCGGCCACGGCGTAGGTGATCGCGCCGGCCGCGACGAGCACGCCCGCCACGGCCACGGCCACTCCTGCGGACCTCACTGACCCAGACCACCCGTGCATGCCGCGCCCGGCTCGGGCGTCTGCGCGCCCTGCACGAACTTCTCGAAGAACTTGTCGACGTTCGGGTCGCTCGCCCCCGTCACGGTCCGCTGGTGGCCCCACGCCGACAGCACGATCGGGTCCTTCTGCTTGTCGTCGGGGCTCATCAGCGTGTACGGCGTCTTCTTCACCTTCGCCGCGAGCGCGTCCACGTCCGCCTTCTTGGCCTTGGCGGTGTACGTCACCCAGACCGCGCCGTGCTCCAGCGAGTGCACGGCGTTCATGTTGTTGAGCGCCTTGGTGTAGACGTCGCCGTTGCAGTTCATCCAGACCTGGTTGTGGTCGCCGCCGACCGGGGGCTCCATCGGGTAGCTCACGGTCTTGACGACGTGGTTGCGGCCCAGTGTGCCCTTCCAGGACTTCACGCCGTCCGAGCCCGTGACGAAGTGCCCCTTGCCCTTGCCGTCGGCCGCCGTGCTGTCGTCGTCGGACTGCGACTGCACCAGCACGATGGCGCCGGCGACCAGAGCGGCCACGACGACCGCGCTCGCGCTGATCGTGAGGATCCGGTTGCGGCGCTCGCGGGACTGTTCGGCGCGCCGCATCTCCTCTATGCGCGCCTTGCGTGCCGTGGCGGTGCTCTTCTTGGCGGAACCCATGAGGTGTGTCCTTCTGGGGGAAAGGGGCGGGACGGATGGTGACGATCGGTCCGCTGATCGTAGTGGGGCGGGGGTGACTTCTCGTAGGGAGGCCGCAGGAAACCGGGGCGCGGGGTGAGACGGGGCGGGCCGGGCATTACGTATGTCAGTCCGAGCAGGCAAGATGGGCAGCGGAGCAGTACATCCACCGGACGTGAGGCGTTCATTCCCGGGCCGCCGGGACGATCAAGGTCGGCAACGCGCACGAAATGCTGTTGTGGTGTGATGCTCAGGTGCCCGACCGCCTCCTGCGGGACACGGAGACAGGCGGCCTGACCAGCAAGGATGGGGAAGCGGAAGATGGACAAGCAGCAGGAGTTCGTGCTCCGGACCTTGGAGGAGCGCGACATCCGGTTCGTACGCCTGTGGTTCACGGACGTGCTGGGCTTCCTCAAGTCCGTCGCCGTGGCCCCGGCCGAGCTGGAACAGGCCTTCGACGAGGGCATCGGCTTCGACGGCTCGGCGATCGAGGGATTCGCCCGCGTATACGAATCCGACATGATCGCCAAGCCGGATCCGTCGACCTTCCAGGTCCTGCCCTGGCGCGCGGAGGCCCCCGGTACGGCCCGGATGTTCTGCGACATCCTCATGCCGGACGGCTCCCCGTCCTTCGCGGACCCCAGGTACGTCCTCAAGCGTGCCCTGGCCCGCACCTCCGACCTGGGCTTCACCTTCTACACCCACCCGGAGATCGAGTTCTTCCTCCTGAAGGACCGCCCGCTGGACGGCTCACGCCCGACCCCGGCCGACAACTCCGGCTACTTCGACCACACCCCGCAGAACATCGGCATGGACTTCCGCCGCCAGGCGATCACCATGCTGGAGTCGATGGGCATCTCGGTCGAGTTCTCCCACCACGAGGGCGCCCCCGGCCAGCAGGAGATCGACCTCCGCTACGCCGACGCGCTCTCGACGGCCGACAACATCATGACGTTCCGCCTGGTCATGAAGCAGGTGGCGCTGGAGCAGGGCGTCCAGGCCACGTTCATGCCGAAGCCGTTCTCGGAGCACCCCGGCTCGGGCATGCACACCCACCTGTCCCTCTTCGAGGGCGACCGGAACGCGTTCTACGAGTCGGGCTCGGAGTACCAGCTCTCCAAGGTCGGCCGCTCCTTCATCGCGGGCCTGCTCAAGCACGCGGCGGAGATCTCCGCGGTCACCAACCAGTGGGTCAACTCCTACAAGCGCATCTGGGGCGGCACCGAGCGCACCGCCGGCGCCGGCGGCGAGGCCCCCTCCTACATCTGCTGGGGCCACAACAACCGCTCCGCCCTGGTCCGCGTCCCGATGTACAAGCCCGGCAAGACCGGCTCGGCCCGCATCGAGGTCCGCTCCCTCGACTCCGGCGCCAACCCGTACCTGGCGTACGCCCTCCTCCTGGCCGCCGGCCTCAAGGGCGTCGAGGAGGGCTACGAGCTCCCGCCGGGCGCCGAGGACGACGTCTGGGCCCTGTCCAACTCCGAGCGCCGCGCCATGGGCATCGAGCCCCTGCCGCAGAACCTGGGCGAGGCCCTCACCCTGATGGAACGCAGCGACCTGGTCGCCGAGACCCTGGGCGAGCACGTGTTCGACTTCTTCCTGCGCAACAAGAAGTCGGAGTGGGAGGAGTACCGCAGCGAGGTCACCGCCTTCGAGCTGCGGAAGAACCTGCCGGTGCTGTAGGGCTTCGCCGTAGGGCGCGGGGGACTGTTGCTCGGTTCCCCGCGCCCCTGGCGGTCGGCTACTGCTGTGCCAGCTTCGCCAGTACCTGGTGCAGCGGCTCCGTCTCCCTGCGCTTGTACTCCTGGATCGCCCAGCCGTTGCCGTCCGGGTCCTTGAAGTACATGAAGGTGGCGCCGTCCTGCGGGGCGAACTGCACCGGTTCGCTGACGTCCAGGCCACGCGAGGTGAGCTCCTCGTACGCCGCCTTCGCGTCCGTCACACACAGCTGCATGCCGTGGTACGTGCCGGGCTGGGGGGTTCCCGTGGGGACCTGGAGGCCGTCCACCAGGGCGATGGAACAGCCCGAGCCGGGCGGGGTCAGCTGACAGATGCGGACGCCCTCCATCACCTCGCCGTCCAGGTCCACGTGGAAACCGACCTTGTCGCGGTAGAACTCCTTGGCGCGGTCGACGTCCGTGACCGGCAGCAGGATGACTTCGAGGCTCATGTCCATGGCGTGACTCCCTTGTCGACGTCAGTACAGAGGGCCGTTCTCAGAAGCGCCACCGCGTCTGGCTGAACGGCTGTCCCTTACCGAAGCCGAAAACCGTGCGCGGCGCCACCGCATAGACGACAGCGTGTCCCGGTCCGTGATGGAAGTAGCCGTCCCGCACCTCGAAGCGCCAGAAATCGCCGTACTTGGCCTCCCACGCGGCGGCCAGCTCCCGGAGACGAACGTCGTCCGACACCCGCACCGCCTCGCCCTCCACCACCAGGTCGTAGCCCTTGTCCCAGATGTTGGTGCCGGTCGTCAGCGTCACGTGCGCGTTGTGCGCGAGGTTCTTCGCCTTGCGCTCCTCGGGGCCGGTGCAGAAGTGCAGCGCCCCGTGGGCCCACACCGCCGGCAACGGCGTGACGTGCGGGCGCCCGTCCGGTCGTACCGTCGAGATCCAGAACAGCTCGGCGGCGGCCAGCAGCGACTCCGCGTCGGCCCAGGCGTGCGCGGTCGCGTCGGGATCGCTGTAGCGCGGGTCGAGCTGGGTCTCGGGTTCCGTCTCGGTCATCACAGGGCCTCCGGCTCGGGGAACACCCGGGCCACCGCGGCGGTCCGGCTCGACACCTCCAGTCTGCCGAAGGCGTTCCCCGAATGCGGGGCAAGACGACGAGGGCGCTTCTCCCCAGCTCTCCGGTTAGGCTCGATCGGTACGACCTTGATCGGACGGGAGGCCGGGATGACGGCGGCGCCGGGGCGCAGGAGCAGTACCTTCACGCGGCTGCTGCGGCACGGTTTCACCGATCCGTCGGCCGCCGAGCGGCTGCTCGACAGCGCGGAGCTGAGCGGCGTACGCAATGATCCGGTGCTCCTGGAGGCGCTCGGCGCGACCGCCGACCCCGATCTCGCGCTGCTCGGGCTCGTCCGGCTCCTGGAGGCGCAGCCGGGCCGGGAACTGCTCGACACGGTGATAGCGGCGAAGCCGTTCCGTGACCGGCTGCTCGGGGTGCTCGGCGCGTCCGCCGCCCTCGCCGAGCACCTCGCCCGGCACCCCGGCGACTGGCACGCCCTCGTCACCTACGAGCCCCGCGACCTGCACCCCGGCGTCGAGGAGTTCGAGCGCGGGCTCGCCGAGGCCGTCGACCCCGTCGCGCTGCGCGTCGCCTACCGGCGCTGTCTGCTGTCGATCGCCGCCCGTGACGTGTGCGGCACCACCGACCTCGCCGAGACCGCCGCCGAACTCGCCGACCTCGCCACCGCGACCCTGCGCGCCGCGCTCGCGATAGCGCGGGCGGCCGCCCCCGAGGACGCGGCGCTGTGCCGGCTCGCGGTGATCGCGATGGGCAAGTGCGGTGGCCACGAACTGAATTACGTCTCCGACGTCGATGTGATCTTCGTGGGGGAGGCCGTGGACGGGGCCGACGAGGGCAAGGCCCTGCGTGCCGCCACCAAGCTCGCCTCGCACATGATGCGCGTCTGCTCCGAGACCACCGTCGAGGGATCCATCTGGCCCGTCGACGCCAATCTGCGGCCCGAGGGCAGAAACGGTCCGCTGGTGCGCACCCTCGCCAGCCACCTCGCCTACTACCAGCGCTGGGCCAAGACCTGGGAGTTCCAGGCCCTCCTCAAGGCCCGCCCGGTCGCCGGCGACCTGGAGCTCGGCGAGGAGTACGTCGCGGCCCTCGAACCCCTCGTCTGGAAGGCCGCCGAGCGCGAGAACTTCGTCGCCGACGTGCAGAAGATGCGCCGCCGGGTCGTGGAGAACATCCCCGTCGCCGAGCTCGACCGGCAGCTGAAGCTCGGGCCCGGCGGCCTCAGGGACGTCGAATTCGCCGTACAGCTCCTGCAGTTGGTGCACGGCCGCGAGGACGGCTCGCTGCGCAGCGGCACCACCCTCGACGCCCTGCAGGCCCTCGCCGCCGGCGGCTACGTCGGCCGGGCCGACGCCGCCCAGCTCGACGACGCCTACCGCTTCCTGCGCTCGATGGAGCACCGCATCCAGCTCTACCGGCTGCGCCGCACCCACCTCGTCCCCGAGGACGAGGCCGACCTGCGGCGCCTCGGCCGCTCCCTGGGCCTGCGCGCCGACCCGGTGACCGACCTGAACCGAGAGTGGAAGCGGCACGCCTCCGTCGTACGACGACTGCACGAGAAGCTGTTCTACCGGCCGCTGCTGGACGCCGTGGCCCAACTCGGGCCCGGCGAGGCACGGTTGAGCCCCGGGGCGGCGCGGGAGCGGCTGATCGCGCTCGGGTACGCCGACCCGGCCTCCGCGCTCCGCCATCTGGAGGCCCTCGCCTCCGGCGTCAGCCGCAAGGCCGCCATCCAGCGAACCCTCCTTCCCGTTCTGCTGGGTTGGTTCGCCGAGTCGGCCGACCCGGACGCCGGACTGCTCACCTTCCGCAAGGTGTCGGACGCGTTGGGCAAGACCCCTTGGTATCTACGGCTGCTGAGGGACGAGGGCGCCGCCGCCGAGAACCTCGCGCGCGTGCTGTCCGCCGGGCGCCTCGCCCCCGACCTGCTGATGCGCGCCCCCGAAGCCGTGGCCCTGCTCGGGGACGGCGACGGCGGCGGGCTGGCTCCGCGCGGGCGGGCCGGTCTCGAGCAGGAGATACTCTCCGCGGTCGGCCGCGCGGACGGCGCCGTCCAGGGCGTCACGGCGGCCCGTGGCGTCCGCCGCCGCGAACTCTTCCGTACGGCCGCCGCGGACATCGTCGGCTCCTACGGCACCGAGACCCAGCCGGCCGAACCGGACCAGGGCGCCCTCGTGGAGCGCGTCGGCGCCGCGGTGTCCGACCTGACCGCCGCGACCCTCGCCGGTACCCTGCGCGCGGTCGTCCGGGAGGGCTGGGGCGACACCCTGCCGACCCGGTTCGCCGTCATCGGCATGGGCCGCTTCGGCGGTCACGAACTCGGCTACGGCTCCGACGCGGACGTCCTGTTCGTGCACGAACCGCGCGAGGGCGTCGAGGAACGGGTGGCCTCCGAGGCCGCCAACAAGGTCGTCTCCGAGATGCGCCGCCTGCTCCAGATCCCGAGCGCCGACCCCCCGCTGCTCATCGACGCCGACCTGCGCCCCGAAGGCAAGTCCGGGCCGCTGGTGCGCACCCTGACGTCGTACGCGGCCTACTACCGCCGCTGGTCGCTCGTCTGGGAGGCACAGGCGCTGCTGCGGGCCGAACCGGTCGCCGGCGACGAGGAGCTGGGCCGCCGTTTCGTCGAGCTCATCGACCCCCTGCGCTATCCGGCGGCCGGCCTCGGCGACGACGCCGTACGCGAGATCCGGCGGCTGAAGGCACGCATGGAGTCCGAGCGGATGCCACGCGGCGCCGACCCCAAACTGCACACCAAGCTCGGGCCCGGCGGCCTCTCGGACGTCGAGTGGACGGTCCAGCTGCTCCAGATGCGGCACGGCGCGCAGGTGCCGGGGCTGCGCACGACCCGTACCCGCGCGGCCCTCGTCGCCGCACGGGACGCCGGATTCATCTCCGCGGACGACACCCAGGTCCTCGACGAGGCGTGGGTGCTGGCGACCCGGGTGCGCAACGCGGTGATGCTGGTGCGCGGGCGGGCCGGGGACACCTTCCCGGCCGAGGCGCGGGAACTCGCCGCCGTCGGCCGGTACCTGGGGTACGGGCCGGGGCACGCGGGGGACATGCTGGAGGACTACCGGCGTACGGCCCGGCGGGCCCGGGGCGTGGTGGAGGAGCTGTTCTACGGAGCGTGAGGGGGCGTCCCGACCGGCGGCCGCCCAGGGCGCCCAAACCGGCTCGCAGCGCCCCGCGGCCGAGCCGGCACGGTCTTCGGCAACGCGTACGGCAGCGCCCCGTACCAGAGCCCCGCCATCGCGAAGCCGAACATCAGGCACAGGATGCCGCCGACCGCGTCGAGCCAGAAGTGGTTGGCGGTGGCGACGATGACCAGCAGAGTCGCCGCCGGGTAGAGCAGGCCCAGGACACGCACCCAGGGCACCGACACCAGCGCGAAGACCGTCAGGCCGCACCACAGGGACCAGCCGATGTGCATGGACGGCATCGCCGCGTACTGGTTGGACATCTGCTTCAGGTCGCCGGAGGCCATCGAGCCCCAGGTCTGGTGGACCATGACCGTGTCGACGAAGTCGCCGCCGTTCATGAGCCGCGGGGGCGCGAGCGGATACAGGTAGTAACCGACCAGTGCCACACCCGTCGTCGCGAAGAGCACCAGACGGGTCGCCGCGTAACGGCCGGGATGGCTGCGGAAGAGCCAGACCAGGACGCCGAGCGTCACGATGAAGTGCAGTGTCGCGTAGTAGTAGTTCATCCCGACGACGAGCCAAGTCACCGAGTTCACCGCGTGGTTGACGGACTCCTCGACCGCGATGCCCAGATGGTGCTCCATCCGCCAGATCCAGTCGGCGTTGCGCAGCGCCTCCGCCTTCTGCTCCGGCACCGCGTTGCGGATCAGTGAGTACGTCCAGTAACTCACCGCGATCAGCAGGATCTCGAACCACAGACGCGGTCGGCCCGGGGTGCGCGTCCGGCGCAGAAAACCGGGCCGGGAACCCGGCCGGTCCGCGGCCGTGAGGGAGTCCGGAGCGGCCGCATTCCCGCGGTCTTCCAGACTGGTCACGGTCGAGTCACCCATAGACACAAAGTCTGCCAGAGACGGCTTGTCCCACCGATCATCCCGCGGTCGGGTTCGGGCCGCATGTCCTACGACGGGGAGAGTGTCCCGTTCTCCTACCGGCGCAGGGGTGAAAACCCGGCGTCTCCGCCCTACGGACGAGTGCGGTCCCCAGGGGCCGAGGCCGTCGAACCCCGCACCACCAGCTCCGGCATGAACACGAACTCGCTGTGCGGCGCGGGCGTTCCGCCGATCTCCTCCAGCAAGGTCCGCACCGCCGCCTGTCCCATGGCCGGCACCGGCTTGCGGACCGTCGTCAGCGGCGGGTCGGTGAAGGCGATCAGCGGGGAGTCGTCGAAACCCACCACCGACACGTCCCGCGGGACTTCCAGACCGCGCTGCCGGGCCGCCCGTATCGCGCCCAGCGCCATCATGTCGCTCGCGCACACCACCGCCGTGCAGTCACGGTCGATGAGCGCCGACGCCGCCGCCTGGCCACCCTCCAGGGTGTACAGCGAGTGCTGGACGAGGTCCGCCTCGACGGTCGCCGCGGCCAGCCCGAGCAGGTCGTGCATGGTGCGGACGAAGCCCTCGATCTTGCGCTGGACCGGCACGAAGCGCTTGGGGCCGAGCGCGAGCCCGATCCGCGTGTGCCCCAGCGACACCAGGTGCGTCACCGCCAGCGCCGTCGCCGCGCGGTCGTCGGGGGAGATGAACGGCGCCTGCACCTTCGGTGAGAACCCGTCCACGAGCACGTACGGCACGCCCTGGGCCCGCAGCTGCTCATAGCGCTGCATGTCCGCGGAGGTGTCCGCGTGCAGCCCGGACACGAAGATGATGCCCGCCACGCCCCGGTCGACGAGCATCTCGGTGAGCTCGTCCTCCGTGGAGCCGCCCGGGGTCTGGGTGGCGAGGACGGGTGTGTAGCCCTGCCGGGTCAGCGCCTGGCCGATCACCTGGGCCAGGGCCGGGAAGATCGGGTTCTCCAGCTCCGGGGTGATCAGGCCCACCAGGCCCTCGCTGCGCTGCCGCAGTCGGACCGGGCGTTCGTAGCCCAGCACGTCGAGTGCGGCCAGCACGGTCTGGCGGGTGGTCGCGGCGACGCCCGGCTTCCCGTTGAGGACGCGGCTGACGGTCGCCTCGCTCACCCCGGCCTGAGCAGCGATGTCGGCTAGCCGTGTGGTCACGGCACCGGACTGTACCGGCCGTATCGTCATCGCGGTCCCTCTGTTCTGGTCGGCGCCCCTTGTCCCGCAAGGGGATGATTCCCGCAAGACAGGGGGATGGCAAGAGCTTGCAGAGTCTTGCACACCCCGTAATCGTCCCGCTCAGCCCCGTAAAACAAGGGTCTCGCGACGGTCGACAAGGGGTCACGGCGGGGTAACTTCCGCAGCCTCTTGCACTTTTTTGCTGCAAGCTCTTTCGCAAGCCTTGCATCGCTGTTACGTTCCCACTCGCCCGGCGGCCGCAAAGGCGCAGCCGGTGGACGGGGAGGGCAGACGGGGCCTCTCCTCGCAGCACACGGGCTTTCACCCTCAAGGAGAACTCATGCGGCGTGGCATAGCGGCCACAGCGCTGGTGGCGTCTTTCGCTCTCGCGGCGACGGCGTGCGGCGGAAGCGACAGCGGCGACAAGGCCGACGGTCCGGTCACCATCACCTGGTGGGACACCTCCAACGCCACCAATGAGGCGCCGACGTACCAGGCCCTGATCAAGGACTTCGAGGCCGCCAACAAGGGCATCAAGGTCAAGTACGTCAACGTGCCCTTCGACCAGGCGCAGAACAAGTTCGACACGGCGGCCGGCGCGAGCGGCGCCCCCGACGTGCTGCGCTCCGACGTCGGCTGGACCCCCGCCTTCGCCAAGAAGGGCTACTTCCTGCCCCTCGACGGCACCGAGGCCCTCGCCGACGAGGCCAAGTTCAAGCCGAACCTGATCGAGCAGGCGAAGTACGACGGCAAGACCTATGGCGTCCCCTTCGTCACCGACACCCTCGCCCTGGTCTACAACAAGCAGCTCTTCGAGAAGGCCGGTGTCGAGGCCCCCAAGACCTGGGACGACCTGAAGACCGCCGCCGCCACGATCAAGTCGAAGACCGGCGTCGACGGCTACTGGGGCTCTACCGCGGCCTACTACGCCCAGACCTTCCTGTACGGCGAGGGCACCGACACCGTCGACGCCGCCGCCAAGAAGATCACGGTGAACTCGGACGCCGCCAAGAAGGGCTACGGCACCTGGCTGAGCCTCTTCTCCGGCAAGGGCCTGCACAAGGCCGACACCACCGCGGACGCCTACGCCCACGTCCAGGACGCGTTCGTCAACGGCAAGGTCGCCGCGATCATCCAGGGTCCGTGGGAGATCACCAACTTCTACAAGGGCTCGGCCTTCAAGGACAAGAACAACCTCGGCATCGCCACCGTCCCGGCCGGCTCCACCGGCAAGGCGGGCGCCCCGACCGGTGGCCACAACCTGTCGGTCTACGCCGGCTCGGACTCCGCCCACCAGAAGGCGGCCGAGAAGTTCGTGGGCTTCATGACCTCCGCGAAGTCGCAGACGCAGATCGCGCTGAAGAACTCCACGCTGCCCACCCGCGACGACGCCTACACCGCCGAGGTCAAGGCCGACCCGGGCATCGCCGGGTACCAGACGGTCCTCGCCTCCGCCCAGCCGCGCGTGGCCCTGCCGGAGTACAGCTCCCTGCTGACCCCGCTGGACACCGAGCTGCTCAAGATCGCCGGCGGCAAGGAGTCCCTGGACAAGGGCCTGAGCAACGCCGAGGTCGCGATCGCCAAGCTGGTGCCGGACTTCAGCAAGTGAGCCCGGGTGGCCGCCGGATCTCCCGGTCACGGGGGAGAGATCCGGCGGCCACCGGCCTGCGCCCAGCCACGCCGACGGGCCGCTCGGCCCAGCCACTTCTCAGAGCCGCAGAACTTTCAGAAGGTGTCGAACATGACAGTCGCCATCGACCGCGCCACCGGCAAGCGCCGCGGTGACCGCGCGCCGCGGCCCGGGCGGGGCCAACGCCTGAAGCACAGCTACCAGAAGCACTGGTACGCCTACGCGATGATCGCCCCGGTGGCGGTCGTCCTCGGTGTCCTCGTGCTCTACCCCCTGGTCTACGGCGTCTACCTCACGCTCACCGACGCCAACAGCCTCAACACGGCCCGCACGATCGGCGTCAACCACATCGACGCCACCTACAAGTTCATCGGCCTGGACAACTACGCCGACATCCTGTGGGGCGACACGGCCTACGACCGCTTCTGGTCGCACTTCATCTGGACCGTCGTCTGGACGGCCCTGTGCGTGGCCCTGCACTACTGCATCGGGCTCGGCCTGGCCCTGCTGCTCAACCAGCAGCTGCGGGGACGCACCCTGTACCGGCTGATCCTGGTGCTGCCCTGGGCCGTGCCGACCTTCGTCACCGTCTTCGGCTGGCGGTTCATGCTCGCCGACGGCGGCATCATCAACACCGCGCTGGACGCACTGCACCTGCCGTCACCGGCCTGGCTGGAGGACACCTTCTGGCAGCGGTTCGCCGCGATCATGGTCAACACCTGGTGCGGAGTGCCGTTCATGATGGTCTCGCTGCTCGGCGGACTCCAGTCCATCGACGGCTCGCTGTACGAGGCCGCCGAGATGGACGGCGCGAGCGCCTGGCAGCGGTTCCGGTACGTCACCCTCCCGGGCCTGCGCTCGGTCAGTTCCACCGTCGTGCTGCTAGGCATCATCTGGACGTTCAACCAGTTCGCCGTGATCTTCCTGCTCTTCGGCAACACCGCCCCGGACGCACAGATCCTGGTCACCTGGGCCTACTACCTGGGCTTCGGACAGCAGCCGCGTGACTTCGCACAGTCGGCCGCGTACGGCATCCTGCTGCTGGCCATCCTGATCGTCTTCACCTCCTTCTACCGCCGCTGGCTGAACCGCAATGACCAGCAGCTCGCGATCTGAGGCAGGAGCTCCCATGAGTACGACCACAGTCGAGACCTCCGCCGCGGTGTCCCAGGCCGGCCCCGCACAGGCACCCGGCCGGATCCGCCGCCGCGGTGAGACGGGCCTCGCCGGCTCCCTCGTCTCGCACGGCATCCTCGTCGTCGCGAGCCTCGTCGCACTGTTCCCGATCGCCTGGCTGGTGTTCCTGTCCCTCGGCCCGGACAAGGACGACTACCTCCACCCGGGCGGCATCTGGAAGAAGATGACGTTCGACAACTACTCGTTCGTCCTCCAGCACACGGCGTTCTTCGACTGGCTGAAGAGCTCGCTGATCGTCTCGCTCGGCACCACGGTGATCGGCGTGCTGATCGCCGCGACCACCGGGTACGCCGTGTCCCGGATGCGCTTTCCGGGCTACCGGAAGTTCATGTGGGTGCTCCTGGTCACCCAGATGTTCCCGGTGGCCGTACTCATGGTGCCGATGTACCAGATGCTCTCGGACCTCCAGCTCATCGACAGCTACCTTGGACTTGTCCTCGTGTACTGCTCGACAGCGGTGCCGTACTGCGCATGGCTGCTGAAGGGCTATTTCGACACCATCCCGTTCGAGATCGACGAGGCCGGACGCGTCGACGGGCTGACCCCCTTCGGCACGTTCGCGCGGCTGATCCTGCCGCTCGCCAAGCCGGGGCTCGCGGTCGCCGCGTTCTACAGCTTCCTCACGGCCTTCGGTGAGGTCGCGTTCGCCTCGACGTTCATGCTGTCCGACACGAAGTACACCTTCGCGGTGGGACTGCAGAGCTTCGTGAGCGAGCACGACGCCCAGCGGAACCTGATGGCCGCGACGGCGGTGCTGATCGCGATACCGGTGTCCGTGTTCTTCTACCTGGTACAGAAGAACCTGGTGACCGGCCTCACCGCGGGCGGCACAAAGGGCTGAGGCCCACTCGAAGACCCGAGGCGGCCGCAGTGTCCATCCGACCCCGCTGTCACTGCGGCCGTCTCGCCACTTGACGAACCCCATGACCCCCTTACGTTTCAAGGACGCCATGAGCCAGCAGCACTACGCCACCGCCCCGGCATCGACCTCCGCCAAAGCCCAGCGCAGCGACTGGTGGCGGGACGCGGTGATCTACCAGGTCTATCCGCGCAGCTTCGCCGACAGCAACGGTGACGGCATGGGCGACCTGGAAGGCGTCCGCACCCGACTGCCGTATCTGCGCGACCTCGGTGTGGACGCCGTGTGGCTCAGCCCCTTCTACGCCTCCCCGCAGGCCGACGCCGGCTACGACGTCGCCGACTACCGGGCCGTGGACCCCATGTTCGGCAACCTCCTGGACGCCGACGCGCTGATCCGTGACGCCCGCGCACTGGGGCTCAGGACCATCGTCGACCTGGTGCCCAACCACTCCTCCGACCAGCACGAGTGGTTCAAGCGGGCCGTCGCCGAGGGCCCGGGATCGCCGCTGCGGGACCGCTACCACTTCCGGCCCGGCAAGGGCGCGAACGGCGAACTCCCGCCCAACGACTGGGAGTCCATCTTCGGCGGCCCCGCCTGGACGCGCGTCGCGGACGGCGAGTGGTACCTCCACCTCTTCGCGCCCGAGCAGCCCGACTTCAACTGGGACCACCCGGCCGTCGGCGACGAGTTCCGCTCGATCCTGCGCTTCTGGCTGGACATGGGCGTGGACGGCTTCCGCATCGACGTGGCACACGGCCTGGTGAAGGCGGAGGGGCTGCCCGACCTGGGATCCCACGACCAGGTGAAGCTCCTGGGCAACGATGTCATGCCGTTCTTCGACCAGGACGGCGTCCACGAGATCTACCGCCAGTGGCGGCTGATCCTCGACGAGTACTCCGGCGAGCGCATCTTCGTCGCCGAGGCCTGGACCCCGACCATCGAGCGCACCGCCAACTACGTGCGGCCCGACGAGCTGCACCAGGCCTTCAACTTCCAGTACCTGAGCACCGCTTGGGACGCCGAGGAGCTGCGCGAGGTCATCGACCGCACCCTGGAGGCGATGCGCCCGGTCGGCGCCCCGGCCACCTGGGTGCTGTCCAACCACGACGTCACCCGCCACGCCACCCGCTTCGCCAACCCGCCCGGTCTCGGCACCCAGATCCGCACGGCGGGGGACCGGGAGCTGGGCCTGCGCCGCGCCCGCGCCGCCACGCTGCTCATGCTGGCGCTGCCCGGATCGGCGTACATCTACCAGGGCGAGGAGCTCGGCCTGCCGGACGTCGTCGACCTCGCCGACGAGGTCCGCCAGGACCCGGCGTACTTCCGCGGCGCCGGCCAGGACGGCTTCCGCGACGGCTGCCGGGTGCCGATCCCGTGGACGCGCGAGGGATCGTCGTACGGCTTCGGCGCGGGCGGCAGCTGGCTGCCCCAGCCGTCGGAGTGGGCGGAGCTGAGCGTCGAGGCGCAGACCGGCGACCCCGACTCCACCCTGGAGCTGTACCGCACGGCCCTCGCCGTCCGCCGCGCCCAGCCCGACCTCGGCGCCGGGGACGCGGTCGAGTGGCTCCGGGCACCCGAGGGCGTCCTCGCCTTCCGCCGCGGCGAGTTCGTCTGCGTGGCCAACACCGGTCGTGAGTCGGTGACGATTCCGGCGTACGGCCGTCTGCTGCTCGCCAGCGCGGAGGTCGCCGAGGCCGACGGGGAAGCGAAGCTGCCGGCCGACACGACCGTGTGGTGGACGACGGCCTGAGCAGATGCGGGAATCACCGGGCCCTCACGGGGGCCCGGTGATTTTTTTGCCCGGCGTGTCGATCGGCGGGAGGTGCGTTCGACGCTTGGGTGAGAGGGCGAACCGCGCCCCGCGTCCGAGGAGAGACCATGCAGATCCGCGCCCGCCTGGGTATCAGTGCCGACGGCTATGTGACCACGCCGAACGGCTGGCCCGCGCAGACCGCCGACCCCGCCTTCGCCTCCGGCCAGAGCCACGGCATCCGGGAGTTCCTGGCCGACTGCGAGGCCGCGCTCACGGGCCGTACGACCTTCGAGCCCGCCCTGACCAACAGCCGCTGGCCCTGGCCGGACCTGGACGTGTTCGTCCTCGGCTCGCGCCGCCCCGAGGGCACACCGGACCACGTCACCACCGACAGCGACCCGGTACGCCTGCTGGAGAAGGTCCGCGCCGCCAACCGGGGCGGCGACGTCCACCTCATCGGCGGCCCCCGCACGATCGGCACCTTCCACGCCCTCGGCGCCCTCGACCGCCTCGAACTGGTCGTCGTGCCCATGCTGTTCGGCGGCGGCATGCGGCTGACCCCCGCCCTCAGCCCCGATGCCGGCCTGACCTTCCTCAGCCAGCGGGCGCTGCCCGGCGGGTCGGTGGAGATCGTGTACTCCTGCACCGGGAGCCGCGAGGACCTTCCGGACAAGCCGGCCAGCCAGCGCTGAGCGGCTCCTCACGAGAGCGCGTGAAACTTCTTGCCGTTGCTTTCACGACCCTTGCTGTAAACATTTCAACAGCGGTACCTTCTCGCCGGCGCCAGGCAAAGACGCCTGGCCGTCGGGCAAGGAGAACCCCCACGTGATATCGAGATGGTCCACCACCGCGACCGCCGCCGCCCTCGCCGCCGCCGTCGCCGTCCTCACCCCCACCGCCGCCCAGGCCTCCCCGCCGGGCGGCAAGGACGTCACCGCGGTCCTCTTCGAGTGGAACTTCGCCTCCGTCGCCAAGGAGTGCACCAACACCCTCGGCCCCGCCGGATACGGCTACGTCCAGGTCTCCCCGCCCGCCGAGCACATCCAGGGCTCGCAGTGGTGGACCTCGTACCAGCCGGTCAGCTACCGGATCGCGGGGCGCCTCGGTGACGCCACCGCCTTCAAGAACATGGTGAGCACCTGCCACGCGGCCGGGGTGAAGGTCGTGGTCGACACCGTCGTCAACCACATGTCCGCGGGCAGCGGCACCGGTACCGGCGGCTCGTCGTACACGAAGTACAACTACCCCGGCCTGTACTCCTCGTACGACATGGACGACTGCACCTCCACCATCACCGACTACACCAATCGCGCCAACGTCCAGAACTGCGAGCTCGTCGGCCTCGCCGACCTGGACACCGGCGAGGAGTACGTCCGCGCCACCATCGCCGGCTATATGAACTCCCTGCTCGGCTACGGCGTCGACGGCTTCCGCGTCGACGGGGCCAAGCACATACCGGCCACCGACCTCGCCAACATCAAGTCCCGGCTGAGCAACCCGTCGGTGTACTGGAAGCAGGAGGTCATCCACGGCAGCGGAGAGGCCGTCCAGCCCACCGAGTACACCGGCAACGGGGACGTCCAGGAGTTCCGTTACGCCTATGACCTCAAGCGGGTCCTCAACAACGAGAACCTCGCCTATCTGAAGAACTACGGCGAGGGCTGGGGCTATATGAACAGCTCGGTGGCCGGCGTCTTCGTCGACAACCACGACACCGAGCGCAACGGCAGCACCCTGAACTACAAGGACGGCGCGAACTACACGCTGGCCAACGTGTTCATGCTTGCCTACCCGTACGGTGCCCCGGACATCAACTCCGGCTACGAGTGGTCCGACGCGGACGCCGGGCCGCCCAACAACGGTTCCGTGAGCGCGTGTTGGCAGAACGGCTGGAAGTGCCAGCACGCCTGGCCGGAGATCCTGCGCATGGTCGCCTTCCGCAACGCGACCCGCGGTGAGCCGGTCACCAACTGGTGGGACAACGGCGGCGACTGGATCGCCTTCGGGCGGGGCGCCAAGGGCTATGTCGCCATCAACCACGAGTCGGGCAGCCTGAGCCGGACCTACCAGACCTCGCTGCCCGCCGGGACGTACTGCAACGTGCAGAACAACACGAGCGTGACGGTCGGCTCCAACGGCCAGTTCACCGCCACCCTCGGCGCCAACACGGCACTGGCGATCTACGCGGGCAAGTCCACCTGCTGAGCCACTCATGGGGAACGTGGGATTGACGCTCAAGGAGTGTCGTCCTACGTTCCCTGCTGTCTATGGGAGCGCTCCCACCCTTTTCCCGAAGGAGTGCGTCATGCAGCGCGGACTCAGCACGTGGGCCCTGACCGCGGCGGCGGCCCTGTTCACCGTCGCCGGCGTCACGGCCGCCGACCTGCCCCAGAAGGTCACCGCCACCACCGCCACCGTCAACGGTTCCACCACCTACCAGCCCATCGACGGCTTCGGCTTCTCCGAGCACTTCGGCCGGGCCGCCGTCATGAACGGCTCGCAGGGCCTGTCGGCCCAGCATCAGCGGGAGTTGCTCGATCTGCTGCTCAGCCGCACCACCGGCGCGGGCCTCAGCATCCTGCGCCTCGGCATCGACTCCGGCATCCAGCCCACCGACCCCGGCGGCCCGGACGCCACGCCCCGGTACACCTGGGACGGCTACGACAAGGGCCAGGTGTGGCTCGCCAAGGAGGCCAAGGCGTACGGCGTGAACCGCTTCTACGCCGACGCCTGGACCGCGCCCGGCTATATGAAGACCAACGGCACGGACGCCGACGGCGGCACGCTGTGCGGGCTGAGCGGAGCCACCTGCGCGAGCGGGGACTGGCGCAAGGCGTACGCCGACTTCCTTGTGGAATGGGCGAAGTTCTACGGCCGGGAGGGCGTCGGCATCACCGACATCGGCTTCACCAACGAACCCGACTGGACGGCGACGTACGACTCGATGCGGCTCACTCCCGCCCAGGCGACGGAGTACGTGAAGTTCTTCGGTCCGATCGCGAAGGCGGCCGGATACAAGGTCGCCTGCTGCGACTCCTTCGGCTGGGCCCAGCAGAAGGCCTACACGAGCGCGATCGAGGCCGACGCGACCGCCCGCGGTTACGTGAGCACCCACACCGGCCACAACTACGCCAGCCCGGTCGACAGCCCGCTGCCCACCTCCAGGCGCACCTGGATGTCGGAATGGTCGCCCAACGGCACCACCTGGAACGAGAACTGGGACGACGGCAGCGGCTACGACGGCTTCACGGTGGCCTCCGCGATCCACGACGCCCTCACCAAGGGGAACGTCAGCGGATACGTCTACTGGTACGGCGCCTCCCTTGGTGCGACCCGGGGTCTGATCCAGTTGGACGGCGACAGCTACCACGTCTCCAAGCGGCTGTGGGCGATGGCCAACTACAGCCGCTTCATCCGCCCCGGCGCCACCCGCCTCGGTGCCACGAGCACCGACAGCGCCCTGAAGCTCTCGGCGTTCCGCAACACGGACGGCACGGTCACCGTCGTGGCGCTGAACACGGCCACCGACGCGAACCAGGTCCGCTTCAGCCTCAGGAACACCGGAATCACCAGCGGGAGTGCGACGCCGTACCTCACCAACGGCTCGAACAGCACCTCCCGCCAGGCGTCGGTCCCGGTCACCGGAGGCTCGCTCACGGCCACCGTCCCGGCCCGCTCGCTCGTCACCTACACCGTCCGGCGCTGAAAGTTCTTTCCATCTGTTTCAGGACTCTTGCTGTAATCCTTACGGCGGCGATACGGTCACGCGGGGTCGGACCCGCAGAGCCGTACATCGCAAGGAGTTCACGTCTGTGATACCGAGATGGCCGGTGCCGTCGAGGCGCCGCACCACGCATGCCGGACGGGTCGCCGCGGTCACCGTGACCGCGCTGGCCGCAGCGCTCGTCCAGCCGCTGTCCGCCCGGGCGGACACCCCGCCGCCCCCGCCCTCCGACGCGAGGCTCGCCGCGCAGCCGGCCCGGCACGACGACACCCGCGAGCAGTTCTACTTCGTCCTGCCGGACCGTTTCGCCAACGGTGACACCTCCAACGACCGGGGCGGGCTCACCGGTTCACGGCTGAGCACCGGCTACGACCCCACCGACAAGGGCTTCTACCAGGGCGGCGACCTCAAGGGCCTCACCAAGAAGCTCGACTACATCAAGGGCCTGGGCACCACCTCCATCTGGATGGCCCCGATCTTCAAGAACCGGCCCGTCCAGGGCACGGGGGCCGACGCCTCCGCCGGTTACCACGGCTACTGGATCACCGACTTCACCCAGGTCGACCCGCACTTCGGCACCAACAAGGACCTGGAGACCCTCATCTCCAAGGCCCACGCCAAGGGCATGAAGGTCTTCTTCGACGTCATCACCAACCACACGGCCGACGTCGTCGACTACGAGGAGAAGTCCTACGACTACCTCTCCAAGGGCGCCTTCCCCTATCTGACGAAGGACGGGGAGCCCTTCGACGACGCGGACTACGCGTCCGGCGGCAAGAGGTTCCCCGCCGTGGACGCCGACTCCTTCCCGCGCACACCCACGATCACCAGCAGGAGCGCCAAGGTCCCCTCCTGGCTCAACGACCCGACGATGTACCACAACCGCGGCGACTCGACCTACGCCGGTGAGTCCACGACCTACGGCGACTTCTCCGGCCTCGACGACCTGTGGACCGAGCGTCCCGAGGTCGTCTCCGGCATGGAGCGGATCTACCGGCGCTGGGTCAGGGACTTCGACATCGACGGCTTCCGGATCGACACCGTGAAGCACGTGGACATGGAGTTCTGGACCCAGTGGGCCACCGCCCTCGACGGCTACGCGGCCGAGCAGGGCCGCAAGGACTTCTTCATGTTCGGCGAGGTCTACTCCGCCGACACGTCGATCACCTCGCCGTACGTCACCCAGGGCCGCCTCGACGCCACCCTCGACTTCCCCTTCCAGGAGGCCGCCCGCCAGTACGCCTCCCAGGGCGGCAGCGCGCAAAAGCTCGCGAGCGTCTTCGGCGACGACTACAAGTACACGACCGACAAAGCCAACGCCTACGAGCAGGTCACCTTCCTCGGCAACCACGACATGGGCCGCCTCGGGTACTTCCTGAACCAGGACAACCCGAAGGCCACCGACGCCGAACTCCTCGCCAAGGACCGGCTCGCCAACGAGCTGATGTTCCTCAGCCGCGGCAACCCGGTCGTCTACTACGGCGACGAACAGGGCTTCACCGGCGCCGGCGGCGACAAGGACGCCCGCCAGACGATGTTCGCGTCCAGGACGGCCGACTACCTGGACGACGACGAGATCGGCACCGACCGCACCCACGCGAGCGACGCGTACGACACGAGCGGGCCGCTCTACCGGCAGATCGCCCGGCTCGCCAAGCTCCGCAAGGCCGAACCGGCCCTCGCGGACGGCGTCCAGGAGGAGCGGTACGCGGCCGACGGGGCCGGGGTCTACGCCTTCTCCCGCACCGACGCCAAGACCGGCACCGAGTACGTCGTCGCCTTCAACAACGCGAGCGGGGCCAAGTCGGCGACCTTCGCGACCGGTTCGGCGAACATGGCGTTCAAGGGAATCTACGGCGGTACCGCCGGCGTCACCTCCGACGCGGACAAGAAGGTCACCGTCACCGTCCCCGCCGGCTCCGCGATCGTCCTCAGGGCTTCCGCCGCGCCGGCCCCGCCCGCCACCAAGCCGACGATCACCCTCAAGGCACCCGCCACCGGAGCCACCGGCACCGTCGAGCTCACCGCCGACGTGACCGGCGGACAGCTCAACCGGGTCGTCTTCGCCGCACAGGTGGGCGGCGGCAAGTGGCGGACCCTCGGCTCCGCCGACCACGCGCCGTACAAGGTCACGCAGGTCGTCGGCAAGGACGTACCGGCCGGAACGGCCCTGCGGTACAAGGCCGTTGTCGTCGACGCGAGGGGACGCACCGCTTCGGCGACGGCGGAGTCCGTCACCGGCACCCCGCCCGCCGCCGAGACCCCCACCGCCTCCTCCCGCGACTACGCGGTCGTCCACTACAAGCGCGCCGACGGCGACTACGCCGACTGGGGTCTGTACGCCTGGGGCGACCTCGCCGACGGCGAGTCCACCACCTGGCCCGACAGCCACCCGTTCGTCGGCCGGGACGCCTACGGCGCCTTCGCCTACGTCAAGCTGAAGCCCGGCGCCTCGAACGTGGGCTTCCTCGTCATCGACAAGGACGGGAACAAGGACGTCTCCACCGACCGCACGATCGACGTCACCAGGACCGGTGAGATCTGGATCGAGCAGGGCAAGGACGCCGTACGGACACAGCGGCCCGACTACCCGGCGCAGGACAGGACCAAGGCGGTCGTCCACTACCACCGCGCGGACGGGAACTACGACGGCTGGGGTCTGCACGTCTGGACCGGCGCCGCGCACCCCACCGACTGGTCGAAGCCGCTGGAGCCGGTGCGGACCGACGCCTTCGGCGCGGTCTACGAGGTACCGCTCAACGACGGTTCCACGAGCCTGAGTTACATCATCCACAAGGGCGACGAGAAGGACCTGCCCACCGACCAGTCCCTCGACCTCACGGCGAACGGCCACGAGGTGTGGCTGCTGAACGGCCAGGAGAAGTACCTGCTCCCGCAGCCCGCCGGGTCGGCCGCCGCGCTCGACCTGACCACCTCCAAGGCGGTCTGGATCGACCGGGACACCCTCGCCTGGAACGGCTCCGAGGCCGCCGCCTCCACCCAGCTCCTGTACTCCCACGACGGCTCGATCACCGTCGACGGGGGAGCCCTGACCAGCGACGACGAGCGGTGGCTGCGGCTGACCAGGACCACTCTCACCGACGCGCAGAAGGCGAAGTTCCCGCACCTGAAGGACTACACGGCCTGGTCGGTCGACCCGCGTGACCGGGACCGCGTGCAGGAAGCCCTCGGCGGACAGCTCGTCGCCTCCCAACGTGCCGCCAACGGGGCCGTGCTGACGGCGACCGGCGTGCAGATCGCGGGCGTGCTCGACGACCTGTACCCGAAGGCGACGAAGGCCGACCTCGGGCCGACGTTCAGCAAGGGACGCCCGAGGCTCGCCGTCTGGGCGCCGACCGCGCAGTCGGTGCAGCTCGAACTGGACGGCTCCACGGTCGCCATGCGACGCGACGCCACCACCGGCGTCTGGTCCGTCACCGGCCCCGCGTCCTGGAAGGGCAAGCCCTACCGGTACGTCGTGAAGGTCTGGGCGCCCGGCGTCCGCAAGGTCGTCACCAACAAGGTCACCGACCCCTACTCGGTCGCCCTCACCACCGACTCCGAGCGCAGCCTCGTCGTCGACCTGGACGACAGGTCCCTCGCCCCGCCCGGCTGGTCGACGTACACCAAGCCGAAGGCGGTGCCCCTCAGGGACGCCGAGATCCAGGAGCTGCACATCCGGGACTTCTCGGTGGCCGACAAGACCGTGCCGGCCGAGGACCGGGGCACCTACCTCGCCTTCGCCGACAGGAACAGCGACGGCTCCGAGCACCTGCGCCGGCTGGCGAAGTCGGGCACGTCGTACGTCCACCTCCTGCCCGCCTTCGACATCGCGACCATCCCCGAGAAGGCGTCCGACCGGGCGACTCCCGACTGCGACCTCGCCTCCTACCCGGCCGACTCCGACCGGCAGCAGGAGTGCGTGGCGAAGACCGCCGCGAAGGACACCTACAACTGGGGCTACGACCCGTACCACTACACGGTCCCCGAGGGCTCGTACGCGACCGACCCCGACGGCACCCGCCGCACGGCCGAGTTCCGGAAGATGGTCAAGTCCCTCAACGACGACGGCCTGAGGGTCGTCATGGACGTCGTCTACAACCACACCGCGGCGAGCGGACAGGCCGCCACGAGCGTCCTCGACCGGATCGTGCCCGGTTACTACCAGCGGCTCCTCGCCGACGGTTCGGTCGCCAACAGCACCTGCTGCGCGAACACGGCCACCGAGAACGCCATGATGGGCAAGCTGGTCGTCGACTCGATCGTCACCTGGGCCAGTGAGTACAAGGTCGACGGGTTCCGCTTCGACCTCATGGGCCACCACCCCAAGGCCAACATCCTGGCCGTGCGCAAGGCCCTCGACGCGCTGACCCTCGAGAAGGACGGCGTCGACGGCAAGAAGATCATCCTCTACGGCGAGGGCTGGAACTTCGGCGAGGTCGCCGACGACGCCCGCTTCGTACAGGCCACGCAGAAGAACATGGCCGGGACCGGGATCGCGACCTTCTCCGACCGGGCCCGTGACGCCGTACGCGGCGGCGGACCCTTCGACGAGGACCCCGGCGTCCAGGGCTTCGCGTCCGGGCTGTACACCGACCCCAACGGATCGACGGCGAACGGGACGCCGGCGCAGCAGAAGGCCCGCCTGCTCCACTACCAGGACCTCATCAAGGTGGGCCTGTCCGGCAACCTCGCGACGTACCGCTTCACCGGCAGCGACGGCAAGGAGGTCACCGGCGCCCAGGTCGACTACAACGGGCAGCCCGCCGGATACGCCGACGCGCCCGGTGACGCCCTCGCCTACGCCGACGCGCACGACAACGAGTCACTGTTCGACGCGCTGACGTACAAACTGCCCGCGGGCACCAGCGCCTCTGAGCGGGCCCGGATGCAGGTCCTCGCCCTGGCCACGGCCGCCCTCTCCCAGGGCCCGGCGCTCTCCCAGGCGGGCACCGACCTGCTGCGCTCCAAGTCCCTGGACCGCAACTCCTTCGACAGCGGCGACTGGTTCAACGCGATCCACTGGGACTGCCGGGACGGCAACGGCTTCGGCCGCGGACTGCCCATGGCGGCCGACAACGCCTCCAAGTGGCCGTACGCCAAGCCGCTGTTGAGCTCGGTGAAGGTCGGTTGCGCGCAGATCGAGGGCGCGTCGGCCGCGTACCGGGACCTGCTGCGGATCCGTACGACGGAGCGGGCGTTCTCGCTCGGCACGGCGGACCAGGTGCAGTCGCGGCTGTCCTTCCCGCTGTCCGGCACGCAGGAGACGCCCGGGGTGATCACGATGGAACTCGGTGACCTGGTCGTCGTCTTCAACGCGACCCCGAGAGCCCAGAGCCAGCGGGTCGGCACTCTTGCCGGCAGCACCTACCGGCTGCACCCCGTGCAGGTGGCGGGGGCGGACTCTACCGTCAAGGAGGCGTCCTACGAGAAGGAATCCGGTACGTTCGCCGTTCCGGCGAGAACCGTGGCCGTTTTCCTCCGCCATCCCTAGCCGAACGCATTACCTTGGTGGAGCAGGCCCCGAACCCCGGTCTGCTCCACCGGTGTTGCCCGAGGGGTGACAGATGGACGTAAAAAGCAAGCTGACAGGCACGACCGTGCTGGTCGTGGACGACGTGGAAGCCAGCCGGTACGCCGTGGGCACCGTGCTGAGCCGCGCCGGGCACCGGGTCGTACCGGTCGCCACCGGCGGCGAGGCCCTCGCCGAACTCGACGCACGGCTGCTCAAGGGCACCCTGCCGGACGTGGCGCTCGTCGACGTCGGGCTGCCCGACATGAGCGGCTTCGACCTGTGCCGGCTGTTCAAGGAGCGCCCGCACACGGCCGGGATGCCCGTCGTGCACTTCTCCGCCGCGGCCTCGCCCCCCGCCGACTTCTGCCAGGGCCTGGACGCGGGCGTCGAGGCCTACCTGCGGGTGCCCGCCGAGCCCCTGGAGATCGAGGCGGTGGTCCGGGCCGCCGTACGCAACGCGCAACTGCGGGCCGGTGACCAGGCGCTCGTACGACGGCTCACCCTGCTCTCCGAGACGATCGTCACCATCCAGTCGGCACGCACCCTCCAAGAACTGTCCGACGCGGCCGCCGAGGGTGTCTCGCGGCTCACCGGCACCCCCGCCGCGGTCTTCGTCCTCGACCAGGACGACCAGCTCTACCGCGGTCTGTCCCGCGACCGCATCCCCGTCGCGCTGCCCGACGAGGCTGCCGACCAGGCCGTCGCCGGACTGCTGCGCCGGCTCACCCGCGGGCAGGCCGGAGTACAGCTGACCACCGTGCCCGCGCCGCTGTGGCCCAGCGGGTTCTTCCGGCCCGGTGTCGAGCAGGACGCCCGCCTCGCGCTCGTCGTCACCCAGGACGGCCGGGCCCCGGTGTGCCTGGCCGCGCCCGCGCGCGGGATGCGCAGGGTGGGCCTGGAGGGCGAGGCCCTGCTGGCCCAGCTGGCCCAGGCCACCGCGCTGGCCGCCGAGCCGCTGCTCATGTACAAGGTCGAGCGGCATGTCGCCCTCACCCTCCAGCACAGTTTCCTGCCCCAGCCGCACCGGCTGCCCGAGCTGCCGGGCATCGACGTCGTGGTCCGGTACGTCCCCGCCTCCCGGCAGACCGAGATCGGCGGCGACTTCTACGCCGCGCTCCGCGTGGACGAGGGCGTGCTGACCGCGGTCGGCGATGTCGTCGGGCACTCGCTGGACGCGGCGACCGTCATGGTCGAACTCCGGCACGCGCTGCGCGCCTACGCCGTCGACGAGAGCGATCCGGCCGTGCTCGCCGAGCGCCTCGACCGGACGCTGCGGCGCTACCACCCCGACACCACGGCCACCGTCTGCCTGGCCCTGATCGATCCGGACACCGGGCGCACCCGGATCGCCAACGCCGGTCACATCCCGCCGCTGATCGTCCGCGACAACGGCACCGCCGACTACGCCGAGGCGGCCGGCCCGCTGCTCGGGGTCGGACTGCCCCATCCGCCGACCACCGAGCTGTTCCTCGAACCCACCGACCGGCTCCTCATGGTCACCGACGGCCTCATCGAGACCCGGGGCACCGACCTCTCGGCCTCCCTGGAACACCTGCGCGCGGCCTCCTCGGGCGCCCTGCCAGGACTGGACGCGCTGTGCGACACCCTCCTGGACACCTTCGGCCACGACCGGGAGGACGACATCGCCATGCTGGCGCTGCGGCTAGGGTGACCTGTGCCGTCGTAGAACAGGAGCCCTCATGCCGCAGATCACCGTCGAACACTCCCCGTATCTCGACCATGTCGACTGGGAGGAGTTCGCCCTGGCGCTGCACCCGGTCGTCGTCGAGACGGCGGCCGCGAAGCTCGAGGCGTGCAAGACCCGGGTCCTGCGCACCGAGGACGAGGCGGTCGGCGGCGAGATCAGGAACCACGCGATCGTGAACGTCACGCTCGCCCTGCTGGCCGGACGGTCCGAGGAGACCAAGGCGAAGCTCACCGAGGCCGTCGTGGAACTGCTGCGCAAGCACGTCGGCCCCGCCGAGGGCCTCACCGTGCACCTCTCCGCCGAGGTGCGCGACCTGGACGCCTCCTACACCAAGGCCGTGCTCTAGGCCCTGTCTACGAGGCCAGCGCGACCAGCCGGGCGGCGAGGTCGGTGAAGGGGCCGTCGTTCGGCTCGTCCTTGAGCATGCGGCGCAGCAGCGCGGTCATCTCCTCGTCGTAGGCCGCGCTCACCGCGGCCAGCGCGGCGAAGTCGTGGACGAGCTGCCGCTCCAGCTCGGCGCGCGGGATGCGGCGGCCGTCCAGCCAGATCAGGGCCGTCGACTCGACGAGCGAGATCCAGGAGCGGATGAGCAGTTCCAGTCGTGCGGGCGGGTCCGTCACCCGCAGATGCGACAGAATCTGCTCGTAGGCGACCTGGCGTACGGAGTCGATGAGCGCGTTCGTCGTCGAGACGTGGCTCATTGAGTGGGCTCCGCCCACGGACACGGCGGGCCCGCCCCGCATCAACGCCGAGAAACCCGGCCCGTGTTCGTCCACGAAGTCGAAGAAGCGGCGCATCACCCGCAGCAGCCGGCCGCCCAGCGACCCCGTGTGCGGTTCCTCGAACCGGCTCGCCAGATCCTGTGCCGCCCGCTTCAACGCGGCCTCGTACAGGCTGAGTTTGCCGGGGAAGTAGTGGTAGACCAGTGGCCGGGAGATACCCGCCGCCGACGCTATCTCGTCGATGGAGACCTCTTCGGGCGAGCGGCGGGCGAACAGTTCGAGGGCGACGCCGATCAACTGCTGACGCCGTTCCTCGACTCCCATTCTTCGACGGACCCCGGTTGTCATACGAACACCTTACCGATCGAATCCGGCCTGGAACGGGCCGATCCGGTCGGTGGTGTCAGCGGAGCCCGCTGACCGCCCGCCCGTCGTCCAGGGTCCCCTTCAGCTCGGCCTGAGCCCCCTGATTCGCCTTGACGGCCAGCAGATTGCCCGGGGCGGACCCCTGCACCCCGCCCGTCGCGCTGATCGACGACGTCCCCCGGCTCCCCGCCGCCAGCAGGTACCAGGAGCCGGACCCCGACTTCCACAGCACCCCGGCCAGCACCTGCGGATCCTTCGCCCCGCACGCCGGCACGTTCTCGGCCTTCGCCGCGACCGCCCCGTACGTCGAGCCCGGCGTGTGGAACTGGGCCAGCACCCGCTCCCCGCCGCCCTGCCAGGTCTCGGCCCGGGTGCACACCCAGTCGGCCGAACCGCCCGCCTCGGGCAGCGGCTGCGACGCGTACGCCCAGGCGTTCACCGCGCGCACGCCCGAGGAGCGCATCGCCCCCAGCGAGCAGGCGTACGGCGCCCAGGCGCGCAGCGCCCCCGCTCCCGACGCGTCCTTCACGGACCCGGGGCGGCCGGTGGTGAGACGGGCCGGGACCAGCTCGCCGAGGTCGGTCAGCAGCCGGGTGCCGGAGGCGTCCGTCAGCTGGAGCACGTTCCAGGAGGTGCAGGCGCCGCTCTGCGCGGGGCCCGCCATCGGCGCGGTCGTGCCGCCGGTCAGCGTGAGGTCCATGGCACCGGCGCCCGGCTTCAGCAGGTCCCGCTCGGCGGCCCTCGTCACCCAAGGGGCCGTCAGATAGCGGATGTTGCCGTCGGCCCGGCCCAGCACGACCGCGCTCGCCCCGGCCCGGTCCGCGCCGTCGACCCGGGCGAAGTCGAGGGCGGCGCCCTGGGTGCCGTCGCGCGGCTCGGCGTAGCGGACGATGCGCAGACCGTCGTGGAGGAGCACCACGTGCGCGTTGTCGACGGTCCCGGCGTACAGCAGCTGCGGCGGGCCGGCGGGGCCGCCCGAGGGGGTGCCGGGGGTCGCGGAGACCTGGACGCTCTCGCCGGGGCGGGCCCAGACGGCGAGGGCGCGGCGCAGTAGGGCCTCGTCACCGGTGAGGTCGCCGCGCGCGGGCCACACGGAGAAGTCGGTGCGCGCCGAGGACTCCCACGCGGCGGCCGGGACCTTGAGCAGCAGGGCGGGGTTCAGGGCGGCCTGGGCGGCGGGGTTTCGCGCGTAGGGGGGCGCGGCGGCGCCGTCGGGACCCCAGCCGTCGCCGGGCATGCCGAGCAGTGCCCCGCACACGGCGACGGCCGCGGCGGCGGCGAGCGCCGCCTTCATGTGCTGCCTGCGCCGCATCAGGTCGGTGGGGCGGGCCTGGAGCGAACAGGGGTCGAACTCGGGGGAGTCGAGGAGGGCGTACGCGCCCTCGGTACCGGCGGCCTCGTCGAGCGCCGCGTCCACGTCGGCCACGCCCGCCGCCGTCAGCAGCTCGCGCACGTCGCCGTCGGGGAGCTTCTCCAGGCCGCGCAGCACACAGGCGGCACGGGCCGGTCCTGACATGGCCGACAGGCGCTGGTCCAGGGCGAGTTCGTCGGCGCCGCCGGAGCGCGGGAAGAGCCTGAGCCCCCACACCTGGGGGAGCAGCGGCGGGAGCTGGGAGCGCTTGGGCCACGCCCTGCGCCTGAGCGGCAGGCCCGCCTCCAGTGCCGTACGCACCACCTGGAGGCGGACGAAGGCGTAGCCGCAGTCACCCTCGCGGCCGGCCGACTGGGCCGGGATCACCGGCATCGCCTTCCGGCCCCGCGGCAGGGCACGCTGGGTGAGGGCGTGCGCGGTCAGGACCCGGCGGCCCCGGCCCAGGCCCGGCGGAAGTACCAGATAGGCGAGCCGGACCAGCCGGGGGTAGTGCTCGACGAGCGCGGCCTCGGCCTGCGCCACATCGACGACGGGGTCGGCGGTGGAGCCGGAAGCGGGTGCGGGGCGCGGGGCGACATCCTGTGACTGCACGTTCAGCAGAACGAGCGAATCGGCGGTTGGTCACCGCCGCCGTCGCGTCCCGCGGGGTGGTGCGGGAGCGGGGGCGTCCGGTCCCGGTGACCGGTGGGACGCGGAGCATGCACGGGAACCCCGCGTGACCTGCGTGGCGATGGTCTCCGCGGCTCTGCGGCCGCATCGCGGCACGAGATCATCGCCGCTCGGGCGAATTCAGTCTGCCGGGTCGACCAGGGCGCGCGCGTAGTTGGCCATCGACCGCTGGTAGCGCGGCAGATGGGGGGCGAGCGCGCCCAGGACCAGTGAGAGCCCCTCGCGGTCGCGGCCGAGGCTGGACAGGCACAGGGCGAGCGTGGCGCGGACGGCGTCGTCCAACTCGTCGGAGGGGGCGTCCAGTTCGGGCGTGAGCAGCTCGACGCCCGCCGCCGCCTGTCCGATGTTCCTGAGCGAACTGGACAGCTGGATCTTGGCGCGGCGGCCCTTGTAGCCGCTCTCCTCGCTGAGTCCCTTCGCGAGTGCCTCCCGGTACAGCGGGGCCGCCTTGTCGGAGTGCCCCGTGGAGTCCCAGGCGCAGGCCCGCTCGAAGAGACCGAGCGGACCGCCGTCCGGCAGCTCGGCCACGAGCGCGTCGATCAGGGCCCGGAACTCGGCCGCCCGCTCCTGCGGATACTCGTCGAAGGTCGCCCAGGCGGCGTCGACCCGCTTCTCCCAGTCGTCGTTCACCGGCACACTTTCGCACAGCCGTACCCCTGATGACACCAGGATTTGAGCGTCCCGCGCTCCACAGCCGTATGGGGAGGAGACGGACCCCCGCCGGGGCCCGTCCGACGTGACCCCGTGACCGGAGGAACAGATGAGGTTGACCCGACCGATGCTCGCGCTGACCGGCGCGGCCGCGGTGCTGGCGCTGGCGGGCTGCGGATCCGGCGGTGACGCGACGGCCGCCGCGGTACCGCCGGCGGCCACCGGCAGCCTGGAGCACCTGGCCGCCGAGGTGAAGTGCACGCCCAACATCCAGATCGACGCCGACGAACTGCGCCAGGCGGTGTGCAAGAAGTCCAAGGACGCCGACGGCAAGTTCATCCTCGCCACCTTCGCCACCGACCGCGGCCAGCGCGAGTGGATCAACGGGGCCAAGGACTACGGCGGTCACTTCCTGGTCGGCCGCAAATGGGTCGCCGTCGGGGACACCACCAAGACGGTGACGGGGCTGCGCAAGACGCTCGGCGGGGACATCGAGGAGGGCACGGACCACTCGAAAATGGGGGCCACGCACTCGGCGCACTGAGCACGGCGCACTGAGCACGGCGCACTGGGGACCCGGACACGCGAAAGCCGGCGGTGAGAGATTCTCACCGCCGGCTTTCTCAGTGAGTCACTGGCAGTTCTTGCCGGTGTTGATGCAGTTGACCATCTTGTTCATCGTGTTCTGCGAGAAGAAGTTGATGAAGTCGTTGTGGTCGGTGATCGGCTTGTGCAGGTTCTCCGGGAAGGTGTCCACCGCGTAGGGGTTGACGACCGTGCCGTTCTGCAGCTTCGGGGCCGGGACGTTGTAGACGAGCCGGACCTGGAGCTGCGGGATCGCCTTGAAGCCGTTGGCGCAGCTGCCGTCGGCCTGGACGAACGCCACGTGGGTGCGGTGGTTGGCGCTGTCGATGTTCTGACCGTCCCAGCAGCTCTGGAAGTTGGTCGTGCGCACCACCTGGCTGCCCTGCGGGCAGATCGGGTACTTGTCCTTCAGCTGCACCTTGTTCTCGAAGCCGGTGCAGCTCCAGTTCACGTTGGCGTTGGCGTTGCCGTTAACGAAGGCCTTCGCGTCACCGGTGATGATGCGCAGGGCGGTCGGCATCGCGACGACGTTGCCCTTCTTGTTGCCGACGAACTTGATCTGCGCCTGGGAGGCCTGCAGGATCTTGCCGACGTTGCCTTCCTTGCCACCGCCGTCCGCGTTCTGGTCGAAGTCCTGCGTGCCGTTCTGCAGACGCAGCACCGGCCAGAAGTACGAGGACTTGTCGCCCTGGTTCTGGCAGGTGGACTGGGCAGCCGCCAGCTCCTGGTCGCTCGCGAAGGCGTCGTTGCTCTGGTTGCCGACGTAGTCGTGCAGGTGGTGGGCGCCGTTGGCGACACCGGGAGCGACGATCACGTTGTCGGTGTTGTGGTTCTTGTTCGCGTTGGTCCCGCACTTGCTGGTGAAGGTGCCGCGCGAACCCGAGTTGCCGTTGGCCGCGAGGCCGTTCTGGCCCACACCGAGCTGGGCATTGCCCTGGACCTTGGTGATGTCCACGAAGTCGGCCGCGACCGGGCCGTTGCCGCCCTGTCCGCCGTTGCCCTGCTGCTGGCCGCCGTTCTGCTGACCACCGTTCTGCTGGCCACCGTTGTTCTGCTGGCCGCCATTCTGCTGCTGGCCGCCGTTGTTCTGCTGGCCACCGTTCTGCTGCTGACCGCCGTTCTGCTGCTGGCCGCCGGCGTTCGTCTGCGCCGCCTGCGTCGTGCAGGCGGCCAACTGGCTGAGCGAAGTGTTGAACTGACCCCCGACCCGCTGGATGTCGATGCGGATCCGGTCGATCGTGGCCGCCCGCTTCTCCTTCAGGGGACCGACGATGGCGTTCTGGACGAAGCCCGAGTCACCTGCCTGGGCCTGTCGCGTCGAGGCGAGCCTGGCGTAGGCCTCGGTGATCTGCTTGTCCAGGTTGGCCAGCTCCGTGGCCACCCCCTGACGCGCGTTCTGAGGCACATTCGTCAGCTTCTGACCGACGTCGGGGCACGAGATGGTCGCGACCTGCGCGGCGGCGGCCTTGGTCTGGTTCTGCGACCAGCCGTTGTTGTTCGACTCGTGCGCCGAAGCGTAGAAGTTCGCCCAGATCAGCCCGCCCCCACCGAGCGTTAGGGCCGCCGACGCGGCTATGACCTTCGTGGTCATCGACGAGCGGCGTTTACGTGCATTGCGTCCCATGGAACTCCTCTGACTTCCTTTTTCGGGGCTATCGAGGCGCCCGACAGGAGTGAAGCGGCGCCCTCCCATACGCATGGCGTCCCAAGGGTGTTCACCAGTCCCACAAACAAATCAGAGGTTTGCCGGGCCTCGGGGGGACAACAGGCCCCTGAGCAGCAGGAGTTACAGAGAATGAAGGTCTGCTCACCGGCCCCGGTCCAGATACGCCAGCACCGCCAGAACGCGGCGATTGTCGTCGTCCGACACCTCAAGGCCCAGTTTGGCGAAGATGTTGGCGGTGTGCTTGGCGATCGCCCGTTCCGTGACGACGAGCTTGCCGGCGATCGCCGCGTTCGACCGCCCCTGCGCCATCAGCTCGAGCACCTCCCGCTCCCGGGGCGTGATCCGGGCGAGCGGCTGGTCGTCGGCGGCCCGCCGGGTCAGCAGCTGCTGGATCACCTGCGGGTCCATCGCCGTCCCGCCCGCCGCGACCCGCCGTACTGCGTCCACGAACTGCTCCGCGTCGAACACCCGGTCCTTGAGTAGATAGCCCACCGCGCCGGTGCCGTCGGCGAGCAGCTCGCGCGCGTACAGCTGCTCCACGTGCTGGGAGAGCACCAGCACCGGCAGGCCGGGTCGGTCCCGCCGGGCGTTCAGCGCGCACTGCAGGCCCTCGTCGGTGTGCGTCGGCGGCAGCCGTACGTCGACCACGGCGACGTCCGGTTCCAGCTCGGCCAGCGCGCGGGCCAGCTCGGGCCCGCTCTCGACGGCCGCGGCGATCTCGAAGCCATGTGCCTCCAGGAGCCGTACGAGGCCGTCGCGCAGCAGGAACAGGTCTTCGGCCAGGACTACGCGCAAGGGATCTCCATGGTCACCATGGTGGGACCGCCCGCGGGTGAGCTGACGGCCAGGACGCCGTCGAATGTACCGAGCCACCGCTCGACCCCGGCCAGTCCCGAACCAGCCGTGATGAGCGCGCCGCCTTGGCCGTTGTCGGTGACGCTGATCCGCAGCATCCCCGCTCCTTCTTTCACGTGATGCAGGTCGATCCAGATCCGGTCGGCACCCGAGTGCTTGACCGCGTTCGTGAGGACCTCGCTGACCGCGAAGTAGGCGGCCGACTCCACGGGCGCGTCCGGCCGGCCTTCGAGCTCCACGGTCACCTCCGTCGGGACCGGCAGCCGCAGCGCCAACGCCCGTACGGCGTCGCCCAGTCCGCGCTCCGCCAGCACCGGCGGATGGATACCGCGCACCAGGTCACGCAGTTCGGTGAGCGCGTCCGCCGAGGACTGACGGGCCTGTGCGAGGAGCCGCTTCGCCTGTGCGGGGTCCTTGTCGAGGAGCATCTCGATGGTGCCGAGATCCATGCCCATGGCGACCAGGCGGGCCTGCGCCCCGTCGTGCAGGTCCCGCTCGATGCGCCGCAGTTCGGCCGCGGAGGTGTCCACGGCGTCCCGCCGGGTCTCGGTCAGGACCCGGACTCGCTCGGCCAACTCGCCCTGTCCTGCGCCGAGTACGGCCCGGGTGAGCCGGAAGTGGGCGGTCAGCAGACGCGGGGCGAGCGGGGCGAGGAACAGCAGGGCGATGCCCAGGGCGCCGGCGGCGAGCGCGGAGGCCTGGTCGGTGACATGCACGAAGCCGTACCAGTAGCCGCCGCCCAGCTCCGCGAGCGGCCGCCACAGCCCGGCCGCGACCGCGAGCCCCTCCAGCGGGTAGAAGACGAGCACCGCGGACAGCAGCGCGGTCACGAACCCCGCCGTCATGTCCACCAGCAGCCACCGCAGGTCCCGCCGGACCGCCGGGTCGAGCAGCATCTGGTAGGTGCGGGTCCAGGGCTTGGCGTCCTTCGGTGCCGGCCGGTACGCCGACGGGATCCGCACCCCGCTCCACTCGGCGGCCAGGACCCGCCGCCAGTCCGCGAAGGCCCGTACCCCGGTGAGCACCCAGGGGGTCGTGAACAGGCCGATCCCGACCGGCACCAGCGCGATCGACACCAGGGCCAGCGTGAAACCGAGCAGCGCTCCCGGCAGCGTCACCAGCGCCAGCGCGAACCCCCGTGCGGCCGCGAGACCGATGGCCCGCACCCTCGTACCCCAGCTGCCGTTCCCCCTCTGCATGGTCATACGGTCAGTCTCGCCGAGGCGGCGACGCGGGTCACTGGGCCTGGCCGCCCGGTCGGTCGGTGGTGCCAGATACACCCTCTGCCGCGCTCACACCGTGAATCGCGCCACAGCACCACCCGGTAACACGGGGTTCACATTCGAGCAATGACCGGGAAATCGCCTGTTGACAGGCTCGCGGGCACCAAGTGGCGGCGTTTCAGTGCCGCAGCGCCGCAGCACCCGCAGTGCGTAGACACATCCCCCGAAGGAAGTGGCCCGTGACCTTCAAGGCTGAGTACATCTGGATCGACGGCACCCAGCCGACGGCGAAGCTCCGCTCCAAGACCAAGATCCTCTCGGACGACGCCAAGGGCGCCGAGCTGGGGATCTGGGGCTTCGACGGGTCCTCCACGAACCAGGCCGAGGGCCACTCCTCGGACCGTGTCCTCAAGCCGGTCTTCTCCTGCCCCGACCCGATCCGCGGCGGCGACGACATCCTCGTCCTGTGCGAGGTCCTCAACATCGACATGACGCCGCACGAGTCCAACACCCGTGCCGCGCTCACCGAGGTCGCCGAGAAGTTCGCCGCCCAGGAGCCGATCTTCGGCATCGAGCAGGAGTACACGTTCTTCAAGGACGGCTACCCCCTCGGCTTCCCCAAGGGCGGCTTCCCGGCCCCGCAGGGCGGCTACTACTGCGGTGTCGGCGCCGACGAGATCTTCGGCCGTGACATCGTCGAGGCGCACCTGGAGAACTGCCTCAAGGCCGGTCTCGCCATCTCCGGCATCAACGCCGAGGTCATGCCCGGCCAGTGGGAGTTCCAGGTCGGCCCGGTCTCCCCGCTGGAGGTCTCCGACCACCTGTGGGTGGCCCGCTGGCTGCTCTACCGCACCGCCGAGGACTTCGGTGTCGCCGCGACCCTGGACCCGAAGCCGGTGAAGGGCGACTGGAACGGCGCGGGCGCGCACACCAACTTCTCCACCAAGGCGATGCGCGAGACCTACGAGGCGATCATCACCGCCGCCGAGTCGCTCGGTGAGGGCTCCAAGCCGCTCGACCACGTCAAGAACTACGGCGCCGGCATCGACGACCGCCTGACCGGCCTGCACGAGACCGCCCCGTGGAACGAGTACTCCTACGGCGTCTCCAACCGCGGCGCCTCGGTCCGTATCCCGTGGCAGGTCGAGAAGGACGGCAAGGGTTACATCGAGGACCGCCGTCCGAACGCCAACGTCGACCCGTACGTCGTGACGCGGCTGATCGTCGACACCTGCTGCTCCGCGCTGGAGAAGGCCGGCCAGGTCTGACCCCCCGCTGTTCCCCGAGGGGCGTCCACCGGCCACGGTGGGCGCCCCTCGGCGCGTCGCGCCGTACGGATGCCACGCCGATTTCACCTGCTTCCTGTGAGGAGGCCCGGCGTTCACGCCGGGGAAGAATCGCATCCGGTGGTCGCGACGCGGAGTGTCGCCGCGTCGGGGTCGGGGCGCGGAGCGCCCGTGCCGCTGCCGGTGTCGCCAAGACGATGCGAACGCGTGTGCCGGTGATCGCTGGTCGGGGTGGTGGCTGTGGGATCCGGGTGCGTTTGTGCGGCTGTCGTACGCACGGTCCTGCGGAGGGTTCGGGACGGCCCAGTGTTCTGGCCGGAGACCATGAGGGGGCGAGATGGAGCAGGTGACGGCGGTTGCGGAGGCCGGGCATGCCCGCTACACCTACCGGCTGCGCTTGTCGGCCGCTGCCTGTACCGCCCTGGGTGCGGAGTGGGACCGGTGCCGCTGGGTGTGGAACGAATGCGTCGCCAAGTCCAAGGCCGTGCACCTGCACAACAAGGCCACCGGCGAGAAGGCCACGTGCGGTCCGGCTCAGCTCGACCGGATGCTGACCGAGGCCCGCGCCCGTACGCCCTGGCTGCGTGAGGGCTCGTCGGTTTGCCAGCAGCAGGTCATCCGTGACTTCGGCTGCTCCCGCGCCAAGGCACACAAGGACATCCGCGAGCGTCTGCCCATGGCGCGCCGGGCCGGGATGCCGAAGTGGAAATCCAAACGCGAGGCACTGCCGACCCTCAACTACACCCAGCGCGGGTTCCGGTTGAAGGGCGGTCGGCTACATCTGGCGGGCGGCATCGTCGTGGCGGTGGTGTGGTCGCGGGAACTGCCGGCCCAGCCGTCCTCGGTGCGCGTGTACCAGGACTGCCTCGGGCACTGGTACGCCTCGTTCGTCGTCCCCGCCCATGTCGAGCCCCTGCCCAGGACCGGTCGCGTACTCGGTGTCGACTGGGGTGTGAAGGAGACCGCGACCACCACGTCCGACGTGCACGATCTGCCGCACGCCGGGCACGGCAGGAAGGCGAAGGCGCAGCTGGTCCGGTACGACCGGATGATGGCCCGCCGCAGGCCGAAGAAGGGACAACCGGCATCGAAGGGCTACCGCGAGGCGAAGAAACTGCGGGCGAAGGCGTACAAGAAGGCAGCGCGAGGACACCGGCCGCAAGTGGGCCAAGAAGGTGGTCCGCGACCACGACGCCATCGCGGTCGAGGATTTCCGCCCGAAGTTCCTCGCCCGGATCACCATGGCCCGCAAGGCCGCTGACGCCGCCATCGGCGCCACCAAGGCCGCTCTGATCGAGATGGGCCGCAAACACGGGCGGGACATCCGCCTTGTCCACCCCGCGTACACCACGATGGACTGCGCGCACTGCGATGCGAGAGCCAAGCATCGCCTGCCGCTGGGTGAGCGCACCTACACCTGCACCGTGTGCGGAACTGTCTCCCCACGGGACAAGAACTCCGCCCGCGTGATGCTCGTCCGGGCTGGTCTCAACCCGGCTGGCGCTGACGGCGCAAGACCTCCTGGAGCGCTGCTCCAGGAGGCGGCCTGAGCCAGGAATCCCCTTCCCTTCAGGGAGGGGAGGAATCAAGCCAAGGAATTGTCCGAGCAGTGAGAGGAGGCTCCTGTTGTCGGCCGACGTCTGCTTCAATGAGCTCATGGCCAGCTACCGGAAGTGCAGCGCGACGGGTCGCCATGACCTCGAGCCCTTCTGGCCTTCCCGTCAGCACCATGACTTCGACCGGGTGTGTTGCCGCGCGACGAACGCGCCGGCCCTCTAAAGCCGTACCCCGGCCTTCGGCCAGCGCGCAGCGTACGTCCCTCGACGACCCTCTCGCGCGAAAGAGCTGACCTCATGGCGACCACTCGTTCTCTCTCCACCGCCACCCTTCCCGCCCCGTCCGAGAACGGCGCACGGCATCGACTGCGAGCCGTCGGCCCGGACGAGGTCCTGAACGTGGCGGAGTTCCTCCCCCCGGGCGCCACCTGGCTGCCCGCTCCCCAGCACACCCTGCCCACCCTGCCGGGCCAGCCCCCGATGATCGGCTACCTGGTGCTCGTCCCGGCCGACCAGCACCCGCCCTTCCCGCAGGAACCGGCGATCACGGACGCTGCCGCCGGCGCCGAGGTCCCCCTCGTGCGGATCGACACCGTGCAGCGCACCGCCGAGGTGAACGGCAGGGAACTCGACCTCACCTACCTGGAGTTCGAGCTTCTCGCCCACCTCGTCCAGCACCCCCACCGGGTGCACACCCGTGACCAGCTGGTCACCACGGTCTGGGGCTACGGCCACGTGGGCGACGGCCGTACCGTCGACGTCCACATCGCCCGGCTGCGCCGCAAGCTGGGCGCGGACTTCCGGGGCGCCATCCAGACCGTGCGGCGGGTCGGCTACAAGTACACCCCGCCGACCGAAGGCTGACCCTCTGCCTCTGCCCACGGCAGATCAGGGTTCCCCCGTGCCGCGTCGGCGGGCACAGTCAGCGGCATGAGACTTCTTCTGCTGGGCGGTACGGAGTTCGTCGGCCGGGCCGTCGCCGAGGCGGCCCTGGCGCACGGCTGGGACGTGACCGTCTTCCACCGGGGACGGCACGCGCCGGTGGCCGGGGTGCGGTCGCTGCACGGCGACCGCACCGCCCCCGACGGTCTCACGGCCCTCGCCGCAGGGGGCTCCTGGGACCTGGTCGTGGACACCTGGTCGGCGGCGCCCCGCGCGGTCCGGGACACGGCACGGCTGCTGCGGGACCGCGCCGACCGTTACGCGTATGTGTCGAGCCGCTCGGTGTACGCCTGGCCGCAGCCGGCCGGATTCACCGAGGAGGCCCCGGTGGTCGAGGGCGCCCTCGCCGACGCGGACCACACGGACTACGCCCGGGACAAGCGGGGCGGTGAACTGGCCGCCGTCGAGGCCTTCGGCGCGGACCGTTCCCTTCTCGTACGCGCCGGCCTGATCCTCGACCCGTACGAGAACATCGGCCGGCTCCCGTGGTGGCTGGACCGGATCGCCCGTGGCGGCCCGGTCCTCGCGCCCGGGCCACGGGACCTTCCCCTCCAGTACGTCGACGTCCGCGACCTGGCGCAGTGGGTGCTGGAGGCCTCCACGGCGGGGCGGAACGGGCCGTACAACCTGGTCGGTCCTCCGGGCCACACCACGATGGGCGAACTCCTCGACGCCTGCGTGGCCGTGACCGGCGGGCCCGCCGAACTGCGCTGGACCGACCCGGACGTCGTCCTCGGCGCGGGCATCGCCCCCTGGACCGGCCTGCCGGTGTGGGTCCCGCCGGACACCGACCTGCACACCACCCTCCACGACGGGGACACCTCCCGGGCCGCCGCCGCGGGCCTGCGCTGCCGTCCGGTCACCGAGACGGTGGCCGACACCTGGCGCTGGCTGCGGGAGATCGGCGGGGTGGCGCCGCAGCGCCCGGACCGGCCGGTGGTGGGTATCGACGAGGAGACGGAGGCGAAGGCACTCGCGGCCGGGGAACGCGGCTGAGAAGAGCGCTCGGCCTCGCCTGCCGGGGCACGCAGGTGCGCGGCACCGGGCGCGTCGGGCGGGGTCGGGTCCCGTCGGCCGCCGCGTTCCGCGGGGTCGGGTCCCGTCGGCCGCCGCGTCCCGCACTCTCGGGCGGGGTCGGGTCCCGTCGGTCGCCGCGTCCTGCATCCTCGGGCGGGGTCGGGTCCCGTCGGTCGCCGCGTCCCGCGCCCTCGGGCGAGGTCAGGTTCCCTCGGCCGCCGCATCGCGCACCCCCGCCAAGAACGCCCGGATCGCCACCCGTTCCCCCTCGTCGTACCCCCGGAGCAGCTCCACCGCCCGCCCGATCAGCGGCCCGAAGAAGGCCTGCCCCAGCTCCACGGCCCGTTCGTCCACCTCCACGACCACCTTGCGCCGGTCTTCGCGGCCCCGCACCCGCCGCACATGACCGGCCCGCTCCAGCCGGTCGAGCAGCGAGGTCGTCCCGGCCGAGTTGAGCCCGAGCTCAGCGCCGAGCCGCCCCACCGTCATCTCCTCGCCCGCGCGGGAGGCGTCCATGAGGGCGATCAGGGCGCGCACGTCCGTCGGGTGCATGGCGTTGCGCTGCGCGAACCGGGCGCTGTGCAGGCCGAGTTCGACGGCCACCGCACGCAGCAGATGGACGAGCTCCATCTCGGGTCCCTCGGACGGCATGGACACTCTCCCGTTATTATCTCGCTCATCGAGTATCTCGCTGAACGAGATAATAGGGGAGGGATCGATGGGCCGATACGACGGTGACGCGTTCGAGGCCGCATACGAAAAGGTGTGGGAGAAGTGGCCCGCAGGCCGGGAGGCGCTCCGGGTTCCCACTCCGTTCGGCACGACGTACGTGAACGCCTGCGGCCCGGCCGACGCACCCCCGCTCGTCCTGCTGCCGGGCGGCGGGGGAGCGACCTCCACGTCCTGGTACGCCCAGGCCGCCCACCTCGCCCGCACCCGCCGGGTCCTCGCCGTCGACCTGATCGGTGCCCCGGGCCGCAGTGAACCGGCCGCCGACCGCCACCCCCGCACGGTCGCCGACCTCGCCGCCTGGCTGGACGCCCTCCTCGGCGGACTCGGCGTCGGGCGGGCCGACTTCGGCGGGCACTCCTACGGCGCCTGGACCGCCCTGCACTACGCCCTGCGCGCCCCCGACCGGATGCGCCGCCTGTTCCTCCTGGACCCGACCCAGTGCTTCGCCGGGTTCAAGGCGGCGTATCTGCTGCACGCCCTGCCGATGCTGCTGCGTCCGACGCCGACCCGTGTCCGCGCCTTCCTGGAGTGGGAGACCGGGGGAGGCGTCCTGGACCCCGACTGGCTCCGCCTCCAGGAGGCCGCCGCCGGTTTTCCCGCCGCCCGGCCTGTCACCGGCCCCCGCCCTGCCCTGGACGCACTGCGCGCCCTGAACACGCCGGTCCTGCTGCTCGTGGCCGCGAACAGCAGGACCCATGACACGTACCAGGTGACGGCCCAGGCCGGCGAACTGCTGCCGCGGGCGGAGATCGACGTCGTCCCCGGCGTCTCCCACCACGCGCTGCCGCAGTCCGCACCTCCCGAACTGGCCCGCCGCCTCAGCGAGTTCCTAGGTGAACGACCCGAATAGCCTCACCCCACCTTCTCGATCAAGGCCCGGCGGATGAGGAACTTGCCGGGCTCCCGTACCTGTTCGAAAGCCGCGTTGTTGAGCAGCGCACAGCTGCCGGAGACGGAAGTGACCTCCACCGTCGTGGACTTGTTGTTGTCCAGGTTGGTGACCTTCAACTTCGTACCGGTCGGGAACTGGTTGCTGGACGCGGCGGGCGCGCCGGCCTCACCGGACAGGGTGACGGTCGAGCCGTTGCACACCTGCTGCCCGGAGGCGGCGTTCCCGGTGGAGGGGGCCTGGGAAGCGGCGGGCGCCGAGGGGGACGCGGCCTGTGGGGGCTGCGAGGACTGCGAGGGCTGCGAGGGCTGCCCCGCGGTGGCCTGGGAGCCCTGAGCCGACTCCCCGACCACGCAACCGGACGCCTCCTGCTGCACCTTGATCTGCGCGATCACCGCTTCCCGGTTGGCGATCCGGGCCGCCGACTGTGCGTCGGGAGCGGCCCGTTGATCCGCGATGAACCGCTGGTTGTTGCCGAGCGCGGTGGCGAGCCCCTGGCAGACCGTCGACTCCGCGGCCGTCTGCGGGCTCGCGGCGTTCGAGGTGCTGGCCATCACGAAGGCCCCACCACCCGCCGCCACCGCCGCGCTCACCAGCAGCGCGACCTTCTTCTTCGTACCGAGCGTTCTCCTGCGCGACATCCGCGACTCCTGAGAGCTAGGGGAGTGTACGCCGCTATGTACGAGATACCGAACGAGGTTGCTCAGCGGTCGCGGGAGTCAGGTGACGTAACCTGCGTCACACCCGGTTACTTCCTGGCCATGGCATCCCGCACGGCGTCCTCGGTGCGGCCGACCACCGCCGAGCCGTCGTCCGCCGTGATGAGGGGCCGCTGGATGAGCTTGGGGTGCTCGGCGAGCGCGGTGATCCAGCGGTCGCGCGAACTGTCGTCCCGGGCCCACTCCTTGAGGCCGAGCTCCTTGGCGGCGGCCTCCTGGGTGCGGGTGATGTCCCAGGGTTCGAGGCCGAGCCGGTCGAGCACCTCGCGGATCTCGTCCTCGCTCGGGACGTCCTCCAGGTAGCGGCGGACGGTGTACTCGGCCCCTTCCGCGTCGAGCAGGCTGATCGCGCTGCGGCACTTCGAACAGGCCGGATTGATCCAGATCTCCATGGCCCCACGGTACTGCGAAAACCCGTTGTCCACCTGCGTCACAGCACCCCCGAAAGCCCTTGTGGCCAGGGGCTTTTGTCAGTGGCGGACGGTAGAATGAAACCAGTGTTCGAGGGCGTCGCCGGGGTCCCGGTGGCCGCCCTTACCGCGACAGGAGGATGCCTGTGCCCGCTGCCGCACTGAAGCAGAAGCCGTTCCCGACCCAGTCCACCGCGAAGCACCCCGTGCTGCTCGACCTGCCGTACACCCCCGTGGAGAAGCGCCCGTTGCCGCCGGGCCGCCCCCGCGAGTGGTATGTCACCCACAACCGCCGACTCAAGGCGATGCGGCTCGCGATCGCCCTGCTCGACTCCGGCGTCTACGTGCCGAACCAGGCGCGCAACGAGACGATCCGGGACGCGGCGGAAATGATCGGCGTCCACCCACCGTCGGACACGACGTGCCACATGGTGCGGGCGCTGATGCGGTACGCCCGATAGGCCGCGACGCCGGGTACCCCTGCTCTCCGGGGGTGCCCGGCGTTCCGGTCAGCCCGCGGGTTCGGCCAGTTCCTTCTCCAACGGCGTCCGGAACCGGGGCCGCACCCGAGTCGCCCCCACCCAGTCCCGCAAGCGGGCGGCCTCCACCGCGACGGCCGCCTCCGCCTCGCGTCCCACCCCGTCCGTGTCCAACAACCGCCAGACGATCTCGCCGTCCGGCCGCTGGCCCCACCCGCCGATCACCCGCCCGTTCCACCACACCGTCGGCCCCACGTTTCCGCTCCGGTCGAACAGCGCGGGCCGCAGGGACGGCGCCAGATACCAGTCCCGCTGCTGCCAGCCCATCGCCGTCGGATCGAGGCCGGGCAGCAGGGCGGCCCAGGGCTCCACCGGCTCCACGAGCGGGCCGGCGTCGCCCTCGACGACGTACGCGGGGCCCTCGTCCACGGTCACCCGCACCGCGCGGATCGCCGTGAGGGCGCGGCGCACGTCGGTCACCTTCCAGCCCGTCCACCACTTCAGGTCGGCCTCGGTGGCGGGACCGCACACGGCGAGCCAGCGCCGCAGCAACTCCGCCTGGGCCCCGGCCACCTCGAGCTCGGGATGCGGCGGCGCCACCGCCCAGCGGAACTGCGAGGACATCCAGGTGCCGAGCGGCCGCCCGCGGACCACCTTGCCCTCCACACCGAGCACCCTCAGCAGGCGGCTCACGACGGTGTGGACGCCCTCGTAGCTCTTCCCGGCCGCGTACGCGAACTGCTCCCGCAGCCGCGGCTCGTCCTCGCAGAGCTCCGTCGCCGTCGCCTCTCCGCGCCGGGCGAGCGCGGCCAGCGCCGACTCCTCGACCTCCTTCAGCCAGGCCGCGTCCGGGGCACCCGCCTTCGCCATGTCCTTGAGGAGCGCGGCCCGTTCCCGCGCGGCGACCGTGAGACCGGTCGAGGCGTGCACGACCGCGGTGAGCTCGGCCGGGAACGCGAACACGGTGTGCCGCATCCCGTGCATCCGCACCAGGGACCGGTCCTCGTACAACGCCCGCTCGGTCTCGGCGACGGTCCCGGCGGGATCCGCGAGCCGCGCGCCGACGGCCAGATACACGGTCGCGGGATCGGACCCGTGCAGCGCGACCAGAGCACCGGCCACCTCCTCGGGACTCCCCACCCGAGCGCGCACGGCCAACTGCTGCCGCACCCCGAGCCGAGCCCGCCGCTCATCCACCCCGACGTACCGCTCCCCGCCATCCGTAGCCATACGGACCATCTTGGCGCAGGCCACTGACAACACGCGCGCCACACGGGGCTCGGCGCTGTATCGGGGTGCGGCCACGCGGCGAAAGAGCTTCGCACAGAGCAGGCATCACCCCGCCGCTCCGGGGCTACTCTTCTACACCACACCCACGCACACGGAGGCCCGTCATGGGCACCATCATCCTTTCCGGGACCGTCGTCCTGGTCATCCTGGGCTTCGGGAACCACACCTGGTGGCTCGTCGCCGTCGCCCTGCTCTTCGTGTACATGCAGTACGGCCGGGGCGGGGCCTCGGCGTCCTCGTCGGGCGGTTCGTCCGGCGGCGGCTCGGGGGCCGTGCCCGGCGACTACCGGGCGTACCGCGACCGCCGGGACAAGCAGGCCAAGTGGGACCGCCGTTACCGCCGCGAGCGTCCCCTGGAGTCCCGTCGGCAGGCGCGTGAGAGAAAGGGCTCATGAGGGAAGGGCCGGTGCTCAGAGGCCGGGGGCGCCCCACAGGGGGAACCAGCGGCTCAGGTCCTGCTCGATCCGCAGATCGTCCGTGAGCGCGGCCTTCACCCGCAGTTCCAGCGGGTTGTCGCGCCGCTGTCCCTCGCCGGGCAGCGGCGCGAAGGGATAGAAGGTGCCGCGCTTGTAGAGGTAGACCAGCGCGAGGGAACGGCCCTCGGCGTCCCGGAACCCGGCGATCGAGCACAGCAGTTGCGGCCCGAAGCCGTTGACCTCCATCGAACTGTTCACCGCGTGCAGGTCGTTCACCAGTTGCGGCAGCTGCTCCGGGGTGCGCTCGGAGACCAGCCAGGAGTAGCCGAACTCGTCCCGCCGCAGTTCCACCGGCGGGCCGTCCCGGTCGGCGTCCGCGTCCAGCAGGGCCTGGACCTCCCGGTGCGTCTGCTCGAAGGCCGCGCCCTCCACCGTGGCGAAGCACACCGCCCCGCGTCCGGTCGGCGTGAAGGAGGCGGCCGCCTCCAGCGTGACGGCCGCCGACGGCAGCGCGAAGAGCCGGTCGAGATCGGGCGCGACGGGCTTCGTACGCCCGAGCAGGATGTCCAGCAGCCCCATACTCAGTCCGCCCTGCCGTTCCCGGGCGTCGCCGCCTCGCCCAACTCCGCCGAGATCCGCCCCAGTTGCTCCAGCCGCTGCTCCAGGGACGGGTGGGTCGAGAAGATCCGCTCGATGCCGGGCTCCTTGCCGGTGGCGGGAGTGAAGTAGAAGGCGTTGAAGGCCTGGGCGGTGCGCAGGTCCTTGGTCGGGATGCGGGCGAGCTCCCCGGAGACCTTGGTGAGCGCGGACGCGAGGGCCGAGGGCCGGCCGGTGAGGTGGGCCGCGGCCCGGTCCGCCGCCAGCTCCCGGTACCGGGACAGCGCCCTGATCAGCAGGAAGCTCAGCGCGTACACGGCCGCCGAGACACCCATCACGGCAGCGAAGATCACGGCGGTGTTCTGGTCCTTCCGCCCGCCGAACAGCTGGCTGTAGAAGGCGAACCGCACGATCAGCCCGGCGATCACGCCCAGGAACGAGGCGATGGTGATCACGGCGACGTCCTTGTGCGCCACGTGCGACAGCTCGTGCGCGAGCACGCCCTCCAGTTCGGCGGGATCCAGCCGCCGCAGCAGTCCGGTGGTCACACACACCACGGCGTTGTCCGGGTTCCGCCCGGTGGCGAACGCGTTGGGCATGTCCATCGTGGACACCGCGATCACGGGCTTGGGCATGTCCGCGATCGCACACAGCCGGTCGACCACCGCATGCAGTTCGGGATACTCCTCCCGCCCCACGACCCGCCCGCGCATCGCGAACATCGCGATCCTGTCGGAGAACCAGAACTGCGCCACGAACATCACGGCGATCAGGGCCACGACCAGCAGCCACGACTTCAGCAACACGATCAACGCGGCGAAGAACGCCACGTACAGCAGTCCGAGCAGGAACATCGTGACCGTCATCCGCACGGTCAGCCGCCGGTCGCTCCGGAAACGACTCCGCATCTGCACCACCCCGCAGTCAGGCACTCGTCCCACCCTTCAGTGTGCACCTGGCCCGGCCCATGAAGCGGTCGCGATCAGCCCTGGGGCCGGCAAAGGCTCAGTCCCTGAGCCCGGCCTCCCACCTGAGCCGGTGCAACGTGTGCGCGTCGAACAGCCGCGCCCGGTCCAGCAGCTCACCCACCTCCGCCGACCCGGGCGGCACATCCGCCGTCGGACGCCAGCGCCGCACCGACTGACGGGCCCAGAGCCGCAGCTTGTCGTCCGGGTCGTCGAGCAGCGCGACGGCGGCCCGCAGCCGTACGAGCCCGCCGTGCGCGTTGAGCAGCCGGAACGCGGAGACCCGCGTCTCCCGGCCCCGCTGCACCGCCAGCCGCTCCGACAGCCACCCGTCGTCCAGCAGCCGCGCGGACGGCACCAGCGCCAGGGTCGCTTCCCGGACCACACCGGGCGCGGGATCGTCGAGCAGCGCTCGCAGCCGCCGTACGTCCAACACGTCCAGCAGCCGCAGCCCGCCCACCGCGCGCGCCCTGACCACCGGATCCGGATGCCCGGTCAACGCCCACAGTGTCTCGGCGTCACTCCAGTTCCCGCACTCCGCGAGCCCGCTCACCACGCCCGCCGACAGCTCGGGATCACCGGGGTCGGCACACCGCCGCCGGTACCACTCCACCGGGTCGCTCCCCGCCTGCCGTACGACATACCGGGCGCAGGCCCGCACCACCCCGGCCCGGTCGCCGAGAAACCCGACCGCCCGCTCCCCGCGCCCGGCCCGCCGCAACGCGGTCACCCCGGCCGACCGCGCCCGCGGATTGCGGGCGGCGAGCAACGGTTCGAGTACGTCGTCGTCCGCGTCGCCCTCCGCGATGCCGGCCAGGGCGGCCTCCGCGCAGAGGCTCTGGACGACCGTGTCGTCGTCCCGGGCGGCGGCGTGGGCCAGCTCGACGGGGGAGAGGAAGCCCTGCGCGACGGCCAGGCGGTAGGCGTATCTGCGGGTGATCCGGTCGTCGCCGGTGTACAGCGTCGCGAGCGTGCCCCGGGGTGCGGCGCGCAGCAACCCGGTGGCGAGGTCGATGACGAAGTCGCCCCGGCTCCGGCGCCCGATGCGCAGGATCAGCGGCATCAGCCGTACCGCGGACCCGGGGTCGAGCACCTTTGCCAGCACCCGCCGGGCGTCCTCACGCACCGGCGCCGCCCAGTCGGAGCACCGTACGACCACCAGCGGCCACAGCCCGGGGTATGCGGGGGCCTGCTGCAGGGCAGCCGCGCGGATCCGGCCGTCCCGGTGGCACAGGGCGAGGGCGAGCTGCGCCTCGGTGAGCGGATCGGCGCCCGGACGCCAGGCGGTCTGCCGTACCGCGGCGTCCAGTGCGAGCCAAGCGGCCGGATCGGTGGTGTCGAGCATCTCCCGCAGCGAAGCCCCCTCCGCGAGGCGTACCGCCACCGCCGCGCTGTCCGCCGTGTCCCCGTCCATCATTGCTTCCCGTCTCGGGCTAGTACGACGCCCGGAAGTTCACGTACCCCAGCAGCAAAACGATCGCCGCCACACTGCCGAACACGATCGCCGTCGACCTCCACGACGACCGGCGAGGCGCCCTCGGCTCCGGGCCGGCGCGGAACGGCTGGGGCTTCGGCGGATTCTCCTTCCAACGGGCGGCGAGCATCCGGGCCCGCGCAGAGGGCTCCTTGAGCTCGGCCCCGTCGGCCCACTTGATGTCGAACTCCCGCTCCGTGTCGCCCTGTTCGGACATCCCTAACCCCCGTCGGTCTTCTCGAACAGCCGTGCCAGAAACCATACGACGGCGCCCCCGCCCCGAGAAACCGGGGACGGGGGCGCCGTGAAGCCGCCGTAGGACTGGCCTACGAGCCGATCACACGTCGAAGTACAACTCGAACTCGTGCGGGTGCGGACGCAGCTGCAGCGGGGCGATCTCGTTCGTGCGCTTGAAGTCGATCCACGTCTCGATCAGGTCCGGCGTGAAGACGTCGCCCTGGAGGAGGAACTCGTGGTCGGCCTCGAGGGAGTTGAGGACCGCCGGGAGGGAGGTGGGGACCTGGGCGACGTTCGCGTGCTCCTCGGGAGCCAGCTCGTACAGGTCCTTGTCGATCGGCTCGGCCGGCTCGATCTTGTTCTTGATGCCGTCCAGGCCCGCCAGGAGCAGCGCCGAGAAGGCCAGGTACGGGTTGCCGGAGGAGTCGGGCGCGCGGAACTCGACGCGCTTGGCCTTCGGGTTGGAACCGGTGATCGGGATACGCATGGCCGCGGAGCGGTTGCGCTGCGAGTACACCAGGTTGATCGGCGCCTCGAAGCCCGGCACCAGACGGTGGTACGAGTTCACCGTCGGGTTGGTGAAGGCGAGCAGCGACGGGGCGTGCTTGAGGATGCCGCCGATGTAGTAACGGGCGGTGTCCGACAGGCCCGCGTAACCGGCCTCGTCGTAGAAGAGCGGGGAGCCGCCGGCCCACAGGGACTGGTGGACGTGCATGCCCGAGCCGTTGTCACCGAAGATCGGCTTCGGCATGAAGGTCGCGGTCTTGCCGTTGCGCCAGGCGACGTTCTTCACGATGTACTTGAAGAGCTGGAGGTCGTCGGCCGCGGCGAGCAGCGTGTTGAACTTGTAGTTGATCTCCGCCTGGCCAGCGGTGCCCACCTCGTGGTGCTGGCGCTCGACCTGGAGGCCGGACTTGGCCAGCTCCAGGGAGATCTCCGCACGCAGGTCGGCGAAGTGGTCGACCGGCGGGGTCGGGAAGTAACCGCCCTTGTAACGGACCTTGTAGCCGCGGTTGTTGTCGACCGCACCGGTGTTCCAGGCGCCGGCCTCGGAGTCGATGTGGTAGAAGGACTCGTTCGACGACGTGGCGAAGCGCACGCTGTCGAACACGTAGAACTCGGCCTCGGGGCCGAAGTACGCGGTGTCGGCGATCCCGGTGGAGGCGAGGTAGGCCTCGGCCTTCTTCGCCACGTTGCGCGGGTCACGGCTGTACTGCTCGCCGGTGATCGGGTCGTGGATGAAGAAGTTGATGTTCAGCGTCTTGTCGCGGCGGAAGGAGTCGACCCGGGCGGTCGACAGGTCCGCGCGCAGCGCCATGTCGGACTCGTGGATGGCCTGGAAGCCACGGATCGACGAACCGTCGAACGCGAGCTCCTCGTCCGGGTCGAACGCCTCGACGGGCAGCGTGAAGTGCTGCATCACGCCCGGCAGGTCGCAGAACCGGACGTCGACGAACTTGACGTCCTCGTCCGCGATGAACTTCTTGGCCTCGTCGGCGTTCTGGAACATCCAGCTCCTCCTACTCCCGACCGTTCCTGGACCGGGGTGGTAGTTCGTTCGTGCGGCCAGTGCGGTGGCACACGCTGTTCTCGACCCTAGGGACGGGTGGTTTCTCGGGCGTGACCCATTTGTTTCGCACAAGTTAACCGGACATCGTCGGCCCGGCCCCACCTGTCCGTATCCCGAAACGGTCGCAGTACCGTGGACCCGTGGACAAGAGGGAAGCAATCGGATCATGGCTCTCCGGGCCCCGCGCGGCCGCCGAGGACGCCGGTGTCGACTTCGGATACCGCGGACAGCAGCTCGGCCTGCCGGAGGAGGGACCCGGGTCCATCGCCCGCCCCGGGCGACGGCTCGGCGCACTCGCCGTGGACTGGGCGATGAGCGTCCTGATTGCATCCCGGTTGATCACTCAGAGCTACGGCGACCCGTCGACCTCGAACTGGTCGCTGCTGGTCTTCTTCGTGATGGGCGTCCTCACGGTCGGCACCATCGGTTTCACCCCGGGCAAGCGCCTCTTCGGCCTGCGCGTGGTCGCCCTCGACACCGGACGCGTGCACCCGGCGCGCGCCCTCCTGCGCACGGTCCTGCTCTGCCTCGCCCTCCCGGCCCTGATCTGGGACCGCGACGGCCGGGGCCTGCACGACCGGCTCGCGAAGACCGTGGAAGTGCGGATCTGAGGAGGTCCTCGTCCTCGTCGTGTCCCGACGGCTTTGTCGTGTCCTGACAGCCGCCGCCGCGAACTCGCGCGGCGGCTGACTATGGGTCAGCCGGTCCGGCTCCTAGCGTCGAGCACCCAAGCAACCTCCCCCCGTTGCGAAGGGACACGCCGGACCGATGAAGAGATCCGCCCTGGTCACCGCCCTCACCGCCCTCACCACCGCCGCCCTGCTGGGCGGCGCCCTCGTATCCCAGGCCGCCGCCGAAGCTCCTGCCGCCGCTGACGGCACCGAGGCCGCCGCCTGTATGGCCGCGGACGCCGAGGTCTACACACCCCCCGCGTCCGTCCCCGCCACCCCGGGCACCGTGCTGGCCTGCCGTTCCGTCACGCTGAGTCAGGTGCCGGGCACCATCGCCATGTCCGCGTGGAAGGTTCTCTACAGCTCCACCGACAACCAGGGCCGGCCCGTCGCCGTCTCCGGCACCCTCGCCGTCCCCACGGCGCCCTGGACCGGCCCCGGCCCCCGTCCTGTCGTCGCCTTCCACCCCGGCACCCTCGGTCTAGGCCCCCAGTGCGCGTTCTCCAAGCAGCTCGCCGGGGCCTACCAGGACGAGTACGAGGGCGACAACATCGCGGCCCTGCTCAAGGCCGGGTACGCCGTCGCCGCGACCGACGGTCCCGGCTACCTCGACGGGCAGACGCACCGCTATGTCGCGGGCACCGACTCCGGCCACGCCCTGCTCGACATCGCCCGCGCCGCCCCCGCCGTACCGGGCAGCGGTCTGTCCCGGCAGGCCCGTATCGGCCTGTGGGGCTACTCCGAGGGCGGCGCGGCCAGCCTGTGGGCGGCCCAGCTGGCGGCGGGCTACGCACCCGAGCTCAACGTGGTCGGGGATGCCTCCGGAGGCGTCCCCGGTGATCTGAAGGAGGTGGCGGCCGGGCTCGACGGCAGCGCCTTCTCCGGGTTCCTCGCCGACGCGGCCATCGGCATCCAGGCCGCCCATCCCGCACTGCCCCTCGACTCGCTCCTCAACGACCAGGGCCGGGAGGCAGTGCAGACAGCCAAGGCCGTCTGCGTGGCCGGCACGGTCACCGCCCTCGCGGGCAAGAGCATCAAGGACTTCACCACGGCCGGGCTCACCCTCGACCAGCTCTACCGGCAGCGCGGCAGCGACGGCCGCACCTGGGGGCAGGTCCTGGACGCCCAGAAGCTCGGCGTGAACCTGGGGACCTACAAGATCGCCTTCCCCGTCCTCCAGTACCGCGGCGCCCTCGACGAGGTCATCCCCACCGCCACGGAGGACGCGGTCCGTGCCGCCTACTGCGCCGCGGGCGTGAAGACCGGCTGGAAGATCTACCCCGGCGACCACCTCCTCACCGACAACCAGGCCGTCGGCGACGTCGTCTCCTGGCTCGGCGACCGCTTCGCGGGCAGATCCGCCCGCAACGACTGCTGATCCGCTACGACGATGGGGGCGCCCGGTGTGACACCGGGCGCCCCCATCGTCGTACGAGAGGATTCAGCGGGCCTTGCCGCCGCCCTTCGGCAGCTTCATGCCCTTCGGCATCGGGCCCTTGGGGAGCGGCATGTTGCTCATCAGGTCGCCCAGCGCCCGCAGTCGGTCGTTGGTGGCGGTCACCTGGGGGCCGGTCAGCACGCGCGGCAGCTTGAGCATCGTGGTCCGCACCTTCTTGAGCGGGACCTGGCCCTCGCCCGTGCCGACGAGGATGTCGTGGACCGGCACGTCCGCGACGATACGGTTCATCTTCCGCTTCTCGGCGGCCAGCAGGCCCTTGACCCGGTTCGGGTTGCCCTCGGCGACCAGGACGATGCCGGCCTTGCCGACGGCCCGGTGCACCACGTCCTGGCTGCGGTTCATCGCCACCGCGGGGGTGGTCGTCCAGCCCCGGCCGATGTTGTCCAGTACGGCCGCGGCGGCACCCGGCTGGCCTTCCATCTGCCCGAACGCGGCCCGCTCGGCCCGGCGCCCGAACACGATCGCCGTCCCGAGGAAGGCGAGCAGGACGCCCAGGATGCCGAGGTAGACCGGGTGGCCGATCAGGAAGCCGATGGCGAGAAAGACGCCGAGGATGAGGAGGAAGACACCCGCGAGTACCAGGCCGATCTTCTTGTCGGCCTTGCGGGTCATCTTGTACGTCAGGGCGATCTGCTTCAGTCGCCCGCTGTTCGCGGCATCCGCCGCACTGTCACTTCTCGCCATGCCCCGAAGTCTACGTGGCCCCGCAGACGCCGACGACGGCAGTGTCCGCCCCTCGGAAGGGGCGGCTCAGGAGCTGACGGTGAAGGTCTGGTCCAGCACGCGCTGCACCTCGACCCGGTCCTTGGCGCGACGGCGGTCCTCGAGGACGGAGGTCCAGGCGTTGCGGCGGGCGGTGCGCTGACCGCTGCTCAGGAGCAGCGACTCGACGGCACGCAGTGCAGTGGTGAACGACGGGATGGCGGTGGCGCGAACCGGCGCGGCCTGCATTGAGGTCCCCCCTCGGGATGGCGGCTCGGGTGAGTGATGCACGGGGTGTACAACGAGCGTCACTGATTGGTGTTACCAGGGCGTGACCGGCCGGTCAAACGCCCATGAAGCCTTGATACGCCGCCCGAAAACGCGGACGCGGCCCCGATGACCCCCCTATCTGCGGGGATGTCCGGGACCGCGTCAATCGGCCACTACCGGGTGGTAGTTGCTTGTGCTTGGATTCACACGTTTGGAGTGGCACTCCGTGCCATCCGAAAGTGCTCAGATCATGTTCAGGCGGTGCTCAGACGGCCTGCGAAGCGACGTACGAACCGCGCTTCTCGACCGCCATCTGGTAGAGCCGGCCGGCCCGGTAGGAGGACCGGACGAGAGGTCCGGACATCACGCCGGAGAAGCCGATCTGCTCGGCCTCCTCCTTCAGCTCCACGAACTCCTGCGGCTTGACCCAGCGCTCCACGGGGTGGTGACGCACCGACGGGCGCAGGTACTGCGTGATGGTGATCAGCTCGCAGCCCGCCTCGTGCAGCTGCCGGAGCGCCTCGCTGACCTCCTCGCGGGTCTCGCCCATGCCGAGGATCAGGTTGGACTTGGTCACCAGGCCGAAGTCGCGGGCGTCGGTGATGACCTTCAGGGAGCGCTCGTAGCGGAAGCCGGGGCGGATGCGCTTGAAGATCCGGGGGACCGTCTCGACGTTGTGCGCGAAGACCTCGGGCCGGGACTCGAAGACCTGCTGGAGCAGCTCCGGCACGGCGTTGAAGTCGGGAGCGAGCAGCTCGACCTTGGTGCGGCCGGCCTCACGGCCCGCGGTCTGCTCGTGGATCTGCCGGACCGTCTCGGCGTACAGCCAGGCGCCGCCGTCCTCCAGGTCGTCGCGGGCGACGCCGGTGATGGTGGCGTAGTTCAGGTCCATGGTGACCACGGACTCGCCGACGCGGCGCGGCTCGTCACGGTCCAGGGCCTCGGGCTTGCCGGTGTCGATCTGGCAGAAGTCGCAACGCCGGGTGCACTGGTCGCCGCCGATGAGGAAGGTCGCCTCGCGGTCCTCCCAGCACTCGTAGATGTTGGGACAGCCGGCTTCCTGGCAGACCGTGTGCAGGCCCTCGCTCTTCACGAGCTTCTGCATGGCGGTGTACTCGGGACCCATTTTCGCCCGGGTCTTGATCCACTCGGGCTTGCGCTCGATGGGGGTCTGGGCGTTACGGACCTCCAGGCGCAGCATCTTGCGTCCGTCGGGTGCGACTGCGGACACGACCGGCTCCCTAGCGATTGATTCTTCGGCGTGCTCAAGGGTACGCCCGTGGATTTGAAAGCCCGCGGCCTGTCTCAGGCCGCAGGTGTCTTCTCGATCACCCTCGGCTTCAGCTCCGCGTTCTCCAGTACGTCCCTCAGGTGCCGCTCGACGACCGGCAGGACCTCGTCGATGGTCACGTCCCGGCCGAGTTCGCTCGCGAGGGAGGCGACGCCCGCGTCCCGGATCCCGCACGGGATGATCCGGTCGAACCACTTGTTGTCCGGGTTCACGTTCAGCGAGAAGCCGTGCATGGTGACGCCCTTGGCGACGCGGATGCCGATCGCCGCGATCTTGCGGTCCTCCCGGCGCTGGCCGGCGTTGGAGGGGGCGTACTCCGGGCCGTTCAGGCGCGGGTCGAACTCCTCGTCGGTGAGGCGGGGGTCGAAGTCCAGGGAGAGCCCGCCGATCGCCGGACGCTGCTCGACCGGGTCGCCGAGCACCCATACGCCGCTGCGGCCCTCGACCCGGGTGGTCTCGAGGCCGAACTCCGCGCAGGTGCGGATCAGGGCCTCCTCCAGGCGCCGTACGTGCGCCACCACGTCCACCGGACGCGGGAGCTTCTGGATCGGGTAGCCCACCAGCTGGCCCGGACCGTGCCAGGTGATCTTGCCGCCGCGGTCCACGTCGATGACCGGGGTGCCGTCCAGGGGGCGCTCGTTGTCCGCGGTGCGCCGGCCCGCCGTATACACAGGGGGGTGTTCGAGCAGCAGGACCGTGTCGGGGATCTCGTCCTCGAAGCGCGCCGCGTGCACCCTGCGCTGCTCGTCCCAGGCTTCCTGGTACTCGACCGCGTCCGCACCGAAGCCCATACGGACGAACCGCAACCCACTCACGGCAAGCGCCTCCCTAGAAGGTCGTAAGGCACGAAGGGTGCCCACGCCACTGTACGTCCGGCCCGCGGGCGTCAGCCCCGGGGGCAATCCTCACACGATCGGATGAACGAACGTCGAAGTGTGCGATCGTCTGCTCACTCTCCGCTACATTCGCCGTTCGCGCAGGCCATAAGGGCTGCTCACAGGCAATCCGGGCACCACGTGACCACGTGACGGCCCGAAAGGCAGGAGACCGCACCGCAGATGACGGAACGACCCGCGCAGCGCACTCCCAACCGACAGCTCGCCGCGCTCATCGCAGAAGCGGGGTTCTCCAACGCGGGTCTCGCCCGACGCGTGGACCAGCTCGGTCTCGAACACGGGCTGGATCTCAGATACGACAAGACCTCCGTGACCCGGTGGCTGCGCGGACAGCAGCCCCGGGGCACCACACCCGCCCTCATCGCCGAGGTCTTCACCCGCCGGCTCGGACGGCGGCTCTCCGCGCAGGACCTCGGCCTCGACGCCTGCGCACCCGTCTACGCCGGGCTCGAGTTCGCCGCGGGCCCCGAGGAGGCCGTCGACATCGTCAGCGGCCTGTGGCGCAAGGACTCCGGCAGTCACGCCGAACTCCGCAAGATCGCCTTCACGCCGGCCGGGCTGGTCGTCCCCAGCCGCGACTGGCTGATCGGCCGCCCCGACGACCGGGTCGCCCGCGGCGAGCCTCCCATCCGGGTCCCTCCCCAAGGGCGCCCGGTGGTGCCCCGGCAGCGCGGCCACGCCGAACGAGGACCCGGCCAGAAGGTCACCGGGGGCGACATCGCGGCGCTCGCCTCGGTCGGCGAGCTCTTCCGCACCCTCGACGACCAGTACGGCGGCGGCCACGCCCGGCAGGCCCTGGTCCGCTACCTGGAGCACGAGTGCGAGCCGATGCTGCGCGGCACCTACGGCGAGACCACCGGACGCAGACTGTTCGCCGCGGCGGCGGACCTGACCCGGCTCGCGGGCTGGACCTCGTACGACATCGCCGCGCACGGACTCGCACAGCGGTACTTCGTGCAGGCGTTGCGGCTCGCGCAGGCCGCGGGGGACCGGGGGTACGGGGCGTATGTGCTGGTCACGATGAGCCGGCAGGCCGTGTATCTGGGGCACGGCCGGGAGGCGACCCAGCTCGCGCGAGTGGCCCAGCAGGGCGTCGGTACGACGGCCCCGCCGGTCGTGCAGGCGCTGCTGCACTCGGCCGAGGCGCGGGGGCACGGGGTGCTGGGGGAGGTGCGGGCGTGCACGGGGTCGCTGGTCCGCGCGGAACGGGCCCTGGAGGCGGCGCGGCCCGGCGACGAGGTCCCCCACTGGGCACGGTTCTTCGACGAGGCGCAGCTGGCCGACGAGTTCGGGCACTGCCACCGGGACCTGCAGCAGTTCCGGGCGGCGGCGCAACACGCCGAGCGCTCCCTGCAGTTGCGCGCGCCGGCGTATGCGCGGAGTCGGCTGTTCTGCCGGGTGGTGCTGGCCTCTGCGAGGCTGGGGCTGGGGGAGTTGGACCAGGCCTGTTCGCTGGCCGCGGAGGCCGCGGGGCAGGCGGCGGAGATGCGGTCGGTGCGGGCGGTGGAGTATGTGCGGGACTTCGAGCGGCGGTTGGAGCCGTACAAGGATGCGGCGCCGGTTCGGAGTTACCGGGACAAGGTCGCTGCGCTGGGATAGGGGCCGCCTCGCCGTGACTTCGACTGTCCGGTGGCGGGTGCGGCGCCATCGTGGCTCGTCGCGCAGTTCCCCGCGCCCCTGAAGGGGCGCGGGTGGGCCGTCACGCTGCCTGAGCCGTAGGAATCGGGTCTGCTCGGTGCATTGAGCCCGCTGCGCCCAGGTCCTTCAGGATTGCCGTCGTTGCGCGGTGGGCCGAATGCAATGCCCCCTGGACCGTGCTCGTGTCGCGGTGGTCGCCGCAGACGTACAGGCCGGCCAGGAGGCGGACCGGGCGGCGCAGGTCGTGGGGGGCGGGCATGGCCGGGACCGCGTCCCGGGTGTGGTGGACCGCGAGGGTCTCCCAGCGGTGGGTGGGGGTGCCGTACAGGCGGGCCAGATGGGTGCGGACGGCCGTTTCCAGATCCGCCGGAGGGGTGCCCAGGACCGTCGAGGAGATCAGGGCCCGGCCCGAGGGAGCCCGGCTCGGGTCGACCTCGCTGATCACCGCCGTGTGGGCCACCGGGCCGCCCCGGTCGGCGTCGAGCAGCAGCGCGGAACCCGTGCGGGGCGGGTCGTCCGTCGTGTGGTGGACGACCGTCACCGGGTGGAAGTCCGGCACCCGCAACCCCGGCAACAGCTCCGCCGCGGTGCGCGCGTCCGTCGCCAGCAGCACCGCCCGGCATCGGATCTCGCCGTGCTCGGCCGTGGTCACCGAGGTCGTCGCGACGGACGTGACCCGCACTCCCGTGTGCACGGTCCCCGCCGGCAGGGTCTGGGCGAGCAGCTCCGGAAGCGTCTCCGCGCCCCCCTCCGGCACACACAGCCGCCCGCCCGCGAAGGCCCGCAGCGCCAGGTCGGCGCACCGGCTGGACGTCGTCAGCGCGGGGTCGCACAGCAGCGCGGCGAGCAGCGGACGCAGGAACCCGTCGACGGTGCGCGCGGGCAGCCCCCGGGCCGCGAGTGCCTGCCCGGCGGGCAGGTCGGGACGGGCGAGGAGACGTTCGACCGGCACGTTGGCGAACCGGGTGAGGGCGGCACCGAGCCGGGCCTGATCGACGGCACCGCCGAGCGGCGCGACTCCTCGGGCCACCCGGGACGCCGTCCCCTGACCGGCACCCGGCAGCACCCGGAACGCGGCCCGCCGGAATGCGGCCCTCCGGGACGCGGCCACCAGCCCCGGTCCCGGCACCCCCCGAGGGGCGCTCGCCAGGGCGCGTACCGCACGCAGTGCGCCCCTCGCGCTCCGGGCGCCCGCCGGAGCGTCCACCCGGTGGTGGCGCCCGTCTCCGTGCAGCAGGACCCCCGGCGCGAACGGGCGCAGGACCAGCCCGTCGAGCCCGGGGGTCAGGCGTAGTTCGGGATACGCCGTGGACAGCAACTGTCCGATCCTGTCGAGCCGGAAGCCGTCGACCTTCTCGGTCGACATGCGGCCGCCCACGCAGGGGGCGGCCTCCACCACCGCGACGCTCACTCCTTGGCTGGTCAGCCGATGTGCCGCGGAGAGTCCGGCGACCCCGGCTCCCACGATCACGACGTCCGCCTGGTACGCGGGCTCAAGCACGTGCCCCTCCTCGAGGTTGCGCGGCCGGTGGGAACGTCATGCCCCCAACAGGCTCCGGGGATACCCGAGTTCGGGTCGAGGGTAGGGCCGCGACCGGTCAGGAACAGTCGCGCATCAGCAGAGCACGGTCGCACACCGGTCGCATGTCGTCACGGACGGTCGCCGAGGATGTCGTACGGCCGCACGCGGCCCGGCGCGTTTCTCAGGCCGCCCGGATCGCGCCCTCGATGTCCGGGAACGCGAACGTGAACCCCGACTCCAGCAGTCGCCTCGGCCGCACCCGTGCGCTGCCCAGCACGTCCCCGGCCATCTCGCCGAGCGCGGCCCGCAGGACCGGCGCGGGGACGGTGAAAAGCGTCGGCCGGTGCAGCACGCGGCCCATGGCCTCGGTGATCTCACGGTTCGTCCGGGGCTCCGGGGCGGTGAGGTTGAAGGGTCCGGACAGCCCGTCGGTCTCCAGGAGGTGGCGGATCGCGGCGACCTCGTCGTGCAGCGCGATGAACGACCAGTACTGACCGCCGTCGCCCATCCGCCCGCCGAGCCCCGCCTTGAACAGCGGGAACAGCCTGCCCCAGGCCCCGCCGCCGCGGCCCACCACCAGGCCGGTGCGGGTGAACGCGGTCCGTACGCCCGCCTGTTGCGCGGGTGCGGCGGCCGCCTCCCACTCCACGCACACTTCGGGCAGGAAGCCCTGGCCGGCCGGCGAGTCCTCGTCGACGATCCGGTCGCCGGTCTCGCCGTAGTACCCCATCGCGCTGCCGTTCACGAAGACCCGCGGGGGCTCGTCCAGGGCGGCGACGGCCCGGGCGAGGGCGGTCGTGCCGTTCACCCGGCTGTCGCGGATCCGCTTCTTGTACTCCTCGGTCCAGCGCCGCGAACCGACCCCCGCACCGGCGAGGTTGACCACGGCGTCGCATCCGGCGAGCCCGGCCGTGTCGACCCGTCCGGCCTCGGGGTCCCAGCGGACCTCGCTGCCGTCCCGGGGCTCCCGGCGCACCAGCCGCACCACCTCGTGCCCGTCCGCGGTGAGGGAACCCACCAGGGCCGAGCCGATCAGTCCGGACGCCCCGGCCACCGCGATTCTTGAATGTTCCATGATCTCATCCTGCCTGGTGGGTGCGTAAGAGCGATGTCTGGTTCCGGTTGTCCCGCCGTAGGGTGGCGGTCATGTCCGAGCTGTCCATACGCCGTGCCCTCCCCGACGACGAAGAGGAGCTGGCCCGTCTCGACCGTGCGACCTGGTCGCCCCTGCACGCGGTCTCGCCGCAGCAGCAGCCTCCCTACCGGCCGTTCTTCGGCGAGCACCACGGTCCCGACGACTGCCTGGTCGCCGAGGCCGACCGCCGCATCCTGGGATACGTCCTTCTCGGTTTCCCGACGCCGGTCGAAGCGAACGCCCATGTACGCCAGATCCAGGGCCTGGCCGTCAGCGAGGAGGCCCGGGGCCGGGGCGTCGGCCGTGCCCTGATCCGCGCGGTCACGGACGAGGCCCGCCGCCGGGGCGCCCGCCGTCTCACCCTGCGCGTCCTCGGCCACAACACCCCGGCCCGCACGCTCTACGAGTCCGAGGGCTTCACGGTCGAGGGCGTGCTGCCCGAGGAGTTCCTGCTGGCCGGGGAGTACGTCGACGACGTACTCATGGGGCGCCGACTCTGAGGACCTGGTCGGCCGGCGCGGTCGTAGGAGATCAGGAAGAGGACGGGCACGGGTGCCTCCGGAGTGCCGTGCGGGACCGTGGCCCCATCATCCGGGAGCCGGCCGCGCTATGACGTGACCAGTTCGCCCGTGTCCACCGGTGACGTGGCGTCCGCCGCCTTCTGGGCGTCGCCCGCGACCTCGTCGGCCGTCAGGACGTAGCCCGTCTCGTTGTCGGAGGTGGAGCGGGCGAACACCACGCCGTAGACCTTGCCGGTGGTGGTCAGCAGAGGGCCGCCGGAGTTGCCGGGGCGGACGGTGGAGCGGATCGAGTAGATCTCGCGGGTCACGGTGGCGTCGCTGTAGATGTTCTGCCCGGTCGCCTTCACCCGGTTGGCGACCGTGGCCGCCTGCAGGTTCAGGTCGCCGTCCTGCGGATAGCCCGCGACCACCGCGGAGTCGCCGCGCGCGGCGCCCTGGTCGAAGCGCAGCACCGGTGCGCGCAGATCCGGGACGAACAGCACGGCCACGTCCCGGTCCGGGTCGAACAGCACCACCCGTGCCTCGTACACCTGTCCGACCCCGCCGATCCGGACGCCGGGGGCGTCGATGCCGGCCACCACGTGGGCGTTGGTCATCACGTGCTGCGGCGCGTACACGAAGCCGCTGCCCTCGCGGCCCTGGGTGCCGGAGGCGCCCTCGATCTTGACGGTGCTGAGCTTGGCGGCGTTGGTGGCGGCGGCCGTGACGCTGTCGCCGGTGGGCCTCGCGACCTCGGCCGTCGACTCGTTCTCGAACGGGTTGAAGACCTGCGGGAAGCCCGCCTCGGTGAGGGCGGAGGTGGCCCGGGAGAACCAGTTCGGCGTGGTCTCCGGCATGGAGTCCTGGACGGCGCCGAGCAGGGCGGAGTCCCGGATGGCCGTGGTGACCAGCGGGGACGAGGACGCACCCAGGACGCTCGCGGCGACCCAGGCGACGATGAGCACGGCCACGGAGTTGGCGGCGGCCCCGCCGACGCCGTCGGCGACTCTCAGCGGGCCCTGGTCCAGCTCCCGGCGCAGCCTGAGCGCCAGGCGTCCGGCCAGCTCGTGCCCCACGGCGGCCGGGACCAGCACGGTCGCCACCGCGGTCACCGTCGCGGCCGTACTCCCCGGTGTCACCAGGTCCATCATCCACGGCAGCACCCACACGCCCACGACCGCGCCGCCCACGAAACCGGCGAACGAGACACAGCCGGCCACCAGGCCGCGCCGGTAGCCGGAGGCCGCATAGGCGGCGATCACCAGCAACAGCAGGATGTCCAGCACGTCCACGGAGCCGCCCTTCTCTCTCGGAACCTTCAGTACGCAGGCGAGGCGTCCAGTGATCAGCTACACGCACGCGTGGCCGGTTCCCGGCGGTACGCGTGCGTGCACCTGGAAAAACGTCGCGGACCCGGACGATGGTTCCACCGCGTGGCACAGCACACATCGCGGGCGGGGCGAATACGTCCGACAGTGGGAGCATGCGTGTCCGAAGATCGCGGGGACCGCGAAGACGGCGGGCGCCCCGAATACGCCACGCGAGCCGCATAGGTCTCGCGATCCGCAAAGCCCTGCCCTCCGGCCGCGCCCCGGCCGCACCGTCAGACGCGCCCCCCTCCGTGACTCCCACGCCTGCGGCCCGTTCCGCGACGCCGACTGCCGACCCCGCCGAGCAGCCGGCCCCGCCCTCGGACGCACCCCGCTCGGCGAGCCCATGGTCCGGCCCCCAGCCAACGGCCTCCGACCGACATACGGCCCAGCCGGCCCGGCCCCCGTCGCCTGCCGGCCCCGCCGAGCGGGCGGCGTCGCAGGGACCTGCGGCCTCGGACGCCCCGCCCTCCGGGGGCTCTGCGGAGCGGGCGCTTCCTTCGGGGCCCGTGACACCGGGGGGATCACCCTCCGTACAGCCCGCGAACCCCGCGTCCGTCGACCAGTTCTCACCCCCCGTTCCACCCGCCCCCCACCCCCTCCTCGCCTGTCTCCCCGGCCTCGCCGTCGTCCTCGTTCTGGTGCTGTGTGTCACCGGTATCGAGGACGCGGTCTCCGTCCGGTCCGCGCGGAGTGGGGCGGTGGCCCGGCAGAAGACCGTGACGCACGCCGCGAGCAGGCCGCACATCGTGCCGAGGTCGGTGTGGGCCGTCGACGGGGAGGCGAACACCGCCGCCCGTACGCCGCCGCCCCCGGACTACGACGACAAGGTCCTCGCGGTCTTCGTGCACCACACCGACTCGCCCAACGACTACGACTGCGCCGACGCGCCCCGCATCATCCGCTACCTGGCCGCCGGCCAGACCGGCGCCCGGGACTGGGACGACATCGGCTACAACTTCCTCGTCGACCGCTGCGGCACCATCTACGAGGGCCGTGCGGGCGGCGTCGACCGTCCCGTCACCGGCGCCCACACCCTCGGCTTCAACCACCGCACGGCCGGCATCGCCGCCCTCGGCACCTTCACCGCGGGCGTCACCGTCCCGCGGGCGATGACCGACGCGATCGCCGCCCTGGTCGCCTGGAAGCTCGGCCTCGCCGGCATCGACCCGCGCAGCACCGTCCGTCTCACCTCCAGCAACAGCGCCAGCCGCTACACCGCCGGCACCACCGCGGCGCTGCCCGCCCTCGCGGGCCACGGCGCCGCCTACATGACGACCTGTCCCGGCGCGGCGCTGAGAGCCCTGCTGCCCGAGATCAGACGGCGGGCGGCCCGCCTCCAGGGCAGGACGTGACCCGTCGGGTCGGCGAGCTCTCACAGGGTTCTCGTAGGCCACTCAAGGATCACGCCGAAACAGCCGCCCTATGGTCATGCACACGCACTGACGGAGGTGGGGAAGAAATGAACAGCAGTCACATGAGCACCCTGAGCAGCAGGACCCGCGGCCCCTGGGCGGTCGTCTGCGCCGTCGTCGCCGTGGTCCTCGGCCCGGCCGCCGTCACCGCGTCCGCGCTCGACCAGGCCAACGCGGCCCCGATGCACCATGCGGTGAAGGCCGACCAGACGCAGGCGTACATCCCGACGGACACGACCCGGCGCAGGGCCGGCACGGCGGCCTGAACGCAGCACGAGCGGTGTGACGGGAACTCAGCCCCTGAACCGCTCCCACAGCTTGGGATACCGCTCCGCCAGCACCCGGTCGCTCTCCAGGTCGATCGGCGCGCCGAGCGGCTCGGAGGCCGCGGGCGGGATGCCGAGGTCGGGAGCGACGGTACCGGTGAGCTGCTCATAGGCCTCGTCGGCCGCGTAGCCCAGTTCCTCGCCGTCGCCGTCGATCTCCTCGTCGAAGTCGGCCAGCAGGTCGGCGAGCGAGTCGGGGTCGTGCACCGCGCCCTCGTACACCTCACGGCCCTGGCCGATCAGCCAGCACCGGAAGAAGTCGAAGGCGTCGTCGCTCGCCCCGTCCAGCAGGATCCAGGCGGCGCCCCACAGGTCCCAGGTGTACGCGCGGTTGAAGCGGGCCTCGAAGTGACGGGCGAAGTCGAGGACCATGTCCGGGTCCAGCGCCAGCAGCCGCTCCACGAGCAGGTCGGCCTGTTCCTCGGGGTCGCCCTCGGCGGCCTCGCGGGTGGCGTCCACCAGCTCCCAGAACTCCGTCTCGTCCATCACGGGTCCAGCATCGGGCCTGGAAGGGTGCGGCGCACGTGGAGTGCGGCGGATTGTTATGTCCCGAACAGGGTCTTCACGTCCTGTACAGCCTCCCCAGACGTACGGCGTCCCCCGCGAACCGCGCCCGCAGGCTCTCCGGGGCCAGCACCTCCACCTCCGGCCCCAGTGACGCGAGCTGCGCGTGGGCGACCTCCTCGGACTCCACCGGGAGGGTCACCGTCACCCACCCGTCGCCGTCCGGCGGCCCGGCCGCCGCCAGCACCTCCCGGGCCGCGGCGGGATCGACGGCGTACGGCAGTCCGCGCGCCCCCGCCCCGGACAGCCGTACGACGACCTCGGCCCGCAGGATCGAGCGCGCGAACTGTTCGGCGCGCTCCGCCCAGAAGCCGGGCAGGTCGAACTCCTCGTCGCGCTCGAAGCGGGCCTCGCCGGCCGTCACCGCCGTGAAACGGTCGATTCGGTACACCCGGAAGGAACCGCCGTCCGGGATCCGTGCGCACAGATACCAGACGCCCGCCTTGAGCACGAGCCCGTACGGCTCGAGGTCACGCTCCACCTCGCCCTCCCGGCCGCGGTAGCGCGCGTCGACCCGTCTGTCGTCCCACACCGCGTCGGCGACGGCGGGCAGCAGCTCGGGGGACTTCGGCTCGGTGAACCAGTTGGGCGCGTCGAGATGGAAACGCTGAGCGGCCGTACGGGAGGCGTCGCTGAGGGAGGGGAGCAGCGCGGCGGACACCTTCAGCCGGGCGGCGGAGGCGGCGTCCTCCAGCCCCATCTCGCGCAGCGCCCCCGGCACCCCGGACAGGAACAGCGCCTCGGCCTCGCTGCGCGCCAGCCCGGTCAGCCGGGTCCGGTACCCGCCGATCAGTCGGTACCCGCCGGCCCGCCCCCGGTCGGCGTAGACCGGAACCCCGGCCTCCGACAACGCCTGCGCGTCCCGCGTCACCGTCCGCTCCGACACCTCCAGCTCGCGCGCCAGGTCGGCGGCGGTCATGGAGGACCGGGACTGGAGCAACAGCACCATCTTGATGAGCCGGGCAGCACGCATACGGCCATGATGCCGGGGCCCACTGACAGCGAAGGGGCACGGCGGCAGCCGTACCCCTTCACCGAAAACATCGAAGCGAAAGCATCGAAGCTAAAGCATCGAAGTCCAGGCGCTTACAGCCCGTACTTCTCCCGCGCTTCCTTCACCGCCGTCGCCTTGACCTCGCCGCGGCGGGCCAGCTGGGCCAGGGCCGCGACGACGACCGACTCGGCGTCGACACCGAAGTGGCGGCGGGCGCCCTCGCGGGTGTCGGAGAGGCCGAAGCCGTCCGCGCCGAGCGAGGACCAGTCCTGCTCGACCCACTGCGCGATCTGGTCGGGGACCTGGCGCATGTAGTCGGAGACCGCGAGCACCGGACCCTCGGCACCGTGCAGCGCCTGACGGACGTACGGGATCCGCTCCTCGCCGCGCAGCAGGCCGGCGTCGGCCTCCAACGCGTCGCGGCGCAGCTCCGTCCAGGAGGTGGCGGACCAGACATCGGCCGCCACGCCCCACTCCTCGGCCAGCATCCGCTGCGCCTTCAGGACCCAGTGGATCGCCGTGCCGGAGCCGAGCAGCTGGATGCGGGGGGCGTTCGCGACCGGGGAAAGTCCCGCGGACTCCGCCGTGTTGAAGCGGTACAGGCCCTTGACGATGCCCTCGTCGACACCGAGGCCGGACGGCTTGGCGGGCTGCGGGAGCGGCTCGTTGTAGACCGTCAGGTAGTAGAAGACGTTCGGGTCCTCGCCGGGGGCCGCCTCGCCGTACATGCGGCGGATGCCGTCGCGCACGATCGTGGCGACCTCGTAGGCGAACGCCGGGTCGTACGTCAGCGCCGCCGGGTTCGTCGCCGCGATCACCGGCGAGTGCCCGTCCGCGTGCTGCAGTCCCTCGCCCGTCAGCGTCGTACGGCCCGCCGTGGCGCCGACGAGGAAGCCGCGGCCCAGCTGGTCGCCGAGCTGCCACATCTGGTCGGCCGTGCGCTGCCAGCCGAACATCGAGTAGAAGATGTAGAACGGGATCATCGCCTCGCCGTGCGTCGCGTACGACGTCGAAGCGGCGATGAAGTCGGCCATCGAACCGGCCTCGGTGATCCCCTCGTTGAGGATCTGGCCGTTGGTGGCCTCCTTGTAGTACATCAGCTGGTCGCGGTCGACCGGCTCGTACGTCTGGCCCTTGGGGGAGTAGATCCCGAGCGACGGGAACAGCGACTCCATGCCGAAGGTGCGCGCCTCGTCGGGGACGATCGGCACCCAGCGCCTGCCGGTCTCCTTGTCGCGGACCAGGTCCTTGATGAGCCGTACGAAGGCCATCGTCGTCGCGACGTTCTGCGTACCCGAGCCCTTGTCGAAGGAGGCGAACGTCTTCTCCGCCGGGGCCGGCAGCGGGGCCACCGGGTGCACTCGGCGGGCCGGCGCGGGACCACCGAGAGCGGCCCGGCGCTCCTGGAGGTAGCGGACCTCGGGGGAGTCGGCGCCCGGGTGGCCGTAGGGCACCACGCCGTCGACGAAGTCGCTGTCCTTGATGGGCAGTTCGAGCAGGTCGCGCATGGTCTTGAACTCGTCCACCGTCAGCTTCTTCATCTGGTGGTTGGCGTTCTTCGACGCGAAGCCCTCGCCGAGGGTGTGGCCCTTGACCGTCTGGGCCAGGATCACGGTCGGCGCGCCCTTGAACTCGACGGCGGCCTTGTAGGCGGCGTACACCTTGCGCGCCTCGTGGCCACCGCGGGAGAGGTGGAAACACTCGAGGATCTTGTCGTCGGACAGCAGCTTCGCCATCTCGACGAGCGCCGGGTCCTTGCCGAAGAAGTCCTGGCGGATGTAGGCGGCGTCGCGCGTCTGGTACGTCTGCACCTGCGCGTCGGGTACCTCGCGGAGCCGTCGTACGAGCGCGCCCGTGGTGTCGAGCTGGAAGAGCTCGTCCCAGGCGTTGCCCCACAGCGACTTCACGACGTTCCAGCCGGCGCCGCGGAACTGGGCCTCCAGCTCCTGCACGATCTTGAAGTTCGCGCGGACCGGGCCGTCGAGACGCTGGAGGTTGCAGTTGATGACGAAGGTGAGGTTGTCGAGGCCCTCACGGGAGGCCAGTGCGAGTGCCGCCGTGGACTCGGGCTCGTCCATCTCGCCGTCGCCGAGGAAGGCCCAGACGTGGGACTGCGAGACGTCCTTGATGCCGCGGGCCGTCAGGTAGCGGTTGAAGCGCGCCTGGTAGATCGCGGAGAGCGGGCCGAGGCCCATCGACACCGTCGGGAACTCCCACAGCCAGGGCAGGCGGCGGGGGTGCGGGTACGACGGGAGGCCGTCGCCGCCCGACTCGCGGCGGAAGTTGTCGAGGTGGTGCTCGGTCAGCCGGCCGTCGAGGAAGGCGCGGGCGTAGATGCCGGGGGAGGCGTGGCCCTGGATGTAGAGCTGGTCGCCGGACCCGTCGGCCTCCTTGCCCTTGAAGAAGTGGTTGAAGCCGGTCTCGTAGAGCCAGGCCGCGGAGGCGAAGGTGGCGATGTGGCCGCCGACGCCGTATTTGGAGCCGCGGGTGACCATCGCGGCCGCGTTCCAGCGGTTCCACGCGGTGATGCGGGCCTCCATCGCCGGGTCACCGGGCAGGCCCGGCTCGGCGGCGGTGGGGATGGTGTTGACGTAGTCGGTCTCGAGGAGCTTCGGCAGCGCGATGCCGTTGCCCTCCGCCCTCTCCAGCGTGCGGCGCATCAGGTACGCGGCACGGTGCGGGCCGGCCGCCTTGGCGACCGCGTCCAGGGAGGCCTGCCATTCGGCGGTCTCCTCGGGGTCCCGGTCGGGGAGCTGGTCGAGCTCGCTGGCCTGGATGGCATTGGGGTCGGTCATGTCGCCGCCTTCCTCAGTCGAAGGGGGTTCCCTCATCGGTAAGGGTTCGGGGGTGCCCTTTGTCTTTGGCAGGACAGGGCGGAGGGCCCCGGTAAGGGCCCGTCGGCGACTCTAACTTGCTGATCGATGATCGATCAAAGGGTTGAGAGGCAAAACTTCTCGATGACGAGAAAGTAGGCACGGGGTGCCTCCGGCGGTGGCACCGGGTGACTGTGGAGCCGCGGGTTTTTGCAGGTCGGAGGCCGTCTGAGCGGAGGCGCGCTCGGGTGCGGCAACGTCTTGGGGCGTCCCGTGTTCTCGGGCGCGGTGGTGCTTGAGGTCGGGTGGTTCGGCCTGGTGGTCCTCGGGAGCGTTCGGCCTGGCGGTGCTGGGGCGCGGTGGTGGTCGGCCGGGACGGTGCTCGGAGCTGGTGGTGCTCGGGTCCGGCGGTTTGGCCGCGGTGGTGCTTGGCGTGGCGGTGCTCGGCCGCGGTGGTGCTTGGCTTGGCGGTGCTCGGCGGCGGTGGTGCTTGGCGTGGCGGTGCTCGGCCGCGGTGGTGCTTGGCTTGGCGGTGCTCGGCGGCGGTGGTGCTTGGTTTGGCGGTGCTGGGGCCGGGTGGTGCTCGCTGTGACGCTGCTTGGGCCGGGTGGTGCTCGGCCGCGACCGTGCTCGGGTCCGGCGGTGTTCGGCCGGGTGGTGTTCACTCGCGACGGTGCTCGAGCCGGGCGGTGCTTGGCGGCGTGGGGCTTGGCTTAGCGGTGTTCGGGGCCGGGTGGTGCTCGCCGTGACGCTGCTTGGGCCGGTGGTGCTCGGCCGCGGTGGTGATGGCCGTGGCGGTGCTCGGGCCGGGTGGTGTTCGCCGTGACGCTGATTGGGGCGGGCGGTGTTCACCACGGTGGTGCTTGGCCGGGACGCTGCTCGGGCCAGGTGGTGTTCGCCGCGATGGTGCTTGGCCGCGACCGGGGTCGGGTCCACCGTGTTCGGCCACCGTGTTGTTCAGTCGCGACGGTGCTCGCTCGGGCTGGTCGTGCTCAGTTGCGGCGGTGCCGAACCGGCCGTCAGGCCCTTGGGGCGCAGCCCAGGACGTGGGACTTCACGATGTCGGCGATCCGAGGGTCCCGCCTCCGGAACGCGGCCACCAGCTCCTCGTGCTCCTCCGCGTACGACTGCTGGACCGTCCCCAACCAGCGGATCGACAGGGCGGTGAACACCTCGATGCCCAGGCCCTCCCACGTGTGCAGCAGCACCGAGTTGCCGGCCGCCCGCACCAGCTCCCGGTGGAAACCCACCGTGTGCCGCACCTGGCCGGTGCCGTCGGAGTCCCGGTCCGCCTCGTACAGCGCGGCGACATGCGGCTCCAGGGCCGAGCAGTCCCGCGCCAGCCGCTCCGCCGCCAGCTCCGCCGCGATCGCCTCCAGACCGGCCCGGACCGGGTAGCTCTCCTCCAGGTCGGCCGCCGTAAGATTCCGCACCCGTACGCCCTTGTTCGGCGCGGACTCGATCAGCCGCAGCGACTCCAGCTCGCGCAGCGCCTCCCGCACCGGCGTCTGGCTGACCTCCAGCTCGGTGGCGATACGGCGCTCCACGATCCGCTCGCCCGGCTGCCAGCGCCCGCTGACGATCCCCTCCACGATGTGCTCGCGGATCTGTTCGCGCAGCGAGTGGACGACGGGCGCGGTCATGAGAGCTCCTTAAGGGCGTTTGACGTAAAGACAATAAGGCCGAGGGCCCGTCCGGGAGGGGCGCACGGGGGCGCTTTCATGCAGGTGAGACGAGGCTTACACGCTCCCAGCCGCACGGCTTCTGTCAAGTCACGGAACCCCACGACACCGAGAAGTGTCGCGTTCGGCGCACTGACACCCCGGTGATCAAACGCCGGTGCCCCCGACCGGAAACCGGACGGGGGCACCGTAGGAGCGAAGAGGCTTACAGACCGAGCTCGACCTCGAACTCGCCCGCCTCCAGGATCGCCTTGACCGCGGTCAGGTAACGGGCCGCGTCGGCGCCGTCCACCAGACGGTGGTCGTAGGAGAGGGTCAGGTAGGTCATGTCGCGGATGCCGATGACCGTGCCCTCCTCGGTCTCGATGACCGCCGGACGCTTGACCGTGGCACCGATGCCGAGGATCGCGACCTGGCCCGGCGGCACGATGATCGTGTCGAAGAGCGCACCGCGCGAACCGGTGTTGGAGATGGTGAAGGTCGCGCCGGACAGCTCGTCGGGCGTGATCTTGTTCGCGCGGACCTTGCCCGCGAGCTCCGCCGTGGCCTTGGCGATGCCGGCGAGGTTGAGGTCGCCCGCGTGCTTGATGACCGGGGTCATCAGGCCCTTCTCGGAGTCCACCGCGATACCGATGTTCTCGGTGTCGAAGTAGGTGATCGTGCCTTCGCCCTCGTTGATCTTGGCGTTGACCGGCGCGTGCGCCTTCAGCGCCTGGGCCGCGGCCTTGACGAAGAACGGCATCGGGGAGAGCTTGACGCCCTCACGCGACGCGAACGCGTCCTTGGCACGGGCGCGCAGCTTCATCAGCCGGGTGACGTCGACCTCGACGACCGAGGACAGCTGCGCCTGCTCGTGCAGCGCCTTGACCATGTTGTCGCCGATGACCTTGCGGATGCGCGGCATCTTGACGGTCTGGCCACGGAGGGGAGAGGCCTCCAGGGACGGCGCCTTCTTGGCGGCGGCCGGGGCGGCGGCAGCGGCCGGAGCCGGAGCGGCGGCGGCCTTCGCGGCCTCGGCGGCGGCGATGACGTCCTGCTTGCGGATACGGCCACCGACGCCGGTGCCCTTGACGGACGACAGGTCGACACCGTGCTCGGCGGCGAGCTTGCGCACCAGCGGGGTCACGTAGGCGCCGTCGTCACCGGAGGTCGCGGCGGGCGCCGGGGCCGGGGTGACCGGGGCGGGAGCCGGAGCCGGAGCGGCGGGCGCCGGGTCGGGCGCCGGAGCCGTCTGCTGCTGCGGCGCCGGAGCCGAGGGTGCCTGCGGGGCCGGAGCCGGGGCGGGCGCCTCAGGTGCGGGAGCCGGAGCCGGGGCCGGGGCGGGGGCCTCGGCAGCCGGGGCCGGGGCGGGAGCGGCGGGGGCCGGGGCAGCGGCCGGAGCCGCACCCGGGGCGCCGATGACGGCGAGCTTGGCGCCGACCTCGGCGGTCTCGTCCTCGCCGACCACGATCTCCAGCAGCACACCGGAGGTGGGCGCCGGGATCTCGGTGTCGACCTTGTCCGTGGAGACCTCGAGCAGCGGCTCGTCGGCCTCGACGGAGTCGCCGACCTCCTTCAGCCACCGGGTGACGGTGCCCTCGGTGACGGACTCGCCGAGCGCGGGCAGGACGACGTCCGTGCCCTCGGCGGAGCCGCCGCCGGAAGCGGACTCGGCGGTGGGAGCGGGCGCCGGGGCGGCCTGCTCGGTGGAGGGCGCGGCCTGGGCCGGCTCGGGGGCGGGCTCGGCCACCGGCTCGGCGGCCGGGGCCGGCTCGGCGGCGGGGGCGCCGGTGCCGTCGTCGATCACGGCCAGCTCGGCGCCGACCTCGACCGTCTCGTCCTCGGCGACCTTGATGGAGGCCAGGACACCGGCGGCGGGGGAGGGGATCTCGGTGTCGACCTTGTCGGTCGACACCTCGAGCAGCGGCTCGTCGGCCTCTACACGCTCACCCTCGGCCTTCAGCCAGCGGGTGACGGTGCCCTCGGTGACGCTCTCGCCGAGCGCCGGAAGGGTTACGGAAACCGCCATGGTTTCGGTTGCTCCTTACGAATTGCGGAAGTCTGTGTCGTCGCGGAGTCGCGTTCGTGGACCGAGGGATCAGTCGTGCGCGTGCAGCGGCTTGCCCGCGAGGGCCAGGTGCGCCTCGCCGAGCGCCTCGTTCTGCGTCGGGTGGGCGTGGATGAGCTGGGCGACCTCGGCCGGCAGCGCTTCCCAGTTGTAGATCAGCTGGGCCTCGCCGACCTGCTCGCCCATGCGGTCGCCGACCATGTGGACGCCGACCACGGCACCGTCCTTCACCTGGACGAGCTTGATCTCGCCCGCGGTGTTCAGGATCTTGCTCCTGCCGTTGCCCGCCAGGTTGTACTTCAGAGCGACGACCTTGTCCGCACCGTAGATCTCCTTGGCCTTGGCCTCGGTGATGCCCACGGAGGCGACCTCGGGGTGGCAGTACGTCACCCGCGGGACACCGTCGTAGTCGATCGGAACGGTCTTCAGACCGGCCAGACGCTCCGCCACCAGGATGCCCTCGGCGAAGCCGACGTGCGCGAGCTGGAGCGTGGGGACCAGGTCACCGACGGCGGAGATCGTCGGGACGTTGGTGCGCATGTACTCGTCGACCAGGACGTAGCCGCGGTCCATCGCGACGCCCTGCTCCTCGTAGCCGAGACCGGCGGAGACGGGCCCGCGGCCGACGGCCACCAGCAGCACCTCGGCCTCGAACTCCTTGCCGTCGGCGAGGGTGACCTTGACGCCGTCCTGGGTGTACTCGGCCTTCTGGAAGAAGGTGCCCAGGTTGAACTTGATGCCGCGCTTGCGGAACGCGCGCTCAAGAAGCTTGGAGGAGTTCTCGTCCTCGAGAGGAGCGAGGTGCTTGAGGCCCTCGATGATGGTGATGTCCGAGCCGAAGGACTTCCACGCGGAGGCGAACTCCACGCCGATGACACCGCCGCCCAGGATGATCGCGGACTTGGGCACGCGGTCCAGGACGAGGGCGTGGTCCGAGGAGATGATCCGGTTGCCGTCGATCTCCAGGCCCGGCAGCGACTTCGGCACGGAGCCGGTCGCGAGCAGCACGTGGCGGCCCTGGACGCGCTGACCGTTGACATCGACGGAGGTCGGCGACGACAGCCGGCCCTCACCCTCGATGTACGTCACCTTGCGGGAGGCGACGAGCCCCTGCAGGCCCTTGTACAGGCCGGCGACCACGCCGTCCTTGTACTTGTGCACCCCGGCGATGTCGATGCCCTCGAAGGTGGCCTTCACACCGAACTGCTCGCTCTCGCGGGCCTGGTCGGCGATCTCGCCCGCGTGCAGCAGGGCCTTGGTGGGGATGCATCCCCGGTGCAGGCAGGTACCGCCGACCTTGTCCTTCTCGATCAGGGCGACGTCAAGCCCCAGCTGCGCCCCGCGCAGGGCCGCGGCGTAACCGCCACTACCACCGCCGAGGATCACTAGGTCGAAAACGGTGCTGGCGTCGTTCGCCACGTCACGTCCTCCATGCATGTGCGCCGTACGCCGGTCTCCAGTGACCGGGCGGCGGCTGGTGTCCGGCCGCTCTTTCTTCGGCCCTGTGTGGGGGCCCTGTCCTGCCGAGCCCCATCTTCGCACTTGTCAGCACTGAACGAGACGCCGGGCCGGGGTGTGAGACACCACACGCTCACATGAGAAGAAGGGTTCATGTGAGACACGCAAGGGGCGCGGGGCTGTAGCCATATGCGGCTCCGCCGCGTGGGCGCGACCAGCCCCACGCCCCTATGGACGCCACACAACCGATGGCATCGAGCTCTTAGGCGACCATCACCCCAGGTCACCCGAGCCGACAAGCTCCGCCAGCCGCACCAACGTACGCACCGCGGACCCCGTCCCGCCCTTCGGCGTGTACCCGAACGGGCCACCGTCGTTGAACGCCGGCCCCGCGATGTCGAGATGCGCCCACGGGATGCCCTCGCCCACGAACTCCCGCAGGAAGAGTCCGGCGACCAGGCCACCGCCCAACCGCTCGCCCATGTTCGCGATGTCGGCGGTGGGGGAGTCCATCCCCTTGCGCAGGTGCTCCGGCAGCGGCATGGGCCACGCCGGCTCCCCGACCTCCTCCGCGGCCTCGTGCACCGCCGTACGGAAGGAGTCGTCGTTGGCCATGATCCCGAACGTCCGGCTGCCCAGCGCGAGCATCATCGCCCCGGTCAGCGTCGCCACGTCCACGATCGCGTCCGGCTTCTCCGCCGACGCCGCCCACAGGGCGTCCGCGAGCACCAGCCGGCCCTCGGCGTCGGTGTTGAGCACCTCCACCGTCTTGCCGCTGTACATGCGCAGCACGTCACCGGGGCGCGTCGCGGACCCCGACGGCATGTTCTCGGCGAGCGCCAGCCACCCGGTCACGTTGACCTCGAGGCCCAGCCGCGCGGCCGAGACCACGGCCGCGAACACCGCCGCCGCCCCGCTCATGTCGCACTTCATCGTCTCGTTGTGGCCCGCCGGCTTCAGCGAGATACCGCCCGAGTCGTAGGTGATCCCCTTGCCGACCAGCGCGAGGTGCTTCTTCGCCTTGGACGAGGTGTACGACAGCTTCACCAGTCGCGGCCCCGACGCCGAGCCCGCGCCGACGCCGAGGATGCCGCCGTAGCCGCCCTTCTCCAGGGCCTTCTCGTCGAGCACCTGCACCTTGAGGCCGTGCTCCTTGCCCGCGGCCTGCACGATCGCGGCGAAGGCAGCGGGGTCCAGGTCGTTCGGCGGCATGTTGATCAGGTCGCGCGCGCGGTTGAGCTCCTCGGAGACCGCGACGGCCCGGGCGAGCGCGGCCTTGTACGCGGCGTCGCGCGGCTTGCCGCCCAGCAGCACGGCCTCGGCCAGCGGCGCCTTGCCGTTCCTGGCCTTGGGGTCCTTCGCGTTCTCCTTGTAGGCGTCGAAGGAGTACGCCCCGAGCAGCACGCCCTCCGCGACCGCGCCGAGGTCGGCGGCGTCAGCGAGTGGCAGCGCGAACGCGGCCTTCTTCGCGCCGGTCAGCGTGCGGGCGGCGACACCGGCGGCCTTGCGCAGCGTCTCCGCGGCGAACGAGGAGTCCTTCTCGGGCTCGGCGCCCAGGCCGACCGCCACCACGAGAGGGGCCTTGAGGCCGGCGGGAGAGGGCAGCTTCGTCACCTCGCCCTCGGCGCCGGAGGCACCGAGGGTCTCCAGGACACCGGCGAGCCTGCCGTCGTAGGCCTTGTCCACGGATTCGGCGCCCGGCGCCACGACCGGGCCCTTCACGCCCTTGGCGACACCGATCACGATCGCGTCGGCCCGCAGGCCGGGCGCCGCGGAGGTGCTGAGAGTCAGAGCAGTCACGGTGGTGAATTCTCGCTTCCGATGTGAGGTTGTCTGGGTCGAGCGGGTGGGTCGACCGGGCCCGACGGCCGACCCTATTTCGTGTCCGAACACGGATCCCGATCGGGGCCTTCACCCCTGTCGGCGACCACCCGGGAAGAGCCTACGCTCGGGTCGGCCGCCGATCGTTCGCCGCACGCCCTGGAGCCCACCTCTTGATACGCCGCCTCCTGCTCGTGACCCTGCTCCTCCTGGCGACGGGATGCTCGACCGCCCCTCGCTCCACCCCTCACTCCGCCCCCGACTCCGGGTCAGGGGACTCCCGTTGGCGGCCCCGCCCCGGCATCGCCTGGCAGTGGCAGCTGACCGGCCGCGTCGACACCTCCGTGGACGTGCCGGTGTACGACATCGACGGCTTCGACCAGCCGAAGGCGGTGGTGTCGTCGCTCCACCGTGAAGGCCGCAAGGTCATCTGCTACCTCTCCACGGGCGCGTGGGAGGACTGGCGCCCCGACGCCGGAGACTTCCCCAAGTCGGTGATCGGGCGCGGCAACGGCTGGAAAGGGGAGCGCTGGCTCGACATCCGCGCCACGGACGTCCTGGAACCGCTGATGGCGGACCGCCTCGACATGTGCCGCGAGAAGGGCTTCGACGCGGTGGAGCCGGACAACATGGACGGCTACCGGAACCGCACGGGCTTCCCGCTGACGGCGGCGGACCAGCTCCGCTACAACCGCCTGCTCGCCGAACTGGCCCACGAGCGCGGCATGTCGGTCGGCCTGAAGAACGACCTCGACCAGATCCCGGCGCTGGTGGGGGACTTCGACTTCGCGGTCAACGAGCAGTGCGCGCAGTACGGCGAGTGCGGGGACATGGAGCCGTTCATCAAGGCCGGCAAGGCGGTCTTCCACGTCGAGTACGAACTCCCCACCAGCCGCTTCTGCGCCGAGTCCCGGCGGCTGAAGCTGAGTTCGATGCTGAAGAAGTACGAGCTCGGGTCGTGGCGGAAGGCCTGTTAGAACGTCATCGACAGGACCACCAGCGCCGTCGTGGCCGCCGTTTCCGCCAGCCCGCCGAACACGTCCCCGGTCACTCCGCCGAAGCGGCGCGTGCAGTGCCGCAGCACGAGCTCGGCCACGCCCACGGCGGCGGCCACCGCGAGAACCGCGCGGACGACGTCGTACAACCCGAAGAGCGCCCCCACCGCGGCCGCCCCCAGGGTCACCGCGGCGGCCGTGAGCACCGCCCCCCGCACCGGGACGACCCCGGCCACCGTGGCCCCCAGCCCCTCCGGCCGGGCCGGCGGGACTCCGGCGCGGGCCGCGAGTGTCAGGGCCAGGCGCGCGGCCGTCGCCGAGACCACCGCGGCTGTCGCACCCCGCGCCCAGGAGTCGCCGTACATCTGTGAGAGCGCGGCCACCTGGGCGAGGAGCACGAGGACGAGGGTGATCACCCCGAACGGGCCGATGTCCGACTGCTTCATGATCCGCAGGGCGTCCTCGGCGGGCTTGCCGCTGCCCAGGCCGTCGGCGGTGTCCGCGAGGCCGTCGAGGTGCAGGCCCCGGGTGAGGACGGCGGGTACGGCCACCGTGGCGACCGCGGCGAGCGGCGCGGAGACACCGAGCAACAGGAGCAGGAGCCCCACCGCGGCCGACCCGCAGCCCAGCACCAGCCCCACCAGGGGCGCGCACAGCATTCCGGCGCGCGCCGCCTCCCGGTCCCAGCGGGTCACCTTCACGGGGAGCACGCTGAGCGTGCCGAAGGCGAAGCGGAGGCCGTCGAGCGGGGGCAGGGTCATGGACACGTCGGCAGGGTAGCCCGGACGCCCCGGCCGCCGGGCGGCCCGCCCCCGCCGACCGGAGACTGGTTCCATGGGCCACTGGCTGCACCGCAACATCGTGGAACCCGGCAAGCTGCCGCTGCTCCTCGCCCTGACCGCGTTCGTGCTGACCTTCCTGATCACACGGGTCATCACCCGGCTCATCCGGGCGGGCAAGGGTCCCTTCGGCAACGTCAGCACCGGAGGGGTGCACATCCACCACGTGGTGCCCGGAGTCGTCCTCACCATCGTCGGCGGCTTCGGCGCGGTCACGAGCGGGCGGCACGGTTTCGTGGCGGGGCTGTGCGCGGTCGTCTTCGGGATGGGCGCGGGTCTGGTGCTGGACGAGTTCGCGCTGATCCTGCACCTCGACGACGTGTACTGGAGCGAGGAGGGCCGCAAGAGCGTCGAGGTCGTCGTCCTCACCGCGGCGCTGGTCGGTCTGATGCTCGCGGGATTCTCGCCGTTCGGTGTCAACGACGTGACGCAGGAGGAGGCCCAGGACCGGGGCGGCGTCATCACCAGTGTGGTGATCAACTTCCTCTTCGCGATGCTCGTCCTGTTCAAGGGCAAGACCCGGATGGCGATCTTCAGCGTGATCGTCCCGCTCGTCGGCCTGATCGGCGTCCTCCGCCTGGCCCGCCCCGGCTCACCCTGGGCCCGCCGCTTCTACCGCCGCCGCCCGCGCGCCCGTGCCCGGGCCGTCCTGCGCGCCTACCGCCGGGACAGACGCTGGTCGGGCCCCCGCCGAAAATTCCAGGACCTGATCGGCGGCAAACCGGACCCGACCCCGTCACTGGAACGCCGCTGACGCACCGCGAGGGCTGTGTGAAACGGCTGTCTGCCGGTCCCCTCACCGTCCTGACGGCGGCAGGTCCGTCCGGACCCGTTCCCTCGCCCGCCGCCGACGCTCCGCCGGGATCGCGCACAGCATCAGCATCGCCGCGATCGCCGCCATGTGTTCCTTGCCGGCGAGGTTCTCCTTCACCAGTACCTCGACCACCATCGCCGCGATCACGGCACCCGCGGTGACCCGCGCGCCGTAGCGCAGGCCGAGGAAGACGGCGAGGCCCACCACGGCCGCCGACGGCCCGGTGTCGACGACGTGGGCGTCCGAGGCGGGCAGGCCGAGTGGGCTGTCGGGGCCCAGCCAGATGCCCACGCGCGCGTACAGCGTCCCGGCGAGCGTGGCCGCGTAGGCCAGAGCGAGAGTCCGCCACCGGCCCAGACAGATCTCGGCGATCCCGAACACGAACAGGAGCTGCGCCAGCGCACCCCACACCGGCAGGTCCAGGGCCGGCACGAACAGGGAGAGCGGAGTGCGGAGCAGGGCGAGCCAGAGGGGATCCGCGGCGCGTACCGCACCGACGTCCTGGACGAAGCCGTAGCCCCACGACTGGTTGTGCACGAAGTGCAGGGCCGCCGTCAGACACACGGCCGCCAGGGCCAGGGGGACCGCCCGCCACCCCCGCCGGAGCAACGGCCCGCGCACGGTGACGTACAGCGGCCCCCACTCCGCGCGGGCCCAGCGGGCGACCCTCTTCATCCCATGGTCCTCATCTGTGCGTACTGAGGTGCTCCCGGCGCCGTAGCCACCCCGGCAGTCCCGGCACCTCGAGGAACCCCTCCGCGCGCGCCGAGGCGATGCCGATGCGCGGCAGGTCCGCGCTCTTCTCGAAGAGCAGGAACCGCGGCTCCCAGATGGGCCGGTACTTGGCGTTGGCCCGGTACAGGGACTCGATCTGCCACCAGCGGGAGAAGAAGCTGAGCAGCGACCGCCACAGCCGCAGCACCGGCCCGGCGCCAAGACGTGCACCACGTTCGAAGACCGAACGGAACATCGCGAAGTTGAGCGAGACCTGGGTGATCCGGATCTCCTGGGCCCGGTTCAGCAGTTCGATGACCATGAACTCCATGAGGCCGTTCTCCGCGTCGCGGTCCCGGCGCATGAGGTCGAGGGACAGCCCGTGCGGCCCCCACGGCACGAAGGAGAGCACCGCCTTCAGCTCACCCTCGGCATCGCTGCACTCCAGCGCCACGCACCGGCCGTCCTCGGGGTCCCCGAGCCGCCCCAGCGCCATGCTGAACCCGCGCTCGGTGGCCCCGTCCCGCCAGTCGTCGGCCCGCCGTACGAGAGCCGCCATCTCCTCGGCGGGAATGTCCTCGTGGCGCCGGATCCGTACCGTGTACCCGGCCCGTTTGACCCGGTTGTAGGCCTGCCGGACGGTCCGCATCGCCCGCCCCTCCAGCGTGAACTCGGCGACCTCGACGATCGCCTCGTCACCCAGCTCCAGCGCGTTCAGTCCGTGCCGGGCGTACACGGTCCCCGCGTCCTCGCCTGCCCCCATCACCGCCGGCAGCCACCCGTGCTCTCGTGCCTCGGCGAGCCACGGCTCGATCGCCCCCGGCCAGGCCTCCGGGTCGCCGATCGGATCGCCGGAGGCCAGCGAGACCCCGCTGACGACCCGGTAGGTCACGGCCGCCTTCCCGGTCGGCGACCAGACGACGCTCTTCTCCCTGCGCAGCGCGAAGTACCCGAGCGAGTCCCGCTCCCCGTGGCGCTCCAGCAGTTGCCGCAGCCGCCGCTCGTCGTCCTCGGTGAGCGGGTCGACCGCCCGCCGGGAGCGGAAGGCGGCGTAGAGGACGGCGAGGACGAGGACCGTGCTGAGCACGTTGATGGCGACGTTGACCCAGTTCGGCGTCAGGATCCCGTCGAAGCGGGAGTCGTCGGCGGCGACGGAGACCAGCCGCAGCGTTCCGTACCACCACCGTTCCCCGAAGGACGAGGACCTGGACGCCTTGTTGGTGGCGGTCACCAGCAGCGCGGCCAGCAGCGAGGACACGAGCAGCCCGCCCACGGCCACGGCGGCGGCGAGCCGCGGATTGGACCGGTCGCCCTTGGCGTAGAACTCCCGCCGGCCGGCGAGCAGGGCGGCGACGAACGCGGCCGTGAGACCGAGTGAGATCCAGTTCTGCGCGTACCGCCGGATCTCCGGGAACGCCATCGCGAGGACGAACAGCGCGAGGAACGCCCCCGACAGCACCAGGTTCAGGATCCACGCCGCCCGCTTGCGCCGCCGCATGGTGATCGCGAGGAAGGCCGTGAACACCCCGGAGGCGAAGCCCGCCGTCAGCAGATACGGCGTGAAGAAGTCCTCCTGGTTGTGCCGTCGCACGTCCTGCCCCAGCGAGACCCACACCGCGCTGAGGAAGTTGACGAACGCGACGACCCGCAGGTACCAGACGGCGAACCCGGCGGCCCGTCGTGAGGCACCGGTGGACCGGCGGACATTCCGAACGGGTGCAACCCGGACATCTCCCATGAAGGGCGATCATGCCCCTTGCACGGGCGATTCCGTCGCAAGGGCACTCACCTGTCCGCGGCTGCTCCTTCGCGGCTACTCCTCCTCGGACACCTTCTCCGGTTCCGCCTGCTCCGGCTCCTCCTCGGAAACCGCGGGCTTCTCCGGGAGCTCGGCGGCCAGCGCCGCCGCGGCCTGCACCAGCGGCAGCGCCAGCAGTCCGCCCGCGCCCTCTCCGACCGTCACGCCATGGTCGAGCAGCGGTTCCAGAGCCATCCGGTCCAGCGCCTTCGTCTGCCCCGGCTCACCGCTGTTCTGCCCGGCCAGCCACCAGTCCGGCGCCCGGAACGCGATCCGCTGGCCCACCAGGGCACAGGCGGCCACGACCACCCCGTCCAGCACGACGGGCAGCTTGCGCACCGCGCTCTGGAGCAGGAACCCGGTGATCGCCGCGAGGTCGGCCCCGCCCACCGTCGCCAGCAACTGCAACTGGTCCCCGAGCACCGGCCGCGCCCGCCGCAGCGCGTCCCGGATCGCCCCGCACTTGCGCATCCACGCCAGATCGTCGATCCCGGTCCCGCCCCGCCCGGTCACCACCGACGCGTCGGTCCCGCACAGCGCGGCGACCAGCACCCCGGCCGCCGTGGTCCCGCCCACGCTCACATCGCCGAGCACCACGAGATCGGTCCCGGAGTCGGCCTCCTCGTCGGCCACCGCGATCCCGGCCCGGAAGGCGGCCTCCGCCTCCTCGAGGGTCAACGCGTCCTCGACATCGATACGACCGCTCCCGCGCCGCACCCGATGCCGTACGACCGCCTCCGGTAGCTCGGCCGGATCGCAGTCCAGCGCCATGTCGACGATCCGCACCGGCACGCCGAAGCGCCTCGCGAGGACCGACACCGGACGGCCGCCCTCCAGGACCTCCCGCACCAGCTCCGACGCGCTGCCCGCGGCCCGCCCCGAGACACCCAGTTCGGCGATCCCGTGGTCGCCTGCGAACAGCACGACCCGCGGCCGTTCGACCGGCCGTACCGGTACGGCCGACTGCGCCGCGGCCAGCCACTCACCCAGGTCGTCGAGGCGGCCCAGCGCCCCGGGCGGCACGATCTGACGCTCCCGGCGCGCCTCGGCGTCGCGACGCATCCCGCCGTCGGGGCGCTCGATCAGATCGGTGAAGTCGTCGAGATTAAGCGAGCTCATTCGCTGAACAGTACCGGCCCTGATCGAACACGGGGGCGCCACGTGGCCATGGCGTCATTGCACCCGGGATCGGGATCCCATACGTTCCGCTTTGTACGAATTGCCGTGCGCCCCCGGGAGGCTCCATGCCCGCTCCGACCGCCCCTTCCGTACGGCGTCTTCGCTCCACCGCCCGCGCGATACTGCCGTTCCCCGAACCCGAGAGCTGGCTGGACGTGGACACCGGGGACGCGGACTTCCCGGAGGCGGCGCGAACGTACTTCCCCTACACGGCCTTCGACGGCCTGGACCCCACCCCCCGCGTCCTGCACGCCCAGGCGGTCGAGCGCCTGGAGGAGGGCTACCTGGGCCGTCTGACGGACCCGCCGATCACCGCCCACCTGCGGGCCCGCTACGACGTGGTGAGCCTGCTGAACCCGCACGCGGACCCCGGGGAACTCGCGGCGGCCCTCGCCGTGCTGCGCCCCGGCGGCCACCTCCTGGTGGAATCCCGGCACGACCCCCGCGCCGAACTGGAGGCCCGGGGCTGCGTCATCGTCGCCACGGCCCGCAGGTCCGCGCACATCCCGGGCCGCGTGACGACCCGCCTGCCGCCGAGGGCGACCGGACCGACGGCCTTTGCCGCGAGAGCGCTGGACCACGCCCTGGCCCTCCTCCTCGCCGGCACCCGCTTCGCCAGGACCTACCGGGTCATCGCCCGCAAGGAGCCGTCAGCCCCGTAGGACCATCGCCTGCCCCGCCACCACCAGCAGCACCTGCTCGCACTCACCCGCGAACGCCGCGTTCAGCCGCCCCAGTTCGTCCCGGTAGCGGCGGCCCGACGCGGTGGCCGGCACGATCCCCGACCCCACCTCGTTCGACACGGCCACCACCGTCCGCCGCGTGTCCCGCACCGCCTCCGTCAACTCCTGTACCCGCGCCCGCAGTTCCCGCTCCCCGCCGCCGGCCCACTCCGCGTCGTCCCACGCCCCCACGGCGTCCATCGCGTCCGTCAGCCACAGCGACAGACAGTCGATCAGCAGCGGCGCCCCGTCGTCCTTCAGCAGTGGCACCAGGTCGCAGGTCTCCGCCGTACGCCACGACCCCGGCCGCCGCTCCCGATGGGCGAAGACCCGGGAAGCCCACTCGGTGTCCCCGTTCCGCGAGCCGCCGGTCGCCACGTACAGCACGTCGGGGAACGCCTCCAGCCGCCGCTCCGCCTCCACCGACTTCCCGGACCGCGCCCCGCCCAGCACCAGCGTCCGCCGCGGCACGTCGGGGACGTCCTCGTAGACCCCGACGACCAGAGTCGTCCCGTCGGGCACGACCCGCACCCCGGCGGCGGCCAGCCTCCGCCGCACCTCCGTGCCGGGCGGCACGTCGTGATCGACATGCACGGCGACCACGTCGGTCGTGGGCCCCACGGCTCCCACGGCGCGCAGCCGGGCGAGCGCGTCCGGCCGCCGTACGACATCGGCGAGCACCATGTCGTACGACTCCACGGGGCCCCTCTCCAGCCCGGCGGGCGCACCCCCGGGGGGCAGATACAGCACCCGCTGCCCCGCGGGCCCGGTGACGGCGTACCCGGTCCCCGGCGCGTCCAGCGCCACGGCCCGTACCCGATGTCCCGTCAGCAACGCCAACTCCCGCCCGTCCGGCACCCGCCCCGGCTGCGGGAGCCCGGCGGGCACCTCGACGGGGGGCCCGTCATGGGGGTGCGACAGCAGCACCTGCCGTACGCCGGCCAGTGAGTGCCCGGCCCGGGCGGCGGCGAAGGCGGCACCGGGGGTGAGATCGAGGAGCAGCGTCTCGTCGACGAGCACGGAGGTGGCGGCCCGGGCGTCCTCACCGAGCGCGACGGCACAGGCGGCACAGGAGCAGGCGGGGCGGGGGAGGCCGGCGGGAGCGCCGGTGCCGAGCAATGTCAGTTCCACGGGACGATTCTCGCCGGTGCCCGGTGATCCAGCGCGCGCAGCGGCGCATTCAAGGGGCGCGGGGCCGTGTCGATACGCGGCCGCGTCGCAGGGGGTGCGCCCCCACCGGCCCGCAGCCGACGACGCACCGCTTAGGGTGCTCTTCGTAACGGATCAAACACGGGAGGCTCACATGGCGACATGGACCTGGCGATTCGAGAAGGCCGACGGCGCGGAGACCCAGCCCGCCGTAGAGCCGGAGGAGTTCACCACCCAGGGCGACGCCGAGTCCTGGCTCGGCGAGTACTGGAAGCCCCTGCTCGCCGGCGGCGCGGAACAGGTGCGGCTGTTCGAGGACGCCACGGAGATCTACGGCCCGATGAGCCTGAAGGCGGCAGAGGAAGCGTGACCGGGCTGGGCGAGGGACGCAGCGGCACCACCCTCGCCCGGCACCGCGCTACTGCTCACCCAGCGTCACCGAACGCTCAGCCCCGCACCCCGCACAGGTGCAGCAGTGCGGCGACCCCGCGGTAGGGGTCCGTGCGCCCGGCCCGCTCCTCGCAGGCCAGTAGCGTCTCCACGTCGGCAGGTGCCTCGGTGTCGTCCGCTGCCGTGTCGGTGAAGACCCGCACGCCGTACCAGGCCTGGAGCGGCGCCCCGATGCCGGCGAGGGTGGCGGTCAGCGTCCTCAGCCGGTCGGCCCGCACATCGAGCCCCAGCCGGTTGCGGTAGGCGGTGGTGTCGAAGGCGCCCAGGGCGCCGGCCCAGTCCCCGGCCAGCCCCGGCCGCATCGCCAGCGCGTCGGCGTTGCGCACGAGCAGCGACAGCAGCCCGCCCGGTGCCAGCATCCGCGCCAGCCCGGCGAGCAGCGGGTCCGGCTCCTCGACGTACATGAGCACGCCGTGGCACAGCACCACGTCGAAGCTGCCCGGCAGGAAGTGCACCCCGGTGTCCCGGCCGTCGCCCTCGATGATCCGCATCCGCTCCCGGATGCCCTCGGGCTCGGCGGACAGGGCCTCCCGGGCCGCCGCGACCATGGTGGAGTCCCGCTCCAGGCCGGTCACCTGATGCCCGGCCCGGGCCAGCCGCAGCGACTGCGTGCCCTGGCCCATCCCCACGTCGAGCACCCGCAGCCGCTGTCCGACCGGGTACCGCCCCACTATCTGCTCATCGAGCTGCCGGGCCACCAGCTCCTGTCGTACGACATTTCGCAGCCCACCCAGCTTGTCCAGCCAGGCATCGGCCGCGCCCCCGGAGAAAGATGTCGTACTCAGGGCCGCTCTCCGCGCTTGACCTGCGGCTTCGGCAGCCGGAGGCGACGCATCTGGAGGGAGCGCATCAGGGCGTAGGCGACCGCGCCCTTGCGGTTGTGGTCCGGGAAGCGCTCGGCGAGCCGCTTCTTCAGACGGAAAGCGGTGAGGACCGAGTCCAGCAGGATGAGCACGATCACGACGAGCCACAGCAGCAGCGCGATGCTCTGCAGTGCGCCCACCCGCACCACGCTCAGCACCAGGATGACCACGGCCATCGGCAGGAAGAACTCCGCCACGTTGAACCGCGCGTCGATGGTGTCGCGGGCGAACTTGCGCACCGGGCCCTTGTCCCGCGCGGGCAGATACCGCTCGTCACCGCCGGCCAGCGCCTGGCGCTGCCTCTCCAGCGCGCTGCGGCGCTCCTCACGCTGGCGCTTGGCGGCGTCCTTGCGGGTGAGCGACGTGTTGGCGACGCTGCGGCGCTGGGACTGGGCCTCACTGCGCTTGGGCGTGGGCCGGCCCTTGGGGGCCTGCGGGTCGCGGGGCTGCTTGGAGTCGGTCAGCTGCGCCTTGTCGGCGACGGCGGCCTTCTCTTCCTTGGTGGCACGGCTACGGAACACAAAACCCAAGGGTAAGGGGTGTCCGGGGTTGGACCCCAGCCCGGTGGGGAACGATCCGGCAACACCGGTCGTCATGCAGGGGGACAGAGGGGATGTCCGGTGCCGGGTTGCTCACCCTGAAGGTCACCTACTCCTTACGCCGGAGCAGGGGATCGGTCAGTCGTCCTTGGGGATGAGCGCATCCGTCCCGGAACAGTGCGTCAATGGATGCAGGGCCCGTACTGTGGGTCTTGTCGCAGAGCTGAGCTGGAAGTCCGTCAGAAGGGGGCGCGCGAAGCCCATGAGCGGTGTCATGAAGCGTATGGGGATGATCTTCCGCGCGAAGGCGAACAAGGCCCTTGACCGGGCCGAGGACCCGCGCGAAACCCTCGATTACTCGTACCAGAAACAGCTGGAGCTGCTGCAGAAGGTGCGCCGGGGCGTGGCCGACGTGGCCACCTCCCGCAAGCGCCTGGAACTCCAGCTGAACCAGCTGCAGTCGCAGTCGGGCAAGCTGGAGGACCAGGGCCGCAAGGCGCTCGCGCTCGGCCGTGAGGACCTCGCCCGTGAGGCGCTGTCCCGCCGTGCCGCGCTCCAGCAGCAGGTGACCGACCTGGAGACCCAGCACTCGACGCTCCAGGGCGAGGAGGAGAAGCTCACCCTTGCGGCCCAGCGCCTCCAGGCCAAGGTGGACGCCTTCCGCACCAAGAAGGAGACCATCAAGGCGACGTACACCGCGGCCCAGGCCCAGACCCGTATCGGCGAGGCGTTCTCCGGCATCTCCGAGGAGATGGGCGACGTCGGCCTGGCGATTCAGCGGGCCGAGGACAAGACGGCACAGCTCCAGGCCCGGGCGGGTGCCATCGACGAACTCCTCGCCTCGGGTGTCCTCGACGACCAGTCCGGCATGCACAAGGACGACATCCAGGCCGAGCTGGACCGGCTCTCCGGTGGTACGGATGTAGAGCTGGAACTGCAGCGCATGAAGGCGGAGCTGGCGGGAGGCTCGTCGTCGCAGCAGGCCATCGAGGGCGGCACCGGCCAGTCGCAGTCCCAGCAGCCGCAGGACACTCCACGCTTCGACAAGCAGTAGGTCCCACGCCGAGGAGGGCGACATGATCGTACGGATCATGGGGGAGGGGCAGGTGAGGCTGGCCGAGAGCCACCTCGCCGACCTGAACAAGCTGGACGACGAGCTGTTGGCCGAGATGGAGAACGGCGACGGCCCGGGCTTCCGCCGCACTCTCCAAGCCCTCCTCACCAGGGTCCGGGACCTGGGCGACCCGCTCCCCGACGACTCCCTGGAACCCTCGGATCTGATCCTCCCGTCCCCGGACGCGACCCTGGAGGAAGTCCGGGACCTGCTCAGCGACGACGGCCTGATCCCGGGCTGAGACCACCCCGCCGAACACCGGCCCGTACGACCGACTCCGCCCCGTTGATACGGGCCGGGCCCCTTCAGCCGCCGCACTTCACACGTCGATGTGCCCCAGCCACCGAGCCACCGACGTCCGCTCGCACCTTCGCCCCTGCCCGCGCCACTGGCGCTACCGGCGTCAAGGACGCCCCGGCCGTGCCCAGGCACCCCCGCTTGAGCCCGGCGTCTGGTGACCGGCGCTCCGAGGACGGTCACCGCACGCCGCGCCCGCGGTGCCGAAAAGGCACTGGTGGCCTCCGTGCCGCCCCCGGCACGTCCGCTCGTGCCTTCGCCCCTGCCCGCACCACTGGCTCTACCGGCGTCAAGGGCGCGCCCGCCGTGCCGCAGGCACCCCACGCCTCAGCCCGGCGTCTGCTGACCAGCACACCGCGCGCCCGCGGAGCCGGAAACGCACTGCTAGCCCCCGTTCCGCCCCCGGCAGGGTCCCCGTACTGTTCAGGAGTGAGCCGCACCGTCGATCGCGCCCGGCACCATCTCAAGGCGCACCCCCTGGCCCTGGACGCCGTCCTGGCGGCGGGCGTCCTCGCCTGCATGGTGGCCGGTTCCTTCGTCGAGCCCCATGACAAGGACGCCGTCAGCTGGAGCATCCACACCCCCGAGCCGCTCAGCCTCGTCCTCATGGCCCTCGGTGCCCTCGCCCTGGTCTTCCGCCGCCGCGCCCCCCTCACCGTCCTCGCCCTCACCGGCAGCGCCTCCATCATCGAGTGCGTCACCGGCGACCCCCGCGCCCCCGTCGCCATGGCCGCCGTCATCGCCCTGTTCACGGTCGCCTCCACCACCGACCGTCCCACCACCCTGCGGGCCGGCCTGCTCACCATGACCGTGCTCACCGGCGCCGCGATGCTCGCCGGACCCCTGCCCTGGTACGCCCAGGAGAACCTCGGCATCTTCGCCTGGACCGGCATCGGAGCCACCGCCGGAGACGCCGTCCGCAGCCGCCGCGCCTTCGTCCAGGCCATCAGGGAGCGCGCCGAGAAGGCCGAGCGCACCCGTGAGGAAGAGGCCCGCCGAAGGGTCGCCGAGGAACGCCTGCGCATCGCCCGCGACCTGCACGACGTCGTCGCCCACCACATCGCCCTGGTCAACGTCCAGGCCGGAGTCGCCGCGCACATCATGGACAAGCGTCCCGACCAGGCCAAGGAAGCCCTCGCCCACGTCCGCGAGGCCAGCCGCTCCGCCCTCAACGAACTCCGCGCCACCGTCGGCCTGCTGAGGCAGTCCGGCGACCCCGAGGCCCCCACCGAACCCGCCCCCGGCCTCGCCCGCCTCGACGAACTGGTCGGCACCTTCCGCAGCGCGGGCCTCCACGTCGAGGTCGCCCGCGCCGACCACGGCACCACCCTCCCCGCCGCCGTCGACCTGGCCGCCTACCGGGTCATCCAGGAAGCCCTCACCAACGTCCAGAAGCACGCCGGCACACAGGCCAAGGCCGAGGTCAGCGTCGTACGCGTCGGACCCAACGTGGAGATCACCGTCCTCGACAACGGCGCCGGCGAGGACGACGATCCCGACAACGGCGGCGGCCACGGCCTGCTCGGCATGCGCGAGCGCGTCACCGCCCTGCGCGGCACCCTCACCACCGGTCCCCGCTACGGAGGCGGCTTCCGCGTCCATGCGATCCTGCCGGTCAGGACCCGCGCCGCGGCGAGGGACGAACCAGGGGAGCCCGTATGACGATCCGTGTCCTGCTCGCCGACGACCAGGCACTGCTGCGCAGCGCCTTCCGTGTGCTCGTCGACTCGGAGCCGGACATGGAGGTGGTCGGCGAAGCGTCCGACGGCGCCGAGGCGGTCCGGCTGACCCGGCAGGAGCGCGCCGACGTCGTCCTCATGGACATCCGGATGCCCGGCACGGACGGTCTCGCCGCCACCCGCATGATCAGCGAGGATCCCTCCCTCGCCCACGTCCGCGTGGTCATCCTGACCACCTTCGAGGTCGACGACTACGTCGTGCAGTCCCTGCGCGCGGGTGCCTCCGGCTTCCTCGGCAAGGGCAGTGAACCCGAGGAACTCCTCAGCGCCATCCGGGTCGCCGCCGGCGGCGAGGCCCTGCTGTCCCCGGCCGCCACCAAGGGCCTGATCGCCCGCTTCCTCGCCCAGGGCGACGCGGACGACGACGATCCGGTGCGCTCCGAACGCCTCGCCGCCCTCACCGTCCGCGAGCGCGAGGTCCTCGTCCAGGTCGCCGGCGGCCACTCCAACGACGAGATCGCCGAGCGCCTCGAGGTCAGCCCGCTCACCGTCAAGACCCACGTCAACCGGGCCATGGCCAAACTGGGCGCCCGGGACCGGGCCCAGCTCGTGGTGATCGCCTACGAGTCGGGGCTGGTACGGCCGAGGGTGGAATGACCCAGGTCCACTCACCTGAACACGAGGGCCGGAAAAAGAATTCTCGCGGTGATGTCGAGAACCCGTGCCCCGCTCCGTCCCCGTGATGAGAGCGACCAGAATGGGTCGCATCGGGACCGAGGAGAGACACCATGGCCAAGTACCTGCTGCTGAAGCACTACCGTGGCGCTCCGGCTCCGGCCAACGACGTGCCCATGGAGCAGTGGACGCCCGAGGAGATCTCGGCGCACGTGCAGTACATGCGGGACTTCGCGGACGGGCTGGTGAAGACCGGGGAGTACGTCGACGGGCAGGCGCTCGCTCCCGAGGGGACGTGGGTGCGGTACGACGGCGAGGGGCGCCCGCCCGTCACCGACGGGCCGTTCGCCGAGACCAAGGACCTCATCGCCGGCTGGATGGTGATCGACGTCGACAGCTACGAGCGGGCCCTCGAACTGGCCGGGGAACTGTCGGCCGCCCCCGGCGCCGGCGGGAAGCCGATCCACGAGTGGCTGGAGCTGCGCCCGTTCTACGCGGCCTCACCCACCGACCCGGAGTGCCACCCCGGTGGATGAGGCGCTGCTCAGAAGCCTCACACCGAGTGTGCTCACCGTCCTCGTCCGCCGCGGAGCCGACTTCGCGGCGGCCGAGGACGCCGTCCAGGACGCGCTGGTCGAGGCGGTCCGGGTCTGGCCGGCCGATCCGCCACGGGACGCGAAGGGCTGGCTGGTCACCGTGGCCTGGCGCAAGTTCCTCGACGCGACCCGCTCGGACACCGCTCGCCGCCGGCGTGAGGACCGTATCGAGGAGGAACCGGCGCCAGGACCGGCGCCCGCCCTGGACGACACGCTCCAGCTGTACTTCCTGTGCGCCCACCCCTCGCTCACCCCGTCCTCCGCCGCCGCCCTCACCCTGCGCGCCGTCGGCGGACTCACCACCCGCCAGATCGCCCAGGCCTACCTCGTGCCCGAGGCGACCATGGCGCAGCGCATCAGCCGGGCCAAGCGGACCGTCTCCGGGGTCCGCTTCGACCAGCCCGGAGATGTCGCCACCGTGCTGCGCGTCCTCTACCTGGTCTTCAACGAGGGCTACTCCGGCGATGTCGACCTCGCCGCCGAGGCCATCCGGCTCACCCGGCAGCTCGCCGCCGCCATCGACCACCCCGAGGTCGCGGGGCTGCTCGCCCTCATGCTGCTCCACCACGCCCGCCGCGCCTCCCGCACCGCCCCCGACGGCAGTCTCGTGCCGCTCGCCGAGCAGGACCGCGCCCGCTGGGACACCGCGGCGATCACCGAGGGCGTCCGGATCCTCCAGACCGCCCTCGCCCGTGACCGCCTCGGCGAGTTCCAGGCCCAGGCCGCCATCGCCGCCCTGCACGCCGACGCGCCCACCGCCGAGGAGACCGACTGGGTGCAGATCGTCGAGTGGTACGACGAGCTCGCCCGCCTCACCGACAGCCCCGTCGTCCGCCTCAACCGGGCGGTCGCCGTGGGCGAGGCGGACGGCCCCCGCGCGGGCCTGGCCGCCCTGGCGGCGGTCGAGGACTCACTGCCCCGCCACACCGCGGCCGCGGCCTATCTTTACGAACGCGCCGGCGACCCGACGACCGCGGCCCGCCTCTACGCCGAGGCCGCCCGCAAGGCCCCCAACCTCGCCGAACGCGACTACCTGACCCGCCAGGCGGCCCGGCTCAACTCCCGTCCGCGCAACTGACGGGGCGCCCGGGACCTCGCCGAGGCAGGGCCGGTCACCCCCCTTACATATGCTGGGCCCTCGGACTGCCGCACGGGGGAAGGGGATGCGGGCATGCCGCTGCACAAGGACGACCCGAAATCGGTCGGCGGATACAAGCTCGTCGACCGGCTCGGGTCCGGGGGAATGGGCGTCGTCTACCGGGGCAGATCCCGCTCCGGGCGCGAGGTCGCGGTGAAGGTCGTGCACGCCCAGTACGCCGAGGACCCCGTCTTCCGCACCCGTTTCCGCCAGGAGATAGCGGCCGTACGCAAGGTGAGCGGCGCCTTCACCGCCCCGGTGGTGGACGCCGATCCTGAGGCGGCACGGCCGTGGATGGTGACCCAGTACGTCCCCGGCCGTTCGCTCGCCGACCGGATCTCCGAGCTCGGCCCGCTGCGGGAGACCGAACTGCGGCGCCTGGCCCTGGGGTTGGTGGAGGCGCTGCGGGACATCCACCGCGCCGGTGTCGTGCACCGCGACCTCAAGCCCGCCAACGTCCTGATGGCCGACGACGGCCCCCGCGTCATCGACTTCGGCATCTCGCGGGCGGCGGAGAACAACCCGCTGACCGAGACCGGCCAGATGATCGGCACCCCGCCCTTCATGTCCCCGGAACAGCTCACCGACGCCCGCACGGTCGGCCCGGCCTCCGACGTCTTCGGGCTCGCCGCGCTGCTGGTGTACACCCTCACCGGCCGGGGGCCGTTCGACGCGGACAGCCCCTATCTCACGGCGTACCAGGTGGTGCACGACGAACCGGTCCTGGACGGCGTACGGCCGCAGCTGCGGACGGTCCTGGAGAGCTGTCTGGCCAAGGATGCCGCGGACCGGCCCGGACTGGACGACGTGGCCCGGGAGCTCGCGAGGGTGTTGCCGGAGGAGGCAATGGAGGGCCCGCAGACGGTGACGCTGCGCGGGGGCCTGCCGGACCCTTCCGACACCGGTGCCCCGGACCCGAGGTCGGCCACGTCGCCGGGCCACCGAGGACGTCGGCTGCGCCCGCTGTGGGCGGCGACCGCCACGATCGGCGTGGTGGCGCTCGGGCTGACGGCGTATCTGCTGACCGGACCGGGACGGGCGGGCGGCGACGACGAGGCCGGCACGGCCGGTGCGCAGACCGCCGTCTCCCGCTGGACGGCGTTGCCCAGCGGCTGGCAGCCCTGGCAGACGACGGTGTACGCCCCCGCCGACCGGGGCCTGAAGAAGGGGATCACCCTCCTCGAGGGAGGTCTGGACAGCGGCCCGGAGTGCCAGATGCACGAGGGCTCCGCCTACTGCGCGGGCGACGCGGTGCTGCCCGTGCGCCTCGACGGTCTCACCGGACGGGTCGACTGGCGCGCCGACGGGGTGCCGTCCGTCTTGAGGAAGAGGTCCTACGCCTTCTCGCTCCTCGGGTTCGCGGACGACGTCATGCTGGTCCAGCAGCGCTACCAGCCCGAGGGCGGGGATCTCGTGCTCTCGGTCATCGCCCTCGACACCGGGACAGGGGAACGGCTGTGGCGCCGCACGGTGGACTCCGAGTCGAGCCACCCGTACCTCTCGGGCGACCTTCTGCTCGTCCCGGACATGGAGCGCGGATCGGTGACCGCACGGTCGGCGCGCACCGGCGCCGAGCGCTGGAAGGCGCCGCTTCCGTCGGGGATGCAATGCGACCCGGGCCGCTCGAACGAGGGCCTCTACCTGGAGTGCGTACCCCCCATGACGCCCAGCAAGGAGATCCTGGTCCTGGGTTTCGACCGCTCCGACGGCTCGGTGCGGCGCCTGACGGTGCCCAGTCACGCGATCCTCGTCGGCACCTACGACGGCCGCCTGCTCTACCTCGAGGCAGGGCGCCTGGCCTCCGACGAAAGGGGCCCCTTCTCCCGTATCCGGCTGGTCGACCCGGACACCGGTGCCGCCACGACGACGGAACTGGCGAAGGAGTTCGAGGGCACGGTGGCGTCGGCGGACGGCACGCTGTGGTTCACCGGCACCTCCGGCCGGGTGACCGCCGTGTCGGTCCGCACCGGCAAGCAGCTGTGGCAGACCCCGACGAGCCTGGAGCAGCCGGGCGGTGTCACCTCCGCCCCGGGCGCCCACGTGGTCTACGTGTCCAGCGCCAGCGGCCGGGTCGCGGCCCTGGACGCCAGGAAGGGCACGCTGCTGTGGGAGACGCTGCCGCGTGCCGAGTGGGTGAACGCACTGAACGAGCGGCTGCCCAAGGTGCTGCTCAACAACGGCGCCCTGGTCGTCACCACCCCGTCCGGTGACATCTTCACCCTCGACCCCGCCCACCCCGAGCGGACCTCCGCATCGGGGTGAGCGCTTCTGGCGACGGTGCTACGGCAGCGCCAGCATCCGCTCCAGCGCCAGCTTCGCGAACGCCTCGGTCTCCTTGTCGACCTCGATCCGGTTGACGAGCTTGCCCTCGGCCAGGGACTCCAGGGTCCAGACGAGGTGGGGCAGGTCGATGCGGTTCATGGTCGAGCAGAAGCAGACCGTCTTGTCGAGGAAGACGATCTCCTTGCCCTCGGGGGCGAAACGGTTCGCGAGGCGTCGTACGAGATTGAGCTCGGTGCCGATGGCCCACTTCGAGCCGGCCGGGGCCGCCTCCAGCGCCTTGATGATGTACTCGGTCGAGCCGACGTAGTCCGCCGCGGCCACGACCTCGTGCTTGCACTCGGGGTGGACGAGGACGTTCACCCCGGGGATGCGGGCGCGGACGTCTTCCACGGACTCCAGCGAGAAGCGGCCGTGGACCGAGCAGTGGCCGCGCCACAGGATCATCTTCGCGTCCCGCAGCTGCTCGGCGGTCAGGCCGCCGTTCGGCTTGTGCGGGTTGTAGAGGACGCAGTCCTCCAGGGTCATCCCCATGTCCCGCACGGCGGTGTTGCGGCCGAGGTGCTGGTCGGGGAGGAACAGCACCTTCTCGCCCTGCTCGAAGGCCCACTCCAGAGCCTTCTTGGCGTTGGACGACGTGCAGATGGTGCCGCCGTGCTTGCCCGTGAACGCCTTGATGTCCGCGGAGGAGTTCATGTACGACACCGGCACGACCTGCTCGGCTATGCCGGCGTCGGTGAGGACGTCCCAGCACTCGGCGACCTGCTCGGCCGTCGCCATGTCGGCCATGGAGCAGCCGGCGGCGAGGTCGGGCAGGACCACCTTCTGGTCGTCGGACGTGAGGATGTCCGCGGACTCGGCCATGAAGTGCACACCGCAGAACACGATGTACTCGGCCTCCGGGCGGGCAGCCGCGTCGCGGGCCAGCTTGAAGGAGTCGCCCGTGACGTCGGCGAACTGGATGACCTCGTCACGCTGGTAGTGGTGGCCGAGCACGAACACCTTGTCGCCGAGCTTCTCCTTCGCCGCGCGGGCGCGCTCGACCAGGTCGGGATCGGAGGGCGAGGGCAGATCGCCGGGACACTCGACGCCCCGCTCGCTCCTCGGGTCGGCCTCGCGGCCGAGCAGCAACAGGGCGAGCGGAGTCGGCTGTACGTCGAGCTCCGTGGTCTGGGCGGTGGTCACGACACGCACCCTTTCTACTTTTCGTCGAACTGACGTTATCTATCATAACCCGGTTCACGTCACTTTGACGATGGTCATTGCGTCGATGTGACGTGAATCCCGAAGAGACGTTTTCCGCCCAGCACGGCATGTGCGAGCATGAAGGAGGCGCCGGAAAAACCGGCGTCCGGCCCGGAATGAATCCGCGGCCTTGCCGGTTGCACCAGTCGGCAAGCAGTCTCCGTACAACCCGGGAGAGATGTAGATGTCCGTATCGGACGAGACCGGCACCGTCACCGACGGCATCATCCTGTCCGACGCCGCCGCGGCGAAGGTCAAGGCCCTGCTCGACCAGGAAGGCCGTGAGGACCTGGCCCTGCGCGTCGCCGTTCAGCCCGGCGGCTGCTCCGGCCTGCGTTACCAGCTCTTCTTCGACGAGCGTTCGCTCGACGGCGACGTCGTCAAGGACTTCGGCGGCGTCAAGGTCGTCACCGACCGCATGAGCGCCCCGTACCTGGGCGGCGCGTCCATCGACTTCGTGGACACCATCGAGAAGCAGGGCTTCACGATCGACAACCCCAACGCGACCGGCTCCTGCGCCTGCGGCGACTCCTTCAGCTGACCCGCGGTTCGCACCGGCCCAGAGCGACAGAAGGCGGCGGCCCCCTCCGACGGGGCCGCCGCCTTCGCGCATCCGCAGGACTACTACCGGGCCGCCCCGGAGGTCTCCGGCAGTCGTGCGCCCGCCTTCTTCAGCGGGATCTCCTTGCCGTCCGAGCCCACGACCTTGCGGGCACCGAGCGGCTCGTCGAGCGGCACGGTCTTCTGGATCTCCTTGGCGATCATGATGCAGACCTTGTCCGGCCACGGCGTGTAGGTCACCGTGACCTTCACCTCGTCCGCGCTCTCGCCCGCCGACGCCGTGTAGTCCCCGCACACCCCGCCCGTGAAGCTCACGGTGAGCTCATTGCCCTCGGCGGTGTAGCCGTCCACCTGGACGTCCCGCGTCTTCGGCGCGGAGGTGGGCCGGTCGGAGGGTGCGGTGGGGGAGACGGGCGTGGTCGGCGTCGCCGTCGCCGGGGAGGTGATGTACGCCGGGTCGACCGCCGGATACGTCACCGTGAAGGCGTCCTTCGCCCCCGGCGCCCGCACCTCGAACAGCCAGGACGGCACCAGCGCCTGCCGGCCGCCCACGAAGTGCGACGCCAGCCCGAACACCGCCTTCTCGACGCTGAGCGTGTTGTTCGCCGGGCTCGCCGTCGACTCCCCGCAGGGCGCCTCCAGCCGGTCCTTCAGCGGTACAGGACTGGCACAGCCGCCGATGCCCATGCGGTGGCCGGACACGGGCACCTTGTTCAGCAGCCCCAGCGTCTTCTCGGCGCTCAGCACGGGATACGTGTCGCTCTTGACCGGCGCCTTCAACTGGCCGGTGCCGCCGACCACTTCGCCCTGTCCGTTCACGGTGACGCCGGTCGCCCAGCCGTACGTGGGCAGCCCGCCGACGACCGGGTCGGCGTTCACGGTCCGCTGGGCGCCCATGACCTGGCTCGCGTCCAGCTTCGCGGTGCCCTGGCCCACCGCCTTCAGCACCGGCGCGGCGGCCTTCTCTGCGACCGCCTCGCTCACCGGACGGCCGGTGGGCGCCCCGCACACGGTGGCGCTCCGGCAGTCGTCGATGACGGGGGAGTAGCGCTGGAAGGTCCACGCGCCCGGCGCCTGCCGGTTCACCTGCAGACTCGGCCCCGAACCGTCCTTGACCCCGATCCGCCAGAGCTGCCCCTGCGCCACCGGCTTCCCGTCGACCCCGAGCGCCTCGGCCAGCCGGGTCACGTCGTCCTCGGTGACCTGCCCCTGGACCCGGTAGACGGGCGCCGAGCCGGGCCCCTGAGGGAGGCTGCCGTCGACGCGATAGGTCACGCCGTACGGATTCGGCTCCCCCGGCGCGATCCCGTTCCCCGTCTCACCGCCCGCGCCGTAGCCGTCGAGCGCGAGAGGCGGCGGAGTGCCGTCTCCGGCGGCACCGGAGGCCGCGCCACCGCCGGACCCCCCGGCGGTACCGGCGGCGAGGTATGCCCCACCGCCCCCCACCAGCAACACAGCGGCGGCTACGGCGGCGATGGCGACGGGCGACCGATGCCGAGCCACCCGAGGCACCCCGGCATCCCCGTCCCGGGGGATCTCGGAGTCGGGGCGAGCGGCGGGGGAGGCAGCGCCGGTGACGTCGGGATCGGCACCGGTACCGAGGGAGGAGCGGGCACCTACGGAGCCCTCCGGCTCGGTGGCAACGGCAGCGGCAGCGGTGGCTTCGGTGTCGGAGCCCGGGGAGTCGTCCGAGTCGGAGTCGGCGACACCCTCGGCGTCCTCGTCCTCCGGCGTGTCCGCGGCGGCAGCCCCGGCGTTCTCCGTGCCCTCGGTTCCACCACCGCGACCGGCCTCGGCGCCGCTCGTGCCCTCGTCACCGGGAGCCTCGGAACCCCGCTCCTCCGCAGCGCCACTCGCCTCGCCGCCGCCCTGCGCTTCGGTACCGCTCGCCCCACCGGCACCCCGCGCTTCCGCAGCGCTCTCGTCCCCGGCGTCGGAGGTCTCGCCGGGGTCGTTGTTGTCGGGTCGCTCGGTGTTCACCGCATCGCTCCTTCTGCTGCGCAACTGTCCCTCGACCCTGACCCGGCCCTGTCAAAAAGGTCGGCAAACGGGTCGTATCCCGCATCCCCTTTCCGGGGGACGGCGATGGGACGCAGCGGGGGAGCGCGCGGTTCCCTCGAACGCGCCGACGCACGCGCCCTGCCTCGGCGCCGTGGCTCAGTCGCGGTACTCCGACATGGCCTCCAGCACCCGGGCGGACCCCTCGGGAACCGTCACACCGTGGATGAGCGAGGGAGAGACCGGAAGCGCCGCGATCCGGTCGGGAGCCGCCCAGTGCGGAGCCATCCGGGCGCAGTCACCGCGCAGCGAGGCGAGGTCACCGTCCAGGTCGGCCGGGGTGGAGGTGTACAGCTCAAGGTTCGTCATGACGGAACCGTAAGCACGTCCAAGCCCGCGAAGAAAGATCTACTATCGGGTAGTTTTACCTGCTTCACCGCGCCGTCGGCCTCCTCGCAGTACTCCATACGGACCCGATAGCGTGAAGTGTCAATACACCCTTCTTCTGGAGAGCCTCGCCGTGCGTATCGCAGTCACCGGCTCCATCGCCACCGACCACCTCATGACGTTCCCCGGCCGCTTCGCCGACCAGCTCGTCGCGGACCAGCTGCACACGGTCTCGCTCTCCTTCCTGGTCGACAACCTCGACGTACGCAGGGGAGGCGTCGGCGCGAACATCGCCTTCGGTATGGGCCTGCTCGGCACGAAGCCGATCCTCGTCGGCGCCGCGGGCTTCGACTTCGACGAGTACCGCGCCTGGCTGGACCGGCACGGCGTCGACACCGCGTCCGTCCGTATCTCCGAGACGCTGCACACCGCCCGCTTCGTGTGCACCACGGACTCCGACCACAACCAGATCGGCTCCTTCTACACGGGCGCGATGAGCGAGGCCCGCCAGATCGAGCTCAAGACGGTCGCCGACCGCGTGGACGGCCTCGACCTCGTCCTCATCGGCGCCGACGACCCCGAGGCGATGCTCCGCCACACCGAGGAGTGCCGCTCCCGCGGCATCCCGTTCGCCGCGGACTTCTCCCAGCAGATCGCCCGGATGAACGGCGACGAGATCCGGATCCTGCTGGAAGGCGCCACGTACCTCTTCTCCAACGAGTACGAGAAGGGGCTCATCGAGTCCAAGACGGGCTGGTCCGACGAGGAGATCCTCGCGAAGGTCGGCCACCGGGTCACGACGCTCGGCGCGCAGGGGGTGCGGATCGACCGGGCCGGCGCGGAGCCGATCGTCGTCGGCTGCGCGGAGGAGGAGCGCAAGGCCGACCCGACGGGCGTCGGCGACGCGTTCCGCGCCGGATTCCTGTCGGGGCTCGCCTGGGGCGTCTCCCTGGAGCGCGCGGCCCAGGTGGGCTGCATGCTGGCCACGCTCGTCATCGAGACGGTGGGCACGCAGGAGTACCGCCTGCGACGGGGCAACTTCATGGAGCGCTTCACCAAGGCGTACGGCGACGAGGCGGCCGACGAGGTCCGCACCCACCTCGGCTGACCCACCTCGGCTGTCCCACCTCGGATGACCGGCTAGGAGATCCGGCGGACCACGTACACCGAACCCTGGTCCGCCGGTTCTTCCCCCACGTACGCCTGTTCCCGCATCTCGCACCACGCCGGGATGTCCAGCCGCGCCGCCTCGTCGTCCGACAGGACCCGGACCGTCCCGCCCACCGGCACGTCCCCGATCACCTTCGCCAGTTCGATGACCGGGATCGGGCACCGCTTGCCCAGGGCGTCCACGACCAGGGCGTCCGCACGGACGACAGCCGAAGGCGTCGGCGCCCCCAGCTTCTCCCGGACCGCGGTCACCGCCCCCGGCAAAACCTCCAGAAAGCGGTCGACCTCCTCGGACGTCGTCCCCGGCGGCAACGAAACCCGCACGTTTCCCTCACTCAGCACCCCCATCGCCTTCAGTACGTGGCTGGGCGTCAGCGTGCTGCTGGTGCAGGACGATCCGGAGGAAACGGAGAAACCCGCCCGGTCCAGCTCGTGCAGCAGGGTCTCTCCATCGACATAGAGACAGGAGAAGGTGACGATCCCGGGCAGCCGCCGCCCGGCATCGCCCACCACGTCCACATCCGGCACCAGCAGCGGCACCCGCGCACGGATCCGCGCCGTCAGCTCCCGCAGCCGTACGGCCTCCTGGGCCGCCTCGGCCCGCACCGCCCGCAGCGAGGCCGCCGCCGCGACGATCGCCGGCAGGTTCTCGAACCCGGGCGCCCGCCCCGACTCCCGCTCGTCGGCCGGTCCCCGGGGCGAGAACCGGACACCTTTCCGTACGGCGAGCAGGCCCACCCCCGACGGGCCGCCCCACTTGTGCGCGCTGGCCGTCAACAGGGACCAGGCACCGTCCACCGGCTCCCACCCGAGCGACTGCGCCGCGTCCACCAGCAACGGCACCCCGGCCTCCCGGCACACGTCGGCCACCTCGGCCACCGGCTGCACGGTCCCCACCTCGTGGTTGGCCGACTGAAGACAGGCCAGCGCGGTGTCCGGGCGCAGGGCATCGGCGTACGACCGCGGACTCACGGCTCCCGTACGGTCCACCGGCACCTCGGTCACGTCGAACGGCTCCGCCGAATGGAGCACCGAGGAGTGTTCGACAGCTGACACGATCAGGTGACGTCCGATCCGCCGCCGCCCGGCCAACGCCCCCGCGATCCCGTCGTGCACGGCTCGCGTCCCCGAAGAGGTGAACGTCAGCTCATCGGGCCGAGACCCCACAGCCTCGGCAGCGGCCTCCCGAGCAGCATCCAGCAACAACCGAGCCCGCCGCCCCTCCCGGTAGAGACGAGAGGGATCAGCCCACCCTTCATCAAGCGCCGCCAACAGCGCCTGACGAGCGACGGGATGGAGCGGAGCAGCGGAAGCGGCATCGAAGTAGGACACAGGTCAACGCTAGTACCGCCAGGGGCGCGGGGTTGTATCCGACTGCGGCTCCGCCGCGGGGCGCGACCAGCCACCGAGGGCCCGCAGCCGCCAATCCAGCGAACCCCCTACCCAGTAGGCACCCCTCCTCGCGACCCCCCGAACCGCGTCGGCTAGGGTTTGGTCCGCATAAACATCCAAACCCCTGCCCGACGCAGGCCGGCGACCGACCACCGAGTAAGGCCAGGCCGCAGCCACTCCGCGCGGGCGAGACTCTCGGGAAGGCGCTACGTGAGTCCCAACGGCTCCGACCGCTCGCCGCGGCGCCCGATGCGGCGGAAGCTGCTGCAGGCAATGACCGCGGGCCTGGTCCTTGCGACCGCCACCGGTTGCACATACAAGGACTTCCCCCGCCTTGGTATGCCCACCCCGACCACGGAAGAGGCTCCGCGGATCCTCTCCCTGTGGCAGGGCTCCTGGGCTGCCGCGCTCGCCGTTGGCGTGCTGGTGTGGGGTCTGATCATCTGGAGCGCCATCTTCCACCGGCGCAGCCGCACCAAGGTCGAGGTTCCTCCGCAGACCCGGTACAACATGCCCATCGAGGCGCTGTACACCGTGGTTCCGCTCGTGATCGTCTCGGTCCTTTTCTACTTCACGGCCCGTGACGAGTCGAAGCTCCTCAGCCTCAAGAAGGAGCCCGACGTCACCATCAACGTCGTCGGCTACCAGTGGAGCTGGGCCTTCAACTACGTCACGCCCGTCGCGGGCTCCACGGGTGACGCGAAGACGGACAAGAACCTGGACGCGATTCCGACCCGGTTCAAGGACGACTTCCCGGCGAACGCCGGCGGTGTCTACGACTTCGGGACGCCCGCCACACGGAACCCGCAGACCGGCAACCCGGGCCCGACCCTCTGGCTCCCCAAGGGCAAGACGGTCCGCTTCGTCCTCACCTCGCGTGACGTCATCCACTCCTTCTGGGTGGTGCCGTTCCTGATGAAGCAGGACGTCATCCCGGGTCACACCAACGCCTTCGAGGTGACTCCGAACAAGGAGGGCACCTTCATGGGCAAGTGCGCCGAGCTCTGCGGCGTCGACCACTCCCGGATGCTGTTCAACGTGAAGGTCGTTTCCCCCGAGCGCTACGAGCAGCACCTCAAGGACCTCGCGAAGAAGGGGCAGACCGGTTACGTTCCCGCGGGCATCGAGCAGACCGCCCACGAGAAGGACCGGGAGACGACGAACCTGTGAGCATCCTCAACGAACCCCAGGGTGCCGCGGCGGCAGGGTCCCACTACACGGACGAGCTGCCGGTCCGGCGCCAGAACCGCGGCAGCGTGGTCATCAAGTGGCTCACCACCACTGACCACAAGACGATCGGCACGCTGTACCTGGCCACGTCGTTCGCGTTCTTCCTCATCGGCGGCGTGATGGCGCTCTTCATGCGCGCCGAGCTGGCCCGGCCGGGTCTGCAGATCATGTCGAACGAGCAGTTCAACCAGGCGTTCACGATGCACGGCACGATCATGCTGCTGATGTTCGCGACGCCGCTGTTCGCCGGCTTCACCAACTGGATCATGCCGCTGCAGATCGGCGCGCCCGACGTGGCGTTCCCGCGACTGAACATGTTCGCCTACTGGCTCTACCTGTTCGGCTCGACGATCGCGGTGGGCGGCTTCCTGACCCCGCAGGGCGCGGCCGACTTCGGCTGGTTCGCCTACTCCCCGCTGTCGGACGCGGTCCGCTCGCCGGGCATCGGCGCCGACCTGTGGATCATGGGTCTGGCCTTCTCCGGCTTCGGCACGATCCTCGGCGCGGTCAACTTCATCACCACGATCATCTGCATGCGCGCGCCCGGCATGACCATGTTCCGCATGCCGATCTTCGTGTGGAACGTGCTGCTGACCGCGGTGCTGGTCCTGCTCGCCTTCCCCGTTCTCGCCGCCGCGCTGTTCGCGCTGGAGGCGGATCGGAAATTCGGGGCACACGTCTTCGACGCCGCGAACGGCGGAGCGTTGCTCTGGCAGCACCTCTTCTGGTTCTTCGGCCATCCAGAGGTGTACATCATCGCCCTGCCGTTCTTCGGCATCATTTCCGAGGTCATCCCGGTCTTCTCCCGCAAGCCGATGTTCGGCTACATGGGTCTGATCGCGGCGACCATCGCGATCGCGGGTCTGTCCGTGACGGTGTGGGCCCACCACATGTACGTCACCGGCGGTGTGCTCCTGCCGTTCTTCTCCTTCATGACGTTCCTCATCGCCGTACCGACCGGCGTGAAGTTCTTCAACTGGATCGGAACGATGTGGAAGGGGTCCCTGAGTTTCGAGACCCCGATGCTCTGGGCCACCGGCTTCCTGATCACCTTCACCTTCGGTGGTCTGACCGGTGTCATCCTCGCCTCGCCCCCGATGGACTTCCACGTCTCGGACTCGTACTTCGTGGTGGCGCACTTCCACTACGTCGTCTTCGGCACCGTCGTCTTCGCGATGTTCTCCGGCTTCCACTTCTGGTGGCCGAAGTTCACCGGCAAGATGCTCGACGAGCGCCTCGGCAAGATCACGTTCTGGACGCTGTTCATCGGCTTCCACGGCACCTTCCTGGTCCAGCACTGGCTGGGCGCCGAGGGCATGCCCCGCCGGTACGCCGACTATCTGGCGGCCGACGGCTTCACCGCCCTGAACACGATCTCGACGATCAGCTCCTTCGTGCTCGGCCTGTCGATCCTGCCGTTCCTCTACAACGTGTGGAAGACGGCCAAGTACGGCAAGCCGGTCGGCGTCGACGACCCGTGGGGCTACGGCCGCTCGCTCGAGTGGGCGACCTCCTGCCCGCCGCCGCGCCACAACTTCCTCACCCTGCCGAGGATCCGCAGCGAATCCCCGGCGTTCGACCTGCACCACCCCGAGATCGCCGCTCTCGACCAGCTCGAGAACGCCGGTCACGGTGAGAAGGCTCTGGCCGGCAACGGCGGCAAGGAGGCCGGCAAGTGAAGATCCAGGGACGGATGTTCTTCTGGCTGAGCATCTTCATCCTCGCCATGGCGATCGTCTATGGCGTGTGGTCGAAGGAGCCGGCCGGTACCACCGCGCTCTTCCTGGCCTTCGGCCTGTCCATCATGATCGGCTTCTACCTGGGCTTCACGGCCAAGCGGGTGGACGCCGGCGCGCAGGACAACAAGGAGGCCGACGTCGCGGACGACGCCGGCGAGGTCGGGTTCTTCAGCCCGCACAGCTGGCAGCCGCTCGCCCTCGGCTTCGGCGGTGCCCTCGCCTTCCTGTCGGTCGCGATCGGCTGGTGGCTGCTGTACTTCTCGGTGCCGGTCATCATGATCGGTCTGTACGGCTGGGTCTTCGAGTACTACCGCGGTGAGAACCGCACGCAGTAGCACGAGCTGAGCTCGACAGAGCCCGGACACTCCGCGAGGAGCGTCCGGGCTCCTGCTTTTGCCGCAATCCGTATCCCTCGTACGAGTCACCCGGCGTGCCGTTCTTGACGGGGCTTCCTAGCGTGAAGTCATGAACCACGCACCGCGTACCCGCACCGTCGTGAGCTGCACGCTGCTGGTGATCGCCCTCGGCGTGAGCGCCGCCGCCTGTGGGTCCGACGGGAACCCGCTGGCGGCCACGCCCTACGACGCGGCGGACCAGATCGCCTTCAACGCGCCCACGGGCGACGGCAAGAAGGCCGACCCGGACAAGCCGCTCGAGGTGACCGCCGAGGACGACGACGGCCGCATCACCGACGTCACGGCCACGGACGCCACAGGCCGCTATCTGGCGGGCGAACTCTCGGCCGACGGCACCCGCTGGCGCAGCACCTCTCCGCTGGCCGCAAACGCCCATTACGTCGTCCGGGTGAGCACCGAGGACGACGACGGGGCACCCGGCCGCAAGGTCCTCGACTTCGACACCAGCAAGCCCGTGGGCAAGAAGCGCCTGAACGTCACCTTCGGCCCCAAGTCGGGCACGTACGGCGTCGGCCAGCCCGTCACCGCCAAGCTGGACAAGCCGGTCAAGGACAAGGCCCAGCGGGCCGTCGTCGAGCGCGCCCTCAGGGTCGACTCCACACCCGCCGTACCGGGCGCCTGGCACTGGGTGGACGACAAGGAACTCCACTACCGGCCCAAGGAGTACTGGCCCACGCACGCCACGATCCAGGTCCGCAGCGACCTGGAGGGCATCAAGATCGGCGACCGGCTCTGGGGCGGCAAGGGCAAGGCCCTGAAGCTGACCACCGGGGAGCGCATCATCGCCGTGACGGACGCCTCGTCACACTCGATGAAGGTCTACAAGAACGAGGAGGTCATCAAGGAACTTCCGGTCACCACGGGCAAGCCCGGCTTCGAGACCCGCAACGGCGTCAAGGTCGTACTCGGCAAGGAGTACTTCGTACGTATGCGCGGCACCAGCATCGGCATCGCCGAGGGCTCCTCGGAGTCGTACGACCTGCCGGTCTACTACGCCACCCGCCTCACCTGGAGCGGCGAGTACGTCCACGCCGCCCCCTGGTCGGTCGGCTCCCAGGGCTACGCCAACGTCAGCCACGGCTGCACCGGCATGAGCACGTCCAACGCCGAGTGGTTCTTCGACACGGTCCACGAGGGCGACGTGGTGCAGGTCGTCAACTCGGACGGCAACACCATGGAGCCCTTCGGCAACGGCTTCGGTGACTGGAACGTGGACTGGAAGAAGTGGCGCGACGGCAGCGCCCTGGTGGCCGGCACCCCGGACGCCCCGAGCGCGGAGCAGGTGGCGAGGCTGAGGCCGCAGAGCGTCTAGAGACACCTCAGGGGCCGGCACGCCCAGAAGCGCGGCAGCCCCCGAGCTCCTAGGCGCTCAACGCCTTCCGGTCCCGCAGCAGAGAAGCCAGCGCGGAAGCGAACTCCACCGGATCCACCGGATGCGTCACCGCACCCTCCGCCCGGCTCCACGTCGCCAGCCACGCGTCCTGCGGCCGCCCGATCAGCAACAGCACCGGCGGGCAGTTGAACACCTCGTCCTTGATCTGCCGGCACAGGCCCATGCCCCCCATCGGCACGGCCTCCCCGTCCAGCACACAGACATCGATCCCGCCCTTGTCCAGCTCCTTCAGCACCGCCGCGGGCGTGGCGCACTCCAGGAACTCCACCAACGGGACGTCCGGAGCCGGTCGCCGGCCGGAGGCGAGCCGTACCTGCTCGCGGGTGTTGGAATCGTCGCTGTAGACCAGCACCGTGGCGGTCGGCTGCATTGTTCCTCCGTGACGTCAGCGTCGTAAGGACAGGTCCGTTGGGCCGGATGCTACTCCCTTGAACACCACGTCAACACCGGTATGAAGGAGCAAGACACTCCGAACGGCACCCCCCGGGGTGAGGGCGGGATAAGCGACCGACATAATGTCGGTCGTGGCGACAGCAACGACAGAGACAACCGGGCACGCGCACCCATCGGTCAACCGGCCGAACCTCACCAGCGTCGGAACCATCATCTGGCTGAGTTCCGAGCTGATGTTCTTCGCGGCCCTCTTCGCGATGTACTTCACCCTGCGATCGGTGACGGGTCCCGACCACTGGAAGGAAATGGCGTCCAGCCTGAACTTCCCGTTCTCGGCGACGAACACCACGATCCTGGTGCTCTCCTCCCTCACCTGCCAGCTCGGCGTCTTCGCAGCCGAGCGCGGTGATGTGAAGAAGCTCCGGGGCTGGTTCATCATCACCTTCATCATGGGCGCGATCTTCATCGGCGGTCAGATCTACGAGTACACGGAGCTGGTGAAGAACGACGGGCTCTCGCTCTCCTCCGATCCGTACGGCTCGGTGTTCTACCTGACCACCGGCTTCCACGGCATGCACGTGACGGGCGGCCTCATCGCGTTCCTGTTCGTTCTCGGGCGTACCTACGCGGCCAAGAGGTTCACCCACGAGCAGGCGACCGCGGCCATCGTCGTGTCCTACTACTGGCACTTCGTCGACGTCGTCTGGATCGGCCTCTTCGCCACGATCTACATGATCAAGTAGCCGGGCCCGCTCCCGACATCGCAAGCATCGACGCAGAAGATCCTGACACCGGGGTAATCCGTGAAAAAGCTCTCCGCACGACGACGCCACCCGCTGGCGGCGCTCGTCGTCCTACTCCTCGCGCTGGCATGCACCGGGGGGCTGTACGCCGTGTTCGCCCCCGCGGGCCAGGCGAAGGCAGATGAAACCGCCCAGTCCCTGGCCATCGACGAGGGCAAGAAGCTCTTCGCCGTAGGCTGCGCCAGCTGCCACGGCACCGGCGGTCAGGGGTCCTCCGACGGTCCGAGCCTGGTGGGCGTGGGCGCCGCGGCCGTCGACTTCCAGGTCGGCACCGGCCGTATGCCGGCCCAGCAGCCGGGCCCGCAGGTTCCGAAGAAGAAGGTCATCTACACGCAGGCCCAGATCGACCAGCTGGCCGCGTACGTCGCCTCGCTGGGTTCGGGTCCGTCCGTCCCGACGAAGACGGAGTACGGCCCGGACGGAGCCGACATCGCCAAGGGCGGCGAGCTGTTCCGCACCAACTGCGCGCAGTGCCACAACTTCACCGGCAAGGGTGGCGCGCTGACGCACGGCAAGTTCGCACCGGACCTCGAGGGTGTCTCCCCGAAGCACATCTACGAGGCCATGCAGACCGGCCCGCAGAACATGCCGTCGTTCCCCGACACCACGCTGTCGGAGCAGAACAAGAAGGACATCATCGCGTACCTGAACGCGGTCAACGGCGACGACACCGTGAGCCCCGGCGGCCTTGAGCTGGGCGGTCTCGGCCCGGTCTCCGAAGGCCTGTTCGCCTGGATCTTCGGCCTCGGCGCGCTGATCGCGGTCGCCGTCTGGGTCGCCGCTCGGACCGCAAAGGCCAAGAAGTCATGAGTAGCCAAGACATTCCAGAAGAGAACCTGCCCGCAGAGCAGGACGCGCACGGCGCGGTAGGCGTCGCGGACGAGAAGCACCCCTTCGCGGACCCCGGCCTCCCGCCCCACGAGCACCGGGTGCAGGACATCGACGAGCGGGCCGCCAGGCGGTCCGAGCGCGTGGTGGCCATGCTGTTCACGGTGTCGATGCTGGCCACCGTCGGGTTCATCGCCTCGTACGTGGGCATCCCCCACGACGAGTCGATCTACGTCTTCCCGATCGGGCACATCAACGCGCTGAACTTCGCGCTGGGTCTGACCCTCGGTCTCGCCCTCTTCTCGATCGGCGCGGGCGCGGTCCACTGGGCCCGCACCCTGATGTCCGACGAGGAGATCGCCGACGAGCGTCACGCGATCGAGGCGCCCCCCGAGGTCCGCGCGAAGGTCCACGCGGACTTCAAGCAGGGCGCCAAGGAGTCGGCGCTCGGCCGTCGCAAGCTGATCCGCAACACGATGTTCGGCGCGCTGGCCCTGTTCCCGCTGTCCGGCGTCATGCTGCTGCGCGACCTGGGCCCGCTGCCCGGCACCAAGCTCCGCCACACCATGTGGCGCAAGGGTCTCCAGCTCGTCAACATGAACACCAACGAGCCGCTGCGCCCCTCCGACGTCGCGGTCGGCTCGCTGACCTTCGCCAAGCCCGAGGGCCTGGAGGAGCACGACGAGGAGTTCCAGACCGAGATCGCCAAGGCCGCCCTGATGATCGTCCGCATCCAGCCGGACAACATCAAGGACAAGCGCGAGCTCGAGTGGTCGTACGAGGGAATCGTCGCGTACTCGAAGATCTGCACCCACGTCGGTTGCCCGATCTCCCTGTACGAGCAGCAGACGCACCACGTGCTCTGCCCCTGCCACCAGTCCACCTTCGACCTGTCCGACGGTGCCCGGGTGATCTTCGGCCCCGCCGGTCACGCCCTGCCGCAGCTGCGCATCGGCGTGAACGACCAGGGTTACCTCCAAGCGCTCGGCGACTTCGAGGAGCCCGTCGGTCCTGCTTTCTGGGAGCGCGGATGAGTACTACAGAGTCCTCCGAGTCCCGCGCACGCGGGAAGGCACCGGCCGGCGAGCGCGTCGCCGACTGGGCCGACGGCCGACTGGGGATCTACTCCCTGGCCAAGGCCAACATGCGCAAGATCTTCCCCGACCACTGGTCGTTCATGCTGGGCGAGGTCTGCCTCTACAGCTTCATCATCATCATCCTCACGGGTGTGTACCTGACGCTGTTCTTCCACCCGTCGATGAACGAGGTGGAGTACCACGGCAGCTACGTCCCGCTGCAGGGCCAGCTGATGTCCGAGGCGTTCAACTCGACCATGCACATCTCCTTCGATGTGCGCGGTGGTCTGCTGATCCGGCAGATCCACCACTGGGCGGCGCTGATCTTCCTCGCCGGCATGTTCGTGCACATGATGCGTGTGTTCTTCACGGGCGCGTTCCGCAAGCCGCGTGAGGTCAACTGGCTGTTCGGCTTCCTGCTGTTCGTCCTGGGCATGTTCACCGGCTTCACCGGTTACTCGCTCCCGGACGACCTGCTCTCCGGCACCGGTGTCCGCTTCATGGAGGGCGCGATCCTGTCCGTGCCGATCGTCGGCACGTACCTGTCGTTCTTCCTGTTCGGCGGCGAGTTCCCGGGCGGCGACTTCGTGGCCCGCTTCTACTCGATCCACGTGCTGCTGCTGCCGGGCATCATGCTCGGCCTGGTCGTCGGCCACCTGATCCTGGTCTTCTACCACAAGCACACACAGTTCGCGGGCCCCGGAAAGACCAACAACAACGTCGTCGGCATGCCGCTGCTGCCGGTCTACATGGCCAAGGCCGGAGGCTTCTTCTTCCTGGTCTTCGGTGCCATCGCGGCCATCGCGGCCATCGCCTCGATCAACCCGATCTGGGCGATGGGCCCCTACCGTCCCGACCAGGTGTCCACGGGCGCCCAGCCGGACTGGTACATGGGCTTCTCCGAGGGCCTGATCCGTGTCATGCCGGGCTGGGAGATCAACTTCTGGGGTCACACGCTCGTCCTGGGCGTGTTCATCCCGCTGATCATCTTCCCGCTGGTCCTGGTCGCCATCGCGGTCTACCCGTTCATCGAGTCCTGGGTCACCGGCGACAAGCGCGAGCACCACATCCTGGACCGCCCGCGCAACGCTCCGACGCGTACCGCGTTCGGTGTCGCGTGGATCACCTGGTACATGGTGCTGCTGATCGGTGGTGGCAACGACCTGTTCGCCACGCACTTCCACCTGTCGATCAACTCGATCACCTGGTTCGTCCGGGTCGCGTTCTTCGTCGCCCCGGTCGTGGCGTTCATCATCACCAAGCGGATCTGCCTCGGCCTGCAGCGCCGCGACAAGGACAAGGTGCTGCACGGCCGAGAGTCCGGCATCATCAAGCGCCTGCCGCACGGTGAGTTCATCGAGGTGCACGAGCCGCTCAGCCAGGAGCAGCTGCACACGCTCACGGCGCACGAGCAGTACAAGCCGGCCGAGATCGGCCCCACGGTCGACGAGAACGGCGTCGAGCGCAAGGTCAAGGGCTCCGAGAAGCTGCGCGCCAAGCTGAGCGAGGCGTACTACGGCGACGAGTCCCAGATCGCCAAGCCGACCGTCGAGGAGTACAAGGAGATCACGAGCGGCCACGGCCACCACTGATCGCTGCGCTCGCCACGCGCGGTGGAAGGGCCCGTCCGACACCCCGGACGGGCCCTTCGCCGTGCCACGAGGAGGGGCGGGTGCGGGCCGGTGGGGGCTGGGCGCGCCCGCGCGGCGGAGCCGCACATCGATACAGCCCCGCGCCCCTGGGCGGTTGCGGTCACCCCGCGCCAGGACGAACCGTTGGAGGGCTCCGTCCGAACACCGGACGGGGCCCCTTTGCCGTGCTCCGCGCTGGATAGGGTGTGGGCACACTTTTCTACGACATCTGGAGCGGCCCCATGAGCGCTGTGACCCCCGCTGGAGGCGACACCGCGGCGGGCCGTTCCTGGCCCGAGGTACTGAACGCCCTGCTGTACGGCCGTGACCAGAGTGCCGACGCGACGGCGTGGGCGATGGACCGGATCATGCAGGGCGAGGCGACCGACGCGCAGATCGCCGGCTTCGTGGTCGCCCTCCGGGCCAAGGGCGAGACGGTCGAGGAGATCAACGGACTCGTCCGGACGATGTACGCGCACGCCAACGTGATCGAGGTCCCGGGGCGGACGGTGGACATCGTCGGCACCGGCGGCGACGGTGCCAAGACCGTAAACATCTCCACCATGTCGGCGATCGTCGTGGCCGGCACCGGCGCCACGGTCGTCAAGCACGGCAACCGGGCCGCCTCCTCCGCGTCCGGTGCTTCGGACGTCCTGGAGCAGCTCGGCGTCAACCTGGAGCTGACCCCGCAGCGGGTCGCCGAGGTGGCCGGAGAGGCCGGGATCACGTTCTGCTTCGCGATCAAGTTCCACCCGGCGCTGCGTCACGCGGGCGCCGCCCGCGGCCAGTTGGGCATCCGCACGGTGTTCAACATCCTCGGCCCGCTGACCAACCCCGCCCGCGTGCGGTCCCAGGCGGTCGGGGTCGCGGATCCGCGCATGGCGCCGGTCGTCGCGGGCGTCTTCGCCGAGCGCGGTCACTCCTCCCTCGTCTTCCGCGGTGACGACGGCCTCGACGAGCTGACGACCACGTCGACCTCCCGCGTCTGGGTCGTCCGCGACGGCAAGGTCACCGAGGAGAGCTTCGACCCCCGGGACGCCGGCCTCGACCTGGTGCCGGTGGAGGCCCTGCGGGGCGGTGACCCGGCGTACAACGCGGAGGTCGCACGCCGCCTGCTGGACGGCGAGAAGGGCCCGGTCCGGGACGCCGTACTCCTGAACTCGGCGGCCGCGCTGGTGGCCCTGGACCCGGGTTCGGGCACGCTGGCCGAGCAACTGAGGGCCGGGATGGACAAGGCCGCCGAGGCGATCGATTCGGGGTCGGCGAAGCGGACGCTGGAGCGCTGGGTGGCCGCGAGCAACGCATAGCGTTCACCAGGTGTCGTCCCGCGATCCGGACACGGGTTGCGGGACGACGATCATTTCACGTACGTTCTTTGACCAGGTCATGAGTGACAGTCATGAGGCCCCGGCCGACTGTCCGGCAACCCTCCGTCCGTGGCGGGGTGCCCCGGGTGAAGACCAGGCCGTAGGCAGCGAGGTCTACGGCAAGCGCGGATCCCTCACGAACCAGGGATCCTGGTCGTTCGAGGAGTCTTCCGTGAGCAACCGAATGCGATAGGGCGCAGAGCCCCCCTCCGCACACCCCTCTCACCTTTCACCTTTCACGGGAGTCCCCCATGTCTGTCTCCACCGCTGCCGCCGTCCAGACCATTTGTGCGCCCCTGCCCGTTCTGGGACGAGATGTCACCGTCCCGCTGGTCACCGGCGGCGAAGTCACCTACGCCGCCCTCGACTACGCGGCCAGCGCACCCGCCCTCCAGCGGGTCTGGGACGACGTGGCGGCGTACGCGCCCTACTACGGCAGCGTGCACCGCGGGGCCGGCTACCTCTCCCAGCTGTCGACCGACCTGTTCGAGAACGCCCGCAGGACGGTCACCGAGTTCCTCGACTGCCGCGACGACGACCAGCTGATCTTCACCCGGTCGACCACCGACTCGCTCAACCTCCTCGCCGCGGCGCTCCCCGCCGACTGTCAGGTCTTCGTCTTCGAGACCGAGCACCACGCGAGCCTGCTGCCCTGGAAGGACGCCCGGGTCAGCTACCTGGACGCCCCGCGCACCCCGCGCCAGGCCGTCCAGACCCTGGAGAAGGCCCTCGCCGACCGGGACCCCCAGGGCCCGGCCCTGGTGTGCGTCACCGGCGCCTCCAACGTCACCGGTGAGCTGTGGCCCGTACGGGAACTCGCGGCGGCCGCGCACGCCCACGGCGCCCGGATCGTGCTCGACGCGGCCCAGCTCGCCCCGCACCACCCGGTGAGCGTCCGTGACCTCGACGTCGACTGGGTCGCCTTCTCCGGCCACAAGCTCTACGCCCCCTTCGGCTCTGGTGTCCTGGCCGGCCGCGCCGACTGGCTCCGGGCCGCCGACCCCTACCTCGCCGGCGGCGGCGCCAGCCGCAAGGTCACCCGGCGCGAGGACGGCGGAGTGGACGTGGAGTGGCACGACAGCGCCGCCCGCCACGAGGCCGGCTCCCCGAACGTCATCGGCGCCTACTCCATCGCGTCGGCCTGCAAGGCGCTGACCGAGGCCGGCTTCGACACCCTGGTCGCCCGCGAGCAGCACCTGATCGAGAAGGTGAAGGCCGGCCTCGCCGAGGTCCCCGAGGTCCGCGTCCTGTCCCTCTTCGGCGACGACGCCCCCCGTGTCGGCGTGATCTCCTTCGTCGTCGAGGGCTGGAACAGCTCCCACTTCGCGGCCGCCCTCTCCGCCGAGTACGGCATCGGCGTCCGCGACGGCCTCTTCTGCGCCCACCCCCTCGTCCGCACCCTCCTCGGCAGCGACCCGCAGTCCCAGGGCGAGTGCGGCGCCCCCGAGGCCGCGCCCGGCGAGAAGTCCCTCAACGCGATCCGGGTGAGCTTCGGCGCGGGCACCCCGGACGAGCACGTGGAGCGGTTCGTGCAGGCCGTGAAGGAACTGGTCGCGGACGGTGCGAAGTGGACGTACCGCACCGAGGACGGCCGCTGCGTCCCCGCCGTCTGACGGACCGGAGTCCACCGCGCGTATACGCTCCCCTCAGCAACCGTCCGGAAAGCAGGGGGAGCACGGGGTGCAGGAGCTGCGCGAGACGGACCCGCCGGCCATCGGGCCCTACGCGGTCCTGGGCAGACTCGGGTCCGGCGGCATGGGCGAGGTGTATCTCGCCGAGGCCCGGGGCGGGCTGCGGCTGGCCGTGAAGGTCGTACGGGCCGAACACGCCGAGGACCGCACCTTCCGTGCCCGGTTCCGGCACGAGGTACGGGCCGCGCAGACCGTCGGCGGGGCCGGCACGTACACCGCGCGGGTCGTGGACGCCGACACCGAGGCGGCCCGTCCCTGGATGGCGACCGAGTTCGTGGCGGGACCCAACCTGCGGGACGCCGTGCTCGACCGGGGACCGCTGCCCGCGGACGCGGTACGGCTGCTGGCGGCCGCGCTCGCCGAGGCGCTCGCCGCGATCCACGCCAAGGGGCTGGTGCACCGGGACCTCAAGCCCTCCAACATCCTGCTCGCGCCGGACGGCCCCCGGGTCATCGACTTCGGGATCGTCCGGGCCCTGGAAGGCACGGCCCTGACCCGGACCGGAGTGGTCGTCGGCTCGGTCGGCTATCTCTCGCCCGAGCAGATCCGCAACGGCGCCCAGGTGGTGCCGGCCAGTGACGTCTTCTCCCTGGGCGCGGTCCTCGCCTACGCGTCCGGCGGCAAGGAACCCTTCGGCGAGGGGCAGGATTCGGTCGTTCTGCTGCGGATCCTGACCGGTGACGTGGACCTGTCCGCCGTACCGGAGGAGCAGCTGCCACTGGTGGAGGCGTGTCTGCGGGACGACCCCGGCGCCCGGCCGACCCCCGCGGAGCTGGTCGCGGCCGCGGGGCACACCACAGTCTCGCTGCGCGAGAGCCTGCGGCCGGGGTGGTACGGATCCGGTGCCGTGAAGGAGCCCCGGACCGTGCGGAGCGGGGCGCGCTGGGTTCCCGGGCACGACTCGGGGGAGCGGGAGAGCCGCGTCGAGTACGTGGCGCCGCCGACCGCCACGGACATCCCCGCGGTCACCGATGTGACACCGGCCCCTGCCCCGCCGTCGCGGCGCCGGCTGTTGCGGGCCGTGGCGGGCGGCGCCGGGGTCGTGGCGGCCGGCGGACTGGGCGGGTGGCTGTGGCTGCGGGACGCGCCGGACGGATCCGTGCAGGCGGGGGCCCCGGGCACGCCGGCGACGGGCTGGCAGTACAAGGTCCAGGGCCTCGGCGGACGGCGCGGCCCCTGTGCGGCCGTCTCGCCCGACGGCACGCGGGTGTACGTCGGCGGCACGGACCGCGCGCTGCACGCGCTGGACCTGGACGGACGGACCGTATGGCGGACCTCGCTCGGCGCGGAGGCCATGTCCCCGCTCGCCACCGCCGACGGCGTGTACTGCCTGCTGGAGGACGGCCAGGAGGGCTCCTCCAAGCTGTGCGCGCTCGGCCGGGGCGGCAAGGTCCGCTGGACCAGGCGGTTCGCCGGAAACGGTCAGTTCCCGGTCGCCGCCGGCCGACTGGTCCTGGTGTCCTACGGCGACGGCTCGGACGCGGGCGGGGTGCGGGCCTACGCCCCCGACGGCAGCGTGCGCTGGTCCACGCCGACCGGACCGGCACCCACCGGTGAGCCCCTGGTGGCGGACGGCGTGGTGTACGTCGGTACCTTCGGGGACCAGGTCCAGGCCCTGGACGCGACCAGCGGCAAGCGGCTCTGGACGAGGAAGGCGGGCCTCGACCCCGGCCGTCCCGCGCTGGTCGGCGACACGCTCATGGTCGGATCCGGCGGCGAGGACATGCTGCACGGCCTGAGCCGCACCGGCAAACCGCTGTGGGACTGCACCAACGACAAGATCTACGGCAGCCGCTACTTCGCCTGTGTGCCCTTCGGCGACGTGGGCGTCACCGCGTCCGACTACGAACTGGTCGCCCTGGATCCCGCCGACGGATCGACGGCGTGGTCCTTCCGGTTCACCGACGACGGACGCCAGTACGGCGACCCCACCGTCCAGGGCGACACCGTCTACGTACGCCACGGCTCGACGCTCTACGGCATCAACCGCAAGGGAAAGCAGACCTGGCACCGGCGCGTCGAGGGCGGCACGTCCGTCGGGACGCAGAGTCCGGTCGTCCGGGACGGCCGCGTGTACGCCGCGACCGCCGACGGCATCACGGTGCTCGCGCTCGGCTCCTAGCCGTCGGGGGAGCTCAGCTGTCGAGGCCGATCGCGAACGCGGCCTCCAGGTCGTGCTGGGAGTAGGTGCGGAAGGCCACGTGGGTGTCGGTCGCCTCGACGCCCGGGATCTTGCTGATGCTGCCGGGGATGACCTCGGCGAGGTCCTCGTGCCGCTTGACCCGGACCATGGCGATCAGGTCGTACGTGCCCGTGACCGAGAAGACCTCGCTCACGGACTCCAGCGCGGCGATCCGCTCCGCGATCTCGGGGATCCGGTCCACGCTGGTCTTGATGAGGACGATCGCGGTGATCACGGCTGGTTCTCTCCCTCGGGGGCCGGTGGCAGGGCTCTCACCCTACTCGCGGTCCAGTCGGCCCGGTTTTTCCGCCGGGGGTCCGGGGGTCGTCCCCCGGGAAGACACAGCAGTGGTACGGCCGAAACGCACCCACGCGAAGACCAGGCCCAGGCCGAAGCCCACCAGGTGGGCCAGGTAGGCCACCCCGGGGCCGTCGGAGGCCCGGCCCGCGGCGAGCCACTGCAGCGCCGCCCAGAAGGGGAGGACGACCCAGGCGGGGAAGCGCAGCGGCAGGAAGAAGAGGAACGGCAGGAGACTGGTCACCCGGGCCCCGGGGAACAGGAAGAGCAGCGCGCCGAGGACCGCCGAGATCGCCCCGGAGGCACCGACCAGGGACTGCTCGGAGTCGGCGTTGGCGGCCGCGTAGCCCAGCAGGGCGAGGTAGCCGCTGCCGACGTAGAAGAGGAGGAACTGCACCCGGCCCATCCGTTCCTCGGTCATCACCCCGAAGACGTAGAGGAAGAGCATGTTGCCCAGCAGGTGCACCCAGCTGCCGTGCACGAACAGCGCGGTGGCCGGGGTGAGGGCGGCGCCGGGCGAGCCCTCGAAGAGCTCGGCGGGCACCACGCCCCAGCGGTGGAAGTAGGCCCGCTGGGCGGCCAGGGCCGCGTCCCCGGAGCCGTAGGCCGGATCGAGGCCCGAGGCGGGGCCGATCACGAAGACCAGACAGCACAGGGCGATCAGGCCGTAGGTGACCGGAGCCGGCCCCCACAGCGGCCCGTTCGCTGCACCGACCGTCACCCTCCAGTTGCGGATCATGAACACAGAGCATGGCGTAACGGGACGCAACCGCACAGAGCGCCTCGCCGCCGGACAGGTCCTGTGGACGCCCGAGCGGCGAGTACCCGCCAGGCCTTAGGGTTACGAGCCACACGCACCGGGCCGCCGGTGTGTCACGGACAATGGCTAGTAGGAAAGAGCACAGTCACGATGACGGTTCCCCTCCCGACCGCCTCGACGCGGTGGCGCTGCACCCTCTGCGGCAACCTCACGCGCTTCGACGTGACCCGCTCGTCGAAGGTCGTCGAGTACGTCCACCTCGACCTGGCGGGAGAGCCGAAGGTCGAGGAGCGCGAGGTGGTCAGTGAGACCATCGAGTCGGTGCGGTGCCGCTGGTGCAACGCCGTGGACCAGGTGGAACTCGTGGACAGGCCGGGCGCCGGCTCCTGACAGGGCCGGCCCCGCACAGTGATGGGGTGTGACGGATGGTGGAGACACAAGGCGGGGAGCCGGGCGACGGCGCCGCCGCCGAGGTCCTCGACCGTCCGCTGCCCGACAGTGTGCGGCGCCGGGTCGTGCACATCGTCTCGGAGGGGTTCGGCGGGCTGACCGTCGGTGAACTGCCCGCCCAGCTCAGGCAGTACGCGCGCTTCGCGCCGAACCGGCGGGCCAAGTTCGCGGGCAACGCGATGGCGGCCGCGCTGGAGACCGATCCGCTGTTCCGCCAGCGTATCGGGGAGAAGTTCAGAGAGGTCCAGCCGGAGCTGGCCGGCGCCCTCGACTCCGGTTCCCCGCCCCCGGCCGCGGACCCGCTCGATGTGGCGGCCGCGGCCTATGTGCTGCGTCCCACCGGCTGGGTCAAGCTGGTCACCGCGGCCGGCGAGGAGGCCCAGCGGGCGGACGCCGAGCGGGCCGACGAGGAGAGCCGCGCCGAACTGGAGCGGCTGCGTGAGCAGCTCACGGCCGCCCGCGACCAGACGCGCGCCGACACCGAGCGGCTGCGCACCGAGCTGGAGTCCGCCAAGAAGGAAGCCGAATCGCTTCACCGCAAGCTGCGCGCGGCACTCAGTGACGTCAAGCGCGGCGAGGCGGCCCTGCGCAAGCTGCAGGCCGAGATGGACGCCGTACGCGCCGAGAGCCAGGCCCAGGTGTCCGCCGCCGAGAGCGAGTCACGGCGCCTGAAGGCACGCCTGGGGGAGGCGGAGGCCGCTCTGGAGGCCACGCGCAGAGCGGCACGGGAGGGGCGCAGTGTCGAGGACATGCGCGTGCGTCTGCTTCTGGACACCGTTCTGGACGCGGCCCAGGGACTGCGCCGGGAACTGGCCCTGCCGCCGGTCTCCGTCCGGCCCGCCGAGACCGTCGACGCGGTCGAACCGGGTCGCATGACCCCCAAGGACATCGCCGCGCGGGCGCTGTCCGAGAACGACCCCGCGATCCTGGACCAGCTTCTCGCCCTGCCCCAGGCGCACTTGGTGGTCGACGGCTACAACGTCACCAAGACCGGCTATCCCCAGATGCCGCTGGAGAAGCAGCGCCTGAGGCTCCTGGGGCAGCTCTCGCAGCTCGCCGCGCAGACCGGGGCGGAGGTGACCTGTGTCTTCGACGGGGCCGAGCTCGCCGCGCCGGTGCTGCTCGCGCCGCCGCGCGGGGTGCGGGTGCTGTTCTCCAAGGCGGGAGTCACCGCCGACGAGTTGATCCGCCAGCTGGTGCGCGCCGAGCCCCCCGGGCGGCCGGTGATCGTCGCCTCCACCGACCGCGAGGTCGCCGACGGCATCGCCAAGGCGGGGGCCCGGCCGGTCGCTTCCGCGGTGCTCCTGAAGCGGCTGTCCTAAACATCAAAGTCCAGGCTGAATGACCGAATTGGCCGTATCGTCACGCAACGTAGTGTCAAGCCCGCCTCACTGCATGTGAGTTATGTGCAAAGAATGCATGGCGTGACGAGATTTTGCTCCTGAGGATTTGAACTGATCACAGTAAGGTCACTAGGGTCTGCTCTCGAACCTCCGAGCGGGTGATCACTCAAAAGAAGGAGTTCACCTCCGTGGCGTCCCACCGTCGACCCAAGCAGCCGAGCCGTACGCGCGTGACCGTGCTCACGACCGCAGCCGCTGCCGCCGTGGCCCTCAGTGCCAATGCCGCCAACGCCGCGCCGAGCGAGAAGCCGAGCAAGGACGAGGTCAAGGCGAAGGTCGACGCCCTGTACGAGCAGGCCGAGCAGGCCACGGAGAAGCTCAACGGCGCCAAGGAGAAGCAGGAGAAGCTCCAGAAGGAGATCTCCACCATCCAGGACAACGTGGCCCGCGGCCAGGGCGACCTGAACGAACTGCGGGACTCCATAGGCCTCGCGGCCGCCGCGCAGTACCGCACCGGCACCATCGACTCCTCGCTCCAGCTCTTCCTGTCGTCGAACCCGGACGACTACCTGGACAAGGCGTCCACCGCGGACCAGCTCAGCTCCCAGCAGGTCGAGGCGCTGAAGAAGATCCAGGAGAAGCAGCGCGAGCTGGCCCAGGACCGCGCCGAGGCCTCCGAGAAGCTCAAGGACCTCGCGAGCACCCGCACCGAACTGGCCAAGCAGAAGAAGTCCGTTCAGGGCAAGCTCGCCGAGGCGCAGAAGCTCCTCAACTCGCTGACGGCCGCCGAGAAGGCCGCCCTCGCCGCCGCCGACGCCCGCGCCAGCCGCTCCGCGAGCGAGCGCGTGGACCTCGGAGACGCCCCCGCCTCCTCCGCCCGGGCCCAGGCCGCCTTCAACGCCGCCCAGACCCAGCTCGGCAAGCCGTATGTCTACGGCGCCACCGGCACCGCCTCCTACGACTGCTCGGGTCTGACCTCCTGGGCCTACGCGCAGGCCGGCATCACCATCCCGCGCACCTCGCAGGCCCAGGCGAACGCCGGTACGCGCATCTACAGCATGAGCGACCTCAAGGTCGGCGACCTGGTGATCTTCTACGGCGACCTGCACCACGTCGCCCTGTACGCGGGCAACGGCCAGGTCATCCACGCCCCGCGCACCGGCACGGTCGTGCGCTACGAGTCGATCAACAACATGCCGTTCCAGTTCGGCGTGCGGATCTGAGCCCCGTACCTGCTCAAGATCACGACGACTCGCCGCCCGTTCGGGCGAATCACGATCACCACAACTGACTCCGCGCCCCGCCCATGACCTGCGTCTTGGGCGGGGCGTCACGTTGTGTGCCCGCGGAGGTCGTTGGATACGCCCCTGCCGCGGGGCTACTGTCGGCCGCGCTTCCCCTCACCGGGGAACGTCTGTGTCCGCCAGTGGAAGGAGCGCGGCTTCCCGTGGGGTTCCATCGCCGCCTTGTCCAGACGTCCGGGTTCAACCGGGGCGCCGGTGCCGCTCTGTGTGTGCTGTCCGCGGCGGCCGCCGCGCTCGGCGCCGTACCGGCCGCCGCCACTCCTTCCGAAGGCACCCGGGCCGAGGTGGACCGCCTCTACGAGCAGGCCGAGCAGGCAACCGAGGCCTACAACAAGGCCGACGAGCGTGCCGACTCGCTGCGCGAGGAGGTCAGCACCGCACAGGACGGGATCGCCCGCCAGCAGGAGCGCATCAACTCCATGCGGGAGGCGCTCGGTTCACTGGCCGGCGCCCAGTACCGCTCCGGCGGCCTCGACCCGTCCCTCGCGCTGCTGTTCTCCGACGACCCGGACGACTACCTCGACAAGGCGGCCGTCCTCGACCGGATCAACGCGCGCCAGGCGGGCGAGCTCAAGGACCTCCAGGACGCCATGCGCGAACTCGCCCAGGAGCGCGGCGAGGCGGCCCGCAAACTCGGCGAACTGGAGAAGAGCCGCAAGGCCGTCGCCGCCCACAAGCGGACCGTCGAGAGGAAGCTCGCCAGGGCGCGTGCGCTCCTCAACTCCCTGCCGTCAGACGAGCGCGCCGCCTACGACCGGGCCTCCCGCTCCGGTCGCTCCGGGATGCCCGACCTCTCGGGTGCCGCCGCGCCCTCGGGCCGGGCGGCCGCGGCCGTGGCCGCCGCGCAGTCCGCGATCGGCAAGCCGTACGTGTGGGGCGCCAACGGGCCGGGAGCCTTCGACTGTTCGGGCCTGATGCAGTGGTCGTACGCCCAGGCCGGCGTCTCCCTCCCGCGCACCTCGCAGGCCCAGCGCTACGCCGGCCGCCAGGTGCCGCTCTCCCAGGCGCGGCCCGGCGATCTGGTCACCTACCGGGGCGATGCCAGCCATGTCGGCATGTACGTCGGCAACGGCCAGGTCGTCCACGCCCCGTACCCCGGCGCCCCGGTGCGCTACGACCCGGTGGGCATGATGCCGGGGGCGACGGTCACGCGCCCCTGACCGACGGCCGCCGTGCCCGTACGATCGGGAAACATGGCTGGTCGAAGGCGGGTGCCGAAACACGGTGTGGTGGTGCTGTGCCTGCTGCTCACCTCGCTGGTGGCCTGCGGCGGGCGGCCGACGGCCACCGACACCGCCAGGGCCGACGTGCAGCGCGTCCTCGACCGGCGGGCGGCGGCCGTACTGGACCGTGACAGGGCGGGCATCGCCGAGACGGGTACCGCGAGTTGGTTCGAGGACGTCAGCGCGGTGCCCCTCGCCTCCTGGGCCTACAAGGTCACCGGCGTCCACCGCACCGGCGCCACGGCCACCGCCGACGCCGAACTCCGCTACCGGGTCCAGGGGTACGACCAGGCCCCCGTCACCGTCGCCCGCACCCTGGACCTCTCCCTGGACGCGGCCGGCCAGTGGTACGTGAAGGACGAGAAGCCGGCGAAGAAGGCTCCGCAGCAGTTGTGGGACCAGGGCGAGGTGACCGTCGTCCGCGGACGGCACAGCATCGTCCTCGGCGTCGGCCAGTCCGGCGAGAGACTGCACTCCTTCGCGGACCTCGCCGACCACGCCGTGCCCGCCGTGTCGGACGCCTGGGGCACCACGTGGTCCCGGCACGTCGTCGTGCTCGTACCGCGGTCCCTGCAGGGGATGGCGGGGCTGCTCGGCTCGCCGGCCTCCTCCTACCGCGGGATCGCGGCGGTCACCACCGGTGAGACGGGCGCCCCGGCGCAGGCGCCCGCGGACCGGATCATCGTCAACCCCGACGCGTACGGCCTGCTGGGCACCCTGGGCAGGCAGGTCGTGCTCACCCACGAGACCACCCATGTCGCCACCCGCGCCGACACCACCGCCGCGACACCGCTGTGGCTGTCGGAGGGGTATGCCGACTGGGTCGGCTACCGGGGCACCGGGCGCACCCCGGCCGAGGCCGCGCCGGAGCTGGAGGAGGCCGTGTCCGCGGGCCGGGTGCCCGCGAACCTCCCCTCCGACGCGGACTTCGGCTTCAGCGGCAGCGCGTCCGGGCTCGCGATGTCCTACGAGGGCGGCTGGATGGCCTGCCGGATGATCGCGGACCGGTGGGGCGAGGCGAAGCTGGGCGAGTTCTACCGGGCCGTGGGCACGCACGAGAAGCGGCCGGGGGCGGTGGAGGAGGCCATGGACAAGGTGCTCGACACCGACCTGAAGACCTTCACCGCGGCGTGGCAGGAGTACCTGCGGGATCAGCTCGACTGACCCCACCACTGGACGGCCTCAGCCGGCCTTCAGGATGAGGTCGAGGTCTCTCGGGCCGGAGTCGTGGGCTGATCCGGTACCGGGGGCGGCGGGGTCTGTTTCGGGGCCGTCGAGCGCCACAGCTCGCGCATTCCGATGACGGTGGCGAGGACCAGCAGGCCGTTGCGCACGAGCAGGAGGATGATGCCGCGCGGGGTGCTTCCCACGACGTCCGCGAACCAGATCGGGAACTCCAGGACCGTCACGAAGCACGCCGCCAGCACCAGGACGGCCGGCAGGCCCATCCGGCTCGCCCGGAAGCACAGGCAGGCCGCCGCGAGGCCGACCAGCCACACCATGTACTGCGGGCTGATCACCCGGCTCGTGGTGGTGAACATCAGCACCGCCACCAGCGCCGCGTCGGCCGCCGTGTGCGCCTCGAACCGGGTGGCCGTCAGCCGCCACAGCAGCAGCAGTCCGAAGGCCATGCCGGTCAGCGCGAGCGCGGCCGTGCTGACGGCGGTCACCCAGGGGCCGAGGAACTCGACCGAGCCGTAGTTGAGCAGGACCGAGCCGTCCCAGCCGTGCCGGCGGGCGATGTGGAAGACCAGGGAGCCCAGCGACTCCACCTCGGTGCCGCGCTCCCGCTGGAAGGTCAGGAAGGCGAAGGCCCCGGGCATCGCCACGGCGAACAGCCCGGCCACCACGACCACCGTCGCCACCGCCGAGGCCCAGACACTGCGCCTGCGGATGCCGACGAGGATCAGCGCCGGCCACACCTTCAGCAGCGCCCCGAAGCCCACCAGGGCCCCCGCCACCTTCGGATGCCGGGCGGCCGCGAGGACCGCCGCGATGGCCACCGCGGTCACCATCACGTCGTAGCGGGAGTAGACGGTCGGGCCGAGCAGAGGTACGCCCGCCACCCACACCCAGGCTCCGCGCAGCCGCCGCCCGGGACGCCGGCCCGCGTACAGCAGCAGGAGGAGGGCGGCCAGGTCGGCGACGAAGGCGAGGACGAAGAAGGCCTGGGTGTACTCCAGGAAGGGCAGCAGCGCGGGGGAGAGGATCGCGAGGGCCGCGGCCGGCGGATACTGCCAGGTCACGTCGGACTGCGGGAACGTTCCGGTGCGCAGGACGTCGTACCAGCCCTGGTAGATGACCGACACGTCACTGGTGACGTCCGGGCCCGGGAAGACGTACACCTTGAAGACCCACAGCAGGAGCAGCAGCCTGGTCACGCCCCAGGTCAGCAGCAGCCACGTCAGGGACCGCCGTCCGGCCTTCGTCTCCACGTGATCCCCTGCCGTTCGCTCGCACTCTTGAGGGGAACATGATGTCCCGCTCTCCTGTGAGGGTGCCATAAACGTGGCCGCGCCCGGCTGTGAGCAGCCGGTTCGGTAGTCTCGGCCGCGATGCACAAGACCCTGATCGTGACGAACGACTTCCCGCCCCGCCCCGGTGGCATCCAGGCGTTCCTGCACAACATGGCGCTGCGCCTCGACCCCGAGCGGCTGGTCGTCTACGCCTCCACCTGGAAGCGGAGCCGGGAGGGCCTCGAGGCGACCGCCGCCTTCGACGCGGAGCAGCCCTTCACCGTCGTACGTGATGCCACGACCATGCTGCTGCCGACGCCCGGGGCGACCCGGAGGGCGGTCGGGCTGCTGCGTGAGCACGGCTGTACGTCGGTGTGGTTCGGGGCGGCCGCGCCGCTCGGGCTGATGGCGCCGGCGCTCAGGAGGGCGGGGGCCCGGCGGCTGGTGGCCACGACCCACGGGCACGAGGCCGGCTGGGCCCAACTGCCCGCCGCGCGGCAGCTGCTCGGCCGTATCGGGGAGTCGACCGACACGATCACCTACCTCGGCGAGTACACGCGGTCCAGGATCGCCGCCGCGCTGACCCCGGCGGCCGCCGCACGGATGGTGCAGCTGCCGCCGGGCGTCGACGAGAAGACCTTCCACCCCGGGTCGGGCGGCGACGCCGTGCGGGCCCGGCTGGGGCTGACGGACCGGCCGGTGGTGGTGTGCGTGTCCCGGCTCGTGCCGCGCAAGGGGCAGGACACGCTGATCCTCGCCATGCCGCGGATTCTCGCGAAGGAGCCCGACGCCGTGCTGCTGATCGTCGGCGGCGGGCCGTACGAGAAGGACCTGCGCAGGCTCGCACACGAGACGGGGGTCGCCGCCTCCGTCCGCTTCACCGGAGCCGTGCCCTGGGCCGAGCTTCCCGCGCACTACGGCGCCGGGGACGTCTTCGCGATGCCGTGCAGGACCCGCCGGGGCGGACTCGACGTCGAGGGGCTCGGGATCGTCTACCTGGAGGCCTCCGCGACCGGCCTGCCCGTCGTCGCCGGGGACTCGGGCGGCGCCCCGGACGCCGTGCTCGACGGCGAGACCGGGTGGGTCGTGCGGGGCGGGTCGGCCGAGGAGACCGCCGAGCGGATCGTCGTCCTCCTCGGCGACGCGGAACTGCGGAGCCGCATGGGGGAGCGGGGACGGGAGTGGGTCGAGGAGAAGTGGCGGTGGGATTTGTTGGCGGAAAAGTTGAAGACGTTGGTATAGCCGGAGGCCGATAATCCGCCGATGCTGCGCGCATGACAGTAAAACTGATGCAGCGTCAGCTGACTAGACGTCAGATCCTTGGTATGGCCGCCCTCCAGACGGCGGCCACTCTCGGCTTCACCCGAGTCGGGCTCCAGTCGGCCCGCGCGGACGAGCCCGCCGCGGTCGAGTCCGCGCCCGCCATCGTCGTCGGCTCCGGCTACGGCGCCTCCGTCGCCGCCCTGCGCCTCGGCCAGGCCGGCATCCGCACCCTCGTCCTCGAGATGGGCCGGCTCTGGAACACCGCCGGCCCCGACGGCAACGTCTTCTGCAACACCGCCAGCCCCGACCAGCGCTCCATGTGGTTCCGCAGCCGCACCGAGGCGCCGCTGGCCACCTTCCTGTGGCTGGACGTCGTCAACAAGGACGTCAACCCCTACCCCGGCGTCCTGGACCGGGTGCACTTCCCCAACATGTCCGTCTTCGTGGGCCGCGGGGTCGGCGGCGGCTCCCTGGTCAACGGCTCGATGGCGGTCACCCCGCTCCAGTCCTACTTCGCCGAGCAGTTCCCGACCGTCGACACCGCCGAGATGTACGGCACGTACTTCCCGCGCGCCCGCGCCATGCTCGGCGTCAACACGATCGACCCGGCCTGGTTCGAGGCGACCGAGTGGTACCGGTTCAGCCGGGTCTCCCGGAAGCACGCCGGCAACACCGGCCTGAAGACCACCTTCGTGCCCAGCGTCTACGACTTCGGCTACATGCAGCGCGAGGCCGCCGGCACCGCCACCAAATCCGCCCTCGGCCAGGAGGTCATCTACGGCAACAACCACGGCAAGAAGAGCCTCGACAAGACGTATCTGGCGTCCGCGCTCGGCACCGGCAACGTCACCATCCACACCATGGAGAAGGTCACCGGCATCAGCCGGGCGGGTGACGGCAGTTGGGTACTGACCGCCGACCGGATCGACTACACCGGCGCGGTCGTCGAGACCAAGCAGTACGGCTGCACCTATCTGTTCCTCGGCGGCGGCAGCCTCGGCACGAGTGAACTCCTGCTCCGGTCACGGCAGTCGGGGACCCTCCCGGCGCTGGACGCGAGCGTCGGGGCCGGCTGGGGGCCCAACGGCAACACGATGCTCGGACGGGCCAACCACCTGTGGGACACCGTCGGCGCCAACCAGTCGACCATGCCGGTCATGGGCATCGACGACTGGGCCAACACCGACAACCCCGTCTTCGCCGAGATCGCGCCTTTGCCCACGGGACTCGAGCACTGGGTCAGCCTCTATCTGGCGATCACCAAGAACCCGCAGCGCGCCAGGTTCTCGTACGGCAGCGGGGGACTGGGCCTCGACTGGAGCAGCGCGCAGAGCTCGGTCTCCTCCGGCATGGCCAAGAAACTCTTCGACCGGATCAACTCCGCCAACTCGACCATCTACCGGTACGACCTCTTCGGCTCCCCCAGCAGGGTCTTCGCCGACGACTTCACCTACCACCCGTTGGGCGGCTGCGTGCTGGGCAGAGCGACCGACAACTACGGCCGGGTGAAGGGCTATTCGAAGCTGTACGTCACCGACGGCTCGCTGATCCCCGGCAACATCGGGGTCAACCCGTTCGTCACCATCACCGCCCTCGCCGAACGCACGATGGCGCGGGTCCTCGTGGAGGACACCGCGCCATGACGCTTCGTCAGAAGGCGTACTACTTCGCGTAGATCGCCTCGATCTCGGTCGCGAAGTCCTTCGCCACCACGTTCCGCTTGAGCTTCAGCGAGGGCGTGAGGTGGCCCGTCTCCTCCGTGAACTGGGAGGACAGAATGCGGAACTTCCGCACCGATTCCGCCTTCGACACCGCGGCGTTGCCGTCGTCGATCGCGGCCTGGATCGCCGCGTTCAGGTCCGCGTCCCCGGCCAGCGACGCCGCGGTGGAACCCGCCGGCTTGCCGTGCTCCTCGGCCCAACGGCCCAGGAACTCCTCGTCGATGGTGACCAGCGCGCCCACGAACGGCCGCCCGTCGCCCACCACCATGCACTCCGCGACCAGCGCATGCGCCCGGATACGGTCCTCGATCACGGCCGGGGCGACGTTCTTGCCGCCCGCGGTGACGATGATCTCCTTCTTGCGGCCGGTGATCCTGAGATAACCGTCCTCGTCGAGGGTGCCGATGTCACCGGTGTGGAACCAGCCGTCGGTCAGCGCCTCGGCCGTGGCGGCCTCGTTGTTCCAGTAGCCCTTGAACAGGTGCTCGCCGTGCAGCAGCACCTCGCCGTCGTCCGCGATCCGGATCACCGAGCCCGGCAGCGGCTGCCCGACGGTGCCGATCTTCGTGCGGTCCCAGGGGTTGAACGCGGTCGCGGCACAGGACTCGGTCAGGCCGTAGCCCTCCAGGACCGTGAAGCCGATACCGCGGAAGAAGTGCCCCAGGCGCTCGCCCAGCGGGGCACCGCCGGAGATCGCGTACTCGCCGCGACCGCCCAGCACGGCCCGCAGCTTGCTGTAGACGAGTTTGTCGAACGTCTTGTACTTGATCTTCAGACCGAGCGACGGGCCCGACGGGGTGTCCAGGGCCTTGCTGTAGGCGATCGCCGTGTCGGCGGCCTTGTCGAAGATCTTGCCCTTGCCGTCCGCCTGCGCCTTGGCGCGCGCCGAGTTGTAGACCTTCTCGAAGACGCGCGGGACGCCGAGGATCAGCGTCGGCCGGAAGGACGCCAGTTCGTCGGTGAGCTGCTTGATGTCCGGGACCATGCCCAGCTTGATCGGCGCCATCATCGGCGCGATCTGCACGAGCCGGCCGAAGACGTGCGCGAGTGGCAGGAAGAGCAGGACCGAGCACTCACCGGTGCGGAACAGCGGGCGCAGCCGCTCCACGATGTTGCCGCACTCCGCGAAGAAGCTGCGGTGGGTGAGCACGCAGCCCTTGGGGCGCCCCGTGGTGCCGGAGGTGTAGACGATGGTCGCCGGGTCGTCGGCCTTCGCCAGCGAACTGCGCTCCTCGACGGCCGCGTCGCTGATGTCCTTGCCGGCGCGGGCCAGCTCCTCGATCCCGCCGCCCTCGATCTGCCAGACGTGCTTGAGGGCGGGCAGCGAGTCGCGCACCGACTCGACGGCCGCGCTGTGACCGTCCAGCTCCACGACGCAGGCGGTCGCGCCCGAGTCGCCGAGGATCCACTGGATCTGCTCCGGCGAACTGGTCTCGTACACCGGCACGGTGATCGCGCCCGCACTCCAGATGGCGAAGTCCAGCAGCGTCCACTCGTAGCGGGTGCGGGACATCAGGGCGACCCGGTCGCCCGGCTGGACGCCGGAGGCGATGAGCCCCTTGGCGGTGGCGTGCACCTCGGCCAGGAAGGCCGTGGCCGTCACGTCCTGCCACTGACCGCCCACCTTGCGGGCGATGACGGCTACGTCGGGATGCTGCGCGGCGTTTCTCCGGACGATGTCGGTGAGATTGCCGTCCGCAGGGACCTCGTACAAAGCCGGAAGGCTGAACTCGCGCAAGACTGCTGCTCCTCATAGGGCGCCGGCGCCACGACGTTGTGTGATGCGACGGTCGGTCCAAGGCTCGGGCAGGTGCTCAGGGATTCGGTAGTTGAATGCTGAGCACGACTGGACTGCCCGGACGTTACCCGCCGGTATGGCTTCTTCGACAGGGGGTCCCGGCGAGATGTTCGCTGCGTCACACGGATTGGGGGTTCTTTCGCGCACAGTAGTCCACCTACTTACCGACTGGCCAGTAACCGCAGGGTCGGACGCCACTGTTCACGTATGCCGCACAGGCTTACCCTTGATCGTCATGGCACCCACACCGGCCGGAAGCCGGAAGACACGCGTCCATGTGGTCAGTGATGTGCACGGCAACGCCCGTGACCTGGCCAGAGCCGGCGAGGGCGCCGACGCCCTGATCTGTCTCGGTGACCTGGTGCTGTTCCTGGACTACGCCGACCACTCGCGCGGCATCTTCCCCGACCTGTTCGGCGTGGAGAACGCGGACCGCATCGTGGAACTGCGCACCGCCCGCCGTTTCGAGGAGGCACGCGAACTCGGGGCCCGGCTGTGGGGCGGGGTCGGTGCCGACCGGGGCACGGTGATCGAGAAGGCGGTGCGCAAGCAGTACGCCGAGATGTTCGCCGCGTTCCCGACACCGACGTACGCGACCTACGGCAATGTCGACATGCCGCCTTTGTGGCGGGAGTTCGCGGGGCCCGGTACGACCGTGCTCGACGGCGAGCGGGTGGAGATCGGCGGCTGGACGTTCGGCTTCGTGGGCGGCGGCCTCAGGACCCCGATGGGGACGCCGTACGAGATCAGCGACGAGGAGTATGCGGCGAAGATCGAGGCGGTCGGCGAGGTGGACGTGCTGTGCACGCACATCCCGCCGGAGGTGCCGGAGCTGGTCTACGACACCGTCGCGCGGCGGTTCGAGCGGGGCAGCCGGGCACTGCTCGCCGCGATCCGCCGCACCCGCCCCCGGTACTCGCTGTTCGGTCACGTCCACCAGCCCCTGGTCCGGCGGATGCGGATCGGGGCGACCGAGTGTGTGAACGTGGGGCACTTCGCGGGGAGCGGGAAGCCGTGGGCGCTGGAATGGTGAGCCCGTCCGCGCGGTAGCCTTCACGCTGCACAGACGTGCGTACCACCCTTCCTCACCGGACCTTATCTGGAGGAGCCACGGCGATGGCGGAACACACCAGTTCGAGCATCACGATCGAAGCTGCGCCTGCCGACGTCATGGCGGTGATCGCGGACTTCGCCCGCTACCCGGACTGGACGGGTGAGGTGAAGCAGGCGGAGGTCCTGTCGACGGACGCGTCCGGCCGCGCCGAGCAGGTCCGGCTGGTCATGGACGCGGGCGCCATCAAGGACGACCAGGTCCTCGGCTACACGTGGACCGGCGAGAACGAGGTCTCCTGGACGCTGGTCAAGTCCCAGATGCTGCGGCAGCTGGACGGTTCGTACGTGCTGAAGCCGGCGGGCGCGGGTTCGACGGAGGTCACCTACCTGCTGACGGTCGACGTCAAGATCCCGATGCTCGGCATGATCAAGCGCAAGGCGGAGAAGGTCATCATCGACCGGGCGCTGGCGGGGCTGAAGAAGCGGGTGGAGTCCGAGCGGTAGGGGGTTCGCCGGTTCGCGGTCGACTGCGGGTGGGCGGGTACAGCTGGGTAGGCGATCACTGCGCCCGCTCAGGGGCGCGGGGGCTCTGTCGATGTGCGGCTCCGCCGCGTGGGCGCGACCAGCCCCCACCGGGCCGCAGCCGCAAGACTGCCCCGCCGGACTGAACCGTCGCGTCCGTTACGGTTCACCCCTATGCGCACCATCCTGATCACCGGCCCCGGCGGCAGCGGTCGTACGACGGTCGCCGCCGCCACCGCCCTGCGCGCCGCAGGCGACGGCACCCGCACCCTGGTGCTGAGTGCCGACCGCACCGACACCCTCGGCGCGATCCTCGGCGTGCCCACCGGCCCGACCCCGGCCCAGGTCACCCCCACCCTCACCGCGTGGCGCCCCGACGCCACCGCCGGGTTCCGGGACGATCTCGCCGCCTTCCAGGACCGTGCCTCGCACGTGCTCGACCTGCTCGGCGCTTCCCGCCTCGACCCCGAGGAGGTCACCCCGCTGCCCGGCGCCGAGGAGCTCACCCTGCTGCGCGCCCTGCGCGACGCGGCCCTGTCCGAGCGGCACGACCTGCTCGTCGTGGACCTGCCGCCCACTCCGCAGGCCCTCGCCCTCCTCTCCCTCCCCGAGGAACTGCGCCGGTACCTGCGCCGGCTCCTCCCCGCCGAGCGCCAGGCGGCCGCCGGCCTGCGGCCCGTCCTCGGACGGCTCGCCGGCATCCCCATGCCCTCGGAGTGGCTGTACGAGACCGCCGCCCGCTGGGACACGGAACTCGGCGCGGTCGAGGCCGTCCTCGCCGACCGGCGGGCCGTGGTGCGGCTCGTCGCCGAACCCGGCCCCGCCGGCACCGACGCGGTCCGCGCCGCGAGCCTCGCCCTCGCCCTGCGCGGCCTGCGCCCCGACACCCTGGTCGCCAACCGCGTCGTACCGGAGGACTGGTCCCCGGGACTCGTCGCCCAGCAGCGCAAGGCCCTGGAGGAGTGGCAGGAGTCGTACGACGTCCAGGTCGTCCCGCATCTGGGCCACGACCCCCGCGGCGACGACGACCTCACCGCCCTCGGCGTCCCCGTGGTCAACGACACGACCTCCACGGTCGAGTGGCCCGTCGCCGACCACCTCGCCGAGGACGGCGTGCTGGTGTGGCACCTCCCGCTGCCCGGCGCCCTGCGCGACGAGCTGGACCTGATCCGGCGCGGTGACGAACTCCTCATCAGGGCGGGGCAGTTCCGCCGGATCGTCCCGCTGCCCTCGGCCCTGCGCCGCTGCACCGTCGCCGGCGCCGCCCTGCGCGAGGGCGAGCTGCGGATCCGGTTCGCGCCGGACCCGGATCTGTGGCCCCGCACCCCGTGAACCGCGTACGCCCATTCGGGTAACGTCGTAGGGACGAACCGTAGTCAGGAGTCCGTCATGAGCGAAGAACTCCCCCCGTCCGGTGCCGACGAGAACGAGGCCGTGGACGAGGTACGGGCGACCGACGCCGACGCATGGGCGACGGCGGTCGCGGAGGATCTCGCGGCGGAGAAGACCCGCCGCCGCACCCAGTACGGCCCGCCCCCGGGCTCGGCCGCCGAAGAGCTGCGCAAACTCGTCGACAACGTCGCCGAGAAGCTGTCCGGCCTCCAGTCCCCGCTCCTCGGGGGCATCGCCGGGCCGGCCGCCCAGCAGGTGGTCAAGCAGGTCGTCCAGCAGGCCAAGGCCGCGGTCGAGCCGGTCATCGAGCGCAACCCGGACGTCTTCGACCACCTCGCGGCCGCCGGTGGCGAACTCCTCGCCGCCTACCGCTCCGCGGTCCAGGCCCAGGAGCAGCGCTGGAGCCGCCGCGACGAGACCCTGCGCGACCGGGGCGAGGAACCGGGCCCCGGCGAGCGCATCGATTTGGACTGAAACCCCCTGACGGCAGGGCCTCGGGTACGGTTGGCCGTAGCGGGGCTCGACCGAAACTGAGGGATTCATGGGACTCACCATCGGCGTCGATATCGGCGGCACGAAGATCGCGGCCGGTGTGGTCGACGAGGAAGGCAACATCCTCTCGACGCACACGGTGCCGACCCCGGGCACGCCGGAGGGCATCGTGGACGCCATCGCCTCGGCGGTGGAGGGCGCGCACGCCGGTCACGAGATCGTCGGCGTGGGCATCGGGGCCGCCGGATACGTCAACCGGCAGCGCTCCACGGTCTACTTCGCACCGAACATCGACTGGCGTCAGGAACCGCTGAAGGAGAAGGTCGAGGCCCGCGTGGGCCTCCCGGTGGTCGTGGAGAACGACGCCAACGCGGCCGCCTGGGGCGAGTACAAGTTCGGTGCCGGCAAGGGCCACCGCAACGTCATCTGCATCACGCTCGGCACCGGCCTCGGCGGCGGCATCATCATCGGCAACAAGCTGCGCCGCGGTCACTTCGGCGTGGCGGCCGAGTTCGGCCACATCCGCATGGTCCCGGACGGTCTGCTGTGCGGCTGCGGCTCGCAGGGCTGCTGGGAGCAGTACGCGTCGGGGCGGGCGCTGGTGAGGTACGCCAAGCAGCGCGCCAACGCCACCCCGGAGAACGCCGAGATCCTCCTGGGCCTCGGCGACGGCAGCCCCGACGGCATCGAGGGCAAGCACATCTCCATGGCCGCCCGTCAGGGCGACCCGGTCGCCGTCGACTCCTACCGCGAGCTCGCCCGCTGGGCCGGCGCGGGCCTCGCGGACCTGGCCTCCCTCTTCGACCCGTCCGCCTTCATCGTCGGCGGCGGCCTCTCCGACGAGGGCGAACTGGTCCTGGACCCGATCCGCAAGTCCTACAAGCGCTGGCTGGTGGGCGGCAACTGGCGCCCGGTGGCGGACGTCATTGCCGCCCAACTGGGCAACAAGGCGGGCCTGGTGGGTGCGGCGGACCTGGCGAGAGAGCCCGACCCGGTCATGTAGGGGTGACTTCTCCTCTTCAGGGGCTTCTCTTCAGGGGCGTGGGGCGCGATCCCCACGCCCCTTCTCCTTGGGCGTAAATTGATCCACATGGTTCTGGTCAAGGTCCTGAGCTACAACATCCGCTCGATGCGAGACGACACAGACGCGCTGGCCCGGGTCATCCAGGCCTGCGAACCAGATCTCGTCCTGATCCAGGAAGCCCCCCGCTTCTTCCGCTGGCGCAAGAAGCTGGCAAGGCTGGCGTCAGCCACGGGACTGGTCGTCCTCACCGGCGGCGGCACGGCGGCGGGCCCCGCGATCCTCTGCAACCTGCGGGCGACGGTCGAACGGACGGAAGACGTCCTCCTCCCGCTCACCCCCGGTGAGCACCGACGAGGCTTCGCCACCGCCGTCGTGCGAATCGGCGGCGCCCGGCTCGGCGTGCTGAGCTGTCACCTGTCACTGCAGAAGGACGAGCGCTACGACCAGGCGGGCATGCTCCTCGACCGCCTCGCCGGCATGGGCGTGGAGCACGCCGTCGCGGGCGGCGACCTCAACGAACGCCCCACCGGCCCCGCCTTCACCCGCATCGCGGACAGCCTCCAGGACTGCTGGGCGAGCAGTCCCACCGGCGCCGAACACACCTGGACCCGCACCGAACCCCAGCGGCGCATCGACGCGATCTTCGCCACCAAGGGCGTCGAGGTGGTCGGCTGCGGAGTCCCCGTGGACCTGCCCGGCATCACGGAGACAGACCTGAGGGCGGCCACCGACCATCTTCCGGTCCTGGCCACCCTCAACATCCCCGTGAGCTGACTGAGCCGAGCCGACCTAGACGACGGCACCCCGGCCGGGGTTCTCGTCGTCCTCGTCGTCCGCCCGCATCCGCGTCACCAGTGTGGCGAAGCCGCCCAGGAAACCGCCGATCCCCACCGTGGCCAGCCACCACGTCATCTCCCAGCCGAGCAGCACCGCGACCAGCAGCAGAAGCGGCCCGCCGAGCACTCCGAGCCAGGCGAACTTGGCGGTGGTGTCGGCGGCGGGCAGCGGCGGCGGCTCCGGCGGCACGAAGTGCCCCTCGTCGTCGTCCTCGAAGTCGTCCTCGGACGGCTCCGGCGCGCTGTAGTCACGCGGCCCGACGCCGGGCGCGAAGGAGACGGAACCGCCCAGCGGCTTCGCCGGCTTCTCGTCCTGCTTCGGTGAGTCCTTCTTGGGTGAGTCCGCCTTCGGCGCGTCCTTCTCCGGCTGGGTCCGCGTGGCCGCCGGCTCGTCGTTCGTCTCGGTCTCGAGCAGCGCGAGATCCTCGACCGACTTGAACGGCTTCGTGCCCGGCGGGTCCTTGGGCTCCTCGCCGTACCCGGCGACGATGGCCGCCCACGCGGCCTCCTCGTCGAACGGGACGCCCTGCTCCTCGGGCTCGGGGCCCTCGCGGTCCTCGCGATCGGAGTCGTGCTCAGCCACGGGCGGCCGTCCCTTCACTGCCGATGCCGGTGGTGTGCCGGCCGATGAACGCGAGGCTCTCGTCGAAAATCCGCTCCGCGTCATGGTCCAACGTCGCCACGTGGTAGCTCTGTTCCAGCACGATCTCTGTTACGTCCGTCGACGACACCCGGCTCAGCACCCGCGCCGAGTCGGCCGCCGGCACCACATGGTCCTGGGCGCTGCGCAGCACCAGCAGCGGCTGGGTGACCTGCGGCAGCTCGCCGTCGACCTGGCGGAAGAAGGTCCGCAGGGAGTGGGCAGCGTGCAGCGGCACCTTGTCGTACCCCAGCTCGACGCTGCCCTCCTTCTTGATGTCGCTGGCGATCCCGGGCGCCGTGCGCACGAAATGCCGGGCCACCGGAAGGGCGTAGGGCGCGAGGCCGTGCATGCGGTTCGCCGGGTTGACGACGATGACGCCGCTCACCGCATCCCCGTGCTTGGCGGCCAGCCTGAGGGCCAGGGTGCCGCCCATGGACAGACCGGCCACGAACACGGAGGCGCAGCGCTCGGTCAGGGCACGCAGCTCGCGGTCCACCTCGGCGTACCAGTCCTGCCAGCCGGTGAGCGCCATGTCCTGCCAGCGGGTGCCGTGACCGGGCAGCAGCGGCAGGGAGACCGTCAGACCGCGGTCGGCGAGGTGCTGGGCCCAGGGCCGCAGCGACTGGGGGGAACCGGTGAAGCCGTGGCAGAGAAGGACACCGGCCTCCCCGCCCTCATGGCGGAACGGCTCGGCTCCGGGGAGGACCGGCACCTAGGTCTCCTGTTCATGAAAGAAGCGTGAGCAAGTCCAGGTGAGGTTCACCGTACGCGACCGCACTGACACCGACCAGGGCCGTCGGTCTGTTTGACAGGCCTCCGGGTTAAGGTCTGAACGACGAACACAGGAGGCACTCGGTTGTTGTACGGCACGATGAAGGTCGCCATCGGTGGGCCGCTGAAGGTTGCCTTCAGGCCCTGGGTGGAGGGCCTGGAGAACATTCCCGCCGAGGGCCCGGCCATCCTGGCGAGCAACCACCTGTCGTTCTCCGACTCGTTCTTCCTGCCCGCGGTCCTCGACCGCAAGGTCACCTTCATCGCGAAGGCCGAGTACTTCACCACGCCCGGAGTGAAGGGCCGCCTCACGGCCGCCTTCTTCAAGGGCGTCGGCCAGCTGCCGGTGGACCGCTCCGGCGCGCGCGGCGCGGGCGAGGCGGCCATCAAGAGCGGCCTCGACGTGCTGGAGCGCGGTGAGCTGTTCGGCATCTATCCCGAGGGCACCCGCTCGCCCGACGGGCGCCTGTACCGGGGCAAGCCCGGCGGCCTCGCGCGCGTGGCGCTCGCCTCCGGCGCCCCGGTCATCCCGGTCGCCATGATCGACACCGAGAAGATCCAGCCGCCCGGCAAGGTCATGCCCAAGCTGATGCGGCCGGGCATCCGCATCGGCGAGCCGCTGGACTTCAGCCGCTACCAGGGCATGGAGCACGACCGTTTCGTGCTCCGCGCGGTGACCGACGAGGTCATGTACGAGATCATGAAGCTCTCCGGCCAGGAGTACGTCGACATCTACGCGACCGCCGCCAAGCGCCGGATCTCGGACGCGGCGAAGGCCGCCAAGGCGGCTGTCGCGAAGGCCGACAAGGACAAGCCCTAGGATCCTGGGACACGCAGTCCGGGCCGGGGGTGGGGGAGATGGCCAAACAAGTACGCGTCATGCGCATGTCGGTCGAGCAGCCGCTGTGGCGTGCGCTGACCGGGTACCGGGTGCTCACCATGCTGTACGCGGTCGGCCTCTTCGCCACGCAGTACGACGAGTACGACCGGCCCGGCATCGCCATCACCTACTACGTCGTCCTGTGCGTCTGGACGCTCGCCACGCTGCCCCGCGTCCAGAACGCGGCCGCCTGCACCAAGCGTTTCCTCGCCGTCGACCTCGCGATCGCGCTCACCGGGATCGTGCTGACCCCGCTGGTCGTCAACGACCACCACATCGACAGCGGCGGGCCCACCCTGCCGTCGATATGGACCGCCGGTTCCGTCCTCGCCTTCGCCATCAAGGGCGGCTGGCGCTGGGCCGCGCTCGCCTCCACGCCGGTCGCCGCCGCCAACCTCGTCGAGCGCGGCCAGCCGGCCCGCGACACCGTCCACAACGTGATCCTCGTCTGGGTCGCCTCCATCGCCATCGGCTACGTCGTCGAGGTCGCCCGCGCCTCCGAGCGCACCCTCGCCCGCGCCCTGGAGATCGAGGCGGCGACCCGGGAGCGTGAGCGGCTGGCCCGGGACATCCACGACAGCGTCCTGCAGGTGCTCGCCATGGTGCAGCGCCGGGGCGCGGTCATGGGCGGTGAGGCGGCCGAGCTGGGCCGGATGGCCGGCGAGCAGGAGGTGGCGCTGCGCACCCTGGTCTCCGGCGGGCTGACGTCCGTCTCCCGGGTGTCGCGGGACGCGGCCCAGGGGGCGGTCGTCCACGTCGTCGACGACGAGCGGGCCGACGACGGACCGGACGACGGTCCGCTCGACCTGCGCGCGCTGCTCGCCCCGTACGCCTCGGCGAAGGTCTCCCTCGTCGAGCCCGGCGCCCCCGTCCCGCTGCCCCCGCCCGCCGCGCGCGAGCTGGCCGCGGCCGTCGGGGCCGCCCTGGACAACGTGCACCGGCACGCCGGTGACCACGCGCGCGCGTGGATCCTCGTCGAGGACGAACCCGACGAGGTGATCGTGACCGTACGGGACGACGGACCCGGCATCCCCGAAGGACGGCTCGCCCAGGCCGAGGGGGAGGGGCGGCTCGGGGTGGCCCTGTCGATCCGGGGCAGGCTGCGCGAACTCGGCGGCAGCGCCGAGCTGATCTCGCCTCCGGGGCAGGGCACGGAGGTCGAGCTGAAGGTACCGAAGGTCTCACGGGGGAAGGCAGGACAGCGATGAGCGACAAGGGTCCGATCAGGGTCATGGTGGTCGACGACCACCCCATGTGGCGCGACGCGGTCGCCCGGGACCTGGCCGAGTCCGGCTTCGACGTGGTCGCCACCGCGGGCGACGGCGACCAGGCCGTACGCCGCGCCAGGGCGGTGGACCCCGACGTGCTGGTGCTCGACCTGAACCTGCCGGTGAAGCCCGGCGTCCAGGTCTGCAAGGAGCTCGTCGGCCACAACCCGGCCCTGCGCGTCCTCGTGCTGTCGGCGAGCGGCGAGCACGCGGATGTCCTGGAGGCCGTGAAGTCGGGCGCGACCGGCTATCTGCTGAAGTCGGCCTCGACCGAGGAACTCCTGGACGCGGTCCGCCGCACGGCCGTCGGCGACCCCGTCTTCACGCCCGGCCTCGCGGGCCTTGTCCTCGGCGAGTACCGGCGCCTGGCCACCGACCCCGCGCCCACCACCGACCCCGACCAGCCCAGGGCCCCGCAACTCACCGAGCGCGAGACCGAGGTGCTCAGGCTGGTCGCCAAGGGCCTGAGCTACAAGCAGATCGCCGAACGTCTGGTCATCTCCCACCGCACGGTCCAGAACCACGTCCAGAACACCCTCGGCAAGCTGCAACTCCACAACAGGGTCGAGCTCGTCCGATACGCCATTGAACGAGGCCTCGACGACGAGTGAGACGGGCGTCACACTGACCCTTCGTCAGGCACCTGCGGCGAAGGGATCTGTCCATGCGCGTCGGAGTACTGACCGGAGGCGGCGACTGCCCCGGCCTCAACGCCGTCATCCGGGCCATAGTCCGCAAGGGCGTACAGGAGTACGGCTATGACTTCACCGGCTTCCGGGACGGCTGGCGGGGTCCACTGGAGGACGCCACCGTGCGTCTCGACATCCCGGCCGTGCGCGGCATCCTGCCCCGCGGCGGCACCATCCTCGGCTCCTCCCGCACCAACCCGCTGAAGCGGGAGGACGGCATCCGCCGGATCCAGGAGAACCTGGCCGCGCGGGAGATCGAGGCGCTCATCGCCATCGGCGGCGAGGACACCCTGGGCGTGGCCGCACAGCTCTCCGACCACCACGGAGTGCCCTGCGTCGGCGTACCGAAGACCATCGACAACGACCTCTCCGCCACCGACTACACCTTCGGCTTCGACACCGCGGTCGGCATCGCCACCGAGGCCATCGACCGGCTGCACACCACCGCCGAGTCCCATATGCGCGTCCTGGTCTGCGAGGTGATGGGCCGCCACGCCGGCTGGATAGCCCTGCACTCCGGCCTCGCGGGCGGCGCCAACGTCATCCTCATCCCCGAGCAGCGCTTCGACATCGACCAGGTGTGCGCCTGGATCACCTCCCGCTTCAGGGCGTCGTACGCCCCGATCGTGGTCGTCGCCGAGGGTGCCGTGCCGAAGGACGGCGACGCGGTCCTCAAGGACGAGTCGCTCGACTCCTTCGGACACGTGCGGCTGTCCGGGGTCGGCGAGTGGCTGGCCAAGCAGATCGAGAAGCGCACCGGCAAGGAAGCCCGCACGACCGTCCTCGGGCACATCCAGCGCGGCGGCACCCCCAGCGCCTTCGACCGCTGGCTCGCCACCCGCTTCGGTCTGCACGCCATCGACGCCGTCCGCGAGGGCGACTTCGGCAAGATGGTCGCCCTGCGCGGAACGGACATCGTGCGCGTGCCGATCGCGGAGGCGACGGCGAAGCTGAAGACGGTCGACCCGAAGCTGTACGAGGAGGTGGGGGTGTTCTTCGGCTGACGCCGGCCGGCTCACACGGTCGTGCGGCGCAGCTGCCTCACCAACTCCCGTACGACGACGGCGCCGTTCAGGGTCAGGACCGACTCCGGGTGGAACTGGACGCCCGCGAAGCCGGGACCGCGCAGGGCGTGCACCTCTCCGTTGTCCGCCCGGCTGATCTCTACCTCGTGCGCGGCCAGTTCGGCCGCCGTCTCGTCGTCGCAGTGCGCCACGAAGCTGTTGTAGAAGCCCACGGTCTCGGGCCGCCCGAACAGATCGACCGTCGTCTGCGCGCCCTGGTACGGCACTTCCTTCCGTACGATCTCCAGGCCCAGCTCGGCCGCGATCAGCTCGTGTCCGAGGCAGACGCCGAGGACGCCGTGCCGGTGCTGCCTGATCACCTCGGTGGTCAGGCCCCGCAGGAACCGCATCTTCGGGTCGTCCAGGTCGCAGGGGTCACCGGGACCGGGGCCGAGCACGACCGGTCCCTCGTGCGCGAGCACCGCCTCCCGGAGCCCTTCCTCGTCGTACCGGCGGACGGTGACGTCCAGCCCGCTCGACCGCAGGACGTGCGCGAGCATCGCCGTGAAGGTGTCCTCGGCGTCGACGACCAGGGCGTGTCCGGTGAGCTCGTCGAGGGGCTCCTGCATCCGCAGCCAGAACGGCGCCAGCGAGGTGCGCCGCCCGTCGAGCGCGGCACGCACGCGTGGGTCGTCGGCGAGACTCACGCGCGCGTGCTCCGCGCGGGGCCGGGACGGTCGTACGCCGAGAGCCGCCAGCACCCCCGCCGCCTTCGCGTGGGTCTCCGCCACCTCGCTCGCCGGGTCCGAACCGCGCACGAGGGTCGCGCCGACGGGGACCCTGAGGCGGCCGTCGGCGGAGATGTCCGCGGTGCGGATGAGGATGGGGGAGTCCAGGGTCTGCGCTCCGGCAGATCCTTCCCGCCCGTACCGGCCGAGCAGGGCCAGCGCCCCGGCGTAGTAGCCGCGCCCGCCGACCTCGTGCCGCTCGATGACCCGGCAGGCGTTCTGCACCGGGGAACCGGTGACGGTGGCCGCGAACATGGTCTCCTTCAGGACCTCCCGCACGTCCAGCGAGGACTTCCCGCGCAGTTCGTACTCGGTGTGCGCGAGGTGGGCCATCTCCTTCAGCCGGGGCCCGATGACGACCCCGCCCATGTCACCGACCGTGCACATCATCTTGAGCTCCTCGTCGACGACCATCGACAGCTCCTCGATCTCCTTGCCGTCGGCGAGGAAGCCGAGCAGGTGCTCGGGAGTGGGGCCCTCGGCGGGATAGCGGTACGTCCCGCTGATCGGGTTCATGACGACGGTCCCGCCGCTCATCCGGACGTGCACCTCGGGGCTCGCGCCGACCAGGGTGCGCTCGCCGGTGTGGACGACGAAGGTCCAGTACGCGCCCCGCTCGCCCACCAGTAGCCGCCGGAACAGCGCGAGGGCGTCCGCGCGGGAGAATCCCGGGATCTCGCCCTCGTACGTCCGCCGGATCACGAAGTTGGCGCCCTCGCCGCGCCCGATCTCCTCGTGCAGGACCCGCCCGACGATCTCGGCGTATTCCTCGTCGGCGACGTCGAAGCCGCCGTTCTCGACCCGGACGTGATGCGTGGGCAGCTGTTCCAGCACTTCGGCGAGAGAGAGCTCGTACGTCTCCTCGGGGGTCAGCACCGCCAGCGGTGTGCCGTCGTCCCTGACGTCGAAGCCGCGCTCCCGGATCTGGCGGAACGGGATGAGCGCGAGCCCCTCGTCGGGGAGGTCGGCGAGACGGTCGTAGGTGCTGACGGGGCCGAGGAGCAGTTCCACCGTGCTCTCGTCGTGGCCGGGGGTGCGGCGGCGGAGCAGGGCGAAGGGGCGGTCGTCGTCCAGGAGGTGTGTCAGGTCCATGGTTCCTCAACTCTCGATGACTCGATGTCGGTGAGGAACGACCCCGGAAACGCCGAAGGCCGCCCCTCGGGCGGCCTTCGCGAAGTCTTGCGTACGCGCAGTCAGTGGGCCGCCGGATGAGCGGTCCACCACCAGTTCTGGGTCGAGTGCGCGAACATGCGAGGCACCCTATCCCATGTCCGACCCTCGTACCCCGTGTCTCATTTCCTGGGCACGGCTCGGGAGCCATGACACGACCCCGTAATGTTGAGGTCGTGACCGTGAACGCTAAGACCGGCGCCAGCGCCGGCAACACCTGGCGAGACCTGCCCGCGGCGCAGCAGCCCGAGTACCCCGACACCGAGGCTCTGCGCGCAGTGATCGCGGACCTCGCGTCGTATCCGCCGCTCGTCTTCGCGGGCGAGTGCGACCAGCTGCGCGCCCGGTTGGCGGCCGTCGCCAAGGGAGAGGCGTTCCTCCTCCAGGGCGGCGACTGCGCCGAGGCCTTCGACGCCGTGTCCGCGGACCACATCCGCAACAAGCTCAAGACGCTGCTCCAGATGGGCGCCGTGCTGACGTACGCCGCCTCGGTGCCGGTCGTGAAGGTCGGCCGTATCGCCGGCCAGTACTCCAAGCCGCGCTCCAAGGGCACCGAGACCCGCGACGGCGTGACGCTGCCGACCTACCGGGGCGACTCCGTCAACGGCTTCGAGTTCAACGAGAAGGCCCGCATCCCGGACCCCGAGCGCCTGAAGCGGATGTACAACGCGTCCGCCTCCACGCTCAATCTGGTGCGCGCCTTCACCACCGGCGGCTACGCCGACCTGCGCCAGGTGCACGCCTGGAACCAGGACTTCGTGAAGTCGTCCCCCTCCGGCCAGCGCTACGAGCAGCTGGCCCGGGAGATCGACCAGGCGCTGAACTTCATGCGGGCCTGCGGGACCGACCCGGAGGAGTTCAAGACCGTCGAGTTCTACTCCTCGCACGAGGCGCTGCTGCTGGACTACGAGTCGGCGCTCACCCGCGTGGACTCGCGCACCGGGCGGCTGTACGACGTCTCCGCGCACATGGTGTGGATCGGTGAGCGCACCCGGCAGCTGGACGGCGCGCACATCGAGTTCGCCTCGCAGATCCGCAACCCGATCGGCATCAAGCTCGGCCCGACGACCACGGCCGAGGAGGCGCTGCAGTACATCGAGCGCCTGGACCCCGACCGCGAGCCCGGCCGGCTGACCTTCATCGTCCGCATGGGCGCCGACAAGGTCCGCGACAAGCTGCCCGAGCTGGTCGAGAAGGTCACCGCCTCCGGCGCGACCGTCGCCTGGATCACCGACCCGATGCACGGCAACACCTACGAGGCGGCCTCCGGCCACAAGACCCGCCGCTTCGACGACGTGCTCGACGAGGTCAAGGGCTTCTTCGAGGTCCACAAGGGCCTCGGCACCCACCCGGGCGGCATCCATGTCGAGCTCACCGGCGACGACGTCACCGAGTGCGTGGGCGGCGGCGACGAGATCTTCGTCGACGATCTGCACCAGCGCTACGAGACGGCCTGCGACCCGCGGCTCAACCGCAGCCAGTCGCTCGACCTGGCCTTCCTCGTCGCGGAGATGTACAGGGACCAGTGACGGGTTCGCCTGCTACCAGGACATGAAGTGGGGCGCGGATCACATACGATCCGCGCCCCGCTCCACTTTTGCGGTTCCTGAGCGCCGGGTAAGGTTAGGTTAGCCTTATCGATCTCGGCAGGAGGTGAGTCCGCGTGTACGTCTGCAACTGCTTCGGCGTGACCGAAGCGCAGGTCCAGCAGCACGCGGACAGCGGCGCCTGTACACCCCGACAGATCGCCTCCGCCTGCAAAGCCGGGACGGACTGCGGATCCTGTGTACGTCGGATCCAGGCGATCCTCGGCCGTGGCGCGTTCCCCCGCCGTGAGCCGGCCGACCCGGGCAAGCAGGTCCTGGCCGGAGTCGAGGAACTGGAAGAGGCGGCCTAGCTCTCCGGCCCAGCTCTCCGGCCCAGCTCCCCGGACTAGCTCTCGGGCTGCTCGATCAGCTGGGCGATGTACAGCGCCTCACCGAGCTTCTCCAGCAGCTCCAGCTGCGTGTCGAGATAGTCGATGTGGTGCTCCTCGTCCGCGAGGATCGACTCGAAGATGTTTGCCGAGGTGATGTCCCCCTTGGCGCGCATCACCTCGATTCCGCGCTTGAGCCGGTCGATCGCCTCGACCTCGACCTGCCGGTCGGCCTCGAACATCTCCTTGACGGTCTGGCCCACGCGCACATGGAACAGCCGCTGGTAGTTCGGCAGCCCCTCCAGGAAGAGGATGCGGTCGGTGAGGACCTCGGCGTGCTTCATCTCGTCGAACGACTCGTGCCGCGTGTACTTCGCGAGCTTCGTCCAGCCGAAGTTCTCCTGCATCTTCGCGTGCAGGAAGTACTGGTTGATCGCGGTGAGCTCGCCCGTGAGCTGCTCGTTGAGGAATTCGATGACCTCGGGGTCGCCCTGCATCGCAGAGGCTCCTTCCAACCGTGGGGAACTGGCAGGCTGCGCCGCATCCTCGCACCGGCGAAGAAGATCGTCCAGTAAGTCTTCACTTAGTAAGTAAGTGCATGCTTAGTCTGATTTGGGATGTGTTGAGTGGGGGTTGGTCGGGTGCATCGCCTCGGGTCTGTCAGGATGGAAGGCATGGGTCAGCCGGTGGAGCGGGAGAGTGGAGAAGCGGCGCACTCCGAGCTTCCGCCGGGGCAGCGACTGCAGCGCGGCTGGCCCGTCACGCACTACGGCCCGGTCCCCAAGTTCCGGCCCGAGCGCTGGGAGTTCCGGGTCTTCGGCGCCACCGCGGACGACGAGAAGCACTGCTGGAACCACGAGGAGTTCACGGCTCTGGCGCATACCACCGTCGTGGGCGATCTGCACTGTGTGACGAAGTTCAGCATGCTCGGCGCCGAGTGGGGCGGCATTCCCGCCCGCACCATCCTGGAGATCGCCCCGCCCGCGCCGACGGTCACCCATGTGATGGTGTGGGCCGAGTACGGCTTCAGCTCCAACCTGCGGCTCGCGGACTTCGCGTCCGACCGCGCGATCTTCGCCACCCACAAGGACGGGGAGCTGCTGACCGCGGAGCACGGGTTCCCGCTCCGCCTGGTCGTCCCCCATCTGTACGCCTGGAAGGGGCCCAAATGGGTCCGTGGCGTGGAGTACATGACCGCCGACCGGCGCGGCTTCTGGGAGGAGCGCGGCTACCACAACGTCGGCGACCCCTGGCGGGAACAGCGGTACTCCTACCAGGAGGAGCCGGGGGACGGCCCCGAGCTGTGATGCTCTGAGGCCCGTCATGCTCTGAGGCTCAGTGGCCGTGGTGCTGGTGGACCACGGCATGCCCCTTGCCGAGGCCGATCATCCACTTGTTGACCGGCACGGTGACGACGAACGCGATGGCCAGCGAGATCGCCAGCGACACCCAGAACAGCAGATCGGCGAGTTCCGCGTCCATGGCGTCCGGCCACAGGGCGATCACGCCGTTGTCGATCAGCTCCATCACGGCGATGGACAGGGTGTCGGCGGCCAGTGCGACTCGAAGCGCGGCCCTGAAGCCCATGCCGGCCTTCAGGACCCCGCGCAGGGTGAGCGAGTAGCCGAAGAAGAAGGCCAGGACGATCGCCAGGACGGTGGTCGCCAGGTTGCCCCAGCCCAGCGCGGTCCCGACGACCATGCCGAGCACCTCACCGATGGCGCAGCCGGTGAGGCAGTGGAGGGTGGCCTGGACGGCGACGGCCCATCCCTGTGTTTGGTGTTGCATGAGTCCCCCCATGTCAGGTGACGGTTCCTGCGTGCAGCAGATGGGAACCGTGTACCCCCGGGGGGTATTCCGTACTCCCTGCCGGTTGTCCGTCCCGGAGTTTCTTCAGCCGCTCCACGTCCGCCGCGTGGCCCTCCTTGCCGCCGGGTGTCTCGATGATCAGGGGGACGCCCTCGGTGGCGGGGTGGGTCATCAGGGCGCGGAACGGGTCCTCGCCGATGTGGCCGGAGCCGATGTTCTCGTGGCGGTCCTTGTGAGCGCCGACCACGTCCTTGGAGTCGTTGGCGTGGATCAGCTTCAGGCGGCCCTCGCCGACCGTGTCCACCAGGAGGTCGAGCGTCTGGTGCATGCCGAACGGGCCGGTGAGGTCGTGGCCGGCGGCGAAGATGTGGCAGGTGTCCAGGCAGACGCCGAGTTTCGGATGGGCGTCCAGGGCCTCGAAGTACGGCCCGAAGTCCCAGGTCCGGGAACAGAGCGAGGAGCCCTGGCCGGCCGTCGACTCCAGGAGCAGATACGGGTCGTCGTCGTGGGTCAGCTCGTCCAGGAGCGGCAGCAGGTACTCGCGCACCTGCTTCAGGGCCACGGAACGGTCGCGGCCGCCGGTCGCGCTCCCGGTGTGCACGACGACTCCTCGCGCGCCGATCTCCCGTCCGCGTCGGAGGGAGTGCCGGAGCGAGTCGACCGACCTCTCCACGGTCGCCTCGGTGTGCGAGCCGAAGTTGATCAGGTACGGGGCGTGGACGTACGCCGGTATCGCCCTTTCCGCGCAGACCTCACGGAACGCCTCGTCCTGGCGCGGGTTCCCGACGGGGGTGGCCCAGCCGCGCGGATTGGCGACGAAGACCTGCACGGTCTCGGCATCGAGGTCCTGGGCGTACGACAGGCCCACTGAGTGAAGGCCACCGGCCACGGGGACGTGGCCGCCGACGGGGTTGCGCTGTGTTGTCACCGATCCAGGGTGCCATTGCCTGCGGCGCTCGGGCCGGTGGGGTGGGGTGGGGTGCCTCTTGCCTCGGGTGGCTGCGGGTCCGTGGGGGCTGGGCGCGCAGTTCCCCGCGCCCGTGGGTGGGTGTGGCGCAGGCGGCCGCGCCCGTGGCCGTGTGAGGGCAAGGAGCGGCACCCGCGCGGAGCGTTCGTCAGCGGATGGTGATCGTGATCGTCGAACCCTTGGGAGCCGTGACCCCGCCGTCCACCGACTGCTTTTTCACCGTGTCGCCGAAGAGGCCGAGCAGGCCGCGGTCCTCCTCGACCTGGAAGCCCGCCTCCTCCAGTTCCGACTTGGCGTCGTCCACGCTGTCGCCCGTGACATCCGGGACCTCGACCATCTCAGGGCCCTTGGAGATCGTCAGCGTGACGGTGTCGCCGTCGGCCGCTTGACTGCCGGCGTCCGGGGTCTGCCGGGCGACCTGGCCCGCGTCGTCGTCGGAGTTGACCCGCGCGGTGGCGACCTTGACCTTCAGGCCGGCCTCGGCCAGATCGGCCTTGGCGTCCGCCAGGTCCTCGCCGGTGACGTCCGGGACGTCGACCGGGGCGCCCTTGCTGACGGTGAGCGCGATCGCCGAGCCCGCGTGCAGCGTGGTGCCGCCCTCGGGGTCGGTGCCGATCACGAACCCCTTGGGGACATCGTCGCTGAACTCCCGGGTCACCATGCCCGGTTGGAGCCCTTCCGTCTTCAGCCGGGTTCTCGCCCTGCCGAGTTCGTACCCGTCCACGTCGGGCACCTTCACCGTCTGCGGGCCCTTGGAGAGGGTGATCGAAACGGAGTCGTGGTTCCGTATCCGGGTGCCGATCTCCGGGTCCGTGCTGATGACGGTGCCGCGCTTGACGGTGTCGCTGTAGGCGTAGGTGACCTTGCCGGTCTCCAGGCCGGCCTCGTCCAGCCGGTCCCGGGCCTGTGCCTCGGTCTTCGCCAGGAGGGCCGGGACCTGCGTGAACTGGCCGGAGTTGATGTACCAGACGCCCGCTCCGAGCCCGAGGGCCAGCAGGACCGCGGCGACGATCAGGAGCGGGCCGCGTCGGGAACCGCCCGAGGAGCGGCCACGCCGGGACGGCGGGAGCGGGGGACTCTCCAGGACGCTGGTGCGGTGGTACACCGGCTCGGGTTCGTCCTCGTTGACCGGCAGCAGACGCGGCACCGTCAGGGCGCGCGGGATCACGCTCGTGCTGTTCTCGGCGCCGGCGTACTCCACCGACAGCGCCTGCGGCGGCACCGCGTCCAGCTGGTCGGCGCTCAGCCGGCCATACGCCTCGCGGGTCTGCGCGAGCAGTGCCACGGCGTCGTACGGACGCAGATCCGGGGTGCGGGCGGTGGCCGACGCGACCAGTTCGTCCAGTTCGTACGGCAGCCCCGGGACCACGGCCGAGGGAGGTGGGACATCCTCGTGGAGGTGCTTGTAGAGGACTATGGCGGGGGAGTCGCCGTCGTGCGGCTGGCTGCCGGTCAGCATCTCGTACAGGACGACACCGCACGCGTACACGTCGACGCGGGCGTCCGCGGCGCCCGGCTGCTCGATCTGCTCGGGTGAGAGATAGGACACGGTGCCGAGGACGGCTCCGGTGCTGCTCGTCACCGTGTTGACCGACCGCACGAGACCGAAGTCGGCGACCTTGACCCGGCCGTCGTCCCCTATCAGGACGTTCTCCGGCTTCATGTCCCGGTGCACGAAACCGGCGCGGTGCGCGGCGCCGAGCGCGGCGAGCACCGGTTCCAGGATGTCCAGGGCGGCGCGCGGCTGCAGGGCCCCGCGCTCGCGCAGCACGTCACGCAGGGTGCAGCCGGCGACGTACTCCATGGCGAGATAGACGTACGACCCGTCGGTGCCCTGGTCGAAGACCTGCACCACGTTGGGGTGGGCGAGCCGGGCGACGGACTTGGCCTCCCGGATGAACCGCTCGACGAAGGTCCCGTCCGCCGCGAGCGCGGGGTGCATCACCTTGAGCGCGAGCACGCGGTCCAGGCGGGTGTCCAGGGCCCGGTAGACCGTGGCCATCCCGCCGACCGCGATCCGCGCGTCCACGCGGTAGCGGCCGTCGAGCACCTGCCCGACCAGCGGGTCCTGAAGGGTCGTATCCACGCAGGCGAGTGTACGAGCCGCCGCTGACAGTCGATTCGGTTCGACCCGATCGGGGCGGTACTGCAGCCGAGCTGTGACGAGGATCGCACGTGGGGGACGCGCGCCTCTCGAGGCAGGTGCACCGGACGCATTCAGCCCTGGGTGCGACTCACTGAAAAGCCGGCCGCTCCGGATCCAACGCCGCCAGGCCCTCCGCAGGAGACGACGCCTGCGCGAAGTGCCGCCGGGGAATCCGCCCTGCCCGCCGCGCCAGCCGCCCCGCCTCCACCGCGTGCCGCATCGCGTGCGCCATCAGCTCGGGCTCCTGCGCCCGCGTCACCGCCGAGGCGAGCATCACACCCGCGCACCCCAGTTCCATCGCCAGGGCCGCGTCCGACGCCGTGCCCGCCCCCGCGTCCAGGATCACCGGCACGCGCGCGTGCTCGACGATCAGCTGGAAGTTGTGCGGGTTGCGGATGCCGAGGCCGGAGCCGATCGGCGAGCCCAGCGGCATGATCGCCGCGCAGCCCACGTCCTCCAGCTTGCGGGCGAGCACGGGGTCGTCGTTCGTGTACGGCAGCACCGTGAAGCCGTCGTCGACCAGCGTCTCCGCCGCGTCCAGCAGCTCTATGGGGTCCGGCAGCAGGGTGCGCTCGTCGGCGATGACCTCCAGTTTGACCAGGTCCGTGCCGAGCGCCTCGCGCGCGAGGCGGGCCGTCAGGACCGCCTCCCCGGCGGTGAAACAGCCCGCCGTGTTCGGGAGCACCCGGATGCCGAGCTTCTCCAGCACGGACAGCACCGAGCCGTGCACCGAAGGGTTCACCCGCCGCATCGCGACCGTCGTCAGCTCCGTGCCGGAGGCGACCAGCGCCCGCTCCAGCACCTCCGGGCTGGGCGCGCCGCCCGTGCCCATGATCAGCCGGGACGAGAAGGACGTACCGCCGATGGCAAAGGGATCGTCGGCCATGGGTCAGCCTCCTTGGACGGCGGTGAGGACTTCCACGCGGTCTCCCTCGGCGAGGGGCGTCGAGGGCCACTGCGTGCGCGGGACGACGGTCTCGTTGAGCGCGGCGGCCACCCCGGAGGGCGCCGGCGTCAGCGCCCGTACGACGATGTCGAGAGCCGTGCCGGGAGCGAACTCCCTCGGCTCTCCGTTGACGGAGATGTTCATACCGGCTGCTCCAGGAGCTCCGTGGCGGCGAAGCGCCTCGGGGTGAACGGGCGTGCCACGTCGGGGAGCTCACCGGTCGTCAGGACGTGCGCCATGGCGTCCCCGGTGATCGGCGTGAGCAGCACGCCATTGCGATAGTGGCCGGTCGCGAGCACCAGCCCGGCCAGTTCCGTGGGTCCGAGCAGCGGGGCGTTGTCCGGGGAGCCCGGGCGCAGTCCCGCGCGGGTCTCTGTGAGCGGCAGTTCGGTGATGCCGGGGACGAGTTCGTGGGCGTCCCGCAGCAGCTCGTACACCCCGCCCGCGGTCACCGTCGTGTCCCACCCCAGCTCCTCGCTGGTCGCGCCGATCACCAGCTCGCCGTTCTCCCGCGGCACCAGATAGACCTGGCTGCCGCGGACCACGGCCCGCACCGTGCGGCTCAGGAAGGGCGCGTAGCGCGGAGGAACGGTCAGCCGGAGCACCTGGCCCTTGACGGGCCGTACCGGGGGCAGGACGTCCGCGGGGATCCCTTCGAGGCGGCCGCTGAGGCTTCCGGCGGCGAGCACCACCTGGCCCCCGCCCAGCTCGTCGCCGTCAGTCGTGGTGACCCCCGCGGCCCGGTCCCCCGCGACACGGAGGCCCTTGGCCCACGCGCGGTGGAAGACGACACCCGCCTGCTCGCACGCGGCCAGCAACGCGCGCGTGAGGCGGCGCGGATCGATCTGGTGGTCGCCGTCCACCCGCAGCCCGCCCCGCACCCCGGGCGCGAGCATCGGCTCCAGCCGACGGCACTCCCGGCCGGACAGCCACTCCGACTCCAGCCCCGACTGCCGCTGGAGCGCGTGCAGTTCGCGCAGGTGGGCGCGGTCGTCGGCGTCCAGGGCGACGGCGAGCGTGCCGCACCGGCGGTAACCGAGATCCTGTCCGGTCAGTTCGGTGAGCTCGGCCACGAAGGCGGGATAGCGCTGGGCGGAGGCGAGGTTCAGGCCCAGCAGGGTCTGCTCGCCGTAGTGCAGTTCGGTGACCGCGGCCAGCATCCCGGCGGCCACCTGGGCGGCCCCGCCGCCCGGCTCGGGGTCCACGACGGCCGTGGTGAGACCGCGCTGCGCGGCCCGCCAGGCCGTGACCAGGCCGATGATGCCGCCCCCGACGACGAGGACGTCTGACGTACGTGAGGACATGGGCGTCCAGCCCCTCCCTTCGCCGGCATGACCCGGATCAGGTTCGTACGGTCGGAGGCCGCCAGCCTCCCTCTCAGCCCGGTGCGTCCGGGCTCCCGCGAGTGCTCTACGTTGGCCACCCTAGCCCGTGCCCGTGTGCCGCTGTAAGGGAGCCTCGCGCCATGTCCCGCTCGCTCGACGGTCTCGTCCTCGCCCCGGTGGCCGATCAGGCACCGGGTCAGGTGGGGACGCGGACCCGGTTCACCTACCACGAGAAGGACGGGGAGATCTGGGCCGAGTACGCGGGCGGCGACGTCGTACGCGGCCATCTCGTCGGCACGCGCGCGGGGGACCGTCTCGACTTCCGGTACGTCCAGCTCAAGCCCGACGGGACGACATCCTCCGGGCACTGTGTCTCGACGGTCGTGGAGCTTCCCGACGGCCGGGTGCGGCTGGAGGAGACGTGGGAGTGGGAGTCGCAGCCGGGCAGCGGGACGAGCGTTGTGGAGCAGGTCACGGAGCACGACTCCTGACTGACTGATTGTCAGGTGACTATGGTGATCAAATGAGCGAGCAGATGCAGGCGCAGGCGCAGCGGCGGGTGGTCGTGGTCGGCGCGGGCATGGCCGGGGTGCAGACCGCGGTCGCCCTGCGTGAACAGGGCTTCACGGGAACCGTCACGCTGATCGGCGCGGAGCCCCATCAGCCGTACGACCGTCCGCCGCTCTCCAAGGCCGTGCTGCTGGGCAAGGCCGAGGGATCCGCCTTCGACCTTGACTTCGAGGCCCTCGGCATCGAACTGCAGCTCGGCCGCGAGGCACTGGGCGTGCGCCCCGACGCGCACGAGCTGGACACCGAGGCCGGGCCCTGCCCGTACGACGTCCTGGTCATCGCCACCGGCGCCGAGCCGATCCGGCTGCCCGGCACGGAGGGCGTGCCCGGCGTGCATCTGCTGCGCACCCTCGACGACGCCGAGCGGCTGCGCCCCGTGCTCGCCCGGCAGCACGACATCGTGGTCGTCGGCGCGGGCTGGATCGGCGCCGAGTTCGCCACCGCCGCGCGTGAGTCGGGCTGCGCGGTGACGGTCGTGGAAGCCGCCGACCGGCCCCTCGCGGGCGCGCTGCCCGCCGAGGTGGCCGCGCCGATGGCCTCCTGGTACGCCGACGCCGGGGCCGATCTGCGGACGAACGCGCGCGTGGAGCGCGTCGAGCCGGGCGCGGTCGTCCTGGACGACGGTTCCCGGGTGGCCGCGGGCGCTGTGGTGGTCGGTATCGGCGCCCGGCCCGCCACGGCCTGGCTCGCCCGTTCCGGCATCGAGCTGGGCGCCCACCGCGAGGTCCTCGCCGACGACCGGCTGCGCACCTCCGCGCCGGACGTCTACGCGGTCGGCGACTGCGCCTCCTTCCCCTCGGCGAGGTACGGCGAGCGCCTGCTGGTCCACCACTGGGACAACGCCCTCCAGGGCCCCCGCACGGTGGCCGCCGACATCCTGGGCGAGACCCCCACGGTCTACGACCCGGTCCCGTACTTCTGGTCCGAGCAGTTCGGCCGCTTCGTCCAGTACGCCGGCCACCACGCGTCCGCCGACACGACCCTGTGGCGCGGCGAGCCGTCCGGTCCCGCCTGGACGGTGTGCTGGCTGCGCGAGAACCGCCTGGTGGCCCTCCTGGCGGTGGGCCGGCCCCGCGACCTGGCCCAGGGCCGCCGCCTGATCGAGGCGGGCACGGAGATGGACCCGGAACTCCTGGCAGACCCGGCGAGACCGCTCAAGGCGGCGACGGCGTAGGCGGCCCGGGCCCGGCGATTCCGGAGCGGCGAGGGCGTGGGCGGCCCGGTCCGGCCACGGAGGTCGGCGATGGCACCGGCAAGGTCGCCCCGGTGAAGGCCTCCGGCAAGGGCGACGAGTCCGTCGCCTTCTCCGTCGCCTCCGACATGGACGACGAGGCGACCGGACCCCGTATGCCGCCGCCGGCGACCACGGCGGAGGCGGACCACCGTGTCGTGACCCGGGCAAGGCCCTTCCGTCGCGGCGGCGCAGTCGGGTGATGCTTGACGCGCCTGACCTGCCGGCGGTCACGCTTTCGGCCGTCTGGGCAGGGTGTCGGCGACGGGTCGCGGTCGGCGAATTGCGGTGCCGGGTCGCTCGGCGGCGCGGCCTGGGGGTGCCTGATGCCCCTGACCTGCCGGCGCCACGCTTGGGCTTTCCGGGCGAGGCGCCGCGCAATCGGACGCCACCGGCGATCACAATGGCGCGTCGGCCGGCGGCTTGGTCCGGTGGCGCGACCCGGTACTGCTCGATGCCCCTGACCTGCTGCCGGCCTCTCTTTCGGCCCCTGGGCCACCCTGACCGCACCCGGCGATCAGCCATTCCGTCGCCCCGTCGGAGGTGCCCCGGCTTCCGACTGTCAGTGCGGGATGGCACGCTTAATCCCGTGACCGAGATTGACGCAAAGATCGATGCTCTCGTCCCCGCCTGGCTCACCCTCCCCGACATCGCAGAGATGCTCGATGTCGAGGTGACGCGTGTGCGGCAGCTGGTCAAGGAGGGCCAGCTCATCGCCGTACGCCGTGGTGAGAACCGCGCGCTGCACGTGCCCGCCGCCTTCATCGACGTGGCCGAGCAGAAGGTCGTCAAGGGCCTGACCGGGACCCTGACGCTCCTGAGGGACGACGGCTTCACCGACGAAGAGATGCTGGAGTGGCTCTTCACGCCCGACGACAGCCTGCCCGGCACCCCCGCGCAGGCCCTGAGCGAGAATCGCGGCACGGAGGTGAAGCGCCGGGCCCAGGCGCTCGCCGTCTGATCCGAACCACACCGGCGTACGGGCCGTGACCACCGAGGCCACGGCCACGGTCCGGCACGGCCCGTACGCCACCGAACCCGGGGGAGACACACGCATGCCCGACACCGCCCGCACCCAGCTCGCCGACGCCCGCGTGTACCTGTGCACGGACGCCCGCAGGCGCCAGGGCGACCTCGCCGAGTTCCTGGACGCGGTCCTGGCCGGCGGTGTCGACATCGTTCAGCTGCGGGACAAGGGCATGGAGGCGGCCGAGGAACTTGAGCATCTGCGGGTGTTCGCCGACGCCTGCGCGCGGCACGGCAAGCTTCTCGCGGTCAACGACCGGGCCGACGTCGCCCACGCGGCCGGTGCCGACGTACTGCATCTGGGCCAGGGCGACCTGCCCGTGCCCGCCGCCCGCGCGATCCTTGGCGACGACATCCTCATAGGCCGCTCCACCCACGCCGAGTCGGAGGCCGCCGCGGCCGCCGTGCAGGACGGCGTGGACTACTTCTGCACCGGCCCCTGCTGGCCGACCCCCACCAAGCCGGGCCGGCACGCCCCCGGTCTCGACCTGGTCCGGTACACCGCGGCCCTCGGCACCGACCGCCCCTGGTTCGCCATCGGGGGCATCGACCTCGGCAACCTCGACGAGGTCCTGGAGGCCGGTGCCCGCCGGGTCGTGGTCGTCCGGGCGATCACCGAGGCCGACGATCCGGGCGCGGCCGCCGCGGAGTTCGCGAAGCGGTTGCGTGACACGCGGTGACGGGCCGGTGCCGACCGGGGAGGCCGGTCGCATGATCGGCCCGGTGTCCGAAGGATGGACAACAAGTCGACAAAACGGGCAAATTTCCCTGATCTGGTTGGGTGACCGCTGCCCCCTGGCTAACCTGCCGGTATGGCCCTAGGAACCGCATCCACCAGGACTGACCGCGCACGCACCGTGCGCGACATGCTCGCCGCGGGAAAGACGACGTACTCCTTCGAGTTCTCGGCGCCGAAGACCCCCAAAGGCGAGCGGAACCTGTGGAGCGCGCTCAGGAGGGTCGAGGCGGTCGCCCCGGACTTCGTCTCCGTCACCTACGGCGCCGGCGGCTCCACCCGCGCGGGCACCGTCAAGGAGACCCAGCAGATCGTCGCGGACACCACCCTGACCCCGGTCGCCCACCTCACCGCGGTCAACCACTCCATCGCGGAACTGCGCAACATCATCGGCCAGTACGCCGACGCCGGGATCCGCAACATGCTGGCCGTGCGCGGCGACCCGCCCGGCGACCCGATGGCCGAGTGGGTGGCGCATCCCCAGGGCCTGACCTACGCCGCCGAACTCGTCCGGCTCATCAAGGAGTCGGGCGACTTCTGTGTCGGTGTCGCCGCCTTCCCGGAGATGCACCCGCGCTCCGCCGACTGGGACACCGACGTCGCGCGCTTCGTGGACAAGTGCCGTGCCGGCGCCGACTACGCCATCACCCAGATGTTCTTCCAGCCGGAGTCCTATCTGCGGCTGCGTGACCGAGTCGACGCGGCGGGCTGCGCGACCCCCGTCATCCCGGAGATCATGCCCGTGACCAGCGTCCGGATGCTGGAGCGGCTACCACAGCTCAGTAACGCGATCATCCCCTCCGTCCTGAAAGAGCGGATCCTCACAGCAAAGGACGATCCGGCCGCTGTACGCTCAATCGGAATCGAGTTCGCCACGGAGTTCTGCGCGCGGCTGCTGTCCGAGGGAGTGCCCGGACTGCACTTCATCACGCTCAACAACTCCACGGCCTCGCTGGAAATCTACGAAAACCTGGGTCTGCACCATCCACCGCAGGCCTAGACCGGCCGCACGGACATACGACACACTGCGTAGCGGTCACTGGGAGAGGGGCGTACATGGGCTGGACGGTCCTCTACATCGCGTTCGGATTCGTCGCGCTGTGGCTGCTCGGCGAGGTGCTGCTGCAGTACAAGGCGCGACTGCGCTGGCGGCTGCTCGCCTTCGTCGGCTTCCTCGGTGTGGTCCTCGGCGTGCTGATCCCGTCGGTGATCGTCATCGGCCTGGGCGCGATCGCGTTCGCGGTCGGCCAGACCTACGTCACCCTGTCCTTCCGTCGCGGCTTCGAGCAGGGCTGGGCGGTCAACCCCCCGGCCGCGCTGGGCGGTCTGACCGGTGGCAAGAAGAGCCGCCGGGAGCGCGGCCGCGAGGAGTCCGACCCGGATGCCTCCGACCTGGCGTCGGGTGGCGCGGCCTATCTCGATGAGACCGGGTACGACCAGGGCCGGCCGGACAACACCGCCGGCTTCGGCCAGGACGAGGACTACGACCGCGACGACGTCTTCACGCCCGCACGCTCCGCCGCGCCCACGGCCGCCGAGACCACCTCGGTCTACGAGCCGCAGCCGCTGCCCGACGACACCGGCTCCTACGGTGTGTACAACGACTCCGCCTACGCCGGTGACCAGTCCTACGCGTCCACGGGCCAGACCCAGGACCAGTACGCGACGGCCGCCGCCGACCAGAGCTACGGCTACGACGGCTACACCGGCTACGACCAGCAGCAGTACGGCTACGACCCGGCCGGACAGCAGCAGTACGCCGCCTACTCCGACCCGTACATCGGCACCCAGACCTATGGCGCCGGCTCGTACGACACCTCCTACGGCGGCCAGCAGCAGTTCGTCCAGCAGGGCTACGACCAGTACGGCGGGACGTACGGCGGCGAGACCCCGGCCGGCGGGGTGTGGGTGCCGCAGCAGCGCACCGACGAGTCCTACGGCGGTGAACTCCCGCAGGAGCAGGGGTACTACCAGGACGACAGCGGCCAGGGGCAGCACAACCAGGGCCAGGGGTTCGACGAGCAGTACCGCTTCTGACGCGGGGCTGCCCGCGTCACTGGGAGCCGCGGAACTCCGGCCCCTCCACGATCAGTCCGGCCACCAGCGCACCCGACATCCCGGCGTGGGCGAGGCCGCCGCCGGGATGCGACCAGCCGCCGGCCGTGAACAGGCCAGGTATCGCCGTGCTGTTGGACGGATGCAGGATGCCGTCGCCGCCGGCCAGCGAGGGCGGGGGGACGGCGCCGCCCTCGGCCCCTGTCTCCCGCTCGGTGTGCACCGGCGTCCGCACCTCGCGCCACAGGATCCGCTCGCGCAGGCCCGGAATCGCCCGCTCGGCGGCGGCGACCATCCGGTCCGCGAAGGTCTCGACGACCCCCGGTGTGACCCAGTCGTATCCCCGGCCGCAGGGCACGGTCGCCGTCAGCACTACGGACTCGTGGTCCGCGTCGGGGCGCAGCGCGGCATCGTCCGACCGGTCGATCCGGACCGTGGGGCCGGGCATCTCCCCGTGCGCGAACAGGTACAGCTCGCCCTCCGGATCGGGGCCGTACACCACCGTGCGGTGCGCGGCGTCCGGTTCGCGCGCGCCGCGCAGAGCCAGACACACCACGAACCGGCCCGGGTGCAGCTCCTCGGCGCCGGGAAGGACGCCCTCGCCGCCGTAGAGCGCGCGACCCGGTACGAGCGCGCGCAGCCGCCAGGGTCCGGTGCCGACGACGGTGTCCGCCTCCTCGACCGTCCCGTCGGCGAACTCCACCCCGACCGCACGACCGTCCTTCTCCAGGACGCCCGTCACCTCGGCGCCGAAGCGGAACTCGACCTTGCGCTCCACGCACCGCTCGTACACCGCACGCGCCAACTCCCTCACGCCGCCCCGGACATACCAGGTCCCGAAGGCGTGCTCCATGTACGGCAGGACGGCCGCGCTCGCCGGAGCGGTACCGGGATCGACGCCGTACGCGAGCGCGTGGCCGTACAGCAGGGCCGCGAGGCGGGGATCCCGGAGCTCCCAGGCGCCGATCTGGGCCAGGGTGCAGGCCCTTCGGGTGCGCAGCAGCCGCTTGTGCGGCACCGCGGGGTAGGGCTCGCGCTGCAGCACCTGCCAGTTGGGCCACAGGGGCTCCTCCAGGAGCGGCCTGCGGGTGCGGTCCCAGGCCTCGCGGGCCCGGATGAGGAAGTCGCCCCAGCGTGCGCCCGCGCCCTCGCCGAGGGCCTCGTCCAGTGCGGTGACCACTCCCGCGCGCGAGGCGTTGGGCAGGGACACCTCGGTGCCGTCCGTGAAGACGTGCCGTGACGACGGGTCGACCTGGACCAGCTCGACGACCGACTCCAGCGGCTCCTTGCCGGTCTTGATGAACAGATCGCGGTAGACAGCGGGAAGGGTGAGCAGCCCCGGCCCGGTGTCGAACCCGAACCCGTCCCGCTCGAACCGGCGCACCGCCCCGCCGTACGTCTCCGTACGCTCGTACACCGCCACCCGGTGGCCCGCGACGGCCAGCCGGGCAGCGGCCGCCATCGCGCCCATCCCGGCGCCGATCACCGCAATCCGTGCCATGCCTGCGACTTTATCGGCCACCACTGACACTCCACGGCCGCGGGCCGCGGTTACAGGCAGGTCGGACCGCCTCGTCACGCGCCAGTCGGCCGTTCCGCGGGCCACGCCCGAGCGGGCGACCGACCAGGACCCGGGTCGGGGCGGGGGAGGCACGGTTCTGCGGGTGGTGCGGCCGGGGGTCGGGGAGGCCCGGTCGCGGCGCATTCCCGTCGGCCGGAGCCGCTCTGCGCGTGGTGCACCCTGTCGGCGCACCCCTTCCCCGTGGGCCAAGGCTGGCGCCAGAAGGCTTCTCCCGGGGCACAGGTTGCTGCGGGGAGGTCTCCGGTGTCCCTTGTGTCGCGTGGGGGGTCGGCACAGCGGTGGTACTCGCGGCAGGCGGAAGTCGGGTCGTTCCAGGCGGCGACGGCGTCAGGCCGGTGGGCGGTCCTGCTGGGTCGCGAGGCGTCTCTCCTCCCGTCGTTGGGCCCTGCGGCGGCGGAATCTCCGGATGCGGGAGATCAGGAAGAACAGCACCACCAGTCCGGTCGTGAGCAGGACGCCCGCGATGATCGCCGCCGCCTCCGGGTGGAACATCGCGAAGGCGACGATGCCGCCGACGCCGAGGTCCTCCGCCAGACTCAGGACGATGTTGCTGAAGGGCTCCGGGGAGGTGTTCACCGCCATGCGGGTGCCCGCCTTGACCGTGTGGCTCGCCAGTGCTGTCGAACCGCCCACCAGGCCCGCGACCACGTCGTTGAGCGAACCGCTCTGCCCCGCGAGCAACGCCCCGACCCAGGCGCCGGCGACCGGCCGGACCACGGTGTGCACGGAGTCCCACGCCGAGTCGACGTACGGGATCTTGTCCGCCACCGCCTCGCACAGGAACAACACGCCGGCCACGACGAGGACTTCGGGGCGCTGAAGGGTCTCGGGGACGTCGTCGCTCAGCCCCGTCGCGCCGAACACGCCGAGCAGCAGCACCACCGCGTACGCGTTGACGCCGCTGGCCCAGCCGCTGGTGAACACCAAGGGGAGTACGGACACGGACGCGATCGTAACCAGTGGGCCACGAGCCGTCCTGGGGTTGAGCGCCCAGGACTGAGTATCCGTACCTAGGGGCGGAGATGAGTACGCGCGCGGATGGGCCTCGACCTGTGTGAACGACAGAGTGGAGGCACGGCGAAGGGGAACGGCTCCGGCACCGGCGACACGGGGCGCCGGAACGGAGCCGCCCCGGACCCGCTCCTTCCGTCGGCCGAGGTCGGCGGGAGCGAGGCACGGGGGAACCCGGAAAGCGGGGGAACGACCGAACGGGGGCCCAACGGGGGGACGGGGGATCGGGGGAGTACGGGGGAGCAAGGGAAGGCGCCGGTTCGAGGTGGCCCGCGGGGGACGCGGCCACAGCGGACCGGCGCTTTCGCATGTCAGCCCGGTGTCATCCCCTGCGCCCGCTCACCCGCCCCTGCAACAGCCGCGACAGCGCCGCGTGCACGTCGTCCAGGGAGCGCTCGGGCTGGAAGGACTGCCAGTCCAGGGCGGCCACCAGGACCATGCCGACCAGGGCGGAGGCGGTCAGCGAGACATCGATCTCGTCGCTGAACTCGCCGTTCTCCACGCCCTCGCGCAGCACGTCCTCCACGACCGCCACGGCCTGCTGACGGACCACCATGAGCGTGGACTGCCAGGTCCGGTTGGTGCGCCACAGCTCGGCCACGTACAGCTGGGTGAAGGCCGGGTAGCGGTCGATGAAGACGAGGCCCGCGCGGATCATCGCGTCGAGGGCGTCCACCTTGCCGCCCCCCGCGCGTGCCGTCGCTTCCGCAGCCTCCCGCAAAGAGGCGGTGAGCAGGCCCACACCGTGCCGCAGCAGCTCCTCGAAGAGGACGGACTTGCTCGCGAAGTTGTAGTAGACCGTGCCCTTCGCGACCCCGGCGCGCTCGGCGATCTCGTCGACCGTGGTGGCGGAGAAGCCCTGCTCGGCTATGAGCGTGACGGCCGCCTCGTAGAGCTTCTGCCGGGTGGCCTCGCGGCGTGTGCTGACGCCCGCCGTGGCGCTGCTGCTTTCCATGGTCCTGATTCTCACAGGTGAGGGGGCACCTGAGGTCGCGGAAGGGCTCACAGGGTCAGCTCCGGGTGCAGTCGGTCCAGCGTCCACACCTGCCGGCGGCGCGCCGAGACGGCGGTCAGCGCGAGGGCGCCCGCGGTGAAGGCGAGAAGCACCACGCACGCGTGCCACACCGGAGTGAGACCGCCGCCCGTGATGAGCCTCCTGAGGGCCTCGACGACATAGCTCATCGGCAGGAAGGGGTGGATCGCGTTGAAGAAGCCCGGGCTGGTCTGGACGGGGTAGGTGCCGCCCGCGGACGTCAGCTGGAGCATCAGGAGGGCGAGGACCAGGATCCGGCCCGCCGCACCGAAGCGGGCGTTCAGCCATTGGACGATCGCCGCGAAGCAGGCCGTCACCAGGAACAGGAAGCCCACCGTCCCGGTCGCCCGCGCCATCTGGAGGCCGATCGCCCAGTGCAGCACCGACATCAGGGCCACGACCTGGAGCACCCCGATCGCCACCACGGGCAGCCATCCCGCCAGCGCGATCCGCCAGGCCGCGGCACCGGCGGCGAGGGCACGCCGGTTCATCGGCGTGATGAGCATGTACGCCACCATCGCGCCCACCCACAGGGACAGCGGGATGAAGTACGGGGCGAACCCGGTGCCGTAGTTCGGCGCCTTGTGCAGGTCCTTGGAGACCAACTGGACCGGGTCGGCCATCACGCCGGTGCGCCGGTCGCGGTCCTTCTTGTCGTAGTCGGGGATCTGCGAGGCACCGTCGTGCAGCCCGTCGGAGAGCTTCCCGGAACCGTCGGCGAGCTTGTACATGCCGCCGCTGAGGGTGTCGGCCCCGGTCTTGAGCCTGCCGACGCCCTCGTCCAGGTCCTGCGCGCCGGTCCGCGCGGTGCCGAGACCCGAGTGGAGCGTCCTGGCGCCGGCGGCGACCTTGCCCGCGCCCCGGTTCAGCTGGTTGATCTTCGCCACGGCGTCGTCCAGGTCCTCGGAGAGGCCGGGCGCCCGGTCGGCGAGGGTCCGGGCCTGCTGCTGGAGGGTGGCGAGTTGCCCGTCGAGCTTCTTCAGGTCGCCGTTCTGGTCGGCGACGAGGACGTTGACGTCGTCGGCGACCTTCGCCACGTCCGCGGCGGCCTGCCTGGCCTTCTTCAGGTCGGCACAGGCCGGGTCCGGCAGGACCGGGTCCGTGCAGCGCGCCTTGTAGACGGCGTTCAGGCTGTCGGCTGCCGTATGCGCTCCCTTGGCGGCGGCCGGGGCGGTCCTCACCAGGGTGCCGAGGTTGCGGCGGACGGCTCCGGCCGAGTCGGCAACGAGCCGGGCGGTGTCGCCGATGGCCTTCTCGTTGCCCTCGAGGAAGGGGCCCGCCTTGTCCGCGACCCCGTTGACCTTGTCGGCGAGGCTCTGGGTGCCGGCGGCGACCTGCCGGGCGCCGTCCGCGAGGTCGCCCGAGCCCGTGTCGAGCTTCGCCAGCCCGTCGGAGAGATTGCCGCTGCCGGCCTTGGCCTCCTGCAGGCCCGAGGCGAGGTCCTGGGAGCCCTTCTCCGCCTTTCCGATGCCGCCCTCCAGGTCGTCGGCCCCGTTGGCGGCCTTCACGGTGGCGCCGTGGATGTCGGAGAAGGAGATGAAGATCCGGTCCAGGAAGGACCGCGACGCCTTGGTGGACGCGGCCTGGCGCACCTCGGCGAAGACCGTCCGCGAGATCTGCCCGACGATGTAGTTGTTGGAGTCGTTCGTACGGACCTGGAGGGCGCCGGTCTCGGGGGAGTCGCCCGCACTGGAGGCGATCCGCCGACTGAGGTCGGCCGGCATGGTGAGCGACAGGTAATAGGTGCCGTTCTCGACGCCCTTTCGCGCCTCGGCGGCTCCGACCTCGTGCCAGTCGAAGGTGTCGCTCTCGCGCAGTCCCTGGGTGAGGTCGTCGCCCGCGGTCAGCTTCTTCCCGTCGGCGGTGGCGCCCTTGTCGTCGTTCACGAGGGCGACGGGGATGCGGTCCAGGCGGCCGTAGGGGTCCCAGAAGGACCACAGGTACAGGGCGCCGTACAGCAGGGGCAGCACCAGCAGGGCCACCAGGGCGGCGCGCGGCAGCTTCCCCCTGCCGAAGCGGCGCAGCTCAAGCGTGGCCAGTCTCGGCGAGCGCATCGGTCATCTCCTCACTGGTCTCGTCCCTCACGGCTTCCGGCCGTGTGGACACCGTCAGGGCGTCCTCAGGGGCCTCGCTGCACACCGCCACGACCGTCGTCCCGGCCGCGGCGAGGGACCTGAGCAGCGCCCAGGCCTCGGCGCGTTCGGCGTCCGACAGCTTCAGGTCCAGGTCGTCGACGGCGAGCAGCCGCGGACGGCCGATCAGCGCCAGGGCGATCGACAGCCGCAGGGCTTCCAGACGTTCCAGATCGCGTACGGCGGTCCGCGCGCCCTTCGGCAGCGCTTGGAGGTCGAGCCCGGCGGCCGCCGGCGCGGTGTCGATCCGCAGCCTCGCCTCGGCCGTACGCTCCGCGCGGGGTCGCAGCAGGGCGCGCACCGAGTCGCCGAACCGGCGCTGCAGCAGCGTCCGTTCACGCAGGTGCTCCCCGACGGTCAGGGCCGGGTCGAGGTCGGTGACCCCGGCGACGTTCGCCGGCGCACTGAACCGGCGCACCGCCGCGAGCTGCTTCGGCAGCCGTGCCCCGCCCACGGTCGCCGTGCCCTCGGTGGCCTTCATCCGCCCGGTGAGCGCCAGCAGCAGGCTCGTACGACCGGACCCCGAGGGCCCTTCCACGGCGACCAACGCGCCGGGCTCCGCGGCGAGGTCGACCCCGCGGAACACCCAGCCGCGAGGTCCCTTCAGACCGAGACCCTCGGCCGTGACAGCGACTCCGTCCACGGCCACCCCCTGATCTTCTTGAATCGAGAACTTTTTGAACTGACTGGTCAGTGCAAAAAGTAACCCGAACCTTCGATCGAAGCAAAAGCCCAGGTCAGAACGGATTGTCAGTGGCATACCTCACGATGGGCACATACGGCACTCCGTAGCGCGAGATGCCGGCAACCAGACGACAGGAGGATCGTCATGGCCAGCTACCACGCAGCCGCCGCCCGTCGGCGCCGCGCCACCGGCCCTGCCCCCTCACTGACCGGCCCGGCGAGCGACGTACACCCCGTGCTGCGCCGGGCGACGGCCCCGCCCGCCGCCCTCGACCTGCTCGCCCAGGCCCGCGCGGGCCTCGACGAGGCTTCGGCACTGGAGACGCCGAACGAGCGCTATGCGACGGCCCACCTCGCCGCCCTGCGCACCGCGGCCGCCGTGCTCGCCGCCCGGGGGCGTCCGGAACCGACGCCCCGACGCCGCGCCAAGATACGGAGCGCCTGGGAAGTGCTCCCCGAGATAGCGCCCGAGCTCGCCGAGTGGAGCGCGCTGTTCGCCTCCGGGGCCCGGCGCCGTGCCCGGGCCGAGGCGGGCATCCAGGGCGCGGCCAGCCGCCGGGACGCGGACGACCTCATCCGCGACGTGGCGATGTTCCTGCGCCTCGTCGAGCGGATGCTGGTGCTCCAGCCGGTCCTGCCGCAGCCACGCCAGGACGCCGAGGGGCCACAGGAGAGCGGCCACGGCACCGACCGTGACTTTCCGGACGCCGGGTGACCGGCGCGCGGTGGCACGGACCACCGGGGCCCACCAGGGTCCGCCGTACGAGACGAGCAGCCGGGCACGGCACCGGAGTGACCAGGCGGGGCACCGGAGGCAATAGGGTGGAAGGCGCCTGAAGCCTTCACATCCGCGCCGAGGAGTCAACTGCCGTGTCGGACCCGCTGCGACCCCGCGCCTCCCTCCGTACCGCCGTGGTCTGGGAGGTCCTCCAGGACGCCCTCGACCGCCGGGTCAAGGCCACGGGTCGCCAGGCGCTGGACGTCCTCGACACCGGAGGCGGCAGCGGCAACTTCGCGGTGCCCGTCGCCCGCCTCGGCCACCAGGTCACCGTCGTCGACCCCAGCCCCAACGCGCTGTTCGCCCTGGAGCGCCGCGCCGCCGAGGCCGGTGTCGCCGACCGGGTGCGGGGCGTCCAGGGCGACGCCCACGGCCTCTTCGACGTGGCCGAGCGCGGTGGCTACGACGTGGTGCTGTGCCACGGCGTCCTGGAGCACGTGGACGACCCGGCCGAGGGCGTGCGCAACGTGGTGGCCGCCCTGCGCCCCGAGGGCGTCCTCAGCCTGCTCGCCGCCGGACTCGGCGGCGCCGTGCTGGCGCGGGCCCTCGCCGGCCACTTCAAGGAGGCCCGGCAGGCGCTCGACGACCCGAACGGCCGCTGGGGCGACGGCGACCCCGTGCCGCGCCGCTTCACCGCCGACCAGCTCACCGAGCTCGTCGAGGGCGTCGGCCTCACCGTGGGCGCCGTGCACGGTGTGCGGGTCTTCGCCGACCTCGTCCCCGGCGTGCTGGTGGACACCGAACCCGGTGCCCTGGAAGCCCTGCTGAAGCTGGAGGCGGCGGCGGCCGAACTCCCCGCCTTCCACTCCGTGGCCACCCAGCTCCATGTGCTCGGTGAGACGCGGGAGGCCGCCGAGGCCTGAGCCGCCCCCTGTGCCGGAGTGCTGATCAGGTACTTGCTGGTGCATGGAGTACGCCACAGGCCCCCCGATCGCGCCCGCAGCGCCGTATGATCGAGGGAGACCGCCCGGCATGACGGGACGGCCGCTGGGGAATGACAAGATTCAGCAGCCGGAGCGTTCATGGCGGAATCCGGTTGGCCAATTGGCGCAGAGGGGCGGGTTTCACGGGGGCGATTCCCTGCCTATCCTGAAGGGACCCCCCGAGTCGCCCCGGCGACTGCACGATGAGGAGGACTCCGTGCCGCTCTCGGAGCACGAGCAGCGCATGCTCGAGCAGATGGAGCGAGCGCTGTACGCCGAAGATCCCAAGTTCGCGTCGGCGCTCGAGGGAAGCGGGCTGCGTACGTACACCCGGCGGCGGGTCTACCAGGCGGTCGCCGGCTTCCTCGTGGGTATCGCGCTCCTCATGGCCGGTATGGTCGCCAAGCAGGTGTGGCTCAGCGTGGTGGGGTTCCTCGTCATGCTGGGGTGCGCGGTGCTCGCGGTGACCGGCTGGCGCAAGGCCCCCAAGCCGGGCGAGCAGCCCGCTGCCGGTGCCCCGCACGCCCGTCGTCAGGGACGCCAGAAGCGCTCGATGATGGACCGGATCGAGCAGCGCTGGCAGCGCCGCCGCGACGAACAGGGCGGCCAGTAGCCGGCCCCGCACACCGCGGTCGCCACGAGCCGCTCTCACAGACGTTCTGAGGGGGTGAGCACCCAGCCGGGTGCTCACCCCCTCCCGCATGTCTCCGAGCTGTCCGCCACCCATCCCCGCCCGTGCAGGCGCTCATCCCTGGCAGCACAGTGGCCCGGGCCTTAGAGAGGCCGGGGCCACCGTCGTCCGCCGCCCTGCGGGGCGGCGCTTCCAGCCTTCCTGACTCAGCCTTGCTGACCGGACGGTTTGCGCAGGGTCGGCCGGGCCGCCGCCGCGCGTGTCCTGACCCTTGCCCACCACTCCGAGACCGCCCACACCACCCTCGCGGTGGAACGCGGGGCAATCAGCGCACGCGCCCGCGTGCCCCGGCCGACCGAGCCGCGCAGTCCACCGATCACCCGGTGGACATCCTGCGCTAGGCCGGCCGTCAGCCGGGGATGCGGGGCGTAGAGCACCTGCTCCACGGCGTCCGCCACCCGGTGCACCGAGGCCGCGGCCGTCGGATCGAGATGCCCCAGCCGGACGATCCGTGCGGCCGCCTTGCGTGGCGTCTGCGAGTCGTCCGGCGGGATCCCGTGGTCCCACGCCGTGTCGGTCAGCTCCTGCCAGGCCGCCAGGGTGTGCGCGGCGGCGCCCTCGTCACTGCGGCCGTGCCCGCCCAGACGCACCGAACGGGTACGCAGCCGCCACAGCATGGGCGCCAGGGGGATCAACAGCACGCCCAGCCCGACGAGCACCCAGAACAGCAGCTTCAGATACCACCACGGGCCCTGTACGGCCCACCAGGGGCCGCCGCCGTCCGTGGCCGCCGCTGCCGCCGGGGAGGCGCTGTCGCACGCCTCCAGCTTCCGCAGCTGGGCCGAGCAGCTCTCGCTCGCCGAGGGCGAGGCCGACGGTGCCGTGGACGACCCGGCGGACGGCCGCGCCACGCCGGGGTCCACGCTGCCGGTGGCGTCCGGGATGGTGTACGACGGCACCGTGCCCCGGGTCGGGGTGGGCTCGAAGCGGGTCCATCCCACGCCCTCGAAGTACAGCTCGGGCCAGGCGTGGGCGTCCTTGAGCCCCACCGACACCGAGCCGTCCGCCTGCGGGGTGCCGGGCGCGAAGCCCACCGCGACCCGGGCCGGAATGCCCAGGGAGCGGGCCATCGCCGCCATGGCGAAGGAGAAGTGGACGCAGAAGCCCTGCTTGTCCCGCAGGAAGTTGGCGATCGCGTTGGGCCCGTCGCCGACCTCCACCTGGGTGTCGTACTCGAAGCCCCCGGTCACCGCGAAGTAGTCCTGGAGGTCGACCGCCTGCTCATAGGGGTTCTTCGCGCCCGAGGTGACCTCGCGGGCGGTCCTGCCCACCACCGCCGGCACCGAGTCGGGCAGGTCGGTGTACTCACGCTCGATGACCGGGGGAGCCGCCGGTGCCGCGGCGAGCTGCTCGGCCGTCGGCTGGACGTCCAGGCTCTTCACCTCGTACGTCAGCCCGCGCGTGTTCTGCCCGTGGTCGCCGACGAGCGCCATGCCCTCCGGTTCGTAGCGCCAGTTGCCGCGGACCTGGACGCCACTGGGCGGGTAGGGCATGGGCAGATAGCTCTGCTCGTACCAGTTCGCCGCCGAGATGCTCGTCTTGATCTCCGTGCGCCTGACGTCTGAGCCGAGGCCGATCGGGAGGGGGAAGTCCTTCGGTACGGCGCCGATGGACCGCTTGGACGGCTTCCAGGTCCGGCCGTCGAAGTCGTCCAGGGAGACGATCCGCAGATACAGGTCGGAGGTGTCGTTGCTCTGGGTCCGCACGGAGAGCACCTGGCGGTCCTCGTCCACGTTCAGGCTGTCGCGCAGTGAGAGCAGGGGGTTCACCGCGGAGATCGTGCCCCCGCTGCCGTTTCCGGCGCCCACGCCCGCCCCGGTGGCGTCCAGGAGGCCGCCGTTCATCGAGGGCAGGGTGGCCGACACCACGAGGGCGATGCCGAGGCTCGCCACGCCGATCCGCCGGCCGGTGCGCACCGGCGCGACCGGCCCGGAGTCGGCGCCCGGGGCGCGTGTCGCCCCGCCGAAGACACGGCCCCACTGCGAGAGCCGCTCGCGCCCCTCGGCCAGGAGCAGCAGCAGATAGCCGATCGCCGCGACGAGGAACCAGAACCAGTCGCCGTGGCCTTCGGACAGCCCCGCGGCGACGGAGTACAGCGCGAGCAGCGGCAGGCCCGCCGGTGCCGCACTGCGGAAGGTCACCGCGAGGGTGTCCACCACGAGCCCGACGATCAGGACACCGCCGAAGACCATCAGCTTGATGCCCTCGGACGCCAGCGGCGCCGGGATCGCGTACCGCGCGATGTCGTCGCCGCCCTGCTGCAGCAGGTCCCCGAAGTGCAGGAAGGCGCCCGGGCCGGGGATCAGCCCCAAAACGGCCCGGTCGCGGGCGAAGATCAGGGTCAGCATGAACAGTGTGGCGAGCGCCTGGGCCGCCACCGTCAGCGGACGGGCCAGCGGGATGCGCCGGGCCACCGCGCCCACGATCGTCTGCACCCCGAGCAGGAAGGCGGCCTGCACGATCCAGGTGACCGGCTCGACCAGCGGCAGCAGGGCGCACGCGGCCATCAGCGTGGCCGCCCACGCGCACAGCGCCAGTCGTGCCCGCCCGCTCATCACGATGCCTCCCCGGCCCCGGCCGTACCGACGCCCGTGCGCTCACGGTCCGCGAGCCGCCACAGCTCCTCCAGCGAGGCGCCCCGCGGCACGCCCACCGCAGTCCAGCCCGCCTCGCGCAGCATCCGCAGCCGCGCCTCGCGCTCGTCCAACGGCCCGGACACATCGGTGGGTTCCCGCACCCAGCCCTCGCTGTCGAGCACGAACGCGAGCGCGCCCCCGCTGCGCTGCCGCATCTTGGCGACCACCGTGGCCTGCTCCTCGTCGAGGTCGCCGAAGAAGGCCACCAGCAGTCCTTCGTTCCCGCGCCGCAGCACCTCGTAGGCGCGCGACAGACCGGTGTCGTCGGAGTGGTCGATCACGGCGAGGGTGTCCATCATCAGCCCGGCCGCGTCCGCGGTCCCCTGGCTCGCGCCCGCGAAGCCGTCGGCGCCCTCGCCGGGCACGGAGTTGCCGGTGTCCGTGAGCAGCCGTACCGAAAAGCCCCGCTCGAGCATGTGGACCAGGACGGAGGCGGCGCCCGAGACGGCCCACTCGAAGGCCGAGTCGGGGCCCGCGCCCGCGAAGGCGAGGCCCCGGGTGTCCAGGAGCACCGTGCAGCGGGCGCGCTGGGGCTGCTCCTCGCGGCGGACCATGAGCTCGCCGTAGCGGGCGGTGGAGCGCCAGTGCACCCGGCGCAGGTCGTCGCCGTAGCGGTAGCCGCGCGGGATCACGTCGTCCTCGCCGGCCAGGGCGAGCGAACGCTGCCGTCCGTCGCCGTACCCCTTGGCCTCACCGCTCAGCCGCACCGGCGGCAGCGGCTCCACGCGCGGGATCACGGTCAGGGTGTCGTACGTCGAGAAGGAGCGGGTCAGCTCGCACATACCGAACGGGTCGGTCAGGCGCAGCTGGAGCGGGCCCAGCGGGTAGCGGCCGCGCAGGTCGGAGCGGACCCGGTAGGAGACCTCGCGGCGGCCGCCCGGCTCGACGCGGTCGAGCACGAAGCGGGGGCGCGGACCGAGGACGTAGGGGACCCGGTCCTGGAGCATCAGCAGGCCGGTGGGCAGGCGCGAGACGTTGTCCATCCGCAGATGGACGCGGGCCTCGCTGCCGGCGGGCACGCGCGCGGGGGAGAGCCTGCGGCTGCCCGCGACGCGGTAGCGGGTGCGGTAGAGCACGGTGGCGCAGACCAGCGGCAGTACGGCCAGCAGCAGGCCGACCCGCAGCAGATCGCTCTGGCCGAGGACATAGGCGCAGATGGCCGCGGCGATACCGGCGGCGAAGAAGGAGCGGCCCCGGGTGGTCAGCCCTGTCAGTGCCGTGCGGACCCCGCCCTGGTCGCCCCGGTCGGCCTCGGGGCCGCCGGCCGAGGGCACCCCGGTGGACATCACAGGCTCCGCGGCGGCTGCTGCGGATACGCGGGCACCCCACGGCCGATCCCGAGACCGCCCTGCTGGGGAGCGGCGGGGACCGGGGTGCGCTGGAGGATCTCCTGCACGACCTGCTCCGAGGTGCGCCGGTTCAGCTGGGCCTGGGCAGTGGGCAGCAGACGGTGGGCGAGGACGGCCACGGCGAGCGCCTGGACGTCGTCCGGCAGCGCGAACTCGCGGCCGCTGAGGGCGGCGGAGGCCTTGGCGGCGCGCAGCAGGTGCAGCGTCGCGCGCGGGGAGGCCCCGAGTCTGAGGTCGGGGTGGGTGCGCGTGGCGGAGACCAGGTCGACGGCGTACCGCCGGACCGTTTCGGCGACGTGGACGCCGCGGACGGCCTCGATGAGCTTCACGATGTCGTGCGCGTGGGCCACCGGCTGGAGGTCCTCCAGAGGGCTCACCCCGCCGTGGATGTCGAGCATCTTCAGCTCGGCCTCCACGCTGGGGTAGCCCACCGAGACCCGGGCCATGAAGCGGTCGCGCTGCGCCTCGGGCAGCGGGTAGGTGCCCTCCATCTCGACCGGGTTCTGCGTGGCGACCACCATGAAGGGACTGGGCAGCTCATAGGTCTGCCCGTCGATGGTGACCTGGCGCTCCTCCATCGACTCCAGGAGCGCGGACTGGGTCTTCGGCGAGGCGCGGTTGATCTCGTCGCCGATCACGATCTGGGCGAAGATCGCGCCCGGTTTGAACTCGAAGTCCCGGCGCTGCTGGTCCCAGATGGACACGCCCGTGATGTCCGAGGGCAGCAGGTCGGGCGTGAACTGGATGCGGCGCACCGAGCAGTCGATGGACCGCGCCAGCGCCTTGGCCAGCATGGTCTTGCCGACGCCGGGGACATCCTCGATCAGAAGATGTCCCTCGGCGAGCAGCACGGTCAGTGAAAGCCGTACGACCTCGGGCTTCCCCTCGATCACGCCCTCCACCGAACTGCGTACCCGCTCCACGACGGCGGTCAGATCAGTGAGGCTCGATCGATCGTCATAGGTGGTCACCCGGCCCTCCTCGGCCCGTACGTTCCGGGCCGACGCTCATGATGCGCAACCGGCCCACCCCGAATCACGGACACCACGCGTGAAAAGTTCCGCATGACGCCACACCCGCATTCTTGCTGCCGTTACCGATTCGTGTCACTCGACTGTGGACAACTGGCCGCACTATGTCGGGTCTTGCGGTGGTTTGGGCACTCCGAGGGTCGAAATCAACAGCGAAACGACAGCTACGGCGGGCCTGGTCGGGGCCGTTCAGGCGGGGTCGATCTCGCGCAGCAGGCCCGTCTTCACGTCGAACACGAAGCCGCGCACGTCGTCGGTGTGCAGCAGGAACGGCGAGGTGCGCACCCGCTGCATGGACTGCCGTACGTCCTGGTCGACGTCCCGGAAGGCCTCCACGGCCCACGCGGGACGCTGGCCGACCTCCATCTCCAGTTCGGTGCGGAAGTCCTCGGTGATCGCCTCCAGGCCGCAGCCCGTGTGGTGGATGAGCACGACACTGCGGGTGCCGAGCTTGCGCTGGCTGATGGTGAGCGAGCGGATCACGTCGTCGGTGACCACGCCGCCCGCATTGCGGATGGTGTGGCAGTCGCCGAGCTCCAGGCCGAGCGCGGCGTGCAGGTCCAGGCGGGCGTCCATGCATGCCACGACGGCGACATGCAGGACCGGGCGGGCGTCCATCCCGGGGTCGGTGAACGCGGCGGCGTACTGCTCGTTGGCCTTCACCAGGCGATCGGTCACACGGCCGCCGTCGGATATGGCGCCTTCGGTGGGAACGGATGCGGAAGTCGTCATAACCATGACGGTACTGGTCACCGCCGTCGCGGTCCTGCCGTGAGAAGGGAAAAAGAGCGTCATCACGTCTTGGGTGTGAGGTACCCCACATGAGGAGCGGGTGCACCCGAACGGGTGTTTTCGGTCCTTTCGGAGCGTCGGATCCGCGCCGGTGCGCGACGCGCAGGCCGGTTGATTGACCGCGAGACACCGTGGACTAAAGTGACGCGAAGCGGGAGGCGAGGCCTCCCTGCTGACACTTTCCGGAGGCCCCGGCTAGCGCACGGACGGTCTCCCCACGTGCGCGGCGCGTACGTACGGCTCGGCCTCCTCCCGCTCCCGGTCGGTTGACGCTTCCGGCGCCGGCAGGCCTCCCCTTCATGAGCGGGCGGGGACCCGGCGGTGCGTACGGGCCGCGCCGGACCTGAGAGGGCCCCTTGAGCCAGAGTCGACACGTCCCGGTCATGCTCCAGCGGTGCCTGGACCTGTTGGCCCCGGCGCTCGAGCGGCCCGGGTCGGTGGTCGTCGACTGCACGCTCGGTCTCGGCGGCCACAGCGAGGCCCTGCTCCAGCGGTTCCCCGAGGCCCGGCTCGTCGCCCTCGACCGCGACAAGGAGGCCCTGCGCCTGTCCGGCGAGCGGCTCGCACCCTTCGGTGAGCGCGCCACCCTCGTCCACGCGGTCTACGACGAACTCCCGGACGTCCTCGACCGGCTCGGCATCGCGCGCGTGCAGGGCGTCCTCTTCGACCTCGGCGTCTCCTCCATGCAGCTCGACGAGGCCGACCGCGGCTTCGCCTACGCCCAGGACGCCCCGCTCGACATGCGCATGGACCAGACGACCGGCATGAGCGCCGCCGAGGTCCTCAACACCTACCCGCCGGGCGAACTCGTCCGGATCCTCAGGGCCTACGGCGAGGAGAAGCAGGCCAAGCGGATCGTGTCCGCGATCGTGCGCGAGCGCGACAAGGAGCCCTTCACGAACAGCGCGCGGCTCGTGGAGCTGATCCGGGACTCCCTGCCCCAGGCCGCCAAGCGCACCGGCGGGAACCCTGCCAAGCGCACCTTCCAGGCCCTGCGCATCGAGGTCAACGGCGAACTCTCCGTCCTGGAGCGGGCGATCCCGGCCGCGGTGAAGGCGCTCGCGGTGGGCGGCCGGATCGTCGTGCTGTCGTACCACTCGCTGGAGGACCGGCTGGTCAAGCAGGTCTTCGCGGCCGGCGCCGCCACCACCGCCCCGCCCGGGCTGCCCGTCGTCCCCGAGCAGTACCAGCCCCGGCTCAAGCTGCTCACGCGCGGTGCCGAACTTCCCACCGAGGAAGAGATCGCCGAGAACCGGCGAGCCGCACCGGCGCGGTGCAGAGGCGCCGAGCGAATCAGGGAGTCCATCGAATGATGCGTGAGGCGCGTGAGCCGCGTCGGTGGGTTGGGAAACCGGACTCACTGGAGGGTGCGTGAGCAGGAAACCCGAACTGAGGGGGAGGGCGGCTCGTCTCGCGCGTCTCCTCCCCGGCACGGCGAGCCCCGGTCAGGCGGCCCGCGCCCCCTTCGTGCTCCTCGTGGTCCTCCTTCTCGGCGGCGGCCTCATCGGGCTGCTGGTGCTGAACTCCGCGCTCAGCGAAGGCTCGTTCAAGCTCACCGACCTCCAGAAGGACACCAAGAGCCTCACCGACGAGCAACAGGCCCTGCAGCGGGACATCGACGCCTACTCCGCGCCCGACGCCCTGGTGCGCCGCGCCCGTGAACTCGGCATGGTGCCCGGCGGCGACCCGGCCTTCCTCGACCCCGACGGCACCGTCAAGGGCGTCCCGTCCGCCGCCCCCGACGCCGACCCGGTCACCTACCACATGCCGCTCGTCCTCGCCCCCGAGGTGATCGACAGCACGGCCGTCCCGACGCCGACGGCCAGCCCCACCCCGACGGAGACCGTCGTACCGGCTCCCGAGGACGTCGTACCGACACCCGAGACCGTCCCCTCGGACGTCCCGCTCCCCACGACCACGACCCCCGGCAGGTGACGGAAGTGTCCGACGACTTCGGCAGGCAACCGCCGCGCCGCCGCGTGCCCGGACCCGCACGCCCCGAGCGCTCCGCCCGCCCCGTCGGGCGATCGCGACCGGGTCCCGGCGCCCGCCCGGCCCGCCGCCCGTCGGCGCCCCGTGCGGCGGCCCCCAAGACCATCCGCCTGGGCAGCCCCCGCCCGCGGCTGCGCCTGGTCGGCCTCGCGCTGACGCTGGTGCTGGCGGCCTTCGTCGTACGACTGCTCCAGGTGCAGGCCGTCGACGCGAGCACCTATGCCGCCAAGGCCGAGCAGAACCGGTACGTCGGCTACACGCTCGCCGCCGAGCGCGGCGGGATCACCGACCGCTCCGGCGTGGCCCTCGCGACCAGCGAGGACGCGTACGACATCACGGCCGACCCCACGCTGTTCACCCGCAAGCAGCTGAAGATCGACGACGGTCCCGAGCAGGCCGCCGCCCTGCTCGCCCCGATCCTCGGGCAGGACCAGGAGACGATCCTCGACAAGCTGCGGCCCAAGGACAAGAAGCTCCGCTACGTCCTGCTCGCCCACCGGCAGACCCCGCAGGTCTGGAAGCAGATCAAGGACCTGAAGTCCGCGCTCGCCACCAAGAGCGCGACCGACCCGGGCACGGCCAACGTCCTCGGGGGCGTCCTGTCCGTGCCGACGACCAAGCGCGTGTACCCGAACGGCGATCTCGCCGCCGGGATACTGGGCTGGGTCAACGCCGACGGCAAGGGCGGCGGCGGTGTCGAGCAGCAGCTGAACTCCCTGCTGGCCGGCAAGGACGGCAAGGTCCGCTACGCCCAGTCCGGTGGCCGTCAGGTGCCCACCGTGGGCTCCACCGAGACCCCCGCGGTGCCCGGCAGCGACGTCGAGCTCACCATCGACCGCGACATCCAGTGGGCCGCCCAGCAGGCCATCACCGACCAGGTGAAGGAGTCCAAGGCGGACCGCGGCTACGTGATAGTGCAGGACACCCGGACCGGCGAGGTCCTGGCCATGGCCAACTCGCCCGGCTTCGACCCGAACGACCTGTCCAAGGCGCGTTCGGTGAACATGGGCAACGCGGCTCTCCAGGACGCCTACGAGCCCGGCTCCACCGCCAAGGTGATGTCGATGGCCGCCGTACTGGAACAGGGCGTCGCCACCCCGCTCACGCATGTGATCGTGCCCAACCGGCTGCACCGCGGTGACCGGCTCTTCAAGGACGACATCGACCACGAGACCTGGTACCTCACGCTCAACGGCGTGCTCGCCAAGTCCAGCAACATCGGCACCATCCTGGCGACCGGCCAGCTCGGCAAGAGCCAGGCGCAGGCCAACCAGGTCCTCTACTCCTACCTGCGCAAGTTCGGCCTCGGCCGCTACAGCGGGCTCGACTTCCCCGGCGAGACCCCGGGCATCCTGGCCAAGCCCGCGGACTGGTCGACCTCGCAGCAGTACACGATTCCTTTCGGCCAGGGGGTCTCCCTCAACGCCATGCAGGCCGCGTCCGTCTACTCGACGATCGCCAACGGCGGAGTCCGCGTCGAACCCACCCTCGTGCGCGGCACGAAGGGGCCCGACGGACGCTTCACACCCGCCGCGAAGCCCAAGGAGACAAGGGTCGTCAGCGCCAGGACGGCCAAGACGCTGGCCCGGATGCTGGAGTCGGTCGTGGACGACCAGGAGGGCACCGGCACCAAGGCGCGCATCCCCGGCTACCGGGTCGCGGGCAAGACGGGCACGGCCAACCGCGTGGATCCGGCCACCGGCAAGTACAAGGGCTACACCTCCTCGTTCGCCGGCTTCGCGCCCGCCGACCAGCCCCGGATCACCGTCTACTGCGCCATCCAGAACGCCACCAGCGGCAGCTACTTCGGCGGCCAGATCTGCGGACCCGTCTACAAGAAGGTCATGGAGTTCGCCCTGAAGACCCTGCAGGTCCCGCCCACGGGGGCGAAGGCCGCGAAGCTGCCCGTCTCCTACACGCCCTGATCAGCACCACCTCAGCACCTCATCAGCGCTCGGAAAGGCCACCAGGAACCACCTCGTGACGACGATCACCTCCGATTCCGGGAACCAAGGCACCCCCCGCCCCTCACTTCGCTCCGAGGCGGGTGCGCCCGGTACGCTCACCGCCGTGCCACACGCTGATCAGTCCCAAACCACCCAGAAGGGCGCACCCGTGACCTATCCGGGACCGCCCCGGCCGGTCCGGGTCTCCGCCACACCCCTCGCGGAGCTCGCCGATCAGCTGGGTATCGAACAGCCGGAGAAGACCGCGCAGGTCACGGGTATCACCCATGACTCACGTGCCGTCCGCCCCGGCGACCTGTACGCCGCCCTCCCCGGAGCCCGTCTGCACGGCGCCGACTTCGTCACCCAGGCCGCCGGCCTCGGCGCGGTCGCGGTGCTGACCGACCCGACGGGCGCCGAGCGCGCCGCCGCGACCGGGCTCCCGGTGCTCGTCGTCGACGACCCACGCGCACGCATGGGCGAACTGGCCACCACGATCTACGGCCACCCCGGCCGGGACCTGCTCCAGATCGGGATCACCGGCACCTCCGGCAAGACCACCACGGCGTACCTCGTCGAGGGCGGCCTGAAGGGGGTCAGGTCCACCGGTCTGATCGGTACCGTCGAGATGCGCATCGGTGACGAGCGCATCAAGTCCGAGCGCACCACGCCCGAGGCCACCGACCTCCAGGCCCTGTTCGCGGTCATGCGCGAGCGCGGTGTCGAGGCGGTCGCCATGGAGGTCTCCAGCCACGCGCTGGTCCTCGGCAGGGTCGACGGCTGTGTCTTCGACATCGGCGTCTTCACCAACCTCAGCCCGGAACACATGGAGTTCCACTCCGACATGGAGGACTACTTCCGGGCCAAGGCGCAGCTCTTCACGCCGAAACGCAGCCGTCTCGGCGTCGTCAACCTCGACGACGAGTACGGCCGCAGGCTCGTCAAGGAAGCCACGGTCCCGGTCGTCACCTTCTCCGCCGAGGGCCACCCCGACGCCGACTGGCGCGCCGAGGACGTCGAAGTCGGGCCCATGGACTCGACGTTCACCGTGATCGGCCCCAAGGGCGAGCGGATCGCCGCCAGGTCGCCGCTCGCGGGCCCCTTCAACGTGGCCAACAGCCTCGCCGCGATCGTCGCCCTGGCCGCGGCCGGCCTCGACCCGCAGACCGCCGCCGACGGCGTCGCCGCCGTACCGGGGGTGCCGGGCCGTCTGGAGCGCGTGGACGCCGGGCAGCCCTACCTCGCGGTCGTGGACTACGCCCACAAGACCGACGCCGTCGAGTCGGTGCTCAAGGCGCTCCGCAAGGTCACCGAGGGCAAGGTGCACGTCGTGCTCGGCTGCGGGGGCGACCGCGACAGGACCAAGCGCGGGCCCATGGGCGCGGCCGCGGCCCGCCTCGCCGACACCGCCGTACTGACCTCGGACAACCCCCGCTCCGAGGACCCGCTCGCGATCCTCGCAACCATGCTCGAGGGCGCGGCGTCCGTACCGGCACACGAGCGCGGCGAGGTCCAGGTCTTCGAGGACCGGGCCGCCGCGATCGCCGCAGCCGTCGCCCGCGCGCAGCCCGGTGACACCGTGCTCGTCGCGGGCAAGGGCCACGAGCAGGGCCAGGACATCGCCGGGGTGGTCCGTCCCTTCGACGACCGCCAGGTGCTTCGAGAAGCCATCCAGCAGACCCAGGGATGAACTTGTGATCGCCCTCTCTCTCGCCGAGATCGCCTCAGTCGTCGGCGGGCAGACTTACGACATACCGGATCCGTCGGCGCAGGTGCACGGGCCCGTCGTCATCGACTCCCGGCAGGTGAAGGACGGCGCTCTGTTCGCCGCCTTCGTGGGGGAGCGCGTCGACGGCCACGACTACGCCGACCAGGCCGTCAGGGCGGGCGCGGTGGCCGTGCTGGCCCAACGCCCCGTCGGCGTGCCCGCGATCGTCGTCGAGGACGTCCAGACGGCCCTCGGCGCCCTCGCGCGTCACGTCGTACGACGGCTCGGCGCGACCCTCGTCGCCCTCACCGGCTCGGCCGGCAAGACCAGCACCAAGGACCTGATCGCGCAGGTGCTGCGGCGCAAGGCGCCGACGGTGTTCACGCCGGGCTCGCTCAACAACGAGATCGGGCTGCCGCTCACCGCGCTCACCGCCACCGAGGAGACGAAGTTCCTCGTCCTGGAGATGGGCGCCCGCGGTATCGGCCACATCAGCTACCTCACGGATCTGACGCCCCCGAAGATCGGCCTGGTCCTGAACGTCGGCTCCGCCCACATCGGCGAGTTCGGCGGCCGCGAGCAGATCGCGCAGGCCAAGGGCGAGCTCGTGGAAGCCCTGCCGTCGGCACAGGACGGCGGCGCCGCGATTCTCAACGCCGACGATCCTCTCGTACGGGCCATGGCCTCCCGTACGAAGGCGAAGGTGATCCTTTTCGGAGAGTCCGGCGAAGCGGACGTTCGCGCCGAGAACGTGCGACTCACGGACAGCGGACAGCCCGCCTTCAGCCTTCGCACACCCTCCGGTGCAAGCGAAGTGACCATGCGCCTGTACGGTGAGCACCACGTGTCGAACGCGCTCGCCGCGGCCGCCGTCGCCCATGAGCTGGGCATGTCCGCAAGTGAGATCGCCACCGCGCTCTCCGAGGCGGGCTCCCTCTCCCGCTGGCGTATGGAGGTCACCGAGCGCCCGGACGGCGTGACCATCGTCAACGACGCCTACAACGCGAACCCCGAGTCCATGCGAGCGGCCTTGCGCGCGCTCGCGGCGATGGGCAAGGGGCGGCGGACCTGGGCGGTGCTCGGCAAGATGGCCGAGCTCGGGGACGAGGCGCTCGCCGAGCACGACGCGGTCGGACGGCTCGCCGTCCGGCTCAATGTCGGCAAGCTCGTCGCGGTCGGGGGCAGGGAAGCGTCCTGGCTGCAACTGGGCGCATATAACGAGGGTTCGTGGGGTGAGGAGTCGGTGCACGTGTCCGACGCACAGGCGGCGGTCGACCTGCTGCGCAGTGAATTGCGCCCGGGAGACGTCGTCCTCGTGAAGGCGTCCCGTTCGGTCGGCCTGGAGAGCGTCGCCCAGGCGCTGCTCGACGCCGAGGGTGAGGTTGCCGCCCGATGATGAAGCAGATCCTGTTCTCAGGAGTCATCGGTCTCTTTCTGACCCTGGTCGGCACCCCGCTGCTGATCAAGCTGCTCGCGCGCAAGGGTTACGGCCAATACATCCGGGACGACGGCCCGCGCGAGCACGCCAGCAAGCGCGGTACGCCGACGATGGGCGGTATCGCCTTCATCCTGGCGACGGTCGTCGCCTACTTCCTGTCCAAGGTCATCACCGGCTTCCCGCCCACCTATTCGGGCCTGCTGGTGCTCGGCCTGATGTGCGGCATGGGCCTGGTCGGCTTCCTCGACGACTACATCAAGATCGTCAAGCGGCGTTCGCTGGGCCTGCGGGCCAAGGCGAAGATGGCCGGCCAGCTGATCGTCGGCATCAGCTTCGCGGTGCTCGCGCTGATGTTCCCGGACGCCCGCGGCAACACCCCGGCCTCCACCAAGCTGTCGTTCATCACCGACTTCGGCTGGAAGATCGGCCCGATCCTGTTCGTGGTCTGGGCGCTGTTCATGATCCTCGCGATGTCGAACGGCGTGAACCTCACCGACGGTCTGGACGGCCTCGCCACCGGCGCCTCCGTCCTCGTCTTCGGCGCCTACACGTTCATCGGCGTCTGGCAGTTCCAGGAGTCCTGCGCCAACGCGGGCACCCTGACCAACCCGGGTGCCTGCTACGAGGTACGGGATCCCCTCGACCTCGCGGTCATCGCCTCGGCGCTGATGGGTGCCTGCCTCGGCTTCCTGTGGTGGAACACCTCGCCGGCCAAGATCTTCATGGGTGACACGGGTTCGCTCGCGCTCGGCGGTGTCCTGACCGGCCTCGCGATCCTGTCCCGCACGGAGCTCCTGGTGGCCATCATGGGCGGCCTGTTCGTCCTCATCACCATGTCGGTGGTCATCCAGGTCGGCTCCTTCAAGCTCACCGGCAAGCGCGTCTTCCGCATGGCCCCGCTCCAGCACCACTTCGAACTCAAGGGCTGGTCCGAAGTCCTCGTGGTGGTCCGTTTCTGGATCATCCAGGGCATCTGTGTGATCGTCGGCCTGGGTCTCTTCTACGCGGGATGGGCAGCAGAAAAGTGACCTCCTCGGAGCACCTCGACTGGCAGGGAAAGCACGTCACCGTCGCCGGACTCGGTGTCTCCGGCATCCCGGCGGCCAAGGCGCTGCACGCGCGCGGGGCACACGTCACGGTCGTCAACGACGGCGACGACGCACGCGCGCGTGAGCAGGCCGCGGAGTTGGAGGCGCTCGGCATCACCGTGCGTCTCGGTGACGGCGCCACCCTGCCCGAGGGCACCGACCTCGTCGTCACCGCGCCCGGCTGGAAGCCGGACAAGCCGCTCTTCACCGCGGCCCGTGAGGCCGGCCTGGAGATCTGGGGCGACGTGGAGCTCGCCTGGCGGCTGCGCGGCCCCGACGCGGCCCCCTGGCTCGCGGTCACCGGTACCAACGGCAAGACGACCACCACCCAGATGCTGGCGTCGATCCTGAAGTCCGCGGGGCTGCGCACCGCCGCCGTCGGCAACATCGGCGTCTCCCTGCTGGACGCCGTGCTCGGCGACGAGCAGTACGACGTCCTGGCCGTGGAGTTGTCGAGCTATCAGCTGCACTGGGCGCCCTCGCTGCGCGCCCACTCCGCCGCCGTGCTGAACCTGGCGCCGGACCACCTGGACTGGCACGGCTCCATGGAGGCGTACGCCGCCGACAAGGGCCGTATCTACGAGGGCAATCGGGTCGCCTGCGTCTACAACGTGGCCGACAAGGCCACCGAGGACCTGGTGCGCGAGGCGGATGTCGAGGAGGGCTGCCGGGCCATCGGCTTCACCCTCGGCTCTCCCGGCCCCTCCCAACTCGGTGTCGTCGAAGGCATCCTGGTCGACCGGGCCTTCGTCGAGGACCGGCACAAGAACGCCCAGGAGCTCGCCGAGGTCTCCGACGTCAACCCGCCGGCCCCGCACAACATCGCCAACGCCCTTGCGGCGGCGGCCCTCGCACGCGCATTCGGGGTGCCCGCACGGGCCGTACGGGACGGGCTGCGGGCCTTCACCCCGGACGCCCACCGCATCTCCCACGTGGCCGATGTGGACGGGGTCGGCTACGTCGACGACTCCAAGGCCACCAACACCCACGCGGCACAAGCCTCGTTGGCGGCCTATGAGTCGATCGTGTGGATCGCGGGCGGGCTCGCCAAGGGCGCGACCTTCGACGAGCTGGTCGCCAAGTCGGCACAGCGACTTCGCGGTGTCGTGCTCATCGGCCGGGACCGCGCCCTGATCCGTGAAGCCCTCGCGCGACACGCCCCGGAGGTACCCGTGGTGGACCTCGACCGGACCGACACTGGGGCGATGCTCGCGGCTGTCCAGGAGGCCTCCCGCCTCGCCGTCGCAGGTGACACGGTGCTGCTGGCTCCGGCCTGCGCCTCGATGGACATGTTCGCCAACTACAACAAGCGCGGTGACGCGTTCGCGGAGGCGGTTCGCGAACTCGGCGCCTGACCGACGTAGCGGAGGCGTTGATGCCCAGTAGCCGGACCGGCAGGCCCCCCGTGCAGCGGGCGTCCCGGCGCCCCGCCGTCCCCCGGCAGGCGCGCGAGAACCCCGTACAACAGCTCTACACGCGTGCGCGAAAGGCCTGGGACCGGCCGCTGACCGCCTACTACCTGATCCTCGGTGGCAGCCTGCTGATCACCGTGCTCGGTCTGGTGATGGTGTACTCGGCCTCCCAGATCACCGCCCTGCAGATGTCGTTGCCGGGCTCCTTCTTCTTCCGCAAGCAGTTCCTGGCCGCCGTCATCGGCACCGTACTCCTGCTGATCGCCTCCCGGATGCCGGTCAGGCTGCACCGGGCGCTGGCCTATCCGATCCTGGCGGGCGCGGTCTTCCTGATGGCCCTGGTACAGGTGCCGGGGATAGGGATGTCGGTCAACGGCAACCAGAACTGGATCTCGCTCGGCGGCTCCTTCCAGATCCAGCCCAGCGAGTTCGGCAAGCTCGCCCTCGTGCTGTGGGCGTCCGACCTGCTCGCCCGCAAGCAGGACAAGAAACTGCTGACCCAGTGGAAGCACATGCTGGTGCCGCTCGTCCCGGTCGCCTTCCTGCTGCTCGGGCTGATCATGCTCGGTGGCGACATGGGTACGGCGATCATCCTGACCGCGATCCTGTTCGGCCTGCTGTGGCTCGCGGGGGCCCCGACCCGGCTGTTCGTCGGGGTGCTGTCGATCGCCGGGCTGATCGGCATGATCCTCATCAAGACCAGCCCCAACCGCATGGCCCGGCTCGCCTGCATCGGCGCCACCGAGCCCAAGTCGGGAGCCGCCGACTGCTGGCAGGCCGTGCACGGCATCTACGCTCTCGCCTCTGGCGGAATCTTTGGCTCCGGGCTCGGTGCGAGTGTGGAAAAATGGGGCCAACTCCCCGAAGCCCACACCGACTTCATCTTCGCCGTCACCGGTGAGGAACTGGGCCTCGCGGGGACGCTGTCGGTACTCGCTCTCTTCGCGGCTCTAGGCTATGCGGGTATCCGCGTGGCCGGACGCACGGAGGACCCCTTCGTGAGGTATGCCGCGGGAGGTGTGACCACCTGGATCACCGCTCAGGCGGTGATCAACATCGGTGCGGTGCTCGGTCTGCTGCCGATCGCCGGCGTCCCGCTCCCGCTGTTCTCCTACGGAGGGTCCGCCCTGCTTCCGACCATGTTCGCCATCGGGCTGCTGATCGCGTTCGCGCGTGACGATCCCGCTGCGCGGATGGCGCTTTCGATGCGGCAACCCCGCTTTGGTAGAAAGCGGGCGGGAGGCGCCGTGCCGGCACGGGGTCCTCGGAGATGGAACACGATGCGACGGCGCGCCTCCTCGGCGCGTTCGTCCGGAGAGCGGTGAATTTCGGTGCATGTCGTACTCGCCGGTGGGGGGACCGCCGGCCACATCGAGCCCGCGCTCGCCCTCGCGGACGCCCTGCGCAGGCAGGACCCGACCGTGGGGATCACGGCCCTGGGCACGGAACGGGGCCTGGAGACCAAGCTCGTCCCACAGCGCGGCTACGAGCTCGCGCTCATCCCGGCCGTCCCGCTGCCCCGTAAGCCGACCCCGGAGCTGATCACCGTGCCGGGCCGGCTGCGCGGCACGATCAAGGCCACCGAGCAGATCCTGGAGCGCACCAAGGCCGACGCCGTCGTCGGCTTCGGCGGCTATGTGGCGCTGCCCGGCTATCTCGCCGCCAAGCGGCTCGGCGTCCCGATCGTGGTCCACGAGGCCAACGCCCGCCCCGGCCTCGCCAACAAGATCGGCTCCCGGTACGCCGCCCAGGTCGCCGTGGCCACGCCGGACAGCAAGCTGCGCAACTCCCGCTACATCGGCATCCCGCTGCGCCACACCATCGCCACCCTGGACCGGGCCGCCGTCCGCCCCGAGGCCCGGCACATGTTCGGCCTCGACCCGAACCTGCCGACGCTGCTGGTCTCCGGCGGCTCGCAGGGCGCCCGGCGCCTCAACGAGGTCGTCCAGCAGGTCGCGCCCTGGCTCCAGCAGGCCGGAATCCAGATCTTGCACGCGGTCGGTCCGAAGAACGAACTGCCGCATGTACAGCAGATGCCGGGAATGCCCCCCTACATCCCGGTAAGTTACCTGGACCGGATGGACCTCGCGTACGCCGCGGCCGACATGATGCTGTGCCGCGCGGGCGCGATGACCGTCGCCGAACTCTCCGCCGTCGGGCTCCCGGCCGCCTACGTCCCGCTGCCCATCGGCAACGGCGAACAGCGGCTGAACGCCCAGCCGGTGGTCAAGGCCGGCGGCGGACTGCTGGTCGACGACGCGGAACTGACGCCCGACTGGGTGCGGGGCAACGTCCTGCCCGTGCTCGCCGACCCGCACCGGTTGTACGAGATGTCCCGCGCCGCCGCCGAGTTCGGCCGTCGGGACGCCGACGAGCTGCTCGTCGCCATGGTGTACGAGGCGATCGCCTCACACCGACGCCAGTAGCCAGGAAGAGGGAGTGCGCGTGGCCGGATCGACGACCGCCGAGCGCGGTGAACGCCAGCAGGAGTCGTCCGGCCCGCCTCCCGCCCGGCGGTTGAGGGTGCGTCGGCTTCGTACGATCATCATCCTCGCCGTGGCGCTCGCGCTTCTCTCCGCGGGCGCCGTCTGGCTGTTGTACGGATCCCAGTGGCTCCGTGTCGAACGTGTGTCGGTCACGGGAACCCTGGTGCTGACTCCGGAACAGGTCCGTGAGGCCGCCGACGTTCCGCTCGGCTCGCCGCTGATTTCCGTCGACACCGATGCGATTGAGGCGCGACTGCGCCGGAAATTGCCCCGAATTGACTCAGTTGATGTCGCTCGCTCCTGGCCCCACGGAATCGGGCTGAAAGTGACTGAGCGTACTCCGGTTCTGCTTGTCCAAAAGGGCGGAAACTTTGTCGAAGTGGACGATGAAGGTGTCCGATTCGCCACGGTTTCCGTAGCCCCGAAAGGCGTCCCCGCACTGGAATTGGCGCTCTCCCGGCCGGACTCCCGTGCCGCGAGCCTGCGTCGCTTCGGGGAGGGCCGACTGGTACGGGAAGCGGTGCGCGTGGCGGGTGACATTCCGGTCGACGTCGCGCGCGCGACCCGTTCCGTCAAGGTGCGTTCGTATGACGACATCTCGCTGGAGTTGAGGGGCGGTCGTACCGTCGCCTGGGGAAGCGGCGAGAAGGGTGCCGCGAAGGCCCGTACGCTCAGCGCTCTCATGAAAGCCGCCCCGGATGCCCGGCACTTCGACGTCAGCGTTCCCACGGCCCCTGCGTCATCGGGGAGTTGACGCACATCAGCGCAGGCCAGCACCCTGGTTGGGCACTGCTACGGCTGATCACATAGGGTGAAAAGAAAAACGGGAGGTTCGGCGTGTTCGTTGAACGTGCGCCACTTGTCGACTTAGTGTCCTGTTCAGAAGACTCCAGGGAACAGACACACTGGTAACCCTAAACTTCAGCGTTAGGGTTCGGGTCGGCGCTACGGACCGTCCCATTCGGCATCAGTCGACGGATCGCGAGGCAGCAGTGCTTCGTCGGTTCGGCGACACGTAACTCGAGGCGAGAGGCCTTCGACGTGGCAGCACCGCAGAACTACCTCGCAGTCATCAAAGTCATCGGTGTCGGCGGCGGTGGTGTCAATGCCATCAACCGGATGATCGAGGTCGGTCTCAAGGGCGTCGAGTTCATCGCCATCAACACCGACGCGCAGGCGCTGTTGATGAGCGACGCCGACGTCAAACTCGACGTCGGCCGCGAACTCACCCGCGGACTCGGCGCCGGAGCCAACCCGGCCGTGGGCCGCAAGGCCGCCGAGGACCACCGCGAGGAGATCGAGGAGGTCCTCAAGGGGGCCGACATGGTCTTCGTGACGGCCGGTGAAGGCGGCGGCACCGGCACCGGCGGCGCGCCCGTCGTGGCGAACATCGCCCGCACTCTGGGCGCCCTCACCATCGGCGTGGTCACCCGCCCCTTCACCTTCGAGGGCCGGCGCCGCGCCAACCAGGCCGAGGACGGCATCGCGGAACTCCGCGAAGAGGTCGACACCCTCATCGTCATCCCCAACGACCGGCTGCTGTCCATCTCGGACCGCCAGGTCTCGGTCCTCGACGCCTTCAAGTCGGCCGACCAGGTCCTGCTCTCCGGTGTCCAGGGCATCACCGACCTCATCACCACGCCCGGCCTGATCAACCTCGACTTCGCCGACGTCAAGTCGGTCATGTCCGAGGCCGGTTCGGCGCTCATGGGCATCGGCTCGGCCCGCGGCGACGACCGCGCGGTGGCCGCCGCCGAGATGGCGATCTCCTCGCCACTGCTCGAGGCGTCCATCGACGGCGCCCGGGGCGTGCTGCTCTCCATCTCCGGCGGCAGCGACCTCGGCCTGTTCGAGATCAACGAAGCGGCCCAGCTGGTCAGCGAGGCCGCCCACCCCGAGGCGAACATCATTTTCGGCGCGGTCATCGACGACGCCCTCGGCGACGAGGTCCGCGTCACCGTGATCGCCGCAGGTTTCGACGGGGGCCAGCCGCCCGCCCGCCGCGAGACGGTCATGGGTTCCTCCTCGGCCCCGTCCCGCCGCGAGGAGCCCACTCCGGTACGGCAGACCGAGAGCCGTCCGTCCTTCGGCTCGCTCGGCAGCGTCACGCCGAAGGAGGACCCGGAGCCCGCGCCCGAGCCGGCCGCCGACCTCCCGGTCGCGCCGCCCGTCCCGCCGTCCCGGAGCTACTCGGACAGCGCGGCCGAGGAGCTGGACGTGCCGGACTTCCTGAAGTGATAGGACAGCGCGAGAGCGTGAGCGGCGCGCACTTCGCCTTCACCGACCGGTGGGGCGGGGTGAGCGCCGCTCCGTATGAGGAGCTCAACCTCGGCGGGGCGGTCGGCGACGACCCCGAAGCCGTGGGGACCAACCGCGAACTGGCCGCCAAGTCGCTCGGTCTCGATCCGGCCCGGGTGGTCTGGATGAACCAGGTGCACGGGGCGGACGTCGTGGTGGTCTCGGAGCCGTGGGGCGAGAAGCCGGTGCCCCGGGTCGACGCGGTCGTCACCGCCGAACGCGGTCTCGCCCTCGCCGTCCTCACCGCCGACTGCACCCCGGTGCTGCTTGCCGACCCGGTCGCCGGGATCGCCGCGGCGGCCCACGCCGGCCGGCCCGGCATGATCGCCGGAGTCGTCCCGGCCGCGCTACGCGCGATGACCGAACTCGGCGCCGATCCCGCCCGGATCGTCGCCCGCACCGGACCCGCCGTCTGCGGCAGGTGCTACGAAGTGCCCGAGGAGATGCGCGCCGACGTCGCCGCCGTCGAACCCGCGGTGCACTCCGAAACGAGTTGGGGCACTCCCGCGGTCGACGTGACCGCCGGAGTGCACGCGCAACTCGACCGGCTCGGGGTGCGCGACCGGCAGCAGTCGCCGGTGTGCACGCTGGAGTCGGGCGACCACTTCTCGTATCGTCGCGATCGCACCACGGGGCGACTCGCGGGATATGTCTGGCTGGACTGATGGGGCATGACGGACCGTAAGGACGAACTCGCCGCGAATCTGGCGAAGGTGGAGGCGCGCATCGCCGCCGCGTGTGCGGCCGCCGGGCGCAGGCGGGAAGAGGTGACCCTCATCGTGGTCACCAAGACCTACCCCGCGAGCGATGTGCGGATCCTCTCCGAGCTCGGTGTGCGCCACGTCGCCGAGAACAAGGACCAGGACGCGGCACCCAAGGCCGCCGAATGCTCGGATCTGCCCCTTACTTGGCACTTTGTTGGCCAGTTGCAGACCAACAAAGTGCGATCTGTGGTGGGTTACGCGGATCTCGTGCAGTCCGTCGATCGTTCGAAGTTGGTGACGGCTCTCTCCAGGGAGGTCGTGAAGGCCGAGCGCGAGGTGGGCTGCCTGATCCAGGTCGCCCTCGACGCCGGTTCGAGCGAGCGAGGGGAGCGGGGTGGTGTGGCGCCGGGCGGAATCGAGGAGTTGGCCGGTCTCGTGGTCGGGGCGCCGGGGTTGCGGCTCGACGGGTTGATGACGGTCGCCCCGCTCACCGGGGAGTACGCGGGACGCGAACAGGCGGCGTTCGAGCGGTTGATGGATTTGTCGACCGACCTGCGCAGAGCCCATCCGGCTGCCAACATGGTCTCCGCAGGGATGAGTGCGGACCTCGAACAGGCCGTGGCAGCAGGAGCGACACATGTGCGCGTCGGCACCGCGGTACTCGGAGTCCGCCCCAGGCTCGGGTAACGTCGCCAGGAAGTCGGACCACAGCAGAAAATATGGTCATTACCGCCAAAGGCGGTCATAACGACCTCGTGGATCGCGGGCACTTGGCAGTCGTCAGCCGATCCACCACAGAGCGGAGGACTCAGAGAATGGCCGGCGCGATGCGCAAGATGGCGGTCTACCTCGGCCTCGTGGAGGACGATGGGTACGACGGCCGCGGTTTCGACCCCGATGACGACTTCGAACCGGAACTCGATCCGGAGCCCGAGCGAGACCGTCGACGGCATGAGCCGTCTCACCAGTCACATCAGGCACTTCAGCCTGAAAGGGACGAATCGGTCAGAGTTGTGCAGTCCTCGGCGCCGCGCGACCCGGTGCCCCGATCCTCTTCGCTCGCCGCGGAATCGGTGCGTCCGGCGCGCATCGCGCCCGTGGCATCCATCACACAAGAGCGCGCAAGCCTGGAGAAGAACGCACCGGTGATCATGCCCAAGGTCGTGTCGGAACGAGAGCCTTACCGGATCACCACACTTCACCCCCGGACCTACAACGAGGCCCGTACCATCGGGGAACACTTCCGTGAGGGCACCCCGGTGATCATGAATCTGACTGAGATGGATGACACAGACGCCAAGCGACTTGTCGACTTTGCGGCCGGTTTGGTGTTTGGTCTTCACGGCAGCATCGAGCGGGTGACGCAGAAGGTGTTCCTGTTGTCGCCTGCTAACGTCGATGTCACGGCGGAGGACAAGGCCCGCATCGCAGAGGGCGGATTCTTCAACCAGAGCTGAGAAGCAGCAACCGGAACGAAGTACGAACAGGGGAGAGGGAAAGACAGACCATGAGCGTGTTCGCGCAGGTGATCTACATCGCGCTGATGGTGTTCCTCATCGTGCTCATCTTCCGGTTGGTCATGGACTACGTCTTCCAGTTCGCCCGCTCGTGGCAACCCGGCAAGGCGATGGTGGTCGTTCTGGAGGCCACCTACACTGTCACCGATCCACCGTTGAAGCTTCTGCGGCGGTTCATCCCGCCGCTGCGTCTCGGGGGCGTGGCGCTCGACCTGTCCTTCTTCGTGCTGATGATCATCGTCTACATCCTCATCTCCATCACGGGAAACCTGGCGAGGTGACTGTGGACGATACGGTCTTGCCGACTGCCGATGACTACGTTGAGGTGAAGAGATGCCGTTGACCCCCGAGGACGTGCGGAACAAGCAGTTCACGACCGTCCGCCTCCGAGAAGGCTATGACGAGGACGAGGTCGATGCCTTCCTCGACGAGGTCGAAGCCGAACTGACCCGCCTGCTGCGCGAGAACGAGGACCTGCGCGCCAAGCTGGCCGCGGCGACGCGTGCTGCTGCCCAGAACCAGCAGAACATGCGCAAGCCCCCGGAGCAGCAGGACCAGCAGCAAGGTGGCATGCCCGGACAGGGAATGCCGCAGCAGGGTATGCGTGGGCCCGGTCCCGGCGCCCCCGTACCGGCCGGCATATCCGGTCCGCCGCAGCAGCAGATGGGCGGCCCCATGGGTGGCCCGCCCCAGCTGCCGAGCGGTGCGCCGCAGCTGCCCGCCGGCCAGGGCGGCCCGCAGGGTCAGGGCCAGATGGGCCAGGGTCCGATGGGTCAGGGCCAGATGGGCCAGGGTCCGATGGGTCAGGGCCAGATGGGCCAGGGCCAGTTGGGTCAAGGCCAGATGGGCCAGGGCCAGATGGGCCAGGGCACCATGGGCGGCCAGCCGCCCATGCAGCAGCAGATGGGTGGCCCGATGGGCGGCCCCATGGGCGGTCCGATGGGCGGCCCCGGTCAGGGCCCCGGTGGCGACAGCGCCGCCCGTGTCCTCTCGCTGGCCCAGCAGACCGCCGACCAGGCGATCGCCGAGGCGCGTTCCGAGGCCAACAAGATCGTGGGCGAGGCGCGTTCACGTGCCGAGGGTCTCGAGCGTGACGCCCGTGCCAAGGCGGACGCCCTGGAGCGGGACGCGCAGGAGAAGCACCGCGTCGCGATGGGCTCCCTGGAGTCCGCCCGCGCCACGCTGGAGCGCAAGGTCGAGGACCTGCGCGGCTTCGAGCGCGAGTACCGCACGCGTCTGAAGTCGTACCTCGAGTCGCAGCTGCGCCAGCTGGAGACCCAGGCCGACGACTCGCTGGCTCCGCCGCGTACCCCGGCCGCCGCGTCGCTGCCGCCGTCCCCGGCGCCTTCCATGGCTCCGGCCGGTGCGAGCGCGCCGTCGTACGGTGGCAACCAGGGCATGGGCGGCGGTCCTTCGCCGGCCGGCCCGTCGTACGGCGGCCAGCAGCAGATGTCGCCCGCGATGACCCAGCCGATGGCGCCCGTGCGGCCGCAGGGTCCCGGTCCGATGGGACAGGCTCCCTCGCCCATGCGTGGCTTCCTCATCGACGAGGACGACAACTGACGGCCTCTAGTACGCCTTAGGCGTCGGCAGCGTTCAGGGCGGGGCCCCGGATTTCGATCCGGGGCCCCGCCCTTTTACGCGGGTTGACCACGTTGTGTTGGCACGAAGAAGGCCCGGCCCCCTCGTGGGGGCCGGGCCTTCTTTTCTCGGTCCTACGCCTTGCGCAGGCGGAACGTCAGCGACAGGCCCTCGTCGGTGAACGGGGTGCCGTAGGTGTCGTCCGCCTCGGCCTGGGCGAAGTCCGTGGCCAGGACCTCGTCGGCGATCAGGGGCGTGTGCTCGGACAGAGCCGCGATCACGGCCGGGTCCGTGGCCGTCCAGCGCAGCGCGATGCGGTCGGCCACATCGAGGCCGCTGTTCTTGCGGGCCTCCTGGATCAGGCGGATCGCGTCACGGGCGAGGCCCGCTCGACGGAGCTCCTCCGTGATCTCCAGGTCCAGGGCCACCGTCGCCCCGGAGTCGGACGCCACCGACCAGCCCTCGCGCGGGGTCTCCGTGATGATCACCTCGTCGGGGGCGAGCGTGATCGTCTCACCGTCGACCTCCACCGAGGCCGTGCCCTCGCGCAGGGCCAGGGAGAGCGCGGCCGCGTCGGCGTTCGCGACGGCCTTGGCCACGTCCTGGACGCGCTTGCCGAAACGCTTGCCCAGAGCGCGGAAGTTGGCCTTCGCCGTGGTGTCGACCAGGCTGCCGCCGACGTCGCTGAGGGAGGCCAGCGCGCTCACGTTCAGCTCGTCGGTGATCTGCGCGTGCAGTTCGCGGTCGAGGGAGTCGAAGCCGGTCGCGGCGATGAGCGCCCGGGACAGCGGCTGACGGGTCTTCACGCCCGACTCCGCGCGCGTGGCACGGCCCAGCTCGACGAGCCGGCGCACCAGGACCATCTGCTTCGACAGCTCCGGGTCGATGGCGGAGAGGTCCGCCTCCGGCCAGGAGGCCAGGTGCACCGACTCCGGGGCGCCCGGGGAGACCGGCACGACCAGGTCCTGCCAGACCCGCTCGGTGATGAACGGGGTCAGCGGGGCCATCAGCTGGGTGACCGTCTCGACGACCTCGTGCAGCGTGCGCAGCGCGGCCTTGTCGCCCTGCCAGAAGCGGCGCCGGGACCGGCGTACGTACCAGTTGGACAGGTCGTCGACGAACGCCGACAGGAGCTTGCCGGCGCGCTGGGTGTCGTACGACTCCAGGGACTGGGTCACCTGGTCGGTCAGCGCGTGCAGTTCGGACAGCAGCCAGCGGTCCAGGACGGGGCGGTCGGCCGGGGCCGGGTCCGCCTCGCTGGGCGCCCAGCCGGACGTGCGGGCGTACAGGGCCTGGAAGGCGACCGTGTTCCAGTAGGTGAGGAGGGTCTTCCTCACCACCTCCTGGATCGTGCCGTGGCCGACACGGCGGGCCGCCCACGGGGAGCCGCCGGCCGCCATGAACCAGCGCACCGCGTCCGCGCCGTGCCGGTCCATCAGCGGGATCGGCTCCAGGGTGTTGCCCAGGTGCTTGGACATCTTGCGGCCGTCCTCGGCGAGGATGTGACCGAGGCAGACGACGTTCTCGTACGACGACTTGTCGAAGACCAGGGTGCCGACGGCCATCAGCGTGTAGAACCAGCCGCGCGTCTGGTCGATGGCCTCGGAGATGAACTGCGCCGGGTAGCGGGACTCGAACAGTTCCTTGTTCTTGTACGGGTAGCCCCACTGCGCGAACGGCATCGAACCCGAGTCGTACCAGGCGTCGATGACCTCCGGCACGCGCGTGGCCGTCTTCTGGCAGCCGTCGTGGCGGCAGGCGAAGGTGACCTCGTCGATGTACGGGCGGTGCGGGTCCAGGCCCGACTGGTCCGTGCCGGTCAGCTCGGTGAGCTCCGCGCGGGAGCCCACGACGGTGAGGTGGTCGTCCTCGCAGCGCCAGATCGGCAGCGGAGTGCCCCAGTAACGGTTGCGGGACAGCGCCCAGTCGATGTTGTTCTGGAGCCAGTCGCCGAAGCGGCCGTGCTTCACCGTCTCCGGGAACCAGTTGGTGTTCTCGTTCTCCTGGAGGAGGCGGTCCTTGACGGCGGTGGTGCGGATGTACCAGGACGGCTGCGCGTAGTAGAGGAGCGCGGTGTGGCAGCGCCAGCAGTGCGGGTAGCTGTGCTCGTACGGGATGTGCTTGAAGAGGAGGCCGCGCTGCTGGAGGTCCTCGGTGAGCTTCTCGTCCGCCTTCTTGAAGAAGACGCCGCCGACCAGGGGGACGTCCTCCTCGAACGTGCCGTCCCGGCGGATCGGGTTCACGACGGGCAGGCCGTAGGCGCGGCAGACCTTGAGGTCGTCCTCACCGAAGGCGGGGGACTGGTGGACCAGGCCCGTACCGTCCTCGGTTGTGACGTACTCGGCGTTGACCACGTAGTGGGCCGGCTCCGGGAACTCCACGAGCTCGAACGGTCGTTGATAGGTCCAGCGCTCCATCTCGGCGCCGGTGAAGGACTGGCCGGTGGTCTCCCAGCCCTCGCCGAGCGCCTTGGCGAGCAGCGGCTCGGCGACGACGAGCTGCTCCTCGCCGTCGGTCGCGACGACGTAGGTGACCTCCGGGTGCGCGGCGACCGCCGTGTTGGAGACCAGCGTCCAGGGAGTCGTCGTCCAGACCAGGAGCGCGGCCCGGCCGGCGAGCGGACCGGAGGCGAGCGGGAAACGGACGTACACGGAAGGGTCGACGATCGTCTCGTAGCCCTGTGCCAGCTCGTGGTCCGACAGGCCGGTCTCGTCGCGGGGGCACCAGGGGGCCACGCGGTAGTCCTGGACCAGCAGGCCCTTGTTGAAGATCTCCTTCAGCGACCACCAGACGGACTCGATGTACTCCGGGTCCATCGTGCGGTAGGGGTCCTGGAGGTCGGTCCAGTAGCCCATGCGGGTCGTGAGCGCCTCGAAGGCGTCGGTGTGGCGGGTCACGGACTCGCGGCACTTGGCGTTGAACTCGGCGATGCCGTACGCCTCGATGTCCTTCTTGCCGGTGAAGCCGAGCTCCTTCTCGACCGCCAGCTCCACCGGGAGGCCGTGACAGTCCCAGCCGGCCTTGCGGGCCACGTGGTAGCCGCGCATGGTGCGGAAGCGGGGGAAGACGTCCTTGAAGACGCGCGCCTCGATGTGGTGGGCGCCCGGCATGCCGTTGGCGGTGGGCGGGCCCTCGTAGAACACCCACTCGGGGCGGCCCTCGGACTGCTCCAGGGTCTTGGCGAAGATCTTCTGCTCGCGCCAGAAGTCGAGCACAGCGTGCTCGAGCGCGGGCAGGTCGACCTGGGCGGGCACCTGGCGGTACTGCGTCATCAGTCTTCCTCCGGCGGATGTGCTGCCTTCCGTCCGGAGGGACGAGAGTCCGTGCGCCGGTTTCGACGCGCTCCCGCGGTACCACCCTCCTTGGCCCGCCGACACGTGTGCGTCGGTGAGCCCCCTCATTGGGGTCGCGATGCCGGGTCTACTGGCCCTGGCAGGAACTGCTGGGCTTTCTTCCGGCGGCTCCGGGGTGATCTTCGCGTCGCGCTCGCCCCCGGGCTTCCACCGTCCCCGGGTCGCTCTGGGCTGCGTACGCCGCTACTCGTCCCCATCCACGCTTTTCGCTGCGCCCAGTGTACGGCGCCCCGGGGACAGCGGCCGACCGCTTTTCCCGGGCCGGGCGCGGGGGTCGCCGCAGGGCGTGGGGTGACCCGAATGGAGCGGCACGACTGTTCGGAATCCGGGACGGACGGTCCGGCGGATTACCCGGCGGGGAGCTGGGCACAACGCATGCATGCTTCCCGCCCCGCGCCCGTGGGGCGGGCGAATCGGGCGGCGTGCCCCGTTGCCGCGGGACTCGAGTCGATTTATCGTCCCAGCACGATTCGCGAGCAAGATCACAATATGTGAAGGGGCCGCGGCATGGTGGCGAAAAAGACCGCCGTACAGCAGTCGGCGTCGGGCCGGTCCACCCATGCGCGTGCCTCCGGCGGCGAGGCCAAGGACGCGGGCGGGAAGAAGAGTGCGCGCGGAGTGCCGTCCGGCAGGGGAGCGGCGGCGAAGGCCGTGAAGGCGGTCGGAGCGGCGGCGAAGAAAGTCGCTGAGAACGCCGCCGTCAAGAGCACGCGCGCGGGTGCGGAGAAGGCCGTGGCTGTGGCGAAGAAGACGCCGCCCCGGAAGGCGAGCGGCGCCAGGAAGGCCACGGCTGCCGCCGGCGGGCGGGGGGACGCGCAGGAGGAGGCGTCGGCCGGGAGACCGGCGACCGAGCCGCCCGTCGGCGGGACGACGGAGACCACCAGGGGCGTCGGCAAGGCTTCGGTCACGAAGAAGGCTGCGGTCAGGAAGAAGACCGGGGTGACGAAGAAGGCTGCGGCTACGAAGAGGGCTGCGGCTACGAAAAAGCCTGCGGCCTCGAAGAAGGCGGTCGGCGAGAAGGCTGGGGTCGCGGAGAAGGCGGTTGGTCGAAAGGCTGCGGTCACCGGAAAGGGGGTCGGCAAGAAGGCGGTCGGTCGCACGGCTGCGGTCGCGGAGAAGGCGGTCGACGAGGAAGCTGTCGACAAGGACGCCGCGGTTGCCGAAGGGGCGGTCGCGGAGAAGTCCGCGGTCGCCAAGAAGGCCTCGGCCACGAAGAAGAAGGCGGTCGCGAAGAAGAGCGCGGTCAAGAGCACGGCCGCGACGAAGGGCGCGGTCAAAGGCATGGGCGTGGCGAAGGCCGCCGCCGAGAACAGGGCCGCGGCCAAGAGCGCGGGTGTCACGAAGGGCACGGCTGTGACCAAGGCCGGTTCCGAGCGCTCGGCCGCGACGAAGGGCAGGGTCAAGAGCACGGCCGCGGCCAAGAACACGGCTGTGACGAAGGGCGCGGTCAAGGGCACGGGAGCGGCGAAGACCGCCGCTGAGAACAGGGCCGCGGCCAAGAGCGCGGGTGCCAAGAAGAGCGCGGCTGCGACCGCCTCCGAGAACACGAGCGTGACGAAGAGCGCGGCTGTGACCGAGGTCGGCTTCGAGAGCGCGGGCGGGGCGAAGGGCACGGTGAAAAGCGCGGGTGCGGCCAAGGACACGGGCGTGACGAAGAGCGGGGTCAAAAGCACGGCCGTCGGCAAGAGCGCGGGCGGGACGAAGGCTGCGGCCAAGAGCACGGCCGCGGGCAAGAGTGCGGGTGGCATGGAAGGCGCGGCTGTGACCGAGGTCGGCTCCGAGAGCGCGGGCGGGGCGAAGGGCACGGTGAAAAGCGCGGGTGCGGCCAAGAGCGCGGGCGTGACGAAGAGCGCGTCCGAGGACACGGCTGTGGGCGAGGCCGTGGGGAAGAAGACCGTCGGGAAGGACGCCGCGGTCGAGGAGGGGGTCGCTACGGAGGCCGGTGTCCCGCAGGGGGACGCCGGGCAGGGCACCTCCGGGAAGAAGACCCCCACGAAGAGGGCGGCCGGGAAGAGCACGGCCCACAAGGCGGGCGCGGCGGAGGCCGCGAAGCAGACGGGAGCCACGACAGTGGTTGCGAAGAAGACCCCTGGCACGGCCACAGCGGCGAAGACAGCCCTACCCAACGCGCGTGTCGCCGCGGTGGAGCCCGGCGAACTGGCGGTGCGCCCCGGTGAGGATCCGTGGACGCCCCAAGAGGTCGAGGAGGCCCGCGCGGAGCTGACGGCCGAGGCTCACCGGCTGCGCACCGAGATCTCCGCGTCCGAGGAGTCCCTGGTGGGGCTCATGCGGGACTCCGGGGACGGCGCCGGCGACGACCAGGCCGACACCGGGACGAAGAACATCACGCGCGAGAGCGAGATGGCCCTCGCGGCCAACGCGCGCGAGATGCTCCTCCAGACCGAGCGCGCCCTGGGACGCCTCGACGCCGGCACCTACGGCCTGTGCGAGAACTGCGGCAATCCCATCGGCAAGGCACGCATGCAGGCCTTCCCACGGGCAACCCTGTGCGTGGAGTGCAAGCAGAAGCAGGAACGCCGGTACTGAGGGTCCTTGGAGGCGTGTCGTACCCTCGTCCTCAGTCAGGTATCTAGGTCGAGGGACTCACGTGGCAGAGGCGGAGCGCATCATCGGTACGCCGGACACCCCGGAGGCGGCGGGGGCCGAGCCGGAGCAGCACCAGACGGCGCGGCCCGGGGGCAGGCGCCGTATCGCCGTGCTGTTCACGGTGGCCGCCTTCGCGTACGCCCTCGACCTGGTCAGCAAGATGCTCGTGGTCGCCAGGCTGGAGCACCACGAGCCGGTCGAGATCATCGGTGACTGGCTGAAGTTCGAGGCGATCCGCAACGCGGGCGCGGCCTTCGGCTTCGGCGAGGCGTTCACCGTGATCTTCACGGTGATCGCGGCGGCCGTGATCGTGGTCATCGCCCGGCTCGCCCGCAAGCTCTACAGCCTGCCCTGGGCGATCGCGCTCGGGCTGCTGCTCGGCGGCGCGCTCGGCAACCTCACCGACCGCCTCTTCCGCTCGCCCGGCGTCTTCGAGGGCGCGGTCGTCGACTTCATCGCGCCCAAGCACTTCGCGGTCTTCAACCTCGCCGACTCGGCGATCGTGTGCGGCGGCATCCTGATCGTGCTGCTGTCCTTCAAGGGCCTCGACCCGGACGGGACCGTCCACAAGGACTGAGCGCGCGGTCGGGGCTGTCTCACCCGTCCGGCATACTCGACGGGTGAGCACCATTCCCGAGATCCGCACCCTGCCCGTGCCCGACGGCCTGGAGGGCGAGCGCGTCGACGCCGCCATCTCCCGCATGTTCGGCTTCTCCCGTACCAAGGCGGCCGAGCTCGCCGCCTCGGGGAAGGTCACGGTCGACGGGTCGGTGGTCGGGAAGTCCGAGCGGGTGCACGGCGGGGCCTGGATGGAGGTCGAGATGCCGCAGGCGCCCGCGCCGGTGCAGCTCGTCGCCGAACCGGTCGAGGGCATGGAGATCGTCCATGACGACGACGACATCGTCGTGATCGTCAAGCCGGTCGGAGTGGCCGCCCACCCGTCGCCGGGCTGGACCGGGACGACCGTGATCGGTGGGCTCGCCGCCGCCGGATACCGCATCTCGACCTCCGGTGCCGCCGAGCGCCAGGGCATCGTGCACCGGCTCGACGTGGGCACCTCGGGGCTGATGGTCGTGGCCAAGTCGGAGCGGGCCTACACCTCCCTCAAGCGGCAGTTCAAGGAGCGCACGGTCGACAAGCGGTACCACACGCTCGTCCAGGGCCACCCGGACCCGACCAGCGGCACCATCGACGCGCCCATCGGCCGCCACCCCCAGCACGACTACAAGTGGGCCGTCACCGCCGAGGGCAAGCCGTCCGTCACGCACTACGACCTCATCGAGGCGTTCCGCGCGGCCTCCCTGCTGGATGTGAAGCTGGAGACCGGGCGCACCCACCAGATCCGCGTCCACATGGCGGCCCACCGCCACCCCTGCGTCGGCGACCTGACGTACGGCGCCGACCCGACGCTCGCCAAGCGGCTGCGGCTGACCCGGCAGTGGCTGCACGCGGTGCGGCTCGGCTTCGAGCACCCCGGGGACGGCGAGTGGGTGGAGTTCGCCAGCGAGTATCCGGAGGACCTCCAGCAGGCCCTGGACCTGGTGCGCGAGGAGACCTACGGGTGAGCACGCACGCGTACGCGGTGCGGGTCGCCGAGGACCCCGCGGACCGGGAGGCCTGCTTCGCGGTGCGCAAGGAGGTCTTCGTCGGCGAGCAGGGCGTGCCCGAGGACATCGAGTACGACGCCTACGACGCCGTAGCGGTGCACGTGCTGGCCGTGCGCGAGGACGGTGTGCCGCTCGGGACCGGGCGGCTGCTGTTCGGCGAGGCGGCGGCCGGGAAGACCGGCGGTGACGCGTCGGTGGGGTCGCTGGGGCGACTCGCCGTGACCCGGGAGGCGCGCGGGCTCGGGGTGGGGGCCGCGCTCGTACGGGCCGTCGAGGAGGCGGCACGTGCGCGTGGGCTGGCGGCCGTGGACCTGCATGCCCAGACGCATGCGCTGGGGTTCTACGAGCGGCTCGGGTACGTGGCGTACGGGCCGGAGTTCCCGGACGCGGGGATACCGCACCGGGCCATGCGGCGCGTTCTCTGACGCTCGGCGGGAGCGGCGGTCGGGAGGGTTCGGGCGTTTTGCGGGCAGACTGAAGTGAACGTTGGTTCGTCGATCTGCCCGGAGCTCTGACCGTGGATCAGTTGGCCCTGTTGTTCGTGTTGTTGCTGGGGGCTCTGATCAGTGTCCCGGTGGGGGACCGGTTCGGGTTGCCGGCGCCGGTGCTGATGACCCTGCTCGGCATAGTGCTCGCGGTGCTGGACTTCGTACCGAATGTCGAGATCCCGCCCGAGCTGATCCTGCCCATCCTGTTGCCGCCCCTGCTCTACGCGGCGGTGCGGCGCACGTCCTGGCGCCAGTTCGCGGCCAACAAGCGGCCGATCTTCCTGCTCGCCGTCGCGCTCGTGTTCGTGACGACCCTGTGCGTCGCCGTCGTCGCCCACGCGATCGTGCCGGGGCTGCCGATCGCCGCCGCCGTCGCGCTCGGCGCGCTGGTCGCCCCGCCCGACCCGGTCGCCGCGACCGCCGTCGCGGGCCAGTTGGGTCTGCCCCGCAGGCTGGTGTCCATCCTGGAGGGCGAGGGACTCTTCAACGACGTGACCGCGATCGTGCTCTACCACGTGGCCGTCGCCGCCGCTGTGAGCGGGTCGTTCAAGGCCGGCGAGGCCGTCTTCGAGCTGGTGCTCTCCGCCGTGGTCGCCGTCGCCGTGGGGCTCGTGCTGGGCTGGGGCGCCAACAAGCTGATGGATCTGCTGGGTGACGCCACCCTCCAGATCGGGCTGACGGTGCTGGTGCCGTACGCCTCCTATGTGCTCGCCGAGGAGCTCCACGGCTCCGGTGTGCTCGCCGTGCTGACCACCGCCCTGTTCCTCGCCGAGTACGGCTCCGACGCCGACGACGTGATGACCCGGCTGGCCGGGCACACCTTCTGGGACATCGTCGACACGCTCGTCACCGGTGTGGCGTTCGGGCTGATCGGGCTCGAACTGCACAACGCGATCCGGACCGCGTCCGGGCGCTGGGGCGAGATGCTCGGCTGGGCCGCGGCGATCGTGGCCGTGGTCGTCCTCGTACGGCTGGCCTGGCTGATGCCGGCCACCTGGCTCACCAAGCGGATGCACGCGAAGCGCGACTACGACGAGGAGATCCCGACCAGTTGGCGGGAGACCGTCATCATGTGGTGGTCCGGGATGCGGGGCGTGGCGTCGGTGGCGCTGGCGCTGGCCATCCCGCTGGAGACCGACTCGGGGGCGGGCTTTCCCGACCGGGACGAGATCGTCTTCATCGCGTTCGGGGTGATCATGGCCACGCTGGTGCTCCAGGGGCTGACCCTGCCGTGGCTGGTGAAGCGGCTGGGGGTGCGGGCCGACACCGAGCGGGAGAAGGAGTTCGAGAAGGCCCTCGCCGTCCGGGCGGCCAAGGCGGCCAAGCGGCGGCTGCGGGAGATCGAGACCGTGGAGGAGCTGCCGGAGGACCTGTCCGAGCAGATGCTGCGGCGGGCGTTCGAGATCGGCGTGCGGATCCATCCCGAGATGGGGGACGAGGAGCGACGCGAGGCCCGGCGGCGGCTCAAGCGGATGCGGCGGATCCAGGGCGAGCTGCTGAGCGCGGCGCGGCACGAGGTGCTGGCGGCGCGGAGTGAACCGGGGGCCGACCCCGAGGTCGTGGACCGGGTGCTGCGGCATCTGGACGTCCGCAGTCTGCGGTGAAGTTCACGGAAACGGGGATGACCTCCCCAAGTGCGCCTTTGTAGGCTGCTGTTATGGCTCGCAACGTAGTGATCAGCGGTGGCGGTACGGGAATCGGACGCGCGGCGGCACAGGTGTTCGCCGCGGAAGGGGACCGGGTGCTGCTGCTGGGGCGGCGCGCCGAGGTGCTGGAGAAGGCCGGGGTGCCCGGGGCGCTGACGTATGCCGCCGATCTCGGTGACGTCGACCAGGTGCGCGGGGTCGTCGCTTTCGTGGAGCGTGAACTGGGGACCGTGGACGTGCTGATCCACAGCGCCGGGGGCACCGGGCAGCTCGAACCGCCCGCCGCCGGCGCCGATCGGCTCGACGCCGTCGCGCACGACTGGACCGTGAACTTCCGGCTCAACCTGCTGACCGCCGCGCTCCTCACCGAGGGCCTGAAGGACCGGCTCGCCTCACCGGGCGGGCGAGTACTGTTCGTCAGCTCCATCGCCGCCTACCGGGGGTCCGGCAGCGGGGCGTACGGGGCGGCGAAGGCGGGGCTGCATCCCTACGCCCATGATCTGGCGCGGGAGTTGGGACCGCGCGGGATCACCGCGAACGTGGTCGCGCCGGGGTATGTCGAGGACACGGAGTTCTTCGGCGCCGCGATGGACGCCGCGCGGCGGGAGCGGCTCATCAATGACACGTCGACGGGGCGGGCGGGGACGCCCGGGGACGTCGCGGCCACCTTGCACTGGCTGGCCTCCCCGGGCGCCGGACACGTGACGTCGCAGATCGTGCAGGTCAACGGTGGGGCCGAGCGCGGCAGGTGACGGGAAGCCCTGGTGGCGGCCGCGACGGACCTACCCTCGGCCGGTGCCGATGCGCGGGGCTTCCGCGCCGTCGGAGTTGCTGCTCTCGGGCCGGTGGCCGTTCCTCGACCGGAATCCCGGGGCCAGTGTCGCGTCCGCCGTGTTGACCCGGGGCAGGGCGTACGGGTGGTTGTCGGTGAGCCAGCGGAGCATCTGTTCGCGGACCGTGACCCGTACTGTCCAGATGTCGTCGGCGTCCTTGGCGGTCACCAGGGCACGCACCTGCATGGTGTTCGGGGTGGTGTCGGTGACGGCGAGGCCGTAGTCGCGGCCGTCCCAGGCGGGGCACTCGCGCAGGATGTCCCGCAGCCGCTCGCGCATCAGGTCCACCGGGGCCGTGTGATCGACGTGCCAGTAGACGATGCCGGTCATCTGCGGGGTGCCGCGCGACCAGTTCTCGAACGGCTTCGAGGTGAAGTACGACACCGGCATGGTGATCCGGCGTTCGTCCCAGGTCCGTACCGTCAGGAAGGTCAGGGTGATCTCCTCGATGGTGCCCCACTCGCCGTCCACCACCACGGTGTCGCCTATGCGCACCATGTCGCCGAAGGCGATCTGCAGCCCGGCGAACATGTTGCTGAGCGTCGACTGGGCGGCCACACCGGCGACGATGCCGAGGATTCCGGCCGAGGCCAGCAGCGAGGCACCGGCCGCGCGCATCGCCGGGAACGTCAGCAGCATCGCGGCCACCGCCATCACGCCGACAACCGCGGCGACCACCCGTGTGATCAGCGTCACCTGGGTGCGCACTCGGCGGACCCGGGCGGCGTCGTGGTGGGCGCGCGCATAGCGGGTGTACGTCGTCTCCACGATGGCGGCGGCGATCCGGATCACCAGCCAGGCGGTCGCCCCGATGAGGATCAGCGTCAGCATCTGCCCGATGGAGGCGCTGTGCCGCTGCGCCAGCCGCGCCTCGTCGTAGGCCCCTCTCAGCATGGCCGCGCACAGCACGAGCATGTAGGGGATGCGGCCACGGCGCAGCAGACCCCACAGCGGGGTCTCGCTGTGGCGGTCGTCGGCCTTGCGCAGCAGACGGTCGGTGGCCCACCCGATGAGCAGGGTGAGCAGCACCGAGCCGCCGACCACGATCAGTGGGCGGAGTACGTCTTCCATGACCCCGAACCTAACCGGCCCGGGTGGGGCATGAACATGTGACTTCTGCCGCGAACTGGGTACGGCCGCCGCCATGTGTGGAACGGCACTGTCGGAGCGGGCTGGCACCATGGCCTCATGAACATCATGCTCTTTCACTCGACCTACGGCCTGAGGCCCGCAGTCCGTCAGGCCGCCGACCGGCTGCGGGGGGCCGGGCACGAGGTGTGGACGCCGGACCTCTTCGAGGGGCGCACGTTCGAGACGGTCGAGGAGGGCATGGCCTTCAACGAGGAGATCGGCAAGGACGAGTTGCTCAAGCGGGCCGTCCTGGCCGCCGCCCCCTACTCCGAGCGCGGCCTCGTCTACGCCGGCTTCTCGCTGGGCGCCTCGGTCGCGCAGACCCTCGCCCTCGGCGACGAGAAGGCCCGCGGACTGCTGCTCCTGCACGGCACGTCGGACATCGCGCCGAACGTCGCCGCGGACGAACTGCCGGTCCAGCTGCACGTGGCCGAGCCCGACCCCTTCGAGACCGACGACTGGCTGAGCGCCTGGTATCTCCAGATGGGCCGCACCGGCGCCGACGTCGAGATCTACCGGTACGCCGGGGCCGGTCACCTCTACACCGACCCCGGCCTGCCGGACCACGACGAGGAGGCCGCCGAGGCCACCTGGCGGGTGGCCCTCGGCTTCCTCGACAGCCTCTAGAACGACAGCCTCTAGAACGGCAGCCTCCAGAGCGGCTCTATACCGGCGTGTACGTCCGCTCGACCTTCTGCGTGCCGGTCCGCGTGCGGTACGAACGCGCCCACTTGGAGGTCGCGTTCTGCTTCGTCTTGTCGGACAGCACGTAGTAGTCCATCTGCGCCCGGTCGGCGGTGATGTCCAGGACGCCGTAGCCGTGGCGGTCGGTGTCGACCCAGTGGACGTGCCGGTTGGCGACCTGGATGACCGGTGCCGCGAGCGCGGTGACCGTGCCTTCGGGGACCTTCAGGAGGTCGTCGAGGTTGTCGGAGGTCACCGAGGTGACGACGAACTCCGTGGCGGCGGAGGCCGACAGCGGGTAGGTACCGGCGTCCACCGGCACGTCGTTGGCCCACGCCATGTGGATGTCGCCGGTCAGGAAGACGGTGTTGCGGATCGCGTTCGCGCGCAGGTGGGCGAGGAGTTCGCGGCGGTCGTCCGTGTAGCCGTCCCACTGGTCGGGGTTGAGGGCGAGGCCCTCCTTCGGCAGGCCCAGCAGCTCCGCGAGCGGCCTCAGCAGGTCGGCGGAGAGCGAGCCGATCGCGAACGGCGAGATCATCACGGAGTTGCCGACCAGCCGCCAGGTCGTGTCGGAGGACTTCAGCCCCGCCTTGAGCCAGTCCAGCTGGGCGCGGCCGGTGATCGTGCGGTCCGGGTCGTCGACCGAGCCGTTGCCCACGGCGACCTGCTGCGAGCGGAAGGACCGCAGGTCGAGCAGCGAGAGGTCGGCGAGCTTGCCGAAGCGCAGTCGGCGGTAGGTGGTGCCCGCGATCGCCGGGCGGACCGGCATCCACTCGAAGTAGGCCCGCTTGGCGGCGGACTGACGGGCCGACCAGGCGCCCTCCGCGCCCTCGGTGTGGTTCTCGGCACCGCCCGACCAGGCGTCGTTGGCGAACTCGTGGTCGTCCCAGATCGCGACGACCGGGGCGACCGCGTGCAGGGCCTGGAGGTCCGGGTCCGTCTTGTACTTGCCGTGCCGGATCCGGTAGTCGGCGAGGGTGACTATCTCGTGGGTCGGCGCGTGCTGCCGTACGACGGTGTCGCGCGTGCCGTAGTCGCCGGTGCCGTACTCGTAGATGTAGTCGCCCAGGTGCAGCCAGGCGTCCAGGTCGCCGCGCGCCGCGAGGTGGCGGTACGACGAGAAGTAGCCGGCCTCCCAGTTGGCGCAGGAGACCACGCCGAAGCGGAGGTTGGTGACGGCCGCGTCCGCCGCCGGCGCGGTGCGGGTGCGCGCCGCCGGGGAGTCGGTGCCGCCGGCCGAGAAGCGGAACCAGTAGTCGGTCGCCGGCGCGAGACCGCGCACGTCCGCCTTGACGGTGTGGTCGGAGGCGGCGGTCGCGGTCACGGAACCCTTGGCGACGACGGTCGTGAAGGCCTTGTCGCGGGCGACGACCCAGCCGACCTCGGTGTCCGGACCGAGCCCGGAACCGGGTACGGCCTCGGCGGTCGGGGTCACCCGGGTCCACAGCAGGATGCCGTCCGGGAGCGGGTCGCCGGAGGCCACGCCGTGCAGGAACGCGGGGGTCTCGTCGGCGGCCCGCGCCGGCAGGGCGGCGGCGAGCGGTCCGGCCAGGACGGCGCCGGCCGCCGCGGCCTTGACGACCGTACGGCGGCGCGGTGACAGGGAGTTGGAGTGCTCGGATGCTCTGTATCGACTGGTCACGGCCGATCAGGTTACTGATCGGTATGAACGTGAGCGGGCGAACTCGCAAAAGTTCGCCCGCTCTTTGCCCGAAGGTCGGGATCAGCCCTTCAGGGCCGCCTCCAGCGCCGTGTTGAAGTCGGCGACCGTCATCGGCGCGCTCTTGCCGTCGGAACCCGTCAGCGTCTTGCCGTCCATCTTCAGGGTCGGGGTGCCGGTCACGCCGTCCTTGTTGAACTTGTCGGACATGTCCAGAGCCCACTTGTCGTAGGTGCCGTTCTTCACGGCGTTCTGGAAGGTCTTGTTGTCCTTCAGCTCCGGGACGGTCTGCGCGATCTTGATGAGGTAGGAGTCGTCCTTGAACTTGTCGGTGTCCTCGGCGGGGTGCCACTTCGTGGTGTACATCGCGGTCTTGTACTTCAGGAACGCCTCGGGGCTGACGTTCAGTGCCGCGCCGAGGGCGCTGAGGCCGTTCTTGGAGCCCTCGCCGCCGAGGTTGCCGTCGAGGAAGGTGGCGCCGACGTACTGGAGCTTGAACTTGCCGTCCTCGACGTCCTTGTCGACGGTCGAGCCGACGGTCTGCTCGAACTGGGCGCAGACGGGGCAGCGCGGGTCCTCGTACATGACCAGGGTCTTCTTGGCGGTGCTCTTGCCGATGACGACCGTCGTGCCGTTGGTGCCCGTGCTGTTGGCCGGCTTGACGAGCTTGTCGTTCTTGGCCTCTTCCCAGTAGCTGGGCTTGTTGCTCTGGACGACCGCGTAGCCGATGCCGCCGGCTATCGCCAGGACGCCGACGACGGAGCAGGCCACGATGACCTGCCGCTTGACCTTGTCACGCTTGGCCTGGCGCTCGCGCTCCTGCCGCAGCCGCTCACGGGCGGCGTTCTTCGAGGCCTGGCTGTTCCGCTTGCTCATGGTGGTGTTCTCCATCACGGGGACGCGCACACGTGGTGTGCGGGGATACGTAGGTCGGGACTGGTGGTGCTCAGGTGCTGTCCGGGCTCAGGCGACAGCGGTCGAGCACGGCGGTCCACGCCGTCCCAGGGAGTGCACGAGGATCTCGTCGAACACGGCGGCCGTACGGCGGCCGGGGCGCGCCGGAGGGGCCGGTTCCGGCGCCGACCGTACGGTCAGCGCGGCGGCCGCGACGAGCAGCGGCCGGAAGGTCGTGGCGGCCACGGCCCGCAGCAGCTGGGCAAGGGCCCGCTCGCCGCGGCGCAGCCAGGCGGCCGCGAGCAGGCCCACGCAGACATGGGCGCCCAGCAGCAGCCAGGCGGTCCGCGGGTCGGCGTGGGCGAGCAGGCCGCCGAGCCGGCCGGGGTCGGTGCCCGTCATCCGGGCCAGCGGCGAGCCGACGCTGGTGCCGTCACCGCAGAACACGTCCCAGCCGACCGAGCGCAGCGGGCCCGCCACCGGGCCGCCCGCGGCGCCGTAGCAGACGTGCTGTCCGGTGGTGAAGACGGTGTCGGCGGCGAGCTCCAGCGGGATCAGCACGGCGGCGATCCGTCCGAAGCCGCGCTCCCGGCCGGCCAGCGCGAAGGTGAGCGCGAACACGGCGACGGCGACCACCGCCACCGTGTTGAGCGGCAGGGGAGCCCGGGACAGCAGCACGTGCGACGCGGTGCTGAGCGTCACGACGAGTGCCGTGAACAGCGCCGCGCGGAGCGCTCGTAGCTGGGTCCCGGATATGTCCATAGCGTGGAGAGTGTGTCACGTGGGCCGGTAAGGGACCCCTAAAGGATTCCTGTGAGCGGCCCTATCGTTATGAGGGGTGGCAGGGGCCGGTCACAGACCCGGGATCCGGCCGTTGCGGAACAGGTCCACGAAGGTCTGGTGGTCGGCACGGGCGCGTGCGCCGTAGCTGTGCGCGAAGTCGACCAGGAGCCCCGCGAAACCGTCCTCGTCGGCCGCGATCGCCGCGTCGATGGCCCGCTCGGTGGAGAAGGGCACCAGGGACTCGCCCGAGGTGTCGTCCGCCGCCGCGTGCATGGTGGCCGTGGCCCGGCCGAGGTCGGCGACGACCCCCGCGATCTCCTCCGGGTCGTCGATGTCACCCCAGTCCAGGTCGACGGCGTACGGCGAGATCTCGGCGACCAGCTGACCCGCGCCGCCCAGCTCGGTCCAGCCCAGCCACGGGTCGGCGTGCTGCTGGAGGGCGCGTTGGGAGATGACCGTGCGGTGGCCCTCGTGCTGGAAGTAGTCGCGGATCGCCGGGTCGGTGATGTGGCGGGAGACGGCCGGGGTCTGGGCCTGCTTGATGTAGATCACGACGTCGTTCTCCAGGGCGTCGGTGTGCCCCTCGAGCAGGATGTTGTACGACGGCAGCCCGGCCGAGCCGATGCCGATGCCGCGGCGGCCGACGACGTCCTTGACGCGGTAGGAGTCCGGGCGGTCCAGGGAGGCCTCCGGGAGGGTCTCCAGATAGCCGTCGAAGGCCGCGAGCACCTTGTAGCGGGTGGCCGCGTCCAGCTCGATGGAGCCGCCGCCCGGCGCGAAGCGGCGCTCGAAGTCGCGGATCTCCGTCATCGACTCCAGGAGGCCGAAGCGGGTCAGGGAGCGGGCGTCGCGCAGCGCGTCCAGGAGGGGGCCCTGGGCGGTGTCCAGGGTGAAGGGGGGCACCTCGTCGCTCTTGGCGCCGGTGGCCAGGGCGTGGATCCGCTCCCGGTACGCGCCCGCGTAGACCTCCACCAGCTCGGTGATCTGCTCGTCGCCGAGCGCCTTGGCGTACCCGATCAGCGCGACGGAGGCGGCGAAGCGCTTGAGGTCCCAGGTGAAGGGGCCGACGTAGGCCTCGTCGAAGTCGTTGACGTTGAAGATCAGCCGGCCGTTGGCGTCCAGGTACGTGCCGAAGTTCTCCGCGTGCAGGTCGCCGTGGATCCACACGCGCGAGGTGCGCTCGTCCAGGTACGGGCCGCCCCGCTTCTCCGCGTCGAGGTCGTGGTAGAAGAGGCACGCCGTACCCCGGTAGAACGCGAACGCGGACGCCGCCATCTTCCGGAACTTCACGCGGAACGCTGCCGGATCGGCGGCCAGGAGCTCGCCGAAGGCGGTGTCGAAGACAGCGAGAATCTCCTCGCCGCGGTGCTCGTCGTTGAGCTGCGGAACCGACATCGCGGGGTGCCTCCTGGTACATCTGTACGACAGCGTTTCTGTCGTCATCTCCAACGGGCGGGCCCCGGTGAAAGTGCCCGCGGCCCTCGTTGTGAAGGTACGCGGGGCGGCCCCCTGAGTGTCAGTGCCGAGGCATAGACTTCGGCGCTGACCCCCACACCGTCCGTCCGCCTGTCGTCGAGTGTTTTCCATGGAGGCCACGCCGTGTCAAAGCCGCCGTTCACGCACCTGCACGTCCACACCCAGTACTCCCTGCTGGACGGTGCCGCGCGGCTCAAGGACATGTTCGACGCGTGCAACGAGATGGGCATGACCCATATCGCCATGTCGGACCACGGCAACCTGCACGGGGCGTACGACTTCTTCCACTCGGCGAAGAAGGCCGGGGTCACCCCGATCATCGGGATCGAGGCGTATGTCGCGCCCGAGTCCCGGCGCAACAAACGCAAGATCCAGTGGGGCCAGCCGCACCAGAAGCGGGACGACGTCTCCGGTTCGGGTGGTTACACCCACAAGACGATGTGGGCCGTGAACTCGACCGGCCTGCACAACCTCTTCCGGCTCTCCTCGGACGCCTACGCCGAGGGCTGGCTCCAGAAGTGGCCCCGGATGGACAAGGAGACGATCTCCCGGTGGTCCGAGGGGATCGTCGCCTCCACCGGCTGCCCCTCCGGTGAACTCCAGACCCGGCTGCGCCTCGGCCAGTACGACGAGGCACTGAAGGCGGCCGCCGACTACCAGGACATCTTCGGCAAGGACCGCTACTTCCTGGAGCTGATGGACCACGGCATCGAGATCGAGCACCGGGTCCGCGACGGCCTCCTGGAGATCGGCAAGAAGCTCGGCATCCCCCCGCTGGTCACCAACGACTCGCACTACACGTACGCGCACGAGGCGACCGCCCACGACGCCCTGCTGTGCATCCAGACCGGCAAGAACCTCTCCGACCCGGACCGCTTCAAGTTCGACGGCACCGGCTACTACCTGAAGTCCACGGACGAGATGTACGCCATCGACTCCTCGGACGCCTGGCAGGAAGGCTGCCGCAACACCCTCCTGGTGGCCGAACAGGTCGACACCGAGGGCATGTTCGAGGCCAAGAACCTCATGCCGAAGTTCGACATCCCCGAGGGCTACACCGAGGTCACCTGGTTCAAGGAGGAGGTCCGCCGCGGCATGGAGCGCCGCTTCCCGGGCGGCATCCCCGAGGACCGCCAGAGGCAGGCCGAGTACGAGATGGACGTCATCATCCAGATGGGGTTCCCGGGCTACTTCCTCGTGGTCGCCGACTTCATCATGTGGGCCAAGAACAACGGCATCGCGGTCGGCCCCGGCCGAGGCTCCGCGGCCGGCTCGATCGTCGCCTACGCCATGGGCATCACCGACCTCGACCCGATCCCGCACGGTCTGATCTTCGAGCGGTTCCTCAACCCCGAGCGCGTCTCCATGCCCGATGTCGACATCGACTTCGACGAGCGCAGGCGCGTCGAGGTGATCCGGTACGTGACCGAGAAGTACGGCGCCGACAAGGTCGCCATGATCGGCACGTACGGCAAGATCAAGGCGAAGAACGCCATCAAGGACTCCGCGCGCGTGCTGGGCTACCCGTACGCGATGGGCGACCGGCTCACCAAGGCGATGCCCGCCGACGTCCTCGGCAAGGGCATCGACCTCAACGGCATCACCGACCCCTCCCACCCGCGCTACAGCGAGGCCGGCGAGATCAGGTCGATGTACGAGAACGAACCGGACGTGAAGAAGGTCATCGACACCGCCAAGGGTGTCGAGGGCCTGGTCCGGCAGATGGGTGTGCACGCGGCCGGCGTGATCATGTCCAGCGAGCCCATCGTCGACCACGCCCCGATCTGGGTGCGCCACACCGACGGCGTGACCATCACCCAGTGGGACTACCCGCAGTGCGAGTCGCTCGGCCTGCTGAAGATGGACTTCCTGGGCCTGCGCAACCTCACGATCATGGACGACGCCATCAAGATGGTGAAGGCCAACAAGGGCATCGACCTGGAGATGCTCGCCCTGCCGCTGGACGACCCCAAGACCTTCGAACTGCTCTGCCGCGGTGACACCCTCGGTGTCTTCCAGTTCGACGGCGGCCCGATGCGTTCGCTGCTCCGCCAGATGCAGCCCGACAACTTCGAGGACATCTCCGCCGTCTCGGCCCTCTACCGGCCGGGCCCGATGGGCATGAACTCCCACATCAACTACGCCGAGCGCAAGAACGGCCGCCAGGAGATCACGCCGATCCACAAGGAGCTGGAGGAGCCGCTCCAGGAGGTCCTCGCGGTCACCTACGGCCTGATCGTCTACCAGGAGCAGGTGCAGAAGGCCGCCCAGATCATCGCCGGCTACTCGCTCGGTGAGGCCGACATCCTGCGCCGCGTGATGGGCAAGAAGAAGCCCGACGAACTGGCGAAGAACTTCACCATCTTCCAGGCCGGCGCCAAGAAGAACGGCTACAGCGACGAGGCGATCCAGGCCCTGTGGGACGTCCTGGTCCCCTTCGCCGGCTACGCGTTCAACAAGGCGCACTCCGCCGCCTACGGACTGGTCTCCTACTGGACCGCGTACCTCAAGGCCAACTACCCGGCCGAGTACATGGCCGCGCTGCTCACCTCGGTGAAGGACGACAAGGACAAGTCGGCGGTCTACCTCAACGAGTGCCGTCGCATGCGCATCAAGGTGCTCCCGCCGAACGTCAACGAGTCGGAGCACAACTTCGCCGCCCAGGGCGACGACGTCATCCTCTTCGGGCTCGAAGCCGTGCGCAACGTCGGTACCAACGTGGTCGAGTCGATCATCCGCAGCCGCAAGGCCAAGGGGAAGTACGCCTCCTTCCCCGACTACCTCGACAAGGTCGAGGCCGTCGCCTGCAACAAGCGCACCACGGAGTCGCTGATCAAGGCGGGCGCGTTCGACACGATGGGGCACACCCGCAAGGGCCTCACCGCGCACTTCGACACGATGATCGACAACGTGGTCGCGGTCAAGCGCAAGGAGGCCGAGGGCCAGTTCGACCTCTTCGGCGGGATGGGCGATGAGGACACCAGCGAGCCCGGCTTCGGCCTGGACGTGGAGTTCACCACCGAGGAGTGGGACAAGACCTATCTGCTCGCCCAGGAGCGGGAGATGCTCGGTCTGTACGTCTCCGACCACCCGCTCTTCGGCCTGGAGCACGTGCTGTCCGACAAGGCCGACGCTGGCATCGCCCAGCTCACCGGCGGCGAGCACTCCGACGGCGCGGTCGTGACCATCGGCGGCATCATCTCGGGCCTGCAGCGCAAGATGACCAAGCAGGGCAACGCCTGGGCGATCGCCACCGTCGAGGACCTCGCCGGTTCCATCGAGTGCATGTTCTTTCCGGCGACCTACCAGCTGGTGTCGACCCAACTCGTCGAGGACGCCGTGGTGTTCGTCAAGGGCCGCCTCGACAAGCGCGAGGACGTGCCCCGGCTGGTCGCGATGGAGCTCCAGGTCCCCGACCTGTCCAACGCGGGCACCAACGCGCCCGTGATCCTCACCATCCCGGCGCTGAAGGTCACCCCGCCGATGGTCAGCAGGCTCGGCGAGATCCTCAGTCACCACAAGGGGGAGAGCGAGGTCCGCATCAGGCTCCAGGGCCCCAGCAAGACCACCGTCCTGCGGCTGGACCGGCACCGCGTGAAGCCGGACCCGGCGCTCTTCGGGGACCTGAAGGTGCTGCTCGGACCGTCCTGCCTGGCGGGCTGACCCACCAGGGTTCTGACCATGCAGAGGGGCGCACTCCGGACGGGGTGCGCCCCTCTGTGTGCCTGGGTCTCAACAACCCTTGGTGGCTATGTCAGTTGTGGCCGAAGGTTTTCTGCCGCCCCTTGCGGGCGACGTCGCCGGGTGTCACCTGCGGAGCATGCTGCTCGGTCTGCGGCTCCATCGAGGAGGGCTGGGGCTCCTGCCCGGCACGCTCGGTCTGCGACGGCTTACGGTTCTGCTTCTTGTTCTTGGCCATGGTGGTGCCTCCTGTGGGGATCTAGGGGCCAGGGCCGGGACCAGATTCACATAGGCTGACAGCAGGCGCATTTCGGATAATTACCGTGTGTGACAGGGAATGTCGCCGGGCAATGCCCCGAAACGCCACGCCGAAGATCGAGTTCGGGCCGTTAACCCTCTCGTGGTCGGGCAGACTCGAAGGAAGCCCGAAGCAAACCTCCCGGAAAGAGGGTGGATCGCGTGGACCGCTGCATCGTCCTGGTGGACGCCGGGTATCTGCTGGGGGCCGCCGCCAGTCTCCTTGCCGGGGAGCCCTCCCGTTCCCGTATCACCGTCGACCACGCCGCCCTCGTCCAGGGATTGCGCGACCGGGCCGAGTCCGACACCGAACGGCCCCTGCTGCGCATCTACTGGTTCGACGGCGCCCCCGATCGCGTCCCGCAGCCCGAGCACCGCAGACTGCGGGTGATGCCCCGGGTCACCGTCCGGCTCGGCGCCCTGACCCGCAGCGACGGACGCTGGGCCCAGAAGGGCGTGGACGCCGCCATGCACGCCGAGCTCACCGAACTGGCCCGCAACCGCGCCTGCTCCGACGTCGTGCTCGTCACCGGCGACGGGGATCTGCTGCCGGGCATGATGGCCGCCAAGGAGCACGGGGTCGCCGTACACCTGTGGGCCGTGCAGGCCGCCGACGGGGACTACAACCAGTCCGAGGACCTGGTCGCCGAGGCGGACGAGCGGCGGGTGCTGGACCGCGCGTGGATCACCAAGGCCGTCCGCGCGAAGGAGCTCGGCGGGGTCTGCGCGCCGCCGCCCGTACCGCGGCCCGAGATCGCCGCGATCCTCTCGGCGCCGCTGCCCGAGTCCGCGCCCTCCCAGGCCCCCGAGCGGAGCGCCGAGGACAGCGAGCACGCCCCGGCGGCCGCCTCGGAGAACGGCACGCAGGAGCGGGTGCCGGCGCCGAAGGGAGTGCCCACGCCCAAGGACCTCGCCGCACTGCGGGCCCCCGGTGCGCAGGCTGCCCAGCCCCCCGCGAGCGCGACCCTGCGGTGGTCCTCCGACAAGGGCTGGGTCGACCGGCCCAGTGGTGCCACCGAGCCGCCCGAGGTCGCCTCCATGCCGACGCTCGCCCAGCTGACCACCGCCGAGCAGCGGTGGGCCGACCGGGAGGAGGACATCACCACCGTCGGCGGGGACCCCTTCGAGGTGGGGCAGGTCTTCGCGCGGCGGTGGATGGAGCGGCTGGGGGACCAGGCGCATCTGCAGCGGCTGGCCGGGATGTACCCGCGGGTGCCGCACCGGATCGACGGGGAACTGCTCAGGTACGCGGCCCGGTTCGGGCTGCTCGCGCACAAGGACGACCAGATCGACGAGCACGACCGTTATGCGATCCGGGCCGGGTTCTGGCGGGAGATCGATGTGCGGACGGCGGCGGAGCCCGCCCCCGCCGGGGAGTGAGAGGGCGCATACGCCGCCCCAGGGGCGAGCAGAGCTCCCCGACCCCGTAGGCTCGTACCTTGTGAGTACGCGCGCTGCACCGGCACTTCGACACCGTGGGGATGTCGTGTGTGCGGTGCGCGGGCTGACCAAGACCTACCCCGCGGTGCGTGGGCGGCGCGGGACTCCGGCCACGCCCGAGGTGCGGGCCACCGACGACGTGCGGCTGGACATCCGGCGCGGTGAGATCTTCGGGCTGCTCGGGCCGAACGGCGCCGGGAAGACCACACTCGTACGGCAGCTCACCGGGCTGATGCGGCCCGACCGCGGCAGCGTCGAGATCCTCGGGCACGACATCGTGCGCCACCCGGACCGGGCCTCGCGGATCCTCGCCTACCTCGGCCAGGAGTCCACCGCCCTCGACGACCTCACCGTCTCCCTCGCCGCCGAGACCACCGGCCGGCTGCGCGGCCTGGAGGCCAGGAAGGCGCGGGCCGAGCGGGACGCCGTACTCGACGAGCTGGGGCTCACGCCGATCGCCGGGCGGCCGCTGAAGAAACTGTCCGGCGGGCAGCGGCGGCTCGCGTGCCTGGCGTCGGCGCTCGTGGGGGAGCGGCCGCTGCTGGTGCTCGACGAACCGACCACCGCGATGGACCCCGTGGCGCGGCGCGCGGTGTGGTCCGCCGTGGACCGGCGGCGGGCCGAACGCGGTACGACCGTGCTGCTCGTCACCCACAACGTCATCGAGGCGGAGACGGTTCTGGACCGGGTCGCCGTCCTCGACCGGGGCCGGGTGATCGCCTGCGACACGCCGTCCGGCCTCAAGGAACAGGTGGCGGGCGAGGTCCGCGTCGACCTCGTGTGGCGCGAGGCGGCCCCGCTGCACGTCCCAGAGGTCGCCGCGCTCCAGGACCGGGCCGTGGCCGCCGGGCGCCGCTGGACGCTGCGGCTCGCCCCCGAGGAGGCCCGCGCGGTCGTCGCCACCGTCACCGGCGGGGCCGCGTTCGCCGCGCTGGACGACTTCACGCTCGCCACCCCCAGCCTGGAGGACGTGTACCTCGCGCTGGGCGGGGCCGCGCAGCAGGGGCTGGTGAAGGCGTGAGCACGTTGAGTACCCGGGCGGCCCTGTCCGTACGTCACAGGGCGACCGCCGGAGCGAAGAGGAGCAGAGCCACGTGAGTGTCGTACCCGCCGGGGCTCTGCCGGGCGGTGCCCTGGCCGTCGAGGAGACGGACCGGGACGCGGCCGCCGAGCTCGGGCCGCGCGCGCGGCTGTGGCCGTCGCTGGCGGCCGTCTACCGGGCGCAGCTGTCCCGCGCGCGGGTCGCGCGCATCCCGCTGCTGTTCGTCGCCACCTTCCAGTCGATCGGGATCATGGTCCTGATGCGGGGGGTCGTGGACGGCGGGGACGAGGCGCAGTCCGTGGTCGCCGGGGCGTCCGTGCTGGTCGTGGCCTTCGTCGCGCTCAACCTGCTCGCGCAGTACTTCGGGCAGCTGCGGGCGAGCGGCGGACTCGACCACTACGCCACCCTGCCCGTGCCGCCGGCCGCCGTGGTGCTGGGCGCCGCGGGGGCGTACGCCTCCTTCACCGTGCCCGGGACCGTGGTGACCGCGGTCTTCGGGTGCGTGCTGTTCGGGCTGCCGCTGGCGCACCTGTGGGTGCTGGTGGCGGTGATTCCGCTGGCGGGAGCCGCTCTGGCGGGGCTCGGCGCGGCCCTCGGGCTGCTCGCGCCCCGGCCGGAACTGGCCACCCTGCTGGGACAGCTCGGCATGTCGGCCGCGCTGCTGCTGGGGGTGCTGCCCGCCGACCGGATGCCCGAGGCGGTGCGGTTCGCCCGGGATCTGCTGCCCTCCACCTACGGCGTCGAGGCGTTCGCCCGGACCTTCGGGCCGCATCCCGACTGGGCCTTCGTGCTCGGTGACCTCGCCGTGTGCGCGTGCGTGGGAGTGGTCTCGCTGGCCGTCGCCACCTGGGCCTATCGCCGGGCGGCCGTCCGGTGACGCGCCGCACAGGCGGGCCTGGCACGATGTCAGGGTGACCGCTCCGTTGACGCCTCCCCCGCCGCCGCACGAACCGTCCCCGCACGATGCGTGGCAGACCCCTGATGCCGCCTACGCGGCCCCTGCCGAAGTCCGGTACGGGCAGGGCGGGCCCGGGATGAAGACCGAGCTGCTGGAGGGCTTGGTGATCATGGTCGCCGTCACGCTCGGCGGGGCGCTGCTCGGGGTCCTGTGGTGGTGGCTGGCGCCGCATGTGCCGCTGGTCGGGGATGTGGACGGACAGGGGAACTGGGTCGTCTATCTCAAGGACACCGAGGGCGAGCAGGCGGTGGGCGTGGACGGGACGCTCACTCTGCTGGCCCTGGCCTTCGGTTTCGTCAGCGCGCTCGTGGTGTTCCTGTGGCGGCGCCGGGGCGGGGCGCCGCTGGTGGTGGGGCTGGCCGTCGGGGGACTGCTGGGATCCTTCCTCGCGTGGCGGGTGGGGATGTGGCTCGGGCCCTCGTCCGATGTGATCGCCCACGCGAAGGCCGTGGGCAAGGGAGTCACCTTCTCCGCGCCGCTGAAGCTGGGCGCCAAGGGGGCGTTGCTCGCCTGGTCGTTGGCCGGCCTGGTCGTGCATCTGGGGCTCACGGCGTTGTTCGGTCCCCGGGATCCCGAGCCGGTGTACGGGGCGGCGGCTCCGGGGGACGGGTACGGGGCACCCGCGCCGTAGGTCCGGGGTACCGGTGCCCGGGTCCGGGGCTCCCGTGCCGTAGGGATGCCCCCCGAAGCCCCTTGGTGGCCGTGCCTGCGAACGGCCCCTAGGCCGGGCGCCTGCCGTGGTTCGAGCGGCCCTTCTTCATGCGCCACCTGCGCTTGCGTGTTCTCTTCGACATGCCCCTTCTGCTTAGTCCAGGAAGGGGCACTCGTCGAGGGGTCACGCGCGGGCGATGGGCGCCAGGACCGCGTCCGTGAGGCGGGTCAGGTCCTTCGGCGCGAGTTCCACCTCCAGGCCCCGGCGGCCGGCCGAGACGCAGATCGTGTCGTGGGCGACGGCGGAGGCGTCGAGGACCGTGGGGAGCCTTTTGCGCTGGCCCAGGGGGGAGATGCCGCCCCGGACATAGCCCGTGGTGCGTTCGGCGAGCGTAGGGTCCGCCATCGCCGCCCGTTTGCCGCCCGCGGCCGTGGCCAGGGCCTTCAGGTCCAGGGAGCCCGCCACCGGGACCACCGCCACCGTCAGTGTGCCGTCCACGTCCGCGACCAGTGTCTTGAAGACACGGTCCGGGGAGACCCCCATCGCCTCGGCCGCCTCCTCGCCGTAGGAGGGGTGGGAGGGGTCGTGGTCGTAGGCGTGCACCGTGAAGGGCACGTCTGCTGTGGTCAGGGCCACGGTCGCGGGGGTGCCGCCCGGCTGCTGCTTCTTCGACTTCTTCGCCATCTGACGGGTTCCGGCCTCAGTTCAGACTCGTCGGGCCGCGCGTCAGTTCCGACGCCGGCAACGACGGAAGATTACGGATGATCGCCGTCTCCGCGCGCAGGAGTTTCAGTTCGTCGCGGAGCCGGGACGCGGTGTCGGGGGCCTGGAGCAGGCGCTGCTTGGTGGGGGTGTCCAGCATCATCGCGGCGGCCACCAGGTACGAGACCACGGACGGTTCGTCCGGGAGTTCCGTGCCGGACGACAGGGAGCGTTCCCTGGCCCCCGCCAGGCGCTTCTGGTACTGGAGGAAGGCCCGCAGGACCCCTTCCGCCAGCGGCCCCGACTCGTCGCCCGCCTCCTCCGGCAGCTCCTCCAGCTCGGCCGTCAGATACGGGCCCGACGCGTCGACGGACACCAGGCGAACCCGGGTCGTGCCCGTCGCCAGGACCTCGAACGTGCCGTCCGCCCGCTCCCGTACGGTCGCCGCGTCCGCCACGCAGCCCACCGCCTGGAACGCCTTGAGCGGATCGTCACCGAAGCCGGCCGCGGGGCCGCCGTCGGGCACGGCCGTCCGGTCCGGCAGGCCGGGGGCGCTGGGCGCCACCTCGTGGCCGTCCCGGATCGCCACGACGGCGAACCGGCGCGGTTCCTCCTCGGGGGTCTTCAGCAGTTCGCGCATCATGGCGCGATAGCGCTCCTCGAAGACGTTCAGAGGAAGCACGAGCCCCGGGAACAGTACGGAGTTCAGGGGGAAGAGCGGGAGCCGCACGGTGGTCACGGCGCCAAAGCCTAATGGCCCGCGGAGCGCACACGTCCCCGGTGCTCACTCCGTGGATGGATCAAGGCGTGCCGCCGGACCTCCTCACGGACCTCCAGGAAGCGGCCCAGCGGGTCCTCGGACTCCCGGCTCCACGGGAACGAGGTCGCGTACGGGCCGAGCATGCGCAGCTGCTCCAGGGCGTCCGTCCAGCGGCCGAGGCGGACCAGGACGAACACCAGCTTGTTGCGGATCTCGGCCGGCCAGGGGTCGGCCGCCGCGAACGTGGCGGACAGCTCGATCGCCCGGTCGGCCGCCGCGTCCAGCCGCTCGCGCGGCACCGCGTCACCGCCGGGCCCGGTCAGCCAGGCCAGCGCTGCCCGCGCGGGCAGCGCCTGGATGAGGGAACCGGCCGGGGCGTCCTGCGCGGCCCGCTCGGCGAAGTCGAAGCACTCGCGGTACGAACCGCGCCAGGAGGCCGCCAGATAGCGCAGGGCGGCGACGTGGCAGCCGTAGTGGAGCGGGGCGCGCCTGAGGGCTGCCTCCCACAGCTCACCGAAGTAGGTGGGCCCGGCCTGCGAGCCGCGCGCGTGGTCCAGCGCGATCCGCCACGGCACCGGGTCGCGGTCCTCGCCGCGAGCCGCGGCCGTGATCAGCGGGCTCACCTCGCGCAGCAGCTCGATACGGGCCGGTGAGTCCCATGCGCGGTCCACCGCGAGCTGGGCGCCCAGGAGCAGCTGGTCCGGGTCGTACGGGGCTTCCGCGCGCCAGGCGTCGTACCACTCGGAGCGCGAGCGGGCGAAGGCGGAGAGCCGCCGGACGTACCGGTCGCGCAGCTCCCAGGCGGCGTCCTCGCGGGTCGCGGAGAGCAGCTCGGCCGCGCGCCCGTACTCGCCCTGTCCGGCGGCGACCAGGGCGGGGCCGAGCCGGTCGTCGGGTACGTCGAGCAGAACCTCGTTGTCGGCGGGCAGCCCGCCGGTGAGGTACGCGGGCATCCGTGACGCGCGGATGAAGGGGGGCAGCAGAGCCATGGTGTCGACCATTGAAGGTCGGCAGGAGGAGGCTGCGCCAGTGCGAACGTGCAACTCGTGGAAAGTTGTACGCCGCAGGGTCAAGGGAAGTTAAAAAGGTGACCGTTCAACAACTCTCTGACCAGCGGTCTCACCAGTTCCTCCCGGCGCCCTGCCGATTTCTTCACAGGCGCCGTCAGCTCCGCCGCAGCAGCCTCGAGGCCCCCGCCGCCACGGCGGTCGCCAGGATCCAGCCGAGGAGGACCATCGCCGCGGCCAGCCACTGCCAGCCGCCGCGCAACTGCCAGAAACCCACCTGCCCCAGATCGATCACCGGAAGCAGCAGGTCGAGAGCGAACAGCGCGGGATTCCAGGCCGGATGGTCGCCGCCCTTGAGCGGCGGATGGCTCGCGTGTGCGAACGCCAAGGAGCTCGCGGCCCACAGCACCGCCATCCATACGGCGGCCCGCCCCGGCCGGTACCCGTAGGCGACCGTCCAGTCCTGCGCGTATCCCCACAGCTTGGCGGCCGGCGGCAGGCTCTCGCGACGCCGGCGCTGCTTGGCGAGCAGCACCTCGCGCGCGTCCTCGTCCTCGCCGCCGGCCCGCAGCACGGCGGCGAGCCTCTCGTACGGCTCCGGGTTGTACTCGGCGGTCGCCGCCGCCACCCACTCAAGGCGCTCGGCCAGCGGGAAGGGGCCGTGCGGCACGAGGTTCTCGTAGACGAAGCCGCCCATGTGCAGATTGCCGGGTCCCGGCCAGGCGCTCGCCCGGTCCACGAGGTTGCCCACGCGCGCGCCGGACAACACCACCTTGCCGCGCTGCGGCTTCTCACCGAGGAAGCGCAGCTCGGGCGCCTGGATGCGGCGCAGCGACAGTTCCTGCTCGTCGGTGAAGGTGAAGCGGGCCCGCTCCAGGTCCACGGCGTCCCCGAACCGCCCGTCGTCCAGCCGTACCCCGCCCTGGCACTCGAAGCGCTGGATCCGCGTCCCGCGCGCGGGAGTCGCCCCGCTCAGCATGGCGGCGCCGACGCCCGCGGGGGTCAGGTACAGCGTGCGCTCGACGGTCAGCTGGGGGGCGTTCAGCGCGAGCCGGGTGTACGGGTTGTTCAGCCGGGCGCCGCGCAGGCTCAGCGAGACCCCGATCGTCGCGCTGCGCAGGCTCAGCTCACCGTGCGACTCCAGCAGCTCGGCCTGCAGGTCCTGGCCCACGGTCATGCCGTCGGCGGCGATCGAACGGCCGCTGCGGTCGCGGTAGACGATCGCCTGGTTCATCAGCAGGTCGGTGCCGATGTGCGCGTCGGTCAGCCGTACGCCGTTGTGGAAGCGGCAGCGCGGCAGATGCAGATCGCCCTCCGTGTGCAACCGGGCGGCCTCCAGGCGCGGCACCGAGCAGTCCACGAACCGCGCGGTGGTGAAGCGGGCCTCCGGCAGCAGGATCTCCCGCTCGAAGCGGCAGCCCTTCATCTCCACGTACGGCACCACCGTGCCGCCCGCGAGATCCAGGGTGCCGCTGATCTGCACGCCGGTGAGCTTCAGGGACGAGACCCGGCCCGCGAGCGCGGGTGGACCGTCCAGGAGCAGCCAGCACACGATCCGCGCGCGTACCGTCCGCTCGGAGCCCCAGGGGTGCCCGCCGTGCGGATCGTCGACGACGGTGTCGCCGCTGCTCAGGTCGTACACGGTGCCGTTGCGGAAGGCCTGCCACATGCCGGCCTCGGCGGCGGTCAGATCGTCCGGCAGGTCCCCGCTGCGGATGCCGGCCCCCTCGGTCACGTCTCTTTCATCCCCCTCATCTACTCACGGGTTTCGTACAACCGTTCATGCCCGTTGAGTGACGTACGGAACACTAGACGTGAGGCGGATCTTCCGGGTTGCGTATCAGCCATTGGAATGCGCGAACGGGCTCTGACGAGGGTCTGAGAGAATTGACCACGTGATCTCCCGAATCGATCTGCGCGGCGACGCCCTCCCCGAGGGCCCCGCCCTGCGCGACCTGCTGCCCCGAGCCGACTTCGACGTCTCGGCCGCCCTGGAGAAGGTGCGTCCGATCTGCGAGGCCGTGCATCATCGGGGCGACGCGGCGCTGATCGACTTCGCCGAGAAGTTCGACGGCGTGCGCCTTGAGCAGGTGCGGGTGCCCGCGAAGGCCCTCACGCGCGCGTTGGAGGAGCTCGACCCGGACGTCCGCGCGGCCCTGGAGGAGTCCATCCGCCGCGCCCGTATCGTCCACCGCGAACAGCGGCGCACGGACCGCACGACCCAGGTCGTGCCCGGCGGTTCCGTCACCGAGAAGTGGGTGCCGGTCGACCGGGTCGGGCTGTACGCGCCGGGTGGCCGGTCGGTCTACCCGTCCTCCGTGATCATGAACGTGGTGCCCGCGCAGGAGGCGGGCGTCGAGTCGATCGCCCTCGCCTCCCCGGCCCAGGCCGAGTTCGGCGGCCTCCCGCACCCGACGATCCTCGCCGCGTGCGCCCTGCTCGGCGTCGACGAGGTCTACGCCGCCGGTGGCGCGACCGCCGTCGCGATGTTCGCGTACGGCACCGAGTCCTGCCCGCCCGCCAACATGGTCACCGGCCCCGGCAACATCTGGGTCGCCGCCGCCAAGCGCTACTTCACCGGCAGGATCGGCATCGACGCCGAGGCGGGCCCGACCGAGATCGCGGTCCTCGCGGACTCCTCCGCCGATCCCGTGCACGTGGCGGCGGACCTGATCAGCCAGGCCGAGCACGACCCGCTGGCCGCGGCCGTCCTGGTCACCGACTCCGTCGAACTCGCGGACGCCGTCGAGAAGGAGCTGGAGCCGCAGGTCGTGGCCACCAGGCACATCGAGGACCGGATCGTGCCCGCCCTCAAGGGCAGGCAGTCCGCGATCGTCCTCGTCGACGGCATCGACGAGGGCCTCAGGGTCGTCGACGCGTACGGCGCCGAGCACCTGGAGATCCAGACGGCCGACGCCGCCGCGGTGGCCGACCGGGTCCGCAACGCGGGCGCGGTCTTCATCGGGCCCTGGGCGCCGGTGTCCCTCGGTGACTACGCCGCCGGGTCCAACCACGTGCTCCCGACCGGCGGGTGTGCCTGCCACTCCTCCGGACTGTCCGTGCAGTCCTTCCTGAGGGGCATCCACATCGTCGACTACACGAAGGAAGCGCTGGCCGAGGTCGCGCACCATGTGGTGACGCTGGCGGAGGCGGAGGATCTGCCCGCGCACGGCGCGGCGATCAAGGCGAGGTTCGGGTGGAAGGTACCGGCGGGCAAGTGAACTTCGGAATCGACGATCTCCCCGTACGGGACGAGCTACGCGGCAAGTCCCCCTACGGCGCGCCCCAGTTGGACGTCCCCGTACGGCTGAACACCAACGAGAACCCCTACCCGCTCCCCGACGAGCTGGTCGAGCGCATCGCCGAGCGCGTCCGCGAGGCCGCCCGCGACCTCAACCGCTACCCGGACCGGGACGCGGTCGAGCTGCGCACGCAACTCGCCAAGTACCTCACGGACACCTCCGGACACGAGGTCGGCCTCGCCAACGTCTGGGCGGCGAACGGCTCCAACGAGGTCATCCAGCAACTGCTGCAGACCTTCGGCGGACCGGGCCGTACCGCGATCGGCTTCGAGCCGTCGTACTCGATGCACGGCCTGATCGCGCGCGGCACCGGCACGGGCTGGATCTCGGGTCCGCGCAACGAGGACTTCACCATCGACGTCGAGGCGGCCGTGCGGGCGATCGCCGAGCGGAAGCCGGACGTCGTCTTCATCACCACCCCCAACAACCCCACCGGCAACGCGGTCCCGCCCGAGACGGTCCTCGCGCTGTACGAGGCCGCGCAGGCGGCGAAGCCGTCCATGGTCGTGGTCGACGAGGCGTACATCGAGTTCAGCCACGGCCACTCGCTGCTGCCGCTCATCGAGGGACGGCCTCAGCTCGTCGTCTCGCGGACGATGTCCAAGGCGTTCGGGGCGGCGGGCCTGCGCCTCGGCTACCTCGCCGCGCACCCGGCGGTCGTGGACGCCGTCCAGCTCGTACGGCTGCCCTACCACCTGTCGGCCGTCACGCAGGCGACCGCGCTGGCCGCCCTGGAGCACACCGACACGCTGCTCAAGTACGTCGAGCAGCTGAAGGGCGAGCGGGACCGGCTGGTGAGCGAGCTGCGCGCGATCGGCTTCCAGGTCGTGGACTCGGACGCGAACTTCGTGCAGTTCGGGCTCTTCGACGGCCCGGGGGGCTCGCACGCGGCCTGGCAGAAGATCCTCGACCAGGGTGTCCTGGTCCGGGACAACGGCATTCCGGGGTGGCTGCGGGTGTCCGCCGGAACCCCCGACGAGAACGACGCGTTCCTCGACGCGGTCCGTGAACTGAAGAAGGAGCAGAGCACATGACTCGCGATGGTCGCGTTGGCAGGGTCGAACGAGTGACCAAGGAGACCTCGGTCCTGGTCGAGATCGATCTCGACGGGTCCGGCAAGGTCGAGGTGTCGACGGGCGTCGGCTTCTACGACCACATGCTCGACCAGCTCGGCCGGCACGGTCTGTTCGACCTGACCGTGAAGACCGAGGGCGACCTGCACATCGACTCGCACCACACCATCGAGGACACCGCCCTCGCGCTCGGCGCCGCCTTCAAGCAGGCGCTCGGCGACAAGGTGGGCATCTACCGCTTCGGCAACTGCACGGTCCCCCTGGACGAGTCCCTCGCGCAGGTCACCGTCGACCTGTCCGGCCGCCCGTACCTCGTGCACACCGAGCCCGAGAACATGGCGCCGATGATCGGCGAGTACGACACCACCATGACCCGGCACATCCTGGAGTCCTTCGTGGCCCAGGCGCAGATCGCCCTGCACGTGCACGTGCCCTACGGGCGCAACGCCCACCACATCGTGGAGTGCCAGTTCAAGGCGCTGGCCCGGGCCCTGCGCTATGCCTCCGAGCGTGACCCGCGCGCGGCGGGCATCCTCCCCTCCACGAAGGGCGCGCTGTGACCGGCCTCTCGACCCTCCTGATCGTCGTCGGCCTCTTCCTGGCCGGCGGGATCTACTCCTTCGTCAAGCAGCAGATGCCCAAGGGCCTGATCGTGCTGCTGTCCATCGCCGCGGGGATGTGTCTCGTCGCCGGTGTCATGAGGCTGGAGGTGTGGAATTGAGTACTCCGTCTTCGAAGAAGGTCGTCGTCTTCGACTACGGCTTCGGCAATGTGAGGTCCGCCGAGCGCGCCCTCGCGCGCGCGGGCGCCGAGGTCGAGATAACACGCGACTACGACAAGGCCATGAACGCCGACGGCCTGCTGGTGCCCGGCGTCGGCGCCTTCGCCGCCTGCATGAAGGGCCTGCGCGAGGCCCGCGGCGACTGGATCATCGACCGTCGGCTGTCCGGCGGGCGCCCGGTCATGGGCATCTGCGTCGGCATGCAGATCCTCTTCGCGCGCGGCATCGAGCACGGCGTGGAGTCCGAGGGCCTCGACGAGTGGCCAGGCTCGGTCGAGCCGCTCAAGGCCGACATCGTGCCCCACATGGGCTGGAACACCGTCGACGCGCCGGCCGGCTCCCGGCTGTTCGCCGGCCTGGACGCCGACGCCCGCTTCTACTTCGTGCACTCCTACGCCGTCCAGGACTGGTCGCTGGAGACGCACAACAAGGCGATGACCGCGCCCAAGGTCACCTGGTCGACCCACGGTGAGCCCTTCGTGGCCGCCGTGGAGAACGGCGCCCTGTGGGCCACCCAGTTCCACCCCGAGAAGTCCGGCGACGCCGGTGCGCAGCTGCTGAACAACTGGATCGGAACCCTCTGATGCCCACCAAGCTCGAACTCCTCCCCGCCGTGGACGTCCGCGACGGCCAGGCCGTCCGCCTCGTGCACGGCGAGTCCGGGACCGAGACGTCGTACGGCTCCCCCCTGGAGGCCGCCCTGTCCTGGCAGGGGGCGGGCGCCGAGTGGCTGCACCTGGTCGACCTGGACGCGGCGTTCGGCACCGGCGACAACCGGGAGCTGGTCCGGCAGGTCACCGAGGCGATGGACATCAAGGTCGAGCTGTCCGGCGGCATCCGCGACGACGCCTCACTGGCCGCCGCCCTCGCCACCGGCTGCACCCGGGTCAATCTCGGCACCGCCGCCCTGGAGAGCCCGGAGTGGGTCGCCAAGGTCATCGCCGAGCACGGCGACAGGATCGCGGTGGGCCTGGACGTGCGCGGTACGACCCTCAAGGGCCGCGGCTGGACCAGCGAGGGCGGCGACCTGTACGAGGCGCTGGAGCGGCTCGACAAGGAGGGCTGCGCGCGGTACGTCGTCACCGACATCGCCAAGGACGGCACGCTCCAGGGCCCGAACCTGGAGCTGCTGCGCAACGTCTGCGCGGCGACAGACCGCCCGGTGGTGGCCTCCGGCGGGGTGTCCTCCCTGGACGACCTGCGGGCCATCGCCGAGCTGGTCCCGCTCGGTGTCGAGGGCTCCATCGTCGGGAAGGCGCTGTACGCGAAGGCGTTCACCCTGGAAGAGGCTTTGGAGGCGGTGGCTCAGTGAGCGATCTGCGACGCGTCACGACCGGTGCGCCCTGGGAGGACACCTTCGGGTACTCCCGGGCGGTGGAGCTGCCCAACGGCCTGGTGCTGGTCTCCGGCTGCACCTCGGTGGTGGACGGTGAGATCGTCGCGGGCGACCCGTACGAGCAGACCATCAACTCCTTCAACGTCGCGTTCGCGGCTCTGAAGGAGCTGGGGCTCGGCCGGGACGACGTGGTGCGCACCCGCCTGTACATCACCCACGCCCGGGACGTCGACGAGGTCGGACGCGCCCACAAGGAGCTGTTCGACACCGTCCGGCCCGCCGCATCCCTGATCATCGTCTCCGGCTTCGTGGACCCCAGCCTGGTCGTCGAGGTCGAGGTGGAGGCGTTCCGAGGAGACACCGCAGCATGACCCTCGCCGTACGAGTGATCCCCTGCCTGGACGTGGACAACGGCCGGGTCGTCAAGGGCGTCAACTTCCAGAACCTGCGCGACGCGGGCGACCCCGTCGAGATGGCCAAGGTGTACGACGCCGAGGGCGCCGACGAGCTGACGTTCCTGGACATCACCGCCTCCTCCGGCAACCGCGAGACGACCTACGACGTGGTGCGCCGCACCGCCGAGCAGGTCTTCATCCCGCTGACGGTCGGCGGCGGTGTCCGCACGGCCGAGGACGTGGACAAGCTGCTGCGGGCCGGGGCGGACAAGGTGGGCGTGAACACCGCGGCCATCGCCCGTCCCGACCTGATCCGCGAGATCGCCGAGCGGTTCGGCCGGCAGGTGCTGGTGCTGTCGGTGGACGCGCGGCGCACTTCCGCGGGCACCTTCGAGGTCACCACCCACGGAGGCCGTCGCGGTACCGGCATCGACGCCGTCGAGTGGGCGCACCGGGCCGCCGAGCTGGGCGCCGGTGAGATCCTGCTCAACTCGATGGACGCGGACGGCACCAAGGACGGCTACGACCTGGAGATGATCGAGGCCGTCCGCAAGCACGTGACCGTCCCGCTGATCGCCTCCGGCGGCGCGGGCAAGCTCGACCACTTCCCGCCGGCCGTCGCGGCGGGCGCGGACGCGGTGCTGGCGGCCTCGGTGTTCCACTTCGGCGATCTGCGGATCGGCGAGGTGAAGGAGACGCTGCGGGGGGCGGGGCACCCGGTCCGCTGACCATCGGACCCGGGGCCACGCACACACCCCGTAGAGCTGCACCCGCGGGTTGGGCGAGGGCCTTGAGCGGGCCGGGGTCAGCCGGCCGCGGAGCCCTCGTCGCAGGGTGTGAGCCTCCGCGACGTGGACTTCCAGGACGCGCCGGGGCGGGCGGCCGCGCAGCTGGCGGCCACCCGGCTATGCCACGAGCAGTGCGCCGGCATGTACCCCCGCCACCTCGACGAACGGCCCACCAGGAGCCGCCGGGGTCGCCCTGCCGATCGGACCGTTCGCCGGGCTCAGCGGCGCCCTGTGCGGCGCGCGCCGTAGGCCCAGGCCGACCTCGTCGGCCTGGGCCGTGTGACCAACCGGGCCCGTCAGATCCCGAGCTCCTTCGCCTCGTGCAGCTTGGCGATCGCCTCCTTGTCGCCGTCCAGCTCCACCTTGGCCGCGCTCTGCCGGCCGTACAGGAACAGCAGGAGTTCCGACGGCTCGCCGGTCACCGTCACGACCGGTGTGCCCCGGTGCGCGACCGCCGTCTGGCCGTCCGGTCGGCGCAGCACCAGGCCGGTGGGGGCGCTGCGGCCCATCAGTCGGGCGGTGCGCTCCAGACGGGACCACAGGGCGTCCTGGAAGACGGAGTCCAGCTCGCGCGGCGTCCAGTCGGGGCGGGCCCGGCGCACGTCCTCGGTGTGGACGTAGAACTCCACCGTGTTCGACAGCTCCTCGACCTGCTTGAGCTGGAACGGCGAGAAGCGCGGCGGGCCGGTGCGGATGAGCTGGATCAGTTCCTCGTAGGGCTTCTCGGAGAACTCGGTCATCACCCGGTCCAGACGGGACGCGAGCTGCTTGATCAGCAGACCGCCCGCGGCGTCGGGCCGGCGCTCGCGCACCACCACGTGGGCGGCGAGGTCGCGGGTGAGCCAGCCGTCGCAGAGGGTGGGGGCCTCCGGGCCCTCGGCCTCCAACAGATCGGCGAGCAGAAGTCGTTCACGCTTGGCGAAAGTCGACATGCAGTCAGCGTACGACCGCCGCCCGGGTCCGCACAGTGGACACCGCGCCGGGCTTGTCGGTGGCGCGCGGCACAATGGCCCCATGACCAGCACGCCCCAGTCCAGCAGCCTCGACCCGGAGATCGCCGCGCGTCTCAAGCGCAGCGCCGACGGGCTCGTCCCCGCCATCGCCCAGCAGTACGACACCGGTGAGGTGCTCATGCTCGGCTGGATGGACGACGAGGCGCTGCACCGCACGCTGACCACCGGCCGCTGCACCTACTGGTCGCGCAGCCGCCGGGAGTACTGGGTCAAGGGCGACACCTCCGGCCACTTCCAGTGGGTCAAGTCCGTCGCCCTCGACTGCGACGCCGACACCGTGCTGGTCAAGGTGGACCAGGTCGGCGCCGCCTGCCACACCGGCGCGCGCACTTGCTTCGACGCGGACGTGCTCCTCAAGGACGGCGCTGATTCCGGCACCGCCGCCTCGGATCAGTAAGGTCAGCCGCCATGGACCTCGAGACCTTCCGCAAGCTGGCCACCGACCGCCGTGTCATCCCCGTCACGCGCAAGCTCCTGGCCGACGGCGACACCCCGGTCGCCCTCTACCGCAAGCTCGCCGCCGAGCGCCCCGGCACCTTCCTGCTGGAGTCCGCGGAGAACGGCCGCTCCTGGTCCCGCTACTCCTTCGTGGGCGTGCGCTCGTCCGCGACCCTGACGGCACGCGACGGCCAGGCCCACTGGCTCGGCACCGCACCGGTCGGCGTCCCCGTCGACGGCGACCCGCTCGCCGCCCTGCGCGCCACGGTTGAGACCCTGCACACCCCGCACCAGGAGGGCCTGCCGCCCTTCACCGGCGGCATGGTCGGCTACCTCGGCTACGACATCGTCCGCCGCCTGGAGAAGATCGGCCCCGGTGAGCGCGACGACCTGAAGCTCCCCGAGCTGACCATGCTCCTGACCAGCGACCTCGCCGTCATGGACCACTGGGAGGGCTCGGTCCTGCTGATCGCCAACGCGATCAACCACAACGACCTCGACACCGGCGTCGACGAGGCCCACGCGGACGCGGTGGCCCGCCTGGACGCGATGGAGGCCGACCTGTCGAGGGCGGTCGCCCAGCCCGCCGCCGTCCTGCCGCCCTCCGAGCTGCCCGAGTACACCGCCCTCTGGGGCGGCCCCGACTTCCAGGAGGCCGTCGAGGACATCAAGGAGCGCATCCGGGCCGGCGAGGCCTTCCAGGTCGTTCCCTCCCAGCGCTTCGAGACGCCGTGCACGGCGAGCGCGTTGGACGTCTACCGGGTCCTGAGGGCCACCAACCCCTCCCCGTACATGTACCTGTTCCGCTTCGACGGCTTCGACGTCGTGGGCTCGTCCCCCGAGGCCCTGGTCAAGGTCGAGGACGGGCGCGCCATGGTCCACCCCATCGCCGGCACCCGGTGGCGCGGGGCCACCCCGCAGGAGGACCAGGCCCTCGCCGACGAACTGCTCGCCGACCCGAAGGAGCGCGCCGAGCACCTGATGCTGGTGGACCTGGGCCGCAACGACCTGGGGCGCGTCTGTGAGCCGGGCTCCGTGGAGGTCGTCGACTTCATGTCCGTCGAGCGGTACTCCCACGTGATGCACATCGTGTCGACCGTCACCGGCAAGGTCGCGCCGGGCCGTACCGCCTTCGACGTCCTGACCGCCTGCTTCCCCGCGGGCACCCTCTCCGGCGCCCCCAAGCCCCGCGCGATGCAGATCATCGACGAACTGGAGCCGTCCCGGCGCGGGTTGTACGGCGGCTGCGTCGGCTACCTCGACTTCGCGGGCGACTCCGACACCGCGATCGCCATCCGCACGGCCCTCCTCCGCGACGGCACGGCCTACGTCCAGGCAGGCGCCGGCATCGTCGCCGACTCCGATCCGGTCGCCGAGGACACGGAGTGCCGCAACAAGGCGGCGGCGGTCCTGCGGGCGGTCCACACGGCGAACCGGCTCGGCAAGTAGGGGTCTTCACCGAGGAATGGGGCGCTTCTCACGGAACCCCGGGTCACCGTTCGCCCGGGGTTCGGGTGATAGTGGGGTACGTGACTGCTGTACCGCACCCCCGTTCCGAAGCCGCCGGACCCGCCAGGGCCGGACGTCTGAGTCTCGCCGTCGCCCTGCTGTGCGGCGCGCTCGGCGCCGCCGTGGCGCTGCTGGCCACCCGCCAGAGGTGGTCCGAGGGCACCGCGACCGTGGCAGGCGGCGCCTTTCCCCTGACCGCCAAGGGCAGTGACGTCACCGGCGTCCCCGCCGCCCTGGCCATAGTGGGCCTCGCCGCGCTCGTCGCCGTCTTCGCCGTCCGCAAGGCCGGGCGCTTCCTGGTGGCCGCGCTGCTCGCGCTCTCCGGCGCGGGAATCGTCGCCGCCGCGCTGGTCGGGGCGAGCGATTCGTCCGCGCTGGACGAGCAGGCCGCCCAGGCCTCCGGCGACACCTCGGCGACGGTCGCCTCCCTCTCGCACACCCCCTGGCCGTACGTCGCCGTGGTCGGGGGTGCGCTGATCCTTCTCGCCGGGCTGCTCGCCCTGCGGTACGGGCGGCTGTGGCCCGCGATGTCCGGGCGCTACGAGCGGGACGGGGCGCCCCGGGTCCGCCGTAAGGCCGCTGTCGTGGATCCCGACCGGCCCGAGGACATCTGGAAGGCGCTCGACCGAGGAGAAGACCCGACGGGGGCCTAGCGGTCGCCCGTGAAGCGCGACCCCGGATCACTTCGTGCCCTCGCGTGCGGGACAATGACTTCGAGCGTCCGGCTCAGACACGTACTTCAGCACTAGGAGCAAGCAATGGCGGGCAGCAGCCACGGTCACACCCCGGCCGCCTGGACCGGTGTCACTATCGCCTTCATCGGGTTCTGCGTCGCGGGCGCCTTCATGGTGATGGCCCAGCCGGCGGGCTTCTGGGCCGGTATGGCGATCGTGGTCGTCGGCGGTGTCGTCGGCTGGATCATGAGCGCGATGGGGATGGGCATGCCCAAGGACGCCCACAAGCCGCTCGCCACCTCGCAGCAGCCCGAGGTCGAGACGGCCGAGGCCAAGAGCTGACGCGCGCAGAACTTCGTGGAGGGGCGGACCGGCGAGAGCGCCGGGGCCGCCCCTCACGCGTGCGTGGGACCCCGCAGGGCACAATGCGAGGCGTGAAAGCCGACACCCAGCGCGCCTCCCGGCTCACCGGGCTCGCGGTCCCGGGCGGAATCCTCGCGGCCGTCGCCGGGGCCTTCGCGTACGTGGGGACCGTGGACCCCAACCAGCCCGGGCACTACCCCGTCTGCCCGCTCTACCGGATCACCGGCCTGTACTGCCCCGGCTGCGGCGGACTGCGCAGCGCGCACGCGTTCGTCCACGGCGACTTCCTGGCCGCGCTCCAGGCCAACGCGCCGGCTGTGCTGGGCTATCTGGCCTTCGCCGTGCTGTGGACCGTCTGGGTGGTCCGCACCGCGCGCGGCCGGCCGCTGAAGCTCGGCCTCGGGCCGGTGCACCTGTGGACGGCGGGGACATTGCTGCTGGTCTTCACGGTTGTCCGGAACCTGCCGTTCGGTGGCTGGCTTCATCCTTGATCAACTGATGAACGTCCAGGTAGTGGGACCGGCGTCAACCGGATGCGAGGGCTACGCCCTCCTGCGGATACCATCGCAGTGACCACCTGTTTTCATCGGTCGCTGGAACTGTCAACCGTCTGGAAGGGGGCCGCTCGCGTGAGTGTGCTCGACGAGATCATCGACGGAGTCCGTGCCGACCTCGCGGAACGGCAGGCGCGCGTCAGCCTCGACGAGCTCAAGGAGCGCGCGGCGAAGGCTCCTGCGGCCAAGGACGGCGTGGCCGCACTGCGCGGCGACGGCGTCAAGGTCATCTGCGAGGTCAAGCGCTCCAGCCCCTCCAAGGGCGCGCTGGCCGCGATCGCCGACCCGGCGGGCCTCGCCGCCGACTACGAGGCGGGCGGCGCCGCCGTCATCTCCGTCCTCACCGAACAGCGCCGCTTCGGCGGCTCGCTGGCCGACCTGGAGGCTGTCCGCGCGCGGGTGGACATCCCGATCCTGCGCAAGGACTTCATCGTCACGTCGTACCAGCTGTGGGAGGCCCGGGCCTACGGTGCCGACCTCGTGCTGCTCATCGTCGCGGCCCTGGAGCAGCCCGCCCTGGAGTCCCTGATCGAGCGTGCCGAGTCCATCGGCCTCACCCCGCTCGTCGAGGTCCACGACGAGGACGAGGTCGAGCGCGCGGTGGACGCCGGAGCGAAGATCGTCGGCGTCAACGCGCGCAACCTCAAGACCCTCGAGGTCGACCGCGGCACGTTCGAGCGCATCGCCCCCGAGATCCCCGCCCACCTGGTCAAGGTCGCCGAGTCCGGCGTCCGCGGCCCGCACGACCTGATCGCCTACGCCAACGCCGGCGCCGACGCGGTCCTGGTGGGCGAGTCCCTGGTGACGGGCAAGGACCCGAAGACGGCCGTCTCCGACCTGGTCGCGGCGGGCGAACACCCGGCACTGCGACACGGCCGCGGCTGATCACCCGATAGGATCGGCCCCGATGACCCTCATGACGACAGCCATGGACAGGTACGCCCGCCTCGCGCGCGGCTGCCGCCCCCGTGGCTGCCGCGCGCCCGCACGCAGGGTGCACGGCCGTCGGGTCCGGTATGTGATCGGTGACGAACCCGGCCAGGTGAACGGCATGCGATGGCAGCGCCCCGTCAGGGGCGCGGGGCTGTATTGATCAGCGGCTACCGCCGTGCGGGCGCGACCAGCCACAAAGGTCCCGCAGCCAACTGATAATCCCTGCCCCCACGGCGAATAGTGTCTTTTCAACGCACTCACCGTGAGGTATTGCCATGCCCAGCGAGTTCTTCATCCCCGACCCCGACGGTCAAATCCCCAGCGCCGAAGGTTACTTCGGCGCGTTCGGCGGCAAGTTCATCCCGGAGGCCCTCGTCGCCGCCGTGGACGAGGTCGCCGTCGAGTACGACAAGGCCAAGCACGACCCCGAGTTCGCCCGTGAGCTCGACGACCTGCTGGTCCACTACACCGGCCGTCCCAGTTCGCTCACCGAGGTCCCCCGTTTCGCCGCCGAAGCGGGTGGCGCCACGATCTTCCTGAAGCGGGAAGACCTCAACCACACCGGCTCTCACAAGATCAACAACGTCCTCGGTCAGGCCCTGCTCACCAGGCGCATGGGCAAGACCCGGGTGATCGCGGAGACGGGCGCCGGCCAGCACGGCGTCGCCACCGCCACCGCCTGCGCGCTCTTCGGCCTCGAGTGCACCATCTACATGGGCGAGATCGACACCCAGCGCCAGGCCCTCAACGTGGCCCGGATGCGCATGCTCGGCGCCGAGGTCATCGCCGTGAAGTCCGGCAGCCGCACGCTGAAGGACGCCATCAACGAGGCCTTCCGCGACTGGGTCGCCAACGTCGACCGCACGCACTACCTCTTCGGAACGGTCGCGGGACCGCACCCCTTCCCGGCCATGGTCCGCGACTTCCACCGGGTCATCGGCGTCGAGGCCCGCCGCCAGCTCCTGGAGCGGGCCGGCCGGCTGCCCGACGCGGCCATCGCCTGCGTCGGCGGCGGTTCGAACGCCATCGGCCTGTTCCACGCCTTCATCCCGGACACCGGCGTACGCCTCATCGGCTGCGAGCCCGCCGGGCACGGCGTGGAGACCGGCGAGCACGCGGCCACCCTCACCGCGGGCGAGCCCGGCATCCTGCACGGCTCCCGCTCCTACGTCCTCCAGGACGAGGAGGGCCAGATCACCGAGCCGTACTCCATCTCCGCCGGCCTCGACTACCCGGGCATCGGCCCCGAGCACTCCTACCTCAAGGACTCCGGCCGCGGCGAGTACCGCGCGATCACCGACGACGCGGCCATGCAGGCCCTGCGCCTCCTGTCGCGCACCGAGGGCATCATCCCGGCCATCGAGAGCGCCCACGCGCTGGCCGGCGCCCTGGAGGTCGGCAGGGAGCTCGGCAAGGACGGGCTGATCGTCGTCAACCTGTCCGGCCGCGGCGACAAGGACATGGACACGGCCGCACGCTACTTCGGCCTGTACGACACCGACGCCGCCGTCGCGGCGGACGAGGCCGGTACCGGCGCCGAGATCGAGGGGGACGCGAAGTGAGCGGGAACATTCAGCTGCTGTCGGACACCCTCGCCGGCGCCAGGGCCGAGGGCCGCGCCGCACTGATCGCCTACCTCCCGGCCGGGTTCCCGACCGTGGACGGCGGCATCGCGGCGATCAAGGCCGCCTTCGACGGCGGTGCCGATGTCGTCGAGGTCGGTCTGCCGCACAGCGACCCCGTCCTCGACGGCCCCGTCATCCAGACCGCCGACGACATCGCCCTGCGCGGCGGCGTCAAGATCGCGGACGTCATGCGGACGGTCAAGGAGACCTACGAGGCCACCGGGAAGCCGGTGCTCGTGATGACGTACTGGAACCCCATCGACCGCTACGGCGTCGAGCGCTTCACCGCCGAGCTCGCCGCGGCGGGCGGCGCGGGCTGCATCCTGCCCGACCTGCCGGTGCAGGAGTCGGCGCTGTGGAGGGAGCACGCGCACAAGCACGGGCTCGCCACGGTCTTCGTGGTCGCGCCCAGCAGCAAGGACGCGCGGCTCGCCGAGATCACCGCGGCCGGCAGCGGATTCGTGTACGCCGCCTCGCTGATGGGCGTCACGGGCACCCGTGAGTCGGTCGGGGCGCAGGCCCAGGACCTCGTCGAGCGCACCCGGGCCGCCGATGCCGGGGCCGGTCTGCCCGTCTGCGTCGGGCTCGGCGTCTCCAACGCCGCACAGGCCGCCGAAGTGGCCGGCTTCGCCGACGGCGTGATCGTCGGATCCGCCTTCGTCAAGCGGATGCTGGACGCGCCGGACGACAAGGCCGGCGTCGAGGGCGTCCGCGAGCTCGCCGGTGAGCTGGCGAAGGGCGTGCGCCGACAGGCGTAGGCCCGGCCGCACGCCGGTCACGGCGTGACGGAAACCGCGGTCACTCGAACGGGTGGACCTGGGGCCGGGGAGGCGCGGTGCGCCTCCCCGGTTCGTTCTGCGGGTGTGAGCGAGAAGAACCGTGAGGGAAAGCGCACCGCCCGGGAGCGGCTGGCGGAGGAGCGCGCGAAGCAGAAGACCGCGGACAGGCGGCGCCGAGTGCTGATCGTGGGCGCGAGTGTGGTGTGCGTCCTCGGTCTCGCGGCGGTGATCGGCGTCGTCGCCGCCAACTCCGGCAAGGACAAGGACAGCGACTCCGCGGGCCCGGTCGTGGCGCCCTCGGGCGCCGAGGGCCAGGACAGCCTCGCCATTCCGGTCGGCAAGGAGGGCGCCAAGTCGACGCTCGTCGTCTGGGAGGACTTCCGCTGCCCGGCCTGCAAGGCCTTCGAGACGGCGTACCGCCCGGTCGTCCACGAGCTCACCGAATCCGGGCAGCTCAAGGCCGAGTACCACCTGGCGACGATCATCGACGGCAACATGGGCGGCACCGGCTCCCGCAACGCGGCCAATGCCGCGGCCTGCGCCCAGGACGCCGGGAAGTTCCCGGGCTACCACGACGTCCTCTACGAGAACCAGCCCGACGAGACCGACGACGCCTTCGCCGAGAACAGCAAGCTCCTCGACCTGGCGGAGAAGACCGACGGGCTCGACACCCCCGCGTTCCGTGCGTGCGTGGAGAAGGGCACGCACAACAGCTGGGTCGAGAAGTCCGCGGCGGCCTTCCGCAACGGCGGCTTCAGCGGGACGCCGACGGTTTTGCTGAACGGCAAGAACATCTACCAGGACCGGACGATGACGCCGGCGAAGCTGAAGCAGCAGGTACTGGAAGCGGCCAAGGGGTAAGGATTTCAGGCCCGCCTGTTATGGACCCGTTGCCGGACCGCCTGCCGTGGGTCCGGCCGGGCAGGGTAGCGTCGACCCTGCCATGGAACTTGCCTACATTCCCAGCCCGTCGCGCGGGGTGATCCACCTCGGTCCCATCCCGCTGCGTGGCTATGCGTTCTGCATCATCATCGGCGTCTTCGTTGCCGTCTGGCTCGGCAACAAGCGCTGGATCGCCCGTGGCGGGCGAGCCGGCACGGTGGCCGACATCTCGGTCTGGGCCGTGCCGTTCGGACTGCTCGGCGGCCGCCTCTACCACGTGATCACGGACTACGAGCTGTACTTCAGCGAGGGCCGTGACTGGGTCGACGCCTTCAAGGTCTGGGAGGGCGGCCTCGGCATCTGGGGCGCGATCGCGCTCGGTGCGGTGGGCGCGTGGATCGGCTGCCGCCGCCGGGGCATCCCGCTGCCGGCCTACGCCGACGCCATTGCCCCCGGTATCGCCCTCGCACAGGCCATCGGCCGCTGGGGCAACTGGTTCAACCAGGAGCTGTACGGCAAGCCGACCGACCTGCCGTGGGCCCTGCACATCACGTCCTCCACGGACGGCCGGGTACCGGGCTACTACCACCCGACCTTCCTCTACGAGTCGCTGTGGTGCGTCGGCGTCGCCCTGCTCGTCATCTGGGCCGACCGCCGCTTCAAGCTGGGACACGGCCGGGCGTTCGCGCTGTACGTCGCCGCGTACTGCACGGGGCGCGGCTGGATCGAGTACATGCGCATCGACGACGCCCACCACATCCTGGGGGTCCGGCTCAACGTCTGGACCGCGATCGTCGTGTTCCTGCTCGCGGTGACGTACCTCGTGGTGTCGGCGAAGAAGCGGCCCGGACGCGAGGACGTCGTCGAGCCGGGCGCGGATGCCGCCGACGATGAGGCGGAAGCGGCCGACAAGTCCGGCACCGCCGAGAAGGCCGAGGCCGACTCCGACTCCGGCGAGTCCGAGGCCGACTCCCGCGAGGCCGCCGACGAGGCCGAGTCCGCGAAGAAGACCTGACGATCGGCCGTACGTCGACGAGGGCGCCCCGAGTGGTCGGGGCGCCCTCGTCGTATGTCAGGCGCGGCCGGCGAGGGAGAGGGTGCGGTGGGCCTGGGTCACCACCGCCGCGTCGATGAACGTGCCGTCCGGGAGGGCCTGCGCCCCCTGGTGGGCCTGCGCCGCCTTGAGGACCGTCTCCGCCTGCTCGATCTCCTCCTCCGTGGGCAGGTAGGCCCGCTCGATCACCGGGAGTTGGCGGGGATGGACGGCTGCCCGGCCCAGGAAGCCCAGGGCACGGCCGTGGGCGCAGGAGGCCCGCAGGCCCTCCAGGTCCCGGATGTCGGGGTGGACGGACTGGGACGGGGGAGGCAGGGCCGCCGCTCTCGCCGCCACGACCACTCGGGAGCGGGACCAGTCCAGGCCCCCGTCGTGTCGTACGCCCAGGTCGGCTCGCAGGTCCGCCTCGCCGAGGGCGATGCCTCGCAGGCTCGGGTGGGCGGTGGCGATGGCGTAGGCGTGCTCGATGCCCAGGGCCGATTCCAGGAGGGCGTACAGGGGTGGGGCGCCTCCTTCGGCCCGGGCCGTCGTCTGTGCGACGCGGGTGATCTGGGCGGGGGCGGTGACCTTGGGCAGGCGCAGCCCGCAGACGCCCGGGAGGGGGGCGATCGCCGCGAGGTCCGCTGCCGCCAGGGGGCTGTCCAGGGCGTTGACCCGGACGTGGACCGGGACCGGCTGGGGGTCGCCGAGACGTTCGGCGGTGGCCTCGCGGGCGTACCGCTTGCGGTCGGGGGCGACCGCGTCCTCCAGGTCGACGACCACGACGTCGGCGCCGGCCACGAGGGCCTTGGTGACGGTCTCGGGGCGGTCGCCGGGGACGTAGAGCCAGGTCAGAGGGTACGGCCTCATAGCGCGCCCTCCGCGCGCAGCGCCGTCAACTCGGCCTCGGTCAGGCCCGCTTCCGTCAGGATCTCGTCCGTGTCCGCGCCGTGCGGGCGGCCCGCCCAGCGGATCGCGCCGGGGGTCGAGGAGAGCCGGAAGAGGACGTTCTGCATGCGCAGCGGGCCGAGCTCGGGGTCGTCGACCGTGGTGACGGTGTCGAGTGCCTGGTACTGCGGGTCGGCCATCACGTCCCGGACGTCCTGGATCGGGGCGACCGCGGCCTCCGCCTTCTCGAAGGCCGCGAGGACGTCCGCGCGGGTGCGTGTGGCGATCCAGTCGCCGACCGCCGCGTCGAGGACGTCGGCGTGGGCGGCCCGCTGGGCGCCGGTCGCGAACCACGGTTCGTCGATCAGCTCGGGGCGGCCCACCAGGTGCATCACGCGTTCCGCGATCGACTGGGCCGAGGTGGAGACGGCGACCCAGGTGCCGTCGGCCGTGCGGTAGGTGTTGCGCGGGGCGTTGTTGGCGGAGCGGTTGCCGGTGCGCTCCTGGACGTGACCGAGCTGGTCGTACCAGGTCGGCTGGGGGCCGAGGACCGTCAGGATCGGCTCGATGAGCGCCATGTCGACGACCTGGCCCTCGCCCGTGCGGTCCCGGGCCGCGAGCGCTGTCATCACCGCGTACGCCGTGGCCAGGCCCGCGATGGAGTCGGCCAGGCCGAAGGGCGGCAGCACCGGGGGTGCGTCCGGTTCGCCGGTGATCGCCGCGAAGCCGCTCATCGCCTCGGCGAGGGTGCCGAAGCCGGGGCGGTGGGCGTAGGGGCCGAACTGGCCGAAGCCGGTGACGCGGGTGAGGACCAGGCGGGGGTTGGCGGCGGAGAGTTCGGGCCAGCCGAGGTCCCACTTCTCCAGGGTGCCGGGGCGGAAGTTCTCGATGACCACGTCCGCGGCGGCGGCCAGCCGCAGGAAGGTGGTCCGCCCGCCCGGCTTGGACAGGTCCAGGGTGATCGTGCGCTTGTTGCGGCCCAGGACCTTCCACCACAGGCCGATGCCGTCCTTCGAGGGGCCGTGGCCGCGGGAGGGGTCCGGTTTCGTGGGGTGCTCGATCTTGACGACGTCCGCGCCGAAGTCGCCGAGCAGGGTGGCGGCGAGGGGGCCGGCGAAGAGGGTGGCCGCGTCGAGCACGCGCAGCCCCTTCAGGGGGGTCTCGGTCATGACGTGGGTCATGGGCGGGCAGCCTCCCGGTGGGTGAGGTGGGCCAGGGTGTCGAAGCCGCTGCCGTTGAAGTCGGCGACGGAGGTGGCCAGGCGGTTCTTGAGGGGGGTGGTCCAGCGGTCGGGGAGGTTTTCCGGGGCGCCGGTCAGGAGGGCCGCGATGCTGCCCGCCGTGGCGCCGTTGGAGTCGGTGTCCCAACCACCGCTCACCGCTTTGCAGACGGATGCGGTGAAGTCACCGTCCGCGTGGGTGAGGGCGGCGGCGATCAGCGCGGTGTTGGGGATGGCGTGGACCCAGTGGTGGGTCGCCGCGTGGGTGGCGTGGAGTTCGTCCACGACCTTGTCGAAGTCGTCGTGCCGGCCGGCCAGTTGGATGGCGTGGGTGATGGCCCTGGCGAGGCGGGAGTTCGGGGGGATCACGGTGAGGCCGGTGCGCAGGCAGGTGTGGATGTCGGGGGTCGCCGCCGCCTGGGCGATCACGGCGGCCGTGAACATCGCCGCGTAGACGCCGTTCGCCGTGTGGGTGAGGGTGGCGTCCCGGTGGGCCTGTTCGGCCGCGGCCGCCGGGTCGCCGGGGTTGGTCCAGCCGTGGACGTCCGCGCGGATCAGGGCACCGATCCATTCGCGGAAGGGGTTGCGGTGGCGGGCGGTCCTCGGGGGCTCCAGGCCCTGGAGGAGGTTGCGGTAGGCGATGCGTTCGGCGGTGAAGGTGCGGCCGGCGGGGAGCTCGTCGAGCCAGAGTCCCGCCACGTCCGTGGTGGTGAAGTGCCTGCCATGGCGTTGCAGCAACAGGAGGTTCAGCAAGGGGTAGTTGAGGTCGTCGTCCTCGGGCATGCCGTCGATGTTCTCGGCGAGCGAGGTGGTGGCGGAGCGCCGGTTCCAGGGGTGGGCGGCGAGGAGTTCGGCGGGGACGCCCTTTGCGGTGAAGTAGGTGTTCAGGGGCCAGTTTCCGGTGGCCGCGGCGAGCCCGCGGATGGCTTCGAGGGGAAGCTTCTCCACGGGTTTGCCCAGGAGACAGCCCACGGCCCGGCCCAGCCAGGCCGCTTCCAGGCCGGCCCGGGTGAGAGGTGCCGTGGAGGCGTGCGCGGGCCACGTCCGGCAGCGGGCCTTGATCCTCGCCAGGTCGGTGGGCTCGTCGTCCTCCAACGCGCTCGGGAGGTCCGCCAGTTCGTCCAGCAGGTCGTCCGCGAGCTGCCGCAGATACCTGGACGCGGGCTCCGTCGAGGCGCCCGCGCGAACCGGCGCCTCCTTGCCACCCGCCGCTCGCCATCTCGCCGCGATCGCCGACGGCTCCCTGCCGTCCTGGGCCGCCTGGCGGAGTTCGTGGCCGATGAGGTCCTCCGGCTGGACCCAGGTCAGTCGGAGCATCTCGGGCCTCCGAGCTCGGCGAACGCCGCCTCGTGGGTCCTGCGGTGGGTGATGTCCCGCTCGAAGATCTCCCGGGTCACGGCGGTCAGTGTCGCCGCCGGTTCCCACAGGTCCAGGCGGCTCGCCTCCGAGACCGTCTTCGACCAGTCGTCCGGGACCGGGAAGCCCAGGGCGCCGGACAGGGCACCGGCCATCGTGGCGATCGAGTCGCAGTCCCTGCCGTAGTTCACCGCCCCGAGCACGGCTTGCCGGTAGTCGCCCGCGGACACGAGCAACATGCCCAGGGCGACGGGGAGTTCCTCGATCGCGTGGAGGCGGGAGGGGCGACGGGCACCGAGCGAGGGGGCGCGGTAGTCGGGGCCGACCGTGTCGTAGGGAGCCACGGCGTCCCGCAGGGGTCGTAGGGCCGATTCGAAATCCGTGTGACGGACGGCCACTTCGCAGACCTGCTCGATCGCCGCACGGGTGCCGTCCTTCGCCAGGGACAGGCAGGTCGTCACCACCGACTCCGGAGTCGCTCCCGGTGCGGCCGCCGCCGCCACCGCCGCCGCGAAGACGCCCGCCGCCTCCCGGCCGTACGACGACTGGTGGGCGCCCGCGATGTCCAGGGCCTCGGTGTACGCGGCCCGCGGGTTGGCCGCGTTGACCAGGCCGACCGGGGCCATGTACATCGCCGCGCCACAGTTGACGATGTTGCCCACGCCTGCTTCGCGGGGGTCGATGTGGCCGTAGTGGAGGCGGGTGACCAGCCACTTCTCCGCCAGGAAGATGCGGTGCAGGGGGAGGGCCTCGGCCTCCAGTTCCGGGATCCAGCGCGGGTTCGTCATCAGGTCGGGGACCAGGTGGTCGGCGATCGCGTAGGCGTCGAGGTGGTCCCTGACCCGGTCGTAGACACGGATCAGCGCGTGGGTCATCAAGGTGTCGTCGGTGACGTGTCCGTCGCCCTTGTGGTACGGGGCGATGGGGCGGGCGGTGCGCCAGTCGTCGCCGTTCCAGGGGCCGACGATGCCGTGGACGCGGCCGGCGTGGCGTTCGAGGATCTGGTCGGGGGAGTAGCCCTCGACGGGACCGCCGAGGGCGTCGCCCACCGCCGCGCCCACGAGGGCCCCGGTGATGCGGTCCTCAAGGCTGATTTCAGAGTTTTTGGGCGTCATGCCGGAATCATCCTCCCGGGAGGGGTGGTTGTGCGGCTACCAGGAGTTCGGCGAGTTCCACGAGGTCCGTGCCGGTGAGGCGGGGGAGGGCGCAGCCGGAGAGTGTCCGGCAGGTGTCGCGCCAGGAGGCGGGGATCGCGGCGGCGCCGCCCAGTGCGCCGGTCAGCGCGCCGGTCAGGGCGGGGGCCGAGTCGGCGACGCGGGACAGACAGGCCGCGGCGGGGACCGCCTCCGCGATACGGCCCTGGGCGGCGGTGGCCAGAGCGAGGGCCACGGGGACCGTTTCGGCGGCCGCGACGCCGTAGCTGTAGACGTGGTCGACGATCTCGTGTTCCAGGACGGGGATCAGCGCGAAGGCGTTTCCGGCGGCCTCGGCGAGACGCAGGGCGTGGCGGGCGTTGCGGCCGATCTCCGTCTCCGCGGGCAGCTCGGTGAGCGCCGCTGTCACGCAGGCTTCGACGGGAGCGCCGATCAGGGCGAGGGAGACGGCCGCGGCCATCGCCCTCGCTCCGTGCACGCCGTCCCCGTCCTGGGTGTAGCGGGCGTCGAACTCGGCGAGGTCCGCGGCGGGCCGGGGGGCGCCGGGGTGGGCGACCGCGAGGACGCAGGCCCTGATGCAGGCCGCGTCGTCGAAGTAGTGCGGGTTGTCGTGGCCGGTGGCGGGTGGGCGCAGGCCGGTGGCGAGGTTGCCGAGTCCCGCTCTGACGGAGATGCGGGCGCGGAGGGGGATGTCGGCGGACTCGATCTCAGGGGCGCGGTCCGCCGCCGCGGCCACCTCGCCGGCCAGGGCGTTCCAGGTGAGGTCGATGGCGGCTCTGGTACGGCGTTCCCGGGTCAGGTCGCCCAGGGCAGTGTCGTCGCCTGCGCGCAGCAGGGCTTCCGCGGTGAAGGCCGCCCATTCGGCGTCGTCGGAGGGGCCGAGGCGGAGGGGCTCGGGGGGTTGGTTGAGGGCGATGGGGACGGGGAGGGTGGTGGTGGCGTTCTGTTCGGCGAAGGTGTCCAGTTCGCGGGTGAGGCGGCGGGTCCATTCGGGCATGCGGGCGGCTCTGTGGCGGGCGGCGGGCCAGCCGGCGGCGTCACCCGCGGCGAGGCCGAGGAGGAGGCCGTGCACTCTTTGTCCCGCCCCGGCCTCGGCTTCGCCTTCGGCCTTTGTGTTCCCACCCGCACCGCCTGTGCAGCTTTCGTCGTCGGGTGCGGGTGGCCCCAGTGGGGCGAACTCGCCGTCGGCGGGCGCGGGTTGGGCGACCGTTGCCGTGAGCGCGGGTTCGGCGGGGCCGAGGGTGGTCAGTAGGGCGGTGGGCTCGGACGTGGGCGGTGCGGCCGTGCTCGCGGACGTGGTCCGTAGAGCCGTCGTCGCGGACGTGGTCGGTCGGGTTGTGGCGTCCTCGGCGTTCGGTGGGGCTGTCGGGGCCGAGTCGCTCGCCGTGGGAGTGGGGGCCGGGGGCTCCGCCCAGGGACCCGGCGGCCTCACCTGTCCGTCCCCGACTCATCGCCCGCCGCCAGTGTGAAGGCGTCCAGATCGGGTGGGGGCCATTCCCGGGTGAGGCCGGTCGTGGCCCACTTTCCGTCCTCCCCCGTCACCAGCAACTCCGCCACGTCCAGCACGTGATGGCCCGCCATGGAGGGCAGGCAGCTGCCTCTCGCCGGGCCGATCGCCGATGCCCACTCGGCCGGGATCGCCGACGCTCCCCGCGTCGCGCCGGCCAGGGCCCCGGCCACCGCCGCCGTCGTGTCCGCGTCTCTCCCCATGTTCACCGCCGTCAGGACCGCCTCACGGAAGTCGCCGTCCGCCGCCGCGTACGCGCCGAAGGCGAGGGCCACCGCCTCCGGGGCCAGGTCGGTCCACGGATAGCCGCCGATCACCACCGCGGAGCGGACCGCTCTTTCGCCCCGGTGGGCCACCGCCACGGCGCGGCGCAGGGAGCGGGCCGTCCAGCTGTCGTCCGGGATCACCGCCAGCGCGGAGGCGACGACGGCGATCGTCGGGGCGCCCGCCATGGCCGCCGCCACTCCCGCCGCGACCGCCTGGCCGCCGTAGATGCCCTCGCCGTCGTGGCTCACCGAGCCGTCGACGGCCACCAGGCGGGCCGCCTCCGCGGGGCGGCCCGCCGCGAAGACGCCGAAGGGGGCCGCCCGCATGGCCAGGCCGTCGCTCCAGGCGTGGCGGTGCTGGGCCGAGATGGGGGCCGCCAGACCTCGGCGGAGGTTCTCCAGCGTGCCGCGTTCGCTGAAGCCGGCGCCCCGGAACGGGCCCTCGTCGCGGTCCGCGATCCACGTGTGCCAGGCCGTCTCCACATGGGAGGGGGTGAGGGCCGAGCCGTGACGGGCGAGGAGCAGACCCGAGAAGATCGCGTACTCCGTGTCGTCCGTGCCGGCCGGCTCGTCCACGACATAGCCCTCGATACGGCCCCAGCGGGCACGGATCTGCGACGGCTTCAGGTTCTCGGCGGGGGCTCCGAGGGCGTCCCCGACCGCCAGGCCCAGCAGGGCGCCGCGGGCCCGCTCACGGAGTTCGGCGGCGTCCTGGGGTGCCGGGACCGAGGAAACGCGGGCGATCGATGTCATAGCCGGCCTCTCCACAACAGGGAGCAGAGGAGGTTCGCGCGGGACGCGGAACCTTTTGCCGCATATGTCCCACCATCGGCGGTTGACCTCAGCCTCCCTGCCCTCAACGTCACCCGGTCGACATCTGAGCGACCCCATGATCGTCTGCGCATCCGACGGTAAACCCGCAGGTTAGCGGAGCCTTTCCTTGCTGGCAGAGGGGAATGGCCCGACGTACTGTATTCGTTGTTAAGAATTAGAACGTGTCCAAAGTTAGCTTTGGCTTAGCTTCCCTGGGGGACCGGAATGGCCATCCTCGACATCGAAGCGCCCCTGCACGAGGCGCACCGTGACAATCACACGCACCGGGATGTGAACGGCGGCTGGCTCAGGCCCGCCGTCTTCGGTGCCATGGACGGGCTGGTCTCCAACCTCGCCCTGATGTCCGGCGTCGCGGGTGGGGCCATCGGCCAGCACACCATCGTGATCACCGGACTCGCCGGGCTCGCCGCCGGCGCCTTCTCCATGGCTGCCGGTGAGTACACCTCCGTCGCCTCCCAGCGAGAGCTGGTCGAGGCCGAGCTGGACGTGGAGCGCCGGGAACTGCGCAAGCACCCGCAGGACGAGGAGGCCGAGCTCGCCGCCCTGTACGAGGGGCGGGGCGTCGAGCCCGAGCTGGCCAGGGAGGTCGCCCGGCAGCTGTCGAAGGATCCCGAGCAGGCCCTGGAGATCCACGCCCGCGAGGAACTGGGGATCGACCCGGGCGACCTGCCCTCGCCGCTGGTCGCCGCCGTGTCCAGCTTCGGGTCCTTCGCCCTGGGTGCCCTGCTCCCCGTACTGCCGTTCCTGCTCGGTGCGACCACGCTGTGGCCCGCTCTGCTGCTCGCTCTTCTCGGGCTGTTCGCGTGCGGTGCGGTCGTGGCCAGGGTGACCGCGCGGACCTGGTGGTACAGCGGGCTCCGGCAGCTCGCCCTGGGAGGTGCGGCGGCCGGTGTGACGTACGCCCTGGGCAGTTTGTTCGGAACGGCCGTAGGATAGATCGGCTGCTACTTATGCGACGGGTCGCATAAGTAGTCGTTACCCGCTGGTTTCGAGTGCTTAACCACTGGGCATGAGCCGTAAGCACTGTGGGCAATGACGCTTGCGGCGCACTCGCGGGGTCGGCGACGACGCCTTCGCCGCCCCCCGGGCCGACGGACGATGATCTGACCGATCAGTCCGGATCGGTCCCCACATACTTCAGGCCACGTGTGCGACACCCCCCTCGTACCGCGTGGCGTCCGCATGTTGGAACGGAGTATCCGGTTCCCGAGATCCGCTCCATCATGTAACCTGCACGAAATTTTGCACACACGCAGAGGGCCAACGTCGTCCCTCGGCAATTGCATATGCCAGTTGACGACGACGGGAGAGCCGATGCGTACGCCGCGCCAGCCGTCCCAGCACTCCACGAATGGCCAGAAGTGGTCCTTCATGGATGCTCGCCCTGCTGCGCAGGGTATGTACGACCCCCGCAACGAGCGCGACGCCTGTGGCGTCGGCTTCGTGGCCACCCTCACCGGCGAGGCGAGCCACGCGCTGGTCGAGCAGGCGCTCACGGTTCTGCGCAACCTGGAGCACCGAGGTGCCACCGGCGCCGAGCCCGACTCGGGTGACGGCGCGGGCATCCTGTCCCAGGTTCCGGACGCCTTCTTCCGTGAGGTCGTCGGCTTCGAGCTGCCGACGGCCGGCGGGTACGCCGTGGGTACCGCCTTCCTGCCGGAGGACGGTATCGAGGACGCCGTCTCGAAGATCGAGACGATCGCCGCCGAGGAGGGCCTCACCGTTCTCGGCTGGCGCGAGGTCCCGGTCGCCCCCGGGCTGCTCGGCGCCACCGCCCGCTCGACGATGCCCGCCTTCCGCCAGGTCTTCGTGACCGACGGCGCCGCAGTGCCTTCCACGGGTATCGACCTCGACCGCAAGGCCTTCGTGCTGCGCAAGCGCGCCGAGCGTGAGGTCGACGTCTACTTCCCCTCGCTGTCCGCGCGGACCATCGTCTACAAGGGCATGCTGACCACCGGTCAGCTGGAGCCCTTCTTCCCGGACCTGTCCGACCGCCGCTTCGCCTCCGCGATCGCGCTCGTGCACTCCCGGTTCTCCACGAACACCTTCCCCTCGTGGCCGCTCGCACACCCGTACCGCTTCGTCGCGCACAACGGTGAGATCAACACCGTCAAGGGCAACCGCAACTGGATGGCGGCCCGCGAATCGCAGCTGGTCTCCGACCTGTTCGGCAACGACAGCAAGGCCCTCGAGCGCGTCTTCCCGATCTGTACGCCGGACGCCTCCGACTCGGCGTCCTTCGACGAGGTCCTCGAACTCCTGCACCTGGGCGGCCGTTCGCTGCCGCACTCCGTGCTGATGATGATCCCGGAGGCGTGGGAGAACCACGACTCCATGGAGCCGGCCCGCCGCGCCTTCTACCAGTTCCACTCCAACCTGATGGAGCCCTGGGACGGTCCGGCCTGTGTCACCTTCACCGACGGCAAGCAGGTCGGCGCGGTCCTCGACCGCAACGGCCTCCGCCCCGGCCGCTACTGGGTCACCGACGACGGCCTCGTCGTCCTCGGCTCCGAGGTCGGCGTCCTCGACATCGACCCCGCCAAGGTGGTCCGCAAGGGCCGTCTGCAGCCCGGCCGGATGTTCCTCGTCGACACCGTCGAGCACCGCATCATCGAGGACGACGAGATCAAGGCCGGCCTGGCCACCGAGCAGCCGTACGCGGAGTGGCTGGAGGCCGGCGAGATCGAGCTCGGCGACCTGCCCGAGCGCGAGCACATCGTGCACACCCACGCCTCGGTCACCCGCCGCCAGCAGACCTTCGGCTACACCGAGGAAGAGCTGCGCATCCTCCTCGCGCCGATGGCCAAGGCCGCTGCCGAGCCGATCGGTTCGATGGGCACCGACTCGCCGATCGCCGCACTGAGCGAGCGTCCGCGTCTGCTCTTCGACTACTTCACCCAGTTGTTCGCACAGGTCACCAACCCGCCGCTGGACGCGATCCGCGAGGAGCTCGTCACCTCGCTGCGCTCGGCCCTCGGCCCGCAGGGCAACCTGCTCGACCCGAGCGCCGCCTCCTGCCGCTCCGTCGTGCTGCCCTTCCCGGTGATCGACAACGACGAGCTGGCCAAGCTCATCCACATCAACGCCGACGGCGACATGCCCGGCTTCAAGGCCGCGACGCTCTCCGGCCTGTACCGGGTCTCCGGCGGCGGCGACTCCCTCGCCGCGCGCATCGAGGAGATCTGCACCGAGGCCGACGCCGCCATCGCCAACGGCGCCCGGCTGATCGTCCTCTCCGACCGGCACTCCGACGCCGAGCACGCGCCGATCCCGTCGCTGCTGCTCACCGCGGCCGTCCACCACCACCTCATCCGCACCAAGCAGCGCACCCAGGTGGGCCTGCTGGTCGAGGCCGGTGACGTCCGCGAGGTCCACCACGTCGCCCTGCTGATCGGCTTCGGCGCCGCGGCCGTGAACCCGTACCTCGCCATGGAGTCCGTCGAGGACCTGGTCCGCGCGGGCACCTTCCTGTCGGACATCGAGGCCGAGCAGGCCATCCGCAACCTGATCTACGCCCTGGGCAAGGGCGTCCTCAAGGTCATGTCGAAGATGGGCATCTCGACCGTCGCCTCCTACCGCGGCGCCCAGGTCTTCGAGGCCGTCGGTCTCGAAGAGGGCTTCGTGCAGAAGTACTTCAGCGGTACGGCCTCCAAGATCGGCGGCGTCGGCATCGACGTCATCGCCCAGGAGGTCGCCGCCCGGCACGCCAAGGCGTACCCGGCGAGCGGCATCGCGCCGGCCCACCGTGCCCTGGAGATAGGCGGCGAGTACCAGTGGCGCCGCGAGGGCGAGCCGCACCTGTTCGACCCGGAGACGGTCTTCCGCCTCCAGCACTCGACGCGCGCGAACCGCTACGACATCTTCAAGAAGTACACGGACCGCGTGAACGAGCAGTCCGAGCGGCTGATGACGCTGCGCGGCCTGTTCGGCTTCAAGTCGGACCGGCAGCCGATCTCCGTGGACGAGGTCGAGCCGGTCTCCGAGATCGTCAAGCGCTTCTCCACCGGCGCCATGTCGTACGGCTCCATCTCCAAGGAGGCGCACGAGACCCTCGCCATCGCCATGAACCAGCTGGGCGGCAAGTCCAACACCGGTGAAGGCGGCGAGGACGCGGACCGGCTGTACGACCCGGCGCGGCGTTCGTCGATCAAGCAGGTCGCCTCCGGCCGCTTCGGTGTGACCTCCGAGTACCTGGTCAACGCGGACGACATCCAGATCAAGATGGCCCAGGGCGCCAAGCCCGGCGAGGGCGGCCAGCTGCCCGGCCACAAGGTGTACCCGTGGGTCGCCAAGACCCGGCACTCCACCCCGGGTGTCGGTCTGATCTCCCCGCCGCCGCACCACGACATCTACTCGATCGAGGACCTGGCCCAGCTGATCCACGACCTGAAGAACGCGAACCCGCAGGCGCGGATTCACGTCAAGCTGGTCTCCGAGGTCGGCGTCGGCACGGTCGCGGCGGGTGTGTCCAAGGCCCACGCGGACGTCGTCCTGATCTCCGGTCACGACGGTGGCACCGGTGCCTCCCCGCTGACCTCCCTCAAGCACGCGGGCGGCCCCTGGGAGCTCGGTCTCGCCGAGACCCAGCAGACCCTGCTGCTCAACGGGCTGCGCGACCGGATCGTCGTCCAGACCGACGGCCAGCTCAAGACCGGCCGTGACGTCGTCATCGCCGCGCTGCTCGGCGCCGAGGAGTTCGGTTTCGCGACCGCTCCGCTCGTCGTCTCCGGCTGCGTCATGATGCGCGTCTGCCACCTGGACACCTGCCCGGTCGGCATCGCCACCCAGAACCCGGTGCTCCGCGACCGGTTCACGGGCAAGGCCGAGTACGTCGTGAACTTCTTCAAGTTCATCGCCGAAGAGGTCCGCGAGATCCTCGCCGAGCTGGGCTTCCGCTCCATCGAGGAGGCCGTCGGCCACGCCGAGACGCTCGACGTCGAGCGGGCCGTCAACCACTGGAAGGCGCAGGGCCTGGACCTGTCCCCGCTCTTCTACGTGCCCGAGCTGCCCGAGGGCACCCCGCTGCACCAGGTCATCGAGCAGGACCACGGTCTGCAGAAGGCGCTCGACAACGAGCTCATCAAGCTCGCCGCCGACGCCCTGGCCGCCGACTCGGCGACCGACGCCCAGCCGGTGCGCGCCCAGGTCGCCATCCGCAACATCAACCGCACGGTCGGCACCATGCTCGGCCACGAGGTGACGAAGAAGTTCGGCGGTGCGGGCCTGCCCGACGACACCATCGACATCACCTTCACCGGCTCGGCCGGCCAGTCCTTCGGTGCCTTCCTGCCGCGCGGTGTCACGCTGCGCCTGGAGGGCGACGCCAACGACTACGTCGGCAAGGGCCTCTCCGGTGGCCGCGTGATCGTCCGCCCGGACCGGAGCGCCGACCACCTCGCCGAGTTCTCGACGATCGCCGGCAACACCATCGCCTACGGCGCGACCGGCGGAGAACTGTTCCTGCGCGGTCGTACCGGTGAGCGGTTCTGTGTCCGCAACTCCGGCGCGCTGGTCGTCTCGGAGGGCGTGGGCGACCACGGCTGCGAGTACATGACCGGCGGTCACGCGGTGGTCCTCGGTGAGACGGGCCGCAACTTCGCGGCCGGCATGTCCGGCGGTGTCGCCTACGTGATCGACCTCGACCGGGACAACGTCAATGTCGGCAACGTGAACGCCGTGGAGGCGCTCGACGACGCCGACAAGCAGTGGCTGCACGACGTGGTGCGCCGCCACCAGGAGGAGACCGGATCCACGGTCGCCGAGAAGCTCCTGGCCGAGTGGGACACCGCGGTCGAGCGCTTCAGCAAGATCATCCCCAGTACGTACAAGGCAGTGCTCGCCGCCAAGGACGCCGCCGAGCAGGCGGGACTCTCCGAGTCCGAGATCACCGAGAAGATGATGGAGGCGGCGATCAATGGCTGACCCGAAGGGCTTCCTGAACCACGGGCGCGAGGTCGCCAAGTCCCGCCCCGTCGACGTACGGCTGAAGGACTGGAACGAGGTCTACGTCCCCGGCTCCCTGCTGCCGATCATCAGCAAGCAGGCCAGCCGCTGCATGGACTGCGGCATCCCCTTCTGTCACAACGGCTGTCCGCTCGGGAACCTCATCCCCGAGTGGAACGACTTCGCCTACCGCGAGGACTGGTCCGCCGCCTCCGAGCGGCTGCACGCGACCAACAACTTCCCGGAGTTCACCGGTCGTCTGTGCCCCGCTCCCTGCGAGTCGGCGTGTGTGCTCGGCATCAACCAGCCGCCGGTCACCATCAAGAACGTCGAGGTCTCGATCATCGACAAGGCGTGGGACAGCGGCGATGTCGCGCCGCAGGCCCCCGAGCGCCTGTCCGGCAAGACCGTCGCGGTCATCGGGTCCGGCCCCGCCGGTCTCGCCGCCGCGCAGCAGCTCACCCGGGCCGGTCACACCGTCGCCGTCTACGAGCGCGCGGACCGCGTCGGAGGCCTCCTCCGGTACGGCATTCCCGAGTTCAAGATGGAGAAGCGGCACATCAACCGCCGTATCGAGCAGATGCGCGCGGAGGGCACCCGCTTCCGTACCGGCATCGAGATCGGCCGCGACCTCCGGGCGACCGACCTGAAGAAGCGGTACGACGCGATCGTCATCGCCGCCGGTGCCACGACCGCCCGTGACCTGCCGGTCCCCGGCCGCGAGCTCAAGGGCATCCACCAGGCCATGGAGTACCTGCCGCTGGCCAACAAGGTGCAGGAGGGCGACTACGTGGCGCCCCCCATCACGGCCGAGGGCAAGCACGTCATCGTCATCGGCGGTGGCGACACCGGCGCCGACTGCGTGGGCACCGCCCACCGCCAGGGCGCGGCCTCGGTGACCCAGCTGGAGATCATGCCGAGGCCCGGCGAGGACCGTGCCCCGCACCAGCCGTGGCCGACCTTCCCGATGCTCTACAAGGTCACCTCCGCGCACGAGGAGGGCGGTGAGCGGGTCTACTCCGTCAACACCACCCACTTCGAGGGCGACGAGGACGGCAACGTCCAGTGGCTGCACCTCACCGAGGTCGAGTTCGTCGACGGCAAGCTGACCCCGAAGCCGGGCACGGAGCGCAAGATCCCCGCCCAGCTGGTCACCCTCGCGATGGGCTTCACCGGCACCGACCGGGAGAACGGCCTGGTCGAGCAGTTCGGCCTGGAGCTCGACGAGCGCGGCAACATCGCCCGTGACGAGGACTTCCAGACCAACGTGCCGGGTGTCTTCGTCGCCGGTGACGCGGGCCGTGGTCAGTCGCTCATCGTGTGGGCGATCGCCGAGGGCCGCTCGGCCGCCCGCGGCTGCGACCGCTTCCTGACCGGTGCGAGCGAGCTGCCGGCGCCGATCCGGCCGACGGACCGTTCGCTGATGGTCTGACGGTCACAGAAAACGTCCCGTACAAAGGCGTACGGAACGCTGACGGCGCCTGCCCTCCACGTCCCCGACCGGACCGGATGGCAGGCGCCGTCGCATGTCGTCCTACGGCACCTTGTACGTCTCCCCGTACACCTGCCACTCCAGCGGTGTCCTGAGGTCCAGGTTCCCCTCGTCCAGGAAGCGTCGTTGCGCGGTGTCGACGCGGGTGGTGTCGATGTCCGGGTCGCGGGTTCGCATGGCGTCCTCGCGGAGGTCGAGGAAGGTGTCCAGGTAGGCCTTCTCCGAGCCGCCCTCGGTCGGGCTGTCGGACTTCTCCAGGGCGCGTGCGCGCAGGCCGTAGAAGCCGGTGGGGCTGGTGCCGGGGCCGTGGAAGACCATGGCGTCGTAGTAGACGAACTGGCCGAGCGTGCCGAGACCGTCGAGTTTGGCGAGCCGGACCGCGGGGGCGAAGTAGACGCGGTCGCGGGCCGTGTCCTGGGCCTTCCGGAAGGCCGGGACCTCGGCTTCCGCCTTCCACGCGGCCGTGAAACCGGGGTCCAGGCCCTCGTGGGAGTCTGTGCCGTCGACCGCGCGCAGGGCCGGGAGGTAGGTCGCGAGGCCGTTGTCCGGGTGGGCCTTCGTGTAGCCCTTGACGAGCGTGAGCAGGTCGTTGGTGCCTGTGCAGAAGCCGATGATGCCGGCCGTGTAGCCCTGGCCGTCATCGATGTCCTCGATGTAGGAGTAGGCGCTGCGCCAGTCGAGCGTGGAGTTCTCGGCGCTCGCCACGAGCTGCTGCGCGAGTTCCTTCTCGGCGGGGGCGTCCAGTCCGGCCGGCAGGCCGGCGAGGGCCTCTTGGACCTCCGCGCTCCCGGCCCCCTCGGACCGCTCGGCCCAGGCCTTGGCTCCCTCGGCGCCCTTGGCGTCCTGGGCCGCCTGCGACCGGTAGGCGGCGGAGAGGTCGGGCCCCGCGCCTTCCGCGCCGGCGTCCTCGGGCGCGAGGAGGTAGACCGACGCCGTGACGAGCACGGGGACGGCCGCGAGGAGCAGCGCGCGGACCCGTTTCACTGAACTCCCGTCAGTTCGGTGACCTTGGCCCAAGTACACACCAGGAGCACCGCCAGCAGTACGGCGCACACTCCCGCCTGCACCAGGGCGCGACGGTTGTCCCGGGGGGCGTACGCGTAGGCGAGGGTGACGAGGGCTCCGGCGAGCAGGCCGCCGAGGTGGCCCTGCCAGGACGTGAGCCACGCCGACATCACCAGCCACAGCAGCAGGCCCCCCATGAAGCGGTTCACCTGGGTCATGTCGGCGCCGAGGCGGCGGGCCATCACGTAGTACGCCGCGCCGAGCCCGAAGATCGCGCCGGACGCGCCGAGCGTGGGCTGGGTGGGCGCGACCAGCAGGACGAGGACCGAGCCGCCGAGCGCCGAGAGCAGATAGAGGACGGCGTACCTGAGGCGGCCGAGCTGGACCTCCACCACCCGGCCGATGTTCCACAGCGACACCATGTTCATCACGATGTGCAGGATCCCGAACGTGCCCTCGGTGGGCGGCAGATGGAGGAACGCGCCGGTCAGCAGCCGGTACCACTCGCCGTCGGCGACACCCTCGGCGTGGAAGCCGGAGGGGTAGGTGTCCTGCCACGCGTAGTGGCCGCCGTCCGGGCCCCGCAGGCCGACGCCCAGCATCTCGAAGCGGTCCACGATCGCCGGGCGCACGAGCTCGCCGGCGTACGCGAGCACGTTGAGGCCGATCAGGATGTACGTCACCAGGGGAACGGCCGTGATCCGCCCGCCGAACACGGTCCGGGCCTGCCGTACCGACCGGGCCCCCTCCCGCACGCACTCCGGGCACTGGTGGCCGACGGCCGCCTCCCGCATGCAGTCGGGGCAGATGTACCGCTCGCAGCGGGTGCAGCGGACGTGGGACTCCACCTTGGGATGGCGATAGCAGGTGGTGACGGCGGACTCGGGTTCCACGGCCGGCTCTCCTCGGAGTGACAGGGGTGATCGTGAGCCGGTGGGGACGGCGGCGAACAAAATATCGAACGCCGGTGGGGGAGAGGAGCGGAGGGGCCGGATTCAGGTGGTCGCACACCCCGTTGGCCTCACGGAGTCCGGGAGCTCACCGGCGGCGACCGCCACTGAGGACGGTGTCGCGGCACTCGTCGGGGCTGCCCCAGGCGGTGCGCAGGGCGCGCGCCTTGGTGAGCCACAGGGACAGGTCGTACTCCGCCGTGTACCCGATCGCGCCGTGGAGCTGGAGCGCGGTACGGGCCGTCCGGTACGCCGCCTCGCACGCCGTGACCTTGGCGGCGGCGACGTCCTCCTCGGCCATCGTCAGGGCGGCGCCGAAGACCAGGGGGCGCGCGAACTCCAACGCGATCTTCACGTCGGCGAGTTGGTGTTTGACCGCCTGGAAGGAGCCTATGGGGGCGCCGAACTGGGTGCGCTGCTTGACGTAGGCCACGGTCCTGTCGAGGAGGGCGAGGCCTACGCCGAGAGCCTGGGCGGCGGTGGTGAGGCGGGCGGTGGTCAGGGCGGCCGCCGTCGGAGGGTGCGCGGTGAGCAGTTCGCCGCCGGGGTCCAGCGGGGTGAGGCGGCGGGCGGGGTCCAGCGAGGGGCGCACGGGGCCGTGGCCGGGGGCCAGGCGCAGGCCCTCGGCCGTCAGGGAGAGACGGATGCCGGCCGCCTCGCCGTCCAGGGCGTAGCCCGGGGCGCGGGCGACCGTGGCCATCGTCTCGCCCGCGGCCAGCGCCGGGAGCAGCCGCTTCGCCGGGCCCGTGTCGTCCAGTGAGGTGAGCAGTGCCGCCGCCGTCACCGTCTCCACCAGCGGGCCCGGTACCGCGTGCCGTCCCAACTCCACGAACGCCAGGGTGAGTTCCAAGGGCCGCGGTCCCAACCCCTCGTACACCTCCGGTACCGCGAGCGCGAACACCCCCGCCTCGGCGATACGGCTCCACAGCGCGCGCCCGCTCGCGTGGTCCCCCCGGCTCCAGTCCCGTACGACCGACGGGGTGTCCGCGGCCGTCAGCATCGCGTGCAGGGAGACGGCGAAGTCGCGCTGTTCGGTGTCGAGGAGGAAGTCCATCAGCGGCGGCCCTTCGGGAGGCCCAGCAGGCGTTCGGCGATGATGTCGCGCTGGATCTCGTTCGTGCCCGCGTAGATGGGGCCGGCGAGGGAGAAGACGTACCGCTCGGACCAGTCCGTGTCGGCCAACTCACCTTCCTCCCCCAGGAGATCCAGGGCCGTCTCCGTGAGCGCGATGTCGTACTCGGACCAGAAGACCTTGTTCAGGCTGGACTCGGGGCCGAGTGTGTCCCCGGCCAGGCAGCGGGCGGCGGCCGCGTAGGTGAAGAGCTGGTAGGCGCGGGCGCCGATCAGGGCGTCCGCCACGCGGGTCCGGGCCGCAGGGGGGCTGCCCTGGGCCTGCCACAGCGCGCACAGCCGGTCGGCGGCCGCCAGGAAACGGCCCGGTGAGCGCAGCATCAGCCCCCGTTCGTTGCCCGCCGCCGACATCGCGATCCGCCAGCCCTGGCCGGGCTCGCCGATGACGTCCTCGTCCGGCACGAACACCTCGTCCAGGAAGAGCTCGGCGAAGGCCGGCTTCCCGTCGAGGCGGCGGATCGGGCGGACGGTGACACCGGGGGCCCGCAGGTCGAACATCAGGTAGGTCAGGCCCTGGTGGGGTCTCGGGGTGTCCGGGTCGGTGCGGAAGAGCCCGAAGGCACGGTCCGCGAAGGCGGCCCGGGAGGACCAGGTCTTCAGCCCGCTGAGCAGCCAGCCCCCGTCCGTGCGCACGCCCCTGGACTTCAGGGACGCCAGGTCCGAGCCCGCCTCCGGCTCCGACCAGGCCTGCGCCCAGATCACCTCACCGGTGGCCATCGGCGGCAGCACGCGCGCGCGTTGTTCCGGTGTGCCGTGGTCGAAGAGGGTCGGGGCGAGCAGGCTGACGCCGTTCTGGCCCACCCGTCCGGGCGCACCGGCCGCGTAGTACTCCTCCTCGAAGACCAGCCAGCGGATCAGCCCGCAGTCCCGGCCGCCGTACCGGACGGGCCAGTTGACCACCGACCAGCGGTCCGCCGCGAGCTCCGCCTCCCACGCGCGATGGGCCGCGAAGCCCTCCCGGGTCTCCAGGGAGGGCAGCGGACAGGCGGGCACATGCGCGCGCAGCCACGCGCGGGCCTCGGCGCGGAAGGCCTCTTCCTCCTGCGTGAACCCCAGATCCATGGACACCCGTCCTTCCCTAACAAGTGTTTGGTAGGTTAGCGTGGCGCTATGACAGGCGTCGAGAGTCCGGTGTACGAACCGGGGCACGGGCTGCTGAAGGGACGCACCGCCGTCATCACCGCCGCCGCCGGCGCGGGCATCGGCGGGGCGACCGCGCGCCGCTTCCTGGAGGAGGGCGCGCGCGTCCTGATCAGCGACGCGCACGCGAGGCGGCTGAAGGAGTACGAGGCCGAGCTGGGGCGGGAGTTCCCGGGAGCGGTGACCGCCGTACCGTGTGACGTCACCGACGAGGCACAGGTGCGCGCGTTGTTCGACGCGGCCGTGGAGGAGCACGGCCGGCTGGACGTCGTCGTCAACAACGCGGGCCTCGGGGGCACTTCCTCCCTCGCCGACATGACCGACGAGCAGTGGACCCGCGTCCTGGACGTCACGTTGAACGGCACCTTCCGGTGCACCAGGGCCGCCCTGCGGCTGATGCGGGACGCACGCGCGGGCGTGATCGTCAACAACGCCTCCGTCGTCGGCTGGCGCGCCCAGGCCGGACAGGCGCACTACGCCGCCGCGAAGGCGGGAGTCATGGCCCTGACCCGGTGCGCGGCGGTGGAGGCCGCCGAGTACGGCGTACGCGTCAACGCGGTCTCCCCGAGCCTCGCCATGCACCCGCACCTGGTGAAGGTGACCTCGGCCGAGCTGCTGGAGGAACTGACCGCGCGGGAGGCCTTCGGGCGGTACGCCGAACCCTGGGAGGTGGCCAACGTGATCGTGTTCCTGGCGTCCGGCTACTCCTCGTACATGACAGGCGAGGTCGTCGCCGTCAGCAGCCAGCACGCATAGGACGACAATGACTCCGTGCCGACCAAGCCGACCAAGAAGAAGCCCCAGGTGAGCGCCGCCGCGCCCGCGCGCCGTCGTGAACTCCTCGACACCGCCGCCGAGGTCTTCGCCGAACAGGGCTACAACGCCACGACCGTACGCAAGATCGCGGACCACGCGGGCATGCTCGCGGGCAGCCTCTACTACCACTTCGACTCCAAGGAATCGATGCTGGAGGAGATCCTGCGGACCTTCCTCGACGAGCTCTGGGGCGGCTACGACGCCGTCCTGGGCGCCGAACTCGGCCCGCGCGAGACGCTGGAGGCCCTGGTCACCGAGTCGTTCCGGGAGATCGACCGGCACCGCGCGGCCGTCGCGATCTACCAGAAGGAGAGCAGGCAACTGGTGGCGCAGGAGCGGTTCGCGTTCCTCGCCGACTCGCAGCGCAGGTTCGAGAAGGCCTGGCTGTCCACGCTGGAGCGCGGGGTCGCGGCCGAGGTGTTCCGGGCCGACCTCGACGTACGGCTGACCTACCGGTTCGTGCGCGACACCGTGTGGGTCGCCGCGTCCTGGTACCGGCCCGGCGGACAGCACAGCCCGGAGGAGATCGCCCGGCAGTACCTGTCGATGGTGCTGGACGGGATCGCCGTACGTACGTAACTCACTGGGGAGTTGCCATGGCCGAGGCCTACATCGTCGAAGCGGTCCGTACGCCCGTCGGGCGGCGCGGGGGAGGACTGAGCCAGGTCCACCCGGCCGATCTGGGTGCGCGGGTGCTGGTCGCGCTGGTGGAGCGGGCGGGGGTCGATCCGGCCGCCGTGGAGGATGTCGTCTTCGGCTGCCTGGACGCGGTCGGGCCGCAGGCCGGGGACATCGCGCGGACCTCGTGGCTCGCCGCCGGGCTGCCCGAGGAGGTGCCCGGGGTGACCGTGGACCGGCAGTGCGGGTCCTCGCAGCAGGCCGTGCACTTCGCCGCGCAGGGCGTGCTGTCCGGGACACAGGACCTGGTGGTCGCCGGCGGCGTGCAGAACATGTCGATGATCCCGATCGCCTTCGCGACCCGGCAGGCCGCCGAGCCGCTCGGGCTGACCCAGGGGCCCTTCGCGGGCAGCGAGGGGTGGCGGGCGCGGTACGGGGACCGGGCGGTGAACCAGTTCGCCGGCGCCGAGATGATCGCCGGGAAGTGGGGGATCAGCCGCGAGGACCAGGAGGAGTTCGCGCTCCGGTCCCACCGGCGGGCCCTGCGGGCCATCGACGAGGGCCGCTTCGAGCGCGAGACGGTGGCCTACGGCCCGGTCGCGGTCGACGAGGGCCCGCGCCGGGACACTTCGTTGGAGAAGATGGCCGGTCTGAAGCCGGTGATCGAGGGCGGCACCATCACCGCGGCCTGCTCCTCGCAGGTCTCCGACGGGGCGGCGGCCATGTTGCTGGCCTCGGAGCGGGCGGTGCGCGAACACGGCCTCACGCCACGCGCACGCGTGCACCACCTCTCCGTGCGCGGCGAGGACCCCATTCGCATGCTCACCGCGCCCATCCCGGCCACCGCGCACGCCCTGAAGAAGACCGGCCTCACCATCGACGACATCGACCTCGTCGAGATCAACGAGGCCTTCGCCCCGGTCGTCCTGGCCTGGTTGAAGGAGACCGGCGCGGACCCGGAGAAGGTCAACGTCAACGGCGGCGCCATCGCCCTGGGACACCCGCTGGGGGCGACGGGAGTCAAACTGATGACGACCCTGCTGCACGAACTGGAGCGCACGGGCGGCCGGTTCGGCCTCCAGACCATGTGCGAGGGCGGGGGACAGGCGAACGTGACGATCATCGAGAGGCTGTGACGACGGCAGGCCACCCGCTCCGGCGGACGGAGTCCGGCGCAGGCTCCCGAAGCCCGTGAGGCCCCCAGGGGCCGAGCGGTGCGAGGGGGCCGTCGGGGATGGTGCCGATGTGCGAGGGCGGGGGACAGGCGAACGTGACGATCATCGAGAGGCTGTGAGGCCGGTCAGGACCTCTTCCGCCTCCTTCATGATCCGCTCCACCAGTTCCGCGCACGACGGCAGGTCGTCGATCACCCCGGCGACCTGCCCGGAGGCCATGACGCCCAGGTCCGTACGGCCGTTCACCATCGCCGATCTGAGCAGCATGGGGGTGTTGGCGGCGAGGAGGACCTGGCTCCAGGTGAGGTCCTTGCCGTGGCGCGTGGCGAGGCCGTCGTGGACCAGTTGCCGCCAGGTCAGGCCGGAGAGCTCGCGGAAGGCGGCGGCGTGCCGGGCGGCCCGCAGCAGGGCGCGGGTACGGCCCGCGCGCTCCAGGGAGTCCACCAGGTCCGTGCGGAGCATGCGGTGCGGGAGGCCGTCGACCGCCCGGGTCACCGTCACGTCCCTCACCGTCGCCGCCAGATACCGCGCCTTCACCGCGTCCGGCACCGTCGAGTCCGAGGTGAGCAGGAAACGGGTCCCCATGGCGACGCCCGCCGCCCCGTACGCCAGCGCCGCGACCAGACCCCGCCCGTCGAAGAAGCCCCCCGCCGCCACGACCGGGATGTCCACCGCGTCGACCACCTGCGGCAGCAGGACCGTCGTCGCCACCTCCCCGGTGTGCCCGCCGCCCTCCCCGCCCTGCACGATCACCGCGTCCGCGCCCCAGGCCGCGACCTTCTCGGCGTGCCGCCGGGCCCCGACGGACGGGACGACGACCACCCCCGCCTCCTTGAGCGCGCCGATCAGCTCGGCGGAGGGCGCGAGGGCGAAGGACGCCACTTGCACCCCCTCGTCGATGATCACGCGCACCCGGTCACCGGCGTCCGCGGCATCCGCCCGCAGATTGACCCCGAAGGGCGCCTCGGTACGGGACCTCACCTCCCTTACCGAATCCCGGAGTTGGTCGATCGTCATGGTCGCCGAGGCCAGGATGCCCAGCGCGCCCGCGTTCGCCGTGGCGGAGACCAGGCGGGGCCCCGCCACCCACCCCATCCCGGTCTGCACGATCGGATGCCGGACCCCGACCAGCCGGGTGAGCGCCGTCTCCATCAGCCGCCGACCTCCCTGGACCGGGTGCCCTGCGGATCGATCACCTCGCGGATCAACTCGAGCTCCCGCACGGTCGGTTCGCGCGTGTACGGCACCTCGTCCGGGACCACCAGCTCGAAGCCCGTGGCCTCCCGCACCTGTGCCACGGTGACCCCCGGATGCAGCGACGCCAGCCGCATCGAGTGGTCCGGCGTCGCGAAGTCGAAGACACCCAGGTCGGAGACGACCCGGGGGATACGGTGATAAGGGGCGCCGTCCGCGTGGTCGTACCCCACCCCGCACACCATGTCGACCTTCTCCACAAAGACCCGCCGGGAGTGCCTCGGCACCCAGTAACTGGTCGGATTGTTGAGGGTGTTGACCGGCGCCCCCCGCACCCCGAGCAGCTGTCGCCTCGGCCGCGCCCAGTCGCCGATGCACGAGATGTTCTGGTTGCCGTACCGGTCGATCTGGCTCGCGCCCATCATCACGTGCCGACGGCCACTCGTGACCAGGGTCAGGTGCTGCCGGTAGGGCAGCCAGCCCTCGGGCGTGCCGTCCGGGCGGACCAGCAGGGCCTCGCCGTCGGTCAGCAGCAGGTCGGGGGAGAAGGTGAGGCGGGCGAGCCGGGCACCGACCGAGGGGATCAGGCCCATGGGGCTCGCCAGGATCTCGCCCGCGTCCCGCCAGGCCTCGGCACAGGCGATCACGCAGTACTCACTCCGGGTCGCGCTCATCAAGTCCTCCCCCGAGATGGCGTGCGGCGAACTCCGGCCAGGGCGTGGTCGCGTACTCCCGCTGTACGGCCTCGTCCCGGCCGTAGTCGGGGACGCAGGAGGTGAAGTGCGCGCCTCCCGGGGCCTCGACCACGCCGGTGACCGTGTGCCGTTTGAGCAGCAGCGACTGCGGCGGCGCCTCCTTCGTCAACTCCGCGGTGTCCACGATCCGTTCGCAGGAGACGTAAGCGGCGTCGGCCGCCTCGCAGAACAGGTCGTCGAAGTACGGGTCGGGGCCCAGACACTGGCCGTTGCCCAGCCGGTCGGCGCGGTTCACGTGCACCAGGGCGGCATCCATGGCGAGCGCGGGCATGGCCACGAACGTCTCCTGGTCGTCGTACGGCGAGGTCACCGTCCGCAGGACCGGGTTGACCCGCATGACGTCCGACCCGACGCCGGCCCGCACCGGCAGGAACGGCAGCCGGTTCGCGGCCGCGTGCAGGCCCCACATGAACATCGCCTCGTCGATCTCCATCAGCTCGAAGGCACCGGCCTCGCGGGCCGCCCGGTAGTGCGGCTCCAGGGGAATCGAGTCGAGGGTGACGAAGGCGGCGACGAGTTTGCGGATGCGTCCGGCGGCGGTGAGCATGCCGACGTCGGGGCCGCCGTACGAGACGATCGTGAGGTCGGTGATCCGTGACCGCAGCAACGCCCTGACCAGGGCCATCGGCTTGCGGCGCGAGCCCCAGCCGCCGATGCCGAGCGTCATGCCGCTGCGCAGCCGGGAGACGACCTCGTCGGCCGTCATGGTCTTGTCGCTCACTCGGCCTCCCTGCCGAACCTGTCACGGACCCGGTCGGCGACCCCGCTGACGCTCGCCTCGTAGGTGAAGCCCTGCTCGTAGCGGTAGCTGCGGCGGACGTCGACCGGGTCGATGCCGTTGATCGCTGCCTTGGCGAGGCGCAGCAGTTCGCCGTCCTTGGCGGCGATCTCACGGGCCGACTCCAGGGCCACGGCGGCGAGTTCCTCCCTCGGCACGACCTTCCACACCGCTCCGTGCCGCTGCAGTTCGGCGGCGGTGACCGTGCGGGAGGTGAAGTACAGGGCGCGCATGAGGTGCTGGGGGACCAGGCGGGCCAGGTGCGTGGCCGCGCCGAGCGCCCCCCGGTCGAGTTCGGGCAGGCCGAAAGTGGCGTCCTCGCTCGCCACGATCACATCCGCGTTGCCCACCAGGCCGATGCCCCCGCCCAGGCAGAATCCCTGCACGGCCGCCACCACGGGCACCTCGCAGTCGTACACCGCGGAAAAGGCCTCGAAGCAACCGCGGTTGGCACCCACGAGGGCGGCCGAGCCGCGCTGCTGGATCTCCTTGATGTCCACGCCCGCGTTGAAGCCCCGCCCCTCGGCCGCCAGGACCACGCACCTGACCTCCGGGTCACGGCCCGCCGCGCGCACGGCGTCGGCCAGGGCGAACCAGCCGTCCGCCGGAAGGGCGTTCACCGGCGGGAAGTCGACCCCGACCAGGACGATCCCCTTTTCCGGGGACGAGGTGGAGACACCCATGGCCGCATCAGCTACCTTTCCACCAAACGTTTGTTAGGTGAAGGGTAGCGGTGAATGGAGCTGAGCGGGAGGGCCGTGGTCGTCACCGGCGGGACGCGGGGAGTGGGCGCCGGGATCGCCCGCTCCTTCGCACAGGCGGGGGCGGACGTCGTCGTCTGTGCGCGCAGGCCGCCCGAAGCCCCCTTGCCGAAGACCCGGTTCGCGAGGCTGGACGTCCGGGACGCCGACGCCGTACGGCACTTCTTCGCCGAACTGCCGCGCCTGGACGTGCTGGTCAACAACGCGGGCGGTACGCCCTACCGCCTTCTCGCCGACGCGAGCCCCGAACGGCACCTGCGTGTCCTGGAGTTGAACCTCCTCGCCCCGCTGACGGTGTCCCTGGCCGCGTACGAGCAGCTGAGGCGGACCCGCGGCTCGATCGTCATGATCGGGAGCGTCAGCGGCGGCCGGCCCTCGCCCGGCACGGCCGCGTACGGGGCCGCCAAGGCGGCCCTGGAGAACCTCGCCCGCTCGATGGCCGTGGAGTGGGCGCCGGACGTCCGCGTGAACACCCTGGTCGTCGGCATGGTCCGCACCGAGCAGTCGCACCTGCACTACGGCGACGAGGCGGGCATCGCCGCCGTCTCCCGCACCGTCCCGCTCGGGCGCCTCGCCGAGCCCTCCGACGTGGGCGCGGCAGCCGTGTTCCTCGCCTCCGACGCCGCCGCCTACATCAGCGGGGCCTCACTGCTGGTGCACGGCGGCGGGGAACGGCCCGCCTTCCTCGACGCAGCCAATGCCGCAACTGCCGACAAGGAGACATGAGTTGACCGGAATCTGCGACGGCCGGGTCGTCGTCGTCACCGGCGCGGGCCGTGGACTGGGCCGCGCCCACGCGCTCGCCTTCGCCGCCGAGGGAGCACGGGTCGTCGTCAACGACCTCGGCGTCGGCCTCGACGGCACATCGGGCCCCGACAGCCCCGCCTACCTCGTCGCCGAGGAGATCCGCGCGGCCGGCGGCCAGGCGGTCGCCCACGGCGGCGACATCGCGACACCCGACGGTGCCGCCTCCCTCGTCCAGGCCGCCCTAGAGACGTACGGCCGCCTCGACACCCTCGTCAACAACGCCGGGTTCCTGCGCGACCGGATGCTGGTCAACCTCGACGAGGACGACTGGGACGCGGTGATGCGCGTCCACCTGAAAGGGCACTTCCTGCCGCTGAAGCACGCGGCGGCACATTGGCGGGCGGAGACGAAGGCGGGCCGTACGCCGGTGGCCAGGATCGTCAACACCTCCAGCGGAGCAGGACTGCTGGGCTCGGTCGGGCAGGGCAACTACAGCGCCGCGAAGGCGGGGATCGTGGGCCTCACCCTGGTCGCGGCGGCCGAACTCGCACGCTACGGCGTGCAGGTCAACGCGATCGCCCCCGCGGCCCGGACGAGGATGACGGAACAGACGTTCGCCGGCACCATGGCCGCCCCGGCCGACGGCTTCGACGCCATGGCCCCGGAGAACGTGTCACCGCTGGTGGTCTGGCTGGGCTCCGGGGCGAGCGCGGGGGTGACGGGCCGGGTCTTCGAGGCGGAAGGCGGCCGGATCACGGTGATGGAGGGCTGGCGGCCGGGCCCCACGGCCGACAGGGGCGCGAGGTGGACACCGGCGGAGGCCGGAGAGACAGCACGCAAGCTGGTGGAGGAGGCCGGGACACCCAGGCCGGTGTACGGCACCTGAGCACACTCGAGCGCACCCGAGCACACCGCTAGGTGTCGCACTCCAGCACCGTCCGGCACAACGCGCACCGCGCCCGCACCCGCCCCCGCACCGGGACCCGGATCCGCTGGTGGCAGGTGGGGCACGGGAAGGAGACCCGCAGCCGGCCGGGGCCGTCCGGGGTGAAGGTGTAAGGGACTCCCGGCTGCGGGCCGGGGACGTGGCGGCGGTCCCGCGCGTAGCGGCGCCGGCCCACCCAGCCCGCCGCCGTGAGGGGCGGCTGCTCGGAGTCCTCCCGGGCCAGCGCCATCCCCTTCACATACGCCGTGTACGCCTGCGCGCTGGTGAACCACACCGAGGGATCCTCCCCGAACACCAGCGACCGCTTCGCCAGCACGTACCCGAACTCCTCCGGCGTGAGATACCCCAGCTTCTGCGACGACGCCGCGTCCTCCCGGTACGCGTCCAGCAGCAGCCATCCCGCCCCCAGATACGTCGCCGCCGTGTCCGTGAGGATCTCGTTCTCCCGCACCCCGGGGAAGGAGAGATCCAGCCGGTGCAGATACACGTGCATGACCTCGTGGGCCAGCGCCGCGCCGATGTCCCGCCGATGCGTCCGGAACCGGTCGTTCAGCTCGACGAAGTACTCGGGCCCCGCGGTGAGTTCGACGTTCGCCGCGTGGGTCATCTCCCGGAAGCTCACGACGAACCGGGCGTCCGGCAGCCGGTAGTGCCGCACCAGCTCCCGCGCCACCCGCTGCGCGCCGAGATAGAGATCGTCCGTGTCGCAGAACGCCACGTCCACCGGCGCCACACTCGTCGCGAACGCCTGCACGGTGTCGTAGGAGAGCCGCTTGTAGAGCGCGTTGATCGAGGCCCGCACCGTCTCCAGGTGCGGGTAGCCGTGCTGGACCGGTCCGTCGTTCGTCACGCCCGTACCCCCAAGACGCCCTGAACCCGATTCCACTCTACGAGGTCGTGAGCGGATTCTCGTGGGCCGGAACGGGCGCACGGAGCCGGAGCCCGGTCCCGTTCGCCGGCGCCTCCTCCAGCTCCAGCACCCACACCTCGTTGCCGCCCTCCCGCAACACCGGACCCGGCACGTACAGCGACCGCTGCGGGCCCGCCGACCAGTACCGGCCGAGGTTGAAGCCGTTGACCCACACGAACCCCCGGGTCCAGCCCGGCAGCTCCAGCACCGCGTCCCCGGCGCCCCGCACGCCCACCTCGCCCCGGTACAGCCCCGGAGAGCCGTCCCGCGGGACCGCCCCGAAGCCGATCCCCGTCACCGAGTCCAGCGCGTCCAGGCGCAGCCCCCGCGCCCGCACCCCGTGCAGGAACTGCCGCTCGTGCAGCAGCCCCCCGGTGATCCCCTTGGCCTCCCCGCTCCTGGGCCCGTAGTTGACCCGCCCCAGCGACTCCACCCACAGCTCCACGCGCGCGTACCCCGCCACCGGCTCCTTGAGCTGCACGTCCTCCTCGGTGAGCACCCCGGCCCGCACCCCGTCGACGTACACCACCGCGAGATCCCGCAGCCCCCGCGCGATCAGCGGATACGGCTGCCGCGGCCCCGGCACGGTCACCTCGTACCGCACCAGCCCCCGGTCGACGTCCAGCTCCTCGAAGGCCGGCGGCACGGGCCCCTCGTGGAGCGGACCGCCGCGCTCCTCCAACACGGCGGACAGGGACACCCACCCGGACAGGTCCACGTCACCGTCCGCCTCCAGCACCGCGGGCGCGGGCGGCAGGTCGGCCACCGGACCGTACTCGCCCAGCACCTCCCGGAACCGCCAGAACTTCTCCGTCGGCCTGCCGTACTCGTCGATCGGCGCGTCGTAGTCGTACGACGTCACGTCCGGCTCCAGCGGACCGTCGTGCAGCGCGCCCCCGCCCCGGTTGGCACCCGCCCAGCCCGCGAAGTTCGTGCCCCCGTGCGCCATGTACAGGTTCACCGAGGCACCGCACTCAAGGATCTCCCGCAGCGCCGCGGCCGCGTCTTCAACATCCCGTACGACATGCTCGCCGCCCCAGTGCTCGAACCAGCCGCACCAGAACTCCATGCACATCAGCGGACCGTCCGGCCGGTACCGGCGCAGCGTCTCGAAGGCCGTCCGCGCGCCGGAACCGAAGTTGACCGTGGCGAGAACGCCCGGGATCGAGCCGCCGGTGAGCATGTGGTCCTCGGGGCCGTCCGAGGTGAACAGCGGCACCGTGACGCCCACGGCGCGCACCAGGTCCGCCAACCGCTGCAGATACGCGGCGTCCGAACCGTAGCTGCCGTACTCGTTCTCCGCCTGCACCATGATCACCGGGCCGCCGCGGTCGATCTGCCGCTCCACGACCTGCGGCAGCAGCCGCCGGAACCAGCGCTCCACCTGCCCCAGGTATACCTCGTCGCTCGTACGCGCGTGACCCTTCAGCCACTGCGGCAGACCGCCGTTCTCCCACTCCGCGCAGATGTAGGGGCCCGGGCGGACGATCGCCCACAGCCCCGCCTCCCGGGCCGCGTCCAGGAACCGGCCCAGCGCCTCCACGTCCCGGAACTCACGCGGGTGCGGCTCGTGCAGGTTCCACGGCACGTACGTCTCCACGCAGTTGAGACCCATCGCCCGCAGCATCGCCAGGCGGTGCCCCCACTGGGCCTCGTGCACCCGGAAGTAGTGCAGCGCGCCGGACAGCAGCCGCACCGGCCGTCCGTCCAGCAGGAAATCGGTTTCACCCACCGTGAACTCGCTCATAGGCTCCACCCTCACCACTGGCGACGGCCAGGTCCATGGACAAAGATCGTCGCTGCTTGGACCGAAGCGCAGGCGAGCAAGCGCAGGCAAGGAGCGCGATGTACCACACGTGGATGCGGTTCCTCACGCCCAGCCCCGTCCATCACCGCCTGGGCCTGGTCTGCCTCGGCGTCGGACTCCAGTACGGCGAGCTGCCCACCGTCGGTCCCCGCACCCTCGACAGCCACGTCGCCGTCGTCATCAGCACCGGCACCGGGTGGTACGAAACCCCCGACGGCCGCCGTACGACGGTCACCGCGCCCTCACTGCTGTGGCTCACCCCCGGCATCCCCCACCACTACGCGCCCGACCCGGGGGACGGCTGGGACGAGGGGTTCGTCGGCTTCACCGGGCCCGCCACCGCCACCTACACCGAACTCGGCTACATCGAACCCGACCGGCCCGTCGTGCCCCTGTCCGACGCCACCGGCCCGCGCGCGGTGATCGCCCGCATCGCACGGGCCGCCCGCCGCGACAACCCCCTCCTAGAAGTGGAGACCGGCGCCGCCGTCCACGAACTCCTCGTCGCCCTGCGCCGCGCCCGCGCCGACCTCGCCCCCGACGGCGACCCCGTCCTCAAGGCCCTCGCCCGCGACGCCTTCACCCCCCTGTCGGTCGCCGACCACGCCACCCGGCACGGCATGACCCTCGCCGAACTGCGCACCGCCGTCCGCCGCGGCGCCGGCTGCAGCCCCAAGGACTACCTCCTCGGCATCCGCCTCGACCGCGCCAAGGAACTCCTCGCCACCACCGAACTCCCCGTCGCCTCCATCGCCCGCCGCGTCGGCTACGACGACCCCGCCTACTTCTCCCGCCTCTTCACCCGCCGAGTGGGCATGCCCCCGATCCGCTTCCGCGCCCAGGAAAGCCGGACGGTACCGGGCGGCTGGAGCAACCGGGTGCCTGATCCGGAGGATCTGCCGAGGGTTTGAGGGGCGGGGGTGGGTTGAGTGGTCGGGCGCGGTTGGGGACCGGGCCCCCGGTCCGGCCCATCCGCCGCGGAAGCAACCACCCCGTCCCCTTAGGGTTGTCGCCCATGACCACCAGCAACACCGGATCCGGTGACGTCGACCCCGCTGTCCGCGAAGAGCTCAACCGGCTGCGCGACAGCATCGACAACATCGACGCGGCCGTCGTCCACATGCTCGCCGAGCGGTTCAAGGCCACCCAGCAGGTCGGCCACCTCAAGGCCCGCCACCAGCTGCCGCCCGCCGACCCGGCCCGTGAGGCCCGCCAGATCGAGCGGCTGCGCACCCTCGCCGAGAACGCCAAACTCGACCCGGCCTTCGCTGAGAAGTTCCTGAATTTCATCATCGCCGAGGTGATCAGGCACCACGAGCGCATCGCCGAGGACACCGTCAACGGCTCCGCCCCCCTGGCCGATTGACCTCGGCCGACCCCGCGGGGAGGTGACACGGCCGCCCGCACCCGGCATGCTGCGCTGTGCACTCCTTGTCAGCCCACGAGCACTGCGTGTCAGCGCACGGGCGTAGGCTGGCTGTCCGCGAGGGAGGGACGTCGGGCCATGCCTTCGGATGCCAAGATCCTGATCGTCGACGACCACGAGGACACGCTCTACGCCCTGGAGAGCGCCCTCGCCCCGCTGGGCTACCGGCTCAGCCGCGCCACCAGCGGTGACGAGGCCCTCAAGCAGGTGCTCCGGGGCCAGGTCGGCCTCCTGCTCCTCGACGTACGGATGCCCGGCGTCAGCGGCCTCGACGTGGTCCGCTACATGCGGCGCCTGGAACAGACCCAGCACATCCCCGTCATCCTGCTCACCGGCTTCGGCCCCGACCACGACCTCACCTCCGCCGCCTTCGCCCTCGGCGTCGCCGACCTCGTGATGAAACCCATCGACCCCTGGGCCCTGCGCACCAAGGTCCGCTACCTCTTCGAGACCCACCGCCGCCACCTCGCCCTCGAACACGAGGTGCGGGAGTTACGCGCCCTCGTCAAGGACCACGGCGACAACGACAAGGACAGCGCTCCCCACGGGGCCCTGTCCCACCCGGACGCCCGGGTACCGGTGCAGCGCGCCAACGGGGCGCACACCGGGGAGCTCGAACAGGACCGGACATAAGGCGTGTACCGATCCGCCTCTGTGAGTTGCCCCGGCCATCAGGCAGCATGTCCTGCATGTCCGTACTGACGCGCGACGAAGCGCAGACCCGTGCCAAGCTCCTCGACGTCCACCGCTACACCATCGCGCTCGACCTCACCACCGGCGACGAGACCTTCGCGTCACAGACCGTCATCCGGTTCACCGCGCGCACCGAGGCGGACACCTTTGTCGAACTCAAGCCGGCCGAACTGCGGGAGGCCACCCTCGACGGCCGCCCCCTCGACCCGGAGACCCTCGAGGAGAACCGGCTGCCCCTCACGGGCCTGACCGCCGGCGAGCACGAACTGCGCATCGACGCCGTCATGCGGTACTCCCGCACCGGCGAGGGCATGCACCGCTTCACCGACCCCACCGACGGCGAGACCTACGTCTACACCCAGCTGTTCATGGACGACGTCCAACGCGTCTTCGCCGCCTTCGACCAACCCGACCTCAAGGCCGTCTTCGACCTGTCCGTGAAGGCACCCGAGGACTGGACCGTCCTCGCCAACGGCATCACCACCGACCTCGGCGAGGGCCTCTGGCAGGCCGCCCCCACCCCCCTGATCTCCACCTACCTCGTCGCCGTCGCCGCCGGCCCCTGGCACTCCGTCCGCACCGAACACCGCGGCCTGCCCTTCGGCATCCACTGCCGCCGTTCTCTCGCGCCCCACCTCGACACGGACGCCGACGAACTCTTCGAGATCACCAAGCAGTGCTACGACCGCTACCACGAGAAGTTCGAGGAGCCCTACCCCTTCGACTCCTACGACCAGGCGTTCGTCCCCGAGTTCAACGCCGGCGCCATGGAGAACCCCGGGCTCGTCACCTTCCGCGACGAGTTCGTCTACCGCTCCGCCGTCACCGACACCGAACGCCAGACCCGCGCCATGGTCATCGCCCACGAGATGGCCCACATGTGGTTCGGCGACCTCGTCACCCTGCGCTGGTGGGACGACATCTGGCTGAACGAGTCCTTCGCCGAGTACATGGGCTACCAGACCCTCACCGAAGCCACCCGCTTCACCGACACCTGGGTCGACTTCGGCGTCGTACGCAAGGGCTGGGGCTACGACGCCGACCAGCGCCCCTCCACCCACCCCGTCGCCCCCGAAGCCGTCGACGACACGGCATCGGCCCTCCTGAACTTCGACGGCATCTCCTACGCCAAGGGCGCCTCCGCCCTGCGACAGCTGGTGACCTGGCTCGGCGAGAAGGACTTCCTCGCCGGCATCAACACCCACTTCGCCCGCCACAAGTTCGCCAACGCCGCCCTCGCCGACTTCATCGACTCCCTCGCCTCCGCCACCGAACGCGACGTCCACGCCTGGGCCGACACCTGGCTGCGCACCACCGGCGTCGACACCCTGCGGCCCGTGGTCACCCGCGGCGAGGAAGGCACGTACACCCTCCAGGTCGAGCACAAGGGCAGCCGCCCGCACCGCATCGCCGTCGGCCTCTACGACCAGGACGTCGCCGACGAGGGCCGCCACCTCGTCCTGCGCGACCGCCTCGACCTCGACATCCCGCAGAGCACCCCGCAGCCCATCGGCAAGCGCCCCACCCTCCTCCTCCTCAACGACGGCGACCTCACCTACGCCAAGGTCCGCTTCGACCCCGACTCCTTCGAAGCGGTCACCGAGAGCCTCTCGGGCCTGCCCTCACCCCTGACCCGCGCGGTCGTCTGGAACGCCCTGCGCGACGCCGTCCGCGACGGCGAACTGGCGCCCACCGCCTACCTGGACGCGGCCCGCGCCCACCTCCCGCACGAGACCGACCTCGCCCTCGTGCAGGGCGTCCTCGCCTTCGCCTCCGCCTACGTCGCCGACCGCTACGTCACCCCCGAACAGCGCCCCGCCGCCCTCACCACCCTCTCCTCCCTGTGCCGCGACCTCATCCGCCGCACCGAGGACGGCGACCACCCCGGCCTGCGCCTGATCGCCGTCCGCCACTGCATCGACGTCGCCGCCCACCCGGACACCATCGCCGCCTGGCTCGCCGACGGCACCGTCCCCGGCGGTCCCGAACTCGACCCCGAACTGCGCTGGCGCGTCCTCGCCCGCCTCGCCGTCCTCGGCGCCACCGACGAGACCGCCATCGCCGCCGAACTCGAACGCGACCCCTCCGCCGCCGGCCAGGAAGGCGCCGCCCGCTGCCGCGCCGCCCTCCCCACCGAAGAGGCCAAAGCACAGGCCTGGGAAGCGATGTTCACCCGCGACGACCTCTCCAACTACCTGTTCACCGCCACCGCCCAGGGCTTCTGGCAACCCGAACAGACCGACCTCGTACGGCAGTACGTGCCCCGCTACTACCAGGACGCCGTCGCCCTCGCCGCCCGACGGGGCCCCGCGATCGCCGTCGCCGCCGGCCGCTCCGCCTTCCCGGACTACGCCATCGACGAGGACAACCTCCACCTCGGCGAGGCCTGCCTGCGCGACGCCGACCCCATCCCCGCCCTGCGCCGCAAACTCGTCGACCAACTCGACGACCTGGGACGGGCGTTGCGGGTGAGGCAGGCGTAGAGCGGATTTTCCCCGTACGGGAGTACCCCCTTTCGGGTCAGAATCGTTGAACTCTCCGGGCGCGCCCAAGCAACCGCGTCCAAGCTGGAAGCCACCAGCGCCCCCGGAGGTCGACGATGCACACGCCGCCCCTGGCCTCGGGCCCCGAAGGCCCCACCTCGCTGCGCCCACTGCTCGACACGGTCCTGGAGGCGCTGGGGGAGGGGGCGCGGTCGCGCCGGGGACCACTTCCGGCGGGCGGCCCGGCCGAGGTGGCGGCGCGAGTGCGGGCCGCACTGGGCGACGTACTCCCGGACCAGGGTGATCCGGAGACCCTACGACACCTGGTGCAGGCCCTGGCGGAAGGCTCCGCGGACCCGGCCGACCCCCTGTGCGCAGCCCACCTCCACTGCCCGCCCCTCGCGGTGGCCGCAGCGGCAGACCTCGCCGTCAGCGTTTTGAACCCTTCGATGGACTCGTGGGACCAGGCCCCGGCGGCGTCAGAGCTCGAGGCCCAGGTAACACGGGCACTGGCGAACGAGGTCTATGGTCAGGCCCTTGGGGGCGCGGGGAACGGCGCGACCAGCCCCCACCGGCCCGACGCTTTGGTGACTACCGGTGGAACCGAATCCAACCAGCTCGCCCTCCTCCTGGCCCGCGAAATCCACGGCCCCGGTGTCCAGCTGATCTGCGGCGCCAACGCCCACCACTCGCTCCCACGCGCCGCCTGGCTGCTGGGGATGCCCCACCCCGTCACCCTCCCCACCCTCGACCCCGCAGCCCTGGAAAACGCCCTCACAACCCTCCAAGGGCCCCTGCTCATCGCCGCCACCGCCGGCACCACGGACACCGGCCACATCGACCCCCTGCCCGAGATCGCCCGCCTCTCCGCAGCGCGCAAGGCACGGCTCCACATCGATGCGGCCTACGGCGGGCCCCTCCTCTTCAGCGACCGGCACCGAGGCAGGCTCGACGGACTCACCGCCGCCGACACCGTCACCCTCGACCTCCACAAACTCGGCTGGCAGCCGGTAGCCGCAGGACTCCTCGCCGTCCGCGACAGCAACGACCTCACCGCCCTGAACCAGCGCGCCGACTACCTCAACGCCGACGACGACACCGAAGCCGGCCTCCCCGACCTCCTCGGCCGCTCCCTGCGCACCACCCGCCGACCCGACATCCTCAAGATCGCCGTCACCCTGAAAACCCTGGGACGGACAGGACTCGGCGCTCTCGTCGACCAAGTCTGCGATCAGGCAAGGCAGTTCGCGGAACTCATCGACGCACACCCCGGGTTCGAACTCCACGAACCGCCCACCATCAGCACGGTCCTGTTCCGACCGGCGAACGCCACCGACGACGCCGTAGCCGCCGTACGCCGAAAACTCCTCACCGACGGCCGCGCCGTCCTCGGCCGAGCCCGCGCGGCGAACCGGCTCTGGCTCAAGGCCACCCTCCTCAACCCCACCACCCGGCCGGCCGACCTCGCCGGACTCCTGCACCTCGTGGAAGGAACCACCCCCCGATGAACCCCCACCCCCCACACCACGAGCCCGACGCACCCCGCGACCTCGTCGGCATCGGCATCGGACCCTTCAACCTCTCCCTCGCCGCCCTCGCCCAGCCCCTCACCTCACTCGACGCCGTCTTCTACGAACAGCGCCCCGCCTTCGGCTGGCACCCCGGGCTCCTCATCGACGGCGCCACCATCCAAGTCCCCTTCCTCGCCGACCTGGTGACCCTCGCCGACCCCGCCAGCCACTGGACCTTCCTCAACTACCTCAAGGCCCGCGAGCGCCTCTTCCCCTTCTACTTCTCCGAGCGCTTCCACATCCAGCGCACCGAATACGACGCCTACTGCCGCTGGGTCGCCGAGAGCCTCCCCGGACTCCACTTCAGCCACCAGGTCGACGCCGTCCGCTTCAACCCCGAACGCGACGTCTTCGAGGTCGACTTCACCCAGCTCGACACCGACGGCGAAGCCGAAGCGCTGGGCCGCACCTACACCAAGAACATCGTCCTCGGCATCGGCACCCAGCCCTACGTACCCGAACCCCTCAAGCCCCTCGTCGAGACCCCCGGCGTGCCCGTCATCCACGCCACCGACTACCTCGACCACCGCCGGACCCTCCTCGCCGCCGACCACGTCACCGTCGTCGGCTCAGGACAGTCCGGCGCCGAGGTCTTCCTCGACCTCCTCCGCAACCGCCCCACCGGCCGCGAAGGACTCCACTGGCTCGGCCGCACCGAAGCCTTCGCCCCCATGGAGTACTCCAAGCTCGGCCTCGAACACTTCACCCCCGACTACACCCGCTACTTCCACGCCCTGACCGAAAGCGTCCGCGACCGCCTCACCACCACCCAGTGGCAGCTCCACCGCGGCATCGACGCCGACACCATCGCCGCCATCCACGACGAGCTCTACCGCCGCACCCTGCACGGCGGCTGGCCCGACACCGTCCTCACCCCCGGCGTCCGCGTCCGCACCGCCGGCCGAATCGCCACCACGAAGATCGAACTCCACCTCGAACACATCCAGCAGGGCACCCGCTCCCGCCTCACCACCGACGCCGTCGTCCTCGCCACCGGCCACCGCGAACGCCCCCTCGACCGCATCCTCGCCGGACTCGACCCCTACATGCGCCGCGACAGCCGCGAACGCCCCCGCGTCGACGAACACTTCCGCCTCGTCCTCGACCCCTCCGTCACCGGCGCCGACTGCCACGTCTACGTCCAGAACGCCGAACGCCACACCCACGGCATCGGCACCCCCGACCTCGGCCTCGCCGCCTGGCGCAGCGCCACCATCCTCAACACCCTCACCGGCAAGAACACCTACCCCCTCCCCACCCGGACCGCCTTCACCACCTTCGGCCTCGAAGACCGGCTGCCACGGATCCCACCCGCCCGCACCGCCCCCGTCCTGACCCCCCTCGTCGAAGGACGGTAAAGAACCGGCGGCGGCGGAAGAACCCGGACACCGAGGGTTGGCCTCAACGACCTCGGCCTGCCCGGCCACTTCGCCCACCCCGAACCCGCCGAAGGCCCCACCGCAGCCGAGTTCACGGCCGGCCTCACCACCCTCGCCGACCGCCTCCACACCGCCGGACTCACTGTCATCGGCTCCACCATCGGCCCCTACAAGGGCACCGTCCACGCCGGCTACGACACCCCGCGCGGCCAGGCCGTACGCGCCGAGGTCAACACCTGGCTCCTCGGCGACGACCACCCCTTCGACGCGATCGTCGACGTGGCCGCCGCCGTCGCGGACCCCGGCCAACCCGACGGGATCCGCGACGAGTTCAACGCCGGCGACGGCCTGCACGTCAACGACGCCGGCGCGAAAGCCATCGCCGACGCCGTGGACGTCACACTCCTCAACCTCCAGCCGGACCTCTAGAACACCGGCGTACCGTCGCGCGTGAGCCTCCAGTCCACCGACGCGAAGTCCTTCGGGTCCAGCACACCCTTCGCGGTCACCCACTCCGCGATCCGCGTCCGGATCTCCGTCGACTCCGACCACACCTCGGTGGCAGAGGCCACGTGCGGGAACGCCCCGCCACCGTTCGCCCGGTAGTTGTTCACCGCGAACACGAACTTCTGAGCGTCGTCCAGCGCCGCACCGTTGTACGTCAGGTTCTTGATCCGCGAACCCGCCGCCTGCGCGATGTCGATGTCGTACTGGAGGCCCGACACGTAGTCGTAGTTGTAGTCCGGACGGTTGCCCGCGTTCGTCAGCTTCTCCACGTCCACGACCGCACCCGCCGCCGTCTGCACGAAGTACTCCGCCGAGTACTCCAGGTACGCCCTGAGCTGCGCACCCGTCAGCAGCTTCGCCACCAGCGTGTTGTCGTACACGTACAGACTCGACAGATCCCGGATCGTCACCTTGCCCGCCGGGATCTCCGAGGTCCGCGAGAACGGCGACGCCTGCGCGATCACGGGCAGCGAGGCGTACTCCGTACCCGCCAGCGCCGCCCTGACCACGTCCTCCTGCACCTTCGTGATCAGGTCGATGATCGGAGCGTCCTTGTAGCGCGCCTCGACCGTCGTCAACGTCTGCGTCGCCGTACCGACCACCTGGTTGACGTACTTCACGACGACGTCGTGGTCGGCCTTCAACAGCTTGGTGATCTTCGGGTCGTCCGCCACCGAGTTCGAGTTGAGCACCTTCGACGAGACCGACTCGACGGCCCAACGCCCCTTCTCGAAGACCAGCTCGATGTCGAACAACGACAGCCGCTCCGCATACGCCAGCGGCTCCGACAGCACGACCGTCTTCCCGGTCTTCGCGTTGGTGACCTTCAACTCCGGAATCTCCACATGCGCGTGCCCCACCAGAATCGCGTCGATCCCCGGCACCTGCTGCGCCACCAGCGCCGCCGAGTTCTCCACGTACGGCAACTGGTCACCGTACGACGACGTCCCCGACGAACCCGAGTGCGCCGACACGACCACCACGTCCGCACCCATCGACCGCAGCTTCGGCACCCACTTCGCCGCCTGCTCCTCAAGCCCCGGGAACGTCAACTTGCCCTGCACATAAGCCTTGTCCCAGATCGCGATACCCGGGTTCGTCAGACCCAGCACCGCGACCTTCACCGGCGGCGCGCCCTTCACGTGGAACGTCTTGATGAAGTACGGCGGGAACGCGGGCTTCAGCGTCTTCGCGTCCAGCGCGTTCGCGCCAAGGAGCGGGAAGTCGCACTGCTCCTCGAACTTCCGCAGCGTCTCGATGCCGTAGTTGAACTCGTGGTTGCCCAGCGCCACCGCGTCGTACCCGATCGCGTTCATGGCCGCGGCCATCGGATGGACCGGACCACCCTTCGCCGTGATCGGGTCGACCTTCGCGTAGTAGTACGTCAGCGGCGTCCCCTGGATCGTGTCGCCCGCGTCCAGCAGCAGCGTGTTGCAGCGGCCCTTCTCCGCACGGACCTGGTTCACCAGCGTCGAGATCCGCGACAGACCCTGCGCGTTGCCCGCCGCGTCCTTGTACTCCGCGTCCTTGAAGTAGTCCCAGTTGAAGACATGACCGTGCAGATCGGTGGTGCCCATCACCGTCAGCGAATACCGCTTCACACGCCCCTTCCCGGCCTCCGCGGCCTGGGCGGCCGGAGCGCCCACGGCACCGGCCAGGGCCACCCCCGCACCGGTCACGGCGGACTTCTCCAGGAACTTCCTGCGGTTCAAGGCCATCTCTTGATCTCCTCGGGGAACGGTCAACAACGCGCGTAGATTCTGACCCGGCCATGCCGAACGGCAACAGACCCCACAGGTTTCGATCTGATGACCCCACCCGTGAAAACTGACACAGTGGGGCGTTATGGCCACCGACTCCGTCCCCTACGGCACCCCCGACGCACCCCGCATCGCCGTCCGCGGCGAAGCCCACCTCGAAGTCGACCCCGAGATCGCCCGCCTCGGCATCACCGTCGCCGCCCGCGGCAAGGACCGCCGCACCGCCCTCGACGACCTCACCCGCCGCAACGCGAACGTCCTCGACCTGCTGAAGAGCTACGGAGACGCAGTCGAACACCTGGAAACCGGCTCCTTCTCGGTCACCCCGGAACTCAAGGAACACGGCCGCAGCGAACGCGTCCACGCCTACCACGGCCACGTCCACGTCACCGCGGAACTGACCGACTTCACCGCACTGGGCGAATTGACCACCCGGCTGGCCGACCTCGACCTGACGACGGTCGACGGCCCCTGGTGGGCCCTGCGCCGCGACTCACCCGCCCACCGGGAAGCCCGCCAGCAGGCGGTACGGGAAGCGGTCCAGCGGGCCAGGGAGTACGCGGAGGCCCTGGGCACCACACTGGCCGCCCTGGTCGAACTGGCGGACATCGGCGCCGAGGACCCCGAGCCGCGCTTCGTGGGCAAGGCGAGCCGCGCCCGCTCCATGGCCTACGAGGCCGCGGGAGACACCTCCGCCGCCCCGCTCGACCTCGAACCCCAACGCCAGCACGTCCACGCCCAGGTCACCGCACGCTTCACCATGGCACCACCGAGACTGTGAACGACCGCCGGCGTGTGCAGACGAAATGCTCATCAGAGCGGGGTGGCGCACACTTCAACACTTGTCAACAGCCCTTCACCCAAAGGATGTTGAGCCGACATTCCCTCCCAATTCCCTACCCGCCGGTAAGGTCTAGGGTCGAAACATGCGCCGAGCAAAAATCGTCTGCACCCTGGGACCCGCCACCCACTCGTACGACCAGATCAAAGCCCTGGTCGACGCCGGAATGGACGTAGCCCGCTTCAACCTCAGCCACGGCGGCTACGCCGAACACGAGGAGCGGTACCACCACGTCCGCAAGGCCTCCGACGAAACCGGCCGCAGCGTCGGCCTGCTCGCCGACCTTCAAGGCCCGAAGATCCGGCTCGGCCACTTCACCGAAGGACCCGTACTCCTCGAACGCGGCGACTCCTTCACCATCACGGTGGAAGAGGGTGCGCAGGGAGACCAGCGGTCCTGCGGGACGACGTACAGCGGACTGGCCGCGGATGTCACTGTGGGTGAACGCATCCTCGTCGACGACGGCAAGGTCTGCCTCGAAGTCACCTCGGTGGAGGGCCCCCGCGTCCACACCAGGGTGATCGAGGGCGGCATGGTGTCGGACCACAAGGGCCTGAATCTGCCGGGTGTGGCGGTGTCGGTCCCGGCACTCTCGGAGAAGGACGAGGAAGACCTCCGCTGGGCCCTGCGCATGGGCTTCGACGTGATCGCCCTGTCCTTCGTCCGATCGGGGCAGGACATCGAGGCCGTCCACCGGATCATGGACGAGTCGGGACGTCGGCTCCCGGTCATCGCCAAGGTGGAGAAGCCGCAGGCGGTGGACGCCATCGACGACATCGTGGCCGCCTTCGACGGCATCATGGTCGCCCGCGGCGACCTGGGCGTCGAGATGCCGCTGGAGCAGGTCCCGCTCGTCCAGAAGCGAGCGATCAAACTGGCCAAGCGGAACGCCAAGCCGGTGATCGTGGCGACCCAGATGCTCGACTCCATGATCGAGAACTCTCGTCCGACGAGGGCTGAGGCATCGGACGTCGCGAACGCGATCATCGACGGCACGGACGCGGTGATGCTGTCGGGCGAGACGAGCGTGGGGAAGTACGCCGTCGAGACGGTCCGGACGATGGCGAAGATCGTCGAGGCGGCGGAGGAGGACATCCTCGCGAAGGGACTGCCTCCGCTGACCGAACGCAACAAGCCGCGGACGCAAGGGGGAGCTGTCGCTCGGGCGGCGGCGGAGATGGGTGACTTCCTGGGCGCGAAGTTCCTGGTCGCGTTCACGCAGAGCGGCGACACGGTTCGGCGGCTGTCGCGCTACCGGTCCCCGATCCCACTGCTCGCCTTCACCCCGGAGCCGGCGACTCGGTCTCAGCTGAGCCTGACGTGGGGTGTGGAGACGTTCCTCGGCCCGCATGCCGACTCCACGGACGCGATGGTGGACCAGGTGGACGAGCTGCTGTTGCGATACGGCCGCTGCGAGAAGGGCGACGTGGTGGTGATCACGGCCGGCTCGCCCCCCGGTGTGTCAGGCTCGACGAACCTGGTCCGGGTGCACCACATCGGTGAGGACGACAGTCCGAAGTAGTTGTGGTCAGTGTTTGGGGCCTACGTGGGTGTCCATGAGGGCGACTGAGGCTTTGCGGGCGATCGAGATGTTGAAGGGGTCGCTGCCGCGAGCGAGAGTGGTCCACTCGACACCGACCTTGTCGAGGGTGTCGGTGAAGAGCCGCCGGATGTCGTCGGACTTGTTGGAGAAGAAGTACCGAGGATATTCGTAGCGCTTGCGTTCACCGGCCACGAGGCGCGTCGTCCAGTTGGTGATGCGGCATCCGTCCGAGTGGATGAGGCCCCGGATGAACTCCCAGGGGTGGGCGTCGACGATGGTCTGCTGCCAAGGGGTCAGGGTGATCGCGCGCTCGTGCTTCTTGCCGGGGCCGTGCTGGGGGAAGAGGCAGGGCCAGTGCTTGCTGGAGCCCGTGACAGCGACGCAGCCCTGCTTCTTGACACGGCACACGCTGTTGTCGGGGCGGACGGAGCGCATCGCGGCCTCGCACTCGTCGATCACGCCCGGCCAGGCGTTGTCGAGCACGATGCGCATGAAGTAGACCCCGCGCCGGTGGAGGTTGATGCACCCGTCGCCGAGATAGAGGCCCAGCAGATACGAGTACATCTCGGGTGCGTCCGGGGGCCCGGGGAATTCCTGGCATCGCGGGCATGGATTGCCACTGCGCCTGACGGGATCAATGCGTGTTTGCCAGGAGCGGATCGCGAATCGCGAGACGCCGACTTCTTTGCTCACGGAGTTCAGGCTGCGCCCTTGAGCGACGAGGGCCAAGGCTCGCTTGCGTGTGCTGACGTCGTACATGCGGTCACTCTGTGCGAGTGATCGCGATGACACGCAGCGAAAAGCGGATGTTCACGAGAACGTGGACATCCGCTTCCGGATCAGAAGTGCCGGGTGCGGGATTCGAACCCGCACGCCCTTTCAGGCAATCGCTTTTGAGGCGATCATGTCTGCCCTTCCATCAACCCGGCTGGCCAACCCGAGAGGAGTGTACCGGGTGACCTTACCTAGTCGCAGCTAGGTAGGCTGCTGAGGAGCAGTACCCCGCCCCTGAACGAGGAGCCCCCGTGACCGCCCCCGAGTCGCCCCAGCCCGTAGACGCGCCCGACGACGACAAGTCGCACGTGCCTCCGCTGACGACCCGTGTCGTCATTGCCGAGGACGAGGCCCTGATCCGGCTCGACCTCAAAGAGATGCTGGAGGAAGAGGGCTACAGCGTCGTAGGCGAGGCCGGTGACGGCGAGCAGGCCGTGGAGCTCGCCCGTGAGCACAAGCCCGACCTCGTGATCCTCGACGTGAAGATGCCCAAGCTGGACGGCATCTCCGCGGCCGAGAAGATCGCCGAGGAGCGGATCGCCCCGGTGCTGATGCTCACCGCGTTCTCGCAGCGGGACCTGGTGGAGCGGGCGAGGGACGCCGGTGCGATGGCGTACCTCGTGAAGCCGTTCAGCAAGAGTGATGTCGTGCCGGCGATCGAGATGGCCGTCTCGCGGTTCACGGAGCTGAGGGAGCTGGAGAACGAGGTCGCGGACCTCACCCTGCGTCTGGAGACGCGCAAGCTGGTCGACCGGGCGAAGTCGATTCTTCAGACGTCGTACGGGCTGACCGAGCCCGCCGCGTTCCGGTGGATTCAGAAGACCTCGATGGACCGGCGTATGTCGATGCAGCAGGTCGCCGAGGCTGTCATTCAGGACGCTGACGAGAAGAAGGCCAACAAGGGCTGAGCTCAGAGGCCGTACAAGACAAGGGCCCGCGTCCCCAGCAGGGGGCGCGGGCCCTTGTCGTACGGCCGGAAAATCAGTCTTCGCCGAGGTACGCCTTGCGGACCGACTCGTCGTGCAGCAGGTCCTGGCCGGTGCCGGACAGGACGATGTTGCCGACTTCCATGACGTGTCCCTGGTCGGCCAGGGACAGGGCGGCCTGGGCGTTCTGCTCGACCAGCAGGATCGTCGTGCCCTGGGACTTCAGCTCGACGATGGTCGACATGATCTTCTGCATCATGATCGGGGAGAGGCCCATGGAGGGCTCGTCGAGCATGAGGAGCTTCGGCTGGGACATCAGGGCGCGGCCCATCGCGAGCATCTGCTGTTCGCCGCCGGACAGGGTGCCTGCCGCCTGGTTGCGGCGTTCGCCGAGGATCGGGAAGAGCTCGTAGGCGCGCTGTATGTCCTTTTCGATGCCCTCTTTGTCCTTCCTGAGGAAGGCTCCGAGCTGGAGGTTCTCGAAGATGGTGAGGCGGGGGAAGATGTGCCGGCCTTCGGGGGAGTGGGCGAGTCCGAAGGAGACGATCTTGTGGGCGGGGACGCCGCTGAGGGGTTTCCCGTCGAACAGGACCTTGCCGGAAGTCGGCTTCAGGAGACCCGAGAGTGTCCTGAGGGTGGTCGTCTTGCCGGCGCCGTTGGTGCCGATGAGGGTGACGACCTGGCCGGCTTCGACGCTGAAGGAGATGCCTTTGACGGCTTCGATCTTGCCGTAGGAGACCCGGAGGTCCTCGACTTCGAGGAGTGCGGTCACTGGCCTTCTCCCTTGGTGCTGGTGGTGCTCTGCGCTTCGGCCGCGCCGGGGTCGCCGTCGAAGGGTTCGCCGAGGTAGGCGGCGATGACGCGTTCGTCGGCCTGGACGACTTCGGAGGTGCCTTCGACGAGTTTTTCGCCTTGGACGAGGACGGCGACGCGGTCGGAGAGGTTGAAGACGAAGCGCATGTCGTGCTCGATGAGGAGGACGGCGATGCCCATGTCGCGGATGGCGAAGACGAGCTCTTCGGTGGCTCGCGTCTCCTGGGGGTTCATGCCGGCGGTGGGCTCGTCGAGGAGGAGCAGGCCGGGCTCGGAGGCCAGCGCTCGCGCGATCTCCAGCTTGCGCTGTTCGCCGTAGGGGAGGTTGCGGGCGAGGTGGTCGCGCTTGCCGGCGAGGCCGATGAACTCCAGGAGTTCCATGGCGCGTTCTTCGCTGGCCTTCTCCGCCTTCTTGAAGCCGGGGCCGCGCAGGAGGGCGGACCAGAGGCCTTCCTTTGTCCGCGTGTGGCGGCCTACGAGGACGTTCTCGAGGACCGTCATGTTGGCGAAGAGGCGGATGTTCTGGAAGGTGCGGGCGATGCCGGCCTTGGTCACCAGGTGGGGCTTGGGGGGAAGGACGGTGCCCTTGTAGGTGACCGAGCCTTCGGTGGGGACGTAGAGGCCGGTGAGGCAGTTGAAGAAGGTGGTCTTGCCGGCGCCGTTGGGGCCGATGAGGCCGACGATCTCGCCGGCGTTGACGGTGAAGTCGACCGAGCGGACGGCGGTGAGGCCGCCGAAGCGCATGGTGACGTTGCGGGCTTCGAGTACAGGTGTCGTCATGATGCTCAGGCCCCCGTCTTGGTGACGGCGGCGGGTTCGCCGGTCAGGGTTGTGGTTTCTGGTACGTCGAGTTGGCCGGTCTCGTGGAATTCGAGCTGGCGGCGGCGGTTGGCGATGATGCCTTCGGGGCGGAAGCGCATCAGCAGGATCAGGGCGATGCCGAAGGCGAGCAGTGACTTGTCCTGGAGGAAGACGAGCTTCTCCGGGAGCAGGTACAGGAGTGCCGCGCCGAGGATGGGTCCTGCCACCGTGCCCATGCCGCCGAGGACGACCGCGGCGAGCAGGAAGGCGGAGTTGGGGGGTGTCGAGCCGGCGAACTGGTACGGCGTCGGGACGACGCTGTAGGTGACGTGGGCGCTGACGGTGCCGGCGAGGCCGGCGAGGGTGGCGCCGAGGGCGAAGGCGATGAGTTTGACGCGGAAGCCGTTGATGCCCATGGCGGTGGCGGCGGTCTCGTCTTCGCGGATGGCGATCCAGGAGCGGCCGATGCGGGAGTCGGCGGCGCGGGTGTAGACCAGGACCACGATGGCCATGATCAGCACCATGAGCAGGTAGTAGTTGGCGAAGCGGCCGAGGGTGAAGCCTGCTACGTCGTGGGCTTCGCCGAGGTTGTACCCGAAGAAGTTGAGGTCGGGGATGGCCGGGATGCCGTTGGGGCCGTTGGTGAGGTCGGGGCCGGAGTCGCCGTCCATGTTGTTGACGGCGATGCGGAAGATCTCTCCGAAGCCGAGGGTGACGATGGCGAGGTAGTCGCCGCGCAGTCGCAGGGTGGGGGCGCCGATGAGGACGCCGAAGACGAGCGATGCGGCGGCGCCGGTGAGGGCGGCGGCCCAGAAGGGGAAGTGGACGCCGGAGAAGCGGGAGAACTCGGAGCCGGAGACGAGCGCGGCGGTGTAGGCGCCGACGCCGAGGAAGGCGACGTATCCGAGGTCGAGGAGGCCCGCGAGGCCGACGACGATGTTGAGGCCCAGGGCGACGGTCCCGAAGATCAGGATGTTGACGCCGATGTTGGCGTAGTGGTCGTTGGTCTGGGTGAAGGGGAACGCGATGGCCGCGGCGAAGCCCATGGCGAGCGTGAAGCTGCGGTTGCGGGCGACGATGCGGGAGAAGCGGTCGTTGAGGCCGGCGGTGTGCAGGGCCCAGACGGCGAAGACGACGACGATGAGGAAGCCGACGAAGAGTTCGCCGTACTCGGTGTCGATGCCGTAGGCGAAGACGGCCAGGCCGACGATGGTGGCGAGGGTGATGATCGCGCGCTCGACCCAGGGGCTGATGGGTGCGGGTGCGGGGATGGCGTCGGGCTTGGCGATGTAGGCCTTGAGGTTGCCCTTGGCGCTCGCGGTGCGGGGTTCGGGCAGGGCGAGGGCGCCGATGAGCGGGAGGAGGGAGGCGATGGCCGCGACCCAGCCGCCCGGTTCGAGGTTGGCGAGTCCGCCGAGTTCGACGGCGATCGAGACGATCGTGTACCAGGTGACGCCGAAGGCGCCGACGGCGGTGAGCACCAGGGGTGCGTTGTTGCGCGCGGGGATGAGTCCGCGCAGGCCGCGGATGTCGTACGCCGCGAGCGCGAACACGGTGGTGAGGAGGCCGGCGATGAAGGTGAGCCACTGGAGGCCGCCGGGGTAACCGCTGATGGTGAGGTCGCCGGGGAACTCGCTGGTCCAGGTCCAGGCGAGGAAGGCGGAGGCGGCGGTGGCGATGCCTCCGGCGAGGAGGAGTGCGCGGGCCGCGGCGAGGGGCAGGGGGATGAGGCCGCGAGTGGTGGTGTCGGTCATCGTGATCACGCCCTGTCCGCTACGCGTTCGCCGAGCAGGCCTTGTGGCCTGACGAGGAGGACGAGGATGAGCAGGCAGAAGGCCCAGACGTCCTTCCAGGAGCCGCCGCCGAAGAGGTGCATGCCGGGGATGTCGTCGATGTAGGCGGAGGCGAGGGTTTCTGCGACGCCGAGGACCAGGCCGCCGAGCATGGCGCCGTAGATATTGCCGATGCCGCCGAGGACGGCTGCGGTGAAGGCCTTGAGGCCCATCAGGAAGCCCATGCGGTAGTCGATGCTGCCGTACTTCATGCCGTAGGCGACGGCGGCGACGGCGGCGAAGAAGCCGCCGATGGCGAAGGCGATGACGATGATGCGGTTGGTGTCGATGCCCATGAGCTGTGCGGTGTCCGGGTCCTGGGCGGTGGCCTGCATGGCGCGGCCGGTGCGGGACTTGCGGACGAAGAAGGCGAGGGCGGACATGCAGACGATCGCGGCGACGATCAGGAAGATGTCGGCGTCCTTGATGGTGACGGAGCCGATCTCGTGGGTGGCGTCGAGGCCGGGGAAGGCGACGGCGCGGTCGGCGCCCGGGTAGAAGTTGCGGACGACTTCCTGGAGGGCCAGGGAGAGACCGATCGCGGTGATGAGCGGTGCGAGCCGTGGGGCTCCGCGCAGGGGCCGGTAGGCGAACCGTTCCGCTCCGACGGCGATGAGGATCGCGACGATGCCGCCGCCGATCAGCATCAGGGGGACGGCGAGGGCCATCGAGACGCCGTCGGGCAGGATGTAGAAGTAGACCGTGAAGGCGCCGAAGGCCCCGGTCATGAAGATCTCGCCGTGCGCGAAGTTGATGAGCTGGACGATGCCGTACACCATCGTGTAGCCGATGGCGATCAGCCCGTACATCGAGCCTAGAAGCAGCCCGTTGGCCAGCTGCTGCGGCAGGGTGTTCACCGCGTGGCCTCCATTGTCGCTGGTGGTCGTGTGCACGTATCGCGTGCCGGGGTGGGGTGTGGCAAGGGCCGCGCGGTCGGGGTCCCCTCCCGCGCGGCCCGTGTGGTGGTGCTGTGTGCTGCTGGGGCCTGGACTAGCCGAGGTCGGCGGTGCCGGTCTTCACAGCCTTCCACGCACCCTTGGTGACCTGGTAGACGGTGAGCTGCTTGTTGGTGGTGTCACCGTACTGGTCGAAGGCGACCTTGCCGGAGATGCCCTCGAAGTCGGACTTCTGGACACCGTCGACGACGGAGGAGCGCAGGGCGTTGATGTCGCTGGGGACCTTGCCGCCGTTGGCGTCGACGGCGGCCTTCACGGCCTTGATGATGGCGGTGGCGGCGTCGTAGGAGTACGCGCCGTAGGCGCCGTAGTCACCCTTGTAGCCCTTGGACTTGTACGTCTCGATGAACGTCTTGGCCGCGGGCAGGGTGTCGGCGGGGACACCGACGGCGGTGGCGAGGTCGCCCTCGGAGGTGGCGCCGGCGGTCTCGATGTAGGTGGAGGCGAACATGCCGTCGCCGCCGAAGAGCGGGATCTTGACGCCGGCGCCCTTGAGCTGCTTGGTGATCAGCGAGGACTCGTCGTACTGGCCGCCGTAGTAGAGCAGGTCGGCCTTGGCGTTCTTGATCTTGGTGACGAGGGAGCCGAAGTCCTTGTCGCCGGTGTTGATGTGGTCGGTGCCGACCACGGTGCCACCGAGCGCCTTGAACTTGTCGTTGAAGATCTTGGCGAGGCCGGCGCCGTAGGTCTGCTTGTCGTCGACGACGAAGACCTTCTTCTTCTTGAGGCCGTTGTACGCGTAGTCGGCGGCGAAGCTGCCCTGGAGCTCGTCGGTGGTGGCGGTGCGGAAGTACGTCTTGTACGGCCGCTTCTTGGCCGTCTGCCAGTCCTTGCCCTGGGTCAGGGCGGGGTTGGTGTTCGAGGGGGAGATCTGGACCATGTTGGCCGAGGCGAACACCTGCTGCATCGACTGGGCCACGCCGGAGTTCAGCGGGCCGACGGCGCCGACGGCGGTCTTGTCACCGGTGATGGTGGTGGCGTTGGACTGGCCGGTGGCCGGCTGCGCCTTGTCGTCGTAGGCCTTCAGTTTGAAGGTGACGCCGGGGACGAGCTTGTTCTTGTTGGCGTCGTCGACGGCGATCTGGGCGCCGTACTGGATGCCGAGACCAGTGGTGGAGTTCTCGCCGGAGAGCGGGGCGTCCACGCCGATGGTGAGGGTGGTGCCACCCCCGCTGTCACTGTCGCCGCCCTTGTCGTCACGGGAGCCGCAGGCGGTGAGTGTGAGAGCCCCCGTCGCCATGACGGAGGTCAGGATCACCATGGAACGTCGCACAATCATTCCTTTCCGCAGGCTCGCGCGCCCTGATGGGTGCGGCTGGTGCCCGCGCTTTACCGAACTCCCGATGGAGCGGTGACTGGCCGTGACTCTAAGCCCGGTTTGCAGGCAGGGGCATCGCTGTGTGCGGGCTTGTGACTTTCTTGTTATGACGTGATGGATGGCGGGCTTCCGCGGTGGGCGCTCTCGACCGGTTTGGCGGATAATCCCCTCCGTCCGCATTTTGAGAAGCTGCACTTCCGCTTGGCCGTCCGGGCTGTGACGCCGATGGCGTGGCGCAGGCGGCCCGAAGGAGCCGGAAAAGGTCGTGGGAGTAGGCCCGGCCGAAGATGAAGCTGTGATGCTGTATTGCGCGCGTGTTACGGAGCGTTACGTCAAGAAAGGGTAGGTCGGCATTCAGGGGCAGACCCGAGCAGTCGGAAACCGATATCTCCACGGTGACGCGGCGGGTCGTGCCGGGGTGCACGGTGAAGGCGGCGGGCAGGGCGTGGGCGGTGAGGCCGGGGAAGGCGGCGCCGGTGACCTGGAGGGTGACGGGGGGCCCGCTGTGGACGTCGACGGCGAAGCGGAAGCGGGCGCTGGTGGGGTGGGTGCCGGAGGGTTGGGGGAGTCCGGCGGGCCCCAGGTAGCGCCAGGTGGTGACGTTGGCGGGCCAGGGGGCGGGGGTGTCGGGGAGTTCGGCGCGGTGCTCGTCGGCCAGGACGCGGGGCAGGAGGATTCCGGCCGCGAGCAGGGTGAGCGCGGCCGTTCCCAGTGCGGTCCTGCGGGCGCGGGGCGACAGCCTCTCCCACCGCGCTGTCCAGCGGTCCGTCAGGCGTGCCTGGTCGGCGCCGATGACGTCGTGACTCTGCCCCGTCTCGGGTGAGTTGACGGGTTCGACGGGGCCGATGCCGGTCATGGGAGAACGGTAGGGGCGGTGGGGGCTCGTGCCCAGCCGGCGTGCGCCCTGGGACAGGCCCAGGGCCCTAGCGGCCGGGGGCGTCCCGCAGCAGGCAGGTGAGCCGGGCGGTGCAGACGCGTCGGCCTTCCTCGTCGCTGATCACGATCTCGTACGTCGCGGTGGACCGCCCGCGGTGTACCGGTGTGGCCACTCCGGTCACCAGTCCGGAGCGCGCTCCGCGGTGGTGTGTGCAGTTCAGGTCCACGCCGACCGCGATCTTGGAGCTTCCGGCGTGCAGCATGGAGCCGACGGAGCCCAGGGTTTCGGCGAGCACGGCCGAGGCGCCTCCGTGCAGCAGCCCGTACGGCTGGGTGTTGCCCTCGACGGGCATGGTCCCGACGACGCGGTCCGCCGAGGCCTCGACGATCTGCACGCCCATGCGGGTGCCGAGGTGGCCGGCCGAGAACATGGCGACGAGGTCGACGCCGAGCGCCGCGTACTCGTCGATGACCTCTTGGGGAAACGTGGCGTGCTGCTGCTCACCCATGGGGCGGGCTCCGTTCGTCCTGGTCGCTACGACTGCCTGTTACGACTGCCTGCGCTGAGCAAACGCTCAGTCGGTTGCCGATTGTTCCAGACGGACGACGACGGACTTGCTGGCCGGGGTGTTGCTGGTGTCGGCGGTGGCGTCCAGCGGCACCAGGACGTTGGTCTCGGGGTAGTAGGCGGCCGCGCATCCCCGGGCGGTCGGGTAGTGCACGACCCGGAATCCCGGGGCCCGCCGCTCCACGCCGTCCTTCCACTCGCTGACGAGGTCGACGTAGGACCCGTCGGCGAGCCGGAGCCGGTCGGCGTCCTCGGGGTTGACCAGGACGACCCGGCGGCCGTTTTTGATGCCCCGGTAGCGGTCGTCGAGGCCGTAGATCGTGGTGTTGTACTGGTCGTGCGAGCGCAGTGTCTGCAGCAGCAGCCGGCCCTCGGGCAGCTCGGGGTATTCGACGGGCGCGGCGGTGAAGTTGGCCTTGCCGGTGGCGGTGGGGAAGCGGCGCTCGTCGCGCGGGGCGTGCGGCAGGGTGAAGCCGCCGGGGCGGGCCACGCGCGCGTTGAAGTCCTCGAAGCCGGGGATCACGCGGGCGATGCGGTCGCGGATGGTGGCGTAGTCCTTCTCGAACTCCTCCCACGGCACCCGGCTCTTCTCGCCGAGCACCCGGCGGGCCAGGCGGCACACGATGGCGGGCTCGGACAGCAGCTGCCCGCTGGCAGGCTCCAGTCGGCCCCGGGAGGCGTGCACCATGCCCATGGAGTCCTCCACGGTCACGAACTGCTCGCCACTGCCCTGGAGGTCGCGCTCGGTGCGGCCCAGGGTGGGCAGGATCAGGGCACGCGCGCCCGTGACCGCGTGCGAACGGTTCAGCTTGGTCGAGACGTGCACGGTCAGCCGGGCGCGCCGCATGGCGGCCTCGGTGACGTCGGTGTCGGGGGAGGCGGAGACGAAGTTGCCGCCCATGGCGAAGAAGACCTTGGCCTCGCCGTCGCGCAGGGCGCGGATGGCGCGCACGACGTCGAAGCCGTGCTCGCGCGGCGGGGCGAAGCCGAACTCCTTCTCCAGGGCGTCCAGAAAGGCGGGTGCGGGGCGCTCGAAGATGCCCATCGTGCGGTCGCCCTGGACGTTGGAGTGGCCGCGGACCGGACACACGCCGGCGCCCGGGCGGCCGATGTTGCCGCGCAGGAGGAGGAAGTTGACGACCTCGCGGATGGTCGGCACGGAGTGCTTGTGCTGGGTGAGGCCCATGGCCCAGCAGACGATGGTCCGCTCGGAGGCGAGGACCATGGAGAGGGCTTCCTCGATCTCCCCCCGGGACAGGCCGGTCGCGGTGAGCGTCTCGTCCCAGTCGGCGGCGCGGGCCGCCTCGGCGAACTCCTCGTAGCCGTGGGTGTGTTCGCGGACGAAGGCCTCGTCGACGGCGCCCTGCGTCTCCAGGATCAGTTTGTTGAGGAGGCGGAACAGGGCCTGGTCGCCGCCGATGCGGATCTGGAGGAAGAGGTCGTTGAGCGCGGCGCCCTTGAGCATGCCCTGGGGGGTCTGCGGGTTCTTGAAGCGCTCCAGGCCGGCCTCGGGCAGCGGGTTGACGCTGATGATCTTGGCGCCGTTCGCCTTTGCCTTCTCCAGGGCGGAGAGCATGCGGGGGTGGTTGGTGCCCGGGTTCTGGCCGGCGACGATGATCAGGTCGGCCTGGTAGAGGTCGTCGAGCAGGACGCTGCCCTTGCCGATGCCGATGGTCTCGCTGAGCGCCGAACCGGACGACTCGTGGCACATGTTGGAGCAGTCCGGCAGGTTGTTCGTGCCGAGTTCGCGGGCGAAGAGCTGGTAGAGGAACGCGGCCTCGTTGCTCGTGCGGCCCGAGGTGTAGAAGACGGCCTCGTCGGGGGAGCCCAGGGCCGCGATCTCCTCGGCGATGATGTCGAAGGCGCGCTCCCAGGTCACCGGTTCGTAGTGGGTGCCTCCCTCGGGGACGTACATGGGGTGGGTGAGCCGCCCCTGCTGGCCCAGCCAGTAGCCGCTCCTGGTCGCGAGGTCGGCGACCGGGTGCGCGGCGAAGAACTCGGGGGTGATCCGGCGCAGGGTGGCTTCCTCGGCGACCGCCTTCGCGCCGTTCTCGCAGAACTCCGCCGCGTGCCGGTGCTCGGGCTCGGGCCAGGCGCAGCCGGGGCAGTCGAATCCGTCCTTCTGGTTGACGCGCAGCAGTGTGAGCGCGGTGCGCTTGACGCCCATCTGCTGCTGGGCGATCCGCAGGGTGTGGCCGATGGCCGGGAGGCCGGCCGCCGCGTGCTTCGGTTCGGTGACCTGCGGAGCGTCCTGAACCGGATCACCCTTGGGCGGCTTCGTGGCCATCGGACTGTCTCCTTCGCACACACCTGTGAGGTAGGTCTCCGATCCTCGCACGCGCCGGTGACAACGGGCTTTGCCGGGCCTGCGGAAAGCGGCGGCAGGGCTTGCCCCTTCGGTGCCGCCGGCGGCGAGCGGGTCTGAGTGTCAGTGGGGCGTGGCAGGATCGGGGGCGTGGCAGAGACAGCAGCGAAGAAGACCGACAACAGCCCCGGCGGCAGCCGCCCGCGTCTGATGCTCATGGACGGGCACTCGCTGGCCTATCGCGCGTTCTTCGCGCTGCCCGCGGAGAACTTCACCACCGCGACCGGCCAGCCGACGAACGCGATCTACGGCTTCGCGTCGATGCTGGCCAACACCCTGCGCGACGAGGCCCCCACCCACTTCGCGGTGGCCTTCGACGTGTCCCGCAAGACGTGGCGCTCCGAGGAGTTCACGGAGTACAAGGCCAACCGCTCCAAGACCCCGGACGAGTTCAAGGGCCAGGTCGAGCTGATCGGCGAGCTCCTCGACGCGATGCACGTCTCGCGCTTCGCGATCGACGGCTTCGAGGCCGACGACGTCATCGCCACGCTCGCCACGCAGGCCGAGGCCGAGGGCTTCGACGTGCTGATCGTCACCGGTGACCGCGACTCCTTCCAACTGGTCAGCGAGCGCACCACCGTGCTGTACCCGACGAAGGGCGTCTCGGAACTGACCCGGTTCACCCCGGAGAAGGTCTTCGAGAAGTACGGCCTGACGCCCGCCCAGTACCCCGACTTCGCGGCGCTGCGCGGCGACCCGTCCGACAACCTTCCCGGCATTCCCGGCGTCGGCGAGAAGACCGCCGCGAAGTGGATCAACCAGTTCGGTTCGTTCGCGGAGCTGGTCGAGCGCGTCGACGAGGTCAAGGGCAAGGCCGGGCAGAACCTCCGCGATCACCTGGAGGCCGTCAAGCTCAACCGCCGCCTCACCGAGATGGTGCGCACGGTGGAGCTGCCGAAGTCGGTCACCGACCTGGAGCGGCTGCCGTACGACCGCAAGACGCTCGCGATGATCCTCGACACCCTGGAGATCAGGAACCCCTCCCTGCGGGAGCGGCTCCTTGCCGTCGACCCGGGTGCCGAGGAGGCCGAGGGGACTCCGGTCGTCGCGCCGGGCGTGGAGCTGGACGGGACGGTGCTCGGCACCGGCGAGCTGGCCGGCTGGCTCGCCGAGCACGGCGCACAGCAGCCCCTCGGCCTCGCCACGGTCGACACCTGGGCACTCGGTACCGGCTCGGTGGCCGAGGTCGCGCTCGCCGCGTCCGGCGGGGCCGCCGCCTGGTTCGACCCGTCCGAGCTGGACGAGGCCGACGAGAGGGCCTGGGTGGCCTGGCTCGCCGACGCCGGCCGGCCCAAGGTGCTGCACAACGCCAAGGGCGCCATGCGGGTCTTCGCCGAGCACGGCTGGAGCATCGCCGGCGCCACCATGGACACCGCGCTCGCCGCGTACCTGGTCAAGCCGGGGCGCCGGTCCTTCGACCTGGACGCGCTGTCGCTGGAGTACCTGGGCCGGGAGCTGGCGCCCGCCGCCGCGGCCGACGGGCAGCTCGCCTTCGGCGCGGACGACGGGGCCGAGGCGGAGGCGCTGATGATCCAGGCGCGGGCCGTGCTCGATCTGGGCGTGGCGTTCGAGGGCCGCCTGGAGGAGGTCGGGTCCGCGGATCTGCTGCGGGACATGGAGCTGCCCACCTCCGCCCTGCTGGCCCGCATGGAGCGGCACGGCATCGCGGCCGACCGGGCGCACCTGGAGGCCATGGAGCAGATGTTCGCCGGGGCGGTCCAGCAGGCCGTGAAGGAGGCGCACGCGGCGGCCGGGCACGAGTTCAACCTCGGCTCGCCCAAGCAGCTCCAGGAAGTCCTCTTCGGCGAGCTGGGCCTGCCGAAGACGAAGAAGACGAAGACCGGCTACACCACGGACGCCGACGCGCTCGCCTGGCTGGCGACCCAGACGGACAACGAACTGCCGGTGATCATGCTCCGGCACCGTGAGCAGGCCAAGCTGCGGGTGACCGTCGAGGGGCTGATCAAGACGGTCGCCGCGGACGGCCGTATCCACACGACGTTCAACCAGACGGTCGCGGCGACGGGCCGGCTGTCGTCGACGGACCCGAACCTCCAGAACATCCCGGTCCGTACGGACGAGGGGCGGGCGATCCGGCGCGGATTCGTGGTGGGGGACGGCTTCGAATCCCTCATGACCGCGGACTACAGCCAGATCGAACTGCGGGTGATGGCCCACCTCTCCGAGGACGAGGGACTCATCGAGGCGTTCACCTCGGGGGAGGACCTGCACACGACCGCCGCGTCGCAGGTGTTCGCCGTGGAGCCCGGTGCGGTCGACGCGGAGATGCGGCGGAAGATCAAGGCGATGTCGTACGGGCTGGCGTACGGGTTGTCCGCGTTCGGGCTCTCGCAGCAGCTGAACATCGAGGCGGGGGAGGCGCGGGCCCTCATGGACGCGTACTTCGAGCGGTTCGGCGGGGTGCGGGACTATCTGCGGCGGGCGGTCGACGAGGCGCGGGCCACGGGGTACACGGCGACGCTCTTCGGGCGCCGGCGGTATCTGCCCGACCTCAACAGCGACAACCGTCTGCGGCGCGAGGCGGCCGAGCGGATGGCTCTCAACGCGCCGATCCAGGGGACGGCGGCGGACATCGTCAAGATCGCGATGCTCAAGGTGGACGGCGCGCTGCGGGAGGCCGGTCTCGCGTCCCGCATGCTGCTCCAGGTCCACGACGAAATCGTGCTGGAGATCGCGCCGGGGGAGCGGGAGGCCGCGGAGGAGATCGTCCGACGGGAGATGTCCGACGCGGTACGTCTGAGCGTGCCGCTGGGTGTTTCGGTGGGGTCCGGTCCGGACTGGGAGTCCGCAGCGCACTAGCCTCCGGCTGTCGAGGCGGGGTCGGGTTCTGGTTCGGCTGCGGGTTCGGTGGGGGCGGGCGTTGTGCGCAGTTCCCCGCGCCCCTGGATGCCTGCGGCGGCCTGTTCCGGTCCGGTGGGGGCGAGTGCGGTTCGGTGGCTGGCGAACGGTCCGTCCTGGTGCAGGTGACCGCAACCCCCCAGGGGCGCGGGGAACTGCGCGACCAGCCCCCACCGGCCCGCACCCGCCCGACAACCCGACCCGGCACCTCGAACTGCGCGACCGGGCCCGCACCCCGCCCGGCAACCTCACCCGGCACCCCCCTGGGCGCCCCGTCCGAGCCCAGCGCAGCGTTCGTCACTCGCGTGGCCCCCGCAACCGCGCCCCCGCCCCGACCCCCGGCCAGGATGCCGTCATGGGTATACGCATGCTTCACCGCCGGGCGGGTCCCGGACGGACGCAGGCACAGGCGCACGCCGACAGGGCCCCGTCCGGGCGACGATCCCCGGTTCCGGTCCACGCGACCGCCGCAAGCACGGCCCGCATTCCCTTCGACCTGGCGACACTTTTGCGTCGGACGCGAGGCAGGGTCCGCCTCACCACCCTGCGTCACGCCGCCACAGAACGGGACGCCGCGCTGTGGGCCGAGCTGGCGCTCAGTTACCTCGCTCTCGCCCTCACCCTGCTGCCCCGGTCCCGTCCGATGCCCACCATGACGGTGTTCATCGCGGCCGTGGACGCCGTCAGCGAGCGAGCGGGAGACCGGCCTCTTCCCGGGCGTCGGGCGCCGGGGCCGGGCGCCACAGCCTGACCCCCGCGGCGTAGAGCACTATTCCGAGCACCAGGCCGGCGCCCGCGCCGAAGCAGAGGGTCGGGATCAGTTCCCACGGCTTCGCGGTGGAGCCCCCGTACGCCCACCACTGCGAGGCCCGCCGCAGCGCGCCCACCGTCACGCACCCGCCGATCACGACCACGGCCCACCACCTGTCCCGCCCCGACAGCACGGGGACACCGGGTGGCTCGGCCACCCAGGGCGCCCGGCGCAGCGCGTGCGCGCAGAACGCGGCGATCACCACCGCGGCCAGCGCCGAACCGCCGTACTGCAGATACCAGTACAGAGGGGACCCGGCCAGCTCCCGGCCGAGGACCGGGAACAGCCGCATCCCCCATCGGTCGTGATGCGTGAACGCGTCCCACACGACATGGGTCAGCGCCCCCAGTGCGGCGGAGACGTACCACCGTGCGACCAGACCCGTACGCACGCGCGCGCGTGGCACCCCGCACCGCAGCAGTGTCGCCACGCCGCCCTGTCGCCCTCGGGGCAACAGGGCCACCAGCGGCTCTCGCAGCAGCAGCCACAGGCCCACCAGTGCCCAGGCGACGAGCACGTCGATCGTGAAGACGCCCGGGAAGGAGTGTGTGACGGTGCCGAACTCCATCGCCCCCGGCACGACACTTGCCGCGTAATAGGTCATGTCGGGCGAGAAGGATCCGGCCACGAGCACGGCCGGAACCAGTCGGCCCCGGCCCGTTCCGTCGGTGCGCACCGCGGGCAGTACCGCCGCCGCATGGCTCAGGGTGAACGGCAACGGGGCTCCTCGCGGCGGCTGTTGGGCGGGCGGCGGCCCGGGTGATCGGTCCCGTCCAGTATGAGCGACGTGGACCCGCGCCGATCGAACATGGCCAACCGGTGAATACCGGGCACGAACCGGTGTCCGCGAAAAGGAAGTTGTCGTAGGGTCACACGGGTCACCGTGCTGGGGAGCTCGGTCGAACGCGAGAATCAGGAATTGCCGTGCGTCACAGGGGCAACCTCCAGGGTGGCTCGACTGTCTCAACCGGACGAGAGCGACAGACGGACAAGGGCGCTCGGGCGTCCACAGGAGGGGTTCACTTTATGGCGGCGCAATTCGGCAGGAGGCTGCGCAAGGGAGCGGTGACCACCGCTGTGGCCGCGGCCGCGGTCGCGGCACTGTCCGCCTCCCAGGCCCCGGGGGCCACGGTCGACGACAACGGCAGATCGACCGCCGCCGACGCCCAGCCCTCTCCCGACGCGGCCACCGGTGACGGCGGCGCCACCGGCAACTCGCCGTACTACACGGACCTGCCGCCGCTGAACACCCCGAGCCCCGCGCCGACCGACGGCACCGCCTCGCCCCTCTCTCCGGTGGAGTCCGAGGCGGGCATACCCGCGACCGTCCTCGCCGCCTACAAGCAGGCCGCGGCCGAACTCCAGGAGTCCAAGCCCGGCTGCAACCTGCCCTGGCAACTCCTCGCCGCCATCGGGCAGGTCGAGTCGGGCCAGGCCCGCGGCGGCCGCGTCGACGCCGACGGCACCACGACCTCCAAGATCCTCGGTCCGCAGCTCGACGGCAATGGCTTCGCGCTCATCAAGGACACCGACAACGGTGCCTACGACGGTGACAGCGCCTACGACTCGGCCGTCGGGCCCATGCAGTTCATCCCGTCCACCTGGGCGTGGGCCGGCCGTGACGGCAACGGCGACGGCGTGAAGGACCCGAACAACGTCTACGACGCCGCTCTCGCCGCCGGTCACTACCTGTGCCGCAACGGCTGGGACCTGTCGACCGACGGTGACCTCGACAAGGCGATCCTCAGCTACAACAAGTCGCAGGCCTACCTGAACACCGTCCGGTCGTGGCTGGAGTACTACCGCAAGGGCACCTACGAGGTCCCCGACGGCACCGGCACGATCCCGGACAGCCGCAGCGACGGCAGCAACGGCAACGGTGGCAGCGGGGGTCCGTACTCCTCGCCGTCGTCGCCCTCGACGCCGCACCCGTCGAAGCCGAACAGGCCCGGCTCGCCGAGCCCGACCCCGCCGTCGACCACCCCGCCGTCCACGACCCCGCCCCCGTCGGGGAACCCCACCACTCCGCCCCCGACGACCCCGGTCACCCCCACCCAGTCCGTGGACCACCTGGAGGACTCGGGCACCGCCAAGCTCACCGCCATGGCGGGCGACGCGTTCGCCGAGCAGATCAGCACCAAGGCGGAGAACGCCGCGGGCAAGGGCGTCGCCAAGGTCCGGATCCGCTTCACGATCGTCGGCGACACCGACGCCACCTTCACCGGCGGCGAGAAGGTCGCCACCGCTCTGACGGGCAGCTCCGGTGTGGCCACCGCGCCCGCGCTCCAGGCGGGCGAGACCACCGGCACCTTCACGGTCCGCGCCGCCCTCATCGGCCGTACCGTCACCGGCCCGGACTACACGGCCACCGTCACCCAGCGCGTCGCCGACACCCTCGTGCGCACCGCCGACACCGCCCTGACGTGTGTCCCCGGCGGTCAGTTCGCCGACGCGGTCCAGCTCAAGGCCACCTACAAGGACGCCGTCGCCGACAAGGTCACCGCCACCGCCACCCTGATCAAGTCGGCCGACGACGCGACCGAGAACGACAAGGGCCCCTACTTCAAGGACGCCGACGGCAAGACCGTCCGCACCCTGACGGGCCTCACCACCGACGCGGACGGCCTGCTGAAGCTGCCGCAGCTCTACGCCGACGACACCACCGGCACCTTCGTGCTCCGCATCACCACCGCGGGCGGCGCCACCCTCGACGTGACGCTGACCGTGGCCGCGGCCACGGAGACCTCCGCGAGCCCCTCGCCGAGCCCCGGCGCCAGTTCGTAGGGCGCGAGACCCAGCCCCGGAGGGCGTCTTCTCCGCTACGGCGGACAAGGCGCCCTCCGTGCGTGTACGAGCTGTTCTCATCTCGCCCGGGCGTTGCTACGGTGCCGGACCTGACGATGTATCAGTTCCCGCCCGCCGGGAGGCAGACATGCGCGCCCTGATCGCCGCCGTGACCGGCCTCGCCCTCGCGTTCGCGCTGGTCCTCACGATCACCGCGCTGGGCACGCCTGCCGGCGGGACATCGCCCAAGCCGCTGCTGACCACGGTGCCCGCACACCCGTAACCGTCCGCCCGGGAGGCCGAGATGCGCCGCAAGACCAGCCTGGTCCTGCTCGCCCTCGCCGTGTTCTTCGCGGCGCTGTCCCCGCTGCTGCGCTGGTACGCCTTCCCGCGCCTGGCCAAGGTCCCCGCGAACCAGTACCAGGACATGGTCCTGGAGGCCAAGGACGCGACCCTCATCGACTACAACGACGGACTGAAGGCGAAGAAGGTCCCAAAGATCACCATCGTGCAGACCCTCAAGGGCAACGTGGAGGCATCGGAGAAGATCGAGAGGACGGCCGGGAAGGACGTCGTCGTCTGGGACGGCCTGTCCTATGTCGTCGGGCCCGACGGCAAGATGGTCTCCAAGGTCCCCGAGCGCTACATCTTCGACGCCCACACCCAGGACCCCGTCCACGCCACCGGCGAGTCGGTCGACGGCGACCCCGTCAAGCGTGAGGGCATCGAGTTCAAGTGGCCCTTCCTCACCGAGAAACGGGACTACCAGTACTTCGACGCCCAGGCCCGCACCACGGCCCCCATCCACTACAAGGGCACCCAGAACTTCCGCGGCGTCGACGTCTACTACTTCGAGCAGACCATCCCCTGGACCAAGGTGCCCTTCCCCAAGACCATGCCGGTCCAGGGCATCACCCCCCAGTCCCTCGCCAAGACCGGCACCACCCGCTGGTACACCACGGTCCGCAAGTTCTGGGTCGAACCCCTCACCGGCGCCCCCGTCTACGGCGAGGAACTCCACAAGGAGGAACTGCGCGGCGGCACCCTGCTCGGCGGCCGCGACAAGGTGACGGTCTTCGCCGGCGACGTGAAGATGCGCGAGGACTACATCAGGCACACGGTCGACCTGGTCAAGTCGAACCGCACCCTCGTCCTCCTCATGACCTCGTACCTGCCGTGGGGCTTCCTGCTCCTGGGCTTGCTGCTGCTGGCGCTCGCGCTGCTGCTCGAAGCCCGCGGCCGCCGCCCGGCCCCCGCCAAGGTCGACGAACCCGAACCGGTCACCGCCTGAGCCGCGCGCTGGTGTACCGGGTCGGCTCGGCGCCCGTCGGGTCCTCCGGCCACGGATGCTTCGGATACCGGCCGCGCAGCTCCGCCCGTACGCCCTTGTAGCCGTCCTTCCAGAAGGAGGCGAGGTCGGCGGTGACCGCGGCGGGGCGCCCGGCGGGGGACAGGAGATGGACCAGGAGCGGCACCCCGGCGATCCGGGGCGACTCCTGCAGCCCGAACATCTCCTGCAACTTCACCGCCAGGACGGGCTGTTCGGGCGTGCCGTAGTCGATCCGGATTCTGGACCCGCTCGGTACGGCGATCCGTTCGGGCGCAAGCTCGTCCAGGCGCGTGGCCTCGCCGGAGGCCCAGGGCAGGAGCCTTTGGAGTGCCTGGCCGGCGTCGATGCGGGCCAGGTCGGCCCGTCGGCGGGCGCGGCTCAGCTCGGGCTCCAGCCATTCGTCCACGCGCGCGTGGAGCGCGTCCTCGGAGACATCGGGCCACGGCTCGCCGAGGTGATGGCGCAAGAAGGCCAGTCGCTGCCGCAGGACGTCCGCGTCGGGCGTCCACCGCAGCAGCCGCAGCCCTTCCTGGCGCAGCCCTTCGAGCAGGGCCTCGCGTACGAGGGCGGGGTCCGCGTCCTTCAGCGGCCGTACCGCGAGTTCGATCGCGCCGAGCCGCTGCACCCGGCGTGCCACGACGTCCCCGTCCCCCCAGTGCACCTCCTGGCGCTCGGAATACAGGGACGCAGCCGCCGTCCGGGCCATGTCCTCGTCGATCACGGCGGCGAGCCGCACACGCGCGTGCCCCTTTCCCAGGGGCCGGTCCGCCACGGCCACCGCGATCCAGGGCGAGCCCCGCAGCGGGGAGCCTTCGGAGAGTTCGGCGCGGGTTCCGGAGGCCATGAGGTAGGAGCCCGAGTCGGCCCTGGCGACCCGCTCGGGGAAGGCGAGCGCGGCGACGAGACCCTCGCCGCCGGTGTCCGCCCCGGTGAACCGCGTCGAGGCGGACCGCAGCCGCCGCACCTCCGTCCGCCACCGTCCCGCGTAGGCGTCGCCGCCCCGCCGAGCGGTCCGCACGGCGGCCGCCAGGTCGTCGCCGTACTCCCTGGGCGGCTCCTCCGACAGCAGTGCGACCGTCTCGGCGCCCGTGCCGGAGGTGTCCAGCAGCGCCCGTCCCAGCCGGGGATGCAGGCCCAGGCGGGCCAGCCGCGCCCCCCGCTCGGTCGCCCGGCCGTCCGCGTCCACCGCTCCCACGGCCGTCAGCACGTCCCGCGCGGCCGCCATCGCCCCGCCCGGCGGCGGATCCAGCAGGGCGAGCCCGGACGCGTCCGGATCGCCCCAGCAGGCCACCTGCAGGGCGAACGCCGTCAGGTCGGCGACCTTGATCTCCGGCGACGGGAAACGCGGCAGCCGGGCGTCCTCGGCCTCCGCCCAGCACCGGTACACCGCACCAGGCGCCTCTCGTCCGGCCCGCCCCGCCCGCTGCCGCCCGGCAGCCTGCGAGGCCCGCACGGTCGCGAGCGCGCTCAACCCGCGCGCGTGGTCGACCCGCGGCTCCCGCGCGAGCCCCGAGTCGACGACCACCCGCACCCCGGGCACGGTCAGGGACGACTCGGCCACGGCGGTCGCCAGCACCACCCGGCGCCGCTCCCCGCCCGCCAGCACCGCGTCCTGTACGGCCGCCGGCGCCCGCCCGTGCACCTGGAGCACCTCCACGTCACCGAGACCGCCCAGCTGCCCGGCCACGCGCGCGATCTCGCCCACGCCCGGCAGGAAGCACAGCACATCCCCCGCCCGCTCGGACAGCGCCCGCCGTACGACCGAGGCCACGTGCGTGAGCAGCACGGGATCGACCCGCATGCCGTGCGGCGGGCGTACGGGACGCGTCGGGGGCGCCCACACGACCTCCACCGGATGCGCGACACCCGCCGCCTCGACCACGGGCGCGTCGCCCAGCAACCGTGCCCACCCCTGCGCGTCGGTCGTCGCGGACGCGGCCACCAGCCGCAGCTCCGGCCGCAGCGCCTGCCGTACGTCCCACAGGAAGGCCGCCGTCGTGTCCGCGTCCAGATGCCGTTCGTGGCACTCGTCGAGCACCACCACGTCGACACCCGTCAGCTCCTGGTCGCGCTGGAGCCGCTGGAGCAGCACACCCGTCGTGACGACCTCCACGCGCGCGTGCGGCCCGACCACCCGCTCGCCGCGCACGGTGTAGCCGACGCTCTCACCGACCTTCTCGCCCAGCAGCCACGCCATCCGCCGGGCGGCCGCGCGGGCGGCGATACGGCGGGGTTCGGCCACGACGACCTTCCGCGCGGGTGCGCCGGAGTCCAGCAGGCCCGCGAGCACCAGCGGGACGAGGGTCGTCTTGCCGGTGCCGGGCGGTGCCACGAGGACCGCCGTGCCGTGTTCCTCCAGGGCGTCGCCCAGCGCGGGCAGGGCACTGCGGACGGGAAGGGCGTCCAGGGCGTCGTAACGGATCACGCCCCCAGTGTCGTACGACTGCCGCAGTGCCTCAGTCGCGTTCGCACACGAAGATCGCGGTGCCCGGGATCAGGTTGCCGCGCAGCGGGGACCAGCCGCCCCACTCCGAGGTGTTCCAGACCGGCCACTCCGGCTCCACCAGGTCGACCAGGCGGAAGCCGCCGGCCACCACGTCACGGACCCGGTCGCCGATCGTGCGGTGGTGCTCGACGTAGACCGCGCGGCCCTCCTCGTCCTGTTCGACGTAGGGCGTGCGGTCGAAGTAGGAGGCGGAGACCGACAGGCCCTCGGGGCCGGGCTCATCCGGGAAGGCCCAGCGGATGGGGTGGGTCACCGAGAAGACGAAGCGGCCGCCCGGGCGCAGGACGCGGCGCACCTCCTTCAGGACCAGTACCGGGTCGGCGACGAACGGCAGCGCGCCGTACGCCGAGCACGCCAGGTCGAAGGAGCCGTCCGCGAAGGGCAGCGCGCCGGCGTCGGCGCACACCAGGGGGAAGGACGTCCCGATGCGCAGAGCGTGCTGGAGCTGGCGGTGGGAGATGTCCAGGGCGACCGGGCGAGCACCCTGCTCGGCCAGCCAGCGCGCGCACTGGGCGGCGCCGGCGCCGATCTCCAGGACGTCCCTGCCCTTGAGGTCCTCGGGCGGGCCCAGCAGCTCGGCCTCCACCTCGTCGAGACCCTCGGGGCCCCACACGAAACGGTCGTCGCCGAGGAACGTGCCGTGCTCGACCTGGTAGTCGTCGGCGTTGCGGTCCCACCAGCCCCGGTTGGCCCGGACACTCTCGGTGATGTCGGCGTCGCGGCGCGTGGCCTGCGACTCGGCGTCCGGGCCGGACTCCTGCGGGTGTGATGCGGGCTCTTGGATGATCGGCTCCCTCGTATTAGTCTGCGGCTCTTCCGTCCGACCCGTCGTGACGGCCGTCATAAATGGGGCGCCGTCACGCGCGCGTGGCCTCGTGAGACAGGTTTTGTGCCGGGTATGCGGCGATCCGCCCCGGGTGTGCGCCTTCGCGCATTGACCCTGCCTGGCTGCCCCCGTATGCTACAAGTTGCGCTGCGGGCCTGCGCTCCTCAGACGTAGCAGGCTGCGCTCGCATCTGTTGTAGTCCCCTCGGTTGTCGAGGCGCCACCAGTGGTTTGTGTGGCGCTTCCTTGGCTGTCCGGCTTCTTCAGAGCGAAACAGGCTCCCGGCGTAAGCAGTACCTACGACTCACTGTCCGTACCGGAGCCCTTTCCCACATGACGAGCAGCACCGAGACCACCTCTACCACTCCGCAGGTAGCGGTCAACGACATCGGTAACGAGGAAGCCTTCCTCGCCGCGATCGACGAGACGATCAAGTACTTCAACGACGGCGACATCGTCGACGGCGTCATCGTGAAGGTCGACCGGGACGAGGTCCTGCTCGACATCGGTTACAAGACCGAAGGCGTTATCCCGAGCCGCGAGCTCTCCATCAAGCACGACGTCGACCCCAACGAGGTCGTCGCCGTGGGCGATGAGATCGAGGCCCTTGTTCTCCAGAAGGAGGACAAGGAAGGCCGCCTGATCCTCTCGAAGAAGCGCGCCCAGTACGAGCGTGCCTGGGGCACCATCGAGAAGATCAAGGAAGAAGACGGCATCGTCACCGGTACCGTCATCGAGGTCGTCAAGGGTGGTCTCATCCTCGACATCGGCCTCCGTGGCTTCCTGCCGGCCTCCCTCGTCGAGATGCGCCGCGTTCGCGACCTCCAGCCTTACGTGGGCAAGGAGCTCGAGGCCAAGATCATCGAGCTGGACAAGAACCGCAACAACGTGGTCCTGTCCCGCCGTGCCTGGCTCGAGCAGACCCAGTCCGAGGTTCGCCAGACGTTCCTCACGACCCTGCAGAAGGGCCAGGTCCGCTCCGGCGTCGTCTCCTCGATCGTCAACTTCGGTGCGTTCGTGGACCTCGGTGGCGTCGACGGTCTGGTTCACGTCTCCGAGCTCTCCTGGAAGCACATCGACCACCCCTCCGAGGTTGTCGAGGTCGGCCAGGAAGTCACCGTCGAGGTTCTCGACGTCGACATGGACCGCGAGCGTGTCTCCCTGTCGCTGAAGGCGACCCAGGAAGACCCGTGGCAGCAGTTCGCCCGCACCCACCAGATCGGCCAGGTCGTGCCCGGCAAGGTCACGAAGCTGGTTCCGTTCGGTGCGTTCGTCCGCGTGGACGAGGGCATCGAGGGTCTGGTCCACATCTCCGAGCTGGCCGAGCGCCACGTGGAGATCCCGGAGCAGGTCGTCCAGGTCAACGACGAGATCTTCGTCAAGGTCATCGACATCGACCTCGAGCGCCGTCGCATCAGCCTCTCGCTGAAGCAGGCCAACGAGGCCTTTGGTTCGGACCCGGCGTCGGTCGAGTTCGACCCGACCCTGTACGGCATGGCCGCGTCGTACGACGACCAGGGCAACTACATCTACCCCGAGGGCTTCGACCCCGAGACCAACGACTGGCTCGAGGGTTACGAGTCCCAGCGTGAGGTGTGGGAGAACCAGTACGCCGAGGCGCAGACCCGCTTCGAGCAGCACCAGCAGCAGGTCATCAAGTCCCGCGAGGCCGACGCCGCTGCTGCGGCCGAGGGCGGGGACGCCGCTGGTGCGGTTCCGGCCGCCGGTGGTGGCGGTGGCGGTGGCGGTTCGTACTCCTCCGAGGGTGCGGACACCTCCGGCGCGCTGGCTTCGGACGAGGCGCTCGCCGCGCTCCGCGAGAAGCTGGCGGGTGGGCAGAGCTGAACGCCCACTGAGCAGTAGCTCTTGACTGAGGGGCCGTACCTTTCGGGGTACGGTCCCTCAGTGTTTGTCCGACAGCCGGTCATGAAAAGGGCGTAAGAGATGGCCTGATCAAGCGCTCGGGTGGGAATGCCGCTGTTCCAGGGCGCGTTGAAGCGTATGAACACGAGGAGGAGCGGTCACAGTGCTTGATCCGCAGGGTTTGTACGCATGGGAGCCCAAGGGCCTCGCCGTCGTAGACATGGCGCTCGCCCAGGAGTCGGCCGGCTTGGTCATGCTCTACCACTTCGACGGATACATCGACGCGGGCGAGACCGGCGACCAGATCGTCGACCGGCTGCTCGACACGCTGCCGAACCAGGTCGTGGCCCGGTTCGACCACGACCGGCTCGTGGACTACCGCGCCCGCCGTCCGCTGCTCACCTTCAAGCGCGACCGCTGGACGGACTACGAGGAGCCCACGATCGACGTGCGGCTCGTCCAGGACGCCACCGGAGCACCCTTCCTGCTGCTGTCGGGCCCGGAGCCGGACGTGGAGTGGGAGCGCTTCGCCGCGGCCGTCCAGCAGATCGTGGAACGGCTCGGCGTCCGGCTGTCCGTGAACTTCCACGGCATCCCCATGGGCGTCCCGCACACCCGCCCCGTGGGCCTCACCCCGCACGGCAACCGCCACGACCTCGTCCCCGGCCACGGCAGCCCCTTCGAGGAGGCCCAGGTGCCCGGCAGCGCCGAGGCCCTGGTCGAATACCGGCTCATGGAGGCCGGCCACGACGTCCTGGGCGTCGCGGCACACGTCCCGCACTACATCGCGCGCTCGACCTACCCGGACGCGGCCCTGACCGTCCTGGAGGCCATCACGGCCGCCACCGGCATGGTCCTGCCCGGCATCGCCCACGCCCTGCGCACCGACGCCCACCGCACCCAGACCGAGATCGAGCGCCAGATCCAGGAGGGCGACGAGGACCTCGTGGCCCTCGTCCAGGGCCTGGAACACCAGTACGACGCGGCGGCCGGCGCGGAGACCAGGGGCAACATGCTCGCCGAGCCCGTGGACATTCCGTCGGCGGACGAGATCGGGCTCGAGTTCGAGCGCTTCCTGGCGGAACGCGAAGGCGACAACTGACGCGCGGGGAACGTCTAGGCTTCCGGTCATGCTGAAGGTGGGCCTGACCGGCGGTATCGGCGCCGGCAAGAGTGAGGTGTCGAAGCTCCTCGTGGAGCACGGCGCCGTCCTGATCGACGCGGACCGCATCGCGCGCGAGGTCGTCGCGCCGGGCACGCCCGGTCTCGCCGCGGTCGTGCAGGCATTCGGCGAGGACGTACTCGCCGAGGACGGCAGCCTCGACCGCCCCAGGCTGGGCTCCATCGTCTTCGCCGACCCGGACCGGCTCGCCGTGCTGAACTCGATCGTGCATCCCCTGGTGGGCGCCCGCTCCCGCGAGCTCGAATCAGCCGCCGCCGAGGACGCCGTCGTCGTCCACGACGTCCCGCTCCTCACGGAGAACGCCCTCGCGCCCCTCTACGACCTCGTCGTCGTCGTCGACGCGAGCTCCGAGACCCAGCTCCACCGGCTCGTCGGGCTGCGCGGCATGACCGAACAGGACGCACGCGCGCGTATGGCCGCCCAGGCGACCCGCGAGAAGCGCCTGGAGATCGCGGACATCGTGATCGACAACGACATACCCCTGGAAGAGCTGCGCCGACGCGTGCAGGAGGTGTGGGGCGATCTCCTGCGCCGGGCTCGCGCCTCGCGGACGTCTCAGGAATAGCGTCCCCCGCTGCGGGCGTTGAACCCTTCCAGTGAGGGAAGGACTGTGCCGTGCCCGAGACCAGCGGATCGACCGGACGTACTCCGGAGACGCATGTCATCGACTACCGCGCAGCCGAGCAGTTGCTCTCCGCGCGGGACCCGCGGGGCGCGGTGAAGCTGCTCGACTCCGTCATCGCCGCCCACCCGGAGAACACCGCGGCCCGGTTGCTGCGCGCGCGGGCGTTCTTCGCCGCCGCGCAACTGCGACCCGCCGAGCTGGAGTTCGCCATCGTCCTGGAGCGCGAGCCGGACAACGCCTTCGCCCACTTCGCGCTCGCCCGCACCTATGAGCGGCAAGGGCGGCCCGACCAGGCCAGGCGGCACTTCCGGCTGGCGGCCGCCCTGGACCCCAAGCCGGAGTTCCTGAAGGCGGCACGCTTCGACTCCTGACCGGCTGCCGAGACGTGCCGGCTCGACCGCTGTCCGGGGCGACCAGGGCCGTTCTGATGGATCGCCGTGGAAGACGGAGCGGCGTTCGGTGCGTGTGACAGGCGTGCGTGCCGGGCGTCGCGACGCCGCGCGGATCCATCGGAAGGGCCCTAGCGGCGGCGGTTCTCCGGGGGCCGGTACGGCGGGATGTCGGGGCCCGGCTGGTAGTGCGGGCCCTGACGGATGTGCCGGAGGATCATCGCCGTGTCGACGGTGATCACCAGCCAGAGCACTCCGCAGGCGATGGCCCACCCGGGGCGTCCCGCCAGCGCGAACGCGACGGTGCCGAAGACCGCCCAGACCAGCCCCCACACGCTCAGCCAGAACCGCGCCCGCAGTGCACTGCGCGCGGTCGTCGGCTCACTGCCCGTACGCATCGAGATCACCACTCCTCCTTTGCAACGTACTCTTCGGAACGGACGTTGACCAAAGGGCCGAAGAGGGGTCACCGCATGCTTCCGGACGCCGACGAACTCGCCGAGGTGCTGGTGGAACTCGCCGTGCCGCATGAGGACGTCAACGAACTCGTACGGATGGGCCGACGGGTCATGGACGACCCGGAGCTACGGCGATTCCTCGAACACTCCGTCGACGAACTGGTCCGGGACATGGGCAGGGCCGACGACCCGGTCGTCCTGCCCGAGCTCGACTGGCCGGCCGGCGCCCTCCAACGCTGCTTCCCCGTCTACGTGTTCGTGGCGGCGCTGCCCCACACGCGCGCGTACCACCGCTCACGCGGCATCCCGGCCGAGGTGTCCTGGCACACCCTCGCCGACCTCGGCCGGAACATGGCCGTGCACCGCAGGCGGTACGGCAGGGCGGGCGTGCAGTCACCGCGCTGGCTGACCCGGCACTCGCGGGGCGAGCTGTACCAGCTGGGCCGACTCCAGTACGAGCGGACGCGGTACGGGCCGTGGAACAACCGGACGTTCGGGGCGGCCGGACTCGACCTCGCTCCCGGCACGCCCTGTCTGAGCCTGCACATCCCCGACTTCCTCGGCCCGCTGTCACCGCAGGCCTGCGATCGCTCGCTGGCCCTGGCCGCCGAGTTCTTCGCCCGGCACTTCCCGGAAGAGCCCTATGGCGCCGCGCTGTGCCATTCCTGGCTGCTCGACCCCCAGTTGAAGGAGTACCTGCCCGCGGACTCCAACATCGTCCGCTTCCAGGAGCGCTTCCGGCTGGCCCCCCAGGACCCGGAGCCGGAGGACAAGGAGCCCGTGCAGTTCGTGTTCGGGGACCCGGAACTGCCGGTCGAGAGCCTGCCGCGGCGGACCGCGCTGGAGCGGGCCGTCGGCGACCACCTGCGGGCCGGGCGGCACTGGTACATCGGGCACGGCTGGTTTCCCCTGTAGCTCGGACGGGTGAACCTGTGCGATGGGGGAACGGCCGTGCGGAGACGGGCCGTTGGACGGGCATGGAGCTGAAGATGCGAGCGGGACACCAAGGGACGGGACCGGGGCCGATCACCCCGGACGGATGCGCGGTCGAGCTGTACAAGCGACTGCCCCCGGGAGCGGAACCGGAGATCATCGCCGGGGCGGTGCCGGCGGGAGCGAGCATCCTGGAGCTGGGCTGTGGCGTGGGGCGCATGACAGGCCCGCTGCTGCAGCGGGGGTTCACGGTGACCGCGGTCGACGAGTCCGCCGAGATGCTCGAGCACGTGCGGGGGGCCCGCACGATATGCGGTCCCATCGAGGACCTCGATCTGGGCGAGACGTTCGACGTGGTGCTGCTCGCGTCGTTCCTCGTGCACAACGCCGACCTGGACGTGCGGCGCCGGATGCTGCGCGCCTGCGCCCGGCATGTCGCGGCGGGCGGCTGTGTGCTGGTCCAGCGGGAGGGCGAGGACTACCACACCCGTGTGCCGCGCGAGCGGATCGACCCCAGCGGCTTGACCGTGCGGATCGTGTCGTCGGAACCGGTGGCGGAGGGCGTCAACTCGGTGCATGTGGAGTACGACTTCCCGGACGCCACCTGGACCCAGACGTTCAGGGCCCGTCCCCTGACGCGGGAACAGTTCGAGGAGGCGCTGGAGGAGGCGGGGTTGAGAGTGGACCGGTATCTGACGGAGGACCGGATATGGGTGCGGGCGGTGCCGGTGTCGGTGCCGGCGCCGGTGACGGACTGAGGCCCGGCGTCGGCGGGAAAAGTTCGGTCGCGTGGCGGCGATGAGTTCGGGTGCGGGCGTGGGTCTACCTCTGTGACAGCAACACGGACCGCTTCCCACAGGAGACCCCGATGTCCGAGACCACCGTCCCCGTCGCCCACACCGCCGCTTCCACCGCTGCCTCCCCGGTCATCGCCGAGTCCCCGACCGCCCGCGGCCGCCGGGCCCGGATCGCCCTGCGCACCCTGCAGGTCGTGCTCGCCCTCTTCTACGTGATCGCCAGCGCGCTCCCCAAGCTGATCGCGTACCCCGCGGCCGTCGAGAGCTTCGACAGGATGGGCTGGGGCAGCGCGGGGATGTACACCATCGGCGTGCTCGAACTGGCCGGCGGGATCGCCCTGTTGATCCCGGTGCTGCAGTCGGTGGCGGCGGTGGCGCTCAGCGGGCTGATGGTCGGCGCGTTCGTCGTCCAGCTGACCTATTTCGACGGGGAGAACGCGGCGACGCCGCTCATCCTGATCGTCCCGCTGGTCCTGATCGCCTGGGCCCGCCGTCGGCACAATGCGGACCTGCTGCGGCTGGTGCGACGACGGGCGTGAGGAGACGGGACCCCACGGTCACCGCACTGAGGTCGGCGCCCTGTCCTTCGGGGAGGGGGCCGGCCTCAGTGCGGTGACCGATGGGGGCCTTGCTGGTGCCGGGTGCCGTCAGGGCGCTCGGTGTGCGTGCTCAGCGGGAGCGCCCGCCTCTGCCTGAGTTCCCGCCCCTGCCCGAACGGTGTGCCTTGTCCGAGGCGTCTGTCGGCTCCGAGCCGCCTGCGGCTTCCGGACCGTCGGATCCGCTCGGGCCGCTCAGGTCGCCCGGGCCGCCCGGTCCGGCGAAGCGGCTTCGGCGGCTGCCTTCCGTGAGGCCGCGCAGGCGTTCCAGTTCGCGGCGGTCGCGCTTGGTGGGGCGGCCGGTGCCGCGGTCGCGGATGCCGGCGGGGGCGACGCCCACGCGGGGCGGGGGCGGGGGAGAGTTGTCGACGTAGCACTGGGCGGCCACAGGGGCGCCGACCCGCTTGCGGATCAGGCGCTTGACGATGACGACCCGCTCCCAGCCCTCCTGCCGGACCCGGACCTCGTCGCCGACGCGCAGGGAGTGGGCGGGCTTCACACGCTCGCCGTTCACATGCACATGCCCGCCCCGGCAGGCGGTGGCTCCCGCGGAACGGGTCTTGGCCAGGCGTACGGACCAGATCCAGCTGTCGATCCGCACGGTCTCGCCGTTCTGCGGTCCGGCGGCCTCCGCGGCGGCGACGGCGGCGGCGATCTTGGGGTCCGGGTCGACGGCGTTCGCTCCGGGACCGTCGGCCGTCGTGCCGGCCTGGCCCGTCCCACCGGTCTCGTTGTCGTCCGTAGGTTCCACAGCCATGGCTCCGACCTTAGTACCCGGGGCCGTGTGCGCCGGGTGGGTTTTCCGGGGCGGTGCCCGTCGTACGGCCCGACCAGCACCGCCCGGGCCACCATTGCCCCGGCACCCCTGCCACCGCCCCGGCGACCTGCCCGTACCGTAGGGCCATGGACGCGCTGGCCGATCTCGACCGTCGGATCTCGGGGTGCCGTGCCTGCCCGCGGTTGGTCGAGTGGCGGGAGGAGGTGGCCCGGACCAAGCGGGCCGCGTTCGCCGACTGGACGTACTGGGGGCGGCCGGTGCCCGGCTTCGGCCCGGCGGACGCGCGGATGCTGATCGTCGGGCTCGCTCCGGCCGCGCACGGCGGGAACCGTACCGGGCGGATGTTCACCGGAGACCGTTCCGGGGACGTGCTGTACCAGGCGCTGTACGACATCGGGCTCGCCTCGCAGTCGACCGCCCTGACCGCGGACGACGGACTGGAGCTGTACGGCGTGCGGGTCACCTCGCCCGTGCACTGCGCCCCGCCCGCCAACAAGCCCACCCCCGGCGAGCGCGACACCTGCCGGCCCTGGCTGGTCCAGGAGCTGAACCTGCTGCGGCCGACGCTCCGTACCGTGGTCGTGCTCGGCGCCTTCGGCTGGCAGGCCGCGCTGCCCGCCTTCGCGGAGGCCGGCTGGAGCGTGCCCCGGCCGCGGCCCGCCTTCGGACATGGGGTGCGCGTCCCGCTCGACGGCCTGGAACTCTTCGGCTGCTTCCATGTCAGCCAGCGCAACACCTTCACCGGCAAGCTCACGCCCCAGATGCTGCGGGAGGTGCTGGGCACGGCGGCAAAAGCCGCGGGACTGCGGGGCCGTACCGCCGAAAACGAGGCGACGGGGCTCCCGTACGACGGTTAGGGTCGCCGGATGCCTCTTTACCCGGAGATCGAACCGTACGACCACGGCATGCTCGATGTCGGCGACGGCAACCGCGTGTACTGGGAGACCTGCGGGAATCCGGACGGCAAGCCCGCCGTGGTGCTGCACGGTGGGCCGGGGTCCGGCTGCACGCCGTGGATGCGTCGGCTGTTCGACCCCGCTGCGTATCGGGTCGTGCTCCTCGACCAGCGGGGCGCCGGGCGGTCGACGCCGCACGCGAGCGCGTACGACACCGACATGAGCGTCAACACGACCCCGCATCTCATCGCGGACCTGGAACTGCTGCGTCGGCATCTGGGGATCGAGCGGTGGCTGGTGTGGGGCATCTCCTTCGGGTCGGTGCTCGGGCTGCGGTACGCGCAGACGCATCCGGAGGCCGTGACGGAGCTGGCGCTGACCGGGGTCGCGACCGGCGCGAACCCCGAAGTGGCCTTGATGACCAGGGGACTTGGGAAGATCTTCCCGGCGGCGTTCGAGCGGTTCGTCGGCGAGCTGCCGGCCGGGGAGCGGGCCGGGAACGTGGCCGCCGCGTACAACCGGTTGCTGGAGTCACCCGACGCCGAGGTGCGTCAGCGCGCGGCACGGGCGTGGACCGACTGGGAGACCGCGATCGAGTCCGCGCCGCCGCGGTCGGTGCCCCGCTACGAGGACCCGGTCTTCCGCCAGGGCTTCGCCCGTACCGTCACCCACTACTGGGGCAACGACCACTTCCTGGGCGAGGGCAACGACGAGGGTGTCGTCCTGCGCGACGCGCCCCTCCTCAAGGACATCCCCGGCACCCTCGTCCAGGGCAGCCTCGACTTCGGCAACCTCCTCGGCATCGTCTGGCGGCTCCACCACGCCTGGTCCGGCAGCGAGTTGACGGTGATCGACGATGGCGGACACTTCGCGGGGGACGGGGGTGTGGACGCGATGGTGGCGGCGACGGACAGGTACGCGCGCGGCTGGACCCGTTAGATCGTCTCCGCCGAGTCCCCGAACAGCTGCCGTACCGTCGATTCGTAGTTGGTGCGCACGTGCGCCAGGGCGTGCGCACGGGCCCGGTCCGGGTCGCCGGAGGCGATCGCCTCGTACAGATCGCGGTGTTCGACGAGGAGTTGGGGCCACTCCTCGTTGCGCCGGGTCATCCAGCGCAGCCGACCCGCAACCGGATCCAGGGCCTCGACCAGCAGGCTGTTGCGGGCCATCGCCACGATGCTGTCGTGCAGACGGCTGTTGACGTCCGTGATGGTCTCCGCGTCGCCCGCCTCGGTCGCGGTCGCCGCGACGTCGAGGAGCCGCTCCACCTCGGCGAGATCCTCCGGGGTCGCTCGGGCCGCGGCGAGACCGGCGGCGTACACCTCCAACGCCTCGCGCAGTTCGAAGAGTTCCTTGACGTCGTGCGGGGTCAGGCGCCGTACGACCGTGCGGCGGGGCGTCTCGAAGTGGACGAAACCCTCGGCGACCAGCGCGCGGATCGCCTCGCGGACCGGTACCCGGGAGACCCCGAAACGGTCGGCGAGCTCCCGCTCGACCAGCCGGTCACCCGGGCGCAGCCCGCCCGCGATGATCTCCTGGCGCAGGGTGGCCAGGACGCGTTCGCGGACGGCGCCGAGAGGCTCGATGTTCGTCGTGGAGCTCATGGAGCCATCTTCTCCGACGCTGGAGCCGTCGTCGGCGCCGGAGCTGTTTTACGGAGCCTTAACGAACGCGACATCGGTCGGATCTCTTGACGGGGAGACCATGTCCGCAGTTTGGTATACCAAAACTGGATGCCAGGCGGCCGCCATCCTCCTGTCCCCCGTCCTTGGAGGCCCTGTGTCCCTCGCCGACAGTGTCGAAGCCACCGGCACACCAGCGTTCGTCCCCGATCCCCGGCTCACCAACGAAGACCTGGCGCCCGCCGGCAAGCGGAACTGGAAGGTCTTCGACCTCTTCGCCATGTGGATGTCCGACGTCCACAACCTGGGCAACTACACCTTCGCGGCCGGTCTGCTGGTCCTCGGCATGAACGTGTGGCAGGTCTTCACGTCGCTGCTCGTCGGCTTCGTGATCATCTACATCGGCATGAACTGGATGGGGAGGATCGGCCAGCGCCACGGCGTGCCGTTCCCCGTCGTCAGCCGCATCAGCTTCGGTGTGTGGGGCGCCAACATCCCGGCCCTGATCCGGGCCGTGATCGCCATCATGTGGTACGGCATCCAGACCTACCTCGCCTCCGTCGCGGTCAACGTGATGCTGCTGGCCGCCTGGCCGGGCCTGGAGTCCTGGACGCACAGCTCCTTCCTCGGCCTCGACGCGCTCGGCTGGGTCTCCTTCCTCTCCCTGTGGCTGATCCAGGCGCTGATCATCAGTCAGGGCATGGAGTCGGTCAGGAAGTTCCAGGACTTCTGCGGGCCGGCGATCTGGCTCGTCATGATCGCGCTGGCGATCTGGGTGCTGGCCAAGGCCGGCTGGAGCATCTCGCTCACCAGCACCCCGCACCCGGTCTCCGTCGGCGAGCAGTGGCGCCAGTGGTTCGGCGCGATCGGACTGATCCTCGCCACGTACGGCACGCTGATGCTCAACTTCTGCGACTTCTCCCGCTTCGCCCCGGACTACAAGACTGTTCGCCGCGGCAACTTCTGGGGCCTGCCCATCAACTCCACGGCCTTCGTGGTCGTCTCCGTGATCGTCACCGCGGGCTCGCTGGAGGTCTGGGGCCAGGCCATCACCGACCCCGCGGAACTCGTCGCGAAGGTCGGCAACACCTGGGTGATGGTGCTGGGCGCGCTCACCTTCGCCGTCGCCACCATGGGCGTCAACATCGTCGCCAACTTCGTCTCACCGGCGTACGACCTCGCCAACGTCTGGCCGCAGAAGATCACCTTCAGGGTCGGCGGCATGATCAGCACGGTCGCCGCACTGCTCGTGACCCCGTGGAACCTCTTCTCCAACCCCACGGTCGTCAACTACTTCCTCGGCGGCCTCGGCGCCTTCCTCGGCCCGCTGTTCGGTGTGATCATGCTCGACTACTACTGGGTCAAGAAGGGCCGCGTGGACGTCGACGAGCTGTTCAAGGCCGAGCCCGGCTCCCGCTACTACTACCGCAAGGGTGTCAACCCCAAGGCCCTGTGGGCGTTCCTGCCGGCGGCCGCGGTCGCGGGTGTCCTCGCCCTGGTGAAGACGTTCAGCGACGTGGCCCCGTACTCCTGGTTCATCGGGACGGCCCTCGCGGCCGGCCTGTACGCGCTGCTGTGCCGGAGCGAGCGGGCAGCTCCCGCTGAGGCTGTGGAGGTCTGAGAGACGTGCGGATCGCCGTCACCAACTGCAACACCACGCAGGAGATGACCGAGGAGATCGTACGAGGTGCCCGGGCCGCGGCAGGCCCGGGCACCACCGTGCTCGGGCTCACCCCGGCGTGGGGTCCCGAGTCCGCGGAGGGCTGGCTCGACAGCTACCTGTCCGCGGCGGCGGTCATCGACCTGCTGCGCACCTACGAGGGGCCTCCCTACGACGCCGTCGTCATGGCCGGCTTCGGCGAGCACGGACGGGAGGGCGTCCGGGAGTTGGTGGACGTACCGGTGGTCGACATCACCGAGGCCGCCGCCCATCTGGCCTGTCTGCTCGGTCGGCGCTACGGCGTGGTGACCACGCTGGAGCGGTCCTGCGGGCAGATCGAGGACAGCCTGGAGCTGGCGGGAGTGGGGCGCAACTGCGCGGCCGTCGTCGGGACCGGACTGGGCGTTCTCGACCTGGGCGACGCCGACCGCACGGAGGCCGCCTTCGTGGCGGCGGCCGAGCGGGCACGGGAGGCCGGCGCCGAGGTCCTGGTACTGGGGTGCGCGGGGATGACCGGGCTGCAGCGGACGATGGGCGAGAAGCTGGGGCTTCCTGTCGTCGACGGGGTGGGGGCGGCGGTGAAGCTGGCGGAGTCGCTGGTGGGGCTGGGGCTGAACACCAGCCGGGCGGGCGGCTATGCGAAGCCGGTGCCGAAGAGGCGGGTGTGGGGACCGCGGTCGCGCTGACCGCGTGCTCAGGGCCGCCAGACGTACCGCACGTCCGGCTCCCGCTCCTCGTTGCCGCTGCCGTCGGTGCGTTCGGCCTCGACGAAGCCGTGCCGCGCGTAGAAGCGGTGGGCCGGCTTGTTGACCTGGAAGGTCCACAGGCTCAGCCCCTGCGGGCTGCGCTCCTTGGCGAGCGCGACGAACCGGTCGCCGATGCCGCGTCCCCGCCAGTCGGGGTCGAGATACAGCTGGGACAGCAGATCGCCGGCCAGGACCATCAGCCCGACGACCGCGCCGCTTGCGGAGTCCTCGGCGACCCAGGTCTCCCGCAGCGGCACGACCACGTCCTGGAAGTAGGCGCGGACCTCGTCGTCGGACCGGGGCCGTACCACCGTCGGCAACGCGGCGGTGAACGAGCGCAGATACACCTCCGCCGCGGCGGACGCGTCGCGGGCGGCGGCCCGGCGCAGGACGACCGCGCTCACCGTGCCGGCACCTCCGGCACCACGGCCGTCGCCGTGATCTCCACCAACTGGCCGGTGTAACCGAGGCAGGCGACCCCGATCAGCGTCGACGCATGCGGACCGGTGCTCAGCCCGGACGCCTCGACGACCTCCCACACGGTGGACAGCACCGCGGGCTCGCTGCTCACGACATGCACATCCGTCGCCAGGACGTGCTCCAAGTCGCTGCCCACCGCGTGCAATTGCTCCCGCAGATTCGCGATCACCTGCTCGGCCTGCCGCGCGGGATCCCCTTCACCCACGAGGTTGCCCTTGGCGTCCAGCGGAACGGACCCGGCGAGGAACGCGAGCTTCGTGCCGGCCTCGACTACGGAGGCGTGGGAGTAGGTCGGCGGCGGGAAAAGGGCCGGGACGGTGACGCGCTGGATCACGTGGACTCCTGTGGCGAGCGGCGGACGACTTCCGATCATCGGGGGCCGGGGGACGGGACCGCACCTGAATTTCCGGGAGCCCACGTCACCGGTCCGGGAGGCCGCACCGGCGCTCGCACTCCTGGGCGAGGGCGGGGCACGCCTGGGAGATGGCCGCGTAGACCCTGCGCCGCAGCAGCTGTTCCGCGGCCGCGCGTCCGGTGCGGCCGGACAACTCGGCGAGGATGTCGTCGTAGCGGGCCGGCCGATGACGGAGGTAGTCGACCTTCCAGCGGTCGAGGTCCGCGCAGCCGGGCGGGGACGGTGGCGGCCCTTCCCGGCGATCGCGGTACTCGACGGCCAGCGCCGCCAACCGGTCCGGGGCCAGCACCGGTACCTCCCGCCGCCTGCGCGACGCGGCCTCCTTCACGGCGGCGGACCGCCGGGCGACCACCGCCGAAGCGGCCCTGAACTCCTGGCACGGCAAAACGGGTCGGGCCGGCGCAGATCCGGCTCGCCGAGCAGCCGGCGGATCATCCCGGCCGTCCAGCCGCGCGCCCGGAGTCCGGCGGCGGAGAGGCGCGTGCGGTGTGCCCCCGCGTCCGGATCCTTCTCGTACGTCGTCATCGCCGGTTCCCCCGTCGCCGTAACACTGAGTGACGACTTCATTGATAACGCGTGCCACTGACAATGGGCCCTCGCGCGGCACCTTCGTACGCTGAGCCCATGTCCTCCACGCTCTCCGACGACGTCTTCCTCGACACCGCCGCCGACCGCCTCGCCGCACTCCCCGCCGTCCGGGCCGTGGCCCTAGGTGGCTCCCGCGCCCAGGGAACCGCCCGGCCGGACAGCGACTGGGACCTGGCGGTCTACTACCGGGGCGCCTTCGACCCGGCCGATCTCCGCGCCGTCGGCTGGGAGGGCGAGGTGTCCGAGGTCGGCGGCTGGGGCGGCGGCGTGTTCAACGGCGGCGCGTGGCTGACGATCGACGGCCGCCGGGTGGACGTCCACTACCGGGACCTCGATGTGGTGGAACGCGAACTGACGGAGGCGGAGGCGGGACGGTTCCGGGTGGAGCCGCTGCTGTTCCACCTCGCGGGAATCCCCACCTACCTGATCGTGGCCGAACTCGCGATCAACCGGGTCCTCAGGGGTGACCTGCCACGCCCGGCGGCCTACCCGGCCAGGCTCCGCACCTCCGCCGCCGCCCGCTGGCGGGACACCGCCCACCTCACCCTCGCCTACACCGAGGCCAACCACGCTCCGGCCGGCCGCCTCACCGAGACCGCCGGCGCGCTCGCCACGGCCGCCGTCCAGATGGGGCACTCGGTGCTGGCGGCCCGGGGGGAATGGGTGACCAATGAGAAGCGGCTGCTGGAGCGGGCGGGGCTGCGGGACGTCGACCGGATCGTCCAGTCCCTGACGGCATCACCCGGATCGGCCGTCCGTGCGGTCACGGAGGTGCGGGAGCTGTTCGACCGAGCGGGCTGAACGGCCGCAAAGCCTCCGCCGACTCACGTCCCCGGGTTGCGTTCATAAAGAACGTGGCTTTTGCATGCATCTTCACACGCGGGTAACACAAGTGCCCCGGACCGTCCGGGAACCCGCTCTACCGTAGGAACTCAGCCCAACGCCCGGTCGCCGTCGCCCGGAGGCACATCCCCGCCTCGCCCCGACGACAGGAGCCCCGTGTCCCGCCCCGCCCTACGGATGCACCTACCGCCCTGGCTCGCGCACGCTCTCCGTGCTCAGCGGGGGCCGATTCCCTGGAGCGCCGTGGTGCGGGGGGCCTTGTCCGCCGGGCCCCTCCTTCTCGTCGCCGTCCTCGTCGAGCAGACCTCCCTCGGTGTCGTCGCCGCCATCGCCGCCATGCTGGCCGGGATCAACGACCGGCCCGGGAGCCGGCGGGTCTCCGTGAAGAGGATCGGGGTGCCCGCGCTCGCGGGTGCGGTCGGCATGGTGGTCGGGACGTATGCGGGGGAGTACGTGGGGGCCGTGCCCCTCACCGTCGTCCTCACCCTCGTCGGGCTGGTCGCCGGCGGTATCAGCGCCGTCGGGCCCGTCGCCTCCGGGGCCGGTACGCAGGTGCTCGTCGCCTCGGCGATCGGGGCGGGCATGCCGTTGCCGGAGGAGGGGTGGCTGCGGGCCCTCGCCTATCTCGGCGGGGCCTGCTGGCTGCTCGGGCTGCGGCTCGTGCTGCCCACCCCCGGTGCCCTCGCCGGGGACTTCCGGTTCGACGGCGAGCGGGAGGCCGTCGCCGAGGTGTACGACGCCGTGGCCGACCTGCTCGCCGCAGCGGGCACCGAGCACGCCATCGCCCGCCGCGTCGCGCTCACCGCCGCTCTCGATCACGCACAGGACGCGCTCGCCGGGCCCCGGCTGCGGCGGTACGCCAGCTCGGCCGCCGAGCGGCGGCTGCACGCGCAGTACGCCGCCGCGCTGCCGCTCGCCGAGGCCGCCACCGCGCTCGCCTGGGCGGAGGAAGCGGTGCCCGGACGGGCCGCCACGGGGCCCCGGCGGCTCGCCGCCGCCGTACGGGAGAACACGCACACCGGGCCGTTGCCCGCGCCGGGCCGCTCCGGGCCCGCGCTGCGGGCGCTCGACGACGCGTTGCTGAGGGCCGCCGAGGCCTTCGACCGTGGGCGGGGCGGGGATCTGCACACGCGCCGGCTCACCGTCCGGGACCTGCTGCGGTCCGTCTTCGGGGCCGGCGGGCGGGAGTACGGGCTGCGGGTCGCCCTCTGCTTCGGGGCCAGCGCCGCCGTGGCCCAGGCCCTGCACCACTCCCACTGGTACGGGGAGCACCAGCACTGGTACTGGCTGCCCGCCACCGCCGTCTTCCTCGTCAAGCCCGACCTCGGACCGCTCGTCTCCCGGGTGCTGTGCCGGGCCGCCGGGACCGTTCTGGGCGCACTGGTCTTCGCCGGGTTCGCGCTCGTGCTGCCGCGGCCCGAAGGACTCATCGCGCTGGTCGCCGTCAGCGGGGCCCTCATCCCCGTGGCCACCCGGCACTTCGCCGCGCAGACCGCCGTCGTCACGGTGCTCGTCCTGGCGCTCGTGATGGTCGGCGGTGAGCCGCAGGCCTCCGCCGGCCGGATCACCGAGACCCTGCTCGCCTGCGCCATCGTGCTGATCGTCGGGCACCTGCCGATGCCGGGACAGCGGGGCGGGGGAGTGCGGTCCCGGCTGGCCGCGGCGGGCGGGGCGGCACAGGCGTACCTCGCGCACGTTCTGCGAGAGACCGAGCGGCCTGTCCCCCGAGGCGCCGGGTCCACCGTACGAGACACCCGCACCGAGGACACCCGCACCGAGGACACGCCCACCGAAGACACCCGCGCCACGCGCTGGACCCTCCGTCGCGAGGCCTACCGCGCGCTCGCCGAGGCCCGTACCGCCATCGCCCTCGCCGCCGCCGAACTCCCCTCGCTCGCCCGGCATTCCGAGGGCGCCGACGAGATCGTCGCCGTGCTCGAACGGATCGTCGACACGACCACCGCGTGCGCCGTCCACCTCGACGACTCCGGGCGGCTCACCCGCGAACAGGTCCACCGGCTCACCGAACTGCTCGACGAACTCGGCCGGCTCGACGGGGGGCGGGGGCGCGTGGAGATCCGGCTGCCCGAAGTCCCCCTCGCCGGCTAGGAGTTACACCCGCACCCACACCGGGGCGTGGTCCGATCCGGGCGTCCCCACCCGCTTGCGCGGATCCTCGTCCACCGACGGCAGTACGAGGGTGTCGTCCCGGTGCTCGGGCAGACCCGTCCCCGCCTCCGTGATGCGGCGGGCCAGACGGTGGCTCACCAGGACGTGGTCGATCAGCTCGGCGCGTCCGAAGTTGACCCGGGAGAAGCGCCGTTCCTCGGGTATGCAGGGCGCGATGTCCCACAGCCGGAATGGATCACCCGCGTCGGGCTGGTGGAACGCGCGCGGTCTGTCGAGCTCCGAGCCGGGCGGGCCGAGCAGGATCTGTGTGGTGGCGGCGTTCACCACGTCGTTCATGTCACCGAGGACGATCACGTCCCGTTCGGTCCCTTCGCCTTCGAGCAGGAAGTCCGCGAGGGTGCGCAGGGTCGTCGCCTCGGCCGACCGCCGGTAGAGGGCGTACGCGCCGTAGCGGGCCCGTTCGGCCTCGTCGTCCGGCTGGAAGCGGCTCCTGCCCTCGCGGCCCGGATACGACAGCAGCTTCGACTTCAAATGGGCGACCGCGACCTGGAGCACCCCGTCGCCTGCGTCGGTCTCCACGGCGAGGAAGCCGCGGCTGGTCTCCTGTACCTGCACCTCCTGCTCGTCGGGGTCGTTGACCTGAACTGGGCGCAGCCCGTCCGCGAACGCATGGATGTCCCGCCGTATCCGCAGCGGGGTACGGCTGAGGAAGCCGACGCGGATGCCCCGGTGGTCGGCGTGCCGGGACAGCGCGGTGTGCCACTGCCCGCCGATCGCTTTGACGAGGTCGGCGAGTGTCTCCTCCTGCCCGACCTCCTGGACGCCCAGCAGCGTCGGGTCGAGCGCGGTGATCACGGAGGCGAGGGCCTCCACTTTCGCCTCGTACTCGGCCTCGCTCCTGGGGGCGCCGTCGCCGCTGCGCGGCAGCATCAGATTCTCCAGATTCCAGGTGCCGACGAGCATGCCGGACCCCTTCCAAAAGGCGTACGACGAGCGGTGGTGAGGCCAGGGTGCACGCGCCGGCGCCGCCGCGGCAGGGCGGCGACGGGATGCGCGCTTCACCCACTGCGAGGGCACGACCGCGTCGTACGGTGCCTGTATGACGCCTTCTCCCGCAGGTCTCATCATCTCCCCGTGCACGGTGCTCACGCACGACGATCAAGAGCGGGTCGAGTTCGTGCACGACGCCGCGATCGTCGTACGGGACGGTGTCATCGGGTCGGTGACCAGCAGCGCGGAGGCCGAGGAACTGCCCGCGGCGGAGCGCATCGACGCGCGCGGGCAGATCGCCCTTCACGGGCTCGTCAACTGCCACACCCACGCGCCCATGGTCGCCCTGCGCGGGATCGCCGAGGACCTGCCGACCGAGGAGTGGTTCAACGACGTCGTCTGGCCGATCGAGTCCAACCTCACCGAGAAGATGGTGGAGTTGGGGGCCCGGCTGGCCTGCGCGGAGATGATCCGGGGCGGGGTCACCTGCTTCGCCGACCACTACTTCTCGATGGACGCCGTCGCCGCGGTGGTCGAGGAGTGCGGGATCCGGGCGCACCTCGGGGAGGCGTTCTTCTCCTCGCAGGGGCCCCAAGGGCGGGAGAAGTCCCTGGAGTTCGCGCTGCGGCACCGCGGCGGTGCCGGTGGCCGCATCACCACGGCGCTCGCCCCGCACGCGCCCTACACGGTCGACGACACCGACCTCGCCGCGACCGCCTCGCTCGCCCGGGAGCACGGGCTCCCCGTCCACCTCCACGCCGCCGAGAACCGCGACCAGGCCGAGACGAGCCTCTCCCGGCACGGTGTCACGCCCATCGAGGTGCTGCGGCGCACCGGGATCCTCGACACGGACGTCCTGATCGCGCACGGCACCGGCATCCTCGACCGCGACCTGCCGATCCTCTCAAGTGCCCCCGGCCGTACGGCTGTTGCGACCGCGCCCCGCGGCTACCTCAAGTTCGCCTGGCCCACGACCACGCCCGTCCGCGCCCTGCGCGACCTCGGCATCCCCGTGGGACTCGCCACGGACGGCGCCGCCTCCAACAACTCCCTCGACGTATGGGAGTCGATGGCGCTCACGGCACTGATCCAGAAGTCCACCACCGGCGACCCACGTTGGCTGACCTCCCGCCAGGCACTGCACCACGCGAGTCTCCAGAGCGCCCGCGCGGTCGGACTCGGTGACGCGATCGGCAGCATCGCGCCCGGCCGCCGAGCCGACATCATCCTGGTCGACCTCACCGGCCCGCACACCCAGCCCGTCCACGACCTCGCCGCGACCCTCGTCCACAGCGCCCGCTCCTCCGACGTCCGCACGACGATCGTCGACGGCCGTGTACTGATGCGGGACCGGCAGCTGCTGACCATCGACGTGGGCGCGGTGGCAAGGGAGTTGGGCGAGCGGATGCCCACGCTGCTGGACCGGAGTCACGGCAGACGGATCCAGGACTACAACACCTGAAATCCGGCCCCGGAAGAGCACTCTGGTGCCAACTGACGGTCCGCCTTCGGCCAGGGCGTCCTGGACGTCGTCGGTCAACTTGCGCAGGGGGTCACGGCGTCGGGCAGTCCGTGATCGCGTCGGCACCGGGCAGATGCGAATGGGCCCTGCTGAGGGCCGTCCCGGCCAGCCGTACGACGTGTGCCCGCCCGCCTGGATTGTCACTCTCGCTTCCCCGGTGCGCTCGGCGACCATGGATGACCGACCTCATCGTGCGTGGGTCGTCGGGGAAGCGGTCGTGGGGATGCTCGGCTTCCGCATCCTGTCGTTCGGAAGAAATCTCCCCGACAGCGATGAGTTCCGCCCCTCCCCACGGTCACCACCCCTGACGGACCGTTGCACAGGAGGGACCCCATGGCGTTTCCGGAGATCGTCTCGCGGGACGAATGGCGCGCGGCGCGCGAGGAGCTGCTGGTCAGAGAGAAGGCGGCCACGCGTGCGCGGGACGCACTCAATGCCGAGCGGCGCAGACTGCCCATGGTCGAGGTGGAGGAGGAGTACGTCTTCGAGGGCGGCGACGGCAAGGCCACCCTGCTCGACCTGTTCGAGGGGCGCGCCCAGCTCGTCGTCCACCACTTCATGTTCGCGCCGGAGTGGGACGCGGGCTGCCGCAGCTGCTCCGCCTTCCTGGACCAGATCGGGCATTTGGCCCATCTGAAGGCGAGGGGGACGACGTTCGCGGCCGTGTCGAGAGCGCCGTACACGAAGATCCTGCCGTTCAAGGCGCGGATGGGATGGACCGTGCCCTGGTACTCGTCCTGCGGCAGCGACTTCAACCGCGACTTCGAGGCCACCGTGGACATCGAGGGGGAGCCGGCCGAGCGGCCCGGCATCAGCTGCTTCCTGCGCGACCGCGACCGGGTCTTCCACACCTACTCGACCCACGACCGCGGCCTCGACGGTCTCGGCTCGACCACCAGCTTCCTCGATCTCACCGCGCTGGGACGGCAGGAGGAGTGGGAGGAACCCAAGGGGCGTGCCTCTGCTCTGGGGGCGCCTGCGGGGAGCGCACGCATCCGTTATCACGATGAGTACGAGGACTGACACATTGAGTCAGCAAAGTGACCGTTGAGTAATCAAACTCTCACGCTTCGCGCTGAACTCGTGTCAACTACGTCTCAGTACGGCAACTCACCGAGGCTTTTCGGCCCCGGAAGGCGTTAACTCCTACAAGCGCTCCTACGGGGAGCGCAACGCTTTCTGGAGGTGCAGGGTGGTGAACGGGCGAACAGTGCTCGAACGCTTTCCCGCTGGCGGGCCGCGTGGATCGTGGCCGGCGGAGGAGTTCGCGCAGGCGAGGCGTCTCGAAGGACTGCCGGCCGAGGTTGTCATGGACCTCGCGACCGACACGTTCCTGGTGATCGTCCGCAGCGGAGAGGCAGCGATCGACGCTGTCGCATGAGGTCAGCCCGCCTCCTGGGCGGGCACCTTTGCCGCGAACTGTTCGGCCTGGAGCGTATACAGCTCCGCGTAGACACCACCGGAGGCCAGGAGCTCGTCGGGCGTGCCCGACTCCACGAGCCGCCCCTGCTCCAGGACGTGCACCAGATCCGCGTGGCGTACGGACGCCAGCCGGTGGGTGATCAGGACGACCGTCTGACCGGTGCCGGCCAGGGCGCGGATCTTGTCGAAGACCTCCAGTTCGGCCCGGGCGTCCAGGGCGGCCGTCGGCTCGTCCACGATCAGGATGCGACCGCGCCGGTACGCGGCCCGGGCGATCCCGAGCCGCTGCCACTGCCCGCCCGACAGCTCGTGTCCGCCGCTGAAGTTGCGGGCCAGCAGCGTGTCCAGGCCGCGCGGCAGATCGGCCAGCACCTCCCCGGCCCCGGCCTCCACGACCGCGCCGGACACCCGTTCGTCGGTCAGCGGCACCGACGAACGGCCCACCGCCACATTGACGCGGGCGGTGAACGGCCACCGCTTGAAGTCCTGGGCGACCATCGCCACCCGCTCGGCGAGCAGCTGCCGGTCCGCGTGCGCCGCGTCCACGTCGTCCCACAGGATGCGGCCCCGGTCCGGGGTGTACAGCCCCGCGAGCAGCTTCACCAGGGTGGTCTTGCCGGAGCCGTTCTCACCGACCAGTGCGACGATCTTGCCGAGCGGCAGGGTGAGCGTCACGTCGTCGAGCGCGGGGCGGGTCGTGTCACCCGGGTAGCCGAAGGTGACGTTCTCGAAGCGGATCTCGCGCGGATCGTCCGGGAGCGCGGCCCCGCCCGCCGGGATCGCCCACTTGGCGCCCTCCTCGTGGAGCCGCTGGAGGTCGCCGACGAACAGGGCCTCCTCGTGCAGCGTGTTCATCTCGATGACCAGGGTGTTCAGACTCTGTGAGCCGGTGCGCACGGCGATCACGGCCGTTCCGGCCACCGACAGGGCCATCGCGCCCCCCAGTAGCAGCCCGCCCAGGGTCGCGTACGTCGCCACCGTCGCCAGGCCCGTCCAGGCCGCCGCGATCAGTCCGGTGCGGGCCGCGAGCCGGGCCAGCCGGGCCTGCTCCGTCTCCGCCGTCTCCGCCATCGCGCGGTAGTGCCTGAGCAGGAACGGGCCGACGCCGTGGACCCGGATCTCCGGCGCCGACTCCGGCTCGATCAGCAGGGCGCCGAGCAGCCGGCCCGCCCGCACGTGCTGCACCCAGGTGTGGAAGGACTCGTACTGGCGGCGCGCGATCGTCAGCGCGCCCCAGCCGCTCGGGATCGTCATCGTGACCAGCAGCGGCAGCAGCGCGGGGTGCAGCACGGTCAGCACGCCCGCCGCCGCGATCAGCGAGATCATCCCGTTCACCACGCGTGTCGCGAACGAGATCATCCGGCGGGCCGACGTGGCGCCGTACTGCGCGGTGTCCAGCAGCTTGTGGAAGGCGTGGTCCTCGATCGCGGCCAGCTCCACGGTGGCCGCCCGCTCCAGATACCGCTCGGTCGCCACTCGCTCGACCTTGGGCTCAAGGCGTCCCGTGGCGTACGTGGACGCCGCCCGCAGCAGTGCCCCCACGAGCAGGACGGCGGCCATCGTCACCAGCGCGGGCACGGCACCCCGCAGCCGGTCCTCCAGCGCACCCGTGCCGATCAGCCGCCCCAGCACACTGTTGACGGCGAGCAGGCTCACGGCCTGCGTCAGTCCCCGGCCGACCTCGGCGACCAGCACGATCCGCGCGGCCTGCCGGTCGGCCTGCCAGGCCAGCCGGAGACTCCCCGACAGCAGGGACGGCAACCGCCCCACCATGGCCCGGAACCCCAGCTCCAGAAAGGCGTCGGAGTGCGAGTTCCACCCCGCGTCGTACCGCAACGGCCCCCCGAAGAGCAGCCGCTCCGACTCGGAGACCCCGGGCTGCTCGGTGCCACGCCGTTTCCCCACCGCGGACCTCCCCGATCGTGGACGGGGCAACTATGGCGGGGTGGGCGGCGGGGAGGGAGGGCGCAGAGGAAGGTTTCGCAGCACGCGCGGGCGCACACTTTCGAGCGCCGGGTGCGGTGACCCACTCAGGGGCGCGGGGAACTGCGCGACAAGCCCCCACTCGGCCGCACTCGAAAGACGACCTAACCAGCAGAACTGACCGGCCGGGACCAGACAGGGGTGGTCCCCGTCAGCCGGCACAACGCCAAGTACAACGGTATCGGCGACGTGTACGGCAGCGTCCCCTCGCCCCGACGCACGAGAGAGGGCACCACCGGGGCGTCCGGAACAACCGCCCCGGTGGCGTACTGGGCAGGCGCGGGCCACTCGAGCGCGTAGTCGGAGTCGGCGGGGACGAGCCACCACCAGTGCGTGGCATCGGCGTACACGCACCCGACCCGCGGCAACCGGGACACCAGCTGCTCGGCCAGCAGTACCGGCACTCCCACGGCGTCGCAGCCCAGCGGCACCGTCATCCCCTCCGGCACGGCCAGCTTGTGAGGCGTCCCCGGCGTCCCCGGCGTCCGCAGTCCGCGTCCGAGGCGGACCAGCGTGTCCAGGGTCAGCACCTGGCCGCCGGAGCCGCTCCTCACGCCCATCCGCCCGCGCCCCCGGCTCCGTGCTCGCGAGCTTCCCCCTCGGGGAGGGCTCTGTGATGCTCCTCGGCCTCGTCCCCCTGGCCCGGCTCCCCGGAGGGAACCGGCTTGGGGCGGGCCCCCCAGCCAAGGTCGTTGCGCGGGCCGGGGTCCTCGCGGGGCACGTCCGCCTTGCGCGGCAGCTCCGCCCAGACCAGCAGACCCGGGCCGTGCTCATGGGCGCCCCACGCGTGACAGAGGGAGTCGACGAGGAGCAGTCCCCTCCCGTGCTCCTCTTCGCCGCGCTGCGGGGACGGGTGCGCTTGACCCGGCGCGCAGCCCTCGTCACGTACGGCTATCCGCACCAGGTCGTCGTTGTCGTGCAGCTCGCACACCACACGGCTGCTCGCGGTGTGCACGATGGCGTTGGTCACCAGCTCGGAGACCACCAGGGCGGCCGAGTCGCAGGTGTCCTCACAGACCGACCAATGGGTCAGCCGCGCCCTCGTCAGGCGTCTGGCCTGCGCGGGAGAACCCGGATGCGCGGCCAGCTCGAAACGGAACCGGCGCCGGGCGGCGGCCCTGTCGGGCCCCGGTCCCGCGACACCGAGACCCTGGGGGTGGCCTTCGGTAGCGTCTGTTCCTAAGGGCGGGGACGGAATCACGCTTGCCACTATCGCCCCGTCGTGAACACTTGGCAAGTGTCACTCTGAAAAATGCAGAGTGCTGTGTGACGCGGTGAAGGGCCGTGGCACACTGCTCGCAACAGCATGTTGAGCGGCGCCAGTTGGGATCACCGGAGATCCGTACGCAGCGGTATTTCGCACCCGTACAAATCTTCGAATCAGGTCTTCGAATGGCGCCGCTGGGCTGTCAGCATGCTGGTGGCCGTGATGCCCGTACATGACGTCGACGCCCGTACATGACTCAGTGGAGGTGGAGCGTGAGCGAACCGCGGTCCGCGCCGACGGTCGGCCAGGTCGTCCTCGGTCGGCGCCTGCTGGACCTGCGGGAACGCGCCGGGCTCAAGCGCGAGGAGGCCGCCCGCATCCTCCGTGTCGCCCCCGCCACCGTCCGCCGTATGGAGATGGCCGAGGTGGGGCTCAAGATCCCCTACCTCCAGCTGCTGCTGAAGGCCTACGGCGTCTCCGACCAGGAGGCCGAGGACTTCGTCCAGCTCGCCGAGGACGCCAACCGTCCCGGCTGGTGGCAGCGCTTCCACGACGTGCTGCCCGGCTGGTTCTCGATGCACGTCAGCCTGGAGGGAGCGGCCGCGCTCATCCGCGAGTACGAGCCGCACTTCGTGCCCGGTCTGCTCCAGACCGAGGACTACGCGCGTGGCGTCCTGCGCTCGGGCGCCATCGGCCAGACCAGCCCCGAGGACATCGAACGCCATGTGGCCCTGCGCATGGAACGGCAGGGACTGCTCACCCGTCAGAACGCGCCCCGGTTGTGGGTGGTCATGGACGAGACCGTGCTGCGCCGCCCCGTCGGCGGCCCGGAGGTGATGCGTGCGCAGATCGACAAACTGCTCGAGGCAACGAAGCTGCCCAATGTGACGCTCCAGGTCGCCCCGTTCGCCAACGGGCCGCACCCCGGCACGTACGGGCCCTTCGTGCTCTTCCGATTCGCCGTGCCCGAACTTCCGGACATGGTCTACAGCGAGTACCTGACCGGCGCGATCTATCTGGACGCGCGCGTCGAGGTGGCGACCCACCTCGAGGTCATGGACCGCATGGCGGCACAGGCCGCTACGGCACATCGCACGAAGGAGATCCTCCGGGACCTCCGCAAGGAGCTGTGAATGAACCGCATCAAGCCACGCCTCGCCGTCTACAACGGCATGCCCGCCCGGGAGCTGGGGAGCGAGGGCTGGCACAAGCCGTGGAGCGGCGGCAACGGCGGCAACTGCCTGGAGGCGATGAAGCTCGCCGACGGCCGGATCGCCGTGCGCCAGTCCACCGATCCGGACGGACCGGCGCTGATCTACACCACCGACGAGATGACCGCGTTCATCGAGGGCGCGAAGGCGGGGGTGGCCGACTTCCTGCTCTCCTGACCCCAGTGCTGAATTGATCGGTAGTCACTTAAAGATTGAGATGGACACCATCAAGCCACATCCCGCGCGGATGTACGACTCATAGCTCGGAGGCACACTCACACCCTTGACGGCCCACCCGGCGCCAGTGCCCCGCACAGCGCCTCCAGCGCCGCTCCGTAGGCGTGCTCGGAAGGTGTCGCGTACCCCACGACCAGACCGTCGTGGGCCGGCATGTCCGTGTCCGGGTGGCGGAACTCCGCGAGCCCGTCGAGGGCGACCCCTTGGCGGACCGCGGCCTCGACGGCGGACCGTTCGCTGCCCGGCGGCAGCCGCAGCACCGCGTGCAGCCCCGCCGCGACCCCGCTGACCTCGATGTGCGGCGCGCGCTCGGCCAGCGCGGCGACGAGCCGGTCCCGGCGGCTCCGGTAGCGCTGTCGCATCCGCCGTACGTGACGGTCGTAGGACCCGGAGACGATCAGGTCGGCGAGGGCCAGCTGGTCGAGCACGCTCGCCCAGGCCTCCCGCTCGCCCTTGGCCGCGAGTACGTCGCCGACGTACCGCTCGGGCAGCACCATCCACCCCAGCCGCACCGCGGGCGACAGGCTCTTGCTGACCGAGCCGATCAGAATCACCCGCTCGGGATCGAGGCTCTGCAGGGCGCCGACGGGCTTGCGGTCGTAGCGGAACTCCCCGTCGTAGTCGTCCTCCAGCACCACCGCGCCACGCGCGCGTGCCCAGTCGACCACCGCGGCCCGGCGCTCCGCGTGCAGCGGACCCCCGGTGGGGAACTGGTGGGCCGGCGTGAGCAGCACGGCCCGCTCGCGGGCCAACCGGTCCACCCGCGCGCCGTGTTCGTCGAGGGGGAGCGGCACGGTCCGTACACCCTCGGCCGCGAGCAGCTCCCGGTGGAAGGGCAGTCCGTACGCCTCCACGGCGAGCGGACCGAGCAGCACCCCGAAGAGCAGTCGCAGGGCGTGCGCGAACCCGGAGCAGATGACGATCCGGTTCGGCTCCGTCCGCACTCCACGCGCGCGGGCGAGGTATGCCGCGAGAGCCGCCCTCAGCTCCGGCCGTCCTGCGGGGTCGCCGGGACCGAAGACCTCGTTGGGTGCCCGGTTGAGGGCCCGGCGGTAGGAGGCGAGCCAGGCGGACCGGGGGAAGCCGGAGACGTCGGGGGTGCCTTGCCGGAGGTCGTGGCGGGCGGAACGCGCACGGGGCCGGTGCACGGGCTCCGTCCCGCGTACGGCCGGCTGGAGCGCCCCGGTCCGTTCGGCGACGCGGGTGCCGGAGCCCTGGCGGGCGGTGAGCCAGCCCTCGGCGACGAGTTCGGCGTAGGCGTCGGCCACCGTGTTGCGGGCGACACCGAGATCGGCGGCGAGCGAGCGGTAGGGCGGCAGCCGGGTCCCCGGGGCGAGCCGCCCGCTGCGTACGGCGTCACGCAGCGCGCCGATGAGCGCGGCCCGTCTGCTCCCCGGACCGGAGAGCTCCAGGTGCAGGTCGGAGCCGATCCGCTCCGCGTAATTGACCCATGATTCCGCCACGGAAATGCACCCTACAGCCGGTCTTTCCGCCCCGTAGGTTGAGTGCATGACCACGACGAACACGCACGTGACAGGTACGGCTCGACTGAACCTCGCCAAGGCCGCCCCGAAGGTGTTCCGGGCTCTGGTCGGCTTCGACACGGCGGCCCGTGAGGGCCTCGATCCCGCTCTCGTCGAGCTGATCCAGATCCGCGCCTCCCACCTCAACCACTGCGCGTACTGCCTCCACATGCACACCAACGACGCACGCAAGGCCGGCGAGTCGGAGGACCGCCTCCACATGGTCCCGGTCTGGCGCGAGGCCCGCCATTTCTTCACGGAGAAGGAGCAGGCGGCTCTCGCCCTCACGGAGGCGGTGACGCTGGTGGCCGACGGGGGAGTCCCCGACACGGTCTACGCGCAGGCCGCGACCGTTTTCGACGAGCAGGAACTGGCCCACGTACTGTCCCTGATCCTCACGATCAACACGTGGAACCGGGTGGCCCTGGCGACGGCGAAGGTGGCGGGGACGGACGAGCGGGGGTGAGTGGGAGGGGAGTTCGGTGGGTTCGGTGGGTGGGGGCGGCGTATGGAGCTTCCTTGCACGGGATCCTCGCGCGCCGCCCTACACCGTCATCGGCCGGTCGTACGGCCCGATCGGCGCCGGCAGTCGTGAACTCCCCGTCAGGTAACGGTCGACCGCCGCCGCGACCGCCCGCCCCTCCGCGATCGCCCACACGATCAGCGACTGTCCCCGAGCGGCGTCCCCCGCGGCGAACACCCCCGGCACGTTCGTGGCGAAGCCCGCATCCCGCGCGACCGTCCCCCGAGGCTCCATCGCCAGGCCCAGCTGCTCCACGAGCCCGTCGCCCCGATCCGGCCCGGAGAAACCGAGCGCCAGCAGGACGAGGTCGGCGGGAAGCGTCCGCTCCGAGCCCTGCACCGGGCGCCGCGCCGCGTCCACCTCGACGAGATGCAGCGACCGCACCTGCCCGTCCTCGTCCCCGGTGAAGCGCAGCGTGGACGCCGCGAACAACCGCGCGTCCGCATCGGCCGAGGGCGACGTCTCCAGATCACGGGCTTCCTCGTGCGCCGCCGACAAGCGGTAGATCTTCGGGTAGGTGGGCCACGGCTCGACATCCTCGTCCCGCTCGCCCCCCGGCTGGGCGTAGATGTCCAACTGGGTCACGGAGGCGGCCCCTTCACGCACCGCGGTTCCCAGACAGTCGGCCCCCGTGTCACCCCCACCCACGATCACGACATGCTTCCCGGCGGCCGACATGGGGGACACCGCCAGTTCCCCCTCGCACACCCGGTTGGCCAACGGCAGATACTCCATGGCCTGCTGGACCCCTGCCAACTCCCTCCCCGGCACGTCCAGTTCGCGCCACGCGGTGGCCCCCGTGGCGATCACCACCGCGTCGTACCGCGTCCGCAACTCCGCCGCCCCTACATCCCGCCCGACCGCCGTGGACGTACGGAACTTCGTCCCCTCGGCCCGCATCTGCTCGATCCGCCGCTCCAGATGGCGTTTCTCCATCTTGAACTCGGGGATGCCGTACCGCATCAGCCCGCCGATCCGGTCGTCCTTCTCGTAGACGGCGACGGTGTGCCCCGCCCGCGTCAACTGCTGTGCCGCGGCGAGCCCGGTCGGCCCCGACCCGATCACCGCGACGGTCCGTCCCGAGAGCCGGTCCGGCGGTCGCGGCGGCGTGAACCCGAGCTCCCAGGCCCGGTCCGCGACGGCCGCCTCGACGTTCTTGATGGTGACCGCCGGCTGGTTGATGGCGAGCACACACCCCGCCTCGCAGGGCGCCGGACACAACTTCCCCGTGAACTCGGGGAAGTTGTTCGTCGCGTGCAGCCGGTCGGCGGCCTGCCGCCAGTCCTCCCGCGAGACCAGGTCGTTCCACTCGGGGATGAGATTCCCCAGCGGACACGCCTCGTGGCAGAACGGGATCCCGCAATCCATGCAGCGGTCCGCCTGCTTGGTGATGATGGGCAGCAGCGCCCCGGGGACGTACACCTCGTCCCAGTCCCGGACCCGCTCCTCGACCGGCCGACGGGGCCAGTCCTGGCGCGGGGTGGTCATGAAACCCTTGGGATCGGCCATGGCCGTCTTCCTCGCTCACGCTGGTGACGCTGACGCGTCCGACATGGCCGAGCGTCATCGGGCGGCACTCCTGCGGAACTTCTTTCGGCCACGATACGACTCCTCGGCCACTCGTGCAGAGTGCCTGGTGATCCGCCGGGACAGCGCTTTCACCAGTTTCCCGCGCTCATTTCCCGCGCTCATTTCCCGCGCTCACGTGAGGGCCAGTACGTACGCCAGGGCCGCCGCGCCCGAGGCGAGCGCGCGGACGTGGTTCCACACCGTCCACTCGCGCACGTACGTCGGCCAGTACGCCGTCGCCTCCGGGGTGCCCGGGTCCAGCCTGAGCAGGGCGTCGTTGCGGGGCACGTTCGCCACCATCGTCAGCCCGAACGTGCCGAACAGATACAGCGCGCTGCCCACCAGGAGCTCCACGGTCCCCTCGTCCGGCCACAGCACGAACGTCACCACCGCGATCACCGCGGACAGCACCGCGGAGCCCGCGAACAAGGCCATGAACGGCGGCCGCACCGCGCTCACGTTGATCGCGTTCATCGCGGCGACGCCCTGCGCGGGCGGCAACGCGGCGAGCGCCCTCATCACGAACGTCGAGAACGCGCAGAACACCCCGGCCGCCAGCCCGGTCCCGAGCACCCCGAGCACGACCAGCACGAAGTAAGGCCCATCGATCATCTCCACACCAGCTCCCGCCTGCGGCCCAGCACCACCCGTCCCCACCAGTGAATCCCGCCCCCACCCCTCCGACCATGGCCATTGCGCGCACCCTCATAAGCAACCGTCCATCCTGTGAGCCGGGGCGTCAGCCCGCCTCCTCCCGCACCACCGTCCCCAGCCCCCGCCACCCCCTCAGTACCGCCTCCACCCGCCCCGAGATCCGCCGCCGCGCCTCGTGCCGTGCGACCCCGTCCATCAGCAACGCGTCATACGGCGTGTCCACATGCCGCACGGACGCCACCACCGCCGACACCACCGCCCCCTCCGACAAGGCCTGCCCCGCCGCACTCCGCCCCACCCGCCCACTGCCTCGCAGGGACGCATGCGAGGCGATGGCCCGCGCCCGCTCCTCCGGACACCCCGGAAACAGCCGCGCTATCTCCGCAGCGAACGCCTCCGCGAACCGCACGTCCTCCACGGCCCGCCGCCGCGCGTCCCGTACCCGCCGTCTCCGTCGTGCCTCCGCGTCGGCAAGGCACCGCTCCTCGGCCCGCGCCAGCCCCGCCTCCTCGACGAGGACACCCTGCCGCTCGTAACGCCCCTTGCGCCGGTTGAACCGCACGACGACCGCCGACAGCGCGCTCTCCTCCCGCGACCGACGCGTGAGCGCCGTGTCCCCACGCGGCAGGAACACCAGGTGTCCGAGGTCGGCGCAGTCGAGACACCGCGGCGCCCCGCCCTCCACGACGAGCAGTGGCAACGGCCCGCCCCGGCACTCCGCACAGTGCCGCCTCCGCAACGGCTGGACGACGACAAGTCCGCCACGGTTCGGGGGAGTCGCGAGGCCTGTCATGAGGGGTTCATTCCCCGACCACACCCCTCTCCGCCACCCGCGTGCACCGCGTCCTCGACGTCGGCTGACGCATCATGGCCGTGTGCGACTCGAAGCGATCACCTGGGACCGGCTCGGCGAGCGGCTGGCCGACCGACTCCTCGACCTGAAGCCGGCCGACGGCAGCCCCTGGCCCCGCGTCGCCCTCGACGGTGCCCCGGCTGCCCGCCCGGGCGAACTCGCCCAACGGATCGAGGAGGCCCTGCGGATACGTGGCCGGCCTTCGCTCGTCGTCGGCATGGAGGGCTTCCTGCGCCCCGCCTCCCTCCGTCTGGAATACGGCCACCACGACCTGGAGGCCTACTACGACGGCTGGTTCGACACCGGTGCCCTGTGGCGCGAGGTCTTCGGCCCCCTCGAACCCGGCGGCGACGGCCGAGTCCTGCCCGATCTGTGGGACCCGGCCACCGACCGCGCCACCCGCAGTCCCTACGTCCATCTCCCGCCCGGCGGCGTCCTGTTGCTCCACGGCCCCCTCCTGCTGCGCCACTGGTTCCCCTTCGACCTGACCGTCCACGTCCTCCTCTCCGAGGGCGCCCTCCGTCGCCGTACTCCCGAGTCCGGCCACTGGACCCTTCCCGCCTACGAGCGCTACGCCGACGAGACCGACCCGGCCGGCACGGCCGACGTCCTGGTCCGCGCCGACGACCCCCGCCACCCGGCGTGGAACGGCTGACCCGGCCGATCGGGGCACGGTGGCGTCGCTGCCCGGGCCCGGCCGCCGGCACCGCGGGGTTCCGGGTGCGGGCCCCCGGTGGCGCGGCGAGAATGTAGGGCGCCGGGACTTGCGGTGCCGTCCGCGCCGCGCCGGCCGTCCGGCACCGGGAGGTACTCCATGACGACCGCCGGAGACATCATGCACCGGGGGGCCCAGTGGATCCCCGCCCACGAGACCCTCGACCGCGCCGCCCAGCTGATGCGTGAACTCGGCGTCGGTGCCCTGCCCATCAGCGACGCGAACGAACGGCTGTGCGGCATCCTCACCGACCGCGACATCGTCATCGGCTGTGTGGCCGTGGGCCGCGACCCGGCCGAGGTCACCGCCGGTGAGATGGCCCAGGGCACGCCCCGCTGGATCGACGCGGGCGCCGACGTCACCGACGTCCTGCACGAGATGCAGGCGCACCGGATCCGCAGGCTCCCCGTCATCGAGAACAAGCGCCTGGTGGGCATGATCAGCGAGTCCGACCTGGCCCGGCACCTGACGGACGAGCAGATCGCCGGCTGGGCCGAGAGCGTCTACGCGCGCTCCTCCACCACCCACTGACCCTTCCCGCGGACGGACCCGGTCACAGCCAGCCGTTGCGCCGGAAGCCGCGGTACAGCACACCGCAGGCGACGACTATCACGCCCATGACCAACGGGTAGCCGAAGGTCCAGTGCAGCTCGGGCATGTGGTCGAAGTTCATGCCGTACACACCGCAGACCATCGTCGGCACGGCGATCACCGCGGCCCAGGCCGTGATCTTCCGCATGTCCTCGTTCTGCGCGACCGTCACCTGCGCGAGGTGGGCCTGAAGGATCGAGTTGAGCAGCTCGTCGAAGGCGGCGATCTGCTCCTTGGCGCGCAGCAGATGGTCGGAGACGTCGCGGAAGTACGCCTGTATCTCCGGGGCGACGACCTGGATCGGCCGGGTGGAGAGCTCTTCCAGCGGGCGGCTGAGCGGGGCCACCGCGCGCTTCAGCTCCAGGAGTTCACGCTTGAGCTGGTAGATGCGGCCCGGGTCGACCCGCGCGCCGTTGTCCGCGAAGACGGCCGTCTCGACCAGGTCGATGTCCGACTGTATGGAATCGGTGACGTCCAGGTAGTCGTCGACCACATGGTCCGCGATCGCGTGCAGCACCGCGGCCGGTCCCTTGGCGAGCTGCCCGGGGTCGGACTCCAGCTCCTCGCGCAGCGGGCCCAGTGACCCGTGGCTGCCGTGCCGCACCGTGATCACGAAGTCCTCGCCGACAAAGACCATGATCTCGCCGGTGTTGACCACCTCGCTCGTCGCCGTGAGTTCTTCGTGCTCGACGTAGCAGACCGTCTTGAACACGGCGAACAGCGTCTCGCCGTAGCGCTCCACCTTCGGGCGCTGATGGGCCTCGACCGCGTCCTCGACGGCCAGCGGGTGCAGGTCGAAGAGGTCCGCGATGCCCTCGAACTCATGGTCCGACGGCTCGTGCAGGCCGAGCCAGACGAAACCGTCGCGGCTGCTGCGCACCCGCTCCACGGTGTCGACCAGATCACCGTCGACCGGGACGCGGGCCCCCTCCTTGTAGGTCACGCAGTTGACGACGGAGGTGCCCAGCGGGGAGCGGGCGTGGTGGCTCAGGTCGACGCGCGGGCGCCGCCGGGCCAGCCGGGCCACCTTGCGCAGGCCGCCGACCCTGCCGAGGCTCGTGACCTTTCGCAGATTCCCTGCCATGGACATCTGGATCTCCTCGTGTGGATCTCCGTGCGACGCGCTTCTGCGTCCTGGCGCGCCAGTTTGCCAGGTCGACGCAAGCGCCGGGTGAGCCTGTGGACAGGGGAGGTCCCGCCCGGTTCCCGCCTGTGGATAACCGGTCCGGACCGGCTTCGGTGCCGGTCACCCGACCGACGGACGGCATCTCTGTCTTCGTGTCTGTCTTCGTATCTGTCTTCGTAGGAATCGCGTCGTCCGCTTCGGACCGCCCGACGACTGGGATCATCGCGCCATGACACGACCCGACGGGTATCTCCTCGACAACCAGCAGGCGGAGGCGAGGGAGCGCTTCGACGCCTTCGCCACCCTCTTCGACCCCACCACCTTCCGGCACATCGAAGGATTCGGCATCGGATCCGGCTGGCGCTGCTGGGAGGTCGGCGCGGGCGGCACGTCCGTGGTGTCCTGGCTGGCGAAGAAGGTCGGCCCGACCGGAAAGGTCGTCGCGACGGACATCGACACCACGCTTCTCACAGCGGCCGCCCGTCCGCCGGTGGACGTACTGGTCCACGACGTGAGCGCCGAGGAACCCCCCGGGGAGGGCTTCGACCTGGTGCACGCCCGGCTCGTCCTGGTCCATGTGCCGGACCGGGAACGGGCCTTGCAGTCGATGATCAACTCCCTGCGTCCCGGCGGCCGGCTCCTGCTGGAGGACGGCGACCCCGCCCTGCAACCCCTGACCTGCCCCGACGAGTACGGCCCCGAGCAGCAACTGGCGAACCGGCTGCGCCAGGGCTTTCGCCGGCTGCTCGCCGACCGCGGTGCCGACCTCTCCTACGGCCGCACCCTCCCGCGCCTGCTCCGCGAGGCCGGCCTGCGTCAGGTCGCCGCCGACGCCTACTTCCCGCTCGCCTCGACGGCCTGCGCCGCCCTCGAGTCCGCCACGATCCGCCAGATCCGCGGCCGGCTGGTCACGGCGGGCCTCGCCACGGACGAGGACATCGACCGCCACCTCGCCAACGTCGCCACCGGCACCATGGACCTGGCCACGGCCCCGCTGATCTCGGCGTGGGGGCGCAAGGCGTAGCAGTGGCAGAGGAGCGGAAGTCGGGGCGCCGGTGGCCGGTCGGGAGCCCGGAGAGGCGCCCGCCGTCAACGGCCGCCCCGGGTGTGCGTGACGCGTGTGCGTGACGGCCGTCGATCCCGTCCGGTCGGAGTGCTTGCGACCGTTCAGTCGGAGTGCTTGCGACCGGCCGTCAGTCCGGCACCGGCGGCCTTCCGCCCACCCGCTCGACCGCCAGCGCGCCCGCCCGGCATCCTTCCGTCGCCGCGTCCTCGGGTGCGGCGCCTGTCAGCAGGGCCGCGAGGAACGCGCCGGTGAAGGCGTCACCCGCCCCGGTGGTGTCCCGGGGCGTCGCCGCTACGGCGGGCACGTGGGCGTACACGGTGCCCGAGCGGGCGATCAGGGCTCCCCGTGCCCCCTGCTTGGCCACCACCAGCGGGATGTGGCGGCTCAACTTGGCCGCCGCGTCCGCCACATCGGGCAACCCGGTGAGCAGGCACGCCTCGCCCCGGCTCGGCAGCAGGACGTCCACCCCCTCGACCAGTGAGAGGAAACGGTTCACCCCGAGCTCCCGGAGGAAGCCCGCCGACGCCGGGTCGACGCTCACCGGAACACCACGCGCGCGTGCCGACTCCAGGGCCACCGCCACCAGTGCCCGGCTCGGCTTCGAGAACAGGAGATAGCCCGACAGATGCAGTCTCGCCACGCCGTCGAGCAGGGCGTCCGACCAGTCGTCCGGCTCCAGCCGCAGTGACGCGCCGCTGTCGGTGAGGAACGTCCGCTCGCCGGCCTCCCCCGTGTCCACGAGGCAGATCACCGTCCCGGTCGGCGCCTGCGGATCGACGACCAGCTGCGGCCGTACTCCGCAGGCGGCCAGTTCCCGCTCGTGCCACGCGGCCGCGTCCGCGCCCACCCGGCCCAGCAGCCGTACCTGCGCACCGCCCCCTCGGGCGGCCCAGCAGGCCACGTTCGCCCCCGCTCCGCCCGGCACCGTACGGATCGCGGCAGCGGTGTCCGTACCGGCGGCGAGCGGTCCCCGATGCCGGGCGACGACATCCGTGATGACGTCCCCGACGACCAGGAGGGCACCGCCCCGGACGGCCGCGGCACCACCGTGCCCGTCCGTCGTCACGTCCCGGCCCGGGCAGCGGCGATCCGGGCCGCCAGCCGCACGTTGCCCCGCACCGCCGCCAGGTTGGCGCTCAGCGAGGCGCCGTCGGTGTGCCGCACCAGGTAGCCCAGCAGGAACGGCGTGACCCCCTGGCCGGTGACTCCCGCCTCCTCGCAGGCCTGGAGCGCTTCGGCGAGCACACGCGCGTGCAGCCCGGGATCCAGTTGCTCCTCCTCGGGCACGGGGTTGGCCACGATCAGCGCGGAGCCGGGCGCGCCCAGCGCCTGCCGCGCCCGCATGACCTCCGCCACCTGCTCGGGGGAGTCCAGCCGCCACTCCACGGGGTGGCCGGAGTCGGACAGATAGAAGCCGGGGAAGCGGTCAGTGCCGTATCCGGCGACCGCGACTCCCAGTGTCTCCAGTCGCTGGAGCGTCGCGGGCACGTCCAGGATGGACTTCACGCCCGCGCACACCACGGTGATCGCGGTGCGCGCCAGCAGGCCGAGGTCGGCCGACTCGTCCTGGGTCGTCGTCCACTCCCGGTGCACCCCGCCGAGCCCGCCCGTCGCGAACACCTCCACGCCGGCCAGGGCCGCCAGCTGCGCCGTCGCCGACACGGTGGTGGCCCCGCTCACCCCCGCGGCCACCGCGAGCGGCAGATCCCGGTGGCCCAGCTTGCGGATCCCGTCCTCGTTGGCGACCCGCTCCAACTGTTCCTTGTCCAGGCCGACCCGGGGGCGCCCGTCCAGTACGGCGATCGTCGCCGGTACGGCCCCCTCCTGCCGTACGACGTCCTCCAGCTCCAGCGCCACCTGCAGATTGCGCGGACGCGGCAGCCCGTGCGCGATGATCGTGGACTCCAGGGCCACCACGGGTCGACGCGCGTCGATCGCCTCGCGCACCTCTTCGGACACCACCAGCACCACGGGCCTGCCTCCTGTCGATCGGTCTTCCCTCATGTCTGGCGGGCGGCACGTCCGGTCAAACCCTTGCGGGCTGTGGAGGACGACACCAGCCTGGGTGCATGACGGACAACTCGACACGTCTTGACCATGTCGTCCTCTGGGTGCGCGACCCGGTGGCATCGGCCGACTTCTACGAGAAGACCCTGGGCATGGAGCCCGTGAGGCTCACCGACTTCGCCGCGGGGGTGGTGTCCTTCCCCTCCGTACGGCTCAACGACGAGACCGTCTTCGACCTCATGCCGCTCACCCTGGCGGACGGCATGAAAATGGTCCCCGGCGCCGCGGAGAGCGCGGGACACCCCGTCAATCATGTCTGCCTGGCCCTGCCCGCCGACGATTTCGAGACTCTCCGCACCCGCCTCGAGGAACGGTCCGTGCCCGTCTCGGACTTCTCCCACGACTCCTTCGGAGCCCGCGGAATGGCCCGGCGCAGCTTCTACTTCCGCGACCCGGACGGGAACGTGTTCGAGGCACGCCACTACGACTGACCTCGCGTGCGGTGTCTCGGACCGGCTTGACCGCCTTGGTGATGTGCACAAGGCCGTGCAGGATCGCCATCGTCTCTGGTTGTCCGATCGCCGTCCCTTCGGCTCCGAGGCCCCGGATGACGGTGACTGTGCGCACGGCGGGGTCTGTCAGAACAGCGGCTCCGGCAGTACGCCCTCCAGCGCGAGCAGCTTCCGCTTGGTCTCCAGACCGCCGCCGAACCCGCCGATGCCGCCGTGGCTCTCGACGACCCGGTGGCAGGGCACGACGACCGGCAGCGGGTTGGAGCCCATGGCCACCCCCACGGCCTGCGCGGCACCCGGCTGGCCGACCCGCCCGGCCAGATCGCCGTATCCGACGACCTGGCCGAACCGCACGCCGGACGCCAGCTCGCGCAGCACCTGCCGGTTGAATCCCGAGATCAGCGACCAGTCCAGGGGCAGCTCGAAGTCGTGCCGTTCGCGCGCGAAGTACGCCTCGACCTGGCGTATCGCCTCGGCCAGCAGCGGAGAGCCGGGCGCCTCGACGGGCTCGGTGCCCAGCCGGGATGCGAGCCGCTCCAGCGCCTTGACGCGGACCGCGTCGGTGGCGTGGAAGACCACGTTGACCAGACCCTCGTCGGTCGCGGCCAGCAGCAGCGGGCCGATGTCCGTGCCGACGACGGTCCACACGATCCGCTGCGCGTCCTGCCCATCGCTGTTCATGCGACCACCGTACGAGCCGCCACTGACAACACGCGGCGACCTGCGCGAACAGCCCGCTACTCGCGCAGCGCCTCCCGCACCACGTCCGGCTTGTCGGTGATGATGCCGTCGACGCCGTACCCGGCGACCCTGCGTGCGGCGTCCGCGGTGTCGACGGTCCAGGTGAACACCTCCAGAGGCTTGTCGTGCGGACCGGTGAAGGCCTGGACCGCGGAGACATAGGCCCTGGAGACGGAGGTGTACGACGGGTTGATCTGGTCGGCGAAGGCCGCGTACGCGGGCAGGTGACTCACGGACGGCGTTCCGAGGAGGCCGGTCTTCACGGCGGGCTCGAGATCGTGGACGGTCCGCAGACTGTCCGCGCTGAAGCTCTGCACGATCAGCCGGCTGCGGTGCTCCCGTCCGAGCCACCCCTCGTTCCCGAGGAGCTTGAGGGTCTCCCGCTCGATGCCCGGGTACAGCTCCGGGTTCTTGAGTTCGAGAAGCAGCTTCTGATGGTGAAGATCGACACGGCGCACATACTGCTTCAGCGTCGGCACGCGCGCGCCCGCGTAGGCGGCGGAGAACCAGCCGCCCGCGTCCAGGCGCGCGATCTCGGCAGCGGTGAAGTCCTTCACCTTCCAGGGCGCCCGGCCGGGGAAGACCTGCTCCACGTCGGTGGTGCGCTGGAGGCTGTCGTCGTGCAGGACGACGAGTTCGCCGTCCCTGGTGCGCTGGACGTCGTTCTCGACCCAGAGGGCGCCGAGCCGGGCGGCCTTGTCGACGGCGGCCAGGGTGTTCTCGGGGGCGTGGGCGGAGCCGGCCCGGTGGGCGATGACCACCGGTGGCGTGCCGTCCTCGACGGCCCGGACGTCGGTTGCGGGAAGCAGGAGGGCGACGGTCCCCAGGAGCGCGGTGGTCAGGGCGGTCACGGCGCGCGCGTGCATACGTACTCCTCGCGTCGAGCGATCACGTACAGCACAACTGTGACAGCACCGCGTCAACGGCACCGGGGTGCAGAATGGACACATCCTGAATGGGCGTGTCCCAAGTCCGCTCACCGGTGCCGCACAACTGGGGCAAGGGCGTGATTCTTTGCCGGAAAATCGTTCGACCATTCCGGTGGCGGTCATACTCTCTGCCTCGACCCTGACCGCTCGCGCGGTGCTGGGAAGGGGCACATTTCAGGGAATTCCAGGACGTAAGAGGGCGGAAGGGCAGCCGCGCATGCAAGGCACGGTCGACGGATTCAGCTACGGACTCGTCACACCGCTGGTGGCCTACCTCATGGCCTGCCTCGGCGGTGCCCTCGGCCTGCGCTGCACCACCAGATCCATGCTGGTCAGCCGGTCCTGGCGGCCCGGCTGGCTGGCCCTCGGCTCGGCGGCGATCGGCTCCGGCATCTGGACCATGCACTTCGTCGCGATGATGGGGTTCACGGTCCGGGAGGCGCCGATCCACTACGACAGGGCCATCACCTTCGCGAGCCTGGGCGTCGCCATCGTCATGGTGGGCATCGGGGTCTTCATCGTCGGCTACCGGGGTGCGACCGGAACGCCCCTGATGACCGGCGGTGCCGTCACCGGCCTGGGCATCGCCTCGATGCACTACCTGGGCATGGCCGGCATGCGCCTGAACGGGCAGCTGGAGTACAACACGGTCACCGTCGCGATCTCCGTGGTCATAGCCGTCGTCGCGGCCACCGCCGCCCTGTGGGCCGCCGGCCAGGTCAGAGGGTTCCTGTGGAGCGTGGGCGCGAGCCTGATCATGGGCCTGGCCGTCACGGGCATGCACTACACCGGCATGGCCGCCCTCAGCGTCCATCTGCACGGCACTTCCGCGCCCGTCTCCGGTGACTCGCCCGCCTCCCTGCTCGCGCCGATGATGGTCGGCCCGCTGTCCTTCCTGCTGCTCGCGGGGGTCGTCGTGCTGTTCGATCCGCTGATGGTCATGGGCAAGCCCGTCTGGTCGCCCGCCGAGCACAAGCCCGGCGTCCCGGCCCGCGAACTCGTCGACCACCCGCCCGCCCGGCGCCCCTCGCTCCGCCCCCACCGGGACGTGACCCACCACGACGTCCGCACCCCGCAGAACCGCTGACCGACCGTGGCCGCGGGCGCCCGGAACCCCTGATCGGGCCGCGTTGTCAGTGGGGAGTCGTACGGTGGACACCATGCGGCCCGTTTCCCACATCGAACGTACGGTGGCGCCCTTCGAGGTCGTCAGCTCCTACCAGCCCAGCGGTGACCAGCCGGCGGCGATCGCCGAGCTGGCCAAGCGCGTCGAGGCAGGTGAGAAGGACGTCGTCCTGCTCGGCGCGACCGGTACCGGAAAGTCCGCCACCACCGCCTGGATGATCGAGAAGCTCCAGCGGCCCACCCTGGTGATGGCCCCGAACAAGACGCTGGCCGCCCAGCTGGCGAACGAGTTCCGCGAGCTCCTGCCGAACAACGCCGTCGAGTACTTCGTCTCGTACTACGACTACTACCAGCCCGAGGCCTACGTCCCGCAGTCGGACACCTACATCGAGAAGGACTCCTCGATCAACGAGGAGGTCGAGCGCCTGCGCCACTCGGCGACCAACTCGCTGCTCACCCGCCGGGACGTCATCGTGGTCGCCTCGGTCTCCTGCATCTACGGCCTCGGTACCCCGCAGGAGTACGTGGACCGCATGGTGGCGCTCAAGGTCGGCGACGAGATCGACCGCGACCAGCTGCTGCGCCGCTTCGTGGACATCCAGTACACGCGCAACGACCTGGCCTTCACCCGGGGCACCTTCCGGGTCCGCGGCGACACCATCGAGATCTTCCCGGTCTACGAGGAGCTCGCCGTCCGCATCGAGATGTTCGGCGACGAGATCGAGGCACTGTCCACGCTCCACCCGCTCACCGGCGAGATCATCAGCGACGACGACCATCTGTACGTCTTCCCTGCCTCGCACTACGTCGCGGGACCCGAGCGCATGGAGCGGGCCGTCAACGACATCGAGAAGGAGCTCGGGGAGCGCCTGTCCGAACTCGAGAAGCAGGGCAAGCTCCTGGAGGCCCAGCGCCTGAGGATGCGCACGACGTACGACCTGGAGATGCTCCGCCAGATCGGCTCCTGCTCGGGCGTCGAGAACTACTCGATGCACTTCGACGGCCGCTCGCCCGGTTCCCCGCCGCACACGCTGATCGACTACTTCCCGGACGACTTCCTCCTCGTCATCGACGAGTCGCATGTGACCGTGCCCCAGATCGGCGCGATGTACGAGGGCGACGCCTCCCGCAAGCGCACCCTCGTCGACCACGGCTTCCGCCTCCCGTCGGCCCTGGACAACCGCCCCCTGAAGTGGGAGGAGTTCACGGAGCGCATCGGCCAGACCGTCTACCTGTCGGCGACCCCCGGCAAGTACGAGCTCTCGCGCGGGGACGGCGTCGTCGAGCAGATCATCCGCCCCACCGGCCTGATCGACCCCGAGGTCGTCGTCAAACCCACCGAGGGCCAGATCGACGACCTGGTGCACGAGATCCGCACCCGCACCGAGAAGGACGAGCGTGTCCTGGTCACCACGCTCACCAAGAAGATGGCCGAGGACCTCACCGACTACTTCCTGGAGCTCGGCATCCAGGTCCGCTATCTGCACAGCGACGTCGACACCCTGCGCCGCGTGGAGCTGCTGCGCGAGCTGCGCTCCGGGGAGTTCGACGTCCTGGTCGGCATCAACCTCCTGAGGGAGGGCCTCGACCTGCCCGAGGTGTCCCTGGTGGCCATCCTCGACGCCGACAAGGAGGGCTTCCTGCGCTCCGGCACCTCCCTGATCCAGACCATCGGCCGCGCCGCGCGCAATGTCTCCGGCCAGGTCCACATGTACGCCGACAAGATCACCCCGGCGATGGAGAAGGCCATCGACGAGACCAACCGCCGCCGGGAGAAGCAGGTCGCGTACAACAAGGAGCGGGGCATCGACCCCCAGCCGCTGCGCAAGAAGATCAACGACATCGTCGCGCAGATCGCCCGCGAGGACGTGGACACCGAGCAGCTGCTCGGTTCCGGCTACCGCAAGGGCAAGGACGGCAAGGCGGCCAAGGCGCCCGTGCCCGCCCTCGGCGGCAAGGCGGCCGGTACCAAGGCCGCCAAGGGCAAGGCCAAGGAGACCGTCCCGACCGACCGTCCCGCGGCCGAACTCGCCGGGCAGATCGAGGAGATGACGGCACGCATGCGTGCCGCCGCCGCCGACCTCCAGTTCGAGATCGCGGCCCGGCTGCGCGACGAGGTCTCCGAGATGAAGAAGGAGCTCCGCCAGATGAAGGAGGCGGGCCTGGCCTGACCGCCTCGCACTGTGTTGCAAGACCGACACAAAGTGCGCTTCAGAGTGCGTCACCGTCAGCGGCCCTGCGTAGGGTTCTGGAACAACCGCGGGGGCCGCGGCAACAGGGGACAGCAGCGAGAGGGGTTCGGCGCGTGACCGTCAACATGACCAAGGGTCAGGCCATCAGTCTGCAGAAGAGCGACGGAGGCAGCCTGACCGCGGTGCGCATGGGCCTCGGCTGGCAGGCGGCTCCCCGGCGCGGCCTGTTCGGCTCGCGCACGCGGGAGATCGACCTCGACGCCTCCGCCGTCCTGTTCGCGGACAAGCAGCCCGTCGACGTCGTCTTCTTCCGTCACCTGGTGAGCGACGACGGCTCGGTCAAGCACACCGGTGACAACCTCGTCGGCGGCGTCGGGCAGGGCGGGGACGACGAGGCGATCCTCGTCGACCTGGCCCGCGTCCCGGTCCATGTCGACCAGATCGTCTTCACCGTGAACTCCTTCACGGGCCAGACCTTCCAGGAGGTCCAGGACGCCTTCTGCCGCCTGGTCGACGAGACCAACGGCCAGGAGCTGGCCCGCTACACCCTCGCCGGCGGCGGCGCCTACACCGCCCAGATCATGGCGAAGGTGCACCGGACGGGTCCGGGCTGGACGATGACGGCCCTCGGCACCCCGGCCAACGGCCGGACCTTCCAGGACCTGATGCCGGCGATCCTGCCGCACCTGTAGCCCGCGCCGAGCGGCACCGGACCGACACCACGACACAGGGGGAGAAGGCGATGACGGCCGAGCTGGTGCGGGGGCAGAACCATCCGCTCTCCCAGGCCCGACTCGAGATCCGGATCACGGCCGGTACGCTGGTCGTGGCCGGAGCCACGCTCGGCGACGAGCGCGGCACAGTGCACGGCGTGGAGTGGGTCGTCCATCCGGGCGCGCCCACCCTGCCGGGTCTGGAGGTCTCCCGGCAGGCGGCCGCAGACCACCGCCTCGCGGTCGATCTGGGCGCGGTGCCCGAGGCCGTCCACCGGGTCCATGTGCTGCTCGCGCTGCCCGGGGCGGGCGGCCCTGTGCGCTTCGGCGCCGTCGCCGCCCCCTTCGTCGCGGTCACTGGCCTGGACGGCACCCAGCTCGCCGGCTACACCATCACCGGCCTGGACGCCGAGTCCGCGGTCGTCGCGCTGGAGCTCTACCGCCGCCAGGGCGCCTGGAAGGTGCGCGCCGTGGGGCAGGGCTATGCGGGCGGCCTCCCCGAACTCCTCGCCGACCAGGGCCTTCCCCAGGCCCGGCAGCTCGCCCACGACATCCACGAGGCGGTGGCCCGGGGCCTGTCCCGCGCGGTGCCGATGCCACCGCCGCTCACGGCGGACGGCGACCGCCCCCGGCAGACGGCCACGCCGACGCCGGGCCCGGACCAGGGTTCGCCCGCGGCCCAGGGCGCCCCCGGTGCCGTACCGCAGCAGCCGCCGTCGCCGTACGGCACCCAGCCACCCGGCACCCCACCGCAGCCGATGTCCCCGCAGGACGGCCCGGCCGCCGGCACACCGCAGCCCGCCTCTGCCTACGGCACGCAGGGCACCCCCGTGACCGGCGCATCGCAGCCCGGGTATGTCCAGGGACCCGCGGACACCACCGCCCAGCCGCCCACCGTGGGCGGTCCCATCGACTACAGCCACCCCCGACGGCAGAACACCGCCCCGCCTCCTCCTCCGCCCGCCGCGCCCCCCGCCCAGCCGGGGCAGCCCGCGCGGCCCGTCGCCGGGGACGCGACCGGCTGGTCCATGGAGGAGCGGCTCTACAACCAGGTGTGGGGCATGTTCGAGGACCTGGCCCGCTCCACGGCCGCGTACCGCAGTGCCGTCGACTTCGCCGACTCCCGCATGGAGAAGGAGCTGGACGCCGCCCTCGCCGATCCGCGCAACCGGATCGGCGGACAGGGCGAGGCAGCACGTGAGGCCGCCCGCACCAAGTACACCCAGCTCGTCGAACAGGCCCGTGCGGTCTACGATCGCGATCTCGGCCAGCTCACGGCCGAGTCCGAGGTCGTCGAACCCGCGCTGCCGCCGTCGTACGCCCGCTGGGACAACCCCGTCTGGCACGGCTACCGGGTGCCGTTCGAGGTGCCCATGGCCGTGCGCCTGGGCGACCTGCATCTGCCCGAGTGCGCCGAGCTGCGCATTCCGTTGCTGGTCCGGCTGCCGCTGGAACGCGGCCTGTGGATCGACAGCGGAGCCGCCGGATCGCTCGACGGCTCGTTCCTCGACGCCCACGAACTGCACCGCCTCGCCATGGACACGGCCGTGGCGCTCGCGGCCCGGCTCCTCGCGGTCCATCCCGCCGGGGACTACACCCTGCACGTCATCGACCCGGCCGGCTCGGGGGCGCAGGCGCTCGCCCCGCTGGTGGGGACCGGCGTGCTCGCGGCCCCGCCCGCCGTCGGCGCCGCGGGCGTGGCGGACGTCCTGGCCCGTCTCACCGAGCGCGTCGACCTCGTACAGATGGCGGTGCGCGGCGGCGCGGCCGACTCCCTCCCGCCCGGCCTCGACACCTCCGAACAGCTCCTGATCGTCAACGACTTCCCGCACGGCTTCGACGACCGGGCGGTCACCCAGCTGCGCTACCTCGCGGACGAGGGGCCGTCCGTCGGCGTCCATCTGATGATGGTCGCGGACCGTGAGGAGGCCTCCGCCTACGGCCCCCTCCTCGACCCCCTGTGGCGCTCGCTCATGCGGCTGACTCCCGTGCCCGACGACCACCTCGCCGACCCGTGGGTCGGGCATGCCTGGACCTACGAGCCCGCGCTCGTCCCGCCCGGCAGCCAGGTCCTCCAGCAGGTCCTGAACCAGGTCGCGCAGGCCCGCACCAAGTACACGTAAAGGCCGCCCATCAGGGATTTTGACCTTTCTTTTGCCAATCGCTTTACCTTTCCTTGGTGATTGGGTACGGTTGGTGGCACGGAGGGGAGTACTCCCTGTCGACCGCGGCGTACCCGTCAATACGGATCAGGCCTGATCCCGGGGCGCCGGCCCACCGTGGGTGGAAGAGACCTCCGGCAGCGCGACGACGCTGGTTACTTGCCGTTACGTATTGCCGGAGGAACTGTGGACGTTTCCATGACCCTGTGGGTCCTGACGATCGTGGGCCTCGCCGCCCTCATCGCGGTCGACTTCTTCATCGGCCGCAAGCCGCACGACGTGTCCCTCAAGGAAGCGGGCATCTGGACGGTTGTCTGGATCGCCCTGGCCGGCCTCTTCGGGCTCGGTCTGCTCGTCTTCGGCGGGGGCCAGGCCGGCGGAGAGTTCTTCGCGGGCTTCATCACCGAGAAGTCCCTGAGCGTGGACAACCTCTTCGTCTTCGTCCTGATCATGGCGAAGTTCGCGGTGCCCTCGCAGTACCAGCAGCGGGTGCTTCTCGTCGGGGTCCTCATAGCCCTGGTGCTGCGCGCGATCTTCATCGCCGCCGGAGCCGCGATCATCGCCAGCTTCGCCTGGGTGTTCTACATCTTCGGCGCCTTCCTCATCTGGACCGCCTGGAAGCTCATCCAGGAGGCCCGGGCGGACGAGGAGGAAGAGGAGTTCGAGGAGAACAAGCTGCTCAAGGCCGTCGAGCGCAGGTTCGGTGTGGCGGACCGCTACCACGGCACCAAGCTGTGGATCGTGGAGAACGGCAAGCGGGTCATGACCCCGATGCTCGTCGTGATGCTCGCCATCGGCTCGACCGACGTGCTCTTCGCGCTCGACTCGATCCCCGCGATCTTCGGGCTGACCCAGGACCCGTACATCGTCTTCACCGCCAATGCCTTCGCCCTGATGGGCCTGCGCCAGCTGTACTTCCTCATCGGCGGCCTGCTGAAGAAGCTGGTCCACCTCAGCTACGGCCTGTCGATCATCCTGGGCTTCATCGGCGTCAAGCTGGTGCTGCATGCCCTGCACGAGTCGGGGGTCCACGTCCCCGAGATCAGCATCCCGGTCTCGCTCGGCGTGATCTGCTCGGTCCTGATCGTCACCACGATCACCAGTCTGATGGCCACCAGGAAGCAGGCGGCGGCCGAGGCGGCGCAGGCGGAGGACGAAGGCGCTCCGAAGGACAGCATCGAGGCCTGACCGCGGCCGACGTAGGAAATATCACCACCGGGAGCGATGTGCGGCGAATTGCCGGGTACCGCTCCCGGTGCTTGTTTGGTTCCAGTGCGCGTCCCCCGGCCCGGGGGCGCCGTGGCCGGTTGGAGACACCCATGACGTTCGTGCAGATCATCGGCTTCGAGACCGAGCGCCTGGAGGAGATGCGGCAGGTGCTGCAGGAGGCGGGGCAGCGCAGCGCCGGCCGGACGGGCGGCCCGACCCACAGCATGCTCCTCAAGGACCGGGACAAGCCCAACCACTATCTGGCCGTGATCGAGTTCGACTCGTACGACGAGGCCATGCGTAACAGCGACGATCCCGAGACGAACAAACTCGCGGAGCAACTGAGCGCGCTGAGCATCGGCGAGCGCGTCTACACCAACTGCGACGTCCTGGAGTCGGGTGACATCAAGTAGCAGCGGAGTGGTGCGGTGCCGGGCGGCCTCTGCGACGATCGCAGCATGATCGCTCGGCTCAGGTCGCTCACCACGAGCTGGACGTCCGTCGTGCCGGTGCTCGCGGTCGTCCTGCTGGCGTTCACCTGGGGCCGCGACCTGCCCGCAGCGGTCGTCGCGCTCGTGACCCTGGTGCTCGCCGGGGCCGTGCTGGCCGCCGTGCACCATGCCGAGGTGGTCGCCCACCGGGTCGGCGAACCGTTCGGCTCGCTCGTCCTCGCCGTCGCCGTCACGATCATCGAGGTGGCCCTGATCGTCACCCTGATGGCGGACGGCGGTGACAAGAGTTCGACCCTGGCCAGGGACACGGTCTTCGCGGCCGTGATGATCACCTGCAACGGCATCGTCGGCATCAGCCTCCTCGTGGCCTCACTGCGCCACGGCACCGCGGTCTTCAACCCCGAGGGCACCGGTGCCGCCCTCGCCACGGTCGCGACCCTGGCCACGCTGAGTCTGGTGCTGCCGACGTTCACGACGAGCAAGCCCGGCCCGGAGTTCTCCCCCACCCAGCTGACCTTCGCCGCGCTGTCCTCGCTGATCCTGTACGGCCTGTTCGTGGCGACCCAGACCGTCCGGCACCGCGACTACTTCCTCCCGATCACCCGCCAGGGCGAGGTGATCACCTCCGACGACCACGCCGACGCGCCCACCGCCCGCGCCGCACTCATCAGTCTGGGTCTGCTGGGCCTGGCCCTGATCGGGGTGGTCGGTCTGGCCAAGAGCGTCTCGCCGACCATCGAGTCCGGGGTGGCCAGGGCAGGTCTCCCGCATGCCGCCGTCGGCGTGATCATCGCCCTGCTGGTACTGCTCCCCGAAACCATCGCCGCCCTGCGCTCCGCGCGCCGCGACCGCGTGCAGACCAGCCTCAACCTCGCCCTGGGCTCCGCCATGGCCAGCATCGGCCTGACCATCCCCGCGGTCGCCCTCGCGTCCGTCTGGCTCTCCGGCCCGCTCGTCCTCGGCCTCGGCTCCACCCACATGGTGCTGCTGGCCCTGACGGTGGTGGTGAGCTCCCTGACCGTGGTTCCGGGGCGGGCCACACCGCTCCAGGGCGGCGTCCATCTGGTGGTGTTCGCGGCCTACCTCGAACTCGCGGTCAACCCGTAGCGGGTCAATCCGGAGCAGGCTCGCCTGATCAGTACGTGACGGTGATGCGCCGGGCGGGACCGTCGACGCGCACGAGACCGCCGTAGGGGATGACGAGTTGGGGATCGGTGTGGCCGTAGTCCACATCGAAGACGACGGTGGTGTGCGGGGCATAGCTGCGCATGGCCCTCAGTACGGCCTCGCGCTGGTCGGCGGCGTAACGCTCGCCTCCTCCGGGCTGTTGGGGCGCTCGAAGGACCACGTCTTGGGGCGGCCCCACAGCAGTGCGGAGAACCGCTGGAGGTGCCCGCGCTCGCCCATGTTGCGCAGGGTGCGGAAGACCTCGACGTCGCTCGGCATCTCCTCCGAGGTCTCCAGGAGCAGCACTCCGCCGTCGTACCGACTCAGGTCACGCGCGATCTCGCGGTCGGCCATCAGCAGCCAGCCCAGGATCTCCAGGCAACCGCCCCAGGCCCGGCCCTCCACCACCCGGTCGGCGTTCACCCAGGTCCAGCCGTTGCCGGGACGGGTCTCCGGTTCGGAGTCGAAGGTGGCGGGGTCTGCCCAGTCACGGTCGACGTCCCGCCAGTGGGCGGCGGGACTCAGTTCGTACGCGCCCGAAGTGAACAGGGCCGCCCGCAGGGAGTCGGCGGTCAGCGCGCTCATGGCGACCGGCCGTCCGAGCGCGGTCATCACGGTCGCGCCGTGGTAGCCGACGATGCCGGTGTTGTACAGATAGGCGAGCAGGTTGGTGTTGTCGCTCATCCCGAAGAACGGCTTCGGGTTGGCCCGGATCAACTCCCGGTCCAGGTACGGCAGTACGGTGATCTGGTCGTCACCGCCGATGGACGCCATGACCGCCTTGACGCTCGGGTCGGCGAACGCGGCATGGATGTCGGCGGCGCGCTCCTGGGGCGTCGAGCCCATCCTGCGGGTCGACGGATACTCGACCGGCTCCAGCCCGTACTCCTCGCGCAGCCGCTCGAGCCCGAGCTCGTAGGGGCGCGGGAAGAGCCCCGGCAGACCTGCGCCCGGGGAGATGACGGCTATGCGGTCGCCGGGTACGGGCTTGGGCGGATACGAGATCGTCGTCATGCCCGGAGGCTACGGGCCGCACCGCACGCGGCGCACCGTGATAAACCGGGTCCGAGCAGCCCGCTGTCACCGACCGGAGGAACCGTGCCCCGCACCCTGGCCAACGCCCCGATCATGGTCCTCAACGGCCCCAACCTGAACCTGCTGGGCCAGCGTCAGCCGGAGATCTACGGCAAGGACACCCTCGCCGACGTCGAGGCCCTGTGCGCCAAGGCGGCGGCCGCGCACGGCGGCACGGTGGACTTCCGGCAGTCCAACCATGAGGGCGAACTGGTCGACTGGATCCACGAGGCGCGCCTGAACCACTGCGGGATCGTCATCAACCCCGGCGCCTACTCGCACACGTCGGTCGCGATCCTGGACGCGCTCAACACCTGTGACGGGCTGCCGGTGCTGGAGGTGCACATCTCCAACATCCACCAGCGCGAGTCCTTCCGGCACCACTCCTACGTCTCGCTGCGGGCGGACGGGGTCATCGCAGGATGCGGGGTGCAGGGATACGTGTTCGGCGTGGAGCGGGTCGCGGCACTGGTGGGACCGGCACGGGCCCAGGCATAGGGGGCTGTAAGACCCGCTCGCAATGGCGGGCACCCCTTACAACCGCCCCGCCTCCACGATCCGCCGCAGGAAGCGCTGGGTGCGCTCCTGCTGTGGGTCGCCGAAGATCTGCGCGGCGGTCCCGCGCTCGAGCACCACACCCGAGTCCAGAAAACACACCTGGTCGGCGACCTCGCGCGCGAAGCCCATCTCGTGCGTGGCCAGCATCATGGTCATCCCGTCGCCCTTCAGGTCGCGCACGACGTTCAGGACCTCGCCCACCAGCTCCGGGTCGAGGGCCGCGGTGATCTCGTCGAGCAGGAGCAGACGCGGACGTACGGCGAGGGCCCGCACGATCGCCACCCGCTGCTGCTGACCACCGCTGAGCCGGTCCGGGTACTCGCCGGCCCTGCCGGCCAGCCCGAGCCGCTCCAGGAGCTCACGGGCGTGCTCCTCGGCCTCCGCCCGGGCCACCCCGTGCACCCGGCGCGGGGCCAGCGTGATGTTCTCCAGCACCGTCATGTGCGGAAAGAGGTTGTACGCCTGGAACACCACGCCGATACGGCGCCGTACCGCGTCCTGGTCGGCACGCGGATCGGTGATCTCCTCGCCGTCCAACCAGATGGCGCCGTCGTCGATCTCCTCCAGGAGGTTGGCGCAGCGCAGCAGCGTCGACTTGCCGGAGCCGGAGGCACCGATCAGCGCGGTCACCGTGTGCGGGGCGACCTCCAGGTCGACGTCCCGCAGCACGACCGTGTCACCGAAGGTCTTGCGGACGGACTCCATCCGCAGCACCGGTGCGTCGCTCATGTGGTACCTCCCTGGGCCCGCTGACGGTCCATCCGTGCCGTCACCCAGTCCGTGAAGCGGGTCATCGGGATGGTCAGCGCCACGAACACCAGGCCCGCGACGATGTACGGCGTGTAGTTGAGGCTCCGGCCGACGATGATGTCGGCGGCCCGTACGGCGTCGATGGCGCCCCCGATCGACACCAGACCGGTGTCCTTCTGGAGGGACACCAGGTCGTTCAGCAGGGGCGGCACCTGGCGGCGCACCGCCTGCGGCAGCACCACGTACCGCAGGGCCTGCCGGTTGGAGAGCCCGAGCGAACGGGCCGCGGCGCGCTGCGAGGGGTGCACGGACTCGATGCCGGCGCGGAACACCTCGGCCACGTACGCCGAATACGTCAACGTGAGGGCCGTACCGCCCAGCAGCACCGGGTCGACCGTGACCCCCTGGAGCCGCAGCGCCGGGACGCCCAGGACGACGATCATGAGGTTGATGATGAGCGGAAGCCCGCGGAAGAAGTCCGTGTAGGCGGCGGCCAGGAAGCGCAGCGGGAAGAACACCGGGCCGCGCAGTGTGCGCGCGATGGCGATCAGCATGCCGAGCACCAGCACGGCGACACCGCAGATCAGCAGCAGCCGGACGTTCAGCCACAGCCCTTCGAGGACCTTGGGGAACGCCTCGCGCGCGTACTGCCCGCTGAAGAACGTCTCCTTGGTGCGCGGCCAGCCCGGCGCGTTGACGACGACCAGGTAGAGGACGACGGCGGTGACCAGCGTCGAGACCGCGGCGATCGCCGTCGCGCGGCGGGCGCGGGTGCGCTTGAGGCGCTCCCGCTCGATCCGCCGCTGCGACGGCGCGTAGGAGCCACCGGCGCCTTCCTGGCCGGCCTCGTCCTTAGTGAGCGTCACTTGAGCACCGGTGCGTCGACGGCGTCCGACAGCCACTCCTGCTCCAGCTCGGCGAGCGTGCCGTCCTTGCGCAGGGCGTCCACGGCGCCGGTCACGCAGGAGGTGAGGGCGCTGCCCTTGTCGAGCACGAGCCCGAACTGCTCCGGCGTGCCGCCCTGGTTCTCGAACTGCCCGACGATCGTGCCGTCGGTCACCTCGGCCGCGGTGATGTAGAAGGCGGTCGGAAGGTCGACGACGATGGCGTCCACCTGCTTGTTCTCCAGCGCGGACTTGGCCTGGTCGTTCTTGGCGTACGCGGCGGCCTGCTGCGTCGGCTTCACCACGTCCTCGATGTAGTTGAGGCTCGTGGTGCCGACCTGGGCGCCCAGCTTGAGGCCCTTCAGGTCGGCGATGCTCGTCGCCTTGGCGGCCGTGGTGCCCTTGAGCGCGATGACGGCCTGGCGCACGTCGTAGTAGCCGGAGGAGAAGTCCACGGCCTTCCTGCGCTCGGCGCTGATCGACACCTGGTTGATGTCGAAGTCGAAGGTCTTCTCCCCGGGTGCGAAGGCCTTGTTGAAGGGGACGCTCTGCCAGACGACGGCGCTCTTGTCGTAGCCGAGCTGCTTCGCCACCGCGTACGCGACCGCCGACTCGAAGCCCTTGCCGTTCGCGGGCTTGTCGTCCTTGAACCACGGCTCGTACGCCGGCTCGTCGGTCGCGATCGTCAGCTTGCCGGAGGTCTGGGTGGCCAGCTTGCCCGGGGCGCAGGTGGTTCCGGTCGACCCCGAGGCCTTGGCGGTCGCGTCGTCGTCAGGCTGCGGAGCACAGCCGACGGCGGTGGCGAGCAGGGCAATGGATGCCGCGGCGACGGCGCTGCGCAGTGCGCGGGGGGCAGGGTGCATGGCGGGAGAGTGACAGTCCACTGTCCCGTTTGTCGAGGTCACGACGCCAATTGTCCGCATATTGGGAACGGGTGTTGCATTTTTGTGAACTGTCTTCAGACAGGGCGCCGGGCCGCCGGTCGAGGGCGGGGATGAAAGACCGGCGGCCCATACCGCGCAGGAGCCGTCATCCTGTGCGGGGCTGCTTCCAGTTGACTGCGCAACCATGTGCGCCGGGAGCGCGTGTGTGACACCGGCGTGTGTGAAGAGTTCACACGGGGCGCGCGCGAAGGGGCATGCGCGGGGCGCATGCCCACGAGTTCACCACCCCGGATCCCGGCTCACCTCGACCAATGTGGCAACGTCCTCCAAGCGTCAGGGACGAAGAACGAGAGCGGGGGAGACCGGCGACGCGGCCACCTGAAGTACGACCGGGGCACTCATCAACCGATCATTTGCGGCGGCGTTTTCACCCGATGCCAGCCGCGTCCGGCCCATGCCGCCTTGCGGCTCCGTCACTGCTGTGTCCGGACGCGCAGAGCCTGGACGGACCAGTCGAATACTGGAGCCAGACTCTCCGGGGCCGGCCAGCCGTTGACGACTGCGAGCAGCTGGAGGTATCGCTCTCTGCGGGGGTCGTTCACGCTCTCCAGCCGAGTCGCCAGCCGGCGGCAAAGCTCGATGTCGTCGGGGCGGCCGAGGAGGTGCGCGTAGTGCGCCGTGAACGCCGCGACGATCGGATCGGCCTCGGGCGAGGCCGGGTCGATGCCGGCGGTCAGGGCCGGGCCGGCCTGGTCACGGACGGCTGCGGTGATGTCGCGGCGCGGGACCATCGTGGCGCCTCGGGTCTGCTCGGCTGCCTGGTCCTCGACCATCCGCCGCACCATGGTGCGGAAATTCGGGTCCAGGGACATTTCCGCCAACTCCACCCACGCCTGGACCTGTTCTGCCTCCGGGTTGTCGGGCAGCTCGGGGGTCATCGTGCGCATGACCCCCGCGAATGCGGGGGCGGCGTCAAGACCACCGAAGACGGCGTCGAGGAAGTCGCCGTTCAGACGTCGGCGTTCGTCCTCGGAAAGTTGGGCCAGCCGGTGCATGAGTTCCGTCTCCTCGGGTGTGGACCCGCGCTCGGCCACCGCCGTCAGGACCGCGCGTCGCAGGCGCAGGACCCGGATCTGCACTGCCAGTGCTTCGGCGTGTGCCGCGGCGACCTCGGGAAGCGAGAGCTCGCGGTCCACGACTTTGCGGATCGTGGGAAGGTCCAGTCCCAGCTCGCGCAGGGTCCGTACGAGGTCCAGGCGTGCGACGGCGTCGATGTTGTAGAGGCGGTAGCCGGCCGGGCTGCGGTCCGTCGGCGCCACGATTGCGCGATCGGAGTAGAACCGAATGGTCTTGACCGTGAGACCGGTCCGTTGAGCGAGTTCGCCGATCGAGTAAAGCGTGTCGCCGTCCATGCCCCCACCTTTGTGTCTCCCCCTACTGGAGACTCAAGTCCCGTCGCCTGCCAGCAGGCAACCACTCCTCATCCACAAGTCTTGACAATTCCTCGACTTCTTCTAGTCGTAGGCGACGGTTGAGGCGCGCGGTATCCCGTCGGCGTCGGTCCAGGTGAGGGCGAAGCTCTTCATGGTGATCGTCAATCGTTGGCCCGCGGGTGATGCCGCTGCGTGTACCGACGCCGCCCTCGCCCCCTCGTGACCTGCGCGGCCCCGAGGCTCGTCGCCCTGCCCGGAGTCGGCATCGAGACGGCCGGCCGGCTGCTGATCACCGCCGGAGACAACCCCGACCGGCTCCGGTCCGGTACCGATCGCCGTACTAAGAGGTTCTGACAAAAGCGTTGGACGTGGCGGTGGGTGATCAGGCAGACGGCGAGGCCGAGGAAGGCTTCGTGGATGTCGTCGCGTCGTTCCCAGCGGATGCGCAGGCGTCGGAAGCCGTGCAGCCACGAGATGGTGCATTCGACAACCCAGCGGAAGATGCCCAGGCCGGTGCCGAGTGGCTGGCCGCGTTCGGCGATCGCCGGGCGAATGCCTCGCTCGCGTAGGAGACGCCGGTACTTGTCGTGGTCGTAACCTCGGTCCGCGAAAAGGGTGTCGGGTCGTCGCCGGGGTCGTCGACGGTGCCGGCCACGGATGGGATCTTGTCGAGCAGGGGCAGGAGTCGGGTGGCGTCGTTGCGGTTCCCGCCGGTCAGGGGCACCGCGAGCGGGATGCCCTGGCCGTCGGTGATGACGTGGTGCTTGCTGCCCGGCCGTGCGCGGTCGACCGGGCTGGGACCGCTTTTGGGCCCCGGCGTGCGGCCCGGACGTGGGAGGAGTCGCTCACCGCCCGCGACCAGTCGAGCTTGTCCTTCGACCGCAGTTTCTGCAGTAGCAGCACGTGCAGATGGTCCCAGACGCCCGCTCCGTTCCAGGCCGCCAGACGCCGCCAGCAGGTCATCACCGAGCCGAAGCCCAGCTCCTGGGGCTGGTACTCCCACTGGATGCCGGTATGCAGCACGAACAGGATCCCGCACAACGCCTGCCGGTCCGGCACCCTCGGCCGACCCTCGACCTGCTTCGGCCCAGGCTCTGGCAGCAACGGCTCGATGAGCGACCGCAGTTCATCCGAGACGATCCACCAGGCCGACAGTCAAATGATCAACTGCTTTTGTCAGAGCCAGTCGAAGGGTGTCTCACGTGGCGGCGTCACCTCAGATCTCCCATTCGGCTTCGATCTCATCGATCTCGTCCTGGAGCAGATCCACCAGTGACAGGTCGGACGGCATGAGTCCGCGCGTGTCCGGGGAGGTGAGGGCGTACTTCGTCAGCGCCTGCAGGGCCTCGGACCAAAGGTCGGTCAGAGACCGGATCTCCGGTTCCTCGAAGAGTCCGTCCGGCCAGGACCAGGTCATGCTCAACTCCGCTCCCCCCGGCCGGTCGTGGACGACCGCATTCAGCTCCAGGGAGTGGGAGAACGGCATGCCCGGATCCGTGGGGGCGATGCGCACGTCCTCCGGCGCCGCGCCCCAGTCGGCCGGGCCGGCGGGGTCCGTACGTACCCGTCCCAGGAAATTGAACGCGATCTGCGGGGCGGGTGCGTGGCGGAGCACGGCGGCGGTCCGCGGGTTCAGATGGCGGAGCAGGCCGTACCCCCTGCCCTTGCCGGGCAGGGCGCGAATCTGCTCCCGTACCCGGTCGAGCGCGGTGCCCGCGGCGGGACCGCCGTCCCGGACCTCGTGCCACCTGACGCCCGGGTCCGTCCGGAAAGGGTGTGCGGCGGTGAACCAGCCGACCGTGCGCGACAGGTCCAACTCGCCGGTCTCGTCCCGGCCGTGTCCCTCCAGGGTCAGCAGTACCTGACTGCCGCCCCCGTTCCCGCGCCGCCGCCGCCACTCCGCGAGGGCCAGCGCGAACCCGGTCAGCAGTACCTCGTCCACGTGGGCGGCCGCCGCGGCGGGTACCGTGGTCAGGAGCGCTTCGGTGAGCTCGGCCGGCAGCACCGCCCGGTGATGCCGGGCGGTGGCCTTGGTGTCCCGGGCGGGGTCCAGGGGGCGGTCGGCGAGCACGGGATCCGGTGCCGACGTCATCCGTTCCCAGAAGGGGAGTTCGGTCTCGACGGCTTCGCCGCGGGCCTGCTCGGCGAGCCCGCTCGCCCAGGTGCGGAACGATGTGCGGACGGGCTCCAGGACGATCTCGCGTCCGGCTGCGGCGTCGAGCCAGCCGGACATCAGGTCCGGGGCGAGGATCCGCCACGACACCCCGTCGACCACCAGGTGGTGCAGCATCAGCAGCAGCCGCCCGGACCGGTCGCCGCCTGCGTCGAACCAGACCGCGCGGACCATGGCGCCGTCCTCGGGGGACAGCTCCTGGCGCACGGCCTCGGCGTTCTCGGCCAAGGCGGCCTCCAGCTCGGGTTCCGTGTGCGCGCAGACGTCGACCCGGCGAACGCAGTGGGACGCGTCCGTCGTCCCGGCCGGCAGGACGTCCAGGGCCCAGCCGTCCGTGCCGGACCGGTCCAGGCGCGCGCGGAGCACGTCGTGGTGGTCGAACACGGCCTGCAGGGCGGTGACGAGCGAGTCCTGGGTCAGGCCTGCGGGTACCCGCAGCAGCACGGCTTGGTTGAATCCGTCTATCGGGCCGCCGAGTTCCCGCAGCCATCCCATGATCGGGGTGAGCGGCACGGATCCGCTGCCGGGGTCGTGCGCCGTGGACCGGTCGTCCGGTGCGGCCGCGACCAGGGCGAGGCCCGCCACGGTCTGGTGCTGGAAGACGTCCCGCGGCGTCAGCACCAGCCCGGCCCGCCGGGCCCGGCTCACCAGCTGGATGGAGACGATGCTGTCGCCGCCCATTGCGAAGAAGTTGTCGTCGACAGTGACCTCCGGCACCCCGAGCAGCTCCGCGAACAACGCGCACAGCACCCGCTCTCGGTCGTTGCGCGGGCCTCGGCCGCCGCCGCCCGAGTAGTCGGGCGCCGGCAGCGCGGAGCGGTTCAGCTTGCCGGTGAGGGTCAGAGGCAGCGCCTCCAGCGCCACGATGGCCGAAGGCACCATGTAGTCCGGCAGGACCGCGGCGACGTGACTGCGCAGCGCGGCCGGGTCGAGGATGCCGGCGGCCACCGGCACGACGTAGGCGACGAGGCGCTTTTCGCCGGGGCGGTCCTCGCGCACCACGACGACGGTCTGGGCCGTGCCAGGGTACGACGCCAGCGCGGACTCGACCTCGCCCAGCTCGATGCGGAAGCCGCGCACCTTGACCTGGGCATCGGCGCGGCCGACGAACTCGAGTACGCCGTCGGCGCGCCAGCGCACCATGTCGCCGGTCCGGTACATGCGCGTCGCGGCAGGTCCGAAGGGGTCGGCTACGAACCGCTCCGCCGTCAGGGCCGGCCGGCCGACGTAACCGCGGGCCAGCCCGTCGCCCGCCACGTACAGCTCGCCCGTGACGCCAGGGGGTACGGGTCGCATGCCCTCGTCGAGGACGTACACCCGGGTGTTGTCGAGCGGTCTGCCTATGGGGAAGGAGTTCCGTTCGATGTCCTCGTCGGTGATCGCGTGGTGGACGACCGCCAGCGTCGCCTCGGTGGGTCCGTAACTGTTGGTGAGCCGCGCTCCGGCGTTGTGTTCGCGGACCTTGCGGACCGCCGCCGCCGACACGGTGTCGCCGCCGATGGTGACGTGGCGCAGGTCGCGGAAGCTCTCCGGATGGTTCTCGGCGAGCAGCCGGAAGATCCCTTCGTTGAACGGGCCAACGGTCACCCCGCCTTCGATCACGGTCGCGGCGAGGGCGGCGATGTCCGTGGACTCGCCCTCCAGGGCGACGATGCGCACACCGCTGAGCAGCGGCACCCACAGTTCGTAGGTGGAGGCATCGAACGACGAGGGATGGTGCATGAGTTGCCGGTCGCCCGCCTCGAGCTCCCACCAGCGGTCCTCGACCAGGCCGACGACATTGCGGTGGGTCACCGCGACGCCCTTCGGCTCACCCGTGGAGCCTGACGTGTACATGATATAGGCGAGCTGGTCGGGGTGAATGGTCACCTGCGGACGGTCCGCTGGACCGGCCGGGGCCTCGCCGTCCGGCCCCGGCTCGAGTTCGTCGAAGAGTACGACGGTGGCGGAGGTCTCGGGAATCAGCGCGGACATCGTGCGGTCGGACAGCACGACCACGCTGCGGGTGCCGTCCAGGATGTGGCGCAGCCTGGCCTGCGGACTGCGGCCGTCCAGCGGCACGTAGACCGCGCCGGCCTTGGCGACGGCGATCGTCCCCACGATGTTGTCGGCCCGTTGTCCCAGCAGCAGGGCCACCCGGTCCTCCGCGCGGACACCGCGGTCGATCAGGGCCCGCGCCACGCGGTCGCTGAGGGCGTCGAGTTGCTCGTACGTCAGCTCCAGCGCTCCGCAGACCAGCGCCAGGTCCTTGGGCGCGCGAGCCACCTGCTGCCGGAACAGCTCGGGCAGTGACAGCTGGGGGACCGCGTGCGCGGTGTCGTTGCGGACGACCAGCAGCTCGTGCCGTTCCTCGTCGCCGAGCAGGTCGAGGCTGCCGACGGGCAGGTCGGGTTCCGCGACGGCCGCCGCCAGCAACCGCTCGAACCGGGCCGCGAGCATCGAGACGGTGGACCGGTCGAACAGGTCCTCGGCGTACTCGATCCGGCCGAGGATTCCGTCCGCCGCGCCGTCTCCGCCGTACCGTTCCCACAGGCTGACCGACAGGTCGAACTTGGCGACGGGGGCCTCGGCGCCCTCGACGCTCACGTCCAGCCCGGCGAGGCCGACCTCGGGCCGCCCGGTGTTGTGCAGTACGAGCATGATCTGGAACAGCGGGTGCCGGCTCAGCGACCGCACCGGGTTCAGCTCCTCCACCAGCCGCTCGAACGGCAGGTCCTGATGCGTGTAGGCGGCGAGGTCGGTCTCCCGGACGCGGGCGAGCAGTTCGCGGAACGTCGGGTTGCCGGCCGTATCGGTCCGTAGCACCAGAGTGTTGACGAAGAAGCCGACCAGCTCGGCGAGGGCGTCGTCGGTGCGGCCCGCGATCGGGGTACCGAGCGGGATGTCGGTGCCCGCGCCGAGCCGGGTGAGCAGGGTGGCGAGGCCGGCCTGGAGCACCATGAAGGCGCTGACACCGTTCGCTCTGGCCAGTGCCATCACCCCGGCGTGGGTTCCGGCGTCGAGCGCCAGGGGCACGCCGGCCCCACGGTAGGTCGCGACCTCGGGACGCGGACGGTCGGTGGGCAGGTCCAGCTCTTCCGGCAGGCCGTCGAGCGCGGCCGTCCAGTAGCCGAGCTGGCGGGAGAGCTGACTGTCCGGGTCGTCCGCGTGGCCCAGCAGCTCGCGATGCCACAGGGCGTAGTCCGCGTACTGCACCGGCAGCGGTGTCCACGCCGGTGCGCCGCCGCCGTGGCGGCGGGAGCCGTATGCCTGGGACAGGTCGCGTAGCAGGGGAGTGAGGGACCAGCCGTCGCTGGCGATGTGGTGCATCACCACGACGAGCACCGCACGGTCGCCCGCAGTGAGCAGCCGGGCCCGCAGCGGCGGCTGGCCGACCAGGTCGAAGCCGCGCAGGACGGTCTCGGCGATCGCCTCCGGCAGCCCCTCGGGGCCGACCTCGGACTCTTCCAGGGCCGGAGCGCCCGCGTCGGGATCCAGGATGCGCTGGCTGGGCTTGCCGTCACGCTCGGGGAAGACCGTGCGCAGACTCTCGTGCCGGCCCACGACGTCGCGCAGGGCCGCGCGCAGTGCGGGGCGGTCGATCTCGCCCTCGACGCGCAGCACGAGCGGGACGTTGTAGGTGGCGCTGGGGCCTTCCAGCCGGTTGAGGAACCACAGACGGCGCTGGGCGAAGGACAGCGGAACGGTGTCACCCCGGTCCGCCGGGACCAGCAGGGGCCGGGCCTCGTCCGGGCTGGTGAGGCGAGCGGCGATCCCGGCGACGCTCGGCGAGTCGAAGATCGCCTTGACGCCCACCCGCACACCGAGAGTGGAGGCGATCCGGCTGAGCAGCCGCATCGCGAGCAGCGAATGGCCGCCCAGGGCGAAGAAGTCGTCGTCGATTCCCACCCGGTCCCTGCCGAGCACGTCGGCGAACAGCCCGCAGAGGATCTCCTCCTCCGGGGTACGCGGTGCCCGCGCCACTGCCGAGGCGCCGAACTCGGGTACGGGCAGCGCTGTCCGGTCGGCCTTGCCGTTGGCGGTCAGCGGTAGCCGGTCCAGGAGGACGACCGCGTCCGGCACCATGTACGCGGGGAGGATCTCCGCGAGGTGCGTGCCCAGCGCCTGGGGTGCCAGCCCGGGACCGTCCCCGGTCCCGGGGACGACGTACGCCACCAGCCGCTGGTCGCCCGGGTCGTCCCCGCGCACCAGCACGAGGACCTGCGCCACGCCGGGGGCGGACAGCAGCGCCGCCTCGACCTCCCCGGGCTCGATGCGGAAGCCGCGGAGCTTCACCTGTTGGTCGGCGCGGCCCACGTACTCCAGGGTCCCGGCGGAGTTCCACCGCATCCGGTCCCCGGTGCGGTACATCCGCGCACCGGCCGGCCCGTACGGGTCGGCCACGAACCGCTCGGCCGTGGTGGCGGGCCTGCCCAGGTAGCCACGGGCCAGACCGTTGCCCGCGACGTACAGCTCGCCCACCACGCCGTCCGGAACCGGCCGCAGCGTCGCGTCCAGCACGTAGGCGCGGGTGTTCCACATCGGACGGCCGAGCCGGACGGGACCCACGGGCAGCGCGCGTCCGGCCGGGACCCGGTGGTCGAGGACACCGATGGTGGTCTCGGTCGGGCCGTAGTGGTTGATCACCGCGACATCGGGGTGACGGGCGCGCCACGCGGTGAGCTGCTCGCCGCGCAGCGCCTCGCCGCCGATCATCAGCTCGACGGTCGGCGAGCAGACGTCGGGCAGGGAGTCGAGGAGCGGCAGATGGCTCGGGGTGACCTTCAGGAAGGTCAGCCCGCCCGGCACCGCCAGCCTCTCGTCCAGGTCCGCCACGAACAGGCAGCCACCGGCCAGCAGGGTGCCGTAGAGCGTGGTGAGTCCGAGGTCGAAGGAGAGCGGCGAGTGCAGCAGGGTACGGCCGGCCAGGCCCGGGTACTCCATGGCGGCTCGCAGCGCGTACCCGGCGACGGAGCGCTGCTCCACGAGGACCCCCTTGGGGGTGCCCGTGGAGCCCGAGGTGTAGACGACGTAGGCGTCGTCCGACGGGCTGACGGGTGCGGCCCTGTCGCTGTCGCGGAGGTCGGTGCCGGGACAGCCCGCCAACGCGTTCGCTACCTCTGCGCGATCCACCGCCAGCACCTGCGCCGAGCTCCCGGTCAGGTGCGGAGCGGAGGCGAGCACGGCCTCGGTCGTCAGCAGCAGGGTGGGCCGGGCGTCCGCCAGCAGGAGAGCGACCCGGTCGCCGGGGTGTTCGGGGTCCAGCGGCAGGTACGCGGCGCCCGCCTTGCCCACGGCCAGCATCGCCGTGACGGCCTCCGCCGAACGGGGAAAGGCCAGCGCGACCAGGGTTCCGGCGCCGGCTCCGTGGCCGACCAGGAGCCGGGCCAGCTGGTTGGCGCGGAAGTTGAGCTGCTCGTACGTCAGCTCCAGCTCCCCGCACACGAGCGCGGGGGCCCCGGGAGTCCGGGAGGCCTGTGCTTCGAACAGCTGCGGCAGGGTGGCGTCGGACACCTCGTGCGCGGTGTCGGTACGGAGGACCAGCAGTTCCCGGCGCTCCTGGTCGTCCAGCACCGGCAGGGCGCTGATCGGCAGGTCCGGATCCGTCAGCGCGCCCTCGAGCAGCCGGACGAACCGGCCGGTCAGCGCCTCCACGGTGGACCGGTCGAAGCGGTCGGCCGAGTAGCCCGCGGCGGCCACCATGCCGTCGGGCTCGCCCCGGTCGTCGAACCGCTCGGCCACACTGAGGAGCAGGTCGAACTTGGCCATGTCGGGGTCGAACTGCTCGACCGTGGCCCGCAGGCCCGGGAACTCCAGCTCGGGCCGCGCCAGGTTCTGGAGGATCAGCTTGACCTGGAAGAGGGGATGGCGGCTGAGTGAACGGCGCGGGTTGAGCGCCTCCACCAGCCGTTCGAACGGCAGGTCCTGGTGGCCGAAGGCCGCGATGTCCGCCTCGCGGGTACGTTCCAGCAGCTCGCCGAAGGACGGATCGCCCGCGGTGTCGACCCGCAGCACCAGCGAGTTGACGAAGAATCCGACCAGGTCGTCGAGGGCCTCGTCGGTGCGGCCGGTCACCGACCCGCCGACGGGGATGTCCGTACCGGCGCCGAGGCGGGTCAGCAGGGCCGTCAGCGTGGCGTGCAGCACCATGAACACGGTGACACCGTGGGCACGGGCCAGTCGCAGCACCGCACGGTGTGCCTCGGCCGTCAGCCCGAACGGGACGAGCCCTCCGCGCCCGCTGGGGACAGCGGGGCGCGGCCGGTCGGCGGGCAGCGCGATCTCCTCCGGGAGGCCCGCCAGCGCCTTCGTCCAGTAGGCGAGCTGCCGTGACATCGAGCTGCCCGGATCGGTCTCCTCGCCCAGCATGTCGCGCTGCCAGAGGGTGTGGTCGGGGTACTGCACGAGCAGCGGCGCCCAGTCGGGTTCCCGCCCCTCGAGGGCGGCCGCGTAGGCGACGGACAGGTCACGGGCGAGCGGAGCCGTGGACCATCCGTCGCTCGCGATGTGGTGGGTCACTACGACCAGCACGTGCTCCCGCGGCCCCAACGCCAGGAGCCGGCACCGCAACGGGGGCTCGCAGGTCACGTCGAAGCCCCGGCCGGCCTCCCGGGCGATCAAGGCGTCCAGGTCCTGCCCGGCCGCGTCCACCAGGGGGAGAGCGGGCCTGGCCCGGGCGGGATCGAGGACGACCTGACGGGGGACCCCGTCCTGCTCCGGGAAGACGGTCCGCAGGCTCTCGTGGCGGGCCGCCACGGAGCCGACCGCGGTGGCCAGCGCGGCCGTGTCGAGATCCCCGGAAAGGCGCACCGCCAGCGGGATGTTGTAGGTGCCGGCGGCGGGGTCCAGCCGGTTGATGAACCACAGCCCGCGCTGGGCGTAGGACAGCGGGAGGTTCTCCGGCCGCTCCCTGCGGGCGGCCGGGCCGCGACCGGCAGGTCCGGCGGTGGGCAGCTGCGCGGCCAGGCCCGCGACGGTAGGCGCCGCGAAGAGCGCGGCGACACCGAGATCGGTGCCGAGCGCGGAGCGCACCCGGGCCATCAGCCGGGTCGCCAGCAGCGAATGGCCGCCCAGGGAGAAGAAGTTGTCGTCGATGCCGACACCGTCGACTTCCAGGACGTCGGCGAACATTCCCCGGAGGATCTCCTCCACCGCGGTACGGGGCTCACGGACGTCGCCGGCCGCGAAGTCCGGCATCGGCAGCGCCTTGCGGTCCACCTTCCCGTTGAGAGTCAGCGGCAGGGCGGTCAGCGGGACCAGGACCGAGGGGACCATGTGCTCCGGCAGGACGGCGGCCAGCGCCTCCCGTACGGACCGGACGTCCGCGGTGCCCACCACGTAGCCGGCGAGCTGCCGGTGCTCGCCGGGGGCCGTGACCACGACGGCCACCGCGTCGGAGACCCCTTCACAGGCCCGCAGCTGCGCCTCGACCTCCCCCAGCTCGATCCGCCGGCCCCGGATCTTCACCTGCGTGTCCCGGCGGCCGAGGAACTCCAGCCGGCCGTCGGGGCGGTGCCGGACCCGGTCCCCAGTGCGGTACATGACGCTGCCGTCGGCCGCGAAGGGATCGGGCACGAACGCGGCGGCGGTCCTGCCCGGGTCGTCCAGGTACCCCCGGCCGACACCCGCACCGGCGACGTACAGGTCGCCGGTGATTCCCGCGGGCACCGGCTGGAGTTCGTCGCTCAGCACGTAGAGCAGGGTGTTGCGGACCGGTCGGCCGATCGGCGTCGTGGTCCCCGGCTCCCAGGACCCCTCCGCCGTGATCAGGGCATGGGTGACGTCGTCCGAGCACTCGGTCGGGCCGTATGCGTTGACCAGCGGGATGCCGTCGAAGCGGGCGAACCAGCGCAGGCAGAGCTCTCCGGGCAGCTCTTCGCCGGTGACGACCAGCAGCCGCAGGGCCGGAAGGGCCGGAACCCGCGTGCCGTCGTCCCAGGCATCCAGAGCCGCCCGCAGCACGGACGGCACGACCTCGAGCACTGTGACGGCCTGGTCCCCGGCCCGGCGGAACAGGCCCGGGGCGTCGGCCGCGAGGGCGTCCCCGACGGCGAGCACGCGGCCGCCGACCACCAGCGGCGCGATCATCTGCCAGACGGACACGTCGAAGGTCAGCGGGGCGTTCTGGACCACCGTGTCCAGGGCGGTCAGACTGAGGCCGTCGACCTTGGCCAGCAGGTGGTTGTTCATTCCCCGGTGGTGCACCATCGCGCCCTTGGGGCGCCCGGTGGAGCCCGAGGTGAAGATGACGTAAGCGAGCTGTCCCGGGGCGGGCGCCGCCGGGTCGGCGCCGGGTGCGCCGGAGTCCGGGCCGAGCCGGAGCACCTCCGGTTCGGGGTCCGCCGCCCGGGCGGCCTCGGCGGCCGCCCCGTGGCACCCGGGCCCGGCCAGCAGCCAGCGTGCGCGGGCGTCGGACAGCAGGGCGGCCGTACGGGCGGCCGGTGCGCGGCCGTCCAGAGGGAGATAGGCCGCTCCGGCGGCAAGGATGCCGAGGAAGGCGACGACCGCGGGGGTTCCGCGCTCGGCCAGCACGGCGACCACCGATTCCGGGACCACCCCGCGCGAGCGGAGCCGCCGGGCCAGGGAGTCGACGCGGGTCATCAGTTCGCGGTAAGTGACGTCCCCGTCGTCGTCTGTGATCGCGACGGCATCGGGGCGTTCGGCTGCGACCGTACGGACCCGGTCGACGACATCGGTCAGGGACTCAGGTGCCGCGGTCTCGTTCCACTCCTCCAGCAGGAGACGCCTCTCCTGCGCGGAGAGGATCGGGGCGCTTGCGATGCGCGTGCCGGGCGCCTCGGCGGCGACCGCGATCATCCGGACCAGCCGGGCGAGCATCGACTCGGCGGTGGCCCGTTCGAAGACGTCGGAGCGGTACTCCAGGGCTATGAGGATGCCGCCCGCCGCGTCCTGTGCCGAGAGGTCCTCCCGGACGTTGAACGAGAGATCGACCTTGGCGCTGCCGGTCGCGACGTCGAGGAGTCCCAGACTCAGCCCGGTGGGCTCGGGCAGCCGGCGCCGGGTGCCGTCCATCGAGAGCATGACCTGGAACAGGGGGTGGCGGGCCGTGGACCGAGTGGGGTTGAGGACGTCCACCAGCCGCTCGAAGGGCAGGTCCTGGTGCCCGTAGTCATCCAGGTTTCCCTGCCGCAGCCGGGCCAGGAGCTCCCGGAAGGTGGGGTTGCCGCCGGTGTCCGTCCGCAGTACGAGGGTGTTGGTGAAGAAGCCGACCAGGTCCTCGAGGGCGTCGTCCCCGCGTGCCGACACGGGGACGCCGACGGGGATGTCGGTGCCGGCGCCCAGCCGGGTCAGCAGCGCCGCGAGCGCGGCCTGCACGACCATGAACACGCTGGTGCCGCTGGACCGGGCCAGTTCGCCCACACGCTGGTGGAGTTCGGATCCGAGTTCAACGGTGACCAGACCGGCGGCGGTGGGCCCGGCCTTCGGCAGCGGACGGTCGAAGGGGAGGTCGAGCCCCTCGGGCAGGCCGTCCAGTCGCCGGGTCCAGTGGCCGAGCTGCCGCGCGGCGCGGCTGTGCGGGTCGTCCTCGGAACCCAGCATCCGGTGCTGCCAGGCGGCGTAGTCGGCGTACTGGACGCTCAGCGGCGGGAGTTCAAGGGATCGCCCATCGCGCCGGGCCTCGTAGGCGGCGACGAAGTCGCGCAGCAGCGGCGCGAGCGAATCGCCGTCGGCGCCGATGTGGTGGAGCAGCAGCAACAGCACGTGCCGGCCCGGTCCGAGGGTGAACAGTGCGGGCCGCAGGGGAGGTTCGCAAGACAGATCGAAGGGCTGCTCCACGGCCGAGGCCAGCCGGCCGGGCAGCTCCGCGTCGGTTACCGCGATGGCGGTGAACGCCTGGCGCGTGCCGGGCGGAAGGATCCGCTGTACGGGGACGCCCGCGATGTCCTGGTACACGGTGCGCAGGATCTCGTGCCGGTCGGTGAGGTCGCCGAGGGCCGACTCCAGTGCGGTCCGGTCGAGTTCGCCGGTGAGGGTGAGGACGAGCGGGATGTGGTAGGCGGCCCGGGATGCCTCCAGCTGGTGCAGGAACCACAGTCGCCGCTGGGCGTGGGAAAGCTCGAGGATGCCGTCCCGAGGCACTGGGGACAGCGCCGGGACGGCGGCCGCCGGGTCCACGAGGAGCTCCGCCAGCCGGGCCACGGTCGGAGCCGAGAACAGGGCTTCAACCCCGCACTCGACGCCGAGCTCGGCGCGGACGCGCCGACTCGTGCGGGCCGCCAGCAGGGATTGACCGCCCAGTGCGAAGAAGTCGTCGTCGATTCCTACGGAGTCCAGGCCCAGGGCCCGGGCGAAGATCTCGCACAGCACCCGCTCGCGGGGCGTGCGTGGCTCGCGCCGGGTCCGGGGGCCTGTCGGGGCGCCGGGGCGCGGCAGTGCGGCCCGGTCGGTCTTGCCGTTCGCCGTGACCGGTACGGCGTCCAGCACGGTGAAGGACGTGGGGACGAGGTGGCCGGGCAGGGTCGCGGCGACCTGGTCGCGGAGCGCGGCCCGGTCGAGCCCGCTGTCGGCGGGCACGACGTAGGCGGCCAGGGAGAGTTCGCCCGTCGCGTCCCGGTGTACCGCGGCGGCGGCCTGGCCGACGCCGGGCAGGCGCGTCAGTGCGGCCTCGACCTCTCCGAGCTCAACCCGGTAGCCGCGGATCTTGACCTGCTCGTCGGCGCGGCCGACGAACTCCAGCGGGCCGTCGCAGCGCTGCCGCACGAGGTCCCCGGTGCGGTACATGCGTTCGCCGGGCAGTCCGAAGGGGTTGGCGACGAACCGTTCCGCGGTGAGCCCAAAGCGGCCCAGGTAGCCGCGGGCCAGGCTGCCGCCCGCCACGTACAGCTCACCGGTGACACCAGGAGGCACCGGGAGCAACGCGGCGTCGAGCACATACACCCGAGTGCCGGCGATGGGACCGCCGATCGGCGGCACCTCACCGCTGCCCAGCGCGTCGCTCATCGTGGCGCACACGGTGGTTTCGGTGGGGCCGTAGCCGTTGACGAAGAGCCGGCCGGGCGACCAGCGCGACGCCAGCTCCGCGGAGGTCGCTTCACCCGCCACGAGGATTGTCATGTCCGGGGGCAGATCACCCTCGGCGTTCATGACGGCCAGCGAGGACGGCGGCAGGATCGCATGGGTGATGCCCGCCTCCCGGGTGAACGAGGCGAGCGGGTCGCCGGGCATCAGCCGGGCGCCGGGCGCCAGCACGAAGGTGGCCCCGGCGAGCAGGCCCATGCACAGTTCGGGCACCATCGCGTCGAAACCCATGGCGGCGAATTGCAGGATGCGGCTGCCGGGCGCCACTCCCAGCCGCCGGATGAAGGTCTCGGCCAGGTCGGGGATGCCCGTGTGCGTGACCACAACGCCCTTGGGACGTCCGGTGGAGCCCGAGGTGTAGATGACGTAGGCCGGGTGAGCGCCCGTGAGCGCGGCTGTCCGGTCGGCGTCCACCGGGTCGGTGTCCGGCCGGCCGGCCAGGTCGCGCATGGTTCCGGGCTCGTCGAGCAGCAGCGGGCGGCAGCCCGTGGCCTCGGCCACGGCTGCGGTGCCGGACTCCACGAGCACGCACAGGGGAGCGGCGTCACGCAGCACGTAGTCGATGCGCGCCGCCGGATACGCGGGGTCGATGGGCACGTAGGCGGCGCCCGTCTTGGCCACCGCGAGGGCGGCGACCACGAACTCCGGTGAACGCGACAGCAGCAGCGCGACGCGGGCCTCCGGCCCCACGCCCCGGGAGATCAGCACGTGGGCGAGGCGGTTGGCCCGCCGGTTCAGCTCCGCGTAGTCCAGGACGGTGCCGAGGTACTCGACGGCCGGGGCCGCCGGCGACTTTCGTACCTGCCGCTCGAAGAGCTCGGGAAGGGTCGGACCGGTCCGGTCCCGGTCCGCCTCGACGGGCGCCGGGGTCAGCTTTCCGATCTCGCCGGCACCGAGCAGACCGAGTCGGCCGACCGGTGTGCTCGGTTCGTCCAGGGCCCGCGCGACGCGGCCGATGAACTCCAGGTAGCGCTGCTGTACGGCGGTGGCCTCCCCGTCGCCGTACAGCTCGGGGTGGACGTCGAAGTCCACCCGGATCAGGCTGTCTCCAGCCCGGTCGTACACGCAGATGGTGAGGTCCTCGATGAGCCTGAGCGACATGTTGTGCGCTTCGATGGGGCTCCCGGCGAAGCGCAGGTCGTAGTCGAACGGCACCACGTTGACGAGCGGTCCGAAGAACCGGCGGTGGTCGTGCGGCAGCCCGAGGTCCCGTCGTAGGTCCTCGCCGCGGTAGCGCTGGTGGGACAGCAGGCCCCGCAGCGCCTCACGGGTTCCCGTCAGCAGTTCGGCCACGGTCGTACGCGGGGTGACGCTCACGCGCAGCGGCAGGACGTTGGCCACCATGCCGGGTGCGAGGCGGGCCCGCGCGTCGTGCCGGGCGGTGACCGGCAGCCCCAGCACCACGTCGGTGACTCCGGTCAGCCGGTGGAGGAAGGCCGCGGTCGCGGCGATCACGATGCGCGACCTGGAGACCCCGAGGCGCTCCGCCGCCGCCGTGAGGTCCCGCTGGACGTCCTGCGGGAGATGGGCGGTGTGCCGGACGAACTCGGCGGACGCACGGAGCGGCCGGGCCGACAGGGCGATCGGGTCCGGCCGGTCGGCCAGCCGCTCCCGCCAGTACGCGCCGTCGCGCCGGAAATCCTCCGAGCCGCGGTAGTCGGCGTCGGAAGCGAGCAGCGTGCGGACCGAAGCGAACGGACTGGGCTCCGGCTCGGAGCCTGCCGACAGGGCGTTGTAGACGTCCGCCACCCTGCGGACCAGGAGGGCCGCCCCCACGCCGTCGAGCAGGATGTGGTGGTAGGCGTGGTACCAGAACCAGCGCTCGGCACCGACGCGGAACAGGGCGTAGGTGAACAGCGGTGAAGTGGTGAGGTCGATCCTCCGGCGCAGGTCCCGCCCCATCCACTCCTCGGCGGCGCGCCGGGGGTCCGGTGTGCCGGACACGTCGACGGTCTCCAGGCGCCAGGGCGGCGGCGGTCCCACGAACTGGCGGGGTCCGTCCTCGGTGTCCAGGAGCCTGATGTGGAGGGCGTCCGCCTCGGCGAACACCTGCCGCAGGGCCTGCTCGAAGAGCGAGGGGTCCACGGGTCCGTGGATTTCCAGGTATTCGGCGGCCCTGAAGACAGGGCTGTCCGGATCGACCTGCGAGGCGAACCAGACCCCGGACTGAGCGCCGGTCAGAGGAAGGTTCTGCTCGCCGTCAGAGAAATACTGAGATCGGTCCATGGCTCCTCGCCACTCACTTCACTTGCGGATGTGCGGAACATCGGGCGGGGGCCTCCCGCACCGTGCTTTCCACTCGGGAAACGGATGCGGATTCCCTGGCGAGCGACCACTTTCGGATTTCGCCAGGACACTATCCAGCCCGCCCGTCGGCGGGCTGGACAGGTTCTGTACGGTGATCTGCCCCCGGGTCAGGAGGTGGATCCGCCATGGTTCGCGTGAATCTTCTCCAGAACGCGCACCGCGGTACCGCAGCCGTCGTCGTCGCCGACCTTCTCCGCGAGTTCCGCCACTCGGCGCGCGATCGCGGGATCCGTCGTTGCGGTGCGGATCGCGGCGGTCAGGTTCTCGGCGGTGAGGTCGCGCAGCTGGATGGGGGCGGGGGCGACGCCGATCTCCTCCAGGTACTCGGCCCACATCAGCTGCTCCCGGTGGAAGGGGCAGGAGACCTGGGGGATCCCGGCCAGGATGGCTGCGTTGTGGGTGCCTGTGCCACCCGCGTGGACGGCTGCCCTGACACGCGGGAACAGCCAGTCGTAGGGCACATCATGCGCCACGAACACGTCGTCCGCCGACTCGGTGATCTTGATTCCGCCCCAGCCCTCGACGACGATGGCGCGATTGCCGGTGTTCCGTACCGCCTCCAGTACGGTGCTGCCAACACCTTCCGGGTCGAGCCCCAGCATGCTGCCGAAGCCGACGAACACCGGCGCCTCCCCGTCGTCGAGGAACCGCAGCAGCTCCGCCGGTGGCTGCCAGGAGGCCTGCGCGGGCAGCGACCAGAAGCCGGTGGTGTGGACCCACTCGGGCCAGTCCTCGGAGTGCTTCAGCACGTGGGGGCTGAAGCCGTGGATGACCGGGGTCGGTGTGCCGTCCGGGTAGTAGCGCCACTCCATCTCGTCCTCGCGGGGCGGCAGTCCGAGCGTCTCGGCGCGCCAGGAGGTCACCATGGCGTGGGTCCGGGCGTCGAGGGGCTCGCGGGCGGCCCGCTCGTGGTCCGCGAGGTTGTCGGGCCCAGAGGCCAGACCCACGCCCGCCGGATAGTCCCGGGACGGAACGAAGTGGGGGTAGAGCGGGGCCAGGACGTGGGGGACGCCGAGCCGCTCGGCGATCTGGTGGGTCGCCTGGCGGGAGGAATGCGAATAGACGATCATGTCGGCGCCGTCGGAGGCGGCCTCCCACATTTCGCGCAGGATGATGGGGTAGAGGCGGGGCACCATCTCGTCGGCGAGGGTTTGGCGCAGTTTCATCTGCTCGGGGGTGGGCGCGTCGTTGTTCATGAGGATCTCCTGAACATCACGCCGGGCGTGGAGATCCATCATCTCGTCGTTGAGCGGTGCGAATTCCACGCCGTATTCGGCCGCGAAGGTGCCGAACCGCTGCGGACCCGCCAGGACGGCGGTGTGGCCGGCCTGATTGAGGGCGTAGGCCAGTGCCAGGTACGGCTGTATGTCCCCGCGGCTGCCGTGGTTGGAATAGATGATTGCTTTCACGGTTCTTCCCTCGTGAGTGGTGGTAGTGGTGGTTCAGTTGCAAAGTTCTTTGAGCCGCGACATCAGGCCGGCCTCCGTCTGCCCGTCGTCCGGGACGGGTGTGACCTGGATGTGGGTGACCCCGGCCGCCCGGTAGGCGGCCAGCCGGTCCTTGACGTAGTCCTCGGTGCCGCACAGGGTGGTCGCCTCCAGCAGCCGCTCGGGTACGGCCGCCTCGGCGCCGGCGCGGTCGCCGGCGGTGTACAGGTGCTGGATCCTGTCGGCCTCCTCGCCGAACCCGTACCGGCGGATCAGGGCGTCGTAGAAGTTGTGGCCGCCCGCCCCCATCGCGCCGATGAACAGGGCGAGTTGCCGGCGTGCCCGCTCGCGCGCACGATGCGCCGACGGCCCGATGGCCAGTAGCCCGCCGGCCGAGATGCGCAGCGGTCCCAGCGCGGGATCCCGCTTCGCCAGCCCCGCGCGCAAGTCCTCGCCCCACACCCGGTCGGACCATTCGGGGACGAAGAACATGGGCAGCCAGCCCTCCGCGATCTCCGCGGTCATCCGGACGTTGCGCGGGCCGAGCGCCGCGATCCACACGGGGACCGAGTCCCGCAGGGGCGGCGTCAGCAGCCTCATCGCCGTGCCCAGCCCGCTGCCTTCCGGGGCGGGCAGCGGCAGCCGGTGGACGCGTCCGTCGTGACGGGCCGGGCCCTTCCGGCGCCATACCTTCCGCATGATCTCCACGGTTTCCCGCGTGCGGCCGAGCGGGGCGGTGAAGGGAACCCCGTGCCAGCCCTCGATCACCTTGGGGCCGGACGTGCCCAGCCCCACGTGGCAGCGGCCGTGGGAGAGGGCGTCCACCCCGGCCGCCGTCATGGCGAGCAGGGTCGGGGTGCGGGTGTAGAGCGGCATGATGCCCGACCCGATGTGGACGCGTTCCGTTCGCGCGGCGATGTAACCCATGAAGCTGGGCGCGTCGTAACCGTAGGCCTCCGGGACCCACACCAGGTCCAGGCCGGCCCGCTCGAGCGCGCTCACCCGCCGGGCCGACTCCACCGCGTCGCCGTCGTACTGGATCTGCATGGACACCTGCATGGGGGCCTCCGTGGATCGTCGCGGCTACGGCCGCAGGACCGGCTGGGTCAGGGCCACGAGCTCCTTGACCCGGAACTTCTGCACCTTTCCCGAGGACGTGAGGGGCAGTTCGTCGAGCAGGTACCACAGTTGGGGCACCTTGTAGGGGGACAGCAGCTCCCGGCAGGTGGCCCGGAGCTTCTCCATGTCGACGTTCCGGCCCGGCGCCGCCAGCACGGCGGCGGCGACGATCTCCCCCCAGGCTTCGTCGGGAATGCCCACCACGACCGCCTCCTGGACGGCCTTTTCGCGGAGCAGGCACTCCTCGATCTCCGCCGCCGAGATGTTCTCGCCGCCGCGGATGATCACGTCGCTCAACCGGCCGATGATCCGCACCGCCCCCGTGGCGTCCATCGAGCCGAGATCACCCGTATAGAGCCAGCCGACCTCATCCGTCTTGGCCGCGGTTGCCTCGGGGTCGCCGAAGTAGCCGAGCATCTTCTGGTAGCCGCGGGCACAGATCTCGCCCGGTACCTCCAGCGGCAGCGTGTGGCCGTACTCCGGATGACTGATGCGGCACTCGACGTGCGGCAGGGGGCGGCCGACCGTGGCGGACTTCTCCTCCGCGCTGTCCTGTGGTCGCGTCAGGGTCAGCACCGACGCGAGTTCGGTCTGCCCGTACAGGTTGAAGACAGTGGTGGAGAAGAGCCGCTCCACCTCGCCGATGAGCCGGGAGCGGACCGGGGCCGCGCCGGTGAGCACCGCGCCGATGCGGGGGGCGTCGGCGTCCTCCTGCCGAGCGGCCTCGGCCAGTGCCGTCAAAACGGTGGGCACACTGGTGAGGACGGCGTCGGGAGTTTCCCGCAGCACCTTCAGGAGCAGGTGCGGTTCGAACCGCTCGAGCAGGATGAAGGTGCCCCCGCACCACAGGGGGCCCAGGCAGGAGATGACGCAGCCCGCCGTGTGGAACATGGGCAGCGGGGACACGACCGGCGCTCCGTCGTCGATCCCGAGCACGTCGAAGGTGAACCGCGAGACATTGATGATGGCCTGGTGGGACAGCAGCACCGCCTTGGGCAGCCCGGTCGTTCCCGAGGTGAACTGGATCTGCGCCGGCACGGCCGAGGCCGCGTGCTCGCGCTCGGCCGGTACCGGCGAACTTCCGTACAGGTCTTCCCAATCGGACAGCGGTACCACGTGCTCCAGCAGCGGGAGCCCGCCGCGGACGCTCTCGACGACGGTCGCCATGTCGTACGCGCGGCTGCGCTCGGAGTACAGCAGCATCGTCGCCGCGGACGTGCGCAGCGCGTGGACCAGCTCCGGTGCGCGCAGCGCGGGGTTGAGCGCGACGAGGGTCACACCCGCCAGCGCGGCGGCGTACTCGACGATGGGCCACTCGGCGACGTTCGGAGCCCAGATGGCGACCCGGCCGCTCGTGGGTACGCGCTCGCTGATCCAGGCGGCGACCCGCTCGGCCTCACCGAGCAGCTCGGCGTACGTCCAGCGGCGCGACGGCCCCTCCTCCGGTACGGCCACCAGGGCCACCTGGTCGGGCCGGGCCCCGGCGACCTCGCGAAGCAGCGAGCCGACCGTGTGGGACGCGAGGGGGCTGCTGGTGTCGGCGGTCCAGTGCGATTCGGTCAGCACCCGAGTGTCGCCGAGGAGGCCGGGGGGCCTCGACGGCATCTGCAAGGTCATGATGACTCCATGAGGGTCGGGAGGAGCGCACGGCGGACCGCGCCTCCGGCAGGGAGAGGGAAGCGGGAGGGGGAGGGGCGGAGAAGGGGGAAAGAAGATCAGGGCTGGGGCTCGGCCGCATGGAGCCGTACGAGCGGGGCGAAACGGTAGGTGTCGGGACGGGTGTCGGCCGGCTCGATCAGCTGCTGGTCCGTGAGACGCTCCAGCAAGCTGTCCACGTCCTGGGCCGGACAGCGCAGCACGGTCGCCACGGTGCCGGCGGAGAAGGCTCCGTCCACCTCGTGCGCGAGAGAGTGCAGGGACCGCCGGTCGGCGGGGGTGAGGACGGCGAGGCTCCCCTCCAGGCGGGGACGTACGGCCAGCGCCCCCTGGGTGAGAGCGTCGAGCCGGTGGTCCTCGTATCGCAGCCGCCGCGCCATGTGGGCCAGCGTCCAGTGGGGGCGCATGGCCAGGCGCAGGCCGGCTATCCGGATGGCGAGCGGCATGGCCTCGCACAGCTCGACGATCTCGTCCGCTGCGGCCGGCTCCTCGGCCGTCCGGTGCAGGCCGACGATCCTGGCCAGCAGCTCACGCGCCTGCTCCGCGGTGAAGCTGGGGATGCGGAAGTGCCGGGCGCCCTCCAGGGCTGCCAGCGGCTCCCGACTGGTCAGCAGGACCGCGCTGTTGAAGCCGCCCGGCAGCAGCGGGCCCACTTGCTCCTCGTCCGCGACGTTGTCCAGGACCACCAGCGTGCGCCGGTTGACGAGCAGGCTGCGGTACAGCGCCACGCGCCCGGAGAGCGACCTGGGTACGTCCTTCTCGGCGACGCCGAGTGCCTGGAGGAACTGGGAGAGCGCCTCCAGTGCCGGAACGGGCTCCGGAGTATGTCCGCGCAGGTCCACGTAGAACTGGCCGTCAGGGAAGTGTGGGCGGCTCGCGTGGGCGGTACGCACCGCGAGGACCGACTTGCCCGCAGCGGCCGGTCCGTAGAGCGATACGAGGGAAGCGGGTCCGAGCGCCGCGGTGGAGCAGCTCGTGGTAAGCCGACTGAGCACGGGATGGTGCTCGCTGCGGCCGACGAAGTCCTCCGGATCACGCGGAAGGAGAGACGGCGACGCGGGCCCCGGGCGGTGCGTCGGCCGGGCGGGACCGACCGGCCAGGACGGCGCGCCCTGCCCGAGGACCGACAGGTGTGCCGCGCGGAGTTCGGCGCTGGGCTCGATGCCGAACTCCTTGCGGAGCGTGGACTCCAGCTCGGTGTAGAGGGCCAGGGCGGCGACCTGCTGCCCCGAGCCCGCGAGCGCGATCATCAGGCGCGCGTGTAACCCCTCGTGCAACAGGTGCCCTCGCTGGACCTGCCGCAGCCACGGGATGGCTTCGTCGTACTGGCCGGCGCCGATGGCCAGATCGGCCAGGCGCAGGGTCGCGGCCAAGTGCTGGCGGTAGTAGTCGGCGACCGCCGGGTAGGACCTCAGACGTTCGTCGAAGCCTTCCAGGAGTTCGCCGGTGTACGTGTGCACGACCTCGGAGAGGGCCCGGTGCTCACTGGGCACGTCACCCTGCTGCCGGGCCAGCGCGGCCGCACCGCACGCTTCCTGGAACTGGAGCAGGTCGATCTTGTCCTGGTCGATGCACAGTTGGTAGCCCTCGGCCCGGCGGATGAGCGAGGGTGCTCCCGGCTCCGAGGAGCGGTGGCGGTCCAGGAAGCCGCGCAGGCGGGAGACGTGCGTGTGAACGAGCTGTAGGAAGGAGTACGGCGGATCCTCGCCCCAGAGCACGTCGGTGATCTCGTCACGGTGGACGGCCTGGTTGGCGTTGAGCGCCAGCAGCGCCAGCAGATGCCGCTGCTGCGGGGTACCGATGTCCAGCTCGGCGGAGCCGCGCAGCGCGGCGAACGGGCCGAGGAGCTGGATTCTGAACGCCGAGGTCTCTTCGGGCGAGGTGGTGAGGCGCGATCGGCAGGTACGGCCGCAGGTGTTCAGCTGAGGTTCGTTCAGTACCTCGGCAAGACGCTGGAGCGACACGGCACGGGGACGAAGGACCCGGTCCTGCTCGATCTCTCGTAAAGTTCGCATGCTGAGTCCGGATTGTTCTGCCAGTTTGCGCTGGCTCATACCCGCCTGATTCCTCAAATTGCGTATGAGTCGACCCAGTGATGCTGTGGCGGGGCCACTTGGGGCTGGTTCTGTCTCCACGAAATCCCCCTCCCTGAAGATGCGATCGACCCTAAGTTGATCATGGTGTGGCGGATTGGTGCCCAGTGATTAATTAAGGGAATAGTCAATTCCGGCATGACGTGGGCAACATGACGTCCACTCCGCTAGTCAGCCCAGCCCAGCCCAGCCCAGCCCAGCCCAGCGCTGCCTGGTCGCCGAAGCCGCGCGTGCTCCCGCCGGACTTCGGCAGAGCGTTACCTGGGCAGCCGCGTACCGACCCCGCCGGCGACGGCCCTGGCGTGGATGACGTCCGCCAGCGCGATGTCGTGCACACCCATGCCGAACGGGTTGATCACGACCCGGTCCCGGGCCTCGATCGGCCGGGTGTACTCGCCGGCCACCAGTGCGGGCAGCTCGGCGTCCACGGCCCGCGAGCCGGCCGGTGGAGTACTGCCCGGCCCGGTCACCCGGCCGGAGCCGGCGAGCCTGCCCAGGAGCCGGTGGTCGTCGCCGCTCACCAGCTCCCAGTCGTCGACGAACAGGTGGTCGCAGCCAGTCAGCAGACCCTCGGACGCGTCGTCCAGCGAGACGTTGACGAAGGTTCCGCCTTCGTGGAGCCAGTCCAGTTCGACGTAGGACTCCGTCGTCGTCGTGGCCGCGATGACGAGTCCGGCGCCGGCGACGGCCTGCCGGGCCTGCTCCACCCCCCGGACGTCGACGGCCGGGGCTGCCTCGCGGCACTCCGCGGCCAGCTCCTCGCGCGCAGCGGGATCACGGTCGTACAGCAGCACCCGCTCCAGCCCCGGGCACTCCGCCATCAGCAGCTGCAGGTGTGCCCGAGCCTGGCGGCCGCACCCGAGGAAGGCCACGCTCGTCACGGACGTGAGTCTGCGGGCCGCCTGGACGGCGGCCAGGGACACGCCCGCGGTCCGGAGGGCACTGATACGGGCACCCTCCATCACGCAGCTCGGGTGCGCCGTCTCCGGGTCGGCCAGCACGATCAGTCCGGCCGCGCGGGTGATCCCCCGCTCGTGATTGCCGAGTGAACTGTTGATGATCTTGCACCCGTAGCCGGTTCCCGACCAGCCGGGCAGGATCAGACTGCGGGCCGAGTCGCCCATGGGCGTGGTCCAGCGCAGCGCCGCCTCCGGAGTCAGGCCCGCCGTACCGCGTCGGAAGGCCAGGAGCGTGTCGCGGACCAGGTCGACGATCGGCAGGCCGCGGCTCAGCTCGTCGACCTGGTCACCCGTCAGGTACCGGATCGTGGTGTCAAGGTCGGTGTTCACTGGTGCTCTCCGTTCTCCAGCCGGGCCGCTCCCAGGGCTTCCAGGGCGGTCAGGACTGCGTGCCCCGGCTCCGGCGGCACAGGAAGCGGACGGGCGTAGATCTGCTCGTACTTGTCGCCGGCGTCGGGGCAGACACAGGCGATCCGGGCGACGTTCGGCGTGTCCTGTGCGTACAGGAGTGCGGCGAGAACGGCGGCACCACCCGAGCCGCCGAGCCGGACCCGCGTGCTGGAGGCGACCTGGAGGCACGCCATGGCCGCGTGCACGTCGTCCAGCGTGAAGGCCCGGTCCCAGTGGTCGCCGGTGAGAAACCTCGACGTCTGGCCCGAGCCGAAGCCCGGCAGCTTGAAGGGCCGGTCGCCGGGCGTTCCGCCCAGCGCCGCGGACCCCACGGCGTCCACGGCCAGCAGCCGTGTCTCCGGGCGATGCTCCCGGAAGTGATCGGCGATGCCGGCCAGGGTGCCGCCGGTGGACACCGCGACACAGACGGCGTCGAGCTCTCCCGGAGGCAGGGCCCGTGTCAGTTCGGCCGCGGTGCTCCACCGGTGAACCAGTGGGTTCGCCGGATTCTCGTACTGGTCGGTCCACACCGCGGCCGGGTCGTCCGCCAGGATCGCCCGTACGGCGTCCAGCCGGGCGCCCAGTGTGCGGCCGCCGGCGACCTCGGGAACGACCACGACGTCGGCTCCGTGGGCGGCCATCTCCTCGCGGCTGTGCTGCGGGGTGCTGGGCTCGACCACCAGGGTGCACCGGTACCCGCGCTCCGCACAGAGACCGGCAAGAGCCACCCCGAGGTTCCCCGAGGTCGACTCCACGACCCTGCTGCCGGGGCCGAGCCGGCCGGCCGACTCCAGCGACCCGAGGAGGGCCTGAGCGGTACGGGCCTTGATCGAGCCGAAGCAGTTCTCGGCCTCCATCTTCAGCCGCACCCGAACGGTACGGCCGCGCAGCGGAACCCGGAGGGAGAGCAGCGGGGTGCCGCCTATGACGCGTCGGCGCGCCGCCAGACCACCGCTCACGCGGACGGCATCTCTCGGGTCGGCGTCTTACCGGTACCGGGGCCGATCTGCGACAGGTCGTAGCCCACCGGGTAGCCGGGATAGGTCCTGGCCGTCGGACGGGCCAGCAGACGGGCCACCGGTTTCGGCGCGATCCGCTCGGCCAGCGCGTGACCCCGAAGGCCAAGCCGGTTCAACGCACGGGCCCAGGCCGGGGGATGCGCGAAGCCGAGCATCCGCCGCGCTTCCCCGTCGAGCCGGCACGGAAGCGTGGCCGCCACCAGGGAGTCGAGCGGGCGCGGGTACCAGGATGAGTAGAGCTTGAGCAGCGACGTGCCGACCCGGTGGTTGCTGGCGGTCGGCCGGAACATCCGTTGCTCGTACTCCCGGTTGAAGAGCTCGAACTTGTCGTAGTCCGTGGGGAGTTCCTTGATGTTCATGCGCTTCCCGGTAGCCACGAAGAAGTGGAAGGCGGCGAGCTTCTCCACGGTGCTGACCCGGCGCCAGGACCAGCGGTCGATCCAGCGGATCGGCTCGAAGACGAAGGTGGATAGCACATACAGCATGTCCTCGTTCGCGATGTCGAAATGACTGTGGGCACGGTTGATCTGACGCAGCGCCTGCCGACCTCGCTCGGAGTCGTAGCCGCCGTTGACCATCTCGCCGAGCAGGATGCGAGTGTCGTCGTAGCGCTTCTGCGCCCGCTGCGCGAACTCTCCGGTGCCATCGAGCATTTCGGATATGACCGGCACGCAGCAGGTCCGCCAGATGGCGACTTCCAGGCCGCGCCCGTAGTCCCAGGGGAACTCGCGGTCGGAGGAGATCCGGTGGATCAGCTCATGATCGGATGCGGGGTCCAGCGTCTGCAGATAGCGGAGCGTCGCATAGCGGTTCTGCATGTCCCAAGGCCTCCAGCGCGTCAGAGCGGTGTGATGCCGGAGGCGTTGACGACCTCCGGACGGGCCGGGTTGAACCGGTCCGTCTCGAAGCGCCACTGCAACTGTCCGCTCAGCCAAGTGCGCAGTCCCTCGACATGGCGTTCCAGGGCTGGGCGCATCGGGTCATCGGCGCCGGCCCGCCGGGCGTTCTCGTAACAGCCCGAGGCGAGTTCGGTGAAGCGGTCGACGCGGGCCTGGATCATGCCGGCGACCGCGTCGGCGGCGGTCTGGAGATCCGTGCCGTGCGCTCGCCGGTGGACCAGCACCAGGTTGTGCGGGTCTCCCAGCAACGCTTCCTTTTCGCAGGAGAAGAGATCGTTCGTCCACAGGTCTGCATCCGACAGGGCCTGATTCATCTCGGCGAATTCCGGCAGGCCGTAGACCGCCTCGGGAACCACCCAGTGCCGCGCGACTTCCACCAGGTCGAGATACGGCATCAGGGCGCAGCCCCGCATTCGCAGGTATTCGTCGAGCTCGGGAATCCGGCCCGTCGAGCGATTGGCGGCTTCCCAGACACACGTCTCGAAGAAATCAGCGATATGCGCCGTGAACCTTTTCCGCCAGGCCGGAGTGGTGTCCGCGCAGGTGCGTTCCCACAGGTCGTGGAAAGCTGGCCGGAAAGCTGCGGTGAACGAGTCCTCGCTGGGCGGGTGCGGAATCGGCGGCACGCCCTCGGGCGGCAGCCATCCGAGCACCATGGTGCAAACCTCCCGTAACCGATCCGGTTCGGTGCCCAGCCGCGTCTCGTCGAACTGGTCGTCGAGCACCAGCATGCAGCTGATCCAGTCGGTGACCAGAGCCAGTTCGGTGAACTCGGCATAGGGATAGGCCCGGGCCATCAGGGTCCCGAGCCGGGAGACCTCGTGGTGCCGCCGGGAGACCTCGTCCGGGACCAGGCCGAACCTGCGGACGAATTGACGGGTGTGCCCCTCCACGCGATCGGCGAGCGGGCTTAGATGCGGAAGAAATTCGACATTGATATGTGGCATTCGCAGAGGGGCAGTCATCGCGCCAACCGTTAATTGTGAAATCGACGGGCCCGATCGTACGTCGTCTCCGACCGACCCGGCTGGATGCGGCCTATATGCGAAACTGCCTCTTGAATACCGGATGGGCGGGGGTAAGTTTTTCCAGCGGCCCCGCCTCGGCGGACCGCTGCATCATATTCGCTCGGCAGGTATCCAATGCAGAGGCGTCACATGTCTTCCTCGATTCCGGTAGTCACCTCGTGCGGCGGGTGGATTCGCCGGTACCGGCACGTTCCCTCGCCTCGGCTGCGCCTCGTGTGCTTCGCGCATGCCGGGGGATCGGCCGCCGCGTTCCGCTCCTGGCCGGGGCTGCTCCCGGACGACGTGGAACTGCTCGCGGTGCAGTACCCCGGCCGGCACGACCGGTTCACCGAGCCGTGCGTGGACTCGATGGAGCCCATGGCCGACGCGGTCGCCACCGCGCTTACGCCGTTCCTGGACCGCCCGATGGCATTCTTCGGCCACAGTCTGGGGGCCGCCGTCGCCTACGAGGCCACGCTGCGCCTGGAACGGTCCCACCACACACCTCCCGCCCACCTGTTCGTCTCCGGCCGCCCGGCCCCCTCGCGACCGCGGCAGTCCAAGGACCTCCACCGGCTCGACGACGACGGCCTGTTGGCGGAACTGAGCGCATTGGGCGGCATGGAAGGTGGAGTGCTGGCCGACCCCGGACTCAGAGCAGTGGTCCTGCCGGCGCTGCGGACCGACATCCGGATCGCCGAGACCTACCGGGCGGAGCCCGGCAGCCGGACCGGAGTCCCCGTCACGGCCTACCACGGTGACCGCGACGCCGGCGTCGCGGCGGAGGACGTAAGGGCCTGGTCCGAGCACACCACGGCGGACTTCACCTCGCGGCCCTTCGCGGGCGGCCACTTCTACCTCAACGACCTGGCGCCGGAGCTCGTGGCCGACCTGGCCGCCCGGCTGGACCACATCGGACACCCGGAGCGGACGGCATGAGCGGTCCGGTGGTCCTGACCGAGCGTCGGGGTCCGGGCGTCATGCTCGTGACGCTCAACCGCCCGCACCGCAAGAACGCGCTCACCGACGAGATGCTGGCGGCACTGGAGAGCCTGTGCCGCCAGCTGGCTGAGGACGACTCCGTCAGGGCAGTCGTCCTGGCGGGCGCCGACGAGGCGTTCTGCTCCGGCTTCGACCTGGACGGCGTGGACGACATGACGGCACTGCCCCCGCTGCGGCTGCAACAGCGCGTGGAACGGCAGGCCGCGGCCGTCACCGCCCTGTATGAGCTGCCCCAGGCGGTCATCGCCGCCGTCGACGGCCCGTGCGTCGGCGCGGGCCTGTCCCTCGCACTCTCCGCCGACATCCGGGTCGCCACCTCGCGTGCCAGGTGCCGCGCCGCCTTCGTGCGGATCGGGCTCTCCGGGGGCGACCTGGGCGCCTCCTGGCTGCTGCCCCGGATCGTCGGCCTCGGACCCGCCCTCGACCTCCTGCTCACCGGCCGGACCGTCGGTGCGGACGAGGCGTTCACCCTGCAGCTGGTGAACCGGGTGGTCCCCGACGCCGCACTGCTGACCGAGGCGCTGGCGCTGGCCGAGGTCATCGCCGCCAACAGCCCGGTCGCCGTCGCCGTCACCAAATCAGTCGTACACGCCAACGCCGGTGCGTCCTGCCTGGCCGACGCCCTCAAGAGGGAGTCGGTCGCGCAGGTGCTCACCGCGAAGTCGGCGGATGTGGCCGAAGCCGTGTCCGCCTTCCGGGAAGGCCGAACACCCCGGTTCACCGGACGCTGAGGCGGGCCGGACGGCGCCACAAGGACCGCCCACGCCTGCCAACCACCGCCGCAGCAGCGGCAGTTTTCGCCGTACAGGCAGCGTCCAGCTCCCTCGGGAAGGCCCTGCCTAGCATCGTCCAGTGCTCCACGATCACCATCGAAGGCTTGGAAGGACAGCACGTTGAACACTGCCGAGAACTGGCGGCCGCTGGAGCTCACTCCCTGGGACACCGGTGCCGAAGCGACCCCGGCCGGGCTCGTCGAGTACATCGCGCGAGCCGGGCTCGACGAACTCATCGTCAGGGAGAAGGCATTGGTCTTCCGGGGCTTCGGAGTCTCCACGGGAACCTACGACACCGTCGCCGACGCCCTGCTGCCGCGGCGGCTGGCCTACGTCCACGGCAACTCCCCCCGGACCAAGGTCGCCGCCGTGGGCGAGAACGTCTACACGTCCACCGAGTACCCGCCCGAGTATCAGATCTCCCTGCACAACGAGATGTCGTACGCCCACCAGTGGCCCGGACGCCTGCTGTTCTACTGCGACCGGGCCCCGTCCTCCGGCGGCGCCACCCCTGTCGTCGACGGTCAGCTGTGGCTGGAGTCCATCGACCCCGAGGTCAGGAAGGCGTTCGCCGGTGGCGTCCGCTACACCCAGAACCTGCGCGGCGGACATGGACTGGGCAAGAGCTGGCAGGACACCTTCGAGACCGATGACCGGGGCGAGGTGGAAGCCTTCCTCGCAGGCACCGGCGCCGACTGGAAGTGGAAGTCCGACGGCACTCTGTGGATCAGCCAGGTCGGCCCCGCGACCCTGCGCCACCCGGTCACCCGTACCGAGGTGTGGTTCAACCAGGCCGACCAGTTCCACATAGCCGGACTGGGTGAGGACGCGGCCCTGTTGATGGAGCTGATGTCCGAGGACGAGATGCCGCAGGCGGCGTCGTACGCGGACGGCACCCCGATCCCCGCCGAGCACATCACCCACGTCCAGGAAACCGGTCTCCGGCACGCCGTCGACGTGGACTGGCACGCCGGGGACCTGCTCCTCATCGACAACATCCTGGTCGGCCACGGTCGCCGCCCGTACACCGGGAACCGGCGCGTGCTGGTCGCGATGTCCGACTAGACCGCCTCCCGTTGTGGACGAGGCCGCCGACCGAAGCCGACCGAGGACAGAACATGACCACGAGTGACCGCCCGCGCAACCTCCGTACCGGGATCGAAGACGTACTGCCGCTCTCACCGCTGCAAGAGGGTCTGCTCTTCCACGCGCACTACGACGGTCACGAGCGCGACGTCTACACGGTCCAGCTCGGCATCGACCTCACCGGCCCCCTCGACGCAGGCCGTCTCCACGCGGCGGTCCACGGTCTGCTGCGCCGCCACCCGCAGCTGCGCGCCGGCTTTCGGACGACCGCCTCGGGCAAGTCCGTTCAGTTCGTTCCCCGGCAGTCCGAACCCGGCTGGCAGGAGGCGGACCTCTCGGGCCTCGACCCGGCCGAGCGCGACGCGGAACTGGAACGGATCACCGAGCGCGAGCGCCGGGCCGGCTTCGACCTCGCCAAGCCCCCGTTGATCCGGCTGGCGCTCGTCCGGCTGGAGCGGGATTTGCACCGGCTCGTCCTGACCAACCACCACATCCTCATGGACGGGTGGTCGGGCCCGCTCGTCCTGCGTGAACTCTTCACCCTGTACGAGCACGGCGCCGACAGCGAGGTCCTGCCGCCCGCCACCCCCTACCGTGCCTTCCTCACCTGGCTGGCCCGGCAGGACCGGCGCACCTCGCTGGAGGCGTGGCGACAGGCGCTCGACGGGGTGGACGAGCCCACGCGCGTGGCACCGGCCACCGGCCCCGGCGATGTCGCGGCGCCCGCCGAACAGATCACCCTGGACGTCCCGGACGGCCTGGCCGAGGATCTGCGCCGGCAGGCCCGGGCCCACGGCACCACCGTCAGCACCGTGCTCCAGGCGGCCTGGGCGATGCTGCTGAGCAAGATCACCGGGTGTGAGGACGTCGTCTTCGGCTCCACCGTCTCGGTGCGCCCGCCCGAGATCCCCGGCATCGACAGCATGATCGGCCTCTTCATCAACACCATCCCGGTACGGATCCGGCTACGGGCGGGGGAGCCCCTGGGCTCGCTGCTGACCCGGGTGCGCGTCGAGCAGACCGCTCTGATGGACCACCAGTACCTCGGCCTGGCCGACATCCAGAGCCTGGTGGGCGTAGGGGAGCTCTTCGATACGTCGGTCGTCTACGAGAACTACCCAGTCGACCGGGACACCCTCGGCACGTCGGTGCGCGGCGTACGGATCACGGGGGCTGAAGGCCGCGATGCCACGCACTACGCGCTCGGCCTGATCGCCGCAGCCTCCGGAGACCGCCTGGAACTGCGACTCGAACACCGTCCGGACCGCTTCGACCACACCGCCGCCGGCATCGTACTGACCCGCTACCGGCGGATCCTCGAAGCCTTCGCCACCGAGCCCGGCCTGCCCACCGGCCGGGTCGACGTCCTCGGCGACGCCGAGCGCCGAATGCTGCTCGACACCTTCAACGACACGGCTCAGGAGACACCGGACACCACCGTCGTCGGGATCCTCCAGGATCAGGCCGCCCGTACCCCCGACCGCGCCGCCGTCGTCTTCGCGGACACCGTCGCCGACTTCGCCGAGTTCAACGCCGAGGCCAACCGGCTGGCCCACCATCTCCTCGACCGCCGGATCGGTGCCGAGGACGTGGTCGCCCTCGCCCTGCCGCGGTCCCCGCAGGCCCTGGCCGCCCTGTTCGCGGTACTGAAGACGGGCGCGGCCTACCTGCCGCTCGATCCCGACGACCCTGCGGACCGCATCGCCACCCTCCTGGGCGACGCCCGGCCCGTCCTGATGCTCACGGCCCGGGACCGGGCCGCCACCCTGCCTCCGACCGGGATACCCACGATCATGCTGGACGACCCGGCCGTCGTACGGGACGTGGCCCGGCGCCCTGCAAAGGACCCGGCGGACGCCGACCGGACCAGCCCGGTGCTCCCCGAGCACATCGCCTACGTGCACTACACCTCCGGCTCCACCGGCGCGCCCAAGGGCGTCGCCGTGCCGCACCGGGGGCTCGCCAGCCTGTTCGCCAGCCACCGGAGCCAGGTGTACGTCCCGGCCGCCGACGCCCTGGGCAAGGACCGGATCCGCATCACGCACACCGCCGCACTGTCCTCCGATGCACTCTGGCCGCCCTTGCTGTGGATGCTCGCCGGCCACGAACTGCACCTCGTCGAGGACGTGGTGCGCCGCGACGCCGAGGCCCTTGTCGGCTACGTCACCCGCCACGGCATCGACCTCGTCGACGTGACCCCCTCCTACGGCCGGCTTCTGCTCGCCCAGGACCTCCTCAATGACCCCCGGCCGGCTGGTGGCACCACCCCGGCCGCGGTCATGGTGGGCGGCGAAGCCGTTCCCCAGTCCCTCTGGGACCAGTTGCGGGCCTCCGCTCCGCTCAGCCACAACTTCTACGGACCCACCGAGACCACCGTCGACTCCGTCGTGGCATCCGTTGCCGACAGCGAGCAGCCCGTCATCGGCCGTCCCGTCGGCGACACGCGGGTGTATGTGTTGGACGGTGGGTTGCGGCCGGTGCCGGTGGGGACGCCGGGTGAGTTGTATGTCGCGGGTTCGGGTGTGGCTCGTGGGTATGTGGGTCGGCCGGGGTTGACGGCGGAGCGGTTTGTGGCTGATCCGTTCGGTGGTGGTGGTGTCCGGATGTACCGGACGGGTGATGTGGTGCGGTGGCGTGCGGACGGGAATCTGGAGTTCCTGGGGCGTGCGGATGATCAGGTGAAGGTGCGTGGTTACCGGATCGAGCCGGGCGAGATCGAATCGGCGCTCTGCCGGCTGGGCGGCCTCGCCCAGGCCACCGTCGTCGTCCACGAGGATGAAGCCACCGGCGACTCCCGTCTGGCCGCCTACGTCGTGCCCCGACCCGGACACCGGACCGACGTGCACGCCCTGCGGCGTGCGGCCGCCGCGGAACTGCCCGGTCACATGGTGCCGACCGCGATGGTGGGCCTGGACGTCCTCCCGCTGCTGCCCACCGGCAAGCTCGATCGTGCTGCGTTGCCTGTGCCGGAGTTTGGTGTGGGTGGGGTGGGGCGTGGTCCGCGGAGTCCGCAGGAGGAGATTTTGTGCGGGTTGTTCGCGGAGGTGCTGGGGGTTTCGCGGGTTGGTATCGACGACGGGTTCTTCGAGCTGGGTGGGCATTCGTTGTCGGCGACTCGTCTGGTGAGTCGGGTGCGTTCGGTGCTGGGTGTGGAGTTGCCGGTTCGGGCGTTGTTCGAGGCTCCGTCGGTGGCGGGGTTGTCGGTGTGGGTGCGGGAGTCGGGTGGGGTTGCGCGGTCGGCGTTGGTGCCGGTGGTGCGTCCTGAGGTGGTGCCGTTGTCGTTCGCGCAGCGCCGTTTGTGGTTCCTGAACCGTCTGGAGCGTGGTGCTGCGCAGTACAACATGACGTTGTCGCTGCGGTTGTCGGGTGTGTTGGACCGTGATGCGTTGGTGTGTGCGCTGGCGGATGTGGTGGGTCGTCATGAGAGTTTGCGGACGGTGTTCCCTGAGGTGGAT